>NZ_CP172943.1:0-667500 GCF_050544075.1 Enterococcus sp. AZ188
ATGCCATCTGCTGATTCTATTTGGCAAGATCTTCAACGTTCCTTTAAAGAAGAGCTGAATCCGGCCAGTTATAGTGCTTGGATCGAGACTGCCAATGTCTTGTCGTTTGAAAAAAATCAGCTGCTGATCGAAGTACCCAGCGATCTTCATAAATCTTATTGGGAAAAAAATCTAGCTGCCAAAATTGTTGAAATGGGATTTATGAAAACTGGTGAAGAATTGATTCCTAGTTTTGTGACTGTCGAAGAAGCAGAAGCTTTAAAAACAGCCCCTTCTACTATTCAAACAGCTGCAAAAGAAAACGAGCGGCCGCCGAAATCGATCTTAAATGAAAAATACACATTTGATACCTTTGTCATCGGGAAAGGCAATCAGATGGCCCACGCTGCTGCTTTAGTTGTTGCAGAAGATCCTGGGTCTATTTATAATCCGCTGTTCTTCTATGGTGGCGTTGGTTTAGGGAAAACCCACTTGATGCATGCGATCGGTCATCAAATGTTGCTGAAACGTCCCAATGCCAAAATCAAGTATGTTAGTAGTGAAAATTTCACCAATGATTTCATTACTTCTATTCAAAAGAACAAAATGGAAGATTTTCGAAACGAATACCGCAATGTTGATCTTTTGCTAGTGGATGATATTCAATTCTTAGTCAATAAAGAAGGAACCCAAGAAGAATTCTTTAATACCTTCGAAGAACTGTATCGCAATAATAAACAGATCGTCCTCACAAGTGATCGTTTGCCAAATGAGATCCCGACTTTACCAGAACGTTTGGTTTCCCGTTTTGCTTGGGGCTTGTCCGTTGATATCACCCCGCCGGATCTAGAGACGCGGACTGCGATTTTGCGGAAAAAAGCCGAAGCCGAACGCTTGGAGATCCCCGACGATACGCTAAGTTATATCGCTGGACAGATCGATTCAAATATCCGGGAACTTGAAGGAGCACTCGTGCGGGTGCAAGCTTTTGCTACGATGCAAAACTCAGACATTACAACGAGCTTGGCAGCTGAAGCCATCAAAGCCTTGAAATCAAGCCATGGCTCGACCCAAGTTTCGATTTTGCAGATCCAAGAAGAAGTCGCAAAATACTATCACATTCATGTCAATGATCTAAAAGGGAAAAAACGGGTCAAAGGCATCGTTGTCCCACGGCAGATCGCGATGTATCTCTCTCGAGAATTGACCGATAGTTCTTTACCAAAAATCGGTGGCGAATTTGGTGGCAAAGACCATACCACGGTCATTCATGCCCATGAAAAAATTCAGCATTTAGTCGAAACAGATCCCACGATCAAAAATGAGATCGCTGAAATCAAACAAATTCTCTTCAGCTGATCTGTGGATAAGAAAAGAAGAACCAAAAAAGTTGTCCACAAGTTATTCACAGGCATTTTCGTTAGTCTAATCACTCTTTTCTCGAGTTATCCACATTACTAACAAGCCTATTACTACTATTACTTTTATTTAATAACTATAAATTAAAGGAGTATCGCTATGAAGCTAACTTTAAACCGAACAGAGTTCATGCAAGAATTACAAACTGTCCAACGGGCGATTTCAACCAAAACCACCATCCCGATCTTAACCGGAGTAAAATTGTCCCTTTCCGAAAAAGGATTGACCATGACTGGGAGCAATGCCGATATTTCCATTGAAACTTTTTTAAGTGTGGAAAACCAAAAAGCGCAAATGCAAATCGAAAAAACAGGAGCAATCGTTTTACAAGCACGTTTCTTCAGCGAAATCGTTCGTCGTTTGCCTGAAAGTACCTTAACGTTAGAAGTTTTAGACAATAATCAAGTAGCGATCACTTCTGGAAAAGCTAACTTTACCGTCAACGGCTTGGATGCCGATAGTTATCCACATTTACCAGTTGTCGAAAGTCAAGATTCGATCGAGATTCCAGCGCACGTGTTGAATAAGGTTGTTAGTGAAACGGTCTTTGCGGTTTCGCAACACGAAAGCCGTCCAATCTTAACTGGGGTCCACTTTGTCTTAGAAAATCAAAAATTATTAGCTGTTGCAACGGACTCACACCGTTTGAGCCAACGGGTGATTCCCTTGGAAAGCGGGGAAACAGCCTTCAATATCGTGATTCCCGGCAAAAGCCTAACGGAACTTTCTCGTTCCTTAACAGATGAAGAAGAAGCGATCCAAATCAGCATTATGGATAACCAAGTATTGTTCCAAACGAAAACTATGAAATTCTATTCTCGTTTATTGGAAGGAACTTACCCAGATACCAACCGTCTGATCCCTTCAAGCTTCAATACTGAAATTGAATTTTCTGTGCCAGAATTGTTACAGGCTATCGAACGGGCGTCATTGCTTTCCCATGAAGGCCGTAACAACATCGTTCGTTTGGCAATCTCCGAGGAAGCTGTTGTCTTATATGGAAACTCACCAGAAATCGGGAAAGTGGAAGAAGACCTTTCTTTTGAAAAAGTGACCGGCGACCCATTAGAGATCTCTTTCAATCCTGATTATATGAAAGCTGCACTACGAGCATTTGGTGACACCAGCATCGTGATCCGCTTTATCTCAGCGATCCGTCCCTTTACATTGGAGCCAACAGAGAGCAAAGGCAGCTTTATCCAGCTGATCACACCGGTGCGCACCAACTAGTTTTTCATGTCTTTTGAAAAAAGTTGAAACAATCATCTGAAAATGAATAAATGAGTTAAAAGGGCTTAAAATCGTTTTTAAGCCCTTTTTTCTATTTTGGCTTCTTTTTTGTCTAAAAGCAGTAAGTCTTCTGAGAATGAAAAATATGCCGATGAATTTGTTTTCTTGGCAAAAAAAGAGTATAATAGAGCTAAACGCTCTTTGATAGAATTGAGGGGAATTATGAAAATGCAAATACCGTTAGAAACGGAATATATGACACTTGGACAAATGCTCAAAGAAGTCAGTGTGATCAGCAGCGGCGGCCAAGCGAAATGGTACCTTGCAGAGCACACCGTTTTTGTCGACGGCGAGCCGGAAAATCGACGAGGGCGCAAATTGTATGCGGGAATGCGTGTTGAGCTACCTGATGAAGGTACTTTTTTTATGGTGAAGAAGGAAGACGCAGATGCGGCTGAATGAGTTGCATTTAAGCAATTATCGGAACTATGATTCGCTGACTCTGACTTTTGAGAAAGGTCTGGTCATTTTTTTAGGCGAAAATGCGCAAGGAAAAACCAATATTTTAGAAAGTATCTATGTATTGGCGATGACCAAAAGCCACCGCACCTCCAGCGAGCAAGAACTTATCCGTTGGGACACGGAAGGTGCGCGGATCTCTGGCAGTGTCAGTCGGGGACGCTCAACGATCCCGTTAGAACTGTTTTTGTCAAAAAAAGGACGAAAAACGAAAGTAAACCACATTGAGCAAAAAAAGCTCAGTAGTTACATAGGGCAGCTGAATGTCATTTTATTTGCTCCAGAAGACCTCTCCCTTGTAAAAGGAAGTCCCCAAGTCCGCCGCAAATTTCTCGATATGGAAATTGGGCAGATCGATCCAATTTATCTCTATGATCTCGTTCAATACCAATCCGTTTTGAAACAGCGCAATCAATACTTAAAACAGCTGAATGAAAAAAAACAGACCGATGAGATCTATTTAGATGTTTTGACGGAACAGCTGGTGGCTTTCGGCAGTAAAATCATTTTAGCCAGACAACGGTTTGTTCAGCGCTTGGCGTATTGGGCAAATCAGCTGCACCAAAAGATCAGCCAAGGAAAAGAAACCTTGCAGATCGACTATTTATCAAATGTGCCCGGTGAGGCGACCTCGCTGGAGGAGATCCAACAGCAATTTGTCAAAGCCTTGGCACAAGTCAAAGACCGTGAACGATTTCGGCAAGTCACGTTGGCAGGCCCCCATCGAGACGATCTGGATTTTTTGATCAATGAGAAAAATGTTCAGACCTTTGGTTCGCAAGGACAGCAGCGAACAACGGCCCTAAGTGTCAAATTGGCAGAAATCGATTTGATGAAAGAAGAAACAGGGGAATATCCCGTCCTTTTATTAGATGATGTCATGAGTGAGCTGGATGATTCCCGACAACTGCATTTATTGGAAACCATTGAAGGAAAAGTTCAGACCTTTCTGACAACAA
Source organism: Enterococcus sp. AZ188 (assembly GCF_050544075.1). Lineage (NCBI taxonomy): Bacteria > Bacillati > Bacillota > Bacilli > Lactobacillales > Enterococcaceae > Enterococcus > Enterococcus sp. AZ188. The sequence goes on from NZ_CP172943.1 coordinate 4,107, forward strand.
CGACATTAGAACATGTAAAAGACAAAATGTCTGTGGAAGCAGAGATTTTTTATGTAGAGCAAGGACATATTAAAGGAGAATAGACTGAATGACAGAAGAAGAAAAAAGCTTAGTTGAACGTGCGAAAGCCTATGATGCCAGTCAGATCCAAGTGCTGGAAGGACTAGAAGCCGTCCGCAAACGACCTGGGATGTACATTGGTTCTACCAGTTCAGAAGGTTTGCACCACTTAGTATGGGAAATCGTCGATAACTCGATCGACGAAGCACTAGCAGGCTTTGCCTCAAGTATTCAAGTGATCATTGAACCAGATAATAGTATTACGGTCGTCGATGACGGTCGGGGGATCCCCGTTGATATCCAAGCCAAGACAGGCCGTCCAGCGGTAGAAACCGTCTTTACGATCCTGCATGCCGGCGGGAAATTTGGCGGCGGCGGCTACAAGGTTTCCGGCGGACTTCATGGGGTAGGTTCCTCCGTCGTTAATGCGTTGTCCACGACTTTAGACGTAAAAGTCTATAAAGAAGGCAAAGTGTATTATCAAGAATACCATCGTGGAGCAGTCGTTGATGACTTAAAAGTGATCGATGAAACCGACCGCCACGGAACGACCGTCCACTTTGTTCCAGATCCAGAGATCTTTACGGAAACAACGGAATTCAATTTTGATAAATTAGCGACGCGGGTTCGGGAATTAGCCTTCTTGAACCGTGGTTTAAAAATCTCGATCGAAGACAAACGGGAAGAAAAACCCGTTTTGAAAGAATATCATTACGACGGCGGGATCAAGAGCTATGTGGAGCATTTGAATGCGAGTAAAACAGTGATTTTCCCAGATCCGATCTATTTAGAAGGAGAACAACAAGGAATCACGGTTGAAGTCTCCATGCAATATACCGATAGCTACCATAGCAACCTGCTAAGTTTTGCCAACAACATCCATACCTATGAAGGCGGAACCCATGAATTCGGGTTTAAGACTGCCTTGACCCGGGTGATCAATGATTACGCCCGCAAGTCAAAATTGATGAAAGAAAACGACGAAAACCTGACCGGAGAAGATGTTCGGGAAGGCTTGACGGCGGTTATCTCCATCAAGCATCCAGATCCTCAGTTTGAGGGACAAACGAAAACCAAATTAGGAAATTCCGAAGTGCGGACAGTCACCGATCGTCTCTTTTCCGAACATTTCACGAAATTCTTGATGGAAAACCCGAATGTGGGTCGTCAAGTCGTGGAAAAAGGACTTTTGGCATCAAAAGCCCGTCAAGCAGCCAAACGTGCCCGGGAAATGACTCGCCGAAAAGGTGCGTTAGAAATCAGTAACTTACCTGGGAAATTAGCCGACTGTTCCAGTAATGATCCAGAAAAATGCGAATTGTTTATCGTCGAAGGAGATTCTGCCGGCGGTTCAGCAAAACAAGGCCGCAGTCGGGAATTCCAAGCGATCTTACCGATCCGTGGGAAGATTTTAAATGTCGAAAAAGCCAGCATGGACAAAATCCTAGCAAACGAAGAGATCCGTTCATTGTTTACGGCAATGGGTACCGGGTTTGGTGCTGATTTTGATGTAGCAAAAGCCCGTTACCACAAGCTAGTCATCATGACCGATGCCGATGTCGATGGTGCCCATATCCGGACCCTACTCTTGACGCTGTTCTATCGTTATATGCGTCCCATCGTTGAAGCCGGTTATGTCTATATCGCACAACCGCCATTGTACGGTGTCAAACAAGGGAAAAATATCCATTATATCCAACCCGGCAAGAATGCCGAACAAGATTTGAAAAATACGATTGAATCACTACCTGCGACACCAAAACCAACAGTTCAACGATACAAAGGTCTAGGGGAAATGGATGACCACCAGTTATGGGAAACCACGATGGATCCTGACAATCGGATGATGCTGCGGGTCAGCGTAGATGATGCCATTGAAGCCGATCAAATTTTTGAAATGCTGATGGGGGATCGCGTCGAACCAAGACGGGCCTTTATCGAAGAAAACGCGCACTACGTGAAAAATCTTGACATCTAGCCAATCGTAGAGGAGGAAACAGCTTGAGTGAAGAAGCAAAACAAAATATTCATGACGTCAATCTGACCAGTGAAATGCGCGAGTCCTTTATCGATTATGCAATGAGTGTAATTGTTGCTAGGGCTTTACCAGATGTGCGGGATGGCTTAAAGCCGGTTCACCGCCGAATTTTATATGGAATGAATGAATTAGGGGTCACACCAGACAAGCCCCATAAAAAATCAGCCCGGATCGTCGGCGATGTCATGGGGAAATACCATCCCCATGGTGATAGTGCGATCTATGAATCAATGGTGCGGATGGCACAGCCCTTCAGCTATCGCTACATGTTAGTCGATGGCCACGGAAACTTTGGCTCAGTCGATGGTGACGGTGCCGCTGCGATGCGGTATACCGAAGCCCGCATGAGCAAACTGGCGATGGAGATGCTGCGGGACATCAACAAAGATACTGTTGATTTCCAAAGCAATTATGATGATACAGAACGAGAACCAGCGGTATTACCAGCACGCTTCCCGAACCTTTTGGTCAACGGGACGACGGGGATCGCTGTTGGGATGGCGACCAATATCCCGCCTCATAACTTGAATGAAGTTATTGCAGCCATCGATCTATTGATGGAAAATCCAGAAGTCACGACAAGTGAATTGATGGAAGTCCTGCCGGGACCAGATTTCCCAACCGGCGGGATCGTCATGGGAAAATCCGGTATTCGCCGTGCCTATGAAACAGGGAAAGGTTCGATCACTGTTCGCGGAAAAGTCGAAGTGACTGAAATGCCCAACGGTAAAGAACGGATCTTAGTGACTGAATTGCCGTATATGGTCAATAAAGCGAAGTTGATCGAGCGGATCTCTGAGCTGCACCGTGACAAACGGATCGAAGGAATCACCGATCTGCGGGATGAATCGTCTCGTGAAGGCATGCGGATCGTTATCGACGTTCGTCGCGACGTCAGTGCGTCGGTGATCTTAAACAATCTCTACAAAATGACTGCACTGCAATCTTCTTTTGGCTTTAATATGTTAGCCATTGAAAAAGGCGTGCCGAAGATTTTGAGTTTGAAACGAATTTTAGAAAACTACATCGAGCATCAACAAGAAGTGGTGACTCGTCGGACACAGTTTGATAAAAACAAAGCAGAAGCCCGTGCCCACATCTTAGAAGGGTTACGGATCGCATTGGATCATATCGATGAGATCATTGCTTTGATCCGGGCATCAAATTCTGATGATGAAGCAAAAAATAGCATGATGGAGCGCTTCAAATTGTCCGATCGCCAAGCGCAAGCAATTTTAGATATGCGTTTGCGTCGCTTGACTGGTTTGGAACGCGACAAGATCGAAAACGAGTACCAAGGTTTGTTAGAATTTATCGCTGATTTGACAGACATTTTAGCAAATCCACAACGAGTCCTAGAGATCATCCAAACGGAGTTGCAAGAATTAGGCCAACGCTTTGGCGATGATCGCCGGACTGAATTATTGGTTGGGGAAGTCTTAAGTCTTGAAGATGAAGACTTGATCGAAGAAGAAGAAATCGTCATTACTTTGACGAACAATGGATACATCAAACGAGTAGCTAAGTCTGAATTCCGTGCACAACGTCGCGGCGGACGTGGCGTTCAAGGAATGGGGATCCACGATGAAGACTTCGTGAAGACGTTGATTTCTTGTTCGACTCACGACACATTACTGTTCTTCACCAATAAAGGGAAAGTTTACAAAGCCAAAGGCTATGAAATTCCTGAGTATGGTCGGGCAGCCAAAGGTATCCCTGTGATCAATCTGCTAGGGATCGATTCTAGCGAACGGATCGAAGCGATCATTTCGGCTTCTGGTGGGCCTCAAGAAGGACGCTACTTGTTCTTCACGACGCGTCTAGGTGTGGTCAAACGGACCTCAGTGACGGCCTTTTCAAATATCCGTGCCAATGGTCTGATTGCGATCGGTCTTCGGGAAAATGATGAGTTGGTTAACGTGATCGAAACCCATGGCGAAGATGTCGTGATCATCGGCACCCACGATGGCTACTCTGTGACTTTCAAAGAAGCCCTTGTTCGGGATATGGGCCGAACAGCTGCTGGTGTGCGAGGCATTCGTCTAAGAGATGGAGACTACGTCGTAGGTGCCGCTGTGATCACAGAAGACAGTGAAGTCTTGGTCATCACTGAGAACGGCTATGGCAAACGCACCAAAGGCTCTGAATACCCAATCAAAGGTCGTGGCGGAAAAGGGATCAAAACAGCCAACATTACGGCGAAAAACGGTCCATTAGCCGGCTTGACGACGGTCAGCGGTGAGGAAGACATCATGGTGATCACCAATAAAGGCGTCTTGATTCGTTTCAATGTAGCGACTGTTTCCCAAACTGGTCGGGCAACCTTAGGGGTTCGTTTGATGAAGATGGAAAACAATGCCAAAGTAGTGACGATGGCAACGGTTGAACCGGAAGTCGAAGAAGAACTAACGACTGCCGAAGAAACAGCGGGACAAGACGTGCCAGTTGTGGAAGAAACAACGGAAGACACCACGGATACACAAGAATAAGCAATACATTTTCTAGGAAGACAGCAACCTGCGAACCTGCAGCTTGCTGTCTTTTTACTCTTTTTCAAAAAATCGGCAGCAGCTGACGTATTTATCAGTGTAAGCGATTGTTTGCGGTGATGGGTAGATGCAGGGACGCAAAAAAATAGCTTGCAGTAGGGACGAAAAAAGTGTATAATAATTATTTGTGAGTAGTCTAATTAGACCACTCTCTCTGCTCCTAGAAAACTAGGGGCCAAAGTCCACAGGGAGGTGAAAAATCAATGGAAAACACGAAATATGAGATCTTATATATCATTCGTCCAAACATTGATGAAGAAGCAAAAGCCGCATTGATCGCTCGTTTTGACTCAATCTTAACTGATAACGGCGCTGAAGTTATCGAATCAAAAGATTGGCAAAAACGCCGTCTAGCGTATGAAATGGATGGATTCCGTGAGGGTATCTATCACATCGTTAAAGTTTCTTCTTCAACAACTGCAAGTGCAATCAACGAGTTTGACCGTCTTGCGAAAATCAATGATGACATTATCCGTCACATGATTGTCAAAGAAGAAGCATAATATTGTTTCACATGAAACAAAAGCGATGAGGAGATGATGAACTTTGATTAATAATGTTGTACTAGTAGGAAGACTAACCAAAGATCCTGATTTACGTTACACTTCTAATGGCACTGGTGTCGCAACCTTTACCTTGGCGGTAAATCGCAATTTTACCAACCAAAGTGGAGAGCGCGAAGCTGATTTCATCAACTGTGTTATTTGGAGAAAACCAGCGGAAACATTAGCAAACTATGCACGCAAAGGAACTTTATTAGGGGTTACTGGACGTATTCAAACCCGTTCATACGACAACCAACAAGGCCAACGTGTTTATGTAACAGAAGTCGTTGCTGACAACTTCCAATTATTAGAATCGCGAAATGCTTCCGAGCAAAGACGCACAACTGATAGCGGATCTGGCAGCAGCAATACGTATAACTCAAATAGTTCTTCTGGATTTGGTAACAATAACTCAAATCAAACTCAATCCTCTCAACCATCAGGAATGCCTAATTTTGATCGAGACAACTCCGATCCATTCGGAAATTCATCAATCGACATTTCAGACGATGATTTACCATTCTAAGAAATTGATAGGAGGGAAATAGGATGGCACAACAAAGAAGAGGCGGACGCAAACGTCGTAAAGTAGACTACATTGCTGCAAACCATATTGAACATATCGATTATAAAGATATTGAATTACTAAAACGTTTCATTTCAGAACGCGGTAAAATTTTACCACGTCGTGTAACTGGTACTGGTGCGAAAAACCAACGCAAACTTACCATTGCAATCAAACGTGCGCGTATTATGGGATTACTTCCATTCGTAGGCGAAGAATAAATCGAATGATTTTCATTGACAAGTTTCTTTTGAAGCTTGTCAATTTTTTTATCTACTGAAGAAATACTTGTTATTTTATATACAGATAAAATAACGAGTGACAGAAATTTTCCCATGATTATCTCACCAAAAAAGTTTCACGTGGAACTTTTTGCATCAATCGCCTATTTGATTGTTTTGTGGTAAAATAAGGAACAAAGCTTCAAAAAAATGGGATGATACATTGAGGGGTAAAAAAGATGGCAGCAATTGGGTTGATTTCAATTGATAATTACGATGATTTGATTGAGAAAAAAGACGACAAACAAGTTTCTTATTTGAACTCGCTGATCACTACACTGATTTCTGATTGGGCAAGTGAGAATCATGTTTTTTACAAACGAATCAATTCCGAGCGGTTTCTTTTCGTCGCGAAGTATTCAGATATTGAGCGGATGAAGGAAGAAAAATTCCAATTTTTGACTAGAGTACGGCAAGTTGCGGAAAAAAATGATCTGGCATTAACGATCAGTATGGGAATCTCCTATGGGGAAGAGTCTTTTGAAGAGATTGGTGAAGTGGCACAAAACAATCTCGACATTGCGTTAGTTCGTGGCGGCGATCAAGTCGTTTTAAAAGAAGCCAAAGAAGAAGCAAAACCGCAATTCTTTGGCGGTAATACGGATGGTACGCCGAAGAGAACGCGTGTTCGTTCTCGTGCCATGAGTACGGCGTTGAGAAAGATTTTTGCTGAAAACCAGCGGATTTTTATCATGGGTCATCGTTACCCGGACATGGATGCTTTAGGTTCGGCTTTTGGGGTGGCTTACATGGCGATGATGAGCGACAAAGAATGCTACATCATTTTAAATCCGAAAGAGATCACCGCCGACATTCAGCGGGCATTGGAAGAATTGAAAAAATACCCCGAGCTGGAACGATTTGTGATCACTGGGGAAGAAGCAGTCAATTTATCAAATGAAGAAAGTGTTTTAGTGATGGTAGATTACCATAAGCCGTCGATGTCGATCTCGCAAGCGGTCTATGATGAATTTGACAAAATCGCAGTGATCGATCACCATCGTCGCGGGGATGAGTTTCCCGATAAGCCATTATTGACGTATATTGAATCTTCCGCGTCTTCAGCATCGGAACTGGTAGCAGAATTGATCCAGTATCGCGCTTCTCGCAGATCGCAAGTCCCTAAATTTATTACGACTTCTTTATTAGCGGGAATCTACGTGGATACGAAGAACTTCACGGTGCGAACCACTGGTCGGACCTTTGATATTGCTGGCTATTTGAAAAACCAAGGCGCAGATACGTCATTGGTTCAATACATGTTGAGTACGGATCTCGATTCCTATTTGATGATCAGTGAACTGGTTTCTCGCAGCCAGCATTTCCGCGAAGATATCGTGATTGCTGCAGCGGATGAAGATCGGGTGTACGATAGTGTCACCGTTGCAAAAGCGGCCGATACTCTGCTATCGATCAATGGGATCCATGCCGCATTTGTCATTACGAAACAACCAGGAGATTTGATCGGTATCAGTGCTAGAAGCACTGGTAAAGTCAATGTACAAACCTTGATGGAGGCATTAGGCGGCGGCGGACATTTTACCAACGCAGCCACGCAAATAAAGAACAGCAGCATTGGTGATGTAGAAAACCAGCTGCGAGCGGAATTAACGAAAAATGAACAATAACAAGGAGTGACCAAGATGAAAGTTATTTTCTTACAAGATGTCAAAGGCAAAGGCAAAAAAGGCGATATCAAGGAAGTCCCTAATGGCTACGCACAAAACTTTCTGATCAAAAACAACTTAGCCAAACCTGCCAACAATGAAAGCATGGCAGAATTAAAAGGCAAACAAAAAGCCAAAGAAAAACAAGATGCGGAAGTCTTAGCAGAAGCGAAAGAGCTAAAAGCACTTCTTGAAAAAGAAGAAACCGTCGTGAAGATCAATGCCAAAGCAGGGGAAGATGGCCGCTTGTTCGGTTCGATCCCATCAAAACAAATTGCCGATGCCTTGAACAAGCAATACAAAATTAAGATCGACAAACGCAAAATCGAATTGGATCAGCCGATTCGTGCATTAGGGTTTACGCAAGTACCTGTAAAATTGCACCCACAAGTAACAGCAACGATCAATGTTCATACCATTCAAGAATAAGCATTACTCCCAACAGTCACATGTTGGGGTTTTTTTCGGCAAACGTCCAAGCAATCTTGTACTTTGGATGGGAATCTTGTAGAATGAATGGACGAAGGAGCGAATGGCATGAATGAAGTTTGGCAAAATCAAGTTCCCCCACAAGATATTGAAGCGGAACAAGCGGTCCTAGGGGCAGTCTTTTTAGATGCCGATGCGATCATCGATGCAATGGAAGTAATCGCCCCAGAAGATTTTTATCGCCGCAGCCATCAAATAATTTTTCAAGCAATGATCCAGTTGAACGACCGTAGTGAATCGATCGACTTGATTACGTTGAAAGCAGAAATTGAAAAAAGCAACAGTCTTGAAGATGTTGGCGGTCTGACGTACCTGACTGAACTGAGTCAAGCTTCACCATCAGCAGCAAGTATTGCTTATTATGCGAAGATCGTTGACGACAAAGCCACGCTGCGCAATCTAATCCAAACAGCGAGCCGTATCGTAACCAAAGGCTTTGAACAAGATGAAGATGTACAATCGATCATTGATCAAGCAGAAAAAAGTATTTTAGAAGTATCCGAAAAGCGCAACAGTAATGGCTTCCAATCGATAGCGGAAGTCTTGAATCGGACGATCGAAACGATCGATCAATTGGCGCAAAACAATGAAGAAATCACCGGATTACCTACGGGTTATGCGGCTTTAGACAAAATGACGGCGGGGCTGCAAAAAGAAGAGCTGATTATTCTCGCTGCCCGCCCCGCGGTAGGGAAAACCGCGTTTGCCTTGAATATCGCGCAAAATGTCGGAACGAAAACCGATCGTTCCGTAGCGATCTTTAGTCTGGAAATGGGGGCTGAATCATTGGTCAACCGGATGCTTTGTGCGGAAGGCTCGATTGAGGCTAGTCACTTGCGGACGGGGCAGCTCTCAGAAGAAGAATGGCGGAATTTGATCGTTGCCATGGGCAGTCTTTCTAACGCCAATATCTATATCGATGATACCCCCGGGATCAAGATCTCTGAGATTCGGGCACGTTGTCGGAAACTGGCGCAAGAAAAAGGCAATCTCGGCTTGATATTGATCGACTATTTGCAGTTGATTGAAGGAACGGGTCGCGAAAACCGCCAACAAGAAGTCTCTGAGATCTCTCGCCAATTAAAGAAACTGGCGAAGGAATTGAAAGTGCCGGTGATTGCACTGTCTCAGCTTTCTCGGGGTGTGGAACAGCGACAAGACAAACGTCCTGTTTTAAGTGATATCCGGGAATCAGGGTCGATCGAGCAGGATGCCGATATCGTTGCTTTCTTGTATCGGGATGACTACTACCGCAGTGAAGGCGACGATGACGATGAACCAGAAGAACAACAAAACAACAATGTGATCGAAGTCATTATTGAGAAAAACCGGAGTGGTGCCCGGGGGACGGTCGAACTTCTATTCATCAAAGAATACAATAAATTCTCCTCGGTCTCGCCACGAGAAGAGTTCGGGTAAGACACCAATTATTTGAAAAACAATGGCTCCTGCTGCCGTCTGCATTGCGCTGATGGTAGTAGGGCTTTTTTTATGTGTCGACTTTATTCGTTTTTACGTGTATAAATAATTATTCCAAAGAAAATAGTTCGTTTTTTACCCCTGAAAAATGAGAATTTAAAACGATTATTCGATTTTAGATTGAAAGAGCTTGCGAATCTTGTTACAATACTTAAGGAATGCACTAATTAAAGAAAGAGGTCATTATATGTCATCTGTAGTAGTAGTAGGTACACAATGGGGCGATGAAGGGAAAGGAAAGATTACGGACTTTTTGAGTGAAAACGCGGAAGTCATTGCACGTTATCAAGGTGGAGACAATGCCGGCCATACGATTAAATTTGACGGTGTGACCTATAAACTGCATTTGATTCCTTCAGGGATCTTTTATGCAGATAAAATCAGTGTCATTGGAAACGGGGTCGTTGTGAACCCGAAATCATTAGTTAAAGAATTAGCATACTTGAAAGAAAACAATATAATAACAGAAAACTTAAAGATCTCTGATCGTGCACATGTTATTTTACCTTACCATATCCATTTGGATCAGCTGCAAGAAGATGCCAAAGGTGACAACAAGATCGGTACGACAATCAAAGGGATCGGACCAGCCTATATGGATAAAGCGGCCAGAGTCGGCATTCGGATCGCTGATCTTTTAGACAAAGAAATTTTTGAAGAACGTCTGCGTATCAACTTAGAAGAAAAAAATCGTCAATTCGTGAAAATGTTTGATGCAGAGCCAATCGCCTTTGAAGATATTTTTGAAGAGTATTACGAATATGGCCAACAAATCAAAAAATATGTGACGGATACTTCGGTGATCCTTAACGATGCCTTAGATGAAGGCAAACGAGTTTTATTTGAAGGGGCACAAGGCGTGATGCTGGATATCGACCAAGGAACCTATCCTTTCGTAACGTCATCCAACCCCGTTGCTGGAGGTGTCACCATCGGTAGTGGTGTGGGCCCTTCAAAAATCAACAAAGTCGTTGGTGTCTGCAAAGCCTACACCTCTCGGGTAGGAGATGGTCCATTCCCAACGGAACTGTTTGATGAAACAGGTGAACAAATTCGTAAGATCGGTCGTGAATACGGGACAACGACAGGACGACCTCGTCGTGTGGGCTGGTTTGATACCGTCGTGATGCGCCATTCAAAACGGGTCTCAGGGATCACGAACCTATCCCTTAACTCGATCGATGTCTTGAGCGGCCTAGAAACCGTGAAAATCTGTACCGCTTATGAACTAGACGGCGAATTGATCTATCATTACCCAGCAAGCTTGAAAGAGTTGAACCGCTGCAAACCAGTCTATGAAGAACTTCCTGGCTGGTCTGAAGACATTACTGGCTGCAAAACATTGGCAGATCTGCCAGAAAATGCACGCAATTACGTTCACCGCATCTCTGAATTAGTCGGTGTCCGCATTTCGACCTTCTCGGTAGGGCCAGACCGCAGCCAAACCAACATCTTAGAAAGTGTTTGGGCGCAAATTTAACCTGACGCGAAAGCATCAGAACAAGACAAAGAACTTCTGTGTCAGAAGCGGTCAACGACAAGTTTGGCTGCTTTTGATGAGAATTTCTTCTGTCTTGTTCTTTTTTTGCTATAATAGGGGGTAACGAGAGGGGTGAAACCATGTTTCAAATCATGACAGATTCCTGCTGTGATTTACCAGCAGCAAGATTAGCGGAGCTAGATGTCGCCTATATTCCAATGCTGATTGAATTAGATGGCAAAGAATATATCGATGATATGGGCAAAGAATTTGATACGGAATGGTTTTTAGGAAAACTAAAAGAGCATGCGCAACCGACGACTTCTCAAATCAATGTCGGACGTTATATGGAATATTTTCGGCCATATGTCGAAGCGGGCACACCGGTCCTTTACTTAGGTTTTTCTTCAGGAATGAGCGGCTCATTCCAAAGTGCCGTCCAAGCCGTAGCCTTACTAAAAGAAGAATACAAAGAAGTCGCGATCACCTTGATCGATACGCGCTCTGCTAGTTTAGGCGAAGGCTTTTTAGTGGCTGAAGCAGCCCAACAAAAAGCCCAAGGGCGTTCGTTGCTGGAAGTCAGCCAATGGGTAGAAGAAAATAAACTGCGTTTAGATTCATGGGTCACCGTCGATGATTTAAAACAATTGGAACGCGGCGGCAGAATCTCTAAAACAGCCGCAGCGATCGGTGGATTGTTGAATGTGAAACCAATCATTACCGTAGATACCGCGGGAAAATTACGTAGCGTTGATCGAGTGCGGGGACGCAACAAAGCGATCCAAAAAATCGTGGATCAAACCATCGCCAATCTTCACGAATCAAAAACCAATACGGTTTATTTTGCCAATGCTGGCGATGCCGAAGCAGCGGAGAAAGTCATCAAGCGTTTGACCGAAAAAGTTCCTGACATTATTATTCATCATTATCCATTAGGTCCAACGATCTCCAGTCATACCGGCTACGGCTGCTTGGCGCTGTTTTCATTCGGCAAAGCCCGTTTAGAACAAGCGTAACCTGCCCAACATGCCCGAAGTATTAGACAAAATAAAAAGAACGCTCCAGTTGCAGCCTTGGTGGCAGGCAACTGGAGCGTTCTTTTTTGTAGAAGCAGCTTATTGATTCATTTCTGCTACGCGTTTTTGGACATCTTTGTTTTCTAAGAATTCATCGTAGGTCGTTTCGGCACGATCCACCACGCCTTTGCTAGAGACCGCAATGATACGGTTCGCAAGGGTTTGAATAAATTGGTGGTCATGAGAAGCAAACAACAATGAGCCGGTGAAGGCCATCAAACCATCGTTTAATGCGGTGATCGATTCTAAGTCCAAGTGATTGGTTGGATCATCCAACACCAATACGTTGGCTTTTGAAAGCATCATTTTCGACAACATACAGCGAACTTTTTCGCCCCCGGAAAGAACGTTGACGGGTTTTAATACTTCATCACCAGAGAATAACATGCGACCTAGGAAGCTGCGCAAGAAGGTATTGTCGTCTTCTTCTTTGCTTGCGTATTGACGCAGCCAATCAACGATCGGGGTATCCGTATCGAATTCGCTGGTCGTATCTTTTGGCAAGTAGGCATGCTGCGTGGTGACGCCCCAACGAACACTACCTGTATCAGGAGTGATTTCCCCCATGATGACTTTGAATAGCGTCGTGGTGGTGATATCGCTATTGGCAACAAAAGCGACTTTGTCGTCTTTATTCAAGGTGAAAGAGATATTGTCTAAAATCTTTTTGCCGTCGATCGTCACACTGACATTGTCGACTTGCAGCAAGTCATTCCCGATTTCACGTTCTGGTTTAAAACCAACAAACGGATAACGGCGGGACGAAGGTTGAATATCATCAAGGGTGATTTTATCCAACATTTTTTTCCGAGACGTTGCTTGTTTGGATTTTGATGCATTGGCACTAAAGCGTGCGATAAAGTCTTGCAGTTCTTTGATCTGCTCTTCTTTTTTTGCATTTGATTGGGATTGTAATTTCGCCGCTAATTGGCTTGATTCCAACCAGAAATCATAGTTGCCGACAAACAATTTGATTTTGCCGAAGTCTAGATCGGCCATATGGGTACAAACTTTATTTAAGAAGTGGCGGTCATGGGAAACAACGATGACAGTGTTGTCAAAGTTGATTAGAAATTCTTCTAACCAGTTGATAGATTGGATATCCAATCCGTTGGTAGGCTCATCTAGGAGCAAGACGTCTGGCTTACCGAAAAGGGCTTGTGCGAGTAAGACTTTTACCCGTTGACCAGCAGTTAGATCTTTCATCAAGACATGATGCAATTCATCGGGAATGTTCAGGCCTTGCAAAAGAACGGCTGCTTCTGGCTCTGCTTCCCAACCATCAAGTTCCGCAAATTCGCCTTCTAGTTCGGCGGCACGAATCCCATCTTCATCAGAAAAGTCTTCCTTCATGTAGATCGCGTCTTTTTCTTTCATCACTTCGTAGAGACGTTTATGGCCCATGATGACCGTTTCGATCACTGGAAACTCTTCGTAATCATAGTGGTTCTGTTTCAAGACAGCCATCCGTTCATCAGGACCTAAAGAAACGTTCCCGGTCGAAGGTTGGATCTCACCAGATAAAATTTTTAAAAAAGTTGATTTACCAGCACCATTTGCACCAATCAAACCATAACAATTACCAGGCGTAAACTTAATATTAACATCATCAAACAGTTTGCGGTCTGAAAAATGCAAACTTACATCACTTACTGTAATCAATTCTTTTCCTCACTTTATATAAATTGACATGGAGTCTCCTAGCATTATAGCGATGAATGTTGAAACTTTCAAGTAAAGCCGAGGATTTCATCGGGAAAGGCTTAGGGCTGGTGAAAGAAAAATTTTGGCTGCTGCTGCCTTCCTAGTAGAACCTGACGGCTTCCTATGCTAGAGTATTGGTAGAATAGTTAGACAAAGGAGCAGACGAATGGTGGATTGGTTGGTTGGATTGTCGCCATGGCAGCAAGCGCTGGCGGGGACAATCTTTACGTATGGTATGACGGCGCTTGGGGCAGCGCTAGTCTTTTTCTTCAAAGAAATCAATAAAAATGTCCTGAATACAATGCTGGGGTTTGCCTCTGGAGTGATGATCGCCGCTAGTTTCTGGTCGTTATTAGATCCTGCGATCGCACGAGCCGAAGAAAATGGCGATATTCCGTGGCTGGTGGTCAGTATCGGGTTTGGTTTGGGCGGTTTGTTTCTTTATGCAGCAGATAAGACGCTCCCGCATATGCATTTTGGTCCGAATCATGAAACAGAAGGATTGCCCAGTCATTTGAAGCGAACGATCTTGCTGGTTTTTTCCATCACACTACATAATATCCCAGAAGGCTTGGCGGTAGGGGTAGCGTTTGGGGCGGCGGCTAGTGCTGATGATCCACGAGCTGCGATCTTAGCAGCACTTTCGGTAGCAATCGGGATCGGGATCCAGAATTTTCCAGAAGGCGCAGCCGTTTCGATCCCCTTGCGCCAAGAAGGGTTAAGCCGAACCAAAGCCTTTATGTATGGGCAAGCATCTGGGATCGTTGAACCGATCGCGGGTGTGATCGGGGCTTTGTTGGTAACGAGTATGTCCGCTGTCTTGCCGTATGCGTTGGCTTTTGCAGCGGGTGCTATGATCTATGTAGTGGTGGAAGAATTGATTCCAGAAGCGCAGCAAACCTTGACGAGTCGCCGCCATTTTGCGGTCTTTGGCGTCATGCTAGGCTTTATCTTAATGATGGTTTTAGATGTAGCATTAGGCTGATCGATAAAAAAACACCTGACTGTTGGAAAGTCAGGTGTTTTTGGTTTACGTGTAATTAACGATAATATTTTCTTGGCTTTTGGCGAATCGATGTTAACCAGCGAACGATCAAAACGGCCAGCAGTAAAGGAATCCCGAAACGGAAGATCAATCCGATCAACCCACCAACAATGCCTAATACGACAGATAAAACAAGAGATGCTGCGATTAAAACTGCCACGACAGTAACGATTCTTCCTAATAAACTTTCTGTATTCATAGCGACTCCTCCTAGACTTTTTTTCTTATCCTTAGCATAGCAAGAAGGAAGAAGAAAAACATCCAACTTAAGGCGGAATAATTGCTCCGCCGTGGGTCATAGGTTTTGTGATAAACTAAACATGAAGCATTCATGAAAGGAGACGAAACGAATGAACGTAGAAATCCTCACGAGCCAAGTCATCACAGAAGGAGGGTGCAATGCTTGTTTGCCTTATGAACTCAATACCTTCATGCTGCAGCTGCCAGATGGTCGTTGTTTTTCGCTAGAAAACTTGGATGTTGCTTCCTTGGTGATGCCCATCGCTCAAATCAATCAGTGGCAAACTCGCTTATTATTGGAAGAAGACGAAGGGCTGATCTATCGCAAAGGAACACAAGAAGTGATTTTTGTAGAAGGCAGCCGCCAGGATACGTTTTCCAGCAAAGGACAGACGATTGCTTGTCCGAAAAAGAGTTGTGAAGCAGACGTTTTTGCCACAACCAATCGGGTGCTGACAGAATTGTTTGGCATCGACCCGCTTTCCTTCGTTTTGCGGGCTGCACAAGCATAAGAAGACGCAAAAACAACCCCTTGCACGGGTGTACCGACCTCCAAAAGTTCGCTTTTGATCGAACTTTTTTGGGGACACTACAGCAGGGGGCTGTTTTTGCATATCGTTACTTACGGATCTGTCCTTCGCCATAAATAATGTATTTGGTGGAAGTCAGTGCTTCTAACCCCATTGGCCCACGGGCATGTAGTTTTTGCGTCGAGATGCCGATCTCGGCACCAAAGCCAAACATAAAGCCATCCGTGAAACGGGTCGAGGCATTGACGTAAACCGCCGCCGCATCAACTTCTTTCAAGAAGCGTTGGGAAGCGAAATAATCATCAGTGATGATCGCTTCGGAGTGCTTCGTATTGTAGCGATTGATGTGGGCAATGGCTTCTTCTAGCGAAGCCACCACTTTGATCGCTAAGATATAGTCTAAAAACTCGGTTGCCCAGTCTTCTTCAGTGGCAAGCTGTGCATTGTTTAAAAACGCCAACGCTTTTTCATCTCCTCGCAATTCGACTTGATTGGCAAATTGCTGTTCTACCATTGGCAAAAATTCCGCTGCCACTGCTTCATGGACGAGGATCGTTTCGATGGCATTGCAGACAGAAGGGCGTTGCGTTTTTGCATTCGTGACGATCGCCAGTGCCATCGGCAGCTGGGCGGCTTTATCGATGTAGATATGATTGTTGCCAGTGCCGGTTTCGATCACTGGTACTGTGGCGGTCTCTTTGACGCGACGAATCAAGCCGGCGCCCCCACGGGGGATCAAAACATCCAAGTAATCCGTCAGACGCATTAGTTCAGCCGCTGTTTCGTGGCTCGTGTCTTCGATAAACTGGATCGCATGGCGGGAGTGTCCATTGGCAGCTAATGCCTCTTGTAAAATAGTCACGAGGACTTGATTGGAGTGGAAGGCTTCTTTTCCACCACGCAAAATCACGGCATTTCCTGATTTGAAACACAGACTAGCGGCGTCAGTGGTGACATTAGGACGAGCTTCGTAGATGATGCCGATGACCCCTAAGGGCACCCGCTGTTGACCAATCAAAAGATCGTCAGCATTGCGCCACATTTTATCCACGGCACCGATTGGATCGGGCAATTGGGCGACTTCTCGGATGCCGTTAGCCATCTCTGTGATCCGTTGTTCTGTCAGCAACAGTCGATCCAGCATCGTTTGGCTGGTTCCTTTGGCTTTTGCGGCAGCTAGGTCTTGTTGATTAGCAGCTAAAATCGTCTCAGTAGCTTTTTCTAAAGCATCGGCCATCGCTACCAGTAGGTGATTTTTTTCACTGGCACTCAGTAAGCTTAATGTCTGGGCGCTTGCTTGAGCTTGTTGACCGATCGTTTGCAAGTTGCTCATTGCTCATCCTCCGTTCGTTGATAAAAGTGGGTGCCGACAGGTTCCCCTGCGAGCAAGTCAAAAATAATTTTCGGCTGCTTGCCGTTAGCCAGCAGCATGTGACTGTTCACGTCTAAGATGCGTTGGGCGGCTTTTAGTTTACTGGTCATACCGCCGGTTCCATAAGGACTGCCTTTTCCCGTAGCTTGTTCTAAAAGTTCCGGGGTGATTTCATTGATCTCGGAATACAAAACGGCATCAGGATCATTCAGCGGATTGGCGGAATAAAAGCCATCGATATCAGAAAGCATGATCAAAAGCTCGGCTTTCGTCAACTGAGCGACGATCGCTGACAACTGGTCATTGTCGCCAAATTTGGTGAGATGGTCCAATTCATCTACTGCCACCGTGTCGTTTTCATTAATGATCGGGATGATCCCCATCGTAAGTAGTTGCTCTAAGGTGTTGCTAACGTTTTGACGGCTTTGGGGAAATTCGATGATGTCTCTGGTCATCAGAATTTGTGCAGTCTGCTGGCTATAGCTTTGAAAACGCTGGTTGTAGATCGTCATCAGTTCCGATTGGCCAACGGCTGCCACGGCTTGCTGCTGTGGGATCTCCACGGGTCGTTCTTTCAAATTTAACTTGTTCATGCCAACACCGATCGCCCCGGAAGAAACTAAGATGATTTCTTTGCCTTGGTTTTGCAAAGCTGCTAAGACAAAGGCTAATTCATCGATGCCAGCTAGATTGATGGCACCATTGGGATAAATCAACGAGCTGGTGCCGATTTTTACAACGATTCGGTTTTTGTTTGAAAGATCTGCGCGCATATGCCACCGCCTATTTTTTGATATTTTTTCTATTGTACTCGCAAACGGGCGTTTCGTCATGCTCTTTTTTCTTTTTGAGCTATTTTAAACGAAGAAATTGTAAAGACTTTTCGATAATTGTGTTTTCCATGAAGAAAATAGTTCTTCCTATGCTAAAATAGCTATATGTTTTATTATTGGAGGAACCCATGAAATTACGAGGATTTGAAATTATTACATCATATAAAGAAAAAAGCATCACCTTGCCTCAACGTGCCACCCATCATGCGGCTGGTTATGACTTTGAAGCCGCGGAAGAAATCGTGGTGCCAAGCATTTGGAAAGCGGGCGTGATCGATGGGGTCAAAGCGCTTTTTGCGAAAGAGACCGCAAAACAGTTGAAGCCAACCTTGATTCCCACTGGGATCAAAGCCTATATGGGGGAAGACGAGTATTTGCAGCTGACAAATCGTTCCAGCAATCCTTTGAAACGTTTCTTAGTCTTGACGAATGGTGTCGGCGTCATCGACAGCGATTACTATGACAATCCAGATAATGAAGGGCATATTATGTTCCAGTTTACTAATTTCGGCCCCACAGATGTCGTCATTAAAAAAGGCGAGCGGATCGGCCAAGGAATTTTCTTGCCGTTCTTAAAAGCTGATCAAGATACAACCACTGCCAGCCGAACCGGCGGCTTTGGCTCCTCGAATCAGTAAATCCTGCCTGGGGGTCTGTTTGATAGAAGTAGTGGAGGAGATCAATGGCAAAAAAAGCAAAAAGTCAATTTGTCTGTCAAAATTGCGGGTATAGTTCCCCTAAATATTTAGGAAAATGCCCCAATTGCGGCAGCTGGAATTCAATGGTAGAAGAAGTGATCCAAGAAACCGCTGATCGTCGTGTACGTACGACATTGACGGGGCAAAAGATGCAGCCGACGAAAATTGCCGATGTCGTACCGAAAAAAGAACCGCGGGTCCAAACGAAACTCGCTGAGTTGAATCGCGTCTTAGGCGGCGGCGTGGTCCCAGGTTCCTTAATTTTGATCGGTGGGGATCCCGGGATCGGAAAATCGACGCTGCTCTTGCAAGTTTCCCAGCAATTAGCAGCGATCGGCGGAACGGTCTTGTATGTGTCAGGAGAAGAAAGTGCCGAGCAGATTAAAATGCGGGCGCAGCGCTTAGGCGCCATCGACACGGAATTTTATCTCTATGGGGAAACGGACATGTCAGAGATCAGTAAAGCGATCGAAAACATCCGCCCAGATTATGTGATCATCGATTCGATCCAAACCATGACCCAACCGGATATCACCAGTGTGGCAGGCAGTGTCAGCCAAGTGCGAGAAACGACCGCAGAATTGCTGAAAATCGCTAAAACCAATGGCATCGCCATCTTTATCGTTGGCCACGTGACGAAGGAAGGCTCGATCGCAGGACCGCGGATGCTGGAGCACATGGTGGATACCGTCTTGTATTTCGAAGGCGAAAAGCACCACAGCTTTCGGATTTTGCGGGCCGTCAAAAACCGCTTTGGGTCCACCAATGAGATCGGGATTTTTGAAATGGAAGAAGGCGGGTTGAAAGAAGTCGCCAATCCGTCACAAGTCTTTTTGGAAGAACGCTTAGAAGGCGCAACTGGATCGGCGATCGTAGTGGCAATGGAAGGCAGTCGGCCAATCTTGGTGGAGATCCAAGCACTGGTCACGCCAACGATGTTCGGCAATGCCAAACGCACGACGACGGGGCTAGACTTCAACCGGGTCTCGCTGATCATGGCGGTTTTAGAAAAACGGGCAGGTTTGCTGCTGCAAAATCAAGATGCCTACTTAAAAGCAGCCGGCGGGGTCAAATTAAATGAACCCGCGATCGATCTAGCGATCGCTGTTAGTATCGCCTCCAGCTATAAAGAAAAAGGCACCAGCCCGACGGAGTGTTTTATCGGTGAAATTGGCTTGACGGGTGAGATTCGCCGAGTCAATGCGATCGAACAACGGGTCAAAGAGGTGCAGAAACTGGGCTTTACAAAAGTTTATTTGCCTAAAAACAATCTGACTGGTTGGCAGCCGCCAAAAGGCATCGAAGTCGAAGGCGTGTCTACCTTAGCCGAAACCTTACGGAAAGTCTTCCGTTAAAGTGGAGTCACTGCAAGAGCAAGGGGCAATCTCCCTTCCTCTTGCCCTGACGCTGCTGGTTCATTCATTGAACCAACCGACAGCCGCTGACTGGTGGAAGGAGTCAGTTTGGCAGCACGGATTTTTGAACAAAAGAAACCTACTGGAGTATGGAGGAACATGTATGCAGAAACGAGTCATTACCGCACTAATGGTACTTGCCGGAGCAAGTCTAGGGATCTCACTGATGCCCATCGCATGGCAAGCCATTGGGCAAACCCAAAATGAATGGCTGAATAATAACATCACTAATAGTTTGCTTGGAGCCCTTATTTTCTTTTTATTATCTTTACTATTAGCGAAATATATTGCAGCCGGTATTCGCAAAATTGAAGAAAAACTAAGTGAATTGAGCTTAACCTATCTCTTGTTTGGCGCAATTGGTTCGATCATCGGTCTGATGATTGGTGTGATCGTGTCGATTCCTTTTTACAATTGGGATATTCCTTTTATCAACGGGATCGCCCCAATTTTAGTGATGGTCCTGTTAGGGTATCTCGGTTTTCAGATCGGGACGACACGGATCGATGAATGGAAAAAAGTCTTTGCCCCGAAAAACAAAAAGGCAGAGCCTCAAGAGCAAGATGAACAGCAGATGCTAGAAAGAAAAATTGCGGACCATTTCCACAAATACAAAATTTTGGATACCAGCGTGATCATTGATGGCCGGATCTATGATATTGCCAAAACCGGCTTTTTGGAAGGCGTCCTGCTGATCCCGAATTTCGTTTTGTATGAATTGCAATACATCGCAGATTCTGGCGATAGTTTGAAACGGGTCCGGGGCCGTCGCGGCTTGGATATTTTGAATGCTTTGCAAAAAGAAGAAGGCATCGCAGTTGAGATGTACGAAGGCGATTTTGAAGACATTTCCGAAGTCGACAGCAAGCTGATCAAGTTAGCGAAATTGCTGGATGGTGTCGTTGTGACTAATGACTACAATTTAAACAAAGTTTCTGAATTTCAAAATGTGCCGGTCTTGAATATCAATGCGTTGGCCAATGCGGTCAAACCAGTGGTGATTCCAGGAGAAAGCATGCACGTCTTAGTAGTGAAAGCTGGCACGGAGCGGCAGCAAGGGGTCGCTTATCTAGATGACGGGACGATGGTCGTGGTGGAAGATGGCCAGCATTACATGAACGAACACATCGAAGTGATCGTCACCAGCGCCTTGCAAACGGCAGCTGGGCGGATGATTTTTGCCAAACCAGCCCATTCTGGTCGCGGTATCGACAACAAAGAAGGATCAAAATCAGAGAAATAATCCTCGGCAGCTGGCGTAAAATATGCCAGCTGCCTTTACTAATTGGGTTATTGATTGTACAATTCAACTTGAGGGTTCTGTTTTTTACGCGGGTCTTTCCCACTAAACTGAACAATAAGCCCCAAGCAGCTTGGCTGGCTTGGAAATCAGATGAAGGAAGAGGAAAACAATGACAAAAGTACGTGTACGTTACGCGCCAAGTCCAACAGGACATTTACACATCGGGAATGCTCGGACGGCTTTATTCAATTATTTGTTTGCTCGTCACAATGACGGTGAATTTATTATCCGAATCGAAGACACCGATCAAAAAAGAAACATTGAAGATGGTGAAAAAAGCCAGCTTGAAAACTTGCAATGGTTAGGGATGGATTGGGACGAATCACCTGAAAATCCAGGGGAATATGGGCCGTATCGTCAATCAGAACGCGGCGATATCTACCAACCACTGATCGATCAATTGCTCGCAAGCAATCGTGCGTATAAGTGTTATTGTACGGAAGAAGAGTTGGAAGCCGAACGCGAAGGCCAAAGAACGCGTGGCGAAATGCCTCATTATGCAGGGAAATGTGCCAACTTAACACCGGAAGAGCAAGCCGAAAAAGAAGCACAAGGCTTGAAACCAGTGATTCGTTTCCGTGTCTCTCGCAATACTGAATACAAATTCCATGACATGGTCAAAGGCGAGATCGTTTTTGAATCAGATAATGTCGGTGGCGATTTTGTCATCCAAAAACGTGATGGCATGCCGACCTACAACTTTGCAGTAGCAGTGGATGACCATCATATGAAAATCACCCATGTGTTGCGTGGAGATGACCACATCGCCAACACACCAAAACAGTTGATGATCTATGAAGCATTTGGCTGGCAAGCACCGGAATTCGGGCATATGACGTTGATCATCAATAGCGAAACTGGGAAAAAATTAAGCAAACGGGACGAATCGATTCTGCAATTCATCGAGCAATACCGTGAATTGGGTTATTTGCCAGATGCTATGTTCAACTTTATTGCACTTTTAGGCTGGTCACCAGTTGGGGAGGAAGAAATTTTCTCTCAAGAAGAATTGATCAAAATCTTTGATCCTGAACGGTTGAGCAAATCACCAGCTGCCTTCGATGCCAAGAAATTGGAATGGGTCAATAACCAATACATGAAACAAATGGATTTGGATGAATTGACGGCAATGTGCGTTCCTTACTTGGTAAAAGCTGGCCGCATCGAAGAAACATTGACCGAAGAAAAAGCTGCTTGGTTGAAAAAAATCGTTTCCTTGTATCAACCACAAATGAGTTTTGCGGCTCAAATCGTCGATCTTTCGGAATTGTTCTTCGAAGAATACCCTGAATTAGATGATGCAGCCAAAGAAGTCTTGGCAGGGGAAACCGTACCGACGGTTTTAACAGCCTTTAAAGAAAAATTGCTGGCGATGCCAGTTGTTGAAGCTGCAGCAGTCAAAGCAGCTATCAAGGAGATCCAAAAAGAAACAGGCATCAAAGGCAAGAATTTATTCATGCCGATCCGAGTGGCAGTCTCAGGCCAAACCCATGGACCAGAACTACCGGATACCGTTGAATTATTAGGGAAAGAAAAAGCCCTTGATCATTTGAATAACGTGTTATAAACACAGCGAATAGACGAAGTACTAGCCGATTTTTTTCAGAGAGGCCACGGAAGGTGAGAGTGGTCAAAAAAGGCTAGGAAATGCACCTAGGAGTGGCTTTGGCGCAAGTCAAAGACGAAGCAGCGGACGTTACCCGCTTGAAGGCAGTGCCGAACTGCGAACAAAAGTGGGACCACGCAAAAAAGCGTCTTTTGAATAAGGAAACTTATTTGAAAGACGCTTTTTTCGTATCAAGAAGTTTGGATAAAGCAGGTGAGAAGATGACTTGGTTCAAAAAAGCAATTGCGGCAACAAAAAAACACGATCCGTCGGTGCGATCAACGTTGGAGATCATCATCACGTATCCGGGATTCCATGCCTTATTTTGGCATCGTTGGGCGCACTTTTTGTTTCAGCATCGCTGGTATTTTTTGGCAAAACTGACGGCCCAGTTTTGGCGTTTCTTGACCGGGATCGAGATTCATCCTGGTGCCCAGATCGGTCAAGGGGTCTTTATCGATCATGGGATGGGGGTCGTGATTGGGGAAACGGCGATCATTGAAGATGATGTCGTCTTGTTTCACGGAGTCACCCTGGGGGGAACCGGCAAAGAGCGGGGCAAGCGTCATCCCACGGTTAAAACCGGTGCGTTTCTCTCAGCCCATGCGCAGATCTTAGGTCCTGTCACGATCGGTGAGCGTGCAAAGATCGGCGCCAATGCAGTGGTTTTGAAGGATATCCCCGCAGAAGCAACTGCTGTCGGCATCCCGGCAAAGATCGTTCGAATCAAAGGAAAGAAGGTTACCCACGATGATTAAAATCTATAATACGCTGACACGAGAAAAAGAAGTGTTTCAGCCATTGGAAGAAAAGAAAGTAAAAATGTATGTTTGCGGACCCACCGTCTATAACTATATCCATATCGGGAATGGCCGCAGTACTGTTTCATTTGATACCGTACGTCGTTATTTCGAATACCGCGGCTATACAGTGGACTATTTGATGAATTTTACCGATGTCGATGATAAAATCATTCGTGCAGCAAAAGAATTAGGTACGACGGCCCCAGAAGTGGCAGAGCGTTTTATCAACGCCTTCAATGAAGATACTGCAGCGCTGAATGTCAAACCTGCTACGATGAATCCTCGTGTGATGGATCATATTGAAGACATCATTGCCTTTATTGCTGCTCTTGTAGAAAAAGGCTATGCCTATCCAGTCAATGGCGATGTTTATTACCGTACCCGTAAATTTGCTCACTATGGGCAATTAAGCGACCAATCCATCGACGAGCTGGAAGTCGGCGCAAGCCAGCGAACCGGTGAAGAACAAAAAATCAAGGAAGATCCGTTGGATTTTGCTTTGTGGAAAGCGGCAAAAGGCGATGAGATCGCTTGGGAATCTCCTTGGGGAGCCGGCCGTCCCGGCTGGCATATCGAATGCTCGGTGATGGCGACCAAACACCTAGGCGAGACCATCGATATTCATGGAGGCGGACAAGACTTGACCTTCCCTCATCATGAAAATGAGATCGCCCAAAGCGAGGCAAAAACCGGCAAGACCTTTGCCAACTATTGGATGCATAATGGCTATGTGACGATCGGTGAAGACGAAGAAAAAATGAGTAAGTCGCTGGGCAACTTCGTCACGGTGCATGAGATGGTCAAAAAAGTTGATCCACAGGTGCTGCGTTTCTTTTTGGCAACGACTCAGTACCGCCGACCAATCAAATACAGCGAGACTACCTTGCATGAAGCACAAACCAATCTGCAAAAATTGCGTACGACCTATGAAAATGCCAAATTCCGCTTGAATAGCAGTCACTATCAAGCCAGCGATGAGGAAGTCAATGCACCGGTTCTGGAAGAATTTGAAGAACGTTTCATCAAAGAAATGGACGATGATTTCAACGCGGCTAATGGGATCACAGTGGTCTATGAATTGGCGAAGTGGCTGAACTTAGCTAGCGAAGACCCAGAAACAGACTTGGCTTTATTAACCGCTGGATTAGCCAAGTTCAGCGAATGGCTGACGATTTTCGGGATTTATTTTGTATCAGAAGAATTGCTAGATGAAGAAATCGAACAGCTGATCAATGAACGAATCGCCGCCCGCAAAGCCAAAGATTTTGCCCGCAGCGACCAAATCCGTGATGAGTTGAAAGAACAAGGGATCATCTTAGAAGATACCCCGCAAGGAACCCGATGGAGACGAGAAATATGAGAGATTATAAACAATTGAATGGTTTGGCATTGGCCTATGTGGGGGATGCGGTCTATGAAGTCTATATTCGCGATTATTTAGTCGCCCAAGGCCAAACCCGACCAAACCAACTGCACCATATGGCGACCCACTATGTATCTGCCAAGGCCCAAGCAGCGTTGATCCAAAAGATGTTGGATGAAGAGATCTTGACCGAAGAAGAACATGATTTTTATCGCCGCGGCCGTAATAGTAAAAGTCATACGGGTGCCAAAAATGCCGATGTCACGACGTATCGCATCGCTACTGGCTTTGAATCGCTGATCGGGTATTTGCACCTCACGCAGCAAAAAGAACGCTTAGACGAGCTGGTAGACTGGTGTATAAAGAAAGTAGGAGAAGAAGATGCGAGAAAAACCGCAAAGAAAGCGTCCAAATAAAAAAACAGCTGGCCAATCAGAAGCTAGAAAAGAAAATAGACCGGATCGCCGCAAAGAAGCCGAGGGAGAAGCCATCGAAGATAATTTTGTCTTTGGCTATCATGCGGTTGCTGAAGCCTTGAAAGAAGGGCGAGGCAACAAGCTGTTTCTTTCTGAAGAGGCAAGGGGAGAAAAGATCGATCGTCTGAAAGAAATGGCACGGGAACAGGCAGTTCCTGTCAAATGGGTGCCAAAACAAAAGCTGGATACGATGAGTGACCAAGGGGTCCATCAAGGCATGATCTTGGCGATCACCCCTTACCAGTATTTGACCTTGGATGAATTGTTGGCCCAAACGAAAGAACAGCCGCTGTATCTGATTTTAGATAATCTAGAAGATCCCCATAATTTCGGCTCCATCATGCGAACCGCTGATGCCAGCGGCGTAGACGGGATCATCATTCCGAAACACCGTGCGGTGGGGATCACGCCGATCGTGGTGAAAACATCGACCGGCGCAGTGGAACATATCCCTGTGGCTCGAGTGACCAACTTGACCCAAGCAGTCCAGCAGCTGAAAAAAGCTGGTTTTTGGATCTTCGGTACTGATATGAGCGGCAGTGATTACCGTACATGGAATGCCCAAGGGGCGGTCGGTTTGATCATCGGTAACGAAGGTCGCGGCATGGGGGAAGGTTTGAAAAAAGAAGTGGATCAAATGCTGACGATCCCAATGACCGGGCACGTGCAGAGCTTGAACGCCAGTGTGGCGGCAGGCTTGTTGATGTATCAGGCCTTTACTAGCCGAAATGGGGCATCCCAATGAAAACCCCTTTGCTGATCGTGGATGGCTACAATATGATTGGCGCTTGGCCGGAGCTGGTTCTTTTGAAAAATCAGGACCGTTTAGAAGATGCGAGAGAAGCTTTGCTGAACCGGCTATCGAATTATGCAAAATATGAAGGCTTGAGAATCATCGTTGTTTTTGATGCCCAACTGGTGCCTGGTGTGACACAAAGTTACACCAAATATCAGCTGGAAGTTATTTTTACCGAAGAAGGAGAGACCGCCGACAGCTACATTGAACGAATCGCTGGTGAGTTAAACAATCGATTGACGCAAGTCACCGTCGCTACCAGCGATTTAGCCGAACAGTGGGTGATCTTCTCTCAAGGTGCCTTACGAACTTCGGCACGGGAATTGTACAAAAGCGTGGAAAAAACGGAAAAAGACATCCACGAGCATCAAACCGATTTGCGGTTTGAAAATTTCCGGCGCAATTCCCCTTGGTCACCGGAACAATTAGCTGAACTTGAAAAGAAATTGCGCGACCTTAGTTAGGGACAAAGTTGGTCTGGTAAATTAGAAGATGTCCCAGCCATTTATGATACGCTCCTTTTGTAGCAAATGAAGCAAAAACAAAAGGAGTGATATCGATGCGCAGGGAAGAAGGACAAGTATCACACCCTTCTGATAGATTTGAAGAGTTGTTCAGAAAATATCGACCGATCGTTGAGATTTTGCATAAAAAATATTATCTGCGGGATTATGACTTAGATGATTGGCTGCAAGAAGGCCGGATCGTTTTTAATAAGTGTCTAAAGACTTACGATCAGGACAAAGGAACGACGCTGGGTATCTTGTTTAAGCGATCCTTTGAAAACCGTATCTGCAGCTTGTTGCGGGCGCAGCATGCCCAAAAACGCAAAGCCCAAGTCGATGCCTGCTCGCTGGAAGAAAAGCTTTCACAGGAAGGCAATCGGTTTTTGACCGATCATAATCGCTGTGCGGAAACTGCAGAGACCTATTTGTTTGTTAATGAATCGTTGGTAGAGTATCCGAAAAGTTTATCGTCTTTAGAAAGAATGGTTATAATGAATTATTTAAAAGGATTAGAACTTGATCAGATTGCGGCTCAAGAAAAGCTGTCTTACGAAAAAAATAAAAAGCGCTTTCAGTCGCGGTAGGACAAAATTGATAGCGCTTATCAAAGACGTTTAACAAAAATCTTATTGAAAGTAGAATTATTTTATGGTAAACTTGAAATTTTCTGCATTTCGTGGTATAATGATGCTCGAGGTGAATGCGATGCCAACAACTTTAGCTACAATCAAGAAAGATTTAGAAGGCCGTATCGGTAGTGAGATTATGCTAGTTGCTCAGACTGGACGTAAGCGTCAAACTGAACGTCGCGGCGTTTTGACAGAAACTTATCCTTCAGTTTTTGTTGTAGATTTGGATCCAAACGAGAATTCATTCGAGCGGGTTTCTTATAGTTATTCAGATATTTTAACCAGAACTGTTGAGATTGAATTTTTATCGGAAGCTGTTTGAAACAAGAAGAGTTGACACTTTGTTGACTCTTTTTTGGTTCAACAAGATAAGGAGTGATGGGATGGCGTTTTTTCTAAAAGAGTTAGGGGAAATGACTGGGGTGGAGTTTTATCAACTTGCCCGTTTGCGCACAGCAGTTTTTGTGGTGGAACAAGCGTGTGCGTATCAGGAGATCGATGCGATCGATGCACAGGCCAAACATTTATGGGCCCTTGATGAGGACGGGCAGGTCGTTTCGTATGCCCGTATTTTCCAGCAGGAACAAACGGTGCATTTTGGTCGGATCATTGTGGCACCGACATACCGGGGGCAAAAAGAAGGCCATCGTCTGATCAAAGAAGTTTTGCATCGCATTGAGCAGTGTTATCCGGCTTTGCCTATTGAGATCGAAGCACAAGCCCACTTAGAAAAATTCTACGGCCAGTATGGCTTTAAAACCATTACACCGCCTTTTTATGAAGACGGGATCCTGCATGTCGGGATGAAAAAAGAAGCAAGCACAGCGACTCTCTAGAGAGGTTCGCCGTGCTTGCTTCTTTTAGTGCTATGATTGATGGATCGGATGAATCCGAATTGCTTCTTTTGTCCTTAATGACAAAGAGCCGGTTTCTTATCTGATCGTATCGTCCAATGATGTTGGACGTGGATCAACGGTGTTGGCAGTAGGCGTTTGCGCTTTTAAAAGATCACGAATCTCTTCTAAATAATCCTCTGCAGTGATTTCTGGTACTTCGTCTTCCTCAGGTTGTTGTTTCAGATTGCGTAATTTGTTCACTGCTTTGACAATCAAGAACAAGACAAATGCGGTAATCAAGAACGTAATAATGGCAGTGATGACGCGGCCAAAATCAAAGACTACATTTTTGGCGGGTTCAAAGACCAAGCCAGAAAAGGCATCGGCGTTACCGAAGAGTGATAAGATCCATGAAACCAATGGTGTCAGCAATCCTTCAACTAAACTAGTGACGATTGCGGTGAAGGCACTCCCGATTACGACCCCGATCGCCAAGTCAATGACGTTTCCTCGTAAAATAAATTCTTTAAATTCTTTAATCATCCTGTATCCTCCCTTCTAAATCTTACTGACAGTATAGCGAAAAATGCAAGATTTATAAAAAAAAACGCTCGCTGCAGCAGGTTTGATCAATGAGCCAAGGAGAAAGTTTGTCAGCTATGCTATAATTGAAGAGATAATTTTGCTTCTAGAAGGGGTGTCACATGTCTATTGAATTAAAAAAAGGTGTTCGGTTAACGGTGCTGCCGACCAAAAAGTATAAAACGATCCGTTTTTTCGTTCGGTTCACTGCACCATTGCAGGCCGAAATGACCGCCAAACGGACTTTATTGACTAGTTTATTAGAAACGACTAGTTTGGCTTATCCGACGCAGACCGCATTTAGCAGTCAACTGGCGGAGCTTTACGGTGCCAGCTTCGGAATGAATGTCAACAAACGGGGCAATCTGCATCAAATCAATGCAGCGATGTCCTTTGTCAACGGGAAGTATGTGTCAGATGAAGCAGTCTTGCCGCAAGCAGCCGCTTTTTTAGCAGAAGTTTTGTTCCATCCGAATGCCCACGAGGAGCAATTTGAGGAAAAGAACTTTACCATCGAAAAGCACAACTTGATCGCCTATATGAACAGTGTGGCAGAAGATAAGCAAGCATTGGCTTCTTTAGGGCTGCAAGAGTTGTATTTCGAAAACGATCAGAATCAGAAGTATCCGAGCTTTGGCCGTCCCCAAGACTTAGAAGCTGTGACCGCAAAAGAGCTTTACCAAACCTATCGCTCAATGATGGACAATGACCAAATCGATCTTTTTGTGATCGGCGATGTGGTTGAAGCAGAAGTCGCGGAGATTTTCCAGAACATGGCCTTTACCGATCGGCCAGACCAAGCAATACCGGTCTTTTATCAGCAAGCGGCGGAAAATATCATTCGCGAGAAAATCTTGCGGGAACCAATCATTCAAGCCAAATTGAACTTAGGCTATCATACTGGCGTGTATTATGACCAAGCCGAGCGGATCGCCTTTATGGTCTTCAACGGGTTGTTTGGCGGATTCCCTCATTCAAAACTGTTTATGAATGTCCGAGAGAAAGAAAGTTTGGCTTATTATGCTTCCAGCAGTATCGATACGTTTCGCGGGTACTTGTCGGTCCAAACAGGAATCGACGGCAAAAACCGCGACAAGGTCTTCAAATTGATCGAACAACAGCTGCAAAGCTTGCAGCGTGGCGAAGTCACAGCGGAAGAACTGGCACAAACAAAAGCGATGTTGAAAAACCAGTACTTGCTTTCGTTGGATAACCCACAAGCACTGATCGAAACAGCCTATCTGAATCAGTGGGTACCGAATACGAAAATGACGGAAGATGAATTTATGCAGAAATTGGCTCAAGTGACCGTAGCAGATGTCCAAGCATTGGCCAAAAACGTGTCCTTGCAAGCTGTATTCTTCCTGGATAAGGAGACGACCCATGAATAAAAAAGTCTATCAGCAAATCAATGAGACCCTTTATGAAGAAGTATTGCCAAACGGCTTGAAAGTTTATTTGCTGCCAAAAGCCGATTTCCATAAAACTTACGGACTTTTCAGTACGAACTATGGCTCTGTCGACAATCATTTCGGGTTTTCACCCGAAGCATTGCATCAAGTTCCAGATGGCATTGCCCATTTTCTAGAGCACAAACTGTTTGAAAAAGAAGACGGCGATGTCTTTCAAACCTTTGGTCAGCAGGGGGCTTCTGCCAATGCCTTTACCAGTTTCACGAAAACCAGCTATCTTTTTTCGGCAACCGATCAAATCAAGCTGAACCTTGAAACGTTGATCGATTTCGTTCAAGCCCCGTATTTCACAGAAGAAACCGTCGAAAAAGAAAAAGGGATCATTGGCCAAGAAATCCAAATGTATGATGACGATCCGAACTGGCAGCAGTTTTTCGGCATCATCAAAAATTTGTATCCGAAGCACCCCCTGCATATCGATATCGCTGGTACGGTGGAAAGCATTGCGCAGATCACCGCAGAAGACTTGTATCTTTGCTACAATACCTTCTATCACCCAAGCAACATGACACTTTTTGTGGTAGGCAACATCGATCCGGAAGAAACGATGGCGTGGATTCGGACCAATCAAGCGGCCAAGACCTTTCCAGAAACGCAAGCGATCATTCGCCAGTTTCCTGAAGAAACCTTTGCCGATATTCAAGCAGAATCAAGCCTTACCATGCCAGTGACACGTGCTAAAGGCGTGTTAGGGATCAAAGGGGACTTGAACAAACTGCCGGAATCAGGAAGAGAGCTCTTACGCTTCAAAAATGCGTTGAACCTTTTCTGCCAATTGGTTTTAGGCAATACTTCCGCCAATTATTTGCGTCTGTATGATCAAGGCATCATCGATGACACGTTTGGATTTGAAGTGAACTTGGATCGCGGCTTTTACTTTGCCGATTTCTCGGGGGATTCTGAAGAGCCAAAAGAAATGTTGGCAGAGATCGAAGCGATCTTAATGAATTTCCAGCACGACCCAGAGATTAATGAAGAAAACTTGACGTTATTGAAGAAGAAAATGCTAGGGAAATATTTCCAATCACTGAACTCATTGGAGTTTATTGCAAACCAGTTTACCCAAAGCTTATTCGGTGAAACGACGCTCTTTGATCTACCGGAGGTGATCCAATCGATCACTTTGGAAGATGTTCAGCAAGCGGCTCGTTCCTTTATCGATCCTAAAGCGTTTAGCCGTTTTTACATGTATCCAACGGAAAAAGTCTAAGCGAAGGCTGGTTTTGTCAAACAGCTGTCATTTAAGCGACACTGAATGATTCAAGGAGGAAGGCCCAACAGCTCAAGGGCTGCCCACCTCCTAGATCATTCAGTGTTTTCTTTTTGCGTCAAAGGGTGGTTTTTTCTTGCATTTTGATGCCAATTTGGCGAAAAGTATTAAAATTTGTTTGCGAGTTGTGGTTAGGCTATCCTCAGACTTTTTCTTTTATGGTATTCTTTAATTATTGAAGCAAAATCTTTTTTTGTTTTTTTGCAAAAAATCACGGAAAAAATGTTATATTTAGTAGACGGCGCGCCCAGATGGAAATCGGCGTGACGGAGTTTTTTTTATTGACTGATACAGGGAACCCCTGTTTTAAAATGATAGAGCAGCTTTGCTGACCTTACGACAAGCAGCGAAGCGATTTTAGGGCTTTTTTTAAAGATGAATAAAAGACTGGAGTAGATGATCGAGTGGCCAACGAAACAACGATTGGAGCAAAATTACGGCAAGCCCGTTTAGATAAAAACATTTCATTGATTGAATTACAACAAATGACAAAGATCCAAAAACGCTATTTAGAAGCAATTGAAGCGGAGCGTTTTGATCAATTGCCAGGCACTTTTTATGTCCGCGCGTTTATTCGCCAATATGCAGCAGCGGTTGGAGAAGACGGCGACAAATTGGTGGCCGTTTTTGATGGCAAAGATACGTTAGACGCCCCCTTACCAAAAAGACCGCAGCCTGAAACCGTCAGCGGCTCACGAAAAGCACAGCACGTAGAAGAAAAAAGCGGCTCATTTGTCGTCCGCTATTTGCCGATGATTTTATTAGGTCTGGTTGCCATTACGATCGTGAGTATCGTGGGCTACATGGCTTGGCAAGACCGTAATACAACACCGATGATCCAAGGGAGTTCTTCTCTCGTGGTAGAAAATTCGGCGTCTACAGCTTCCACCACGACAAGTACGGAAGAAACCAGTACTTCGAGTGAAGCGACGGAGTCATCAAGTACGACGGAATCCAGCGAAGCGAAAATGACGATGACGGCTAGCGATTCCACGCAATCCTCGATCACGATCACGATGAAAGATGCGGAAAACCCTATTGAATTGGCATTTACTGGGCTAGATGCTTCTTGTTGGGTCGGTGTACAAGTTGACAACGCTTATGTGTACCAATACACTCTACAAGCGGGGGAAACGCAATCGATGACGCTGCCAGAAGGCGCCACGAATGCGACCTTGACCCTGGGCGCAAGCCAAAATATCTCCATCACTGCCAATGGTCAGGAAGTGGACTTTTCTGACCCGCAATTTGAATTGTTACAAAAGACAGTCCGCCTCGTGATTGAATACCAAGACGATGCGGCATAAATCTGACAAATGCGCCTTATTGAGGTATCATTAGCTAAAAAGTTATCTGTTGCATCCGACCATTGAAAAGCAGAAGTAGTGGCATGATTTGCCGTTATTTCGTACAATAGTCGGCAGAGAGGAGTCTATTTCGTGAATTTACCCAATCAATTAACTGTATTACGGATCATTATGATCCCCATCTTTATTTTGGTCTTGGTTTTGCCAATCGATCTTGGTACGCTGACCGTTGGTACGACACAATTAGAAAACACGCACCTTATTGCAGCGATCCTTTTTGCGGCAGCCAGCATTACAGACTGGCTAGATGGCAAGATCGCTCGTTCCAGAGGCCTTGTTACCAACTTCGGGAAGTTTGCTGACCCGTTAGCAGATAAAATGCTCGTCATGACGGCTTTTATCATGCTGGTTGAATTAGACAAAGCCCCAGGCTGGGTAGTTTCGATCATCGTTTGCCGCGAGTTGGCAGTGACAGGGTTACGCTTGTTGTTAGTGGAACAAAGCGGGGAAGTCATGGCTGCTGCGTGGCCAGGGAAAATCAAAACCGCGACACAAATGGTTGCGATCATTTTCTTGTTCTTGAACAACATTCCCTTTTCAATGATCGGTTTACCTGTCGATCAAATCATGTTGTATCTATGTTTGATCTTCACGATCTATTCCGGGGTCGATTATTTCATAAAAAATACGAATGTTTTTAAAGATTCTATGTAAAATTTCTAGATCTAGATAAAGAAGCGATAAAAACAAGGATACAAGTCACGAAAGTTCAGAAGTTTTCTGGACTTTTTTTGTCAATATGAAAGACTTTTACGTATCTGATAAATGAAGGAGTAAACGAATGAAAGCAGAAATTATTGCAGTCGGGACCGAATTACTTTTAGGACAGGTGGTGAATACGAACGCGACCTTCTTGTCAGAAGAACTGGCAAGTCTTGGGATCGATGTTTTTTATCATAGTGTTGTCGGGGACAACCCCAATCGCTTAGAAGAATTGCTGACGATCGCCGACAAACGCAGCGACTTGATCGTGCTGTGCGGCGGCTTAGGGCCCACCGACGATGACTTGACGAAACAAGTCACTGCGCGCCATGTGGGACAGGAATTAGTGCGAGATGAACCAGGTTATCACCAATTGAAAGCCTTCTTTGAAAACAGTCAACGGAGGATGACGGAAAACAATTTGCGGCAGACCTTAGTCTTCAAAGACGGTGTGTCTTTGCCAAATCCCAATGGACTAGCGATCGGGATTTTTTATCAGACAGCCGCTACCAGTTATTTGCTGCTGCCAGGACCGCCAAGTGAACTGCAGGCGATGTTTCTTACCCACGCAAAACCACTTCTGTTAGAGCAGTTTCCCCAAGAAGAAGTCTTGCTTTCTCGCGTTTTGCGCTATTACGGGATCGGGGAATCGGCGTTGGTCACAGAATTGGCCGATTTGATCGAGAACCAAGTCAATCCCACCATCGCCCCTTATGCCAAACCCAATGAGGTCACATTGCGTCTGACGGTCAAAACCGCAGATGAGGCGCAAGGAATCAAACAATTGGATGCATTAGAAGAAACCGTCCAAGCACGGGTCGGTGCGTATTTCTATGGATATGGGGAACAAAATTCGCTGGCAGAAACAGTCGTCGATCTACTAATCGAGAAAAAGAAAACCGTCACCGCAGCGGAAAGTTTGACCGCTGGTTTGTTTCAAGCGACCTTAGGAGGGATTCCTGGCGTCTCTGAGGTGTTTCCCGGTGGGTTCGTGACATATTCTGCTGGAACAAAAAGCAAGCTCTTAGGCATCGATTCAGCGCTTTTAGAAAGCTATGGGACTGTTAGTCAGGAGTGTGCGGAAGCAATGGCCGTCTATGCCCGCAAACAAGCAGAGACCGATTATGCGGTGGCCTTCACCGGTGTTGCTGGTCCAGACGAACTAGAAGGTCAGCCCAAAGGCACTGTTTGGATCGCCTTAGCTTCTGACAAAGGCGTCTCAAGCCAGCTGTATCACTTCAACCGCGACCGCTCCTATATTCGGCATAGTGCTGTCATGGCAGGCTTAAATCAAATACGTAAGGAATTATTAAATTAATGCGAATGTTTGTTCGTTTTTTCTTGCAATTTCCCTTCAGAAGGACTATTATTATCTTATGAACGACACACGAAAGTGATGAATATAAGGAGGATTATCCGTTTGGCAGATGATCGTAAAGCAGCCTTAGATGCTGCACTAAAGAAGATTGAAAAGAACTATGGTAAAGGTGCCATCATGAAGCTTGGCGAAAAAGTTGATCAACAAATTTCAACGATCCCAAGTGGTTCATTGGCCTTGGATGTTGCATTAGGTGTAGGTGGTTACCCACGAGGACGGATCGTAGAAGTTTACGGCCCAGAAAGTTCTGGTAAAACGACAGTTGCTTTACATGCCATTGCGGAAGTCCAAAAAAATGGCGGAACAGCAGCATTTATCGATGCCGAACATGCGTTAGATCCTCAGTATGCGCAAAAATTAGGCGTAAATATCGATGATCTTTTGTTATCACAACCAGATACAGGGGAACAAGGATTAGAGATCGCTGACGCCTTAGTTTCAAGTGGTGCGGTTGATATCGTAGTTATTGACTCGGTAGCAGCTTTAGTCCCACGAGCGGAGATCGATGGTGAAATGGGTGATACCCACGTTGGTTTGCAAGCTCGTTTGATGTCACAAGCATTACGGAAACTTTCTGGTTCCATCAACAAAACGAAAACGATCGCGATCTTTATCAACCAAATTCGCGAAAAAGTTGGGATCATGTTTGGGAATCCAGAAACGACACCTGGTGGACGTGCGTTGAAATTCTATTCAACCATCCGTTTGGAAGTACGTCGTGCTGAGCAATTGAAATCCGGTACAGATATCATCGGGAACCGCACGAAGATCAAAGTAGTCAAAAACAAAGTAGCGCCACCATTTAAAGTAGCGGAAGTCGACATGATGTATGGTCTAGGTATTTCACAAGAAGGTGAATTATTGGATATGGCCGTGGAACAAGACATCGTTGATAAAAGCGGTGCGTGGTATGCCTATAAAGGGGATCGCATCGGTCAAGGTCGTGAAAACGCCAAAAACTATATGCGTGAACACCAAGAAATGATGCTAGAAGTTTCTGCTCGCGTCCGCGATGCTTACGGGATTGGAACAGGAGAGACCGTAACCCTCGAGGAAGCGCAAGAAGAATTACCATTAGACGAATAAGTCTTGAAAAGCCAAACAACGAGGTTGTTTGGCTTTTTTGTGGCTTTTTGCTAGATTCATCTATTGTTGAAAAAACATCCGTAAAAAGGAAGGGTTGCGAAAGTTTACTTTATTATTTAAAGTTGACACTCTTGTGTTCAAACATTAGAATAAACGTATGTGGATTTCCACATAAGAAGTAGCGAATTGATAATTTTGTTATCCTTTGTTAATCAAAATTACAAAATATTTAAAAAGATAGTATGGAGGTGGATTCATTGGAACTACTTTACATTCTCCTCGCTATCATCGGTTTAATTGTCGGTCTTGGATTAGGAGTTTATGTGACGAAATCTCGTCATGAGAAAGAAATCAACGGCGCCC
This sequence comes from Enterococcus sp. AZ188, assembly GCF_050544075.1. Taxonomy (NCBI): domain Bacteria; kingdom Bacillati; phylum Bacillota; class Bacilli; order Lactobacillales; family Enterococcaceae; genus Enterococcus; species Enterococcus sp. AZ188. Next base: position 40,711 of record NZ_CP172943.1, read on the forward strand.
AAAATTCTGCAGCTGGAATTATCGAAAGCGCTAAGAAAGAAGCAGAAACTCTTAAAAAAGAAGCATTGTTAGAAGCTAAGGAAGAAAATCAGAAGTATCGGTCAGAGATTGAAAGTGAGTTGAAAGAAAGCAAACTTGATTTAAAATCACAAGAAAATCGTTTACTCCAAAGAGAACAAGTACTTGATCGTAAGGACGATTCTTTGGAAAAACGAGAACGCTCACTTGAAGATAAAGAAGGCAGACTTAGTGAGAAACAACAATTAATTGACGAGCGAGAAAAAGAAGTAGAAAACTTAATCGATGGACAACAGAAAGAATTAGAGCGCATCGCCGCGCTGTCTAGAGATGAAGCAAAAGAGTTGATCATGAAATCAACGGAAGAGGAATTGAACCATGAATTAACGATCATGGTCAAAGAATCTGAACAGCGTGCGAAGGAAGAAGCAGATCGAAAAGCAAAAAATCTCTTGTCCCTAGCAATCCAACGTTGTGCCGCAGACCAAGTGTCTGAAACCACGGTATCGGTCGTATCATTACCAAATGATGAGATGAAAGGTCGAATCATCGGAAGAGAAGGTCGGAACATTCGGACCCTTGAAACATTGACAGGGATCGATTTGATCATCGATGACACGCCAGAAGCAGTCGTCTTATCAGGATTTGATCCGATTCGCCGTGAAATTGCTCGTATGACCCTTGAAAAACTGATTCAAGACGGCCGGATCCATCCAGCTCGAATTGAAGAAATGGTCGAAAAATCTCGGAAAGAAATGGATGAGCATATTCGTGAATATGGGGAACAAGCAGCCTTTGAAGTCGGTGCTCACACCCTTCATCCAGACTTGATCAAGATTTTAGGTCGTTTGCGTTTCCGTACCAGCTACGGACAAAACGTCTTGAACCACTCGATCGAAGTCGCAAAACTAACCGGTGTTCTTGCCGCAGAATTAGGTGAAGATATCCAGTTAGCCAAACGTGCCGGACTCTTGCATGATATTGGGAAAGCCCTTGACCATGAAATCGAAGGCTCTCACGTTGAGATCGGGGCTGAGTTAGCTGCCAAATACAAAGAAAATGGTGTGGTGATCAATGCGATCGCTTCTCACCATGGAGATGTTGAAGCAACATCGGTTATCTCTGTTTTAGTTGCAGCCGCAGATGCCTTGTCAGCAGCCCGTCCAGGTGCCCGCAGCGAATCATTGGAAAATTATATTCGCCGCTTGCAAAACCTAGAAAATATCGCCAACGGCTTCAAAGGTGTCGATTCCAGTTTTGCCGTCCAAGCCGGACGTGAAGTCCGTGTAATGGTCAAACCAGAAGAGATTTCTGATTTGGATGCTGTACGATTGGTTCGCGACATCCGCAAGAAGATCGAAGACGATTTGGATTACCCAGGTCATATCAAAGTAACCGTTATTCGCGAGACCCGCGCAACGGATTACGCCAAATAGCAAGCAAAAGCAGTATCCTCTCAGAGGGTACTGCTTTTTTTGTGTGGCTGACTGTTAATAAGGACGACTGAGTTGTTCAAAATCAACTGTGCTTTTCATCAGTCCCATAAATGATTGAGCCTTTTTTGTTCGTCGGCAGCCAAACGCCGGGAAAGCAAAAGGATGAATCGTTAGCGACAGAGGCGAAAAGAGGAAGGATCGATCCAGCATCATCTCGAGAGGGGGGGATTGAAAGATAAAACAGACCCAGACTTCTCGGTGAAGTCTAGGTCTGTTTTGTCTTTTTCACGTCTATACGTCCATCAAATCTTGCGTCGACGGGCAAAGTCCACAAAGCGGAATTTATCCAGTCGGTGGATCGATTCGGTGTATTCAAAACAGCGCGTGTCTTCTAGATACACGAGGCTGCGAACCGTAACGACATGCTGATCTTCAGGACGCAGATCCATTAGATCCCGCAATTCTTTGTTGACGGGGTCAACAGTGATTTCTTTTTGTGCATAAGCGATCTCAAGGCCAAGATCATTTTCAAAGTAATCAAAAATCGATACTTTCGCTCGGTTTTCTGGCAACTCTTCGATGATAGAAGCATCAAGGTAATCTTTATCCAAAATCACCACTTCTCCATCGATTCTCCGCTGACGGATCAGTTTCCATGCCTCAGAAGCGACAGGCCAACCAGTGGTCTCGTGCAGCTTTGGCGAAACGGCGATCTTACGGATCTCGACAACCTTTGTTTCACTAGGAATGCGTTGGGTATCTTGCAGCTCACGAAAACTCGTCAAGCCAGAAATCGGGAAATCAAAGCGATTCAAGTCTAAAACGATCGAACCTTTCCCTTGTTTCTTTTGGATATAACCAGCATCCCGCAATAAATTCAATGCCTTACGGACAGTCTCGCGGGAGACACCATAAGTTTTGATCAATTGGTTTTCGCTAGGCAGCAAAGAATGCGGAGGGTATTCGTTTGCTAGAATTTTTTGTTCTAAATCTAAAAATATCTCTTTGAACTTGTTCATCGGATTGCCCCCTCTTTGGCTATTATAGCGAGGCCAATTTGGAAATGCAATCGACTATTTCGCCAAAAGTTCGTCAATGTTTAGATCCGTCAATTTTTCAACGATCACATCTGCACCGTGTAGTTCTTCTCCTGAATAAACGCCTACCGCGTACATACCAGCAGCTTTGATGCCGTCGATCCCTGCTTGAGCATCTTCAAACCCAACTGCTTCTGCCGGTTCAATGCCTAGTGCTAGCGCTGCTTGGATAAAGATTTCTGGATCTGGTTTGCCTTTTTTCAAGGTTGCTGGGTCAACGATCGTATCAAAGTCTTGCATGACACCTAGTTTGTCCAAAATAAACGGCGCATTCTTGGATGCCGAAGCGATGGCACAAGGAATATTTTTTGCTTTGGCTTCATCAAGGAACGTCTTTACCCCCGGCAATAGATCATCAGGAGTCAAGCTTTGTAATAATTGTACATAGTGGGTATTTTTCTTTGTCGCTAAGGCTTCTTTTTCGACTTCTGTGTAGGCATCATTTTTGTTGCCTAGTGTTAAGATTCGCTCTAAAGAATCCATGCGGCTAATGCCTTTTAACTGCTCATTGAATTTCAAATCGATCTCGATCCCAATCTCCGCAGCTAATTCTTTCCATGCGATGTAGTGGTATTTAGCTGTATCCGTGATAACGCCGTCTAAATCAAAAACAAATCCTTTTTTCATGTGTAACACTCCTTTTAGTAAGTAATCGTTGCTTCTTTCTTTGCTTCTAGAGAAACTTGCTGCCCATTCACTAAGATCGTGACTGGCTGATCAGCGGTGATCGTCAATGTTTCATGTGTAACATTCAATGCAAAGCGGGTGCCGCGAACTTCTAGCTGAAAGGCTAAGCTGTCCCAAGCTTTTGGCAAGTTTGGTGTGATCTGCAGTTGCTCTTCTCGAATATCAATCCCAGCAAAAGTGGTTAACGGAATAAACAACGTAGCGGCCATGACACCGGCGTGAATGCCTTCTGCCGTGGTCCCGCCTTGGATATCACGATAATCAGAAGAGAGGGCTTCTTGGTATAACGACCAAGCCAATTCCTGATCATCCACCATTGCCGCTAACTGAGCGTGAACGATCCGCGACAAAGTCGAGCCGTGGGAGGTGCGAGCCAAATAATAATGGAGATTTTTTTCAATATAGTCTGTTGGCAGTTGGTAAGAAAGATCCGCCAAAATTTGATTGACTTGCTCTTTTGAGAAATTATAGAAAATCATCAAACTATCGGCTTGTTTCGCGACTTTGTAGCTGTCAGCACTCTTGCCTTCAGCGTTTAGGATGCGATCCATCCGATAAATGTTGCCATATTTCTCTTTATAATGGGCCCAATCCAGATCTTCCAACTGGAAGTACCCTTCAAACTGTGCGATGATGCCTTCGTGATCGATCTCTAAGCCTAATTTGGTACGAATATCTGCCATAGCAGCAATATCCGCTGGGGTTAAAGCCGTTTTCTCCAATACTGCTTGGAAGCTCTCTGCTGATAGTTGTTGTTGGAGGTTCTCGATCTCTTCAAACAACCATACTACCATCATATTGGTATAGGCGTTGTTTTTCAAGCCGCCTTGTTCACTATTTGGGTAGCTTTCATGAAATTCATCTGGTCCCATGACTTTATCGATAAAGTAACGTTGAGCAGTATCATCCCAGGTGGCAGCACTTTGCCAGAAATGGGCGACTTCTAACATCAATTCTAATCCATATTGTTCCATAAAGGGACGGTCTTGTGTGTTGTGCCAATATTGCCAAATGTTATAAGCGATCGCTAAGGAGACGTGGCGCTGCAAGCGACTGTGGTCTTCTTTCCATTCGCCGCTGATAGGATTCAAATGCAGTTCTTGGGATTGCTCACTGCCATCCAAGCCTGATTGCCATGGGAACATGGCGCCTTGGTAACCGGCTTTTTGGGCGTCTTTTTTGGCAGCAGCTAAGCGGCGGTAGCGATACAGCAAAATTTCTTTGGCGGTGTCAGGAAAATGTAGAATGTAAAAGGGTAAGATAAACAGTTCATCCCAGAAAATATGACCGCGATAGGCTTCACCATGTAGGCCACGGGCAGTGATACTGGCATCTAAGGACTCCTGATAAGCATTCGGTGCTGCGGAGACCAGCAGATGATACGTATGCAGATTCAGCATTTTTTGCGACATCAAGTCACCAGTGACTTCGATGGCCGCTTTCGCCCATAATTCAGCCCAGGCTTGTTTTGAGGCGGTATACATCGTCGCAAAATCAGGTAATGCTAAGGAAGAAAACGTAAATGCCGGTTGCGGATCCTCTTGCCGATAAGCGGTAGCAGTGACTGATTTTTCGACCCGATAAGTTTGTCCCTCCGTCACCTCAAGGGCTACTTGCTGACGGACGAGCTGGTCGTTTGTTTCAGCTTGCAGCTCAGCCAATGGCAGGTCCTGTGAAAACAGTTCAGAGGATTGGACAACGGTAATCTGTGATTGGTGAGTGGTGACCACTAAATGCGCTTTGTTTTGTTCAGCTGCTGTCTCTTTCACGGTCAAATGCTGGTTGGTTAAGCTACGGTAACGAGCGACGTTATAGTTATAAACCGATCCGTCGGCTTCACTGACGAAGGTAACGGGACCGGAAAAGTTCAGTGGGGTAAACTGATAGACCAAGCTATATTGGTGAACGTCTTGCATATTGGCGATTTTCTTCGTTTCGATTCGCAGACGCTTTTGTTTTTTTGTTTCAATTTCTGCCACTGATTGGAACAAGCCGGTCTTCAGATCTAATGTCCGTTTAAAGGAAAGAAGCTGATTGTTGGCAATGTCGATCACTTCATCATCGATCTTCACGTACATTTTTTGCAGATTCGGTGCATTGACGAAGTCTTCATTGCTGATGGTATGACCAGAAACATCAGATTCCACCGTATTGTAAAGACTTGCTAAATACAGCCCTGGATAGTTCGCTTCACAAATGGTCATCTCAGGCGTCGTGCCTCGCAGCCCTAGATAGCCGTTGCCGACGGTTAAAAGTGACTCCACCGAGTATTCATCTTTACCAGGGGTGTAGCCATAGTATTCGAGGTTCCAAGGAATTTCAGCACTTTTTTCTTCATACTGTTCTTTCGTGGTGCAAACAAAGGGACGATTCAATTTTTCTGTCAACCATTGGTCCAGTGAAAAAGTCCCTTCTTCATTCGTAAACACCAGAGATTCAGAGACGATCCCGCCACCTTCCATTTTCTGCAGCTGCGCGGTCAGTGCAGCAACTCGTTCACTGTCTGTCCCAGAAAACGGATAGGTCGTACCGGTTTGATCCGTTAACAGCCATTCTTCCTTAGACAATATAATCGTATTCACAATAGTTGTCCTCCTTTAAACTTGTCTATACATGCAAGATGATTATAACGTAATTTGTAAGCTATTTCAATTTATCTCACCTGTTTTTTTATTCTTTTTTGTTAAATAAACAGTAAATAAAGTCATTGGCAATATTATTTTATATTAATCAAATATTTTAAAAAACGTTTATTTATTAAGGTTTTAATACGGTACCTTTTCTATTCACTTGTATTGTTTGTAGAAAAAGTGGAAAAAATTGGTTTGAAACGCTTGCAATATCAAAACTATCAAGTTATGATTAGTGCGTAATTAAAACATATATATACAAGTGGATATGAAAGGGGTTTATTAATTATGGGAAAGTATCGTGATGATGCTGAGAAGCTGCTGGAATATGTTGGCGGCAAAGAAAATATCGCCGCAGTAACACATTGCGCGACACGGATGCGTTTTGTTTTGAACGATCAGACAAAAGCAAACGAAAAGGAAATTGAAGAAATTCCAAGTGTCAAAGGGATGTTTACGAATGCGGGACAATTCCAAGTCATTATCGGCAATGATGTCTCAACGTTTTACAATGATTTTACCGATGTATCAGGAATAGAAGGTGTTTCTAAAGAACAAAGCAAAGCGATTGCAAAAAACAATCAAAATATCGTGCAACGAGCGATTGCTACGTTAGCTGAGATCTTTACCCCGTTATTACCAGCGATTATTGTCGGTGGTTTGATGCTAGGGCTGAGAAATTTCTTAGAAGGTGTACCGTTAGAAGCTCTAGGTGGACAAACCATTACGCAAGCTTCTACTTTTTGGAACGGTGTCAACGGCTTTTTATGGCTGCCCTGTGAAGCGATCTTTCACTTTCTACCAGTAGGGATTACCTGGAGTATTACACGTAAGATGGGAACCACGCAAATATTAGGGATTGTTTTAGGGATTACATTGGTTTCACCGCAATTATTAAATGCTTATTCAGTAAGTTCAACTTCTGCTGCAGAAATTGCTCAAAATTATACGTGGGACTTCGGGTTCTTCACTATTGATAAAATTGGGTATCAAGCACAAGTGATCCCAGCAATGCTGGCAGGTTTCTTATTGGTTTATCTTGAAAGATTCTTCCGGAAATGGATTCCAGAAGCGGTTTCAATGATCTTCGTTCCATTGTTCTCATTGCTGCCAACTATTTTAGCAGCTCACATGGTATTAGGTCCAATCGGTTGGCAAATCGGATCAGGCATTTCTTGGGTCGTAAATGCTGGCTTGACCTCACCATTAAACTGGTTATTTGGTTTCATTTTCGGTGGCTTGTATGCGCCTTTGGTTATTACCGGATTGCATCATACAACGCTAGCGATCGACTCTCAATTAGTAGCGGATTTTGGGACAACAAACCTTTGGCCAATGATCATGCTGTCAAATATTGCGCAAGGTACGGCAGTATTGGCGATTTGGTTCCTTCACCGTGGCAATAAAAAAGAAGAACAAGTCTCTGTTCCAGCAACGATTTCTGCTTACATGGGGGTTACTGAACCAGCGATGTTCGGGATCAATTTGAAATATGTTTACCCATTTGTCGCAGCAATGGTAGGTTCTGCCTTCGGTGGAATGCTGATCACTGCAACGAATACCCGTGCATTAGGTATTGGTGTAGGGGGACTGCCCGGCTTCTTATCATTTAAAATTGAAAACTATCCAATGGTCTTCATCTCAATGGCGGTGACGATTGCGATCACTTTTGTTTGCACTATCGTCTTTAGAAAAGTTACCTTCTTAAATAAATTAGAACCGCAATTGGCTGTTGATACAGCTGCAGCAGCGGCTGTTGCACCAACGACTGCTGCACCGACAACTGCAGCCCCAGAAGCAACACAAGTTTCAGAAGAAACCCTTTATGCCCCAGCTGATGGGAAAGTGGTTGCCATCACTGAAGTTTCTGACCCTGTCTTTTCTCAAAAAATGATGGGTGACGGCTTTGCTGTTCAGCCAACGAACGGAACGATTTATGCTCCTGTTGCAGGTACGATCTCTAGCATTTTTGAAACGAAACATGCAATCGGGATTTTAACGCCTGGTGGCGCGGAAGTTCTCGTCCACATGGGCTTGGATACTGTAGAACTAAAAGGTGCGCCATTTGAGGTTCTTGTTTCTGAAGGTGATACGGTCACACCAGAAACGAAGCTTGCAGTGATGGATCTAGATGCCGTTATCGCAGCTGGCAAACAGACAGATGTTTTGACGGTCATCACGAATGCCGAAAAAGTGCGTCAGCTTTCATTGACGACTACAGGCACAGTGACAGCCAAAACAGCGGTTGGTTCAGCTGAATTAAACTAAAAAAATAATCCGTTTCCGAGAGCGCCCTTTGACTAAGAAGGGGAATCGGAAGCGGATTTTTTTATGGGCCGTCCTCAAGGGAGGGCGGCTTTTTTTCGTTGTTTTTCAATTGGCAAAGCCGCAGTTAGCTGACAGCTTTTTTGTCGGTGTTTTTGCGGAAGTAGTTAATCGTTAATAGGAAAGTCAGTAAGACCAGGGCCCACAAAAAGAATAAGGCGATTTGAGAGCCGATGACCGTCCCTTGGGTGTAATCGGTCGTCGTATTTTGTGCCAAATTGATAATGGTCGCCACCACAGCCGTCGCCACTGCACCAGAAAATTGCTGCAGCGTATTAAAGATCGCATTACCGTCCGCGTACAACGCAGGAGTCAGCTTGTTTAAGCCGGTGGTCATCATATTGCTGTAGGCTAAGCCGATCCCGATCATGTAAAAGACATGTCCGGCAACTAGGCTCCAAATGAAAGGCGAACGCAAAACAAGGGCTAAGGCAAGCCAACCAATAGCAATCAAAGTCAAACCAGACAGGATCGGTTTTTTCGGTCCAACTTTATCCAGCAACCGACCAGAGATCGGCGCAAGGACCGCCCCGATGGCCGCCCCAGGAAGCATAACTAATCCTGCAGTAAAGGCATCTTTTCCCAAGACGAGTTGGACAAAGTTCGGCAAGACAAAGGAAATGCCCAGTAAAAGGAACTGACAAACGAGAAAGCCGAAAAGAAACAAACTGAAGCTGCAGTTTTTCAAAACAGCCAAACGAATCAAAGGGTTCGGGCCTTTTGAGCGTTGATAAAACAAGCCAGCACCAATGAAACCGAAAAGCAGTGGCAGTAGACTCGCTAAGGTGCCTACTTGATTCAAGAACAATAAGAAGCCGCTGAACATCAAGACAATTCCTAATACACTCAGTAAATCCAGGGAAGTGTCTTTTGCCCCAGCCGTTTTAGGGATTGAGTAAAGGCCGAGTACTAGGGAGATCAGTAAGACTGGGATCAAGAAAAGAAAGATCGCATTCCAAGACCAATGGGCGGTCAATAATCCTCCATATGTCGGTCCGATCGCTGGAGCGATGGAAGTGGTCAAATTCCCTAAGCCGATCGCCGCTCCCCGCTTTTCAAAGGGGGAGTAAGTCAAAATGATGTGGAACATCAAAGGCAGTGCGATCCCTGTGCTGGCACCTTGGAAAAAGCGGCCAATCAGCAAAATGGCAAACGTCGGCGATAAAAAGTCGATCACCAAGCCAACAAGGAAGAAGGCGTTGGCAGCTAGAAACAAGGTTCTCAATGAGAAGCGTTTCAAAAGGTAGGTCGATATTGGGACAATGATGGAGATGACCAGTAAGTAGATGGTCGTCACCCATTGGACATCGGATGTTGAAAGCGTAAATTGATCGATCAATGTCGGAAACGTTACATTCATGGCTGTTTCAATCAGCACGCCTGCAAATGACATCAATCCGGTTGCGAGGATCGCCCCCACGAGTTTTTTGTTGTTTTCCATATTCTCACCTCTAAAAATTCGCAAAAAAAGAGACCGTTTCTATTCTCATAGAAACCGCCTCTCTCTCGACAAGCGAACCCGCTTGTTATCTGTACGATTTAATCTATCGCTATTCTACTGACTTCATAAGAAAGTGTCAAGAGAAGTGGATAAAAAAATAGCAAAAAACTTTTTTGAAAGTTTTCAAACTTTTACTTACACGAAAAATTTTCTTCTGCTAGAATAGTCGAGTACGAAAAAGAGAAAGGAAGTTGTTACATGCCCATCAACAAAAAAGAAAGTTTGATCTATACGACACTTATGTGTATTTTCATGGTGTATTTTATGAGTGTTTACAACCTCATGTTCCAAGTCGGTGTGTCTGCATTGGCATTCCAATTGGCGTGGAATGAATTGCCATTAGCCCTTTGTGTCGCCTTTATTTTGGATTGGTTCATTGTTTCGGGTCCAGCAAAAGGTTTGGCGTTTCGATTTTTGGACCATCAATCAGCTACTTGGAAAAAAATCGGTTTGATTTCTTCATTGATGATCGCCGGCATGGTGATCTGTATGTCACTCTTTGGTGCGTTGATGCACCCAAACCCTGATCACTCGGTGTTCGTCAATTGGCTAAGCAACATTGGGAAAAATGTGATTGTCGCATTGCCGTTGCAATTGTTCATTGCAGGCCCCATCGTTCGCCGGGTGTTTCGCGCCTTGTTTCCTATTGGCACTGTGCAAGAACAGCCAGTACTAGGGGAATAATCGAGCATTAGAAAAAACGTACTGCAGACAGGCTCTACCAAGGTTAGCTAAAAATAGCTGGCTTGGCGATACCTGGACTTGCGGCACGTTTTTTTGCTTTTATAAACAACAAAAAAACCCATAGGATGGTATGGGTTTTTCTGGTTACCCTATGAAATAGGATACAGGATGTACCTATATAGTAATATGGTGAGGCCAAAAAGGAAAGTTCAATTTTTTCATCAATACATGAAATTAATGCAAATTGCTAGTTTTTCTGACGAAAAAAACAACTTATAATTGTTTTTGCCGATTAGTCTGTGTAGAAACCAATCAGTTGATACCAACGACGGTGCTCAATATGGTAGGCATCAGGTGAGTACCCTGACATTGAAAAACCGATAAAGGTGATGACCAGTCCGAGAATAATAAACAACAGACTGAGAAAAACGAAAAAGCGCTTATTGATTTTGATCATAGGACTGCCTTCTTTCGATAGTTTTGAACAAATGATTTTGGCCAAACGACAAGGGAGTGGGTAAGACGTGAAAAAGGTCGGCTCATACTATAAGTGGCGATCAGACAAAGAAGCCCTAAACCAAATAAGAAAATCCCCACGCCTAACTGACTTAAAAAGAGATAGAAACCATCCGCCATCAGCATGGGACTTAAGACAACGCTAGCAATCCCACCGATAAACGTAGTGACACCAATCATGCCAGTGGTGAAAGGCACACACCAGATGATTATTAAAAAGCTTAGGATCAGCAAAGCGGCACTTAACAATAAGCTGCCCCACAATGGAAAGCCTAGCACTAAGATCAAGAGCAAAAAGGGATGAAAGCGGCGGGGAATCTCTACCACGACCTCTTCTGTTTCTGTGACTGTTTGGATCAGTTCTTTTGGGGAGCCAAGGCGTGCCACGGCTTCTTCTTCAGTGTATCCTTCTTCCATCAAATCTTCGATCATCTCGTCATAATAGTTGATCAGCTGATGAATCTCGCTAGGTCTGACTTTTTCAGATAATTCTGCAGCCAATGCCTTGATAAAATCAACTCTGTTCATCTAGTGTTCCTCCTTTAATAAATCGCTGGATCAATGTCAATTGGGGCCAGTCGTTGGTTAAAAAATCGTCGATCCGCTGTTTGCCAAGTTTGGTCAAGCGGTAATATTTTCGGGTCCGTCCTTGATGACTCTTGTTGTAAGTCTCAACCGCTCGGCTGGCTTCTAAGCGCTTCAAGATAGGGTAGAGGGTGGATTCTGAGATTGGTAGTAAAGGAGAAATATTTTTGACTAATTCATAGCCATAAGAGTCCCCGTGCTGCAAATAGGCTAAAACACAAATTTCCAATAATCCTTTTTTTAATTGGGCATCCAAAGGCTCTCCTCCTGTTCATATCCATACTATACATTACATAGTATCATTTCACAAGTAGTATCAAAAAAATCAGTCTTAAGACTTAGCCGAGGAAAACAGGAAGGTTTTTTAGAAAAATGGTCAAAAATATAAAACAAAATTAAGAAATTCGGCAGAAAGTATATGTTAACGTTCTCTTTTTTGTTAAAGTAGAAGTATGCAGATTACTTTCAGTAAGAAAATTGGGTGTTGGTGGTGTTTCACTGGAAGAAAGCAAGTGAGAGTAGAGGAGCGTTAGCGAGAGCTGATCGCCTCAAGAAAGGAAGGGGTATTATGAGAAAAGCAACGATTACGAAAAAATATTTGATCAACTGTTTAAAAAAATATCTGGTGGAATATCTTTATCGGCCAATCACTGTCCGCGACATTGCTAAATATGCACGAACATCGACCCAACCAATCTATTTGAATTTTTCAAACATGCAAAATTATAAACAGGCAATGGTCGATGATGTCTTCCATGACATTCATGAAGCAAAAAAAGAGACGGTGATGACACTGGATCCTCTATACTGTTTTTGGCATGACTATTACGTGTTCGCCAGTCGCAATCGAGCCCTCTTTTTTGCATTATTTTTAAATGATATTGGTTGTGGTCCCTACATAAAAGAGTGTTCTTTTGCATATTTTCAAGAAGCAATCGCTGAATCAGCTGTTTTTCAATGTGAGCAAGAAAACGATCTGAGGAAATACCATGAAGAAGCCTTGATTTTTTTTAGCGGTTTGGTATTGCTGTTTATTCGTGAAGGGTGTACTGACGGCAACAAGGATTTTATAAAAGATACCGTGGAGTATTGGGAACGAATGTTAAAGAAAGCAAAAGGCGTGACGCGAGACCAGGGTCGGCAAGGATTATTAGAGGTCGGTACGTTTGCTGTAGAGGAATAGGTACTTGAAATCAAGCATTAAAATAAATATCTGAATATTTTGACACCAAAAAACCGTTAGTGATTAAACATTCTTCACTGACGGTTTTTTTTGAGGAGGTAAGTCTTGCGGTATGAGTAGAACAATTGTGGTGTTTTCACCTTTTACTGATTGAATCGATAAGGAAGCTTGCGCGCCATAGTACAATGCTAGCCGTTGGCGTACATTGTTGATACCATAATGTTGATCAGAAGGTTCCTCCAGTTGTTTTAGCTGTTCAGGATCAATCCCGGGACCATTGTCTTGAATCTCAAACCGTAGCCATTGTCCTTCTTTGAGGCAGCGGATCGTCAATACCCCTCTGCGGTCATCTTCAATATGATCAAGCCCATGAAAGACGGCATTCTCGACAAACGGCTGCAAGAGCAGATGGATCATCGGATACTCATCGATATCTGAGTCAATTTCGAGGACTAAATCAAAGGAATGGTGATGCATTTTTTGCTGGATTTTAGCATAGGTGATTGTTAGATCGAGTTCTTTGGTGATGGATAGCCGGTTGGATCCTTGGTTTAGGCTGAGACGGTAGAATCGAGACAGCAGCTGAGCCATCTCACGGATCTCGTGATTGCCGTTTAGTGTGGCAGTATTGCTGATCAGTGCTAAGGAATTATAAAAGAAATGCGGATTGATCTGGGCTTGCAGAGCCCGCAATTCGTATTCTTTTTGTTTCAATTCGGCTTCATATACTTCATTGATCAGCTCAGCGATTTTATCTAGCATTTTTTGAAAATTGGTGTATAACCGTCCGACTTCATCTTTTGAAGAATATGTGTGCTGGATTTTGAATTGATCCATTGATAAAGAAGCCATTTGCTGGGCCAAAGAATTGATCGGCTGTACCACGGTTTTTGCTAGCCACCAGCTGGATAAAACCAATATCACTAATACAAAACCAAAGATAATGAGTGCCGCACCAACTAGATACAGTAGACTGCTGAAAAATGACTGTGCGGTTTTAACAAAAACGATTTGCCAATGATTATCCAGCAGTACAGGGGCTTCTTCAATAACTGCGCTTCCAACCAGCCACTGTTTTTGAGTACGCTGCTGCTTCGTCAAATAATCAATGCGGTAAAGCGTCTGCCCGGTCTCTGACTGGATCGTCAAATCGTAAGGTTCCTCAGTGACTGCATCAAGATTCGTGAACAATGCTGCTCGATCGATGGTTAAAACGATGTAGTTTAAGGAATCTGCGGTATGGCCTTTTAAAAAAAGGTTGGTATAAAAAGAAAGTTCCTCCCGTTCTTTGTCAAAATACGTTCGAATCTCGGTCGAAGGTTGTTCTTTTAGAAAAGGCAGTGCTGTATCAGCCGTGATTTTTTTGACGTATTGCCCATGATCATAAAGATCGATCGTGGTGTATAGCGTGATGCCTTTAATATCTGCTTGCGGAAAACGAACACTGTGAAACAAAGGCACGATCGTATTTTGAAAGAGATTGTATTGATCAAAGTTTGAGAAGCGTTGACTAGAAAGCTCTTGCGTCAAGGCGGTATTGTTGGCTAAAAAGAGCAGGCTGTCCCGATAGGTGTGGATCTTGCTTTCTAACTGATAGCTGATACTTTTGAGATTATCGGAGTAAGCACTTTTTTCCTGCTGTTGGATAAAGGCTCGGATGATAGATACCCCGACAAAGGTCAAAACGATCAGAGGAACAATGCTTGAAAGAATTGAAATAAGGGCGATCTTTTTTTGAAAACGAAAATTTTTAACACAATCGTGGACTTTTCTTAACAAAAGGGACCTCTCTTTCTATACGCATCCGGCGTCATTCCGACAATTTCTCGGAACGTTTTGCAAAAATAGGAATAATGATTAAAGCCAACTTGTTTGGAGATAGTTCGAATGCTGCAGTTCGAGTTCTTTAAACGCTTCTGAGCCTGTTTGATACGGTAAGACTTGATGTATTTGGTGATACCCATGCCTTCAGAAGTACTGAATAATTCGCTTAGGTAGTTAGGATTGATATTGACTTCCTTTGCTAACCGCTCCAAGCTCAACTCTTGGTGAAAATGAGCGAATATATAGGATTTTACTTGGCGCACATAGTCATTTGACTGGCTCCCGTTGATTTGAAGCAATGCATCATGGATATAATGGAAGAGGGCATCAAAAATATCCGCAATTAGTTGCAGACTTGGCGCTTCCAGTATTTTTCCAATCTGATTAGCGCCACACTCCGCATCAAAAGTGATCGTGCACTGATCGATGATTGTTTGATAAAAGGTCGCAAAATAAAACTTGGCATTGGTTGGTTCCTCACGTCCATTTGTTTCAAAGCAGTCGAAAACTGTTTTCACAAGCGCGTGGGCTTTTTTACTTTCGTATTGATTCACATACGAAACGGTTTTTTCAAAAAGCGCTTTCTTGACGATGTAGTGATCTCCCGGAAGCAACTGGCAGATTTTCCCTTTGTTTTGCTGATAAAAAGACCGCTGACTGGTTCTCAGTAAGTCATGATAGGTGCCATACACCCCTGAATGGTGGGGAACTGGTCCGCTGTCAAAAAGTGTTATTTTTTGCTGAAACTGTTCGGAAAAATAGGTAGTTAAGTTGTTTTTTCGCTCTTCGATTTCCCTTTTTGGCAAAGGTTCGTTAAAAAAGAGCAGTTGTGCTGGAGCTAAAAACAAACTGAACATTTCAGGAAATGCAGCAGATAGCGAAGGGACAAAATCCGGCGCATTCCAAGAATCCAGCGGCCAAGTAACGAGAAAAAAAGAGGGATGAGTCTTAAAAAAATCTTGTGCAATCGATTGCTCTTCCTTCGGCAGTGAATGCCAAGGATAGCCATAAAAAAGTTTACTCAAAATCTCTTTCAAGTAATGGGTTTGTGCGATTGTTTTTGTGTAAGCGCGCTGCTTTTGTTGATCAATAAAAAGAATGATTTTATTTATTTGTTCATAAAAATCATCAGGGTCGATTGGTTTTAAGAGGTAGTCAACCGCTTTTAACTGTATGGCTTTTTTTACATAATGAAAATCTTCAAAGCCGCTGATAAACATCACAGGAATTTCAGGAACTGCTTCTTTGATTCTCGCTACGAGGGCATGTCCATCCATAAAGGGCATCTTTACGTCGGTAATTATCAAGTCAAAGGGCTGTTCCTGAAAAAGTTGCCAGGCTTCGCGGCCATTTTTGGCTTCTTCGATCAGCCATTCTTTTTCATGCTGACTCAAGAAGTATTTGATCACTTCTCTTTGATCGTAGCTGTCATCAGCAAGCAGCAGTCGGTACATGGTTTTCGCCGTCCTTTCGTATAGAGAAAATTACGCAGTCGCTTCTTCTTTCTATAGTAAGCGATAAACAAAAAAAGCAACAGAGCGAATTTGTAAACGTTTTATTTTTCTGGAAATCGTGCTATGAATCTGAAAAAAGTGCTATATTTTCTGTGGAAGCGATTGCGTATAATAAGGATATCAAAAAAGTTTGAGGAGGAAAACAATGAAATTTAGGCGGGGGACAGCAATGTTAACAGCAGTTGCTTCAGCACTTATTATGACAGGATGCAGTTCAGAAGAAGCAAAGACCAATGAAAATGGGGATACCGTGATTACGATCGGACGCCAGACCGCACCGAACTCGAAACTGCCTGAGGGGGATTCTTACAGCAATAACGCATATACTCGATTGATTCAAGAACGCTTGGGCATCGAGCTGGAGAGTGCCTTTGAAGCCCATGGGGAAGACTATGATCGTCAAGTATCGCTAGCGATCGCTTCAGGGGAACTACCGGATACGATGATCGTCGGATCAAGAGATGAATTGGAAGAATTAGTTAACAATGATTTAGTGGAAGACTTGACCGAAGTATTTGAGGAGCATGCCGACGATTTTCTAAAAGACATCTATGATTCGTTTGATGGGATTCAGTTAGAAGCAGCCACGTTTGATGATCGTTTGATGGCGATCCCATCTACTAGCGATGACTTCGGGCCCAATCTTGTCTGGTTGCGCCAGGACTGGCTAGATGAGCTAGGTATTGAACTGGATAAAGATGGCAATCGCTCAATTACATTGGATGAGTTGAAGGAAACAGCGATTGCTTTTCAAGAAAATGATTTAGCCAATACCGGAAAAGCAGTTGGTTTGCCATTGGCCTTCTGGTTGTCTTCGCCAAATCATGGCGGCACGGCATATACCGGAACAGCCATCATGAATGCGTTTGGAGCCTACCCAAAATCGTATCTCCAAGATGAGAATGGGCAGATGTTTTATGGATCCAATACGCCAGAAATGAAAGAAGCACTAACGCTACTGAAGGACTGGCAAGATGAAGGGTTCATGGATCCGCAATTTGGTACCCGCACGTATGACGATATCCATGCCATGATGGTTAATGGAGAAACGGGCATCGCTTTTGGTCCTTGGCACATGCCTGACTGGGGCTTAGTACAAGCCAAACAAAATGATCCAAATGCTGAATTTGTTCCTTATGCCCTTGAAAATGCTAACGGCGATGGAGGGGTCAATGCCGTGGCTAACCGCGGCACTGGGCAATACATCGTGGTGCGCAAAGGTTTTTCTGAGCCGGAAAAAATCATGGAGATGATCAATCTGATTTATGGTGAAGTTGTCAACTCGGAAGATATTGAAGCCGAGTTTCCGGAAATTTATGACTATGCGAAAGTGGATGTCGATGGGACGGTTCGTCCATGGAATGTTGTTTTCTTAAAAGCCTATAGTGAGATTGATGATGCAGTAGAAGCTTCCAAGGCGGCGGTTGGCGAAACATCTATCGAGGATATCTCCAACTTCTTCATCAAAGAAAACGCCGAAAAAATCAAGCAATATCTGGATAGCCCTGAAGAAACTGATCCGGTGGACTGGACCCGCTATGCCTCCCGCTATTTAGCCGTCAATAATGTGATGGGCGGTATCAGAGAGCAAGGACGCTTGAATGAAGTGAAACCACCGCGTTTTGATTCGATCAAAGCCAATGAACGAAACGGCGCACAAGTAGGGAAACTGGAGGAAGAGACCTTCATTAAGTTTATCACTGGAGAAGAACCCCTGGAAAACTTCGACAACTATGTTGAAACCTGGAATAGCCAAGGTGGGACAGCCATACTTGAAGAAATGCAAGAAGTAGTAGATCAGCGAGCAGATAATTAAGCGGCCACTCCAGCGGTTCTGACACTCGTCTTTCGAACAAAGAAAAGCAAGGTTGTATGCAGGAAAACCGACTGCAGGTGCCTTTTCTTTGTTCGAATTTTTTCATCAAGCGGCTGGTGAGGCAAAAAATTTATGGAGGAGTAAGTAAATGGAACTTTCTGTTGAAAAAGAAAGCAAAAAAGAAAAGAAAAAGTGGTTTTCTCGAGATCAGCTTTTCTTTCTAGGGATGATTTTACCAGGCATAATTTTTATTTTGATTTTTTCTTATGGTCCTATGTTTGGGTTGTTGATGGCATTTCAAGATTATGTGCCAGCGAAAGGTGTATTTGGTTCTGAATTTGTGGGATTCGAGCACTTTCGCTATTTGTTCAGTTTACCGGATATTTTCTTAGTAACTAAAAACACGATTTTCATCGCTTTCTGGAAAATTGTCTTTAATACGATCGTACCGATTCTTTTTGCGATTCTATTAAATGAAGTACGTGTAAAGTGGATGAAACGCTCCATTCAGACCATCGTATATTTGCCCCATTTTCTTTCATGGGTCATATTGGCTTCAGTAGTGGTCAATTTATTCAGTCTTGATGGAACGGTGAATCAGATTTTACAAAACTTTGGTGTAGAACCATTAAACTTTTTGGGTAGTAATCAGCTGTTTCCTCGTTTGCTGATCGGGACCGATGTTTGGAAAAGTTTTGGTTACAGTTCAATCGTGTACCTTGCTGCCATTACCTCGATTGATCCGGGATTATATGAAGCAGCAACGATGGATGGTGCTTCTTGGTCAAAAAAAGTCTGGCACGTAACCCTGCCGGGGATGATGCCTTTTATTTTGCTGATGACGATTTTGTCGCTGCCTAATATCTTGAATGCCGGCTTCGACCAAATTTATAACCTGTATTCTCCGGTTGTGTATCAAAGCGGCGATATTATCGATACCTATGTCTACCGAATCGGTCTGATCGGTAGAGACTATAGCTTAGGAACCGCCGTTGGTCTGGTCAAATCGGTGATCGGTCTATTCTTGATTTGGTCTTCCAACAAAATTGCGGAGAAGAAGACTGACAGAGTGATGTTTTAAGGAAAGGAAAAAAGAGATGAAAGAAAAATTTAGTATACGGCATGCAGTAATTTATTTGATCGTCATTGTTTTGGCTCTTTCTTGTTTAGTACCGATGTTGAATGTCGTGGCACTTTCTTTAAGCAGCAGCAGTGCCGTCGCTGCAAATGCTGTGGGGCTATGGCCAGTGGATCTGACCTTAGCGGCTTATGAGCGCATCATGAGCGATCAGCAGTTTTGGCGTTCTTTTGGTATTTCAGTCATTCGTGTGGTGATCTCTTTATTGCTGAATTTGGTGATGATCGTAACGATGGCTTACCCGCTATCTAAATCAAAAAAAGTATTTCGAACGAGAAAATTATTCATGAGTGTGATGGTTTTCGCTATGCTCTTCAGTGGTGGCATGATTCCAACGTATTTGGTCGTTCGCAATCTAGGATTATTGAATACGATTTGGTCCCTGATTTTACCTAGTGCAGTCCCTATCGGCAGTGTGATCTTGGTGATGAATTTCTTTCGGGGAATTCCCAAATCATTGGAAGAATCTGCTCGGATCGATGGGGCCAACCCACTGCAGATTTTGGGACGAATCTATATTCCAATGTCTTTGCCGTGTTTGGCAACCGTTTCTCTATTCAGTATTGTCGGTAGTTGGAATGATTTTTTTAGTGGACTGATCTATATGACCAAGACTGAAAACTATCCTTTAATGACCTATATCCAAACACTATCAGTCAACATTGCTGAAACAATGCAACAAGCCGGGAATTTGACTTCCGAGCAGCTACAAAGTCTACTAGCGGTCTCTGATCGAAACTTGAATGCAGCGAAGATCGTGGTGGCAGTGGTGCCGTTATTGATTATTTATCCGCTTCTACAAAAATATTTCGTTCAAGGAATCGTTGTCGGATCAGTAAAGGAGTAAACCCACATGATACACTTTTTTCATTCAGAAAACTTCTTCGCACGAATCGCTTGGAAATTCAGCCAGTTGCTCCTATTAAATATACTACTCTTGTTTTTTAGTTTGCCGCTCTTCACGATCGGTGCAGCCATTACTGCGGGTTCTAAAGTGGCGACTGATCTGATAGAAGGAAAAGCACCGGCTGTTGTTCAGCAGTTTTGGTCGGTCTTTTGCCAAAGCTTTCGAAAGAGCACTCTTATCTGGCTCAGTCTACTTTTTTCTTTGTGGCTTTTGACTGCTGATTGGTTGTATTATTTCCAACTAAAAGGGACGCCTGATCTTTTTACCGTAGGCTTAGTAATTTGTACGTTCATGTGGCTTCAATTTTTCCAAGTTTCGTTTTTCTTACTCGCACGTTACGATAGCGGAATCAAAACGATCATTTTGAACAGCATAAAAGTCGCCGCAAAGCACCCTTTTAAAATACTTAGTCTTCATATTCTGACTGCAGCCCCTATTGTCATCATGCTTCTTTCACCCTATGCGCTGGTTTTCAGCATGTACATTGCCTGCTTTTTTGGTCTTAGCTGTTTTTTGTATGCACGCTGTCAGTTATTGTTGGCAATTTTCAAGAAATATGAGAAGGTAGAAATAGCAGAAAAGTAACTGGCTTTTATAGTTAGAAACGTTGAATGGAGGAATTTTGATGGGACAAAACACGCAGTATGGAGAAAAAAAGATTGCGATCGATCGCAGGATCGGTTTTTTAGAAGAACATACGTATCACGGGAATGATCTTGGTGTGACTTTTCAAGGACAGCAAACCACGTTCAAATGCTGGTCACCAGAGGCAGAGGCCGTTTCAGTATTGCTTTATCAAAGCGGTGTTGCTGGGACTGACGATCGTCTGCTGACGCTGCCAATGGTTCAAGAAGACAACTGTTGGCAAGTCACGACGGAAGAAAACGTCAAGGAGCTGTTTTATACCTTTGAGTTTCAACGAGATGGGCAGAAAATCGAAGCGATGGATCTTTATGCCAAGGCAGTAGGGATCAACGGAAACCGCGGTGCGATCATTGATTTAAAGGAAACAGATCCTGAAGGTTGGCAGGAAAGTCACGGCGTCGGTCAGCAGTCGATCACAGATGCCTATATTTGGGAATTACATGTCGAAGATTTCAGTGGTGCCGAAAACAGCGGTATTTCACCAGAAAATCGCGGAAAATATTTAGCCTTCACTGAAAAAAAGACCCATCTGGTGGGAGATGAAAGTCAACCAACTGGCATGGCCTATTTAAAAGAGCTGGGGATCAATTATGTTCATCTGCTGCCGATCTTCGATTTTGACAATGATGAAACTTCGTCTGCCTACAACTGGGGCTATGATCCGAAAAATTACAATGTACCTGAAGGACGATACGCTTCTGATCCTAGTGATCCCAAGGCGCGGATTCGTGAATGCAAGCAAATGATCCAATCGCTGCACGAAGAAGCCATCGGCGTTGTGATGGATGTGGTCTTTAATCACACTGCGATCACGGAAGAATCATGGTTTAATTTGACGGTGCCTGATTATTACTACCGTCAAGATGATGCAGGGAATTTTGCGGACGGTTCTGCTTGCGGCAATGAAGTGGCTTCTGAACGGAAAATGATGCGTAAATTTATCATTGATTCAGTTTTATATTGGGCGCAAGAATACAAAATCGACGGCTTTCGTTTTGATTTGATGGGCTTGATCGATGTGGAAACCATGAACCAATTGCGTCAACGCCTAGATGATGCCGGCTTCAGCCATGTGATTTTATACGGCGAGCCATGGGATGCCGGCAGCAATCAAATTATTCAGCCGAATATCCCAGCAAATAAAAGCAATGTTTGGGCACTGTCAGAAGGCGTTGCGGTTTTTAGCAATGATTTAAGAGACAGTATCAAAGGCGATGTCTTTGAAGAAACAGACGGCGCGTTTATTCAAGGAATGAATGGTCAACCGCAAGTCAAGCAAACCTTTTATGCAGCAAATTTGGCAACGGCGATTCAAGGAAATACGAAAGTTGCCGCACAAGAAGGCGCCGAGCGCTGGGCAAAATCGCCCCGCCAAGTGATCGCCTATGCTTCAGTCCATGATAATTTGACCTTATGGGACAAGCTGGTGGCAACCATGCAGGCTTCAGTGAAGGAAAGAAATTATGAGTTTGATCCTGAGCTTTTAGCCCGCAATAAACTAGCAGCAGCCATTTTGTTTACTAGCCAAGGATCAGTGCTGACTCAAGCTGGGGAAGAATTTGGCCGTACCAAAGAAGGCGATGAAAATTCCTTCCGTTCGCCACTGGCAGTCAATCAGCTGGATTGGTCACGTGCCAAAACCTTCAAAGAGTTGCGCGAGCTGTATCGGGGCTTATGGGCATTGCGGCAGTCCTATGCACCATTGAGAGATGCCACGACCCAAACGGCTGAAAGCATGGTCTTTTATGAGACAAAGGATGAAAATCGCTTGGCGTATCAAGTACCCAATCGTGACAAACAGCATCCATGGCGTTCCTTGTTCGTTTTACTCAACAGCACGGAAGAAAGCTGGTCCTTTGGCTTACCGACGGCAACAGAAAATGCTTCTTGGCACATCATTGCTGACCCCAAAGGAGCTGGGATCACTTCTCGCGGCGTAGCAGCGCCAAGAATAACCATCGACCCCTTATCCTTCTGCATTTTGGCGGAACAAAGTAACTAATCAAAGTAGAAGCTAAAACAAACTAAAAATTTTAGTTTGTTTTAGCTTTTTTGGTAGTAAAAAAACAATTCTTTTGCTATACTTTTAACAGAATGAGAAGCAGAAAGCGGTGAGCAAATGAAAGTTGTGATCTCTGATATTGCCCGAAAAGCTGGCGTTTCCAGCGGAACTGTCTCTAATGCAATCAACAATCGTAAGGGGATCAGTGAACAAAAACGGCAAGCGATCTTGAAGATCGCTCGTGAGATGGGGTATTTTGATCAGCGAGAAATTAAAAAAACGGAAAGCCAAAAGATCAAATTTGTTGTAATGAACAAACAAGGAAATGTCGTAGGGGATACGCCTTTCTTTTCTGAATTGATCCGGGGGATCGAAATGGAATGCAGCGCATTAGGCTATGAATTGGTCATTTCCCATATCACATTGGCGCCAGAGGAAGACCCGATCGAAAAGATCCACCCAGAATTAGTAGATGGTTTGCTATTGTTAGGAACGGAATTGGAAAAACAAGATTTAGCAGTCTTCCGTCATTTGGAAGTACCCTTAGTGATTTTAGATACGATTTTTAATTCGCAGGACTTTGATTTTGTCGCCATCAATAATCGTGACAGCGCCTATGAGATCGTTGAAAAGATGATCGAAAAAGGCCACCGAGACATTGGCATCATCAACTCAACCTTTCAAATCAACAATTTCCGTGAACGCAAGCAAGGGTTTATTCAATCGATCCAAGAGCATGATCTGATCCATTATGAAGAGACGGAAGCCTTAGTAGAACCCACCTTGGAGGGCTCATATCAAGACATGAAGGTCTATTTGGAATCCTTGCGTGCCGATCAGCGGCCGTTACCAAGCGCCTTTTTTGCGGTCAATGACAATATCGCCATCGGTGCCATGAAAGCCATTCGCGAAGTGTTCCCCGATCATCCGTTGGCCATCGTTGGGTTCGATGATATTCCTTTGGCGGAATTTTGCAACCCACCGCTGACCACCGTCAAAGTAGATAAAGTGTACCTTGGTCGCCAAGCTGTGCGACGCTTGATCGAGAAAATCACCAGTGAAGATGAAAACCATCTGAAAATGCTGGTCGCCACGACGATCGTCGAACGCGAAAGCATCAAGTAAGAAAAAAATAAGAAGCAGGACAAAACGTTTAGCAAGCGTTTTGTCTTTTTTTAGTTATTAAACAAAAATATTTATCTAAAACTATTGCAAAATATTTAGCTTATGCTATATTTAAGGTGTAAAAAGTAAGGGATTACATTTTGAGGAAGTGAATAGATGACACAGATCGGTCTCTTTTGTGCAACTGGGCTCTCCAGCGCACTGCTCGTCAAAGCGCTCAAAGAACAACTAGCGGATGATCAGCATTACCAAGTGAATTCCGCGCCTTTTTCAGAAATATTTATGGTGGGAAATGACTATGATTTTTTGATTTTAGCTCCTCAAACCCGCTTCAATCAAGCGAAAGTCGCAGCAGCCTTTCCTAATAAAAAAATCGTTTTACTGACGGATGAGGAATTTCTGAGCAGAAATGTAGTACGAGTCGCCGAAGAAATAAAAATTTAGCTAAATATACTAAAACGCAAAGGGTGGTTTTATGGATAAAGTAACAATCGGGTTCGCCCCGACTAGAAGAAATTTATTTAGTGCAGAAGCAGCCGTTGAGTACGCCAATCTGACACGACAAAAAATGGACGAACTGGCCATTGATTATGTAGATATTTTAGATATCAACGAAGACGGCTTGCTATACGATGATGAAGGGGTTGAAAAAATCGCCGAAAAATTCAAAGCAGCAAAAATCGACGGTCTTTTTCTAGCCAATGAAAACTTTGGTACGGAATATGCCTGTGCTCGTCTAGCCAAAAAACTAGATGTTCCCGTCTTATTATGGGGACCCAAAGACGAGACACCAGCCGCCGACGGTTCACGTTTGCGGGATACGCAATGCGGTCTTTTCGCTATCGGGAAAGTCTTGCGCCGTTTCAAGGTACCTTTCACCTATGTCAAAAATTCTGATATTGATTCACCGGAATTTGCCCGCGGCTTGCAAGACTTTATCAAAGTCTGCAATGTCGTCAAGACCTTCAAACAAACACGAATCTTGCAAGTTGGCCCACGCCCCTTTGATTTTTGGACCGTGATTTGCAACGAAGGCGAACTATTGGAGCGTTTCAATATCTCGCTATCACCAGTACCGATCCAAGAAGTGGTGCAAGAAATCAAGAAAGTCAAAGAACAGCAGCCAGATAAATTGCAAGCAGTCATTGATTATTTCGAAACCAATACAAAAGTCCAAATTTCGGCGAAAGATTTGGAGATGGTGGCAGCCCTTAAAGTGGCCTTGCAAAACTTATGTGAAAGCTACGGCTGCAATGCAGGGGTCATCCAGTGTTGGACGGCTTTACAAGACGAAATCGGTATTTTACCGTATGCCTCCCTGTCGCTTTTACAAGAAGAAGGTCTGCCTTTTGTCTGTGAGACGGATGTTCATGGGGCGATCTCGGAACTGTTGGTCGAAGCCGCTTCGTTGGGGGAACACCGTGCGATCTTTGCGGATGTCAACTGCCGCCATCCAGAAAACGAGAATGGCGAATTGCTGCAGCACTTAGGGGTTTTTGCTTATTCCACCGCGGAGACCAAACCCATTTTGCCGCAACGGCATTTTGTTTTTGACTATCCGGGATCAGTCGCTTTTCGGGCAATCAAAGACGAGTATACGTTGTGTCGCTTTGATGGAGACAACGGCGAGTATTCGTTGCTGATGGGCACCGGCAAAGGGATCGATGGACCATACAATCAAGGGACCTATCTCTATCTAGAATTTGCGAATTTGAATCGCTTGGAATTCAAACTCGTTGAGGGCCCTTATATTCATCATGTTGCGGCGGTCAGAAAAAATGTGGTGCCGATCTTGTACGAAGCGTGCAAATACATCGGCGTGCAGCCAGATTTTTATGATCCGATCGAGGAAGACGTCAAAGCATACTTGAGAGGGGATCAATCATGGAAATAAACGAGCTGGAAATGAAGGCTTTAACGATTCGAAAATCCGTGTTAGAGCTGATCTATCAAGCAAAAACGGGTCATACTGGTTCGGATCTTTCTTGTACCGATATTTTAGTGGCCCTGTATTATCAGATAATGAATGTGGATGCGAAAGATCCCCAAAAGCAAGATCGTGACCAGTATATCCAAAGTAAAGGACATGCTGCAGAAGTACTATGGGCCGTTTTAGCGGACAAAGGTTTTTTGCCGAAAGAAGAATTAGCCACCTTTTCGCAATTTGGTTCACGACTGATCGGTCATCCAAACAATAAAGTAGCTGGGGTTGAGATGAATACTGGTTCGCTAGGTCACGGCTTACCCGTCGCAGTAGGGATCGCCTTGGCAGGCAAACTGGATCACCGCACGTATCAAACCTATACGTTGTTGGGAGATGGCGAATTAGCAGAAGGCTCGGTATGGGAAGGAGCCATGGCGGCTGCCAACTACCAGCTGGACAATTTGACCGCCATCATTGATCGCAACGGCTTGCAGATCACTGGAGCCTCGGAAGATGTGATGGCAGTGGAGCCGCTAGATGAAAAATGGCGTGCCTTTGGTTGGGATGTGCATATCGTTGATGGCAATGATATGGCTGCCTTGGTGGCTGCATTAGAAAAACCGCATCAGCCCAATCAACCGAAGCTGATCATTGCTAAAACCATCAAAGGCAAAGGCTATTCTGTAGCCGAAAATCAAGCGCAATGGCATCATAAAGTGCCAACGGCAGAAGAGCTTGCACAAGCTATTGCCGAACTTGATCAGCAAATGGAGGTTTTGACTCATGGGAAAAAATAATATTGCCAATCGCCAAGCGATGTGCGACGTATTGATTGAAGAAGGAAAAAAGAATCCTGCTATCACGGTGTTGACCAGTGATTCTCGTGGTTCCGCTTCGTTAGCACCTTTTGCCAAGGAATTACCGACACAATTGGTGGAAGTAGGGATCGCAGAGCAAAACATCGTCAGTATTGCGGCCGGCTTAGCCCATATGGGCAAACGCCCTTTCGTTGCATCCCCTGCTTGTTTTCTCAGCATGCGCAGTATCGAGCAGATCAAAGTCGATGTCGCGTATTCGAATAAAAATGTCAAACTCGTAGGCATCAGCGGCGGTGTCAGCTATGGGGCATTAGGCATGAGTCATCATTCCTTGCAAGACATCGCAGTGGCACGAGCGATCCCTAATTTGCAAGTGCTGTTGCCAGCAGATCGCTTTGAAACGATCCAAATGTTTAAAGCCTTAGCGGCATCAAATGAACCAGCCTATATCCGTCTCGGTCGCAATCCTGTTGAAGATTGTTATGATTCTGCAGATTATCCTTTTGAGATCGGCAAAGCCATTGAGCTGAGAAGCGGTCAAGATGTCGCATTGCTCGCCACTGGCGAAACCGTGCGCCAAGCGTTGGATGCTGCTGAGCTATTGGAAAAACAAGGTATCACTGCTACCGTTTTAAATGTTCATTCCTTGAAGCCCTTTGATTCAGAAACGGTCAAACGAGTGGCGAAAGAAACAGGCACCGTGATCACTGTGGAAGAACACAGCCGATACAACGGCTTAGGAGCTGCCGTGGCGGAAACGCTGGCAGAAGAAACGGACATTCGACAAAAAATCATTGCTTTTCCGGATGAAGCCTTGATTACTGGTTCTTCGTCAGAACTGTTTGCCCATTATGGATTAGACGGTGCCTCCATAGCGAAAACAGCGGTTGCGTTTCTAGGAGCTTAAGATGGACAAGACCTATCAGCTTGTTTTAGATCAGAGTACATCCGGTACCAAGCTCTTACTGTTTCAAGAAGAGAAAATCCTGCAGCGTTACGATAAAAAACATCGCCAAATTTATCCAAAAGTCGGGTGGGTCGAACATGATCCCCTCGAGATTTGGCAAAATGTCCAAGAATTGCTGGCACAAGTGTTTCAAGAACAAGCGATCACTGCAGATCAAATCGTTTCCTTGTCATTGACCAATCAGCGAGAAACGATCGTTGCTTGGGATCGATTGACCGGCAATCCCCTGTACAATGCGATCGTGTGGCAATGCAACCGCAGCGCTACGATTTGTGAAGAATTGACGGCACAAGGCTGGGAAAAGACGATCAATCAAAAGACCGGTTTGCGCTTAGATCCGTATTTTTCCGGCACCAAAGTGAAATGGTTGGCCCAAGAATTATCAGCCATCAAAGAAAAGTCGGGGACTGGCGAATTGGCGATCGGTACGATGGATAGCTGGCTGTTGTGGAATTTAACGCAAGGGACAGTATTTGCGACAGAAGCCAGCAACGCTTGCCGAACATTGTTTTACAATATTGAAGAGGGCCGTTGGGATGCAGAACTCGTCAAACTTTTTGGCATCCATTTAGCAGACTTGCCAGCGATCAAACCTGCTGATACGGTTTTCGGTAGCTATCACGGAATCCCTATCAAAGGGATCTTAGCCGATTCACAAGCGGCATTATTTGGGGAAGGTTGTCAAAGCCTTGGGGATGTAAAAATCACGATGGGCACCGGTTGTTCGATCATGATGCAAGTGCAGCAGGAGCAGACGTTGCGGGATCGCCGCATTTTGACGACGGTCGGCTGGCAAACTAGCCAGGAAACAGCGTTTGCGCTAGAAGGCATCATCCGTTCCTGTGGTGACGCCATCAACTGGTTCAGTGAGCAAGTGGCTCCGCTGCCAGATGTAGCTGAGATCTGCCAAGAAGTGCTGACCAGTGACAGTCAAGAAGACATCTATTTTATCCCAGCATTGCAAGGAATGGGTGCCCCTTTTTGGGATAATACGATGACTGCCAGCTTTGTCGGCATGAAACGCACAACGACGACTCATGAGCTGTTGAAAGCCGTTTTAGAAAGCATCATTTTTCAAATCAAAGCAGTGATCGATGTGATGGAAGAAGTCGCTGAACGACTGATCAATCAGGTAATGATCGATGGCGGTGTTTCGAAAAACCGCGCCTTGATGAGCTTATTGGCGACTTTGATCAATAAACCCGTCATCGTCAGCGAAGTCGAAGAATTTTCAGCCATCGGCACAATGCTTGTTGCCAAACCAACCATGAATGAACCAGCTATTCAGCAAACCACGATCGTTCCGCAAGCCGAACAGGCCGTGATCCGTTTGAAATATGAAAAATGGAAACGGTTCATTGAGAAGTCAGCTGCTTTTAGTGAAGGATAAAGGAGGAACTATATGGAGATTCAACGAATTCAACTGAATCAAACGGCTTACGTGGATACCTATTTATTGCACCAATCCAAAGAGTACAATGTCGGCAAGAAACGACCGCTAGTGATCGTCTGTCCAGGCGGCGGCTACGCCTTTACCAGTGATCGAGAGGCGGAAGTCATTGCCTTGAAATTCAATAGTATCGGGCTAAATAGCGTTGTTTTATGGTACACCACCGGTGATCAGGTGAAAAACGTTCCCCACAATGCCTTGATGGAAGCCGCTCAAACCGTCAAAATCATTCGTGAGCATGCTCACGAATGGTTGGTGGATGAGGAGCAAATCATCGTTTGCGGTTTTTCAGCAGGCGGACATCTAGCGTTGCAGCTAGCGACGCGCTGGCACGATGCTGAGCTGGCAGAAGCGTTGGGCGTCAGCAGTGACTTACTGAAAGTGAATTTGGCGATCGCTGGCTACCCATTGGTTTATCAAGAGCATGCTTTCCCAATCGATGAGCTAGGCTTTGCCGCTCGTCTAATCGAAACACCTTTAACTGCCAACGAGCGCTTTTTTGGGAGTAAACAACCGACGGAAGAAGCCATTCAATCCATGAACATTTTGCATCATGTCGATCAGTGGACACCTCCGATGTTTCTCTGGCATACGACGGAAGACGTCTTAGTCGATGTGGCGCACTCGTTGAAGTTGGCGGTCAAATTAAGAGAAGCAGAAATTCCATTCGAACTGCATATTTTTGAAAAAGGCGAACACGGACTGGCATTAGCGGATCGAACAACGGCACGCAAGTCAAGTCACCTCAATGCCCATGTCGCCAAATGGTTTGAGCTGTGCGAAGGCTGGCTCAGTAGTTATATTGATTAATAACCGCCAGTGCACAACTTGTGCCGATGAAAGGAGAGCTCCACCGTGAAAATCACCGTAAACCAAAATAACCGCACCTTATTGCGAGACGGACAGCATTTCTTTTATTTAGCCGATACTTGCTGGAGTGCTTTTACTAGTATTCAAGAAAATGACTGGATCACCTACTTAGACAAACGCAAAGAGCAGGGATTCAACACCCTTCAAATCAATGTGTTACCGCAATGGGATCGCAGCCGTGGTCAATTTGACTGCTTGCCGTTTCCCCTTGATGCGGGTGTCTTTGATTTTACGGTTTGGGAGGATGCCTATTTCGAACGGGCTCAGCGTCTTTGTAAAATTGCCGATGAAAAAGGCTTTAATTTAGCATTGGTTGTCTTGTGGTCAAACTATGTCGCTGGCACTTGGGCTAGCCAGTTGGACAAAGAACGCAACGTGTTGCCGGAGGATTGCCGCCAGGCCTACTATCAAAAAGTGATTAAGACGTTTGATGCCTTCCATCCGATCTACTTTATTGGTGGCGATACGGACTTCCCAACACAGCCAACCATCGATACGTATCTAGAAGCCTTTGTTTTCTTTGAAAAGCATTCGCCCAATACCTTGAAAACGATTCATATCAAGGGACGTTTTGAAGAAATCCCTGAACCTATCGTCGAACATTTGGACTTATTTTTATACCAATCAGGTCATAACAGCGCCTTTTTGAATATGCCTTATTATTTGGCAGAGCGTTTTTATCAACGAGAACCGCAACTGCCGATCATCAACTCAGAACCTTGCTATGAACAAATGGGCTATGCCCGTCACGTATACGGTCGATTTGGTCAAAAAGATGTCCGCAAAGCAGCATGGCAATCATTGTTAGCCGGCGGCTCGGCTGGGATCACGTACGGTGCCCACGGCATCTGGAGTTGGCAAACCCCGACGGCAACCTTTGCGGAAGAAATCGGGGAAGCGTTTGACCGTCCGATGATTTGGCCAGAAGCTTTGTCTTTTCCTGGGGCAGATGATTATGGCTTTATCAAGCAATTATTTGAATTATTAAATATTCAGGAGCTTGTGCCTTGCCAAGAGCGCTTGATCGATGCAGATGAACAGATTCGTATGGCAGCTATCGCAGGAAGGAAGGATGCCTTGCTTTACTTGCCAAGCAATACAACAGTTCGCCTGCAAGGAGATCTTTCTACAGCGACCGTCACATTGATCGATTTGAACACCAATCGTTTCTTGAAACCAAAACTGACAGTTACTGATGGTATCACTGTTTTCCATCCCCACAATTGTCACGAAGATGTATTGTTCGTCATCCAAATAAAGGAGTGAAAAGAAAATGGATAAATATATGGATAAGGTATTAGTATTTGCAGATAAAATCTCCAACAATCGGTATTTAAAGGCAATTTCAAACGGGTTGATGGCGACGCTGCCGATCAACATTATTGGCTCGATCGCCTTGTTGTTAGCAGTTTTGCCGATTCAAGGGTGGACAGATTTTATCAACTCGATCAATATTGGCGGTTATTTTTCCGTCGGTTACAGTATGACCGTTGGGGTTATCTCAGTGTACGCTTCCTTTCTTGTCGGTCACCGTTTAGCGACAGAATTTAAGCAGTCGGCAGTCCCTGCCGGCATCGTTTCGTTGTTTGCCTTTTTGATGATGACGCCAATGGTCACCTTGGAGGAAACAACGACCCTCGACATGAGCAAACTCGGCGCTCAAGGCTTGTTTACCGCTATGATCTGCGGCTTAGTTTTTGCTCGTTTGTACTGCTTTATTTTAGAAAAAAATATCGCCATCAAAATGCCAGCAGGCGTGCCGCAATTTGTGACGGATACCTTCGCCGGTTTGATTCCAGCAATTATTTCTGGGTTTACCGCGATCGTCATTAGCTGGGCATTCAGTTTTACTTCTTATGGCTCATTTTCAGATTTCATCTATCAAATCTTGGCAATGCCGCTGCAAAGCTTGTCTTCTAGTGTCGGTTCGTTGTTATTTATTGTACTGATCCAAATGGTGCTATGGTTCTTCGGTATCCATGGTTCGTTGGTGGTGGGTAGCTTTGTCACCGCTTTGTACTTACCAATGGATGTAGAAAATATGGATGCTTTAGCTAGCGGTGTTGCTCGTTCCGAGCTGCCAAATATTTTGAGCAAGTCGTTTTATGATTTGTTTGCTGGTATTGGTGGGGCTGGGGGAACATTGTCATTGATTATCGTTATTTTGCTGTTGGCGAAATCAAAACAATCACGGACAGTCGCTAACCTAAGTGCCGTTCCTGGATTGTTCACCATTAATGAGCCGGTGATTTTTGGCTTACCGCTGATTTTGAATCCAATCATGGCGATTCCGTTCATATTAACACCATTGGTTCAAGTGCTTGTGGCGTACCTAGCGATCTGGAGTGGGATCGTTCCACGACTTAGTGGCGTACAAGTTCCCTTTGGCACACCGATTTTTCTAAATGGGTTTCTAGCTGGAGGCTGGCAGGTCGCAGTTCTACAAGTCGTTTGCGTTTTGGCAGGCTGCTTGCTGTACATTCCTTTTGTTAAAGTCTTAGATAAAGGAAAATTAAAAACAGAAGCAGAAGCTGCGCAAGCGGAGGGTCACCCACAAACTGAAAGTATCGATGCAACGGGGGAAACGGTTTAAAAGAAACCGATTTTATGATGACAAGCCAATGAGTTAGTGCTATAGTTAAAGAAAGAAAACCCACGTGGATTGTTACTGACTCGATCAGGCAAGACCTAAATAAGAAAGCGCTATTCTCGTTTTAGCAGCGGCTCTTATTTAGGTTTTTTGTTTTTTATCGGAGATTTTTCAGTAACCAGCTAGGTAGGTTTATCAAAAGAAAACAAAAGGAGAACGAGCAAATGGCAAAATTTCCAGAAAATTTCTTATGGGGCGGCGCGACCGCAGCGAATCAATTAGAAGGGGCGTTCGATCGCGATGGCAAAGGATTGTCAGTGGCGGATGCAATGCCTGGCGGCAAACAGCGTTTAGCGATTTTAGGTAGTGATACGTTTGATTGGACGATCGATGAGGACAAATACACTTATCCAAATCATCGCGGGATCGACCATTATGACCGTTTCAAAGAAGACATTGCGTTGTTTGCAGAGATGGGCTTCAAGAGCTATCGTTTTTCTATCGCTTGGACACGTATCTTTCCAAAAGGCGATGAAACGACACCAAACGAAGCTGGGCTAGCATTTTACGATGCGCTGATCGATGAATGTTTGAAATACGGGATCGAGCCAGTGGTTACGATCTCCCACTATGAAATGCCTTTGCATTTAGCCAAAGAATACGGTGGCTGGAAAAATCGAGCATTGATCGATTTCTATGAGCGTTTTGCAAAAGTCGTCTTGGAACGGTTCCACAGCAAAGTCAAATACTGGATGACCTTCAATGAGATCAACTCTGCTTTCCATTTCTCTGCATTGAGTCAAGGAATGGTCAACAGCACGGGTGCCAGCGACTTTACAAACGTGATCCAAGCGTGGCACAACCAATTTGTTGCCAGCAGTAAAGCAGTCAAAATCGGCCATGAATTAAACCCAGAGTTACAGATCGGTTGTATGATCATTTATGCAACGACTTACAGCATTGATGCGAACCCAGTCAACCAAGTGGCGACGATGATCCATAATCAAGCCTTCAACTACTACTGTGCCGACGTGCAGGTACGTGGAAAATACCCATCCTTTACGGATCGTTTGTACAAAGAACACGGCGTCAATAAAGAGGATCTTGAGATTACCGAAGAAGACTTAGCCTTGATTGCTGAACATACTGTTGACTATGTTGGCTTCAGCTACTACATGTCTTCTGCCGTGGATATCACCACAGAAGAAGCCGATGAAGTGCAAGGAAACTTGTTAGGCGGCGTCCGCAATCCATTCTTAGAAGCAAGTGAATGGGGCTGGCAAATCGACCCAGAAGGGCTGCGCATCGCGTTGAATGAATTGTATGATCGTTATCAAAAACCGTTGTTTATCGTGGAAAACGGCTTAGGAGCCATTGATACCTTTAACGAAGAAGGTAAGATCGAAGATGACTATCGTATCGATTACTTGCGCCGCCACATTGAAGCAATGGGGGAAGCGATTGCTGATGGCGTAGACTTGATCGGCTACACGCCATGGGGCTGTATCGACCTTGTCAGTGCTTCAACAGGCGAAATGAGCAAACGCTATGGCTTTATCTATGTTGACTTTGATGACGAAGGCAACGGCACGATGGATCGTTCCAAGAAAAAATCCTTCGATTGGTACAAACAAGTTATTGCAACAAACGGAGAAGAGTTGGCCTAAGTGTTTCGTTAGACTCACGGATGACGCAGGATTCGTTATAAAAGAAAACCGATCAACGGTGCTCCTATACTGGCGCATCGTTGATCGGTTTTTTGTGATATTTGGGTTTAACGGGTATGTTCATAGCTGTCTCGTAACAAAGATTGGAGTTGTTTTTCTGATACAGAGCCATCTAGTAATGCGGTGAGCCAATGGTTTTTATTCATGTGATAAGCGGGTAAATAGCCGTGACTTTGATTGATGATCGAAACCATTTCGGGCGCTGCTTTGACATCTAAAATCTCGATCATTCCCGTTCCTTCCAGGCCTAATTTCTGCTTTTCTACAGTCATCAGCAAGCCAAACCATTTGCCGCTTTTACGGTGCCGCAAGACTTGGTACTCGGGAAACTTTGCAAATGGATGGTCGATCTGAACATCATTGAAGGTCTGAGCGAATGCGATCAGACGGTTCTTAAGATCCATGGGTATCCCTGCCTTTTTATTCATTCAACTCCAGTATACTGTATTTTTGCCAATATTTCGCTGGAAAAGGAGATTGGGCTCTTTGGTTTAATGAGCCGTATCACCTGCTGCATCGATAGTAATAAATAAGGCGAAGTAGCAGGCGGTTTATTTTCTCAATTTGACACTCAGCTTTCGGCATTACTTGTCATTACATTCGATTACGATATAATGTTCTTACAGAGTAATTACAAAAACAGAGAGAGGAGTGCAACGATGATTACGAAAACAAGAAAACAAGGGAATTCCATTATGTTGACGGTGCCCAAAGACTTTGGTATTCCCAATGGTGTGGAAGTAGAAGCAAAGCTAGTAGAAAATGGAATCTTGTATGAATTTATTGAACCGGTAAAACCATTCGATGATTTCAGTGAAGATATCTTGACTGATATTATTAATGAGAGATACGAACACGAAGATATTTTATCCGAATTTAAAGCGCGTAAGAGTAAGCTGATTTCTTCATTTAAGACAATTGCAAAGGAGACTGCTACCGACGGGAAAGCAATGACCAAAGAGGAGTTGGCAACTGAAATTGGCTTATGAGGGGATTCCATCTAGACAAGTAGTAGTGAATTATTTAAAAAAGTTGAAGGAGAAACCGCTGAAACAAAAGTTTCTTCATGTCATTTATGATGAAATAGCTGTCGAACCGTATAGCGGCGATCAAAAAACAGGCGATTTAGCTGAAATCTGGTCGAAGGGTTTTAAGTATGCAGGGACAACCTATCGTATTGCTTATGATGTGATCGATGACCAAGTGATTCCAGTCTTGTTATGTGGCACCCATGAAAATTTTTATGAATAGTTAAAGCAGTTAATGAAATAACTGGGGACCTGAATCGAAGAGTTGCGCGTAGGCGGACTCTTTTTTTGATTTCTATTAAAAAGTACAATAAGTGAAAGGTTCTAAGAAATGGATGCCTATGCTAAGATAGAAGAAACCGGCAGCGTAAATAAGCAAGTGAGGTGGTCGCTATGAAAACGACAAGTCAAGTATACATTCGTTTAAATGAACATCTATTTAAATGCAAAAAATACGATTTGAATTTTTTGATAACAAAACTTTTAATTGAGCGAATCGATGAATTTCCTGCGATCTATATTGAAGAAATCGCCTATGCTGCACAGACGACCCCTGCCAGTATCACTAAATTTTGTAAGAAACTTGGTTATGCTAGTTTTAAAGAAATGCGTAATGACCTCACGATTTATTTTGAACAAGAATACCATTTAGCAAATACGATGTTTGAAGGGATGCTAGCGAATCTCGATACAAAGAGTAAAGTATCTGAAATGGTTGACCAATTTTTAGCCCGAGAGTACATGGTCCAAAAACAGATTTTTGACCAATTTGATCAACACCAATGCACACGGATCGCAGAAGAAATGAAACGAAAAAAACGAGTGGCGATCTTGGGTAACAGCTATTCTTTTTCGGTTGTTAATCTCCTGCGGGAACTGCTTAGTCAAATGGGCTATATCGTTTTTGAAGTAAACCGTAATGCGGAAGATCAGCTGATTGATCAAGTATTGCGGGAAACAGATATTTGTTTTGTGATCAATCTAACCGGCAGCTGGATCGATAAAAAGGCCTATTTGCTTGAAAAAACGGCCTGTCAGAAAGTTTTATTGACGTTCAGCGAGCAAGCCGCTCAAAGTAATCTCTTTGAAGAGCGTGTCTTGTTTAAAGAGGTCGTTCCATTGATGTCATCGAATTATTACTCGCAAAAAGTGCTTCATCTATGGATGATTTTTATGATTATGAATATGAGAAAAGAGTAAACGTAAAAAGCTATTTTCCATTTTTGGAAAATAGCTTTTATTGTTTCCTTATGAGAAAGCGCTTATATTCAAGTTAAGATATATCTTAAAAAATTTAGGAGGATTTACTGATGGATAAATTAATGCAATTTATTGAAATCAAAGTGATGCCGCCAATGATGAAACTTTCTAATCAACGTCACTTGAGTGCTGTTCGCGATGGATTGATCGCAACGATTCCAATCACAGTGATCGGATCGATCTTTTTATTGATACCGTACATTCCATGGCCTCAATCCTATGTATCGTTTATGGGCAATCATCCCGACTTAGTGGCAAAACTGATCATTCCCTTCAATATGAGTATGGGACTGCTTTCGATCTATGCAGCTTTTGGCATCGGCGCACGATTAGCGCAAAGCTACCAACTGGATAGTTTGGCAGGGGGCGTTTCTGCAATTTTTACCTTTTTTACTACATTGACCTTCACTTCTTTAGATGAAGGAACGTTTATCTCTACGCAATATCTTGGAGGAGAAGGCATGTTCGCCAGTATTTTGACCGCTATATTAGCAGTCGAGTGCATGCGCCTTTGTAAAAAATACAATATCGGGTTTAAACTGCCAGAGCAAGTCCCTACGAATGTCAGCAGCAGTTTTGAAGTGATTATTCCCGTGTTTTTTTCAATGACGATCGTTTGGATCATTGTTCACTTGATCGGCTTTGACATCAATGCCCTGATTGCAAGTTTGATCACACCCTTATTAAGTGTTTCTTCCAACTCGTTAGCAGCACCCTTGGTCTATGTAGGATTGACTTGTATCATGTGGCTATTCGGGATTCATCCGCAAATATTAGCGACGGTGATGTTGCCGATCTGGCTAGTCAATTCTGAAGCAAATATGGCAGCAGCACAAGCCGGACAAGCGATTCCTAATCTGGGGGTACAGCCGTTTATCTTTACTTTCTTATGGATCGGCGGTGGCGGAGGAACCTTAGCACTTTGCGCAATGATGTGTTTCTCCAAATCAAAATTTTTAAAACAACTTGGTCGTCTCAGCTTTATTCCTGGGGTCTTCAACATCAATGAGCCACTGTTGTTTGGGTTGCCGATCGTTTTGAATCCAGCACTGGCGATTCCCTTTGTCGTGGCACCAATCGTGACCACTTTCGTGACCTATTTCGCGTTTGTGTCCAATCTTGTTCCCGGAATGGCGTATCCATTAGCGGCTGTGTGGACGGTTCCGAGTATTTTTGCAGCAGTAATCGCAACAGCCAGCATTCGCGGTGCTGTCTTAGTAGTGGTGAATTTCTTGATTTATTTGGGTATTTATTATCCTTTCTTCAAGGCCTACGAGCGCAAATTAGTGCTTGAAGAAGGTCAAACCGAAGCATAAGTCTATGAGATGAGCAATCAAATTTTGAGAAGAGGAGCAATGACATGAAGAAAAATAAGAAGCAATTTCCTGCCGATTTTTATTGGGGAGGTGCAGTTGCCGCAAATCAATTAGAAGGGGCCTATCTTGAAGGGGGAAAAGGCTGGAGCGTGGCAGACATCAATCGCTTTCGTAATGATATCGATATAAAAAAGAAAAGCAACAAAGAAATAACGACGGCAGACGTTGAATTTGCTTTAAATGATCAAGAAGGGCGTTACCCTAAACGGGATGGGATCGATTTTTACCATACATTTCGTGAGGATCTGGCACTCTTGGCAGAAACAGGCATGAATTCGTTTCGAACATCTATTAGTTGGGCGAGAATTTTTCCAAAGGGAGACGAACAAACGCCCAACGAAGAAGGGTTGCGCTTTTATGACGAATTGATCGATTGTATCCTTGAAAACGGTATGGAACCCTTGATCACCTTGTCTCATTATGAAATGCCGATCCATTTAGCGATGGCTTATGATGGCTGGTCAAATCGTAAACTGATTGATTTCTTTGTTCATTTTGCGCAAGTCGTATTCAAGCGATACCAAGGAAAAGTCAAATATTGGATCTTAGTCAATCAAATGAACTTGATTACCCATGAATCATTTAACCACCTTGGTATTCCCGCTGACCGAGTCGACAATCTGAAGCAAGCTAAGTACCAAGGGGTTCACAATGAATTGGTAGCATGTGCGAGAGCGATCAAAGTAGGGAAAGAAATTGATCCTTCTTTTCAAATTGGGATGATGTCTTATTATGGCAATGTTTATCCAGCTACTTGTAAACCGTTGGATGTTCTGAGTGCTCTCAAAAATAATCAAATGGAATATTATTATTCAGATGTACTTGCGCGGGGAACTTATCCGAATTATGCCTATCGCTTTTTTGAAGAAAACGGCATCGAGATTCAATTTGGGGAAAACGATGAAGCGGACTTCAAGCATACGGTCGATTTTGTTTCTTTCTCCTATTACTACACGCGAATCATTCATAGTGAAAACTACGGGAAAGAAGACGCAGCTTCGCCTAACCCTTATTTAGAAGCCAATGACTGGGGCTGGGCGATTGATCCAATTGGGTTACGGATTGCTTTGAATGAGTATTATGATCGGTAC
The DNA here is from genome assembly GCF_050544075.1 of Enterococcus sp. AZ188. NCBI lineage: Bacteria > Bacillati > Bacillota > Bacilli > Lactobacillales > Enterococcaceae > Enterococcus > Enterococcus sp. AZ188. Next base: position 79,445 of record NZ_CP172943.1, read on the forward strand.
CAATTGCCGATCATGATCACAGAAAATGGTATGGGTTTTTATGAGACATTGAATGAAGAAGGAACGATCTATGATACGTATCGCATTGATTTTCTGAAACAGCACATTGAACAAATGAAAGAAGCAATCTATGATGGCGTAGAACTGATCGGCTACTATCCTTGGGGACCGATCGATCTTGTTAGCTGCTCCTCATCAGAAATGAGCAAGCGGTATGGGTTCATTTACGTGGATCTAGATGATTGGGGCAATGGTTCAGGAAAACGGTACAAAAAAGCCAGCTTTGACTGGTATAAGAAAGTGACGGCTTCTAACGGAGAAGTCCTCGATTAAAAAATAAGCGGCAACGACGAAGCAGAAGCTTGATCGTTGCCGCTTTTTTAATAAGAGAGTCAGAAAAGGGAGCCGGCGTCATTAGCGTAACCGTTTCTGATAAAGCATTCGTGCCAAGAACCAGCTCACGACTACGATACCGCCGCACCAGCTAAAGGCACTGATCAAGGTGGTATCTTTCAAGTTTAACAAAAGCCCTCGCAAAGAACGGATGATCGGCGACATTGGTTGGTATTCAGCAAAAATGGCTAACGGGCGCGGCATGGTTTCCGTAGGGACGAAACCAGAGCTTAAGTAGGGCAAAAGGGTGATCAAGACAGTAAACAAGGTAGCTGTCTCGGGGCTTTTGGCGATGAGACCAACCAGAACTGAGACCCAAGTAAAAGCGAAGGTGAAGCAAAAGATCAATAGGAAGGCGAGCCCCCAGCCAGCAACTGTGGCTTGAGGGCGAAAACCGATGACCATGGCAACGATCAATACGACCAAGGTACTGATCAAGCTCCGAAGGGTCGCGGCGAAGACATGGCCGTTTAAAAAGGCTGAGTTAGAAATATTCAAGGTCATCAGCCGTTCCACCATGCCGGATTTCAAATCTTCCGTCACCGTTACCCCAACGGAGGAAGCACTTTGGGCGATACATTGGACGAGGACACCGGGAACGACAAAATCGACATAAGAGGTATCACCGACGTTCATGGCTCCCCCAAAAACATAGACAAAGAGGATCATTAAAATCGCTGGGGTCAAAATTCCACTTAGCAAAGTCTCCATACTGCGAATCGATAGCAAGAGATTGCGCTTGAATAAGGTGTTGGTTTCTATAATTGCTTTCATTGGTTTCCTCCTTGGACAAGTGTTAGAAAAATATCTTCTAAAGAAGCATTCTTTTGATTAAAACTGGTGATGGTGATCGGTAGTTGATTGAGTTCCTGCAACAGCGTGAAGGAATGCTGGAAGTCTTGACTGACGGGAAATGCCAGAGAGAGACTGGACTCATTGACTTGCAGCGGAAAATCAGACAGATGCTGACGCACGGTTTGCAAGTGTTCTTTTGTCAATACGCTGATTTCCATCGTTTGCGAAGGGTGCAGTGCGTTGACTTCCGTTGGTGTTCCTTGCAAGATGATTTTCCCTTCATGCAAAATGGCGACTTGGTCTGCTAAAAATTCAGCTTCTTCTAGGTATTGGGTCGTCAGGAAAATCGTTCGTCCTTGAGCGGCGATCTCTTTGATCATGTGCCATGTGGCTAAGCGGTTTTGCGGGTCTAACCCGGTCGTCGGTTCATCTAAAAAGAGCAGGTCAGGTTCGCCGATAAAACTCATGGCGATGTCTAAGCGCCGTCGCATGCCACCAGAATAGTTTTTGACTAGTCTGTTGCTGGCATCCACCAAATCAAAACGCTCTAACAACTGTTGGAAGATCAACTGTTTGTTTTTGACATGGCGCAAGGCAGCAATCATCAGCAAGTTTTCTCGTCCGGTTAGTTCTTGATCGACGGCGGAAAATTGCCCCGTCAGACTGATTTTCTCGCGAATCGCTGCTGGATCTTTGGTCAAGTCGATCCCATCGATCAGCGCGGTTCCTTGATCAAAAGGCAGGATGGTAGACAAAATTTTGACTAGAGTGGTTTTTCCAGCACCGTTTGATCCTAATAAGACAAATACTTCGCCAGGAGTGACGTCAAAAGTGACCTCTTTCAAAACGGTTTTGTCTTTGAAACTTTTTTGTAAATGTTTCACGTGAAGCATTTTCTTTTTTACATGGGTATCCATAGCTTTTCCCTCGTTTCTATAAGATAATTCAACTATAAAGGCTCTTCGGGAAAAGCAACTGCTTATTTCAATATATTGAAAAAGAAGGTGAAAAAATGAACAATTATGGTGCGACAGTGAAAGAGCTTCGCAAAAGCAAAGGCTTACTATTGAAGGAATTAGTGGACGAACAATTGTCGATGTCTTTGTTATCGCAATTTGAAAATGGCAAAACGACGATTTCCTGCGAACGATTTCATCGTTTGCTAGATAAACTAGAAGTGAGTTTTGCCGAATTTCAACTGCTGCATACTGGGGAGCATCATTCGGAGGCTCAAAAGCTAATGGTCGACTATGTCCGTTCGATGGGGATCGAATCTATTGATGAAGTACCTAAACTAAAAAAGAAATATCAAAAGCTGACCGCCTACTTTCAACGACATTACTCCTTGGAGCTGGACCACTTCTTACAACTGATCCGTTTTGACTACTTGATGAAAGAGGAGCTTTTTAAAGGGGTGCCCATCCAGGAGGCGTACCCGAAACACAATTATTGTTTGGACTCTGCGAAACATTACTTGCTGAATACCGATACATGGGGTGTTTATGAGCTGCGGCTATTTGCCCGCGTAGCAGTTTCGATGGAGCCAGCTTTGCTTTGGCGCTGTTTGACGATCGCCATCAAAAAGAGTCAGCGCTTTGCAAAAATCCCCGGCAACAAAGATATTCTATACAACACGTTTGAGACGGTGTTTTCCGTCTTTGCTGTTTTTGATGAGGTGGATTATGCGGAAAAGACCTTTCATTTATGGCGAGATCATGTTTATGAAAAAGAACACATTGAGCAAGCGATCTTTATGCCGTTTTTTGAAGGCTGGACATGTTTATTAAAACAAAACAAGCCAAAAGCGGCGGACTTAATGCAACAAACGTTAGATCAATTGGAAAGATTAGGGATGAAGACCACGTTTTCCATGTATCAGTCATTAAGCACGTTTGTTTTAAAGGAGGATTTCCCGGGAATTTTATTGAGTGATCCTTTGCTTTCTGAGGGAACTCGTTACGGGTGGGAAGAGCCCTAAAAAGCTATATTCCGCTGATGAAAGCGCCTTATGTTTAAGAATCGGAGAGGAAGTGATTAAAAATCAGTAAATGCAAGCAATTTGCTTCTTTTTTACTGATTAGAGGAGTATATTCGAAGTTGGAATTTTTCTTTCTTTAGAATTATTTTAATGCACTTTTTTATGAAATAGGAGGATGTAGGATGGATATTGTGACACTAGCGCGAATCCAGTTTGCGATGACGACGATTTTTCACTTTTTCTTTGTACCGTTTTCGATCGGAACTGGTGTCGTCGTTGCAATTATGGAGACACTTTATGTGATCAAAAAAGATGAAAAATATCGCCGGATGACGAAGTTTTGGGGAAATATTTTTCTATTAAGTTTTGCTGTCGGGGTCGTGACAGGGATCATTCAAGAATTTCAATTTGGGATGAACTGGTCAGACTATTCTCGTTTTGTCGGGGATATTTTTGGTGCGCCCTTGGCTTTGGAGGCTTTGTTGGCGTTCTTCTTAGAATCGACGTTCTTAGGACTGTGGATCTTTACATGGGATCGGGTCAGTCCCAAGCTGCACGCCACCTTTTTCTGGTTGGTGACGCTTGGTTCGATGCTATCGGCGTTTTGGATCTTAGCTGCCAATAGTTTTATGCAGCATCCAGTGGGGTATACCTTGAACAATGGCCGGGCAGAAATGACTGACTTCGGTGCTTTATTGGCAAATCCACAAGTGTGGTATGAGTTTTTACACGTGATCACCGCAGCCATCACGATGGGCGGAATCATTGTTGCTGGTTTATCAGCCTTTCGTCTATTGAAGAAAGACAAAGACATTGACCGCGATTTCTTCAAAAAATCAATGCGGATCGGTTTTGCGGTGGCATTGTTCGGTTCATTCACCGTCTTGCTAGCCGGGGATGAACAAATGAAATACTTGGTTGAAGAACAACCAATGAAATTTGCCGCAATGGAAGGAACTTATGAAGATACCGGGAGTCCTGCGGCTTGGACTGTCGTTGCTTGGGCGAATGAAGCGGAACATCACCAAGTCTTCGGTATTTCGATTCCATATATGTTGAGTATCTTAGCCTTCAATGAACCCTTCGGCTCAATCGATGGGATGGATACGGTCAATCAGCAATTGATTGAAACCTACGGCGACCGGAATTACTACCCGCCGGTCAACACACTCTTTTGGAGCTTTCGGATCATGGCTGGTTTTGGTGCCTTGATGCTGTTGGTTTCTGGTCTGGGGTTGTATTTTACGCGTAAGAAGAAACCATGGCTCTTTGAAAAACGCTGGTTACTTTGGGTAGTGGCAATCACTTTGTTCACCCCATTTATTGCCAATACAGCTGGTTGGCTGATCACGGAGTTAGGGCGTTACCCATGGACGGTTTACGGCTTGTTTACGATCGAAGATAGTGTGTCACCAAACGTTTCCGTGACCTCTCTCTTGATCTCAAATATCGTTTACTTCCTCTTATTCTCTGGCTTAGGCGGAACAATGGTCTATCTTGTGAAACGGGAAATGGATCATGGACCTGAAAAAGAAGCCTTTGGTGAAATCAGCCAAGGAGACAACCAAGATGGGTACGAAGACCCATTTGATAAGGAGGCGTTTGAAGGATGACCGGTCTGCAATTACTATGGTTCACGTTGATTGGGCTTTTATTTTCCGGATTCTTCTTCTTAGAAGGGTTTGACTTTGGTGTGGGGATGTCTGTGCAGACATTGGCTCACAATGAAGAGGAAAAAGACCAGATCGTTAAAACGATCGGGCCTGTCTGGGATGGCAATGAAGTGTGGCTATTGACCGCCGGCGGAGCGATGTTCGCCTCATTTCCATACTGGTATGCTTCTTTGTTCAGCGGTTTTTATTTGATTTTGCTGTTGATCTTAGTTGGGTTGATCATTCGTGGTGTCTCCTTTGAGTTTCGAGCGAACTTCCCGAAAGAGCACAAAAACATTTGGAACTGGACGTTGACGATCGGCAGTACGATCGTACCGTTTTTCTTCGGTCTGATGTTTGTCAGCATGATCCAAGGAATGCCTTTGGGTGAAGATGGCAACATGACCGCAACCTTTACGGATTACGTCAATCCCTTTTCAATCGTTGGCGGGATCGCGTTGACCTTGTTGTGCTACTTGCACGGATTAAACTATATCGCTTTGAAAACGGAAGGTCCGATTCGGGCACGGGCACGCAACTATGCAAGTATTTTTTATGGCATCCTATATGCAGGCTTAATCGTCTTTGCTGTGATGCTTTACTTCCAAACGGATTTCTTTGAGAATCATTTTGCGACAACGCTTGGTTTGTTGCTCGTGATCGTTGTACTGACTCTGATTGCAAATATCGGCGTCTTTAAAGGCAAAGAAATGATGGCTTTCATTGCGAGCGGCTTGACGTTGATCGCTTTGGTGGCATTGATCTTCACAGGGTTATTCCCAAGAGTCTTGATCAGTTCGATCGATTCAAGCTATGACCTGTTGATCGCTGATGCGTCTTCAAGCCGCTACACATTGAAGATCATGAGTTATCTTTCACTGACGATCTTGCCTTTCGTCTTGGCCTATACGGCTTGGAGTTACTATATCTTCCGTAAGCGGATCAGTCATACGGAGGCGTTGGAGGGGTATAAATGATTGATAAACAAATCATGAAGCTCCCAGGAATGAAACAACTTTTAGGGCTGCTTGCGGGACTTTCGTTCCTGCAGGCGCTCTTCATTATTGGGCAGGCGTATGGATTGGCACGTGCCATCACTGGCTTATGGGAAGGACGACCATTAGAGGAACAGTGGGGCTGGATTCTGCTGTTCTTTTGTTCGTTTATCGCCCGACAAGCCGTTATCTATTTCCGTTCCAAAAGACTCGATGATTACAGTTACCAGCAAGCCGCCGATCTGCGGGATCAATTATTGGAGAAATTGTTTCGGGTCGGTCCTCAGATCGCACAACAGCAAGGGACGGGAAATGTAACAACGATGGTCTTGGAAGGGATCAACCAAGTCGAAAACTACTTGAAATTGATTCTTGCCAAAATCATGAATATGTCGATCATTCCTTGGGTCATTTTGGCACTCGTTTTTTATCTGGATTGGGAATCCGGCTTGGTCTTGCTGTTGGTGTTCCCCTTGATCATCATTTTTATGATCATCTTGGGCTATGCCGCCCAAAGCAAAGCGGAAAAACAATACCGGACGTTTCAATTATTGTCCAATCATTTCATCGATTCTTTGCGAGGGATCGACACGCTGAAATTGTTTGGGGTCAGTAAAAAATATGGCAAAAGTATCTTTGCTTCCAGCGAACGGTTTCGGAAAGCGACGATGGCTTCATTAAAAGTCGGTATTTTATCGACCTTCGCCTTAGACTTTTTCACGACCTTATCGATTGCCGTCGTGGCAGTCTTGCTAGGCTTGCGGCTGATCAATGAAGGGATCTTGCTGTTTCCGGCGTTAACTATCTTGATTTTAGCACCAGAATATTTCTTGCCAATCCGCGACTTTTCCAGTGATTATCATGCAACCTTAGACGGGAAAAATGCGATGACTGCGGTGACGGAGATCTTGCATCAGCCGGAAGCCCAAGTACCGGCAGTAACGGTGCCTCGTTGGCAGGAAGACGCCCAGTTAACGATTGATCAGCTGGCTTTTTCCTACGAGGAAAAAGCAGCTTTGAGGGATATCAACTTGAACGTGACTGGCTTCAAAAAGATCGGGATCATCGGTCTGAGCGGTTCTGGCAAGTCTACCTTGATCAATACTTTGAGTGGCTTTCTCGTGCCAGACAGTGGCGAGATCACTCTTGGAGGAGCCCAAACCACGGCCTTTCGCCAAGCAAGCTGGCAAGAACAGCTGATCTATATTCCGCAAAATCCTTATATCTATCGGTTGACCTTGCAGGAAAATGTCGCGTTTTATCAGCCGACAGCTACCAAAGAAGCCGTACTGAAAGCCATTGAAGTGGCAGGCTTGACTGAGCTTTTGGCAGAGCTGCCGCAAGGGTTGGACACGATGTTAGGAGAAGGGGAACGGCATCTAAGTGGTGGACAAGCCCAACGGATCGCTTTAGCCCGTGCCTTCTTAGATCAGCAACGAAAGATTCTTTTGTTTGATGAACCAACGGCACATTTGGATATTGAAACTGAAGTTGCCTTAAAGGAACGGATGCTGCCGCTGATGGAAAACCGGTTAGTCTTTTTTGCAACCCATCGCTTGCACTGGATGGAAGAAATGGATGAAATCATCGTGATGGATCAAGGAAGAATCGTGGAACAAGGCACCTTGACACAACTGCAGCAAAAGCAAGGTGCTTTTACAGAACTAGTCAATGGAATGAGGAGGGAACAGCTTGAATAAAATCGGCTTATTGCGCTCATTGAAAACCGATACCTGGGTCAAGCCTTTCTTGTCAAAATACAAAAACGTTTTGGCGCTGGCCTTATTCCTAGGCTTCTTGACCTTTTTCTGTGGTGGGGCACTGATGTTTAATTCGGGGTACCTGATCAGCCGCTCGGCATCGATCCCAGAAAACATTCTATTGGTTTACATCCCGATCGTACTGACCCGAGCGTTTGGGATCGGCCGTCCAGTCTTTCGCTACTTGGAACGGTTGACCAGTCATAGCTGGGTCTTGCGCATGACCTCTAATTTACGTTTGAAATTGTATAACGTAGTAGAAAAAGATGCGATCTTCTTTAAGCAAGCGCATCGCACAGGGGATATCTTGGGCTTATTGGCAGAAGATATCAACCATATTCAAAACCTGTATTTGCGGACGATCTTTCCTACTGTGATCGCTTGGATCTTGTATGCGTTCTTGATCATTGGACTAGGCTATTTTTCTTGGTGGTTTGCTTTGGTGATGCTGCTGCTATTAGGGATCATCGTCTTTGTCTTGCCGCTTTGGTCGGTGATCATCAACGGCGCGCGGCAAGAAAAGCAAAAACACATGAAAAACAACTTGTATACGACACTGACGGATAATGTATTAGGGGTTTCTGATTGGGTCTTCTCTCAAAGAGGGAGCGAGTACGTGGCTGCCCATAAGGAACTGGAAACGCAGTTGCGGGCGGTGGATGAACAGATGCTGTCCTTTGATCGCCGGCGTGATTTTCTTTTACAAAGCATCTTTGGGGTGATCGCTGTCGCATTGCTACTTTGGACCAGCATTCGCTTTCCAGGTAACCACGGAGGAGCAGCCAACTGGATCGCTGCCTTTGTCCTGTGCGTCTTTCCTTTAGTTGATGCATTTGCGCCATTACCGTCAGCTGCTCAAGAAACCAATCGCTACAAAGACTCCATCGATCGCTTCAATGCATTACCAGAAGAAAATAGCCAAGAGGTCTCCATGGAGCAACCGTCAATACCTGAAGTGACGGGCCTCGTGTCGATCACAGTCAAGGACTTGCATTTTCAGTATCCTGAAGGCAAAGAAGTGCTTCATGGGCTGGATCTAACGATTCCTGCACATCAAAAACTAGCGATCCTTGGCCGCAGCGGTTCTGGGAAAAGTACCTTTGCCTCCTTGTTGCGAGGCGATCTGCAACCGACGCAAGGGGCGATCACCTTAAATGACGTGCCAGTGACGGCATTGAGTGAGTCAATCAGTGACTTGATCGGTGTCATCAATCAAAGTCCCTATCTTTTCCATACGACCGTCTTGAATAATATTCGGCTAGGCAATGAGTCGGCTTCGGAAGAAGAAGTCTGGCGCGTACTGGAGCAAGTCGGGTTGAAAGAAATGGTGGCAGCTTTGCCTAATGGTTTGGCGACGATGGTGGATGAAGCCGGCTTGCGTTTTTCTGGTGGAGAACGGCATCGTTTGGCATTGGCGCGAATCTTGCTAAAAGACACCCCAATCATCTTATTGGATGAGCCAACCGTCGGCTTAGACCCAATCACGGAGCAAGACGTACTTGAAACCTTTTTCCAAGTGCTGGAGAACAAAACGATCATTTGGATCACCCACCACTTGCAAGGAATTTCGATGATGGATCGTGTGCTTTTTATTGAAGATGGTCAGTTGACCATGAGCGGAACACCTGCCGAATTGGCCGCAGAAAATAAACATTTTCAACACTTATTGGCCATTGACCAAGGACGACGATAAAAAAGAGCGTCCATCAATCAGTGATGGACGCTTTTCTTATCATTGCTCTATGGCTCAGTAATTGCGCTGCAAGAGCAGTTCAGTTAATGAACGAATTTTGGCCTTGCTAGGTGCTTCTGGCAGCAGATCGATGTCGTCTAAGGCTTTTTGCGTGTAGGTGACCGCGAAAGCGCGCGCTTTTTCGACACCGCCGTAACGGACGACAAGATCCGCAACTTCTTGGGCTTCTGCCAAGGAGAGTGCTGCTTTTTTATTCAAATAAGGAGCGAATGCTGCAGGTGCCTGTTCTTTGGCAAATAGCAGCGGCAAGGTATAGACCCCTTGCGCCAAATCTTCTAGAATCGGTTTTTTCAAGGTGCCGCTATCAGAGGTGTAGTCGAGAATATCGTCGAATACTTGAAAGGCGATCCCGATGTTGCGCCCGATCTCACCAGCTCGTTCTTGGTTTTCTGTGTCGAGGCCGCCAAAATGAGCGCCTTCGAGACAAGCGAGCCAAAACAGTTCAGCGGTTTTGCCGTTGATGCTTTGTAGATAGTCGTCAATCGATTCATGGATGTTGTAGCGAGTGTGCATTTGATCAAGCTCACCTAAAAGGAGTCGTTTCATGGCTTGTGCGTTGGTTTTTAAAAACGGGGAGCCATTCATACTTTCGATCAAAAGCTCAAAAAATTGGGTGAACAGAAGATCACCCGTGTAGACCGCGATATCCTTGCCATATTTGGCTTGAACAGTGACTTGACTGCGCCGCAGCGGCGAATCGTCAATAATGTCGTCATGGATCAAAGTGGCCATGTGTAAAATTTCTAGAGAAGCAGCAATTTTTGTTAATTGGTCGGTTTTTTTATAATGGGGATCGCCTAAGTCAGCAAACAAAAAAAAGAGCGCTGGCCGCAGCATTTTTCCACCTGAATAAGTAAAGTCGATCAAAACATCTTGTATCTCTTTGTTACGAACAGTAACGTGTTCTTCAATGATGGAACATACGGTTTTCAATCGTTGTTCGATCGTCGGATAATCGATCCAAAAGTCAAACATAGTATAACCCTTTCTAACAGTCATTCAGCCCTTATTCTAGCGTAAAGGGGCGTGATTGACTAGTTTAATGCACTCACTAAAGGAGGTGAAGTTGTGACGCTACCTGTATTTTTAGAACTTGTCGAATTTAAAGCAAAAACCGCCAGTATTTTGCCATTTTTTATTGGTGTCTGCTACAGCTGGTACAATTATCAAACGATTCATCTTGGCTATGTCTTGTTGTATTTCATTGCCATGCTGATCTTCAATATGGCGGTGGATATTTTAGATAACTACAACGATTACCATCATGCCACAGAAGGGCATGATTACAAAGAAAAAACCAATATCATTGGTCGGGAACAATTGTCTGTCAAATTGGTTTTTTGGTTGATGGTCTCCATGATCATCCTTTCCGCTGCCATGGGGATCGCCTTGGCAATGGTGGTTGGCTGGCCGCTCTTTTGGATGGGGCTGTATTGTTACCTAGTCGGGATCTTTTATTCCTCTGGTCCACGGCCGCTTTCTAGTTTGCCTTTAGGCGAGTTCTTTTCCGGCTTTACGATGGGCTTTATGATCTCATTGATCTGTGTCTATCTTAATGCCTATCAAACCTTTGAATGGAACATTGCCACGATTGGCAGTATTTTCTTGATCTCATTGCCCAACACATTATGGATCGCCAACTTGATGCTGGCAAACAACATTTGTGATCTGGAAGAGGATGAAAAAAATGAGCGCTATACGCTGGTGCATTACCTTGGTAAAGCCCGTGCGTTGAAATTATTTATCGCGATGAACGTCTTGGCGTTTGTTGCGATCATTGCCTCAGTTGCCCTCAACATTGCGCCTTGGTCACTGGTTCTGACCTTTTTCGCGGCGCCCTTTGTCTGGCAACAGACAAAACGATTTATGCAAAAACAAATCAAAAGAGAGACCTTCATTTGTGCCGTTCGGATCCTTGCGGTCGGAGCATGCGTACAAGTGCTGAGTTTTGCGATTGGTTTGATTTTATAATTTTTACAGCAAAGAAAGGAAGTAAGGAAACATGAAGGAAGTTGTCATTTTAGGAGCAGGGTATGCTGGATTGCGAGCATTGCACGTACTGCAAGGAGCAAAAGAAGCGTTTCACATCACATTGATCGACAAAAACGATTATCATTATGAGGCAACCGATCTTCATGAAGTTGCGGCTGGTACGCAACCAAGAGACCGCATTTGCTATCCCATCAATGATGTCGTTCGTCCCCAAAAGACGAGCTTTGTTCAAAAGGAAGTGGCGTCGATCGATCGTAACCAGCAAGTGATCGTTTTTAAAGATCAATCCACGTGCACGTATGATTATTTGATCGTGGCGTTAGGCTTTGAATCAGAATCATTTGGGATCCCTGGTGTCGAGGAGCATGCGTTGGAAATGGTGGATGTCGACTCCGCAGAAAACATCTATCATCATTTGTTGAAACAAATGAAGGCATACAAAGAAACACAAAATCCTGACTACCTAAAAATCGTTGTCTGCGGTGCTGGTTTTACCGGAATCGAATTGCTAGGTTCATTGGTGGAAAACCGTAAAACCTTTGCGAAAGCAGCAGGCGTCAAGCCAGAAGACATCAAACTGTATTGTGTCGAAGCAGTGACTCGTTTATTACCGATGTTTGATGAAAAACTATCGGATTATGGGATCAAAAATCTCGTTAAATGGGGCGTGAACTTCCTGACTGGTAAACCCATCAAATCAATCAAACCGGGTGTCGTTGTCTATCAAGATGATGCCGATACAGGAGCAACAGCTGAATTATCAGCCAAAACCATCGTTTGGACCACAGGCGTCAGCGGCAGCCATGTGATGGCTGAATCAGACTTTTCTGCTCGTCGTGGTCGTGTGATGGTCAATCAAGACCTAACAGACCCTGATCATAGTAACGTCTATGTTGTCGGTGATGTTTCAGCAGTCATGGACCCAGCGACCAATCGCCCGTATCCAACAACGGCTCAAATCGCTTTGAAGATGGGGCAGCATGCGGGTAAAAATATCTTACGTCAAATGAACGGGGAAAAACCAACAGATTTCCACTTTGAATCATTAGGTTCAGTGGCGTCTATCGGCAATACCCATGCCTTTGGCTTAGTAGGGAAAATGGGCATCAAAGGCTATCCCGCTTCCGTGGTGAAAAAAGCCATTATGGACCGTTCCTTGTACCAAACCGGTGGGGTCAAAGAAGTATTGGCGAAAGGCCGCTTCGACTTTTATCATTGAGCAATAGAGACAGCAGACTGCGAGGGTGACCTCGCAGTTTTTTTTTCAAAAAAAGCAGTGGCGGCATCCCGCAGACTACTTTTTTCTCCCAGAAACTGCTATGATAGCCAAAAGAAGAGGACAAAGGAGCAAGGACAATGGCAGAAGGTCAACGAGTGTTACAGGGAATGGGAACGGTGATCACGATTTGGGTGCAGCATGAAACCCCAGAAGTGATCTTAGAGGAAGCAGCGAAAAGAGCCGCGGCCTTTGAACAGCGTTTTAGTGCCAATGACCCTACGTCGGAGTTGATGCAGATCAATCAGCAGGCAGGACAAGGAGCGATCGCCGCCACACCGGAATTGGTTGAATTGATCGCACTAGGGAAAACCCATAGCTTGCCAAAAGATAGCTACTTAAATATTGCCATCGGTCCTTTAGTGCAGGAATGGCGAATCGGGTTTCAAGATGCCCATCTACCAACGCCTGAGAAAATCGCTGAACTGCTGCCAAAGACTGATCCCGCCAAGATCGTTTTGGATGAAACGCTGCAGACCGTTGGGTTAGCTGCCGGCATGAAGCTTGATCTAGGGGCCGTTGCGAAAGGGTATTTTGCTGATTTGTTGATGGCGTATTTCAAGCAGGTCGGTGTCACAGCAGCTTTGATCGATCTTGGGGGCAATGTGGTTACTTACGGCGATGCCCCGAGCCATGCTGATGGCTATTGGCGGATCGGGATCCAAAATCCTTTCTTGCCAAGAGGGAATTTTGTCGACGCGTTGAAGGTACACAATCAGTCAGTCGTTACATCAGGGATCTATGAACGAACCTATCAGGTAGCGGGCAAGACCTATCATCATATCTTTGATCGAGAAACGGGCTATCCGTTAGAGTCAGCCATTGCCAGTGTCACGATTCTATCCGACAAATCGGTTGATGGAGAGATTTGGACGACCCGCTTATTCGGCAAAGAGCCACCAGCCATCTTGCAGGAGCTGGCGCCGTTAGAAGGGATCACTGGATTAGTCATTACCAAACAAGGTGAATTGATCTATCCGCAAGAATTAGCACGTTTGATCGAAACGCCAACAGCAGAATGAAAACAAGCAGCGACTACCTAGGAATATAGGTGATCGCTGCTTGTTTTTTTTGTAAAAAAAGAAAGTTAGACGTGGTGCAAAAAGGTCTCGATCAAGGCGGCTTCGCTGTTTGACAATGCCCGTTCGGCTTGGTGGGCAATAAAATAGGTGAGGGACAAGAGTTCCTCTGGCATTGGATAAAGATTAAAAGGGGTCGCGGTCGCTGCTTGTAGCACGCTTTCTGGTACGATCGCAATCCCAAGGTTGTTTTCTGCCAATGCCGCTGCTGTATAAATATTGCTGCTTTCTATGAGAACCGTCGCCTCTACTTTGTATTTTTGCAGCAATTGATCGATTTGGCGCCGAATCGCCGAGCCGCTGGCGGTCAAAATCAATGGACTTTGCAGCAAGTCTTTGACGGCCAATGAATCAGGCGCTAAATACCGCTTCCCTGGTTGATACAGGGAAGAACAAGGCGGAATGATCGCTAGATACCGTTCTTGATTGGTACTGTGGACCGTTAGATTCGGTGCGATCGTCTCAGGGTTTTGTCCGATAAAAAAGTCCAGCTGCCCATTCAGCAGGCGTTTTTCATTGTGCTTCGGCAGGTCTTCCCGCAAGAAAAAGTGCACGTCGGGATAGTGTTCATAATACGCAGGCAAAAAGAGCGGCAGCAGGTAAGAACCAAGGCTTGGCAAGATGCCTAAGCGCAAAGAACGCTTCTCGGTCGCGGTATACCAAGACAGCCGACTTTTCAATTTGGCAGATTCTGTTTCCAAGGTTTCTAGATATTGATAATAGATTTTACCAGCTTCCGTCAGTTGAAAATGTCCCGGCTGCCGATTGATGATGGGGGTCCCTAGCTCTTGCTCGGCTCGTTTCACGGTTTGCGTCAAGTAAGGCTGTGAAATGTAGAGATCTTTGGCGGCTTTGGTGTAGTTGCTATGCTTTAACAAGGTATCGAGGTATTGCAGCATCAGATGGGAATCTTTAAGTGCCATCGCGTTGTCCTCCTAGTCATTTTTCTCATTATAACAAATTTGTTATCGATGGATAATTAAATAAATATTTCACAAATAAAGAATTCAGCCGTACACTTAATGGGTACTTGGGGAAGATTTTTTTGTTTAGGAAGAAGCCTTTCATCTCAGTAGGTCGTAAAAAACAACTTGAGAAACGATTGAAAAAAGAAATCAAAGCCAATGGTCAAAAACTTTTTATTTTTTGTTAAATGTTAAATTATTCACAATTAGGAGAGATGATAATGAAATTGATTGGAATCGTAGGAACCAACTCGACGCGTTCGACCAACCGTCGCTTACTGCAATTTATTCAAAGCCATTTTAGTGACCAAGCGGAGATCGAACTTTGCGAAATCAGTGATCTGCCGGCATTTAATGAACCAGAAGATCGGACGGCACCAGCGGCAGTCCAAGCCTTGTCAGAGAAGATCGAAGCAGCAGATGGGGTAATCATCAGTACACCAGAATACGACCACTCGATCCCAGCGGTGTTAAAAAGCATGATCGAATGGCTTTCTTATACGACGCGGCCTTTGATCGATAAACCAGTGATGATCACGGGTGCTTCTCTTGGTGCATTAGGTTCATCGAGAGCCCAAGCCCACTTGCGTCAGATCTTAGATGCGCCTGAAGTAAAAGCCCGAATCATGCCGAGTGCGGAATTTTTGTTAGGGCATTCCATGCAAGCCTTCGATGAACAAGGAAACTTGATCGATAACGAAAAAGTTGCCGAACTAGAAGACTGTTTCAATGAATTTGTCTTGTTCGTCGAAATCACGAACCGTCTGGTCAGTGAATATTCAACGGCTAAAGAACGAGCAAAGAAATTTTCGTGGGAACAAGCATAAGAAAGAGAGGAACTAGTCATGAAATTTGTCGGCCTAATCGGAACGAACGCCAAAAAATCGACCAATCGCCAATTAGTAGCGTTTATGCAGCGAGAATTTGCTGCCCTAGCAGAAATTGAACTGCTGGAAATCAAGGATGTTCCAATGTTCAATGAAACACAAGATCAAACCAATAGCGAAGTGATCCAACGGTTAAATAGCAAGATTTTAGCAGCCGATGGAGTGATTATCGCAACACCAGAGCATAACCATTCGATTCCTTCCGCATTGAAAAGCGTCTTGGAATGGCTCTCCTTCAATCTCCATCCCTTTGATGGCAAACCAGTGATGATCGTCGGCGCATCCTACGATGTGCAAGGCTCCTCCCGAGCACAGCTTCATTTGCGCCAAATCCTTGACGCTCCAGGTGTCAATGCGACAGTTATGCCAGGAAATGAGTTCTTGTTGGGACGTGCGCATCAAGCCTTTGATGAACAAGGCAATTTAAAAGATCAACGAACGATCGACTTTTTGGAAAGCTGTTTCCGCAAGTTCGTTCGGTTTACGGAAGTCGCCAATTTGTTGAACGTACCAGAAGAAGTCGTTTATGAACCTGGTGAATACACCGTCACAGCACCAGGACATAACGGGGATCTGCCAATGGTCGTCAAATTAAGCGAAGAACGGATCGAAGCCATCGATATCGATACGTCTGGTGAATCAGAAGGGATCGCTGATGTCGTTTTCGTACGGATTCCTCAAGAGATCATTGAAGGGCAAACCTTGAATGTCGATGCGATCTCTGGTGCTTCGGTTACTAGTAACGGTGTCGTTGATGGCGTAGCAAAAGCCGTGAAAATGGCTGGTGCGAACCCAGATGTCTTGCGCAAACGTCCAAAAGCCGCCAGTGCTTTGCAAACAGAAGATGAAACGTACACTACCGATGTCGTTGTCGTAGGTGGTGGCGGCGCAGGTCTGAGTGCAGCTGCCAGTGTGCTGCAAGCCAATAAAGACGTGATCTTAGTAGAAAAATTCCCAGCGATTGGTGGCAATACTGTACGTACTGGCGGACCGATGAATGCTGCGGATCCAAAATGGCAAAACGGCTTCTCCGCATTGCCTGGCGAACGCAGTGCTTTAGAAGAAGTGCTGACGATCGATGAACAAGACATCGATGCAGAATACTTGCCAGACTTCAAAGCTTTGAAGGCACAAATCACTGCGTATCTTTCAGAAACGACGCCAGAAAAAGAATACTTGTTTGATTCTGCTTTGTGGCATCGAATCCAAACTTATCTAGGCGGAAAACGCAAAGATTTGAATGGGCAACCGATCTATGGGAGGTACGAGCTAGTGAAAATCTTGACGGATCAAGCATTGGCCTCAGTGAAATGGTTAGAAGAAATCGGCGTAGAATTTGATATGAACAATGTCGATATGCCAGTAGGAGCGAAATGGCGCCGTGGGCATAAACCAGTTAAAAACGAAGGGTATGCCTTTGTATCGGCTTTGCATCAATTCGTGAAAGAACATGGCGGAACGATCTTAACCGATACGCCTGTCAAAGAATTATTGATCGAAGATGGTAAGGTTACTGGAATCATCGGGGAAGGCCGTAACGGTCAAAAAATCACAATCCATGCCAAAGCAGTGATTTTGGCTTCCGGCGGGTTCGGAGCGAACACCAAAATGTTGAAACAATACAATACCTATTGGACAGAGATCGAAGACGATATCAAAACGTCAAATTCACCAGCGATCACTGGTGACGGGATCAAACTAGGGGAAAGTGCTGGCGCGGACCTTGTTGGCATGGGCTTTTCACAAATGATGCCCGTATCTGATCCGAACACAGGGGCTTTATTCAGTGGGCTGCAAGTGCCGCCAGCTAACTTTGTGATGGTCAATCAAAAGGGGGAGCGCTTTGTCAATGAGTACGAAAGCCGCGATGTATTGACCCAAGCGGCGATCGATAATGGCGGATTGTTCTATTTGATCGCGGATGAAGAGATCAAGAAAACCGCTTATAACACGAGTCAAGAAAAAATCGATAAGCAAGTAGCTGCTGGTACGCTGTTCCGCAGTGAGACCTTGGCTGGCCTGGCAGAGCAGATCAATGTTGATCCAGCCGTCTTAGAGGCGACTGTTGCGAAATACAACAGCTATGTGGATGCTGGGAAAGACCCAGAGTTTGGCAAAGATGTTTTCGACTTGAAAGTGGAAAAAGCGCCTTTCTATGCCACACCAAGAAAACCAGCGGTTCACCACACGATGGGGGGATTGAAGATCGATCCGCAAACCCATGTGTTGACGAAGGAAGATCAAATCATTGAAGGGCTGTATGCAGCAGGGGAAGTTGCTGGGGGGATCCATGCCGGCAATCGCTTAGGCGGCAATTCGTTGACAGACATCTTTACTTTTGGCCGGATTGCTGGAAATACAGCAGTCGCAGAACATCTCGAATAAAAAGCCTTGCGCGTTGTGACTTGTCACGCGCGCTAGCTTTTGAAAAAACATGTGAATAAAGTAACATGCTTAAAACAAAGGAGAGAAAAAATGGAAACAAAAATCAATCGCTGGCTGATTCTGATCGCTTCGACCGCAGTGTTGCTGTGTACGGGTGCTGTATACGCCTTTAGTGTCTTTGCAGGACCTCTTAGTCAATTAAAAGGTTGGTCCATGGAAGAGATCATGCTAGCCTTTACCATCAATGCCGCAGTTGGCCCGATTACCATGATTTTGGGTGGTTTGCTGACAGACCGAGGAGCCGCTAGATGGGTCATCGCTGGCGGAGGCGTGTTGTTCGGAGCGGGTTTCTTCCTGACGGGTTTGGTCAACTCACCCGCTATGCTGTACCTGACTTATGGAGTCTTTGCTGGTTTAGGGCAAGGCTTTGCCTATTCGGCTTGTTTAAGCAATACGATTCGGTTATTCCCGGATAAACGGGGACTGGCTTCGGGCTTGATCACAGCAGGTATGGGTGGGGCAGCGATTATTGCCGCACCGATTGCGAATCGTTTGATCGAATCACAAGATGTCTTAGCGGCGTTTCGGATTTTAGGAATTGCCTATATCGTGATCGTCTTGGTGGCTAGTCTATTTATTCATAAAGCACCAGAAAATTACCGTCCAGCAGGTTGGCAACCAGCGGATCAAGGAAAAAATGGTCCTCAAATCAATCTAAATTGGTTGGACATGCTGAAGACACCAACTTTTTACTTGATTATTGTTATGTTAGGGGTAGGGGCTTTCTCAGGTTTGATGATTGCTTCCAACGCCTCAGTGATCGGGCAAAGTATGTTTGGTTTGACGGCAGCGGCCGCTGCCTTTTATGTCAGCTTGTACTCATTGAGCAACTGTTTTGGTCGTGTCCTTTGGGGCACCGTTTCTGATAAAATTGGTCGGACGAATACGTTGATGATCATCTATGGCGTGGTGGCATTGTCCTTATTCTTATTGACGCTTGGTCAAACAACTGTGATCTTCACTGTCGGGATCATCGGTTTAGGACTGTGCTTCGGGGGCGTGATGGGGGTTTTCCCATCGATCGTTATGGAAAATTACGGACCGATCAATCAAGGGGTCAACTATGGAATCGTCTTTATTGGTTATTCTACGGCGGCATTCTTTGGCCCCAGAGTTGCAGCAGCAATCGCAGAAAGTAACCAAGGAGATTATACAAAAGCCTTCTATACGGCAATTTTCTTAGCACTTTTTGGGCTTGTTCTCAACATAGGCTATGCGATGCTAAAAAAAGCCAAAAAGCCCGCACCTGTTATTAAATAACAATTCACCAAAAGTAGTCTTTTTGATAAAGGCTGCTTTTTTGGTGCTAAAACAACTCTTTTTTCTTTTTTTAGAACAGAGTATTGGCTGATAAAGCAAAAGAGAAAACTGTTTCATAGCAAGAATTTATCTCGTTGATTTCACTGTTTTTTCATCTTAACCCCCCATTTTTTAATAAATCGTGTTACAATAAAAAAAGGCTAATACGACGGAGGGATTAAATGACAATTCGTAAAGAACGACGCCGCTTAGAAAAGCGCTTGAAGCGCACGCAATACACCCAAAAAAGTATTACGATGGCTACTACTTTAGTAGCGGGATCAACGTTTATCCCGACCTTAGGGCATGCGGCTGAAACGGCAACGACAGAAACCAGCAATGACCTTAAGGTCGTTGAACAAACAACAAACACTACACCAGAAACCGACAGCACGCCGGTTGAGGAAACGACAGAATCGACGACAGCACCTGTTGTGACCGAAGAAACTTCGGAAATAACGGAGGAGTCAGGAGCTGAAGCAGTTACTGAGGGATCAGAAACAGCGACGACAGAACGCACAACAGTCGCTAGTGATGAAGTCTTAGAAGCAGATGAAGTACCATCAGCCCTTTCTGATTTGACTAGTCGGGCATTATTTTCACGGGCAACGATCGATCCGGCTGCCTTTATCAGTCAGATTTGCGGCTATGCAACGGAAGTGGCGGCAGCAAACGATCTGTATGCTTCTGTTATGATGGCACAAGCGATTTTGGAATCAGGTTGGGGCGCCTCGACTTTGACGACCACAGCCAACAATATGTTTGGGATCAAAGGCAGCTACAACGGCCAATACGTGACGATGGATACCTATGAAGATGATGGTTCTGGCAATTATTATTTGATCAGCGCTAAGTTTCGGAAATACCCATCATTAAAAGAGTCTTTTGAAGACAATGCATATGTGTTGCGCAACACGAGTTTTTCTAGCGGCAACTACTATTACAGCGGTGCATGGAAAAGCAATACGACCTCTTACACGCAAGCAACCGCTTGGCTACAAGGGCGGTATGCAACCGATACTTCTTATGCCAGCAAATTAAACAATTTGATCAGTACGTATAATTTAACGCAATATGATACTGGCAGCTCAAACACAGGTGGCGGCAATAGCAATGAAACGATCGTCAGTGATGAAACAGCGATCAATCAGCAGATGAAAACCACGTCATCTATGAATATTCGTTCCGATGCTTCCACCAGTGCCTCTATTACTGGTTCGTTAGCAGCTAATACGACGTTTACGGCAACGGCGACCAAAACCGGCACCAGCGTCAATGGCAACACCACGTGGTATAAGATTTCTGGCAAAGGTTGGGTCAGCGGCGCGTATTTGACGAAGGTTTCGACCGACTCTTCAAACAACAATAGCGGATCAGGCAACACCGGTTCTGACAATGGCAATTCCGGTACGACGATCAACAAGCAAATGAAGACGACGGAAGCGATGAATATTCGTTCTAGCGCGTCCACTAGCGGATCAGTGGTAGGGTCACTTAGCAAAGGCACGACCTTTACTGCCACTTCCATGAAAACCGGCACATCAGTCAATGGCAACAAAAATTGGTATTATGTCTCTGGCAAAGGTTGGGTCAGCGGTGCCTACCTTACTGAAGTGACCAACAATAATGCTTCTGAAGCGGAAAAAGAAGACAATGGTTCAAGTATCAATCAACAAATGAAAACGACGGCCGCATTGAATGTCCGCTCCGATGCTTCTACCAGCAGCCGTGTCGTGACAACGCTTGGTCAAGGGGTGACCGTTACCGTGACAGCGAAAAAGAACGGCACTTCAGTGGAAGGCAATAAAACGTGGTACTACGTTTCTGGCAAAGGTTGGGTCAGTGGTGCCTACTTGACAACAACCAGCAGCTCTTCCAATAATAACGGTTCAACAACCACAAATCAGCAAATGAAAACCACCGAGATTTTAAATGTTCGTTCCGATGCTTCTACCAGCAGTAGTATTACTGGTTCTTTAAGTAAAGGAGCAACCGTCACGGTTACCGCAACAAAAACCGGGACGACCGTCAATGGCACGAACAAATGGTATTATGTTTCTGGCAAAGGCTGGGTCAGTGGTGCCTACTTGACGTCTGCTAGCAGTGGGTCTTCTAATACGAATACCAGCAGCAGTTCAACGAAGACGCACACGGTGAAATCAGGGGACAGCTTATGGTCACTGGCACAAAAATATAATACCAGCATCAGCCAACTCGCATCATGGAACAACATCAACAGCAGCTATACGATCTTTGTCGGTCAAAAACTGATCGTTTCCAAGTAACAAGCAAAAAAACCGCGTGCAAGCCATTGGCTCACGCGTTTTTTTTATGATGGATCCGCTTCTTCCGGAGCAGCTAGTTTTTTTTCAAGAAACCGCTTGTTTTCCGTAAGCGCAATCAAACTATTTGGTCAATCATAGAACCCTGCGTTAGAATGAAAGAAGCAATAGAAATTGCTAGTTTTAAAGGAATTGCTTCAGAACCAGAACGATCGAAGCGTACACAAAATAAGGAGGATTTCACATGCACAACAGAAACCTAACGATTATTGGCAGTTACGACACTCGAACAGAAGTATTACCGGTTATTGAGCAATTGACAAACGAAGGCTATGGCAAAGAGGATATCGTGCTGTTTGCGAATCAAACAGTCATCGATCAATTTGGGTTAGAATCCATCGACGATGTGGAAGTGGAGCAGGCAGCTAGTGAGGATGAAGATCGTTCGCTTTGGGAAAAAATCAAAGATGCTTTTTCTTTCGGCGATTCCGATCATAGGCATGATGAGCATGATCCGTTATATGGTTATCGTGATGACCTTGAACGAGACAAACTCGTTGTCGGTGTCTACGATTATCAGCCGATGGACAAAATAACCGATCGTGATGCAGATACTGGTCCGATCATCGATCAACCGTTACCAGGCGAAACAGCAATGCCAGATGAGTCCGTCCATCCAACGCCCCGCATGGGAGACAGCGATATTGAAGCACCGATCCATGACCCCAACCATCTGCGTAACTTATAAATAGAAGGGGTTAAACAATAAAGGAATCATTAAAGCCAGAGGAACAAGCATCCGTCGTATCTGCCAACCCTTAGTGAAGGGATGGGCCCGCAGGTGATCGGCAGTTGTCCTCGGGCTTTTTTTGTGCAACAGACAATTATGTCTTTGTCATTTTTGAAAATAAAACTTAATTTGTTGACGATTGCTTTTTTTTGTATAATATAAGAATGAGATAGAGCGTTGTCGGAAGAGCCAACCACATTTTTGGGGAAAGGATGGGGAGTGCGATGAAATTTAAGTTCAATATGCAGTCGGCATTAGTCAGTTGTTTTGTTGCGGTTTTTTTGAGTGTGGCGATCAATCAAGACGCCAATGCCTTTGTGGCTGCGCCCTTTGTACGAGATTCTTCCAGTAGTTCCTCCGAGCCACCTTACCAGACAGCAAGCAGCAGTATCGAAGAAACCTCTGATTCCAGTCAGATTTTTTATGAAGCCAGTGTTAGTTCTTACACATCGCCTTCAACGACTAGTCGCTCGATCGAAGCGTCGACAAATGAAGGCACGTCTGTTTCCGTAAGTGAAGCAGAGACAGAGCCTAGCGTCAGCACTTCTGCAAGTAGCGAAAGCAGTTCGAGTACCGCGCCGAGTGGCGGATCAACCACCACCAGCGATACTTCTAGCAGTAGCGCTAGCAGCAGTTCTTCAAGCTCTTCCAGTACGAGTTCGACCAGTACTACAACAAGCAGCTCCAGCAGTGAAACGACTGAGCCGTCTTCAGAAACCTCCAATAGCGACGACGAAGCTGCGGAAGATACGAGTGAAAATGTTGATCTAACAGTCGAAGGGGCTCACTGAGCCTGACTGTAAAAATCAATCTCATCTAAAGGGACCATTTCAGCTAGGCCTTGAGCCTAGCTTTTTTATTTGCTTATGGTCAGAGCCACGAACACACCAAGTGTACGAAGGATGCGCGATTCCTCACTCTGAGACTTCAAAAAGTAGCAAAGAGGAAGGTTTTTTGGAGGATTGCTGGAACAGAAAAGAGCTGTCTTACGTTTTTATTCAATGCCTCCATAAAAAAAGCTGCACTTGCAAGCATATCATAAAGTGATTCTGAGTAGTTTCGCTATAATAAGTGCGAGGAGGGGTGTTATGGGAAAGTATTTTAAGCACTTCGAAAAATTGATTAGTGTTGTGGTTGATATTATGTTAGGACTGTTGGTTCTGTTGGTTTTGGTGGTGATGGCGGAAGCGATCTACAAAATCGTTGTCCATGTGATCCCACTGCATGAAGTTAGCGATCTTTCTTTATTGATCGAAGAGATCGCGACATTGTTTATTTTACTGGAAATTATTTTGATGTTATTGCGTTACGTAAAAGAAGGTCACCATATTCCGGTGCGTTACTTGATTTTGATCAGTATCACAGCAATTTTAAGAGAGCTGCTTTTAGCGCAAGGAAAAGGGTTAGAAACGCTCTTTTTGGCGTTAGCGATCTTGGTCTTGATCATTGTGCTGCAGGCGTTGGAAAAACTCAAAGCCTTTCATAGTTCCAAAGGACTGTAAAAAAAATCATCCGATTGGTTGACGAATGACTCGTCAAGGGATCGGATGATTTTTTAATTCTTCAAAAAGCACTCGGCTTTCTTGCTGCAGCCGCTTGCCGATATCTGTTTGGCCTACCGTTGTTCTTTCCGTTTGCCGCACGACGATTTTTTTCTGAGTGACGATGTCACGTCGCTGCTGGATGGCTTGCTGGCGATCTGTAAAGGGTTGATGCGCCGCCAAGGTCATGCCGAAGGAATTTGACAACAGCGTGTAACCGGCAATGCCTGTGACTGATTGGTAGGAGCGAGAGAGTCCGCCATCGATCACCAACAAACGACCATTTGCCTTGATGGGCGTCTCGCCTTTACGCACTTTGACAGGGGTATGGCCATTGATGATGTGACCTGTCGACGGCAGACCGAAGGCAGCTAGGACACGGCAGCAGAAGTCTTCGTTTTCCCTTAAAGAATAATAGGCATTTTTTTGTTCCGTATGAGTGTTGCGATCTGCTATAAAGTAGCGCTCAAAGGTTTTCATGGCTTTTTTGCCGAAGAGGGAAGAGCCTTCGCCACACCAAAGATACCAGATCATATCGGTGGCAAGGTCTGTTTGGTTTTCTGGTTGGGCAAAACTTTCCTGCAAACATTGCTGAAAAAAGTCCATCAACGCTTTGCCTGCTAAGGGCTGCTGCTGGAAAGTAAAGGCCAGGAAATCGCCGTTTTCCCGACAAGGCAGGCAGCCGTGATACAGTAGGTTGTCGTTGAAGCGCTGGTACAATGTGCCATGCTCGACCAAAAAGCGCATATGCGCAGCTAAGCGGGGCGAGCGTTGAAATTGGCTCAGCAAATCTTGCAATACTTCATGTTCTTCGGCTGTCAAACGGTAAGGATCATCGGGATCTACTAGTTGAAAACAGCCGTTGATCAAAGGATAGGTCTGGTCTAGCTGGATTTGTTGTCGATCTTGAGACAAGCGATGCAATAAGCAGCGCTCTGCCATCGCAAATGCCGGTCGCCGCTGGATCACGGCTGCTTCGACTTTGAATTGGATGATGGCAAATGCCTGCTGCAAAAGCATGGCGGCTTTTTTTTGCTGGCTTGATAAAGGGTCCACTGTTTTTTGCGGATAAAAGCCGGCATTTTCTGTGTAATATTTTTGGCTAAAAGCCAGTGCTTTTGATAGATCGATCCCATAACCATCTTGTAATAATGCCAAATTGCCGTAGCGAGCAGCGATGCGGATCGTATTGGCCAAACAGGGCAGCGAGCCGCAAAAGCTACCGATCCACAAGATATCATGGTTGCCTAGCTGAATATCCAGTGAAGGCAAAGTCATCAAGCGATCGACGATTTTGTCTGGCGCCGGTCCTCGATCATAGATATCGCCTAAGACATGGAGATGGTCCACTACGAAACGCTGAATCAAGTACGCCAGTTCTTGGCAAAAAAGCGGGGCTGCCTCTAATTCAATGATCTTATCAAAAATCGCCTGATAGTAAGCTTCTTTATTGAAGTCGGCATCATATTGGTACAACAGTTCTTCTAAGATGTAAGCAAAAGAAGTCGGCAATGCTTTGCGTACCTTGGAGCGTGTGTATTTACTGGAAGTAAAGCGGGCAACTTTCACTAGCTGTGCCATCTTCAAGCGCCAATCGGCAGGGGTCCAGGCCTGTTCTTGTAATAGCTCCTCTGGATAATAAATGACAAAACAGAGTTCGGTCTGTTCTTCTTTCGTCAAGACACCGGTAAACAAAGTCTCGACTTTTTCTCGAATACTGCCAGAACCATTCCGCAAAATATGGTCAAAGGCATCGTATTCGCCATGCAGATCGCTGACAAAATGCTCGGTAGCTTTCGGCAGCTGCTGGATGGCTTCCAAGTTGATGATCTCGGTCAGGTTTGCCAAGGTGTCTTTATTGAACATGGGCCTGTTCTTTGGCTTGTTCTTCAATCAGCATCGCGCTTTCTTCAATGGAGCGTTTGCTGACATCGATCACCGGAATGTTCAGCTTTTTGAACCATTCATTCGCGTAGGCTAATTCTGCTTCGATTCGTTCACAATTGGTGTAATGGGTTTCTTCTTTCAAGCCCAATGAATGCATCCGGGACCGCCGGATTTCCGTAAGGGATTCTGGATTCGTAGTCAAACCGACCATTTTCCGTGGGTCTACTTGGTGCACTTCGGCTGGCAAAGCGACTTCAGGAATCAAAGGCAGATTCGCCACTTTGTAGCCGCGATTTGCCATGTATAGGCTCAATGGGGTCTTTGAGGTTCGCGAAACCCCTAATAGGACAAAGTCAGCATCGAGAAATCCCCGTGGGTCTTTGCCGTCGTCGTATTTCACCGCAAATTCCATCGCGGCCACCCGGCTGAAATATGCTTGGTTCAAGCGATGCAAGGCACCAGGCTCTTGGACGGCTTCTACACCGAATGTTTTTTCCAGCATCGTGGTCAAGGGCGACATAAAGTCGACATGCTGCAAACCAGTCCGTTTGGCAAAGGCATCAACAAAAGCGACTAATTCTTTATTGACTAAGGTGGTAACGACGATCGATTTGTCTAGCAAGGCATCTTTGAGGATCTCGCCTAAGCTCTCTTCATCATTAGTAAAGGGAAAGAGCTGGATATCTGAAAGGTCGATCGTGGGAAACTGCGCGGAAACGGCGGCGATCAGCTTTTGTGCCGTTTCGCCTACGGAATCTGAAATCAAATATATTCGAACGTTCTTCATTGTTTTTGCCCCCTAAAAGTGTGTGTTGTCACTGTCATTGCCTGCTTGAATAAAGTAATTCATCAGCCGCGTCTTCGTGATTTTGCCGATGACTTTTTTTGGTTCCTGTGGATCGACCACTGGCAAGGTATCGACTTCATGTCGTCCTAACAACGTACCAGCCGTCAAGATCGTTTCTTCCGGTGTGATGGTCACGATGTTTGGCATGCGAGTCATGATCATCGCTACGGGTGTTTTTTCCGGTGCGGCATTGCTGATCGCAAAGCGCAGCAGATCTTTGCGGGAGAGTACCCCAATCAGTTCGTCTTGGTCATTTTTGACATAGAGGGAACCGACATCGTACATAAACAAAGTCGTGACTGCTTCATAAACGGAGACCGTTTGTGAGATCAGCAACGGTGGGATCATGACTTCTGCAACTTTGGTATGGTAGAGTTTTTCGAAAAGCAAAGGCTCAACGGTTTGTCCTGTATAGAAATAGCCGACTTTCGGTCGAGCGTCTAATAAACCGGTCATGGTCAAAATCGATAAGTCATTCCGCAAGGTTGCGCGGCTCAAACCCAACTGCTTCGCAATGGTCTCCCCACTGATCGGCTGATGCTCTTTGACGATCTCAATGATTTTCATTTGTCTTTGGCTTAATTCCAATGTGTCACCTTCTTTCTTTTATGTGCTATGCTATTGATTATATGATTTTCCGAATGAAAAGGCAATCCTTCTCTTTTAAAAAGGATAAATCCCTTAAAAGTTTTCTTTTTTTGGCTTGACGATTAAATGTGCCATACTATATACTGCTAATTAATCGAAATAGTATATAACATTTAAAAGGAGGAACATGATGGAAAAAGCAGTCGTATGGTTTTCAGAAGGCACGAAAGAGCAAAAAGCATTATTAGGCGGGAAAGGGGCAAATCTTGCGGAGATGACCAATTTGGGTTTGCCTGTTCCTCAGGGATTTATCGTCCCGGCCACCATTTGCCTGACCTATTTAGAAGAACAGGTTCTTCCTGAGGCGATCATCAAGCAAGTCAAAGCTGCCATCGAAGAATTGGCAGTCCGCAGGAACAAAACATTTGGCGGACTGCACTCGCCGTTATTGGTTTCTGTCCGAAGTGGTGCCAAGTTTTCCATGCCAGGGATGATGGATACGATCTTAAACCTTGGGTTGAATGATGAAACCGTCCAAGGGTTGGCTCAGCAGACGGGGGACCCCGTCTTTGCTTATGATTGTTACCGCCGTTTGATCCAGATGTATGGGGATGTGGTGAAAGGTGTAGCAAAAGAACACTTTGAAGCCTATTTGACAGATTATAAGAAACGGCAGAATTATGTGTCAGACCAAATGATGACCGGCAATGACTGGCAAATGATCTGCCGCGTGTTTCAAAGTATTTATATGGAACATACCCAAGAAGCGTTTCCCCAAGACCCGTTTCAGCAATTATTGGCAGCCATCACGGCAGTTTTTCGCTCATGGAACAACCCACGGGCTAAGACCTACCGTTCCCTCCATCGGATCCCTGACGATCTAGGGACTGCCGTAACGATTCAAGAAATGGTTTTTGGCAACAGTGGGATAAATAGTGGGACGGGTGTCGCCTTTACCCGCAATCCAGCAACCGGGGAACCGGGACTTTTCGGCGAATTTCTAGTGTGTGCCCAAGGGGAAGATGTGGTTGCTGGCATTCGTACACCACAACCGATCCAAGCGTTGGCGCAACAACATCCTGTGATTTATCAGGAACTAAAGCAACTGGCTGAGGGTTTGGAAGATCACTATCAAGACATGCAAGACATTGAATTTACCATCGATGACGGCCAGTTGTTTGTCTTGCAAACAAGAAACGGCA
Source organism: Enterococcus sp. AZ188 (assembly GCF_050544075.1). NCBI lineage: Bacteria > Bacillati > Bacillota > Bacilli > Lactobacillales > Enterococcaceae > Enterococcus > Enterococcus sp. AZ188. The sequence continues at coordinate 107,851 of NZ_CP172943.1, forward strand.
AACGAACCGCCGCTGCGGCAGCGCAAATTGCAACGGATATGGTCGCAGAAGGTCGGATCACCATCAGGCAAGCCTTAGACCGAATCACACCAGAAATGATCGATCAATTGTTGCACCCGTTATTTGCCCCCGAAGCCTTACAGCAAGCCGAAGCCTTTGCGCAGGGCTTGCCGGCTAGTCCAGGGGCAGCTTCAGGACATGTCTATTTCACTGCAGAGGCGGCGGAAAAAGCCAGCCGCACAGGAGAAAAAGTCCTGCTGCTGCGGCAGGAAACCTCACCTGAAGATATTGAAGGCATGGTGGTGAGTGAAGCGATCATTACCGCTCGTGGGGGGATGACTTCTCATGCGGCGGTGGTCGCCCGTGGTCTGGGGGTCTGCTGTGTGGTAGGGTGCGAGGCATTAAGTGTCGATGCATTTTTGAAACAGGCCCGCTGCGGCGAGCTGTGGATTGAAGAAGGTGACGTACTTTCCGTAGACGGCAGCACTGGCAAACTGTATCAAGGGCAGCTGCCTATGACCAGTGTACAGGAGCGGGTTTTGCTGGATCAGCTTTTGACGTGGGCACAAGCCCAGGCAGATCTAAAGGTTTACGCAAATGCGGAAACGAAAAATGACATTGAGGCTGCGCTGGCCTTTGGTGCAGCGGGCATCGGCTTAGCACGGACGGAGCATATGTTTTTTGGGGAAGCGCGTTTGTGGAAAATGCGGGAAGTTATCTTGGCAGAAACGAAGGCGGAACGATTGGCGGCTTTGGCTGAGATCAAGGCTTATCAAAAAGCCGATTTCCAAGAAATGCTGCAGGCCGCGCAAGGAAAGAAATGCACGATTCGGTTATTAGATCCACCACTCCATGAATTCTTGCCCCATGAGCATGAACGCCTTGAGATGGCCCGCCGCAGTAAAAAATCATTGGCAGTGATCGAGCGGCGAATTGACGAACTGCAAGAGGTCAATCCTATGATGGGGCATCGCGGCAGCCGTTTAGGACTCAGCTATCCAGAAATTTATGAAATGCAAACAGCGGCGATTTGTGAAGCGGCTGTGGAGTTGCGGCAGCAAGGAGTCGAGGTAGAGGCGGCGATCTTATTGCCCCTGATCAGTTTGCCCGCAGAGCTGCAGGTGTTGAAAGAGACGTTGACACAGGTGATCGCTCAAGCAGAAGCAACCCTTCAGCAACCGTTGCACATCGAGATCGGGATGATGATCGAGACGCCTAGAGCGTGCTTGATTGCTGGGGAGTGTGCTGAAGAGGCGGCGTTCTTTAGTTTTGGTACCAATGACTTGACCCAAATGACCTTTGGCTTTTCGCGGGATGATGCCGGCAGCTTTATCCAAGCCTATTTGCAGTCGGGGATCTTACAAGAAGATCCTTACCAGCACTTAGATCAGGTAGGTGTTGGCGCGTTGATGCGTCAAGCGATCGCCGGCGTAAGAGATCGGCAGCCAGAGCACTCGATCGGTGTTTGTGGCGAAGTCGGCAGCGATCCCTATTCTATTGCGTTTTTGCGAGAGATCGGCATCGACTATGTTTCTTGTTCCCCATACCGGATCCCTGCTGCTTGGTTAGCGATCGCCCAATCAGCCCCCATCATCGAAGAGGCGTCAGTGAGCACCCGCTAAAATAGGAGAAAAAATACACCGCAGTCCACTAGCAAGGTTCACTTGCTTGGTGGATTACGGTGTGTACGTACAGCTTTGTCCTTACAGGGGCTGATCCGTTTTTTGGATCGCAGGTTTGCGTCCTTTTAAATACCAAGTGATTCCAATGACATGGGCGAGGTAGATGGCAGCGAGGACGAAACGTACCAGCAGATTAGGGATCAGCAGTGCAGGAATTGCAAAGACTACCAGCATCATGGCAAACATCCGAACCATTGCCTTGGTGCTCAGCTGTTTTTGTACGAGTGGTTTTTCAATGTATTTTTGATAATTTTCTGATTGAACCAAGCGTTGATAATAGGTATCGGAACTCCGCAGCCAGAAATAAGCCGTCAGCAAGTAAAAGACGGTTGTAGGTAAGAAAGGCAAAAATATTCCTAAAGTACCTAAACCGAATGTCAGTGATCCACAAAGAAAAAACAGTGTTTTTTTCAAAAGTAACCCTCCTTATTTGGGTGTTTCGTATCTTACCCTCAGTATAACGGAGGAGGGGCTGCTTGAACATGCGTTTTGTGCTTTTCCCCGTTTTTTAGCGGCAATAAGAGTTTTTCTTCCCCTTACTCCTGCTTTTTTGATAGACTAGAAACAACACAAAGGGGGAAGCAGCATGGAAACGATTGAATTGAATACCGGCATTCAGATTCCAGTGATCGGCAGCGGGACGAATACATTTGGGAAAGAAAACCGAGAATACCAAGGTGCGATCAATGATGATACGACAGAGCTATTGACTGCCATCAAGCTTGGGTATCGGCATTTTGATACGGCGATTTCTTACCGCAACGAAGCCGTGGTTGGCAAAGCCATCAAGGAAAGCGGGATTGACCGCAGCGAATTTTTCCTGACTTCTAAGATTCCTGGCAAACCAGAGCATACGCAAGATGCAGCTGCCGTGAAAGCGTCTGTCGAAGCGAGTTTAGCAGCCTTGCAGACGGAATCGATCGATCTTTATTTGATCCATCATCCGTGGGACAACTTGGCAGAGATCGCCGCTGTCTGGGCGGTTCTTGAGGCTTATGTCGATAAAGGAGTCTTAAAAGCAATCGGGGTGTCCAATTTCCAAGAAGAAGAACTCAGCTATTTATTGGCAAACAGTCGGATCAAACCAGCGGTCAATCAGATCGAATCGCATCCAGGCAAGTGGAACGACGCGATCATCGCCTATTCCTTAGCCAATCAGGTAGTTCCAGAAGCCTGGGGTCCGCTTTCCCGGATTTCGGAAGCGGCACGGGAAACCTTGACCCAAATCGGGGAAGCGCATCAAAAAAACTGGAGCCAAGTGGTCTTGCGTTACCAAATCGAGCGTGGGGTGATCGTGATTCCGAAATCCCATTCAGAAAAACATCAAGCCGAAAATTTAGCGCTCTTTGATTTCGCTTTGACGGCGGAAGAAAAAGCCGTCATCAAAGAATTATAGGCAATAGAAGCGGTCCTATTAAAGGGACCCTACAGCCAGTGCGGAAACTTCCGTACTGGCTATTTTTATGCAGTCGCAACGCTCCTTGATGACTGAGGAGCTTTTCTATTCGTTACAACAGCAACTGTAAGCCTTAGCAAAAAAGAAAATGCGCTTGCAGCCGTTTCTGACAATGAATCCTCTTAAATATTCAAAGAAATGACCGATTATCCTTACTAAGGGTCGTCTACGGACGAGTCTTCAGTGGATCGTGTGAAATTGGAAATGAAGGAGTGGCACAGTTGTGAAAAAAAGAAAAAAGACGATAGGAATTTATGTGATGATCACCTTGATGCTGGTTGCGGGGATCCCGATCATTGTCATGCTGACAAGTTCCTATTTAACCACCAAGAACTTATTGATTGAACGAAATGATTTGAACAAAGAAAGTGCCGTCAATTTGATCTTGGCGGAAGAAAAGAGTTTGCGCCGATCGACGGAAAGCAAATTGAAATCAATGGCTGAACTGCCAGCGATGAAAACAGAATTCAGCATGGGACGTATCCGTTCAGATCTTTCTTTAGCGATTGCTGGGAGCAACAGCTTCTTAGCAGTAACTTTTGGGACAGAAGATGATGAGTATGTGACCTTCAATCCCTTACCGGATGATTACAAGCCTACAATTCGGCCGTGGTACAAAGGGGCCGTGAAAGCCGAAGGAGAAGTGTATTGGACAGCACCTTATTTAGATACGGTGTCGAATCAATTTGTGACGTCGGCTTCGATCCGGGTCAAAAATTCCCATAATCAAGTGGGGGTTTTAAGCGTCGATGTTTCCTATGAAAGCATTCAAAACATCTTGTCTTCCTTTACCGTAGGGCGGACTGGGAATGTCACCTTAGTTTCAGAATCTGGGGTCATCGTGACCTCAAAAAATACCAAGCAAATCGGTAAGAATATCAAAGAAGAAGAAGTGTTCCAAAAAATCAAAGACGCCAAAGATCCGACAGGCATGGTTGGCTTAGGCGACTCGAATAAAGTCAATGATGTGTTGTATGACAAGTCTGCTGATTCCAATGTTTGGGCGTACTCCGAAGTCAAAGCTAGTGATCTAGACAAAGAGTTAGGGGCGTTAGTCCGCACCACGATTATCGTTACGATCTTGATGCTGCTCTTTGTAGGACTGGTTTCGTATGCCGCGATCAAAGTAGTCGCAGCGATCATCGATTGCTTCAATCGCTACTTTAGAAAAGTCGGTGAAGGCAAACTAGAGAAGATGAGCAAAACCAAACGAGCCAAAGGCGAAAAATGGACATGGGATCAACTGGCACGCCGAGTTGTATATCCAGACAAAGCAGGCAATGAGATCCAGCAAATGGCGGACAATTACAATGTGATGATCGAAGGCACGGGTGCATTGATCCAAAAAGTACAAAAAGAAAGCAACAGTGTCGCAGGAATGTCGGATTCTTTATTAGAATTGTCAAAACAAACCAATATTGCGACAGAAGAAGTCTCTCAAACCATTACGGGGATAGCTGAAGTGACCGGTGCTCAAGCCCAAGAAACAGAATACAGCGTGTCACAAATGCAAAATCTGTCGCAAGTCGTGAAAGAATTACGAGAAAATGTTGGCGGCATGAGCAGCAAGTCGCAAGAATCTACGAAGATCAATCAAGAAAACTTAACGATCATGGATCAAGTCGATGACAGTTGGCGACAAGAGTTGGCACAGATGGAGCGCTTGATGTCGAATATGACGGGAATGAATGATAGTATCCAAAACATCAACTCGATCATCGGGGTCATCAACGATATTTCTTACCAAACCAACTTGCTAGCCTTGAATGCATCAATCGAAGCCGCAAGTGCTGGCGAGTCTGGCAAAGGCTTTGCCGTCGTGGCTGCTGAGATCCGTAAATTGGCGGAACAAAGCAAAGCTTCTACCAAAGAGATCGAAGCGATCATTGAAGAAATTCGTGAGCAGTCTAGTCAAATGGTCAAACAAACGTCGGCGTCTGTCAAAGGCGGCGTTCGCCAAACCAACTTGATCAAAGAAGCGATCTCATCTTCAAAAGAAGTTTTCCAACGCAGTAGCTATATGATCGAAGGCATCCATCATATTGAAGCAGCCAGTGCCCGTATCGAAAATATTCAAAACAGTGTACTGGAAAACTTAGAAAACATTTCCGCATCAACGGAAGAAAATGCCGCTGGCACACAAGAAGTTTCCGCAAATGCAGAAGAAGTCTTGGCAACCATGGATGAATTTACCAACCATGTGGCAGACCTCAGAGACATTGCAGAAGAGTTGAAGCGATTGACCAATCGTTTTGAAGTGGAGAAATAAATCAAGCAAAAAAATCACTCATCAGCTATTCGCAAGAATGGCTGATGAGTGATTTTTGTTTGTTGAGGAGGAGACTACAAAAAAGCCAAGACGAATGTTGCTCATCTTGGCTTTTCATAATGATATTTATAAAACCTTATTACGGGCTATTGTGTCGTTTCGGTCCGCTGGATGATCATCTCCACGCGGCGGTTTTCCGAGCGGCCTTGTGGGGTGTTGTTATCGGCTTTCGGTTCGGTATCGGCAAAGGCTTGGATGGCAGCATTTTTTTCTAAAACGGCGCCTTTGCTGATGAAGTATTCCATAACGGTAATCGCACGAGCGGAACTAAGATCCCAGTTAGATTGGTAGCGGCCATTGCCTTTTTCCGGTACGTTATCGGTATGCCCGGCGATCACGATTTTGTTGGCTTTTAGTTTTTTCAGTGAGTCCGATAGTAGATCCAGTGACTGACGAGTGGTGTCCGTGATCTCGGCGCTACCAGAGGCAAACAAGATGCTGCTGGCTAGCGTGATATGCAAGCCATCGGATTCCAAGCGGACTTCTGTCTGGTCTTTTAAGCCAGAAGCGGCGAGTTCTTGTGACAGCTGGTCGCTGATTTTTTCTAGCTGCTGATTTTCCAGTTGGGTCCGGACCGCTGCTTCTTGCGCTTGTGCTTCGGCAGAAGTGGCGGCTTTTTTTCGCGGCGTGGTCTCGCCCATATCGATCACTGACCCGATGACGGAGGCGTTGCTGTGGTGGCTGGAAAGGATGGTGCCGAATTCGCTTCGGATTTCTTGAAACTTCTCATCATCGACTTTCGCCATGGCAAACATGACGATGAATAAGGCCAGCAGCAAGGTCAACATATCCGAGTAAGGCAAAAGCCACGCTTCGTCTACATGTTCTTCATGTTTCTTTTTTCGCTTCATGTCGCTTCACCCTTTATAATTGTTCTTGCCGTTTTTTCGGATCGATCAAGCTGTATAATTTTTTCTCAATACTTTTCGGCGATTGTCCGGCTTGGATCGCTAAGACCCCTTCAACGATGATCGACATCATTTGGACTTCTTGCTCCGATTTCAAAGTTAATCGTGAGCTAAAAGGAATGAACAGCACATAACCGAAGAAAATACCATAAAGGGTCGCCACAAAAGCCGCCGAGATCATATGACCCAGTGCTTCTACATCCTCTAAATTGCCTAGCGCCCCTATCAGCCCGATCACGGCTCCTAACACCCCTAAGGTCGGGGAACTCGTGCCGGCGGTTTTAAAAATAGCCGAGCCGATGCGATGCCGTTCTTCGATCCCATAGATCTCATTTTCCATGATTTCTTGGATCTGTTCGGCAGCGATGCCATCCACCACCATTTCCAAGCCCTTTTTTAAAAAAGGATCTTCTAAGTTTTGGATAGCACCTTCAAGAGATAGTAGGCCATCGCGCCGAGCTTGGTTAGCTAATTCAACGATGGTATTGATGGTTGTTTTTAAGTCGTATTCTTTATTTTTCAGCAGAACGCCGAAGATCTTCGGGATTTTTTTGATATCACTGCTGGGAAATGAATTGATAACGGCTGCGATCACACCGACGAAAATGATGATCGCGGCTGCCGGATTGATCAAAACGGCCACATTGGCACCTTTTACAATCATCCCAACCACCACAGATATCAATCCTAAAATAATACCGATCAGCAAGAAAAAATCCATTTGTTGCGTCCTCCTAAATTCTATTTCCAGGTTTTAAACCCTCATTTATTTTATCGGTGAATTAAAATCATTCTTAATAGCAAAAAAAAATAATCCAAAAAATAACTAAAATAAATTTTCTGTTTCTCCTTTTTTTGTTCTTTTTTTGACAAGTTTCGTCAAATTGTTGAAATGGTACAGCTTGCAATTTTTGTGAATATTTATAGATGGTACCGTTTTTTTTCGTGAAGCGTTTCTCAGGGTTTGTCATGTCAACAGGCACAAATGAAAATTTTTTAATCAATTTTTCGAATAATACTTGTTTTTTTATCAAAAAATTGATTTTGATCAAAAGGCATAGATATGCTTGTAAAACGCTTTATATCGATCGTTTGCTTTTTATAACTGGGGACGAAATTGCGATGAAACAGTGTTTAACAAATAACATAACACGTCTGTAACTTAAATGTCATATCCGTAAAGTTGCAAAAATCAAATTGTAAAATAAAAATAATTCTACTATAATGACATCACGTCTTCTTGTTTTTTTAATCTATAACAAAAAAATAAATAAATATATTTGTTTCTGTTCCATCGATGAAAAAAACGTTTGGTACAGAAGGTGGAAGGAGCAATTATTGTTGGATACCTATGATTTATTAAAAACAGCTATGAACGTTTCTGCACAACGCGCAGAATTGATTTCGTCTAATATCGCTAATGTCAACACGGATGGGTACAAAGCAAAACGCATTGTGTTTGAAAGCGAATTAAAGCAGGCACTCGCTTCGTCAGGGACCGACGCTGTAACAGAAGCGTCAGTTTCTCAAGTAAAACCGAAAATCACTGAAAATGCAACTACCAGTATCAAAGACAACGGCAATAACGTGGATCTTGAGGTAGAGATGTTGGATCAAGCAGCCAATGGGTTGTATTACAGTGCATTGACCGCACAAGTCAACGGACGCTTACAAATGATGAACCTTGTCTTGAGTAATTGATAGAAAGCGCAGGAAAAACAAATGGGTATATTTAACGGACTAACGATCAACGCGAGCGGTCTAGCATTGGAACGGTTAAAACTAGATACGATCTCCAGCAATATCGCAAATGTAAATACAAATCAAACACAAACAACCGCGGCTTATCAAAAAAAGAGTATTCTTTTTTCAGAAAATTTAAAAAATAGTCGTGAAGGAACACCGGCTACATACGGTGTCAAAGTGACGGGGATCGCTGCCGATGAGACGGAAAAACTGACCTATGATCCTACCAATCCCGCTGCCAACGCTGAGGGATATGTCGGTCAATCAAATGTGGATATTGCCGATGAAATGGTGGCAATGTTGCAAGCGGTTCGAACGTACGAAGCCAATGTTTCTGCTTCAGAAATGAATAAAACAATCTTGAAAAAAGCATTAGAAATATCAAAGGGGTAACGAGAAAATGGATGGACTTTTAACGACAGGATTAACAGACTACCAAAACGTTTTGCGGACACTAGGCACGGGGGCTGCTTCAAACGAGACTAGTGTTGTGGGCACCAAGGAAAACCAGTTTTCTTCCTACTTGACCAATGCGGTCGATCAGTTGAATCAAAAAACGGCGGTCATGGATCAAGATACTGTCAATTTGATCACCGGCGATGAAAGCGATCTAGGCAATGTGATGATTCGCATGACGGAGGCGCAATTGGCGCTACAAACAGCCGTTCAAGTACGAAACAAGTGTTTAGAAGCTTACAATGACGTGAAAAATATGCAGTTTTAGCAGTGGGTGAGGGAATAAGAATAAATGATGGATAAAGTGAAAGAATGGACAGAACAACTCAAAGACCGTTGGCAAATGCAAAGCTCTTTAAAGAAAATGATCGTTGTTCTTTCCGTTATCAGCGTTCTCGGAATCACAGCAGCTGTTTATTATTTAAATACGCGAATTGAATACGGTATCTTGTTTACGGATCTAAGCGATGCCGATGCGGGAACGATCAGCAAGGATTTGGATGAACAGCAGATCGCCTACAAATTAGCCGACAATGGGACGACTATTTTGATCGATAAGGACCAAGTCGATGAATACCGCATCAATCTTGCCGTGGACAATAAGTTACCAAATACCAGTACAGGCTTTGAATTATTTGATGATGCCAACATGATGACAACGGATGAAGACCGCAAAATCATGTATCAGCGGGCAGTAACGGGCGAACTACAGCGAGCAATCGAGTCGATCGATGCGGTCAAATCCGCCAAAGTTTTACTCGTGATGCCAGAAGAAAGTGTCTTTTCTTCGGAGGAAAGTGCGCCGACGGCCTCTATCGTGTTGTCCTTGAAAAATCAGCAAATCTCAGACGAGTCCGTGCAAGGGATCGTTACCTTGACTTCCGGCGCAGTGGAAAAGCTGAAGCCTGAAAATGTAAAAGTCGTTGATAGCGCGGGCAATACGTTGACTAGAACCGAAGATGAAGCCAGTCAATTAAGTGGCTTAAACAATAAATACATTGCCATCAAAGATTCCTATGAAAAAACGCTAGAAGAAAAAGTAGCGAAGTTGCTGACACCGATCTATGGTGCAGACAAATTCCAAGTGTCGATCAATTTAGACTTGAATTTTGATTCGATCGAGCGGAAGAAAGTCACTTATGATGACCCAGAGATCAAGAGTGAAACAGTGCAGGCTGCTGGTTCGCAAGGGACCGTCCAAGAAGCCCAAACAGGGACTGTGGATGACAATGTCTCCAATGTGACGGGCACGGACGGAGAGGGGAACAATTCCTACAGTCGCTCCGTTGAAAATGAATTGGATACCGAGACCACTACGACCATTACGGCTCCTGGCATGATCGAACGAATGACCAGCTCAATCGTGATCAATGCGAACCTTTCGCAAGCGGATCAAGCAGAATTGCAGCAGTTGATTGCTAGCGCCGTCGGCTATGACAATGATCGTGGCGATCAAATTGCGATCCAAGGGTTTGACTTTGCCCAAGCAGAGGTTGATCCAGCCGCTGATCCTCAAGGGAATGAACAGATTGCAGCTGCCAAAGGTTATGTCAAGTATGCCATCATCGGCGGTATCGTGTTGACCTTGTTCTTGGTGATCTTAATGATCGTTGGCGTGATCCGACGCCGACGCAAAGAAGACGAGTTGGAAGTGGATGTGACGGATGAAATGGTCACTTTTGCACAACCATCCGCTGCTAGCATCGGAGCGAGTAACCCGGTTGCACAAGAAGTCGTTTTTGGCGGTGTCGGTAACCGGTCTGCTGAAACGAAACCAGCGGTGCCAGAAGCATCCACACAAGAAGCCACAGCAGAACATACAGGAGAACCAACATTGGATCAAACGGCTAGAAATTATGCCGAAAGCAATCCTGAAGTAGCGGCGGAATTGATCAAAGCTTGGATGAAAGAAAAATAAGGGGGCAGCCATGGATACAATAGACGGGGTAAAAAAAGCAGCGATTCTTCTGATTTCTCTAGGATCAGATACCTCTGCAAAGATCATGAAGCTGCTGCCAGAATCATTTATACAAAAAGTGAGCTATGAGATCGCCAACATCGACTTTGTCAGTCCCGAAGAGCGGGATCAAGTGTTGGAGGAATTTTCTCATACCGCAACGGCCCGCAAATATGTCTTAGACGGCGGGATCGATTATGCCAAAAATTTGCTGAACCAAGCATTAGGCCCTCAAAAAGCCAAAGAAGTCATTGACGTATTGACTCAGATTCAGCTGCGGGAACGGCCCTTTAATATCGCTCGCAAAGCCGATGTTCAACAGTTGACCAATCTGTTGATCGGCGAACATCCACAAACGGTAGCGTTGATTTTGTGCTACATGCAGCCGGACAAAGCGGCCAGCGTCTTGTCACAGTTTCCCGATCATTTGCAAGTGGAGATCGCTGAACGGATCGGGACGATCTCCAGTACGTCGCCTTTGGTGATCGAACGGATTGAAAAAGTGATCGAGAACAAATTCTCGAATTACATTGAGAACGATACGGAAAATGTCGGTGGTGTGCATACACTGGTAGAAATCTTGAACTCAGTCAGCCGCAGTACTGAAAAGAACATTTTGAACGACTTGGAAAAGCGGCAACCGGAACTATCCAACGAAGTGAAATCAAGCTTGTTTACTTTCGAGGATATCGTGACCCTCGATCGCTTGGATGTTCAAAAAGTCTTGCGAGATGTTCAAAACGATGTCTTAGTCTTAGCGCTTAAAGGCACGACCGACGACATCAAGAACTTTATTTTCTCCAACCTCTCATCACGGGCGGTGGAAAATCTGCAAGAAGAAATTCAATTTATGGGTCCTACCCGCTTGTCTGCTGTAGAAGAAGCCCAACAAAGTGTGGTGGCTGTGATTCGACGGCTAGATGAAACCGGTGAGATCTACATCGGAAGGGGCGACCAAGATGCAGTGGTCAAATAGCAGTTTATTGAAGCAGCAGGCGGTCAAAACGACTGAAGCTGCTCGCAGTATTTTGACGGATACGACCATCAAAGCGCCGATTGAGAAACCGAGCTTAGACCCAGAACTGCAAGCGGCTAGACGTGCACGCCAGTTGGAGCAGGAACGGCATCTGCAGCAAATGGAAGCCTTGAAACAGCAAATCTTGACCGATGCACAAGCGCAAGCGGCGCAAATTCTAGCAGAAGCGAGAACGGAAGGCTTTCAAGCAGGACAAGCAGACGGCTTTCAACAAGGCTATCAAGAAGGACTCAATGCCAGCAAAGAAGCCGCGCAAGCATTGATGACACAAGCCCAAGCCAATGTCGCTGAAGCCGTTTCTGAAATCAACACCTTTCGCTCAGAGAAAAAGCAAGAAATGATCGCTTACGGCACGGCAATCGCCGAAGCCTTGATCAATCAACGTTTTACAGACGAGCAAGCAGGCTTCCTGCCTTTTGTGGAGTCTGTGCTATGGCAATTTGAACAACCCGATCAATTTGTGACTATTCGCAGCCAAGAGCAGCATCTTGCAGGGTTGCGAGAATTGTTGGAAACCAAAAAACAGACGATCAGCGGGTTTCGCTATTTACTCATGGCAGATGACGGCTTGGCGGAACACGATTTTTGTATCGAATCTGAAAATGCCTTGGTGGTTTTTGAACTGAGGGAAGAAATCGCTCGCTTTTTGAGCCAATTTTTAGAAAGCAGTGTGAAGGAATGACGTTTGAATTACCGATCACAGCGCTGCGCAAAACAGCGCAAGCACAGCCGTTCTTTACCACTTACGGCAAAGTCAGCGAAGTCGTAGGTCTGCTGATCAAAGTCGAAGGGCTGTCAGTTTTCATAGGAGAAATCTGTGAAGTCGCACTGCAAAACAAGACACATACAGCTTTAGCCGAAGTCGTGGGCTTTGTGAAAAAAACCGTGCTCCTGATGCCCCTTGATCAGCTAGAAGGCATCGGACCGGGCTGTTTAGTGCGGCCAACTGGCAAATCGTTGACGGTAAAAATCGATGATACGCTACTAGGGCACACCTTAGATGGACTAGGGCGACCGTTAGATATGGCGCTGGATCTGGAAACTGCGTCAGAATATCCAGTTAGTCAAGATTCTCCTGACCCCTTTCGTCGTCAAAAAATCGCTGAGATCATGCCGACAGGTGTCCGGGCGATCGATGGTCTCTTGACCGTCGGCCTTGGCCAACGGATCGGCATTTTTGCTGGCAGCGGGGTCGGTAAGAGTACCTTATTGGGGATGCTGGCTCGTTATTGCGAAGCAGATGTCATCGTGATCGGCTTGATCGGCGAGCGAGGACGAGAAGTCAAAGAATTTATTGAAAATGATCTAGGCCCAGAAGGCTACCGCAAGTCGGTCGTTGTCTGTGCTACCTCCGATATGCCACCCCTTGTACGACTAAAAGGGGCTCATGTGGCAACGGCGATCGCTGAGTATTACCGCGATCAAGGCAAGAAAGTCGTATTGATGATGGATTCGGTGACCCGTTTTGCGATGGCGCAGCGGGAGATCGGTTTATCAACAGGTGAACCACCGACGACCAAAGGCTATACCCCTTCTGTGTTTACAGCTTTACCGAAGTTGTTAGAGCGCAGTGGGATGTCTGACAAAGGCTCGATCACTGCCTTTTATACCGTCTTGGTAGAAGGTGATGACATGAATGAACCGATCGCTGATGCGGTGCGGGGGATTCTTGACGGTCATATTCTGTTGTCACGGAAAATCGCCGCTCAAAATCATTATCCTGCCATCGATATTCAAAACAGCCTCAGCCGTTTGATGAAGACCCTCGTTTCTGAGGAACAGCATGAACATGCGGGGGAACTAAAAGAAAACATGGCCGTTTATGCAGAGGCCAAGGATTTGATCGATATCGGTGCTTACAAAAGCGGCAGTAATGCGTTGACCGACCAAGCGATCGCGTTGCATCACCCCATCCTACGGTTTTTACAGCAAAAAGTGGATGAGCGGATCCCATTTGAACAAACGATTTTTGAATTGGCGCATTTGTTCAGTGAAGAAGCGCTGATCGAGCGCCAGCGTTCGACCATGTAAAACAGATCATAAAGGAGCAACCATGCAAGCATTTCACTTTTCCTTAGAAAAAGTATTGGATCACCGAAAAACCATTGAGCAAGAAGCCAAACGAGCGTACGCCCAAAAACAGCAATTGTTGATTCAGCAAGAACAGCACCTGAACACGCTGGCACAGGAAAAAGCCCAGCTTTTTGATGTCAATGAAATGACCATTGGGCGGATGCAAGTGCAGCAACGCTATTTGCTTGCTTTGAATGCCACCATCGATGAGGTTCAGAACAAAATGTTTCACGTGAAGCAAGAATTGGCAGAGTCTTTATCGGTAGTGGTAGAAGCGCAGCAGGAACGCAAGATCGTGGAAAAACTGCGAGAAAAACAATTTGCTGAATACACCTATGAACAGCAATTGGAAGAGCAAAAACAATTGGATGAGTTCGGCAATCGCGCCTTATTTTCTTAAAGAACTAATGTTTTAGTGATGAGATGACCTTGGTTTTAAAGCATCAGCTGAGAGGAGGTGAACAATGAAAGAGATCACAACAAGTGCCGCAACCGCTGTACCTGTCGGTAGCAAATCAAAAAAGATGGAGGCGTCACCAGAGGTCTTCAGTTTGATGATGCGACAGCTGACAGTTCAAGCAGGCAGCAACCTGCCAGCCCCTATCGAAACATCAGGGATGACGGAGCAAATCGCCGCCGCACCAGAAATGGGTACGGCCAGCAGTATGGAACATCTGCCGCAGGAGTCAGAAATCACTTCAGCAGCTGAACAATCTGCAACGACGCAAGCGCCAGAAATGAGCCAGATCAGCCAGACACCTTTTGCAGGCTTGGTTCAGGAAGCGGCACAGGCATCAATGGTAACGACGGAGCAGAACCAAACAAGCGCCACAGCAGCTTTAGCACCAATAGACGTAGCCACCACAGTCATCGACCCCTCCGAGTCTACGCTTGAAGGTCTGGATTTGATGACAAATGATAGAAGTGAAGCCGCAGCACCAACGCTTGAAACGCCTTTGCCAGAAGACTTAGTAGGCGAAGAGCAGTCCACGGCAAAAGGGATCGCGACTTTCAAGGAAATCGATTCAGTAACAAAAGCCGCGATTGCGCAGACGACAGAAGCACAGCTGAAACAGTCCACCGAAGGGACCGCTCAATTGGGCCAAACGGGACCATTGGATCAAGTGTCGCCAGTGACCCACCAAGCGACGGATACGACTAGCACCTTGCAAAGCACGAAGGAAACAGTCGCCAAAAATACGGAAGCTGTTTCTGCACAAGCCATTGCTTTTTCGGCAGTAACCGACAATGAAATGGCGACACCAGCACTGCAACTGCTTGATGTTTCTCCCCTTTTGAGCAAGCAAGGACTAGCGCCAACAAAAGCGAGTATGGAGCAAGCGGCTCTGCCCTTAGCAAAAGCGACTGCCCAACTCGTCCAAACGAGCAGCACGTCAAGCGAGAAAAAAATCACGTTGCAATTCGTTCCCGAGAAATTAGGCACGATCCAGCTTTCTCTAGAAACGAATGCCCAAGGCAGCCGCTTAGAACTGACCGTTCAGCAGCCGCAAGCCAAAGAATTATTGCTGTCCATCAAGCATGAGCTAGAGCAAGTTTTGCAAAAGCAAGAGCAGCCGATCCTAGCAATCAAAGAACCTACGTTAGCTTCTGTCCAGCAGGCTGGTCCGCTGTCAAATCAATCCTTTGCCGGCAGTATGATGGCAAGTGACAGTCAGTTAAACCAACAGCGTTTTTTACAGGCTCAAAAAGGACAAAGCAAAAAGCCATTTCATCAAAGCAATACGGTTGAAGAAGAGCAGCAATTAGCACCGATCGATCATGCGATCAGTATTTTAGTGTAAAGGAGGAGACCTATGGCAGATGAAATTACAGCAGCTGCGGCCGGTATTGCCAATACATCGGCATTAACGCAAACAAAAAAATCTTCAGATATCTCCATGGATGATTTTTTGAAGATCTTAGCAGCATCTATGAGCAACCCATCGATGGGAGGCAGCGATTCTTCTGGTGGTGGTAGCACCGACTATATCTCGCAACTGGTTCAATTTACGACCTTAGAGAGCTTGAATGAATTGAGCGAAACGTTGACGACCTCGGTGATTTTACAGCAACAGCAGCAAGCTTTTAGCTTGATCAATAAACAAGTCACTCTGATGGACGGCACAGAAACATTGTCAGGAACCATCGAAAAGGTCCGCTTTGCCAATGGCTACGCCACGATCGTCGTAAATGGCAAAGAATACAGTATGAGTGCGATCCAAGAGATTGGCGGCGAAGCAAAATGAGTTTGACGATTCAACAGGGGCTGCAAAAAGTTGCCGGGGAGCCTTATCAAAATCCCCGCAAAGCCGTGGACAAACAAGCCTTCTCTTCAATGCTTGAACAAAAACAAAACGACATCAAAGTCTCGCACCATGCGCAAAAGCGTTTGACCGCAAGGGAATTGACCTTACAAGACGATGATTACCAATCCCTTTCAACGGCGCTTAGCGAGCTAGCGGAAAAAGGCAGCAAAGAATCACTGCTTGTTTACAAAGATATGGGCTTGATCGCCGATGTCCATTCACGAACCATCATTACGGCGATGGGGATGAATGAGCTTCACACCGTCACCAATATTGACAGCGCCACATTTATCAAATAGCAGCTGGACTGAAAAGGGGCTGCAAGTATTTTCTGAATGACAGAGGAAAATACGCCAACCATAAGGAGGAAAATAAGCATGTTACGATCATTATATTCAGGTGTCAGTGGAATGAAAAATCTTCAAACGAAAATGGACGTGGTTTCAAATAATATCGCCAACGTCAATACGGTTGGGTTCAAATCAAGTCGAGTCCTTTTCCAAGACATGATGAGCCAAACGATGTCTAACGCAACTGCACCAGGCAACGGCTTAGGCGGGATCAATGCAACGCAGATCGGTTTAGGGGTTCAGACGGGCTCCATCGATACCATCAATACAGTCGGTGCCCCGCAATCGACTGGCCGCAGCATGGATTTTTATATCAGCGGACAAGGCTACTTTATGGTACAAGGACCAGGAGCAAATGGCGAAACCTATTACACACGAGATGGCGCATTTGTTCGCGACAGCAACGGAACCTTGACCAATAGTGATGGGATGCAAGTCTTAGGTCGTTCAGTCAATGGCGGTCAACCAGTTGTCTATGATGACAACTTTGATGAAAACACGGCATTGAGCGGACAAGGTGCGGTATCTCCCTTGTCGATTCCAAGCACACTGACCGTCAATGGGGAAACCTTGACCTATAACTCCATGGCAATCGATGCCAATGGCTTAGTGTTGGCAAAATACGGCAATCAAACCTTTGTGATGGGAAAAGTCGGTGTCGCAACCTTCAATAACCCAGAAGGCTTAGAAAAAGTCGGCGGCAACAACTATACCCAAACCAGCAACTCAGGAAATGCGATCGTTGCAGGCCCCGGCAATAATGGAGCGGGAACGCTGCAAGCAGGTGCCTTGGAAATGTCGAATGTCGATCTTTCGACAGAATTTACCGAAATGATCATTGCGAGCCGTGCCTATCAAGCAAATTCAAGAAGTATTACGACTTCTGATGAAATGCTGCAAGAATTATTGAATCTAAAACGTTAAGAACGTGACGCTTCATCATTGAGAGGAGTTTGACCATGATTCTAGTGACCGCATTGAATGGCAAGCCATTCTATTTAAATCCAACATTGATTTATCGGATCGAAGAAATGCCGGATACATTGATCACACTGACAGACGGCAAAACCTTAGTGGTGACGGAAGCTGCGCAAGAAGTTGCGCAGCGGGTGATCGAGTATCATACGGTGATCCATTCGAACCAAGTGAAAACGTAAGGGTGGGAAAGATGGCAAAAGAAGAAAAAGTACCAAAAGCAGAAAAAGAGAAAAAAGGCTTGAGCATGGTTGTTTTACTGCCGATCCTCTTGATCGTGGTAGTCGGCGGCAGTATCGGCGGAACCTTAGTGACGAATCACTTTTTGACGGGGGAAAAAACAGCAGCTGCTGAAACAGCAAAAGACAGCAGCAAAATCTCCTCAGACGAAGCGATCGTGGCGTTGGATGAATTTTTAGTCAATCTGTCAAAAGAAGACAACCAAGAGCAGCAATACATGAAGGTCAATTTATCGATTTTAGTGGCGGATGAGGAAAAAAGTGCGGAAGCCACGAAAAATGTGGCTGTCATTCGTGACAGCGTCGTAAACTTATTGCGCCAACAAAAGGCCAGCGGTATTTTGAGCTCCGCCGAAAGTGTACCGAATTTAAAAAAAGCATTGAAAGAAACAATTAATCAGGAATACGGATCAGAAATCGCCAAGGATGTTTATGTGACGGATTTAGTGATCCAATAGAAAGAGGCATGTTGATGGAAACATTTTTATCGCTGGTCAAAATGATTGGGTTTTTGCTGCTTATTCTTTATTTGATCAACATTAGTTTGAAATATTTGAATCGTTACACGAACCAGCACAATCACCAGTTGCGTATTTTGCAAAAAATCGCCGTCAGCAAGTCGTCTTCGATCGGGATCGTCCAAATCATGGACAAATGTTACGTCATGAGCTTTTCTGAACAGCAAAATCAGATCATCAAAGAGTTGACGCAAGAAGAAACGGCCGCTTTTTTACAGCAAAGCCTAGAAAGCACCCAAGTGCAAGCTGGCAAAGACTTTTCTGAATGGCTCAACAAAGCCAAGGCGGAAATTGCTGGAAAACGAGGCAAGCAAAAATGAAGATCAAAGGCAGAGATATCAAGATCATGGCTGCGGTCCTTTTCAGCAGTCTGATGCTTCCGCAGACGGCGTTTGCGTTAGACACGGAAGACGTCAGTTCCACCATTAACAATTTATTGTCGAATGGGAATGGCTCAAGTGATACGATCAATACTTTCTTGTTGCTGACGCTGCTTTCCCTTTTACCAGTCTTGCTGATCATGATGACTTCTTTTACTCGTATCATCATGGTTTTGTCCTTTGTGCGCAGTTCGTTAGGTACACAGCAAAACCCGCCCAATCAAGTGTTGATCGGGTTGGCCTTATTCTTGACATTTTTTATTATGAAACCTGTGTATACCGACGTCTACCAGCAAGCGATTGAACCGTTTGATCGACAAGAGATCAGCCAAGCCGAAGCCTTTGACCGCTCAGAAAAACGGATCAAGGCCTTTATGATGGTACAGACACGGGAAAAAGACATTGCCTTGTTTGCGGAAGCTGATGGGGAGACCGAAAAGTATCATTCTTCTGACGATGTTCCTCTGACCGTTATGGTACCGGCGTTTATTATCAGTGAGTTACGAACGGCTTTCAGTATCGGCTTTTTGATTTTTATCCCCTTTTTGATCATTGATCTGGTCGTCTCTAGTATCTTGATGTCGATGGGGATGATGATGCTGTCGCCGATCATGATCTCACTGCCCTTCAAGATCTTACTATTTGTTTTAGTGGATGGCTGGTATCTGATCGTGGAGTCGCTGATCAAGAGCTTTCAATAGCCGCTAAGAAAGGAGCCAAGAGGAAATGACAGTAGAAATGGTACTTGATGTGCTAAGGGAAGCCTTTCTTCGAATTTTAGCGATATCTGGCCCTGCCTTATTGGTCGGCATGCTCGTTGGATTGGTGATCAGTATTTTTCAAGCCACTACCCAAATCCAAGAACAAACGTTGAGCTTTGTGCCGAAACTATTAGCGATTTTTTTGACTTTGATCTTAGCGGGAAATTTTATGCTGAATCTCTTGTTGAATTTTACCGAAATGATCTTCAAAATGATTGCGGCAATGTAAGGAGGAAACCTGATGGCGACGATTCAAGCGACGGTGTTGATTTTTTGTCGAATATTGGCGTTTGTCGTCCTTTGTCCGATCTTCTCACAGCAAAATTTTCCGTCACTGGCAAAAATCGTGATTGGCATGGCGTTGACGGTCCTATGTCTGCCGACGGCACCTGCGATTCCCGAGCTTTCCCTCTTTATGCTGACGGTTTTCGTCATCAAAGAAGTACTGTTTGGGATGGCGATGGGCTATTTGAGCCAGCTGGTCTTTACCGGCGTGGAAATTGCGGGCCAATTGATCGACTTTCAAGTAGGCTTTTCGATGGCGCAAGCCTATGATCCGACGTTGCAAATCGCCTCTTCCCAGTATGGCAAAACGTACTATTGGCTGACGATCGCTGTGTTTTTTGGTCTTGATCTGCATCATCGACTGATCACAGCACTGCTGTTGTCTTTTCGGATCGTGCCCTTAGGCTCTGTGGTGATCCAAGGCACGACGGTTGAAGGCATCGTCAAACTTTTCAGCCAAATGATGGTGATGGCAGTCAATCTTGCGGCACCAATGATCATTGCGCTGCTGTTGGTGGACCTCGTGCTAGGTGTGATCTCTCGTTCGATCCCCCAGATCAATATTTTGATGATGAGTCTCTCGATGAAAACTGCCATCAGTTTTGTGGTGTTTCTCTTGCTATTACCCAATGTCCTTTCGTACTTAGGCAAACACTTGCCAGATACGGTCCGCTACTTGCAGGAGTTTATCGAGTCCTTTCAATAAAGTAACAGGCAGCCAGCAGGAGGTGAGAAGATGGCAGAAAAAGATGGCAAAACCGAGCTACCCAGTGCCAAGCGGCTGCGGGATGCCCGCAAACGCGGGGAGGTACCTAAGACCCAGGAATTAGCAGCTGCTGTTTCGCTGCTGGTCTTCTCATTTTTGATCCTGTCTTTATGGCAGTTTTTCGCCGCTTCTTTTTTGCCTTATTTTTCCCAAAGTTTGGCGCAGCTGGCTGATTATCAAACCAGTTTGGCGGATCTGCCAAAACTGGGGGTGCAGAGTATCTTGCTGCTGCTTTTGTTGTGTGCGCCCGTCTTTCTGGTTGCGCTCGGAGTCGGGCTTATCACGAATTATGCCCAAGTCGGTCTGTTGTTTTCCGGCAAGGCCATCAAACCAGATTTTAAAAAGCTGAACCCCATCAGCGGGATCAAGCAGCAATTCAGTTTGCGCTCGTTGATGAATTTAGGCAAAACATTGGCGAAATTCGGCGTGATCGTCTACTTGTGCTATCAACAATTTTTAGCCGCCGTCCCTGTTTTACTGGGTTTGAGTGAAGTGGGGTTGGAAAAAACGATCCTGTTCATGCTGCTGCGGGCCAAAGAATTGTTTTTACAGATTTCGATTTTCTTGATGATTTTAGCCGTAGTCGACTACGGCTACCAGCGCTATAGCCATCGTAAGAACTTGATGATGAGCAAGCAGGAAGTCAAAGAAGAGTTCAAGCAAATGGAAGGTGATCCGCAAGTCAAAGCACAGCGCAAAGCGAAGTACCGTGCGATGACCCAAAATGCCATCGCCAACGTCAAAGAAGCGACGGTTTTGATCACCAATCCGACCCACTTCGCCATTGCGATTCGTTACGATGCCAGCAGTGAAGGGGTGCCTCGGGTCTTGGCCAAAGGGGCAGATCAGCTGGCGCAGCGGATGAAAGCAGAAGCCCTGAAAGAAAATATCCCACAGATCGAAAACCGTGAAGTGGCACGGGCCCTTTATCGTCAAGTAGAACCCGGGGATCTGATCCCTGTTGAAATGTATGAAGCCATTGCCGAAATCATCGCTTTGGTCTATCAGTTAGAAGAAAGCCAACGCGGCAAGATTTAAGGAAACAGGAGGAACAAAAATGAATGAGGCTGCCTCAAAACCGAAAAAAGGCATTGGTCTGGCGGATATCTTAATCTCGGTGATCGTCCTAGCTATTATTGGTTTGATTATTATTCCATTACCGAGTGCATTATTAGATATTTTGATCATTATCAATTTGACGATTGCGATCAACATTTTACTGATCACCCTGTTTACCAAATCAGTGTTGGAATTCACTACGTTTCCAACCTTGCTGCTGATCACAACGATGTTTCGTTTAGGTTTGAACCTATCTTCCACTCGTTTGATCTTGACCCAAGGAAATGGCGGACACGTGATCGATGCCTTTGCCAATGTCGTTGCCGGCAGCAATTATATCGTGGGGATCATTTTGTTCGTGATCATCATGGTCGTTCAGCTAGTCGTCGTGACCAATGGTGCAGGGCGTGTCTCAGAGGTGACTGCTCGATTCACATTGGATGCGATGCCCGGCAAGCAAATGGCGATCGATTCCGACCTAAATGCCGGTTTGATCACAGAAGCGGATGCCCGCAAACGACGAAAAGATCTGCAGCGAGAAGCTGATTTCTTTGGTTCGATGGATGGTGCCAGCAAGTTTGTCAAAGGAGATGCGATCGCAGGGATCTTGATCACTGTCATCAATTTAGTTGGTGGGGCGATCATTTTCTCCATGGGCGGACAAATGACCGTCATGGAAGCCTTCGCCCAATTCGGGAAACTGGCGATCGGGGATGGCTTGGTCAGCTCGATTCCCTCTTTACTGATTTCGATTGCTTCTGGGGTGATCGTGACTCGTTCCGATAACGATAGTTCCTTTGGTTTGGATATTGCGGCAGATGTGATGCGTAATCCCCAACTGTTTCGGATCGTGGGGGCGATTCTCTTCGTTTTAGCTTTAGTTCCCGGGTTTCCTTTTGTGCCTTTTGTGTTGATTGGCTTAGGCCTTTTCGCAGCCAGCTTTCTGGTGACGCAAAAAGAAGAAAAGCAGCGAGTGGAACAAAAACAATGGGAACAAAAACTGGCACTGGAACGCAAAAAAGAAGCACAGGAAGAAGACGATTCCGTGGCTTCCTTCCAAGTGGAACCAATCTCAGTGGAAATCGGTTATGGTCTGATCCCTATCGTGGATAGTTCGATCGACAACAGCTTGATGAACCGCATCGTGGCGATCCGTAAACAGAGTGCTAGAGAATTAGGGATCTTAGTCAGTCCCGTTCGTATTCGCGACAACCTCTACTTGGATGCCAATGATTACGTGATCAAGATCCGCGGCAACGAAGTCGGCCGCGGCGATATTTACCCGAACAAAGTCATGGTGATCAGCCCGAATGAAGAGCCATTTCCTTTTCAAGGAATCACAACAAAAGAACCAGCCTTTCATCTGGATGCTATGTGGATCGATGAATCCGATAAGGAGATGGCGGATCTGCAAGGGTTTACGATTATCGAGCCGTTGACCGTGATCGCAACACACTTAAAAGAAATCATCTATGCTCATGCACCAGAGCTGTTAGGTCGCCAAGAAGTCAAGAAATTATTGGAGGGCATCAAAGAGCAGTACAATGTCGTGATCGATGAATTGATCCCCGATATTTTGCGGCTCGGCGAGGTCCAAAAAGTTTTACAAAATTTATTGGATGAACAAATTCCCATCAATGACTTAGCAACGATCTTAGAAACCTTAGCCGATTACGGCGTTGTCACGAAAGACGTAGAAGTTTTGACAGAATATGTTCGCCAAGCACTGAAACGGACGATCGCTGCCAAGTATGCCAATGAGAACCACGAGCTGCAAGTGGCGGTGATCCAGCCGAAACTAGAAGAAATTATCGCTCAAAGTATCCAAAAAACCGCAACTGGCTCGTACCCGGTCTTAAAACCAGATACCGTGACCAAGCTGTTGGATTCCATCAGTGGGATCCAACATGCGGCGATCGCTCAAAATATCAATTTCGTGATTCTGGCATCGCCTAAGATCCGGTTAGCATTCAAAAAAATGATCGTTTTTAATTTTCCAGATATCGCCGTTCTTTCTCTGAATGAGATTCCCAATGAAATTGCGATCGAAACGGTGGGCAGTATTGACATTTAAGCAGAATTTTCTTAGGAAGGGGCATCGCCGATGTATGAAGTCGATCGAGAAGCGGAGATCATCAAGTATCTGCCGCTAGTGGAACGGGTGGTTCAGCGCCTGTCTATCAAAACCGCCGATTATGAATCAGGCGATCTCTACAATATTGGGGTGATTGGGCTGATGGATGCCTTGCGGAAATTCGATCCCTCAAAAAAAGTTCCTTTTGAAAGCTATGCAGCGATTCGTATCAAAGGGGCAATTATTGATGAAGTACGCAAGCACGCCAAAATCTCCCGATACAAAATGGCGGCAGTCAATCAGTTTTATCAAGCACGGCAAGAGTTGGAGCAAAGCCTCAAAAGAGAAGCGACCGACACCGAGATCTGCAAACAGCTGGGAATCAACCAAAGTCAATTAGCGGATATTTATGAGAGTCTGCACTACTTAGCCAGCGTCTCTTTGGAAGATACCTTGTTTGCTTACCAAGAAGAAGGCATGACCTTAAAAGATATGGTTCGGGATCCAGCCGAAAATGTCGAAGATACCTTGGTCGCCGAAGAAAAACGCACCGCTTTGGTTGCGTGCATCAAAAAATTAGGGGAACGGGAACAATTGATTTTAAGTTTGTACTATACCGAAGAACTGACGTTAAAAGAAATCGCTGAAATCTTAGAAGTCTCGATTCCGCGAGTTTCACAAATTCATGGCAAAACGATTGCCAAATTGAGCACATTGATTGAGGAGGAACTGGCATGATTCGAGGACTGGATGTCTTATCACGGAACATTTCATTATTACAAAAGCGACAAGAGACGACGAGCGGCAATATTGCCAATGTCAATACAACAGGGTATCAAGCAAAAACCTTATTCCAGTCGACGCTAGACGAAGTGGCATTGCATAATTACCAAAGCGGGCCCAATGCGGATACCCGCCGTGACATCGGTGGATTGTCTTTAGGGACGCAATTAGCAGGCAGTACGATCAGTCAAGACCAAGGTGCTGTCAAACAGACGGGACAAGCCAGTGATTTTGCACTGCTTTCCGAAGGCTACTTTGTCGTTCAAAACAATGCGGGTCAGCGGTTGTATACGAGAAATGGCGACTTTACTGTCAATCAGCAGAATCAATACGTGACACAAGAAGGCTATCTTGTCTTGGGTGCCAATGGACAAGCAGTCAGCGCCTTAGGACCAGCGAACTTTCAGATCCAAACATTCCCCCAAGAAGCATTGACTACAGATGGTCAAAACTACGTGACTAGCAACGCAGCAGGAACCACTGTGAATGCACCAGTGATCCAACAAGGTGCCTTAGAACAAGCCAATGTAGCGGTTGCCGATGAAATGGTGGCGATGATCCAGACTTCTCGGGAATTTGAAGCCAATCAGAAAGTCTTGAGTTCAACGAATCAGACATTGCAAAAAGCGGTCAACGAATTAGGAAAGATTTGAGGATGAGTCAATGAATATCAGTGGATTATTAGGAATCAGCCGTTCTGGGATGAATCATTTGCAGACAAACTTAGACACGACAGCCAACAATATTGCCAACGTCAATACCAATGGCTACCAAGCACAAACGACGCACTTTCAAGCATTGATGGAAAATGCCATCGGTGCAGAAGAAACGCTGTTTAATGGCAACGCCGCCCAATATGGTGCGTCAATGGGGGCGAAGGCAACCACGACCACCAGTTTTGCCCAAGGCAATCTGGCGGGCACTGCTCAGCCATTAGATCTCGCGATCCAAGGCAATGGCTTTTTCGGGGTTCGGGACCAAACCGGTCAATTGCTGCTAAGTCGAGCAGGCAATTTTCATTTAAGTGAGAACAAGCAATTAGTCAATAGTGAAGGATACCCTGTGGCAATGACCACAAACGTACCGACCGCGCAGTGGCCAGATGCGCAGCAAATCGCAATAGATGCCAGCGGTCAGTTGACGACGGAAGAAAATGGTCAGACTCGCGTGTTGGGACAGCTGACCCTTTATCAGCCGACGAATACAGAAAACATCACGTCAGTGGGCAACCAACTGTACAGTGCCGGTGATCAAGCGTTGCTTACTTCGCAAACCAATCCGGCAGCCTTTGGCAGCGTGTTGCAAGGACAGTTAGAACAGTCGACGGTGGATCTAGCGACGTCCATGACAGACTTGTTAACGACCCAGCGTGCGTATGGATTGAATACGAAAGCCATGCAGACAGCTGATGAGATGTGGTCCGTGATCAATCGTTTTACAGATTAGAGGAGAAAGAACATGATTCGCTTAACCAAGGTCAGTAAAAAATTCAGCAATGGTACGTTGGCATTGGCCGATATTTCTGTTGCGATCCCTCAAGGAGAATTTATCTATGTGGTGGGTCCCAGTGGTGCCGGCAAATCGACATTATTCAAATTGCTCTTGAAAGAAGAAGAGCTTTCGGCTGGTTCTATCCAAGTCGGCAATGTCTTGTTGGAACAACTCAAAGACCGTCATCTCTATATGATTCGACGACAAGTCGGTATCGTCGGACAAGAAGACCTTTTGCTTCCTTATCTGACGGTTGCCAAAAACGTTGACTATGCGCTGCAAGTACTAGGCACTCCCCGCAAGCTGCGTCAGGAAAAAACCGCCAAAGCACTGCAACTGGTGGGCATGTTTCCTCAAAAGGATCACTATCCTGAAGAGCTTTCCGTGGGACAGCGCAAAAAAGTAGCGATCGCGCGGGCGATCGTCACAGAGCCAGCAGTCTTGATCGCCGATGAGCCCACCGCCAATCTGGATGCGAAATCAGCCGTTGAAGTCATGAAACTGCTCTTGCGGATCAATCAAGTCGGTGCCACGATCCTCTTGGCGACCCACGACAGCACGATGGTCAATACGGTCCGTAATCGAGTAGTCGAGCTGCAAAACGGTCGTTTGATTCGTGATGAATACCAAGGCGGCTATACGCGCTTTGCTGATCCAAAAGATACATATGTCTGGTGAAGATGCTTAACTTTTCTAGCAAAAGATCCGATTAAAGAACTAGAAGATTGTTTTCATAATCGGATAAAGAAGGAGTGACCCAACGATTATCAAGTGAAGAGCGAATCTTGATAAACAGCACGACTGATCATTTTGCATAGGAAAGGATACTGTTATGAAGAAGAAGGTACAAGCTATCATCAAAAAAATCCGCTTGGCGGCGTTGATTCCGCTAGGATTTACCCTGATCGTATTATTAGGATGCTATTTCTTCGTGATCCGCACCCACGGAGACGGACAAGCAGCAAAAAGTTTCTTTATTTTTTCAGTGATCGTATTGCTGCTAGAAATCGCAGTGTTAGTAGGAATGACCTATTTGGTAAAAAAAGAGACCCACTCGGGCATGGATACGTTGTTGACAGAACTAGAAGCAGTTGGTTCTGGTGATCTGTCGCATATCGATGAGATCGGCAGCAGCGACCAAACTTCCCTATTTGGGCAAGTTCAAAATCGTTTTCAAGGGGTTTTAAACACCTTCAAAGCGGTGATCGTTGGCATGCACGAAGAAAGCAGCCGAATGGAAAAAATGGTAGGCGGCCTAACGACAACCTCAAAAAATGCCAAAAATTCAATTGAAAATGTGCGTCAGACGATGAATGCCATCGCAGATGCCACTAGTTCACAAGCCTCCGAAGCGGAACAAACCTCCTTTGATATGGACGAGCTAGCCTTAAGTATCGAAGAGATCCACAAAGAGATCGAATTGATGAACGGCTATGTCGGTCAATCCCAAAGCAGCAATGTCCACAATTCAGAAATGATGTTCCATGTATTTGAAAGCTGGGAGATCGAACGGCAAAACCAAGCGGAATTAGTGGAAAGCATGAACGACATGAACGAAGATGTCCAAAGCATCGGTAAGATCGTTCAGTTGATCAATGACATTTCTGATCAGACCAACTTACTGGCATTGAATGCATCCATCGAAGCAGCTCGAGCTGGAGAAGCGGGCCGAGGGTTTGCCATCGTTGCGGAAGAAGTCCGCAGCTTGGCGGAACAAAGCAGTCAATCAACGAAAAGCATTCGTTCGATCATTGAAACGATCCGCAAAAAATCGGAAAAAGTGGTCTCTGCAGTGACGGATTCCTTTGAAAGCGGCGAAAAACAAACCAACAATATCAACAAAGCGATCGAGTCAGCCAATGAGATCTCTGATATTGTCGAAAAATTGGTTTCAAGTATTCAAGCCGTGGAAGCCCATATTACCGGGATCGTTGAGAAAAAAGACATGGTTCAAGTTTCCGTCAGCAACATTTCGGCTGCTGTTTCGGAAACCTCTGCCGGCACCCAAGAAGTAACGGCAAACTTAGAGGACTTCTACTTAGTCATCGAAGACTTTGAGCGGAATGTGCAAGAGATCGAAACGATCGCCACTATCCTTAAATTCCAAGTGGATAGTTTCAAATTCTAAAAAGGAGCAGTGACGCCAATGGAACAATACGTTGTATTTAAAAGTCATCAACAACTCTTTGCCTTGCGTATCGACTATGTGGTACGGGTCATTGAGGCTGCTTCTTTTACACAGCTGCCGGAAGTGGCGGATTTCGTGTTGGGGATCCAGCCTTTTGAAGAGGCAATGGTTCCGATCATTGACATCCGCAAAAAGCTGTTTGATGAATTTACGCCGGAAACTGGGCAAAATGTGGTCTTGTTGTGTCACTGGCAAGAGCAAGCGATCGGCCTTTACGTGGAAGAGATCGTCGGCATTTTACCGCTAGTTGAAAGTCCTAGCAATGCGGAACTAAATACATCAGGACTCAAGCAAAACTATATCGAAGCCTTTTTGGAAAAAGACGATGAACTTGTGCTGGCATTGGAGCTGCCGTTTCTCTTCAGCTATGAACAAGCCGCTGAGATGACGGCGGAGTTAGACGCCTATCAGACAGAGGAATTGGCAGCCGCCAATGACCATGACAATGATGACCGTGAATGAGGAACTGCATGTGGGGATCTCGGAGTATAAGATCGCCCAAGCGCCAACGCGTTTGATCACGGTGGGTTTAGGTTCTTGCATCGGCACGATCATTTACGATGAAGCCAGTCATATCGGCGGCTTGAGTCATATTATGCTGCCAGATAGTCAGCCTTTTTTGCACAAGCGGGAAATCAAGCCCGAGAAGTTTGCGGATTTGGCATTGCCAGCGATGGTGGCTGAGCTGGAACAAAAGATCCGTCGGCCTCGCTTTCAAGCGAAAATCGTTGGCGGCGCCAATATGTTTCAGTTCCAGACGCTTAACGCTGCCAGCAATATTGGCCAGCGCAATATTGAAGCCGTCGAGGAAGTCTTGGCTCGGTTAAACATTCCGATCGTAGCCAAACATGTTGGCGGCAGCGCTGGTCGAACGATGATCGTAGATCTTCAGGATTTCAAGACCATGGTTCGGCAAGTCAAACAAGAAATCGTTTATTTGTAAAAGGAGTACAGGGACATGAAAAAAGTAATGATCGTCGATGATTCGGCATTCATGCGGAAAGTAGTGACAGATTTATTGAATCAGCTGCCTGATATCGAGGTGACCGTCGCTGCCCGCAATGGCAAACAAGCATTGGACTATCTGACCAAAGAAGCGATCGATTTGGTAGTAATGGATGTGGAGATGCCAGTGATGAACGGATTAGAGACCTTGCGGAGGATGAAACAGCAATCAGCCATTCCCGTCATCATGCTTAGTTCATTAACCAATCAAGAAACCACGATTGAGGCATTGGCGCTAGGCGCCCGAGATTTTGTCGAAAAACCGGTCAGTCTATCGATGATCGAAAAAGAATGGATCGCTGAATTTCATCAAAAGATTTTGGCGATGGATCATGAAGCCGGCACGGTTCAAACCTTGATGCCAACGATTGCCCAGCCCACTAAGCTGACGCAAAACAGCTTGCCGGTATCACTTGATGCGCTAGTCATTGGTGCTTCAACAGGCGGACCGCGTGCCTTGCTGGGGATAATCCGCCGTTTGCCTGCGCGTTTGCGTTGTCCCATTTTGATTGTTCAGCATATGCCTGCGGGATTTACGGCTTCCTTTGCAAAGCGCTTAGACACAGAGACAACCGTCCGAGTACAAGAAGCAGTCGATGGCATGCGGATCGAAAATCAAGTGTATCTTTGTCCAGGGGATTACCACATGACGGTCAAACAAGGGCACTTGCAACTGGACCAGCGAGAAAAACGACATGGGACGCGGCCAACCGTCGATTATCTTTTTTCCTCAGCAGCTGACTACTATGGCCCGCAACTAGCGGCAATCGTTTTGACGGGGATGGGAAAAGACGGCACCGCTGGCTTACGACAGATTCAAGCGGCTGGGGGCTATACGATCGTTCAAGACAAAGAAACGTGTACAGTCTTTGGGATGCCGCGGTATGCCATTGAACAAGGAGTCGTGGATGAAGTCCTGCCGTTGCAGGGCATTGAAGCAAAAATTGCACAGATGGTCAGGTGAAGAAGATGGAAGAAGAATTTGCCTTATTTAATGCGTGGGTGGATCGCCGATTAGGGATTCCATTAGCCGCATACAAAGAAAATCAAATGCAGCGCCGCATCCTTACGATCATGGAAAACAGCGGGGCAAAAACGTTGAGGGAATACCAGCAGTTGATTGAAGGAGATGAAGGGGTGCGGGCGGCTTTTTTAGCCCATATCACCATTAACGTAACGGAATTTTATCGCAACAAAGAACTGTTTGACGCCTTTGAACGCGTCTTGAAAACCATTGTTCTCCCGAAAACTACGCTGCCAAAAATTTGGAGTGCCGCATGTTCGATTGGGGCAGAACC
This sequence comes from Enterococcus sp. AZ188, assembly GCF_050544075.1. NCBI lineage: Bacteria > Bacillati > Bacillota > Bacilli > Lactobacillales > Enterococcaceae > Enterococcus > Enterococcus sp. AZ188. The sequence continues at coordinate 137,972 of NZ_CP172943.1, forward strand.
CTATACGATCGCCATGCTGCTAGAAAAAAACCAAATTGCCGCAGCCAATGTCTTGGCCACTGATATCGATACGCAAATTTTGGCAAAAGCCAAGCAAGGACTCTATCGAGACCACGAATTGCGGAATGTCTCAGCGGCAGAACGTACCCGTTTTTTTGATGCAAAAGAAAAGAACCAGTTTCAAATCAAACCAGAAATCAAACGGCGAGTTCATTTTAAGCAACACGATCTTTTGAAAGACCCGTACAATGGGCCTTTTGATGTGATCGTTTGCCGCAATGTGACGATTTATTTCAAAAGTGATGCTCGGGATGCCGTCTATCAAAAATTCAGCGATGCATTGGTTCCAGGGGGCATTTTGTTTACGGGAGCGACAGAAACGATCAATTTTGCGGAACAATTCGGTCTCAAGAAAATCGATTCGTTTATCTATCAAAAAGTATAATTTTGTAAAGGAGGGACCCATTTGGATGACAATAGTGTCTATCGTACCCTTTTCTTTGAAGAAACAGACGATCATTTAGCACAGTTGAATGATCATGTCTTGCAATTGGAAAACGATCCAAAAGATAGCGCCTTGCTGAATGATATTTTCCGTTCTGCCCATACCCTTAAAGGGATGGCGGCAACGATGGGCTATGACGTCATGACGCAGCTGACCCATAAAATGGAAAATATTTTTGAGTTATTTAAAACAGGGACCTTGCAAGTGACCCAGCAATCGATCTCATTGATTTTCAAATGTCTGGATCGCCTGTCAGAACTTGTGGAGGACTTGCGGGAAGAACGCGACCTGCAGCCAGCTCAAATTGCCGATTTATTGGCCGAACTTGACCAAACGGAACATTCTGGCGGTATATCAACCGAGACAGAAGCAAACCAAAAACCCACCGCAGTGGGCGCGTTAACCCCACAGCTTCAACAGATCGATCCTTCTGATCTGTATGTGATCGAGCAAGCGGCTGGAGATGGCTATCAAGCGGTCCAAATTGCTGTTCGCTTAGATGCCCAATCCATGTTAAAAGGTGCTCGTGCCTTCTTGATCATGGAAAAGCTTGGCCAAGCAGGGGATGTTCTCTATACAGAACCAGATGCCCAAACACTCGAAGAAGGCACCTTTGAATCAGATTTTTCACTGCTGTATTTGACGCAGCAAACACTGGCTGATGTCGAGCAAAACATCGCCAGCAATAGTGAGATCGAAGCCTTCGTGGTGGCACCGTTTGATCCTTCAGCTGCTGTGTTGGAGGAGGCAGAAGAGCTGCTTCAACCAGTGCCGACCCCAGAGTCAGAGACTTCTGCTCTTCAGCAAGCGACAACAGAAACGAAAGAAAAATCGCCGGCGCCCGCGCATCATGCGTCCGCCCAAAATCAATCGATCCGAGTCGACTTGAATCGCTTAGATTCATTCTTGGATCTCGTGTCCGAATTGGTGGTCTATCGCAATCAATTAGAAGATGTCAGTGAGCGGGAAAACATCGAAGCAGTCAAAGACCCCTTAGAGCAAGTTTCACGATTGACCTCTGAGCTGCAAGATTTGGTCTTACGGATCCGCATGCAGCAAGTCAATGTCGTCTTTAGTCGCTTTCCGCGAATGGTTCGGGACTTATCCAATGAACTGCAAAAGGAAATGGAACTTGTCATTTTTGGGGAAGAAACGGAATTGGATAAAACAGTGGTTTCTGAGTTGAGTGAACCTCTGGTCCATCTATTGCGTAATTCTGTCGATCACGGCATCGAAGCACCCGATGTTCGGGAAAAACTGGGCAAACCGCGCAAGGGCACGATTCGCTTGGCGGCCTACCAAGAAGGCAATCGCGTGATCATTACTTTAGAGGATGATGGCAAAGGCCTTGATCCGCAAGTAATCAAAGCAAGTGCTGAAAAGAAAGGCTTAGCAACGGAAGGTCTTTCCGATGAAGCGTTGCAGCAGCTGATTTTCCATCCTGGTTTTTCAACGGCGCAAGAAGTGACTAACATTTCTGGGCGCGGTGTCGGGATGGATGCCGTGCAATCGAAGATCACCCAACTAGGGGGCACGATCGAAATGAAGAGCCAGCCAAATAAAGGCACGCAGTTTGTGATCAAATTGCCATTGACTCTGTCGATCATTCAAGCGTTGATGGTTCGCGTCGGAGCAGAAACCTTTGCGATTCCACTAAATCTCGTCGAACGCGTGGTGATGGTCAAAGAAGAAGAGATCATCCAGACGGTCTCGGATGAGGTCTATCGTTTTCAAGAGGAGTTGATTCCCTTGGTTCGGACCGATCAACTCTTAGCGATCGAAGGCGATCCATCTGAGAAAAAATTCGCCATCATCGTCAACAATGACCAGCAATTTCACGGCATTTTGGCAGATGAGCTGATCGGCCAGCAAGAAATCGTCATCAAGAAAATCGATCCGCTGCTGCAAAAGCTGAATCGCTATCAAGGGGCAACGATTATGGGCAACGGCTCGATCGCATTGATCCTAGACATTCATGCCATCTGTCAGGAAAAAAAGGATGACCGCCTATGAGTTATACAGCGCTGCAAATCGATGGCCTAAAAGAACTGATCAATATCGGCGGTGGTCACGCTGCGACTAGTTTAGCAAAGCTCGTCCAACAACCGATCGATATGCGGGTACCGGAAGTCGAGATTCTAGCGTATGAGGACCTGTATCAGCAGATCATGGCGGAAGACAAAGAAGTTCATGTGGTGATGAGCCAGATCGAAGGGGCGTTTCGAGGGATCTTCTTGTTTGTCTTAACGGATGAATCCGCCGCAAAATTGCGTCAGTTGATGATCCAAGAAATCGATCCGTCTGAAGAATTGGAGCAATCGGTCATCAACGAGTTGACTAACATTCTTACCAATTCTTTTTTGATCGCGATCGGCCAACTATTGGAAACTCAGCTGAGTGCGTCTTTACCAAGCGCCAGCTATGATTTCTTTGGCGCAGCGATCAGCTCCATCTATCTGGCGATGGCCCAGTACGATGAGCAGGTGATGGTGATTCGTAATGAGTTCGTCTACGCCAAAGAAACATTAGAGGCATCGTTATTTTTGATTCCAGAAATCGGTGTACTAGAAAACATATTTGATTCATTAGGAATTTGAAAGGGGCAAATACAATGTCAAAAAAAGTATTGATCGTGGATGATGCGGTATTTATGCGCATGAAATTAAAGGATATTTTAGAAAAAAACGGCTATGAAGTCGTGGGGGAAGCCCAAAATGGCCAAGAGGCTTTTGAAAAATACCAAGCAACGACACCAGACTTAGTGACTATGGATATCACGATGCCAGAAGTGGACGGCTTAGAGGCATTAAAAATGATCCGCACGTTTGATGCGCAGGCCAAAGTCGTAATGTGCAGTGCCATGGGACAACAAGGAATGGTGATGGATGCGATTCGCGCCGGTGCGGTGGACTTTATCGTGAAGCCCTTTGACACGGACCGCGTAATCACTGCCATCGACAAAGCCTTTGCCTAATGCCTAGGAGGATAGCGACATGCAGATGATTCTTTTCAAAATGGCTCAGCAGGACTATTTGATCTCGGCGGACTCGGTGGACGAGGTCATTGATGCCCCTTCCTTTACGAAGGTGCCCTTAGCACCAGAGTGGGTGGAAGGGTTGATCAATCTGCGGGGGTCTGTCGTAACGGTGATTCGTTTGGCAAAATTGATTCCCATCATGGAACCAGCCTACGAAAAAAACATATTGATCATGAAGAAGCAAGAGGAGACCAAAGGGGTCCTTGTAGAAGAAGTAATTGAAGTTCTTGATATCACCGAAGACGATATCCAACTAAGCAATCAAGAGACAGAACATGCCGTTGGGGTCGTGACGATCGGTGAAAAAGTAGCCAGTGTGATTCAAATCGATCACATGATTTTTTAAAAAAATGGGGGATTAGTGTGGATCAGGTATTGACGCAGCAAGAGATTGATTTATTGTTGAATGCGATGAGCAGCGGAGAGATCGATCAAGAAATTATTGAGATAGAAGACAAACAAGCCAAAGTGAAAGCCTACGATTTTCGCCGACCAACAAAGCTGTCGAAAGAATACGTCAATACCCTGCACATGATCTTCGAGGATTTCTCGAAGATGAGCAGCAGCATGCTTTCTACCCAACTGCGGACCAATGTTTCTTTGCAGTTGGCAGCTATCGAACAAGTCAGTTATGACGAATTTATCCATTCGATACCAAAATTTACTTTGTTGGGGCTCTTTCATTCGCAGCCTTTGAGCGGGATCCAAATGATCGAGATGAACCCACAACTGTGTATGATGTTGGTGGAGTTGTTGTGCGGCGGCTTGGATGTTTATCAAAACAAGCCGATCGAAATGGATTTTAGCGAGAAAAAAAGTTTTACTGATATTGAAACAGCGATCTTGGAAGAAGTAGTAGCACAATTTGTACGGGTCTACCAAAATGTTTGGAAGGACATCGTTGCCTTGGATTCGGTTTTGGATGGAATCGATACGAATCCGCAATTGATGCAAAACATGTCGCCCAACGAACCCGTCGTATTAGTGACCTTTACTATCAAAATTTTTGAAGTGAAACATTTCATCAATCTATGTATCCCGTATGTCTTCTTTGAAGGGATCATTGATAAATTAAGTTTCCGCAATTGGTTTGATAGCAATCAGCCAGTCAACCAAGACGATAGCCGCGAGTTGCAAAAAAGTTTGAATGGGGTCGGATTGAATCTAGAAGTTCTGTTGGGCCATGCTCAAATGAGTCTTTCTGAGTTTCTCCACTTAGAAGAAGGCGATGTCATCAAACTAGACAAAAAAATTACTGAACCATTAGAGACCTTCATCGATGGAAAACCTTACTTCCGAGCAAAACCTGGGAAGCAAGAGGACCATTTAGCCATTGAATTATTAGACAAGTTAGAAGAGGAGCAAGAACTATGAGTGAACGTTTATCCCAAGCAGAAATCGATGCATTGTTGAATCAAAGTGCCCCAACCCAGCCGCAAGGATTAGAAGAGCAAGTCAAAGTCGACATTATCGGCGAAGTTGGCAATATCTCCATGTCGCAAGCGGCGACGACGTTGTCTTCCATTCTTGATCGTCGGGTCAGCATCACGACTCCCCGGGTGTCTAAAATCAAATTTGGTGAGATCTTAAACGACCTCGTTGCACCAAAAGTAGCAACGACAGTTGAATTTAAAGAAGGCCTTTTAGGCAGTAATTTGATGCTGTTAGAAGTCAAAGATGCCATCGTGATCGCTGATTTGATGATGGGGGGAACCGGTGAAACCAGCAACACCCAATTCACGGAATTAGAGCTAAGTGCTGTGGCAGAAGCCATGAACCAAATGATTGGGACTGCCTCGACTTCGATGGCGACGATGATCAGCCGTAAAGTGGACATCTTACCGCCGATCGTCAAACTATGGGAGACACCAGAAAACATTGAGTATAGCGGGATCGAGGCAGAGGAAGAGATTTATTGTATCTCATTTTCTTTGCGCGTCGAAGGTCTGATCGAAAGCAAAATCATGCAGATCTTTACGGATCCGGTGGTTAACGATATCGCCAGTGCGATGCTGTCCGATGAAGCGACTGTCGTTACTCGAGAAACACCAACACCGCAGCCAACGGCACCCGTTGCTGCGCCTACGCCAGAACCAGCGGCTGCATCAAAGCCCGTGGAAGTCAGCAAACCTGCGTTTCAAACATTAGCCTCCAGCGGTGTGAGCGATGGGGATAATTTGGACTTGATTCTTGATGTGCCATTGGATCTAAGTGTCGTGTTAGGCCGCAGCAAAAAAACTATTAAGGACATTTTATCTTTCAATACGGGGTCCGTCATCGAGCTGGAAAAACTGACGGATGAACCGCTAGAGATTTTGTTGAACGGCAAACTGATCGCCACTGGGGAAGTCGTGGTCATCAATGAAAACTTTGGTGTGCGGATCACCAACATTCTTTCGCAAAAACAACGCATCCACAATTTGCATTAATTTGAAGAAATCGCAAAAAGTTAAACATATGGGTTTAACTTTTTTGTGATTTGACCGATAGTAGAGGGTAGAAGAATGAGAACGGAGGAGAACCTATGAAAATCGAAAGAGGTTACGCAGAATACAGCGACAAGGCCATCAAACGTGAAGCGGTCAAACAAGAAAAGCCAACTGCTGCTCAGACAGAAAAAACCGTCGATGTTCAATTGTCCGAAACAGCTCAAGCCATTCAAAAGAGTGCCAATCAAACAGCCAGTCGCAGTGAACGAGTGGCAGAATTGAAACGAGCGATCAAAGAAGGCACCTACCAAGTATCTGCCGAAACGATCGCCGATAAAATGCTGCAACAAGATGAAAAGCAGGTCGACTAGATGACAGAACGGGAATTTGAGCGTCAGCTACAGCAGTTCTTGCGGTTGCTGCAAAAAGAAAAGACCTGCTTGATCAAAAATCAAGCAGAAAAATTACCAGAACTCGTCGAGAAAAAAACCGCCTTCGTACCCGTTTTTTCCACGTATGAAGGAACTCTTTCAGGGGCGATCAAAGAACTCATCCGCCAGATCCAAGTGCAGCAAGCCGAGAATCTCCTGCTGACGGAACAAGCCATTAGTTTCCAAACCGTTTTGATGGATGCAGTCAAAGAAAATATCAAGACACCGGCAAATACGTATTCGAAATACCAAAAAAAACAAGCTGCCTCAACAGCGATCATCGATCAAAAAATGTAAGGAGTACTTCTATGACAGGACTATTTGGTTCATTAGGCACCGCAACCCGGGGCATGACCGCCAATCAAGCAGCGTTGCAAACCAGCAGCCATAACATTGCAAATACCAATACAGACGGCTACTCAAGACAACGAGTCAACTTGCAAGCCGAAGCGTCTTACCATCTAGCGGGTGTCGGCAGCATCGGTATGGGTGTGAAAGTCGGCAGTGTCGAACGGATCGTCGATGATTTTGTCATTGGACAAGTACGCAATGCCAATTCTACCTATACATATTATGAACAAAAAGCAGACATATTAGGACAGCTGGAAAGTTTAATGAATGAGCCTTCTGACAACGGACTGTCCAAACAGCTGGCAACGATGTTTGATTCTTGGACCGCATTAGCCAACAATCCTGAACTGGATACGTCTAAGACCCTTGTGCTGGAAAACAGCAGTACATTTGCCGATACCATCAACCAAATGGGCAAACAAATGACGCAGCTGCAAAGCGACACGCTGGATACCATCGAAAAATCCGCGCTGGACTTCAATGAGAAGGTCAAGCAGCTGCAATCCTTGAATGAACAGATCTATGGGTTGACGACGAGTGGTGAGACACCCAATGATCTTTTAGATCGTCGAGACAGTCTGTTGAAAGATCTCTCGGGTCTAGCAGGGATCGAAACCAAGACCGATCAGTATGGCCGTGGGTTTGTATCCATGAGCGGACAGACGATCTTAAGTGCGGAGGAACGCAATACCCTTAGTGTGGTGGTGGGACAAAGCGAGACAGGCGCCTTGGTTTCCAAAGACGGCAACGCCTTGAATCCTGCCGAAACCATCACAGGGTCTTATCCAGCTGGAACCGTCTTGTTGACGAAAACCACCGACAATGGCGACACCGCCTATACAGAATTGCCGATCAAAGAAGGGGCGATCGGTGGCCTGCAAGCATCATCTAGTGAAATCGGCAGCCGCTTGACGGAATTGAACAACTTTACGACGACGATCGCGCAAGCCATGAACATGGTCTTTACCGGCGGCGCTTCTCGTACAAGCGGACTATTTGAGATCGGCCAAGATGATACCGGCACAGCGACGACGATTCGGGTCAGCCAAGCACTGTTAGATAACCCAAGTCTGGTGACCGGCGGAACGAGCAATGCAGCAGGAGATGGTTCAAGAGCTGCTGCAATGGCGAAACTCAGCAGTGCCAAATTGGATTTCCCGTTGTCAGAAAAGACGATCGCTTCTTTTGATTCTGAGACATTGACGTTTGCTAATGCAGCATCCGGCATGAGTGTCAGCAGTTATTTTAACAGCATCGTCACCAAAAACGGGATCTCAAAACAGCAAGCCGACAATACGGTCAGTGCCCAATTGTCGCTGCTGAATCAACTAGAATACAAAAATCAATCAGTGTCCGGTGTTTCATTAAATGAAGAAATGTCAGATGTGATTCGTTTCCAACAAGGATTTCAGGCCAATGCCCGCATATTATCGGTCGTTTCTGAAATGTTAGACACATTGATCAATCGAACAGGAGTGTAGAACATGCGTATTTCCAATTCAATCACCTACAATGATTTTTTACGAAATCTAGGAACCAACGCCTCCAAAGTCCAATCCACGTTGAATCAGCTATCGAGCTTGAAAGAAGTCAGCAAGTCCTCGGATAATCCACTGCTGGTTTCAAAAATCATGGATCTCAATGTGTCGTTAAATCAAAACAAAACCTACAATAATACGATCAAAGACAGTATTTATTGGACAAAAGCCCAAGATTCTGCTTTAGAAAGCGTCAGTACCTCGATGCTGCGGATTCGCTCATTGGTTCAATCTTCTGCCAATGCGACAGCCGGCAGTGAGGAATTAGGCGCAAATCGTTCAGAGATCGAGCAAGAGATCGAAGGTATCGTTGAATCATTAAATACCAACTTTGATGGCCGCTATTTATTTAGCGGAACGAATACGACGACGGCGCCTTTTGAGATCGTCAAAGAAAATGACGCCATCGTCGGTATCAAATACAATGGCACCAGTGAAGACTTGCCCCGAGAAATCGCAAACGGGGTCTCGGTGGATCTGTTAGCCAGCGGTGATCGACTGATGAACGAGACGGGCACCGCTACGGATCCCCAAAATTTAAGCACCTACTTCAATGATTTATTGTCTGCGTTGCGCAGTGATGATAAAGATGCCTTAGGGGGCGAGCTTTTAACCGCTCATGACCAGCATGCCACCAATGTAGTGAATGTACGGGCGCAGATCGGCACCCTCTACAATCGCTTGGAGGCGGCAGCTGATCGAAATGAGACGGAAAAGCTGAACTTGACCGAAACACTGTCCAACAAACAAGACGTCGATATTGCGGAAAAGTATATGGAATATCAAAATCAAATGACTGCCTACCGCTCAACATTAGCAATGGGAACAAAGATCATGCAGATGTCCATTCTAGATTATTTAAATTAACCCAAAAAACTTTTGTTCTTTGACGGGAGCAAAAGTTTTTTATTTTTTTTAGAAAAAAGGCTTAACCCTGAACGGTTTCTTCCGATAAATAGTAGCAGAGGGAAACCTTAGCGAATAAAAATTAGGAGGAACTACACATGAGAATCAATACAAACGTTTCAGCATTGAATACTTACTCACGCCTAACGGCAGCAAATGCTTCTAAAAGCAATTCTTTGTCTAAATTATCTTCAGGCTTACGCATCAACAAAGCTGGGGACGACGCAGCTGGCTTAGCAATTTCTGAAAAAATGAAAGGCCAAATCGGCGGTTTGTCACAAGCAAAAAGCAATGCACAAGATGGTATCTCATTGATCCAAACAGCAGAAGGTGCATTAAATGAAACCCACAGCATCTTAGGCCGTATGCGTGACCTTGCGGTTCAAAGTTCAAACGGTACGTTAAGTGATGACGACCGCAGTGCGATCAACAAAGAATACACTGCATTGTCTGATGAAATCGACCGTATCAGCAATACCACTGAATTCAATACAAAAAGCTTGTTAACTGGTGAAGGCGATGATGCGAAATCATTCACTTTCCAAATCGGTGCCAACGCAAACCAAACAATGGGCGTTTCAATCAACAACATGAGCTCATCTGCCTTGAAAGTAAAAGGCTTAGATTTAACACAAGCCATTGACACAAGCGATGCCAAAGCTGTTGCTGCAGCAAAAGATAAAGCAGTAGCGACTGCCTTCAAAGCAGATGCTACAACAAAATATGCAGCGGACGGCACAGTTGATGCGGCAGCTGGTAAAACAGTTGCTGAATTACAAACAGCCATCGACACAGCTGCGGATGATACAGCAAAAGCAACAGCTCAAAAAACATACGATGATGCTTTAGCAACATTTACCGCTTCTGATGAAGGCAAAGCAGCAGCGGCAACTGTCAGCGTTGAAAACAACCCAATCACGAAAATCGATGAAGCGATCAAAGCAGTTTCTGCACAACGTGCGGATCTTGGTGCGGCGCAAAACCGTCTAGAACACACAATCAACAACTTAGGTACAACACAAGAAAACCTATCTGAAGCAAACTCACGTATCCGTGACGTTGATATGGCCCAAGAAATGATGAGCTTTACGAAGAGCAACATCCTTTCTCAAGCAGCAACTTCAATGTTGGCACAAGCAAACTCAATGCCTAACAGCGTATTGAGCTTGTTACAAGGATAATTTTTGATCAAGTGAACCACTGACACAAGGACTGCCTAGGGGAAGCGCAGTTCTTGTGTTTTACATAGCAGCACAAAAACGCTTAGAAATGAGGAAGCTCTGATGGATATTCAGCCAATGTCAGGAATACACCCGATCGAAGCCGTTGCGTCGGTCGCTAAAGCACGTCCGATCGAATCCCTAGATCCAGAGACCGCCAACCTTCAGCCGCAACACCAAGAGGGGAAAATGGCGGAGAAAAAGGAACGGACAGTGGTCACTGAACCGCCGATCCACTATTTTTCAGTAGCCGATCAGCACAAGATCGCAGCCTCCGTGGAGGAAGTGAATCAGCGACTACTTGGCAAAGATATGAAATTGGCTTATGAAGTACATGAGCGCACAGGGCGTACGATGGTGCGTTTAGTGGATATGCAGACCAACGAAGTGATCAAAGAGATCCCACCAGCCAACATGCTAGATGTGATTGGAAAAATATGGGATGACATGGGCATTGCGGTCGATCGAAAGGGATGAAACTATGGCAAGTGTAACCAGCAGTTCAGGAATCAGTACAACGCTAGGGAGTTATTCTGGCGTGACTTCAGAAGATATTGAAAAATTATTGGCGGCAGATGCGATCAATAAGACCCGTGCTGAGAATAAAATCACGTCGCTTAAAGCACAAAAAACGGCATGGAGTGATATCAGCACTCGCTTGACTAACTTTTTGTCAAAAGTCGATGCGTTACAAAAAGATGATGCTTATCAAACAAAAAAAGCGACGACCACCAATAGTAGTATCGCTTCAATTGCAGGAACAACGGAAGCCCCAGAAGGCACCTATGATCTAAAAGTCAACCAACTAGCAACAGCCACGAAGGTGACGGGGAGTCAAGTAGCTCAAAGCAGCAAAACGGCCCTAAATGTCAGTGGTCAGCTCTCATTGACCAGTTCGGAAGTCGATGAAGATGGCAAACCGATCACCGCTTCGATCGAGATCACTGCCGAAGACAGCTTAAAAGATGTGGCAGCTAAGATCAATGGCCAAAGCAAGACGACCTTCGTTGCAGCGAGCATCGTGGATAACCGTTTGATTTTAACGAATACGAAAATGGGCGACAAAAACTTCTTGATCGACGGCAATGCCGCCGAAGGATTAGGGATCGGTTCAACTGCGGCTACGACGCAAGGCCAACCGGCTATTTTTGAACTAGACGGCATGGAGATCACCCGCGACAGCAATAGTGTGACGGATGTTATCGATGGTGTCACTCTGACGTTAGCGAAAAAAAGCGAGGAGCATGTGACGCTTTCTTTAGCCAATGATACTTCGAAAGTCGTTGATGCAGTACAAGGATTAGTGGATCAATACAATAGCTTGATGAGTTTTATCGGCGATAATTTGACCGTGGGAGATCCTAGTAGTGAAAACAACAAGACGGGGACCTTGGTGGGAGACAGTGCGTTGACCCGTCTACAGACTCAATTGCGAAATTTGATCACCATTCCAGCCGTCAGCGGATCAAAGCTGACTGCTAATAAGCTAGGCATCTCCACCGTCGATAATGATGGTACATTGGGACTGGATACGACCAAGTTAAAAGAAGCCCTAGCGGAAGATCCCGCTGCTGTGAAGTCCTTCTTTTATGCAAGTACGAAAACCAAAGAAGCCGATGGCACTGCGAGTACGAAAGAGACCGGCTATACATTAGCGCTAAAAGAATTAGCCAACAGCTATGTCGTCAATACTTCAGCCAATAAAGGGATCATTGCCACCAAATCTGCGACCTATGACAGTACCATCAAGGATTTGAACAAACAGATTACACGGTTTGATGATATTTTAGCAATGAAAAAAGAGCGTTACATCACAATGTTTACCAAATTAGACTCCGTGATGATGGAGGCTGAAAATCAGCTGAGTTACCTAAGCAATCAGTTTGCCAATACGTCAAACTAGGCAGGATAGCCGATTAAAGCAGTCACTTTTTCATTCGCATAAGAAACCCTCGTCAACAAGAAAGGAAATAACCTATGGAGCCACACGTATCATTAGATGAACGTTTGAATCAGATTTTAACTGGTTTTGCCCAATGGCGCGGCGACAGCGAAGAAGCCAGTCGTTTGATGGCAGCCAATGCAGCGGTCATAGCAGCCATGCAAGCAGAAGAACAGAGCCATAGTCCACAAACCAGTGCATTGGCGCAACAAGTGATCCAAGCGTATCAAGCGTTCCTAGACCAGGTCAAAGCCCAGCAGCAAGAGATCAAACAAGAATTGGGGCGTTTGAACCGCAAAAACAATCTTGTCAAAACGTATTTGCAGCAAGAAGACAGTGCCGCCTTCGTCGAATTTGATTTATAGTGAGGAAAAAAAGATGAATTATCAAAAAATGCAAAACAACTATCTGCAGAACCAAGTAATGAGTGCCTCCCCCAACAAACTGATTGAAATGCTGTTGCAAGCAGCCATCAAAAACATCAAATTAGCAGTGATCGCATTGGAAAAAGAAGAGTTGAGCCAAGCCCATCAGCAATTTGTCAAGGCGCAGAATATTTTATTGGAATTACGGGTCTCTTTAGACCGTGAGCAAGGCGGCGCTATTGCTGAAGATCTCGATCAGCTGTATGGCTATATGTACGATCAGCTAGTCAGTGCCAATGTCCAAAAAGAGGCAGCCCCTGCAGAAACGGTCGTCCCGCTTTTAAGCGAACTACTGGAAAGCTGGCAAACGATCACCCAATAAATTTGAGAAAAAGCAAAGAAACGACCACCTAAAACCTAGAAAAGTTTAGTAATTGGTTAAATTTTTACCATGTATCCCTTTTCACTAAGCTTTCTTTTTCCCCTCCTCGTCCCTATCTGGTACTCTTTTTATGAGCGTACCGAAAAGGTGCAAGGAGGTTTTTTTTTGAAACAAAAAATAGTACAAAAGCCGCTTTTCTGGCAAGTGGTGATTCTGATTGCAATGAGTGGTGTTTTTTTATTACCGCAGATCTTAGGCCAAGGCATGATTTTGGGCTCTGATGTGGTCTTTCACTTCAATCGTTTTTATGAGACCAGCCAGCAGATCAAAGAGGGCAATTTTCAATATTTTCTTTCTATCTACGGGTTTCAGCAATCTGCTCGTATCGTCAATGCATTATACGGTCCCTTTTTTGCCTATTTCCAAGGTCTGCTGGTCTTGCTGAGTCCTTCGTGGTTTTCCTACCAACTGCTCGCCAATGGGCTGCTCTATCTGCTAGCAGGGTTTTCGATGTTTGGCTTATTAAAGAAACTACGAGTCAATGGCTGGCTGTCAGTGGGGATGAGCATCCTGTTTATGGCGACCTATTCTGTCCAGTATTGGATTGAGCGGCAGGGCTTTTCTGCTTGGGGAGCAGCCGTGTTACCGCTGTGTCTGATTCCACTGATCGCACTAGGGGAACATAAACGGTTGCGGCCTTTTGCGGTAGGGGTTTCCGTGGCGGTCTTATTTCAAATCCATGTGTTTTCAAGCATCTTGTTAGTGCTCTTATATGTGCCCTTTTTCTTACGCGCCTTTTTTGTTGGAACTTCCGGCGAAGAAAAACGACAATTGGTGCTGCGCTTAGCAGGAGCGATCGGGATTTTCTTGCTGCTGACCGCCAATATTTGGTTAGGGATGTTGGATCTCTATACGAGTAACACGTTGATCGCGCCTTTTGTGAATCGCAACATGCAGAACAATACCATTACTGGAACCAGCAGCTATTGGTGGACGACTCCGTACCTGCTGCCAATCTTATGTGCCTTGTTCTTTTGCGGTGCGATTCGTGTATGGCCTCGTCTATCCGGCGGCTTCAAATTAATGACAGCAGCTGCAGCGGTCTTTTTCGTTTTATCATCGAACGCTATTCCTTGGCAATGGCTAGGCAGTCTGGACAATGGTGTGATCAATTTACTACAATTCCCTTTTCGGTTCTTTGTTCCTGCCACGATTTTGATCTTAGTCGGTTTGTGCCTGCTGGTTCCTTATTATCGGGGCAAGCCATTGGCAAATCCGCGTTGGTTCGTCCTCGTTTTAGTTTTGAGTGTTGGTCAAATCCTGATCCAAAACACGGTCAAAATGCAGGACTGGCACTCCGATGAAGCGGCAGTTTCACTGCGAAACCACACCTATCTCTCGGCAGAATCTGAAGCGCAATTGAAGGAAGCCTATTTTAGTAAAGACAAGTCCTTAGCATTAGCGCTGTATCAACGTTCTACCCCAGATTATCTGCCCCTCTATCAAGAGACCAAGAAGAACAAGTACAATTTGTACGGGGAAGAAATCATTGAAAAAAATGATACCGTGGCAAAAACCGTAGAAAACGGGAAACTTACTTTACGTTGGCAAGGTGATCAAGAGGCGTGGAAGGCGTTACCGATCATCAATTACCGCTATACTGAATTGACCCTCAATCAGCAGCCACTAACTGAGAAAGATGTCTCTTTGAGTGCCATTGGTGCCGTTTCTGTCCAACAGCAAGCAGGGGAGAATGTCTTAGTCGTTGACTATGACGCACCTTGGTTTTTCGACGGAGCTTTATGGCTGACGATCATTTCTTGGATCGCTTTACTCATCGGCTTTATCAGCTGGAAAACAAGACAGCTGTATCGTCGTCGTAAGGTCGTACAAGCTTTATTGAAAGAATCTGAATAAAATGAATCAGAAAAGAACTTCAGCGAGAGGGCTGAAGTTCTTTTTTTGTTGATCAGCAACAGTGTACCTATTTTTTTCCGAGAGAAACAATAATCGTTGCGTGCGCAACGATTATTCCTTATAATAGATAAGACACTTTGAAGAACCAAGAAAGGCAGGAGTGCTCATGGAAGCCATTATCCGCTCAATCAATCATATTGCCCGTCTCGCCACCCTTTATCGGGAAAAAGAACTGAAAAAATTTGGTTTAGGTGGGATGCATCATACCTATATCTTAAACATTTGCCGTCAACCGGGGATCAGTCAAGAAGCCTTAGCCAAGAAGATTTTTGTTAATAAAAGCAATGTTGCCCGTCAACTAGCGATCTTAGAAGAACGAGGATTTGTCACTAGAACCAGCAGTCCCACCGACAAACGACAATTACTGGTTTATCCAACCGAAAAAGCACTTGTTGTCCAACCAAAGATCCAACAGCTGCTTCAAAGCTGGAATGAACAAGTCGTAGCAGGTTTTTCTGCTGCCCAACAGCAGCAGTTGATCGCTGATCTGGAAATCGTCAAAGAAAATTCCCAACGGCTTTTAGCGAAAGTTGAGGCGATGGAATGAATCTTTTGTCTCAATATTTAAAACCCTATATCGGCCGCATTTCCCTTGGCGTCAGCATCAAATTCTTCGGGTCATTGATGGACTTGCTATTGCCTTGGATTTTGGCGTATATCATCGATTCTGTGATTCCCACGAAGCAAGTATCAGCGATTTTTGCTTGGGGCGGGGCGATGGTGGTCTGCTCCATCATCGCAGTTGTCACCAATATCATCGCCAATCGGATGGCCTCCAGTGTTGCTCGCGATACCACTGGTAGTATACGCCATGACTTATTTGAAAAAGTTTCCTATCTGTCGATTCCGCAAGTCGAAGAAGTCGGGATCCCTTCCTTGGTGTCTCGCTTGACGACAGACACTTACAACATCCATCAAACGATAGGGATGATCCAACGGATGGGGATTCGTGCCCCGATTCTGTTATTAGGGGGAATCATGATCACTGCTACATTAGATCCCGTTTTGACACTGGTCTTAGTAGGCGTCTTGCCCTTCACTTTAGTGGCAGCAGTCACCATCTCAAAACGGGGGATCCCCTTGTTTGCCTCATTGCAAAAGCAAGTGGATGTGTTGGTGCGGACTGTCCGAGAAAATGTAACTGGGGCTCGGGTGATCAAGGCCTTGTCTAAAGCAGATTACGAGAAAAAGCGCTTTGACCACGTCAATCAAGACGTAGTAGCTGCGGAAACCACTGCTAATCGAACCATGGCTGCGACACCACCCCTGATGGACCTATTTTTGAATATCGGACTGACGCTAGTGATCGTCGTCAGTGCCTTTCGCGTCAATCAAGGGTTGACCCAACCAGGGGTCATCATTGCCTTTTTGACCTATTTTACGATCATTTTGAATGCCATGCTCAGTATCACTCGCATCTTTGTAATCGTGTCGAAGGGGCTCGCTTCTGCCGATCGGATCCAATCCGTCTTGCGCCTGCCGCAAAATATGCAAGTCATTGAGGCGCCTGTCAAAGAAGAGTCGGCGCATATCGTTTTTGAAAAAGTTTCCTTCACTTATCCTAATGGCACTCGGGTGCTGAAAGACATCGATTTTTCCTTGCAGCCGGGAGAAACCTTAGGGATCATCGGTGCGACTGGTAGTGGAAAATCAACGATCGTCAAACTACTGCTGCGGCTCTATGACCCAACGAAGGGTATGATCCGCATCGCTGGTCGCGACATTCGCTCCATCGATCCGACGGAGTTGCATCAGTTATTCGGTGTCGTCTTACAAAAAGACGTGCTTTTTGCGGAAACGATTGAAGAAAATATCGCCTTTGGCCGGCGGTTTTCCAAAGAGCAGATCGAAGAAGCGGCGGCTCGCGCCCAAGCCAAGGAGTTTATCAATCAACTACCCAAGCGCTTAGCTCATCCACTGCATGCCAAAGGCAGCAATTTAAGCGGCGGTCAAAAGCAGCGGGTCTTGTTATCGCGGGCATTGGCGGGGGATCCGGAAATTTTGATTTTGGATGACTCCGCCAGTGCGCTAGATTATCGGACCGACGCTCAGTTGCGCAAGGTCCTGAAACAGCAGTTTCAACAGACGACGACGATCTTGATCGCGCAGCGGATCAGCTCGATCCAGCATGCCGACAAAATTTTGGTACTGGAAAACGGGCAAATGAACGGCTTTGGCAGTCACCAAGAATTACTAGCAGAAAATGCGATCTACCAAGCCATTTATCAAGGTCAGACAGGAGGTGCCGACGATGCCGAAGAAAAAAACGGAAAAACCGCAGGATAGTAAGAAAACACTACGGCGTTTGTGGGGCTATCTCTACGAGTACAAAGGTCTCCTGCTGGCAGCCGCTGTATTGATGATGGCCAGCAACATCTTCGCCTTGGTGGGCCCGTTGCTTTCCGGGTACGCCATTGATGCTATTCAACCGGGTCCCGGCAAGGTCATTTTTGAACGAGTCTTCTTTTATTGTGGGCTGATGCTCCTGTTTTATCTTGCGTCTTCCCTTCTTAGTTATCTGATTTCGCTCATGATGATCCGCTTGAGTCAGCGGGTGGTGGCAGCGATGCGTAAGGCGATTTTTGATAAAATCACCGAACTGCCGGTGGGGTATTTTGACCGGGTCGCCACTGGGGATATCATCAGCCGCATCAGTTATGACGTCGATACCATCAATACGTCATTGGCCAGCGATGCCATTCAAGTCCTCAGCAGTCTTGTGACGATCATTGGTTCGTTTGTGATGATGGTTTTGATTTCGCCGCTGCTGGTGCTGATTTTTGTCGTAACGGTTCCCGCTTCGATCTTTTTGACCCGCTTTTTGATGAGCAAATTTCAACCATTGTTTCGCCGTCGTTCTCGCAAATTAGGCGAACTGAACGGCTTTGTGGAAGAGATTATTTCTGGTCAGCAAACGATCAAGCTGTATAACCAAGAAGAAGCGATCATCAGCCGTTTTGACGAAAAAAACCAAGAAGCGGTGGATGCCTATTACAATGCCGAGTACTACGGCAGTATGACTGGTCCTTCCATCAACTTTATCAACAATCTGTCATTGTCCTTGATCAGTATGTTTGGCGCCTTGCTGTTTTTGTTCGGTCATCTGACATTAGGGAATGTTTCTTCCTTTGTTCTTTACTCCAGAAAATTCTCAGGACCAATCAATGAGTTAGCCAACATCTTCAGTGATTTGCAATCGGCATTGGCGGCGGCAGAACGAATCTTCCGTTTGCTGGATGAAGAACCGGAAGTTTCTGATGTTCCTGGAGCCTACGAATACCGCGAGGTGTCTGGTGAGGTCGCCTTTGATCATGTGACCTTCGGCTATCAAGCACAGCAGCCCATCATCAAAGACCTTTCGCTACAAGTACCAGCTGGCAGCTTGGTCGCGATCGTCGGACCGACCGGAGCGGGGAAAACCACCATTGTGAACCTCTTGATGCGGTTTTATGACCCTGACCAAGGAGCGATTCGTTTAGACGGAAAAAATATCCGCCAAGCGACACGCCGCAGCTTACGGCAAAGCTATGCGATGGTGCTGCAAGACACGTGGCTGTTCACGGGAACGATTTTTGAAAATTTGGCCTACGGCAAGGCGAATGCGACGATGGCAGAAGTCCAAGCTGCTGCACAAGCCGCCCATATCCATGACTTTATTATGAGCCTGCCAAAAGGCTATGATACTTTGATTTCTGAAGACGGGACCGGTATTTCACAAGGGCAAAAACAACTATTGACGATTGCGCGAGCAATGCTGTTAGATGCCGATCTGCTGATTCTTGATGAAGCCACATCAAATGTCGACACGCAAACGGAGCTGCTGATCCAAGCAGCGATGACCAAATTGATGAAAGGCAAAACCTCCTTTGTGATCGCCCATCGCTTGTCCACGATTCGACATGCCGACACGATCCTCGTGGTGGAACAGGGCAATATCGTAGAGCAAGGGACCCACGAAGAGTTAGTAGCCAAAGAGGGGCGTTATGCCTCACTCTATCAGGCACAATTTGACGCATGATCCATAGCTAGTCCGCATCCGTACAAGGAGTAACCCACTGCTTGCACGGATGTTTTTTGCGTGCCATCGGCTTTCTTGGCACAGGTAAAAAATCTTCTTATGACAAATCAGGCAATTATCGGTATACTTAAGAAAGGGGTATCATCAAACAGAAAGAAGGGAAACAATTGGATCATAAACAACTAAAAGAATTCCCCAACGATTTCTTATGGGGTTCAGCATCAGCAGCCTATCAAGTAGAGGGTGCATGGCAAGAAGACGGCAAAGGCGCTTCAGTTTGGGACGATTTTGTCCGCATTCCAGGCAAAACCTTTAAAGCAACGAACGGAGATGTCGCGGTCGACCATTACCACCGCTTCAAAGAAGATGTTGCCTTGATGAAAGAACAAGGATTGAAAACCTATCGTTTTTCCATTGCATGGACACGGATTTTTCCAGAAGGACGAGGAGAAGTCAATCAAGCAGGGTTAGACTTTTATTTAGCATTGATCGATGAGCTGATTAAAGCAGGGATCGAACCAATGGTGACCTTGTACCATTGGGATCTGCCACGTACGTTGCAAGAAGAATATGGCGGCTGGGAATCTCGCAAAATCATTGAAGATTTCACCAACTATGCGGCCGTATTATTTGAAGCCTTTCGCGGCAAAGTTCACTATTGGGTCAGCTTGAATGAACAAAATATCTTTACTTCTTTAGGCTATCTTTTAGCTGCCCATCCACCAGGAGTGACCGATCCTAAACGGATGTATGAAGTCAATCATATCGCTAACTTGGCAAATGCGTCGGTGATCAACAAGTTCCATGAGATGAAAATCCCAGGGAAAATCGGACCAAGTTTCGCCTATTCACCAAACTACCCAATCAACAGCGACCCGAAAAATATTTTGGCAGCTGAAAACGCCGAAGACTTGATGGCGCATTATTGGTTAGACGTCTATCTATGGGGCGAATACCCGATTGCTGCAATGAATTACTTGAACGAGCAAGGGATCGCACCAACGATCGAACCAGGAGATATGGACTTGCTGCGTTCAGCAAAACCAGATTTCTTAGGGATCAACTATTACCAAACAGCAACGAATGCCTACAATCCATTAGATGGTGTCGGTGCCGGTAAAATGAACACCACTGGAAAAAAAGGTAGCTCCGAAGAAACCGGGACACCAGGAATGTTCAAAAAAGCTGAAAATCCATTTGTGGAACGGACGAATTGGGATTGGGAGATCGATCCTCAAGGGCTGCGGATCGCTTTACGCCGAATCACTAGCCGTTATCGGGTGCCTGTGATCATTACGGAAAACGGACTTGGTGAATACGATAAACTAACAGACGATCACCAAATCCATGACCAATACCGCATCGATTATTTAGCAGGGCATGTCCATGCCATCAAAGAAGCGATCAGCGACGGCGCGGAAGTTCTTGGCTATTGCACCTGGTCCTTCACTGATTTGCTAAGCTGGTTGAACGGCTACCAAAAACGCTATGGCTTTGTCTACGTCGACCAAGATGAAACCCAAGAAGGGTCACTGGCACGCTACAAGAAAGACAGCTTCTACTGGTATCAAGAGCTGATCAAAACCAACGGGCAAGAGTGCTAGCCTCCTAAAGCCAATACCTGAATAAGCGAAACGACCCCTGCAACGGCAGTGATCGTTTCTTAGAAAAAAGTACGTTCCACCTGTAGCGACCGCCCAAAGGTAGACCAAAAGTCTCGCTTTTTGGGCCGCTTCAAAGGAGAACGTCCTTTTTTTGAGTGTTATCGTTGACAAGTGTAAACGATAATTGTAAAGTAGAAGAAGATTACAACTGTAAACATAAAAGGTGAATGGGTTTGCATAGCAAGCAAGGAGGAAGGAAACAATGATCGAAAAGAATTATGGGGTAAAAGGGATGACCTGTGCGTCTTGTTCCCAGACAGTCGAAAAAACAGTCAGCAAGCTGGCGGGGGTCGACCAAGCAGCTGTCAATTTGGCTACTGAAAAATTACATATTCGTTATGATGAGCAGCAGCTCACCGAAGAAACACTCGCTGAGGCCATCAAAGCAGCGGGCTATCAACTGATCGGCTCTCAAAGACAAGAGACCTTTGCCATCTCGGGCATGACCTGTGCGTCTTGTGCCCAAACAGTAGAAAAAGCTGTCCAAAAATTAGCGGGTGTGGAGCAAGCCTCCGTCAATCTGGCGACAGAAAAACTGACGGTCAGCTATCAACAAGACCAAGTGTCCGCCGCGAAGATCGCAGCTGCCGTGAAAGAGGCGGGCTATGACGCACAGCTGCCGACCGCTTCTGCCGACAAGGCGGATTCAAAACAGGCAGAGATTCGTGCTTTATGGCAACGGTTTTGGCTTTCGGCGCTCTTTACGATCCCCTTGTTCTATTTGACGATGGGGGAAATGATCGGTTTGCCGATCCCTGGCTTTTTAGATCCAATGGCCTATCCAGTCAATTTCGTTACCACTCAATTGATTTTAGTCTTACCGGTGATGGTCCTCGGTCGCGCCTTTTACATTGCTGGTTTCAAAGCGCTTTGGAAAGGCCATCCTAACATGGATTCCCTCGTCGCATTGGGAACCAGTGCTGCCTTCTTTTATAGTATTTATGGGACCGTGATGGTCTACCTGGGCACGACCCACTATGCGATGCACTTGTACTATGAAACGGCCGCCGTTATTTTGGCATTAGTGACCTTAGGAAAATACCTTGAGTCGGTCTCAAAGGGCAAAACCTCCGAAGCCATCAAGAAGTTGTTGGATCTCGCACCGAAAAAAGCCCGCGTGCTTCGCGGCAGCGGGCATCAAGCCGAAGAAGTCGAAGTGGGTATTGAAGAAGTCGCAGCCGGCGATATCTTAGTCGTACGACCTGGTGAAAAGATTCCTGTGGATGGGATCGTTACCCAAGGACGCTCTGCCATCGATGAATCAATGATCACCGGAGAAAGCTTACCTATCGAAAAACAAGTCGGTGATCGGGTGATCGGCGCTAGTATCAACAAAAATGGCTCGTTTCAATACGAAGCCACCAATGTGGGAGAAGATTCAACGTTAGCGCAAATCATTCAGTTAGTAGAAAATGCCCAAGGCTCCAAAGCGCCAATTGCCCGCATGGCAGATAAAGTTTCGGGTGTGTTTGTCCCGATTGTCATGGTCTTGGCGGTTTTTGCAGGACTTGCCTGGTTTTTCTTAGGACAAGAAACCTGGATCTTCTCATTGACCATTACGATCTCTGTATTAGTGATTGCTTGTCCGTGTGCCTTAGGATTAGCGACACCGACCGCCATCATGGTGGGTGCGGGCAAAGGGGCAGAAAATGGCGTCTTGATCAAAAGCGGCGATGCGTTAGAAACAGCTAGAAACGTGACGACGATCGTCTTTGATAAAACCGGCACGATCACAGAAGGCAAACCAGTCGTAACCGATCTCCTGCCTGCCGGCAACCACACGCCGACGGAATTGCTGCAGCTGGCGGCTTCTGTTGAAAAAGGCTCAGAACATCCATTAGGCGAAGCCATTGTGATCGAAGCCCGCAAGCAAGCCCTTGCCCTGCAAGAAGTTGACGGGTTTGAAGCGATTCCGGGGCATGGGATTCAAGGCACGATTGCTGGCAGTCCAGTCCTATTAGGCAACCAGAAATGGCTGGAAAAACAAAACGTTGCCATCGATGGCCTGATCGAGCAAGCCCAACAATTGGCTCACGAAGGGAAAACACCGATGTATGTTGCCAAAGACGGCGAAGCGATCGGGATCATCGCTGTGGCAGATACTATCAAAGAAAGCAGTCGAAAAGCCATTGAGCGGTTGCATCAAATGGGCTTGTACGTAGCAATGATCACGGGCGACAATGCTCGGACAGCCCAAGCCATCGCCAAACAAGTCGGTATCGATGAAGTAATCAGTGACGTCTTGCCAGAAGATAAAGCCGCCAAAGTAGCCGGCCTGCAAGCCAAAGGCCAAAAGGTTGCGATGGTAGGTGACGGGATCAATGATGCGCCGGCGTTAGCCCAAGCCGATGTAGGGATCGCGATTGGCTCTGGTACCGATGTCGCCATCGAATCGGCAGACATCGTACTGATGCGCAGCGATCTGATGGACGTCCCATCAGCGATCGAGTTAAGTCGGGCAACCATCAAAAACATCAAAGAAAATCTTTTCTGGGCTTTTGCTTATAACGTCTTAGGCATTCCTGTCGCAATGGGTGTGTTGCATCTTTTCGGCGGCCCCTTGCTCAATCCAATGATCGCCGGGGCGGCCATGAGCTTCAGCTCGGTATCCGTTTTATTAAATGCCTTGCGGCTGAAACGATTCCAACCCTCAGCAAAAAAATAAACGAAGCAACGAATGCAACAACAAAAAGACCTGCCCACGGTTTCTGATGGAAGAAAACCGTGGATAGGTCTTTTTAGTGCTGGACATCTAAATAAGAGTAGGCCCGCACGTCATAACGGTTGCGACTACGGGAAAATTCGATAGGTGAGCCATTTTTCTGATAGACGATCTGTTCGATCTCTAAGACCGGATCATCGGCTTTACAGTCCAAATACTGTTGATCGTACGCGGTACTTTTATCAGCGGCGATGGTGCGGTAGGCCCCAGCAAACTGGACCCCTAGTTCCTCTTTGACATAACGATAGATAGAACTTTCTAAATGGCCACGAGTTAAATTGGGCACCAAATGGACCGGCATATAGGTATATTCTAAAATAAACGGCTGGTCTTCAAGAATCCGCAAGCGGACAATACTATAGATCGGCTGTTCTTCCGTCAACATCAACTTTTCTTGGATCGTTTGGTCAGGAAATTCGACTTGAAAATCGATGACCTGACTGACTAGCTTGCGGCCAGCTTTGCCCATTTCTGTTGACAAGCCTTCATAGACCGTTAAAGCAGTGGTGTCTTTTTTTAAGAATGGGTGGTTCAATATTTTTGTTCCAGCGCCCCGCTGAGAATAAACCAGTCCTTCCATGGCTAAAATACCGATGGCTTTTTTGACGGTCATCCGGCTGACTCCGAATTCTTCGACTAAATCAGTTTGATTCGGCAGTAAGCTGTCAGGCGGATACGTTTTGTTTTTGATACGTGTGCGTAAAATATTGGCAATTTCTTGGTATTTTGGCATCTGATCACCTCGCAAGAAGTATAGCTGAAAAAAGCGGTTTCGACAATCAAACCTTGGTTTTTTTATAAAAAGAACGGCTGACTGAAAAAATTCAGCCAGCCGTTGCGCTTAATCGATCGATGGTTCTGCTTGACGATCTAAAACACGTAAGAATGGATACCAGATTAAGCCGACGATCACCACGTCAATGACTTGCAGCAAACCACCTAACCAAGAGTTGGTTGCTAAGACACCACTGAATACCACTGGAACGGTCCAAGGAACAGAAACACCAGTTGGTGCAGGAACAAGTCCAGCCGCCATCACTAAGTAGTTGAAGGTCGTTACCACAAGAGGTGCCACGACCCAAGGAATCAGGATCGTCGCATTCAAGACGATCGGCATACCGAAGATTGCTGGTTCGTTGACGTTAAAGATCCCTGGTGCTAAAGCCAAACGACCAACATCGCGGTATTGTTTTTTCTTCAATACAAAAGCCATCAAGATAACAACGGCTAACGTCATACCAGAACCGCCTAATCCAACGGTGAAGGTTTCCATAAATGGTTTTGTGACGATATGCGGCAGTGCATCCCCATTTTGATACGCTTCTAAGTTGTCTAACATTAATGTATTCCAAATCGGGTCCATCACAGAGTTGACGATGATTTGACCATGTAGACCGAAGAACCAAAGGAATTGGACAAAGAACAAAGCCAATAGAGTTGCTGGCAAGCTGCTGCCTAGTCCAGTCAATGGTTTTTGGATCAATTCATAAACCAAGTCATGCAAGTTGGCATTGAAGACACCCGTCATGATGGCATTGATCACTAAAAATACCGTTAAGGTGATAATTGCTGGAATCAAAGCGGCAAAAGATTTAGAAACTGCTGGTGGCACCCCATCAGGCATTTTGATCTGCCAGCCGCGTTTTGTGATGCGGCAATAGATTTCAGCTGCTAAAAATGCTGCGATCATCCCGATAAACATCCCTTTTGCGCCAAGACGATCAAGAGACAGCACGCCGGAGATCGTTTCGCCAGATTCAGTAGTCATAAAGAAAGGAGTTAAGATCAAAAAGCTGGCAAAAGAAACGGCGCCGCCAAAAATCCCTTCCACATCATATGATTTTGATAAATAATAGCCGATACCGAAAGTAACGAAAACAGTCATGATACTCATTGTTGCATTTTGCCCATTGCCAAACAGCGTTCCTAATGTTCCTTTAGTGGCATCACTGAAGAAGGGCAGGTTGTTTAAAACGACCACGATCGATCCAAACATAGTGATTGGGAACGAAAGCATAAATGCGTCCCGCAAGACGGTCAGATAGCGATTTTGTCCTAAGGCATTCGCCAAGGGCAAAATCTTTTCAGATAACTTGTCCATAAAACCATTCATTATTAGTTCACTCCTTAAATTTCTTTTTGCAATCGATTACATCGATAATGTATCATGTTTTATTTTAAATGTCTATACATTTATTTTAAAAAAGATTGATTTTTGTAACTGCTTCCTTTATGATTAGGGCAGCAAAGAAAAAATGAGGAGTGAATGAAGATGGATTATCAATTTCCAGCAGGCTTTTGGTGGGGGTCAGCCGCTAGTGGCCCACAAACAGAAGGTGTATTTGAAGGCGATGGCAAAGGGGCAAGCATCTGGGATTACTGGTATCAGCAAGAACCAGAGAAATTTTTCAATGGGGTAGGTCCTGAAAAAACCTCGCAAGTCTACACACGCTATCAAGAAGATATTCAACTCATGAAAGAAACCGGCCATACGACGTTTCGGACGTCGATCCAATGGAGTCGTCTCTTCCCGCAAGGCAAAGGAGAAGTCAATCAAAAAGCCGTTGATTTTTACAATGCCTACATTGATGAGTTGATCGCCAACGGGATCGAACCTTTCATGAATTTATACCACTTCGATATGCCAATGGCGCTGCAAGAAAAAGGCGGCTGGTTGAACCGAGAGACCGTGGATGCCTATGTCGCGTTTGCGCAAACCTGCTTTACGTTATTTGGTGATCGTGTCAAGAAATGGTTCACTCATAATGAACCGATCGTCCCTGTTGAAGGCGGCTATCTTTACCAATTCCATTATCCGAATGAGATCAACATGAAACATGCAGTCCAAGTTGGGTTCCACGAAACGTTGGCGAGTGCTAAAGCCATCAAAGTCTACCATGAGATGAACCTTGGTGGGGAGATCGGCATTATTTTGAATTTGACGCCAAGCTATCCAAGAGATGAGAACGATCCAGAGGATGTCAAAGCAGCGCAAATCGCAGATGCCTTCTTTAATCGCTCTTTCTTAGACCCTGCGGTCAAAGGCACGTTCCCAGAAGAATTAGTGACCATCGTCAAGGAATTAGATATGGTACCAGCGATGGAAGCTGATGATTTACAAACAATTCGCGAAAATACGATCGACTTGTTGGGGATCAATTATTACCAACCTCGTCGTATCATGAAGAAAGAATCGCCGATCGATCAAGCGAAAAGTCCAATGCCAGATGATTACTTTGATAACTATGATATGCCAAACAAGAAAATGAACCCGTATCGTGGATGGGAAATCTATGAAAAAGGGATCTATGATATTTTGACAAACACGCGAGAAAACTATGGCAATATCAAGTGCTACATTTCTGAAAATGGCATGGGTGTCGAAGGAGAAGAACGTTTCGTCAATGCTGATGGCGTGATCGAAGATGATTACCGCATCGAGTTTGTCTCTGACCACTTGAAGTATGTCCACCAAGCGATCCAAGAAGGAACCAATTGTGTTGGCTACCATATGTGGACCTGCATGGACAACTGGTCCTGGACCAATGCTTACAAGAACCGTTACGGATTTATCTCCGGTGACTTAGCAAATGATGCTAAACGAACGGTGAAAAAATCAGGTCGTTGGTTTAAAGAAGTTTCAGATAATAACGGCTTTTAATAACAATGGAAAAAGCAATGCTGTAGGGATCAGCATTGCTTTTTTTGTGTAAAATCGCGGATTTTTCTGTCTTGTTCCGAAGGGCATTCTCTATTAAAAAACCACCTGTTTTTGCAAATGATAAGCTGGGTTAAACAAAAGCACGGTTTTGATAAAGAAAAGACTAGACATGGAAACGTTCTCGTGGTATTCTTTAGTAGAAATCGGTTTCATTATTTTGTTTAGGGTTTGAAAGGAGAAAAAACAATGGATAAATTTATTGGATTTATGGAGAAGCACTTTATTCCGATCGCTTCTAAAATAGGCTCTCAAAGACATCTAGTGGCCATTCGTGACGGATTTATCGTAACGATGCCGTTGATGATCTTAGGCTCTTTTGGGGTATTGATCAACAACTTACCAATTCCTGCCTATATTGATTTTATGAATGGCATTTTTGGTGAAGGGACATGGCAAGCCTTTGGGAACAACTTGTCAGCAGGTACTTTTTCAATACTTGGTCTGTTAATCGCTTTCACAGTAGCGTATAATTTAGCTAAAAGCTACAATCAAGACGCATTAGGTGCTGGGGCGATCTCAGTTGCAAGTTTCTTCGCATTAGGTGCAATGGCGACAGGCCCAGATGGTTTGTTAACAGCTGCCGGACTTGGTTCTCAAGGATTATTTTTAGCATTAATCGTATCAATCATTTCTACTGAGATCTTCCGTCGTCTAGCTGGCAACCCACGCTTAGTCATCAACATGCCTGATGGCGTACCACCAGCAGTATCACGTTCATTTGCTGCGTTATTCCCAGCAATGATCACCGTATCGATCTTTGCTTTGTTTACAGCAATTTTCCAAGCATTTGGTGTGACAAGTATCGTATTGTCCTTCTATGAATTAGTGCAACAACCATTCATGGGCTTGGCAAACTCTTACCCAGCTGCTTTGCTATTAGGTTTTATCTCTGCATTCTTATGGTTCTTTGGTTTACATGGTGCCAACATCATCGATCCATTCATGCAAACGATCAATGTGCCAGCGATCGAAGCAAACGCACGAGCATTAGAAGCAGGCACAGATTTGCCTTATATCGTGAACAAACCATTCTTTGATTCTTTCGTGAACATCGGCGGAACAGGTGCGACACTAGGTCTTTTGATTGCGATCTTCTTAGTTGCTCGTCATCATAAAGCATATATGACTGTCGCAAAACTATCCGTTGCACCAGGTGTGTTCATGATCAATGAACCAGTGATGTTTGGGTTACCCGTTGTCTTGAACCCAATCTTGTTCATCCCATATGTGTTGACACCACTTGTTTTAGTCACGACTGCTTATTTTGCAACTGCAACTGGCTTAGTTCCTGCAAGTACCGTCATCGCACCATGGACGACGCCACCAATCATCGGCGGTATTTTGTCGACACAAAGTATTGCTGGCGGAATCTTGGCAGCTGTTAACTTGATCTTGTCGATCGTTATCTACTTGCCGTTCGTGAAAATGGCGCAAATTCAAGAAACACGCCGTTTAAAAAATGCGTAATGTCTGATCGAGTCGATTAGAAACAAGCGCCAAACGTAATAGACCTTATCCGGCCGCGATCAGAGTGCAATACCCCTTTATCACACTGCTTCATTGGAAGGTGCAGTGGTGTGATGACACTCTTTTCGTTTGGCCGGTTCTTTTCTCGTTTTTCAATCAATACAACACACGTTTTGGAGGTGGCAAAATGCCCAAATATATGGAGATCGCAGATGTTCTGCGTAAAAGAATCAAGGACGGAACTTATCCGAAAGACAGTCTTTTACCTTATCAAACAGAGTTAGTGGAAGAGTTTGGCGTCAGCCGAATGACGATTAAAAATGCGGTGAATATCCTGATTATGGAAGGCTTGCTGCTGACAAAGCGCGGCTTAGGGACCAAAGTTTTGAATCATTCCTTTTGGGGCAAAGATACCTCATCGGTGACAGAATACAAAGGCCTGAGCTATCAGATGAAACAAGAAAAACGGACGTTGACTAGCCAAGTCATCACCTTTGAAGTCTGTTTTCCTACAACAAGAATTCAAGAGATGCTTCAGATCACTGCCGAACAACCAATCTACCATGTGATCCGTTTGCGGATCTTAGAAGGCAATCCCTACATACTCGAGCATTCCTATATGCCGTTGGATCTGGTCAGCGGTTTGACGAAAGAGATCTTGGAAGAATCCGTCTATGACTATCTGTTGCAAGATTTAGGCTACAAATTTGCTGGTGCTTATCGGACTTTTCAGGCTGCCAAAAGTGATGAATACGATCAAACCTATTTAGCGTGCCAAGCAGATGATCCAGTATTGGAATTAGAACAGATCATCTATTTAGAATCGGGACGTCCAGTGGACTATTCCTGCAGCCGCAATCGGTATGATGTTCGTGGCTATTCCATGTTAGACATGAAGCCTGATCTGTTACAGCACCGCAAAAAGTAACGGCTTACAAAATGGTTCTTCAACGAAAAAACGCTTCATAGCTACTGTTGGCTATGGAGCGTTTTTGTTTTGACTTAAGAAGTGGGTTGGTTTTGATCGCCTAGTTTGGCTAAGATAGTTTCCGCAACGGCTTTGGGAATACCAGCTTGCTGGATCTCTTCCACGGAAGCTGCTTGGATGTTTTTTAACGACTTGAAGGTTTTCATGAGCTGTTGCTTGCGTTTTGGTCCTAAGCCAGGAATTTCATCTAGCTTGGAAGAAAAGCTGTTTTTACTGCGCAGTTGGCGATGGAAGGTGATCGCAAAACGATGGACCTCATCTTGGATCCGTTGCAGCAAAAAGAATTCTACAGAATTGCGTTCCAGCTGGATCGGATCTAAAAATTCTCCGAAAATCAACTCGCTGGTTTTGTGTTTGTTGTTCTTCACTAACCCGGCAACGGGAATATCTAAACCTAGCTGGTTATGCAGCACTTCTTGGGCGGCACCGACTTGGGCTTTCCCACCATCGATGATGATCAGATCAGGAAAAGGCAGGTTTTCTTTTAGGACACGAGAGTATCGGCGGTAGATGACTTCTTGCATAGAGCCATAATCGTCGCCGCCTTGTGCGGTACGAATCTTATATTTCCGATAATCATCTTTAAACGGCTTCCCGTCGACAAAAACCACCATTGCAGAAACCGGATCGGTCCCCATGATGTGGGAGTTATCGAAGGCTTCAATCCGATAAGGTGTCGCGATCCCCATGGCATCGCCTAGACGATCCACTGCACCGATCGTCCGTTCTTCAGTACGCTCGATCAACGCAAATTTTTGGGCCAAGGCAATGCGGGCATTTTTATTGGCCAAATCGACCAATTTCTTTTTGTCGCCTCGTTGGGGCTGCAGGACTTTGGTTTCCAACAGCGCTTCTAATGGGGCAGCATCGACATTTTGCGGAACAAAGACTTCTTTGGGAATGAAGTGTTCATTCTTTTGGTAAAACTGGCCGACGAAGGTCAAGAAATCTTCATCCGCTTCATTGTAGAAAGGAAACAAAGAGACTTCTCGTTCGATCAGCTTTCCTTGACGGATAAAGAAGACTTGGACACACATCCAGCCTTTGTCGACACTGTAGCCAAAGACATCACGGTCCATCAGGTCGGTCAGGGTCATTTTTTGTCGCGTCATGACGGTATCGATCGCTTGGATCTGATCCCGCAGCTCAGCCGCTCGCTCAAACTCTAATGTTTCAATGGCTTCGCCCATCTTCTCTTTCAGATCTTTCAAAATATCGACGTGACCGCCGTGGAAAAAGTGTTTGACTTGATCCACGATCTTTTGATAATCCTTGGGGTCTACATTATTGACATAAGGACAGACGCATTGACCCAAATGATAATAAAGACAAGGGCGCTTTTGAGAAGGACCGCATTTTCGTAAAGGAAAGAGGCGATCTAGCACCCGTTTGGTTTCATTGGCTGCTCGTGCATCAGGATAAGGGCCAAAATATAAAGCCCCGTCTTTTAAAACTTTACGAGTGATGATCAAACGCGGATAGCGCTCTTTGGTCACTTTAATAAAAGGATACGACTTGTCGTCCTTTAACATGATATTGTATTTTGGTTTGTTTTTTTGAATCAAATTGATTTCCAGCAATAAAGCTTCCGTATTTGATTCGGTAACGACGTACTCAAAATCATTGATTTCTTGAACGAGCCGTTCGGTTTTCGTATCGTGGCTGCCGGTAAAATACGAACGGACACGATTTTTTAAAATTTTGGCTTTCCCAACATAGATGATTTTGTTATTTTTATCTTTCATTAAATAACAACCAGGTTGATCAGGAAGCAGCGCTAATTTGTTCTTGATTTGTTCGTTCATTTCAAGATCCTTTCTTACTGGTTTGCTTCACGAACTGCATAAGTAGTCAAAGGGCGGTCTAAGTTTCCCTCAAAAAGGGGAACGTTAGAGCCCATAGCCAGTACTCCTCATTTTAGCACAAATTTCTTAAGAAACAATCAATCGGACCAGATCGGCAGCGAGGAAGCGTAATCGTAAGAAAAGGTTAAGAAATCCCACGAGGCGGTGGTTCCCCCAAAAAATCAGTTTGTTATTATACGCTTGCCACCTGTGAGGGATCGTTTTGCGACCACTCCTGAATGAAGGTCCGCAATCCCTCGATGGCTGGTTCTGTGACTACTTTGCGCTGGATTAAGTAAAATTGGCGCTCAAAGTTTTTATCCAGCAGTTGATAGCCAATGCCGTGGGCGGCTCGCTTGGAAAGGATCGAACAGCCGAAGCCTTGTTTCAGCAAAGCGACAATCAATTCATTGCTGGCGATCTCAATGATCGGTCCTTGAATGTTCTGTTCCTCCAGATAGCGCTTAGTGTAATAGTAGACACCAGAACTCGCTTCTCGGACGAGCCAAGGACCGGTTTGGGGATCGCCAGCTAAGACGAGCTGATCTTTCAAAATCGGAAAACGCAAAATACTCGGTGCGGATAAGGGTTTTTCAATGATCCCTAAATCCAGTTGATGTTGTTCAAGCGCTGTTAAGACTTCAGCGGAGTTCATCATCGATACCCGAAAACGCACCGTGGGAAAGGCGTTGTATAAAGCAATCATCAAGTTAGGCATCAAGGCCATCGCATAGGTATGAGAGATGCCTAGGGCACAGTGGCTTTGGTGCTGCGTGTTGGTATGGATCTCGCTGGTGATCGTCGACCACTCATCCAATAAATTCAGTGCCTTTTCGTAAAGGTACTCTGCTTGGGGTGTGGCGATCACGTTTTTGCGACCATTGCGTAAAAAGAGCGGTGTATCCAGGTCTTGTTCCAACTGCTTGATTTGAGCAGAAACCGTGGGCTGCGAAATAAATAGCAATTCGGCAGCTTTCGAAAAATTTTTCGTTTCATAGACCATCTTAAAAGTCTCCAATAATTTTAACATTGCAATCCCTTCCATTAGAAAATTCAATCATAACTATTATACCAATAAATCCTACTGATCGGTCAATCTATGTATAATGGATGTTATATGAAAGGATGAAAGCAATGAAGCAACGACAAACAGCTTTGATACTTCCCGGTTTGTTCCTGTCCTTTTCGGTAGCCGTCATCGCCCGAATCATGGCTTTGGCTGTACCAAAATTAGGGGGAGCAACCCTTGCTATTTTATTAGGAATCATTTTAGGAAATACACTGTTCAAGCAAGAACGCTATCAAGTCGGGACGAAGGTTGCGGAAAGTCGTCTCCTAGAATATTCGGTGGTTTTGCTGGGCTTTACCGTCACTTTCCAGACTATCAGTGAAATGGGTCTTCGGGGCTTTCTCTTTATTTTGCTGATGATGAGCTTGGTCATTACCGCTGCTTATTTGATAGGGAAAAAAATGGGCTTTAATCAAAAGATGAGCCTGATGATGGCAGGCGGCAATGCTGTCTGTGGGTCCTCTGCGATTGCGGCGATCGCACCAGCCATTGATGCCGATGATGAAGAAAAAGGGCAGATCATCACCTTGGTCAATCTTTTAGGAACGGTGATGATGCTGACGCTGCCGTTTTTAGGCTTGGCCTTATACGGCGATGATCTATTGCAAAAAAGCGCCTTACTTGGCGGCACACTGCAATCCGTCGGGCAAGTCGTGGCGGGGGCTAGTTTGATTGATGCCGACACCGTCAAATACGCGATGCTCTTTAAAATCGCGCGCATCATCATGTTGGCAGTCGTCGTCATTGTTTTTGAACGAATGACGACAAAGACCCCCACCAAAAACAAAGGTAAAGGTAAGCTACGGCTGCCGATCCCTTGGTATGTGTTGGGCTTCTTGACCATCTGTATCTTGAACAGCTTCTTGCCGCTGCCTAGCTGGTTGAATGAGGGGGCTCATTTTATCAGTACGTGGTTTGAAACAACGGCGTTGGCAGCCATCGGTTTGCGCCTGGATTTCCGCAAGTTTTTAAAAGAAGGACCGCGCTTTTTATTCTATGGTCTTTCCGTTGGAGCCGTCCAAACCGTGGGTGCTGTTGCGTTGATTTGGTTGCTGCGGCTCTAATTCACACGAGGCACATCCCATAAAGCACGTTTGAAGCGTACGATTGTTTAACGAAAAAAGCCACGACGGTTGATCGAAGGGCACGCTTTGCTGTTTCTGTTGGAAGAGGCAGCAAGGCGTGGCTTTTCAGATCAACTGTCGGGCTTTTTTTAGCGACAAAGATGGTTAGACGGGAACTTGGATGACTTGAACACCTTGTTGCTCAATCAAGTCGATGACTTTGGGATCAGAATAATGGTCGGTGATCAGCAGATCGATAGCCGCAATTGCGCCAATCGTAAAATTGGATTGCTTACCGATTTTTCGATAATCCGCGATAACGATCAACTTGCCAGAATTTTCGATGATTTTCGCATTGACTTTGGCTTCGTGGATCACTGAAGTGGAAATGCCGGTCTGTAAATCTAACCCACTACAACCAATGATCGTAACATCAGAACGAACATGAGAAAACGACTCCACGGCGATATCCCCTGACAAGGCCGCTTTAGGATAGCGTATTTCGCCGCCACTTAAAACGATCGTTGATTTTGGATGGTGTTCCATTTGGATCACACTTGTATTGTTCGTCAACAAACTGATTCGTTTGTCCGTTAGATGGCGCAACGTTTGAGCGGCGCTAGTACTCGTATTGACGAAAAGGGTATCGCCATCTTTTACTTGGCGAGCCGCTTCTTTGGCTAGTCGATCTTTGATGTACTCGATCGAGTCGGTGGGATGCGCTTCATCTTCATAAGCTTCACAGTATTCGATTTTTCCGTGGGTTTGTTTGATCTGACCCATCTCACTCAGTACGGTACAGTCTCTGCGGATCGTCATCTCTGATACTCCCAACTGATGACTGAGGGTCTTCACATCAGAAAAACCAGATGTTTTTATCAGATCGATCAATTGTTTTCTCCTTTGCCTCACTTCTTCATTGGAACGTTTCACGATACTTCCTCCTTACATGCGCTTTATTCTATTCTTGTCTTTCATCGTTTATCCAGATTGCGATTGCCTTTGCATAGCAAAAACCTTCTCGCCTCCTTCTCGCAAGTTCAAGTGATGATCCCACACCACTTGTTGAGAAGCAACGATGTGTTTGTTGTTTCTTCTTTCGAACTCATTTTAACATATCCCCTATACATTACCATATATATTAAATAATCACATTTATTTATGGGTTAATTAACATATAATAAGCTAAATTAACATAAAACTAGATTGAAAGCGTTTTTCTATATGTTAGAATCAAAGTGTAAATAAGCAAGGGAGGAATAAGAATGGCACATGTAAATGATGTTTCGAAAGAGAGTTGGCTTTTAAATACGTTTCCAGAATGGGGGACCTATTTGAACGAAGAGATTGAAAATGAGCTTGTGAAAGAAGGCACAGTTTCCATGTGGTGGCTAGGCTGTACGGGTATTTGGCTGAAGAGTGCGGAAGGAACCAATATTTTATGCGACCTTTGGTGTGGCACTGGCAAGCGCAGTCATGGGAATGGGCAAATGAAAAAAGGCCATCAAATGATGCGAATGAGTGGTGTACAAGAAATGCAGCCTAACCTACGGACGCAGCCCTTTGTGATCGATCCATTTGCAATCAAAGGAGTGGATGCGTTAGTGGTGACCCACATCCATTCCGATCATTTAGACATCAATACCGCAGCCGCAGTCCATCAAAATTGTCCAGAAGCAAAATTCGTCGGTCCCCATGAAGTCGTTGCAACTTGGTTGAAATGGGGAATACCAGAAGAAAAAACCATCGTGGTCAAACCGGGGGATGAAGTGACTATTGGGCAGGTGAAAATCGTCGCTTTAGAAGCATTCGATCGAACCGCTCTGATTACTTGTGAAGATCCGGATACCAGCTTGAAAGGAAAAATGCCACAGGACATGGATCGTATCGCAGTCAATTACTTGTTTGAGACTTCCGGTGGGGCGATTTATCATGCAGGAGATTCTCATTATTCGAATGTATTTGCTAAACATGGGAATCAGTACAAGATCGATGTTTGCTTAGGTGCATATGGCGAAAACCCGCGGGGCATCACCGACAAAGTTACATCAGTCGATATGTTGCGGATGGCCGAATCCCTCAATGCCAAAGTGGTGATTCCCGTACATTATGATATCTGGTCCAATTTTATGGCTGATCCAAAAGAGATCACCGAGATTTGGAAGTTTAAAAAAGATCGTTTGAACTATGAGTTTAAACCGTATATTTGGCAAGTTGGCGGCAAATTCACCTACCCAACGAATAAAGATGATCTTGAATTTAATTTCTATCGTGGCTTCAAAGATGTTTTTTCGGTCGACAATGATACGCCATTCCCTTCTTTCTTATAAAAGAAGGGGGGATGCTGCAAAAGCCAAATTTGAAAGGAGCAAACGTAATGCTGCGTTATTTTTATGAAAATGAGTTGGTTGCAATCAACCATGAACAGCCCGAAGACTGGGAAGCTGCTATCTGGGCGAGTGGCGAAGGATTAAAGCAAAAGGCGTTGATTACGGATCAGTACATTGAAGATGTCATTCGGGATGTCCATCAATACGGTCCTTATATTGTGATCATTCCCAAAGTAGCCATGCCCCATTCTTCAGCAGAAAGCAAAGGCGTCTTAGGAACAGGGATCGGGCTGACGATTTTTCCAGCGCCCGTCTCGTTTCAGGAAGATAATCCGGACAAGGAGGCGCAGTTGTTCTTTATGCTCGCTGCCAAAAACGCTGAAGCACATATGAACAATATCGCTGGTTTATCAGAGATGTTGATGGAAGAGGGGCTGGTAGAAGATCTATTAGGTGTAAAAACGATGGCAGATTTTGAAATGGTGATGGAGAAATATGACCAAAAAGAAAGCAGGGATTAGATGGAAGTGGTAGGAGATTTCTTATTGAGATGCTGGGATTACTTTGCTCAGAATATTTTGATGCAGCCAGCTTTTTTGATCGGTTTTATTGTACTGATCGGTTACTTACTATTGAAACGGCCGTTTGTTGAATGTGTCGCAGGTTTCTTAAAAGCCACCGTTGGTTACTTGATTTTGACGATTGGCTCTGGTGGATTGGTCAATAATTTCCGTCCGATCTTGGTGGGGCTTAAGGAGCGTTTTGAATTAGATGCGATGGTCACTGACCCGTATTTTGGTCAAAATGCGATCACCGCCGGCATTGAAGAACGATTCGGACGCACCTTTGGTGACACGATGCTCTTATTATTGATTGCCTTTGTTTTTAATATCTTACTCGTTCGCTTTAAAAAATATACGAAGCTGCGGGCCGTCTTCACTACTGGAAATGTGCAAGTACAGCAAGCCGCAACGGCCTTTTGGTTGCTGCTATTTTGTTTTCCAGACTTGGGTCGGATCGAAGTCTTACTTGTCATGGGCTTGATCTTAGGCTGCTATTGGGCGGTTGGTTCCAATTTGACCGTGGGCATCTGTCAAGATTTGACGGAAGGTGCTGGTTTTGCGATTGCCCATCAACAGATGTTTGGTGTTTATTTCTTTGCGAGACTTGCGGAACGGTTCAAAAAGAACAAATCCAACCGGAAATTAGAAGATGTCGAACTACCGGGTTTTTTATCGGTCTTCAATGAAAATATGGTATCGACTTCGATCCTGATGCTCTTTTTCTTCGGTATCATTTTAGTGACACTTGGACAAGATTATTTAATAACAGCAGGATTTATGGCAGAAGGACAAAGTTTCTTATTTTATATTTTACAAACATCACTGATGTTTGCCGTCTACTTAGCAATTCTTCAATTAGGTGTGCGCACCTTCGTTTCCGAATTGACCGAGTCATTTCAAGGAATCTCAAATACGATTTTACCAGGTGCTGTTCCGGGGATCGATATCGCCGCAACCTTTGCCTTTGGTTCACCAAATGCTGTGACGGTGGGCTTTTTATTCGGTGCATTAGGACAATTTTTAATGATTGCTTTACTGATTTTGTTCCGGTCACCAACGATCGTGATTGCCGGGTTTATCCCACTGTTCTTTGATAATGCAGCGATTGCCGTTTTTGCCAACAACCGTGGAGGTATCAAGGCGGCTTGTCTTTTCCCATTCTTATCAGGCATCATTCAGATCGGTGGTTCGGCCTTGATCGCTACTTGGGTAGGATTGTCCCAATATGGCGGCTATCTTGGTATGTTCGACTGGGCGACCGTCTGGCCATTCTTTACAGTATTGATGAAATTCTTAGGCATCATTGGTGTGGTTCTTGTGGTGGTGATCTTATTAGTGATTCCACAATTGCAGTACCGCAGAGATCCAGAAGGGTATTTCTTGATCGTAGATGATTACGATGCGTATGTAGAAAAACAAAAATAATGAATTCTTAGGAGGAAAAAAGATGAGAGTATTAGTATCTTGTGCAAATGGATCAGGAACAAGTTTGATGATGATGCGGAGTGTTGAAAAAGCTTTGAAGTCTGAAGGGATCACAATCACCTCTATCCACCACTGCGCGATTTCTGAAGGCAAAAGCACCGCCAAGAATTACGATGTGGTCTTTACGCCAATGAACTTTGTCAATATGTTCGATAAAGCAAAAGAAAAGGGCGTAACAGTGATCGGGGTCAGAAATGTGATGTCTCCAAAAGAAATCATTGAGCGGGTCAGAGAAGCGGGTCTTTCAAAGGAGTAGTCAGCGTAACAGGATGTGGCAAAACAAAAAGGTTGGTCAAACAAAAGAGAGGGGAATTTCATGAGCAGACCAAAACTACAGATTGCTTGCGATCACTCCGATTTAGCTAGTGCACTGGCAGATATCAAAAAAGTCGGCGATGTGGTTGATATTATTGAAGCAGGGACTATTTTATTGTTGCAAGAAGGAGAACAGGTATTACGCTGTTTCCGAGCAATGTATCCGGAGAAGTTGATCGTAGCAGACACAAAATGTGCCGATGCCGGTGGGACGGTCGCCAAAAACTGCCAGCAAGCTGGCGCGGATTATATGACCGTGATTTGTGCAGCAACGATCCCAACAATGAAGGCAGCAGCAAAAGAAATTGCTGAGATCCAAGTAGAATTATATGGTGACTGGACCTACCAGCAAGCACAGCAGTGGCTAGATGCCGGCATCTCACAAGCCATCTATCATCAAAGTCGTGACGCATTGTTAGCTGGTGAAACATGGGGAGAAAAAGATTTAACGAAAGTCCGTAAATTGATCGATATGGGGTTTCGAGTGTCCGTCACGGGAGGATTGAGCGTCGAGACGTTGGCTCTGTTTGCCGGCATTGATGTGTATACCTTTATCACAGGACGAGGCATCACTGCCGCTGACGATCCGCAACAAGCAGCAGTTGATTTCAAGCAAGAGATTTTACGGATTTGGGGGTAGTTTTCTATGAGTTTGATCGGTCTATATGAAAAAGCAACACCCAAAGCCCTTTCTTGGCCGGAACGATTGCAGTTTGTCAAAGACCGAGGTTTCGACTTCATTGAAATGTCCATCGATGAATCCGATGAACGCTTGGCACGCTTAGAGTGGGACCAAGAGCAACGCAAAGAGATCGTCGAGGCAATCTATGCCTCGGGGATCAAAATCTTGTCTTTATGTCTCAGTGGACATCGGCGGTTTCCCTTTGGTTCGATCGATGAAAAAAAGCGCAAGCACGCGATGCATCTGATGGAAAAAGCCATCGACTTGGCTTCAGATTTGGGTATTCGCTGCATCCAATTAGCCGGATACGATGTGTATTATGAGGAAAAAAGTCTTTGTAGCCGAGAATGGTTCATTGCCAATCTAAAAGAAGCCGTCGCCAGGGCGTCTGAAAAGGGGGTCGTTTTGTCACTAGAGATCATGGATGATCCGTTTCTGAATTCTATCTCAAAGTATTTACGGATCAAGGAGCAGATCCCTTCGCCCTATCTACAAGTCTATCCAGATGTCGGGAACCTGTCGGCCTGGCCAGAAAATGATGTCGGTTATGAATTAGAAAAAGGCATTTGCGAGATTACCCAGATTCATTTGAAAGATACATTGGCGGTCTCAGATAAGTTTCGAGGAAAGTTTAAAGAAGTACCGTTTGGCACTGGGTGTGTTGATTTTGATGGCTGCTTACGCACGCTGAAGCGGTTGAATTATAACGGTTCTTTTGTCATCGAGATGTGGAGTGAGACGAGCGCTGACCCGATTGGGGAGATCGAACAAGCCAAAGCGTTTTTATTACCAAAACTAAAGGAGGTCGGTTACCTTGATCAATCAGCTTCAATTGATGAAAGAGCGAGTTTATCAAGCCAATAAGAGACTGCCTGAGGAAGGGCTAGTAAAGCTGACTTGGGGAAATGTCAGTGAGATTGATCGAGATTTAGGGATCATCGTCATTAAACCAAGCGGTGTTGATTATCAGACGATGACGGTTGATTCAATGGTGGTTTGCGACTTAACGGGAACACCGAAAGAGGCGAAGACGTTGAAGCCTTCCTCGGATATCAAAACCCATGCGCTATTGTATAAGCACTTCGAAGGCGTCAAGGCGATCGTCCATACGCATTCGACAAATGCGGTAAAATGGGCGCAAGCACAGCGAGACATTCCTGCATATGGAACGACGCATGCGGATACTTTTTATGGTAGTGTCCCTTGTACACGACCATTACGGGCCTCTGAGGTAACGGCAGACTATGAAAAAGAAACCGGCAAAGTCATTGTCGAGACGTTTGAAAAGCGGGGATTAGATCCGCTTGCATGCCCAGCTGTCCTCACAGCGGGACACGGTCCCTTTACTTGGGGGCAATCTGCGGAACAAGCGGTCAGCAATAGTATTGTTTTAGAAGAGGTTGCAGAAATGGCACTAGGTACCGAAGCTTTGACCTTAGAGCGAACACCGATCGCTGATTATTTGCTGGATAAACATTATTTCCGCAAGCATGGCGAACATGCTTATTATGGACAAGGATAACGGAAAAGCAGCCATTCCTAGCGATCAAGGAATGGCTGCTGTTCTATTCGTTTTCTTCAACGAGTGTTTTCACATAAAAGCGATCCATCGTGGTATGCTGTGCCGCCAATAGTGGCTGGGACAATGCGCGATAGCCGGCTTTTTGATAGACATGCAAGGCAGCTTCTAAAGAATGATGGGATTCTAAATAGAGTTGCCGATAGCCTAGTTCAAAAGCTTTGGCCTCGATCTTCGCCAGCAGGGGATAGCTGAGACGCTGCCCTTTGGCGGCATCACTAAGATAAAATTTTTGCAGCTCGGCGATTTGCCCTTCTGAATCATAAGCGGCAAGACCACCGCCGCCTAAAAGGGTACCCGATTCATCGGTGACGACAAAATAATGGCGGCTAGCAGGATCTGCTGCATAAAATTCACTTAAGTGGTCTAACTCGGGATCAAAATAGGCAGTTCCTGGAACCGCCAACTGGTGGTCGGTCAAGCTTTTGCGAATGATAGCAGCTAATGGCGCATCATCTTGAGATTGGATCGGACGAAATATCGGCTTCATGCAGTTCCTCCTTAACGTAAAAGTAAATGAATAGCTATAGTGTACCACAGCATCGAGGTAGTGTTTAGTGATGATAAGAAAAGCATCCTCGCAATGGCGCACCTCTTTAATAAGAAAACCGCCCCCTCGTTGCCAGGCTCCTAATGTAAAAAGGAGGATGGCGAAACGAGGGGGCGGTTTTTGTGTTAGTCATGGAAGCAGTAATTAGAGCGTTTCACCATTAGAGGCGATTACTTGCTGGTACCACGCAAAGGAATCTTTTTTCAAACGATTCAAGGTTCCTTTGCCGGTATTGTCTTTGTCGACATAGATCATGCCATAGCGTTTCTCCATTTCGCCGCTGCCGAAGCTGACGATATCAATGATCCCCCAAGGCGTATAACCTAATAGCGGTACACCATCTTCAACCACCGCTTTTTCCATCTGTTCGATATGCTCTTTCAGGTAAGTGATGCGGTAGTCATCATGGACTTGCTGTTCATCGGTTAATTGATCGTAAGCACCAAAGCCATTTTCTACGATAAATAGCGGCAAGTCATAGCGTTGATAGATCGTATTTAACACATAGCGCAACCCGACTGGATCGATAGGCCAGCCCCAATCAGAAGCACTGATATAAGGATTACTCACGATTTTTGCTCCCGGGATATCCTCAGTTGGTGTGCCAGCCACTTCATCAAGGGTTGAGATCGTTCCTGACATGTAATAGCTGAACCCAATATAGTCAACGGTTCCTGCTTTTAATAGCGCTTGTTCCTCGGGCGTAATCTCAATCGTGATGCCTTTTTTTGCCCAATATTTTTGCACATAGGTTGGGATCTTGCCTCGTACGTGGACGTCGCTGTAAAAATAGCGCCGTTCATTGGCTTTGACGGATGCCATCAAATCAGCTGGCGCACAAGAGTAGGGGTAGACCGGGACATAGGCCATCATACAACCAATCTGAAACTCTGGATTGATTTTTTTGCCTTCGATCACGGCTGCCGCGCTGGCAATCAACTCATTGACGCCCGCTTGAAAGACGAGTGCTTCTTTTTGACTGTCATCCTCGATGATCATGGCAGAATTGGTCCAAACGTGCAGCGGCTCTTGCCCATCTGCTTGATTATTGATCTCATTGAAAGTCATCCAATACGTCACTTTGTCATGATACCGTTGAAAAACAGTCTTAGCGAATTTGACAAAGAGGGGAATCACTTCTTTGTTAGCAAACCCACCAAATTCTTCATAGAGGGCATAAGGCATTTCAAAGTGAGACAAAGTGATGACGGGTTCGATGCCATTTGCCTGCAATTCGTCGAAAAGATCATCGTAGTATTGGAGACCGGCTTCATTTGGTTCTTCTTCTGTTCCAGTTGGATAGATCCGGCTCCAAGAAATCGATGTCCGTAGACATTTCAAGCCCAGTTCTTTGAATAACTGGATATCTTCTTTGTAACGGTGATAAAAGTCAATGGCTTCATGGTTCGGGTAATATTCCCCTTCAATGACTCCTTTGGTGATTTTACGGGGAATACCGTTGCCACCGGCCGTCATGACATCGGCGGTACTCATTCCACGGCCAGCAACATTCCAAGCGCCTTCCGCTTGATGGGCAGCGATCGCGCCGCCCCATAAAAAATCTTTCGGCATTTTTGCGGACATAAATTTCATTCCTCCTCGACTCATTCGTTTGCTTATAATTCTACTTTCTGGGAACGGTTAGAGGCGATCACGAAAGGCAAATAGATCAAGACCGAAATCGCAAGACAAACGACACCGACAACCGCAGCGATCGCATTTCCTCCAGTTCCTAAAAAGAGATTAATGATTCCTGGGGTCGTCCATGGTACCCCAATCGCTGGGGTCGGCATGATCGGCCAGACAACAGTGACAAAATAACCCACCAAAATATTGACCATTGGTGTCAAAATAAACGGAATGATCATGATTGGATTCAAGACGATCGGTAGACCGAA
This sequence comes from Enterococcus sp. AZ188, assembly GCF_050544075.1. Taxonomy (NCBI): domain Bacteria; kingdom Bacillati; phylum Bacillota; class Bacilli; order Lactobacillales; family Enterococcaceae; genus Enterococcus; species Enterococcus sp. AZ188. Next base: position 181,014 of record NZ_CP172943.1, read on the forward strand.
GATCATCGGTTCATTGATTTGGAAAATTCCTGGAACTAAGGACATCTTAGCGATCTCACGTTGTTCTGGACGTTTTGAAGCGATGAAGATCGCAATGATCAAGCCCAATGTCATACCAGTTCCGCCCATATTTGCGAACATGTCATTTAAAACGCCCCAGGTTTCTTTGTAAGGAACGTCCCACAAGGAGCCGCCTTGGTTGATAAAGTCTAGGTTAGCTAGGTCCTGTTCGGTAAAAATCGCTGAACGAACCGCATTTAATGTGTTTGGTCCATGGATCCCGATCGCAAACAACGTAGTTTGCAAGAACGCCAAGATCAAGACACCGACGACATTGCCCCCCAGATCCCGTAATGGACTTTGGATCCCATTATATATCAGTTCATTGATGCCTTCTGGTGCGATCATCAAAACTAAGAAATTGATCAAAGCAGTGACTGCCACGATGATCACGATCGGAATCATGCCAGAAAAGGAACGGGAAACAGCTGGTGGTACCATTTCAGGCATTTTGATCTGCAATCGTTTGACCTTGAAAAGCTTCGGTAAGAATTCACCGACCAAACAAGCCACGATCATAGCTACAAACAACCCTTGGGCGCCTAAATATTGTGTGGAGATCACATTGACATCATCTACTGCAAAGGAGGTCGGGTACAAGATCATAAAGGCAGCGACACTTGTCAAACCAACTAGCGTAGCATCTGCTTGGAAATGCTTGGCTAAAAGTTGGGCAACAAGAAACGCAATGAATAAACTCATGATGTTGATGGTCCCGTTCGCCACGGAAGCTAGAACTTGCTGGGCGCTTTCCAGATTAGGAAAAAGCCGATTCAGTTGAAATAATTGCACGATGAAACTTTCATTGGAAAATAAAATATTGTTGACCAAAATAACGAGAGAAGAAGCGATGGTCAGTGGGAAAATCAGCATGAATGCATCCCGGATCGCTGCTACGTGGCGTTGATTGTTCAACTTTGTTGCGATTGGTACCAACGAGCGGTCTAACAGGTCATTGAATTTTTGCATAATAATAACACCTTTCCTTAATTGATGCCATCATTATAGCGAATGAAAGCGGCTAAAAGTAAGCGGATACGGATTCCGTACATATCTCTCAAGAAATGAAAAAAATTCCGCATCCGGAACACAGTGTTACAAAAAAAGATGGTTCAGTAAACTGAACCATCAAGGGTTGGAACGATAATCTTGTAAATAGCCGATCAGTGTTTCTAAAATCGCTACTGAAGGCAATTGACTAGTCAAATCAAGAAAGATGTCTTTGCGTTCCTCTTTGATCGCATACTCGATCGAATAATCGCACAGGCGTGCCAACGTACTTTCCCGATTAGGGGTAATGCAGTATTTCTGCACGATCGCTTGATTGTCTAAACCGGTAATGACTTCGATCAGTTCTTTGGTTTCACCAGAGACACTCAGAAAAACCAAAACATTTTTTTGATCTTTTCGCAAAAAGCTTTTGATTGGGTAGGTCAGCTCATCAATGCTGATACTAAAGTAACCGAGACTGGCTAGCTTGCGGGCAACGTATTGCGCGATCGCACCGGATGCCCCCATCCCCATAAATAAGATCAAATCGGCATCCCGCATCGCTTCGGCAAGTTTTCGTATTTGGTATTCCGCATCAGGGTGGAAGATCTGCATATTCAAGCCTTTGATGCGCGCTTCTAAACCTAAGTGTTCAGGATGCGCGTCAAAATGGGCTTTTTCTAAATGATTTTTGATATAGAAGCGAAATTCTGGAAACGACTGAAAGCCGACTTTTTGAATAAAACGAAAGACCGAAGTCGAAGAGACATGAGCATCATCGGCAATGTCGCGCACACGCATATACGGGATCTTTTCTAAGTGATTGACGATAAAACGGTAGATTTCTTGTTCTACCGCAGAGAGCTTGTTCAAGTTTAATTGTTCAAAAAGCGCCATGCTGGTTCCTCGCTGTCCTAGATAATCAATTTACACCAGTATAGCATATCCGAACTTTTAACGGTGCAGCTGTTGGTGGATCTGATAGACTGCGCCGATCAAGCCGGCATCGTTTTTTAGTTTCGCTGGACGAACAGGCGCGATGGTTTGTCCGCGCAAATAATTAATCGCTTCATGCCGTGTTTCCGTGATCGTCAAGCGAGCCTGCAGGCGTTCCCAGAAATAAGGATTGGCACTGATGCCGCCGCCGATCAATACCAATTCTGGGTCAAAACAGCTAATCAAATTGATCAACCCTACAGACAAATCCGTTAGAAATTGGTCCGTCAGCTTCAACGCCAATGCTTCGCCTTGCTGCGCGCGGTCAAAAATCTCTTTGGCGTCTTGGGTGGGTTCAAAGCCAGGAACTGCTGCCCCGGCTAAATTGTAGAGGCGAATCAAGCCGCCCACGACGGCAGTTTTTTTATTGATGGAACTTTCCTCGATATTGCCTTCTTCTGGCAGCTGATCGATCACCATCCAGCCAAATTCACCAGCCATGCCATGAGCACCTCGGTAGACTTGATTATTGATTACGATCCCACCGCCTACACCAGTGCCTAGGACAAGACACAAATAGTTGGCTACCTCTTGCGCATTCCCGATCCATTTTTCAGCAATCGCTGCTGCATTGGCATCATTTTCCACCGCCACCGGCAATCCTGTACGCGCTTCCAAGACTGCTTTAAAATTTTCACCATATAACGATTTGATGGCTCCAGCCGTTAACATAAAGCCGTCTTTTTGAACGATCCCGGGGGCGCTGATCCCAATGCCATCAATCGTGTGGCGGCTCTGGGCATCTTCGATGATCGTGAGTAGATCCTGATAAAACTGGGCTGGCTCATAGCTAGTGGGGATCGCAGATTTTTCAAGGATCGCTCCGGTTTCATCCAAAACACCATATTTAATACTTGTTCCGCCAATATCAAATCCTACGTACATTCTTCTTCCTCACCTTCTAAAACATTGTTGCCTTAAGTGTACCATCTGGCAGGAGGAATTTTTTTCTTTTTTCAGCTATTTTTTGACAGCCGTTTCCGCTGCATCCAAATAAAACAAAATGTCACTTTTGCCTTCCTGATTGGTTCCTTTGTACACCTCCGTATCCAGGCCTCCGATACGAAAGCCTGCTCGCAAGTAAAACAGACAGGCAGAAGGATTGTTGTCCTGCGCTTGTGTATAGATGCCGCGATAGTCTTTGGCAAGGGCCGCTTTCAGTGCCTGTTGGATCAACAGTTGACCGATTCCTTGCTTGCGGTAGTCTGTGTTGACCTTTAAGTCATAGAGGTACAGATACTTGAAAAAAGCGTCTTGAACGATCGCTAAGCCGATGCATTTTCCATCATCATAAGCACCGATAAACAGACTGTTTCGGCTCATTTCATCATAGCAATAATTTTCATCTGGGAAACGCATCGTCTGAATGTCTTCAGGTGCAAATTTACAGATCGTGTACTGCCAGTTGCCCTCATTATAAGACGGCAGCATTTTCCCCCATAAGGAGAAGGGTTCGTTTTTCAAGCGGATATCAGCTTGGTGTTCTTGATCGATCAGTTTGATTTCTAGCATGGGACACCTCGGTTTTCTATAGTTTTCAATCATGAGTATTTAAAAGTAAGTTGTTGCAGTTTAGTTTACTACAAAGAATGAAAAATCACGATACTTATTAAACAGTCTGGTCTTCCTGTGAGAAGGGACGTTTTTGTAGGAGTAACTTAGTTGTGTGTCTATACATTTAGGTGGAAAAAGCAGAAAATATTCTATTGATACCTTAGTCACAATGACCGACGGAAAAATACGTCTTAAGTTTGATTATATTTATCGCTTGTTTTTTTATACTGAAGGTAGATAGAAAAAACGGAGGACAATCACTTGAAAAAAGCAATTAGTATGATCCTGCTCGTGTTAACGATCGGGACCGTCACATTGGTTACATGGTCTTATTTTACGAAAGATGATTCCAGCGAACTGGTTCAGCTGGTGGATCGTTTCAATCCTTTCGTACCGGAGAAAAAGGTTTATGTCAAAACATCCGATGAGTATGGCATGCCGCAAGAACATGATGCCTATGAATATACGCAAGAAGGAATCAATGAAGATGGACAAAAAATAAAAATCACGTTTTGGGCACCACAAAAATTAAAAGAAAATGCCTACCTAGAGCTTGATGCAAAGGGCAAACATGTGGAGTCGTATCAAGAGGTGACCGAGCAAGATCTCCCTGACGCTATCAAAGACGAGTTGGTTACGACCCATTGATCATCGAGCCTGCTTGAAGAAACGGACAGAAAGTCATTTCCCACATGTTGGGAGATGGCTTTTTTTAGTACCTTCACCTAAAGAAAAGTTCGCCAAGATTTGATTTGGGTGAAAAAGATTAGAGGATGATAGAATTTTCAGAAAAAATAGATAATTTTTTCAATTCTTAGTTGCAATAGCAGAAACGTCTGGTATTCTCTATGAGGTAGTTAAAAAAAATCATTCATATAATTAAAAATAGCAACGGTGAGAGAATCACTGTGTATGAAGGATCAACGGTTTTCGAGGAGGAACGTATGACAGAAAAAAATCAATTAAAAAAACAGATGAAAACCAGACACATCACTATGTTGGCACTAGGTGGCGCAATCGGTGCCGGCCTATTCAAAGGCAGTGGGGAAGCGATCCAGTTAGCGGGGCCTGCGGTCTTGCTAGCGTTTATTTTTTGTGGGCTGATCTTATTTGTCGTCATGACAGGACTGGGACAGTTGGTTTTATCTGACCAAAAACAACATGGCCTTTCGGGCTTAGTCCAGCCGTATCTTGGCTTGCATACAGCTGATTTCATTGATTGGATCTACTGGTCAATGTGGATGATCAACATCATCGCCGAAGCAGTTGCTGCCGCAAGCTTTTTGCAGCTGTGGTTTCCCAATATTCCAGCTTGGATCTTTGTTTTGATTTTGGCACTACTCACGACCATCATCAATTTGTTTTCGGTCCGCTTGTTTGCAGAAACGGAATACTGGCTTTCGTGGGCCAAAATCAGTGTGGTGATTGTGCTGATCTTGGTGGGTCTCTATCTGGTTGCCACGCAAGTCTTTGATCTGGGCTTTTTACCGACGATGAGACAAATGACAGACTATGGTGGTTTTGCCCCTCACGGTCTCAAAGGATTTATCAATTCTTTATTGGTCGTAATCTATTCTTATGGCGGTTCTGAGTTAGTAGCCATCACGATTAGTGAAGCAGAAAATCCAAAAAAAGCGATCCCTCAAGCAATCAAAGGAGTAATGACTCGGATTGCCGCTTTTTACATCATTCCCATGTTTCTTTTACTGATCATTTATCCGTGGAATCAATTAGCAGATCCAAATGTCAGTCCCTTTGTAATGGTGTTTCAAAAAATCCATGTGCCTTTTGCTTCCGACATCGTTAATTTAGTGATCATTTTGGCCTTGTTTTCCTCCATCAATTCTGGGGTCTATGCTTCTTCAAGAACGTTGTTTTTCCGGTTAAGCAACAATGGCCAGAAAAAAAGCCGTTTCACGATGCTGAATAAAAACAGCGTGCCCCAACGAGCGATCATGTTTTGCAGCGGTACTTTATATCTTGGAGTCGTTCTTTCTTACTTTTTAGGCGACAAACTCTTCAATTATCTGGCAGGCTCCCTGTCGTATACTGTATTACTGATTTGGTTGTTGATCAGTGTGGCGGCGTTTGTTTTGGTACGCAAGCAGAAGAAAATGGGCTATACGATTTTTTTGGGCGGGGCGATCCTTGCGTTGCTTTTGCTGTTTGCCGGTATCTTGATCACTAACCCATTAGCGGTTACAGGTTTCACCGCATTGCTGTATACGATCATTTTTCTTAGTTTTTATTGGAACCATCGAAAAATAGGGGACACCAGTGGAAAAAGTTGAAGAACCTTCCCTTAAGGCATAAACTGATGGAGAAGGAACAGCCCGCTTGGCTATTTTTTCGCTTCTCAGGAACATGGCTAAAAATAAAGTATAGGAGAAAACGAAAATGGTTAATTTTTGGACATTGATTTTCGGCACCCTCAGCTGGGTTGTGGTGGAAAGTCTGCTTTACAACCCGATGCATAAGTGGGGCAAGTTTTGGGCGAAAGAATCAGGAATGGCAGAGAAGATGGACGGTCAGCAGATGACGACCGGTGACATGCTCTTTACCTTTGGCGGCACGATTGTTGGTGGGATTCTCTTATCGGCAGCGACCTATCAAGTCGTCTATTGGTTTGCAACATTCGATCATGATGGTTGGCTGATGACCTCCTTGCAAGTCGCTTGCTTATTGTGGCTAGGGGTGTATGGGGTCGCCACCTTCGTGATGGCTGTTTACTCGGGACAGTCCCGTAAATTAGTTGGGCTGCACCTTGTGAATGGGTTTCTAGGAGTGATCGTTTTAGGGCTTGTTGTCGGACTAATTGGACAATAGGCAGCGATCATATCCCAGCGAGAACGTTCAAAGATCTCAATGAATCAATCCTAAAGAAAGCCGATCTTGTCTCGACAAGGTTGGTTTTTTTGCGCGTGAAATTAATTTCATTATAAAAAAAAGCTATAAAAGCAAATTGTTTATGCTATACTGAAAATAACTCAACTTGACAGGAAACACAAACCCACGGGTTTGCGAAAAATCATGAAAGAAGGGTACTTAGGGACAACGAGGAGGGGAAAAATGAAAACGAAAAGCAAGTTAGGTAGAAGAATGTTTGCTACCGTTTGTTTGGCGGTGCTATTTTTTGGGGCAAGCTGTAGCCGCTCAGGGGTTGACTCTGCAGCTACAAATCAAGTATTGACCAATAGCAACAGTCATCAACAATATGCTTTGTATCTATTTGAAGATGGAAAGCTCACCGTCAATAAAACGCTGAGTTTTTTGGTCGATCCCAATCAGGAACCTGCGGACTTGGTAGAAGAACAAGAGGCGCAATTAGTGCAGATCAACGAAACACTGCAAGCAGAGTTTCCCAAAAGCAAAGCACTGACTGCGGCAGACATCGGCACTATGCACACCTTTGAAGTGACAAATGCCCAAGTGATCATTGATCAAGAGAAAAAGGAAGTGCGCATGACTGGCGATGATTTTGAGAAAGTATTCAAAATGGTGGACAACAATGACAAGCGTCTGATCGATGATGAACAAAACGAGTACGAGTTTTCTTACGATGAGAAATAGCAAGTGACAAAAAAGCAGCTGCCTCCGACGAGACAACCGCTTTAGACTGCAGACAAACCTTAGACAAAAATGAGGTTTGTCTGTTTTTGTTGTAAAATTTAGTGGCTATTACGGAAAACATTTTGCGCAAGGAGTAAGTCCGCGACTTTGCGCTTCTGCTAAAGTTGCAGGCGTGTAGGTACCGTTACCGCATTTTCTCGTATGATATTTCGAACCTGTTGGTGTAACGAGGACCGACGTTTGGGCTTGATTGCTAGCAGCGGCTGGCTGGCTTTGTTCTGGCACAGCGGCGGCTGCCTGCCGTTCTTCCTCCGCCTTAGCTTGTGCGGCTGCTTGTTCGTTGGCAGTGATCGTTTGCGCCACTGTTTTCGTTCGAGCAGCTAATTCCTCATCGGGGGTCATGAGACGAGCGACAGCATCTTCTGCACGAGCAAGGGCATCTTTTGTCGGCTCCGCCTCTGCCGCTTCCACCGCTTGGACAGCTTCTGCAACGAGGGCTTCTGCTTCTTTCTCAGAAATCTTGGTTTCTACAGTGGATAACCGACTTTCAAACGTTTCCTTGTTCAAAACCGCTTGTGCGACTAATTCTTTTGCCTGATCGAAATCACTGCGCTCAAGGGAAGCTTCAGCAGTATCGAGGGCTTTGCCGATGGCAAGATGTTCTTCCACCACGGTTAGCCGGGTAGCGAAATCTTCGTAGGTTTTACTCAAAGCATGAATCAGCGTCACGGCTTCGTCGTAATTCTTTTGGTTTGGCTGGGTTTCGGCAAGCGCCAGTGCCGTCTCGGCTTTTTCCAGTGCTGCTTGTTCTTGTTTTTCAGCTTGCAAACTCGCTAGAAATGCGCGAGAAGGTTTGACGGTGACGACTTCTTCTTTGGTGCTTCCACCCATTGAGGCTTGGAGGGTAAATTCCTGTTCCTCTTCATCTTCAAGTTGCACGGTGTAAGAAAATGTTTCGTCCGCCAGCGAAACCTCCACCCCGTTGATCGTCAGTTGCGCTTCTGGATTGGTTTGCCCAGTGATCGCTACTTCACCTTGCTCATTCGTAACCAGTTCTGCTTCATCTACGTGAAGCTCCGGTGTTGTTGCAGGAGTCAATAATACCCCGCCGATCAATAAGAGAAAACCACCCATAAAAATAACGATTTTGTTGCGAAGCGGCTTTTTCTTGATCAAACTAAGAATAAAAAAGATTCCGCTTACAACCATTGTCAAAAAACCAACAACAAAAATAAATATCCCCATACTTTTTTCATTTCCTTTCTTGTGAATAATTTAATTATAACATTTTTACTAACGTATCCGCCATCAATAACCGGCTAGCTAGGGTTGCTGAACGTATGGAGGGTGTTCAACTAGCAAACTAATAGATTTTTTATCAATAATAAATAGATTTAAAGAAATTTTTATTATAAAATGATATAGAAAGAGTTGTTTTTTCGTTTGTATTTGCTTTTTTTGCTAAACAGCTTTTGGTCCTAATACACGTATTTGCTTCATTACTGGAAAAAGACGCTTTGAACAAACGGATGAAATCGAGCAAATACCTGCAAACAAGCGGCTTTCCCCAAATAACACCATAAAAAAGACATTCCCCCTCATGTGCAACTAAGCCACTTCATTGATAAGAAAATCAGTATGTGCAAAAGGAGTAGCAATGAAAATCACACAAATCCAATGTCCCAGCTGCTTGGGTCAGTTAACCGTTGACTGGGAGACAGGAAAAGCAGTCTGCCAGTATTGCTTAACTAAGTCAGTCCTACAGTCGCCGCCAAAACAAACGCAAGAAGCTTCGAATGAACAGGCTCCCGTAGTTTTTCAAAAAGTCAAAGAAGGGTTTTATTCGTTTGCCTTTAATGAAGACGAGGTAGCAAATGCCTTGAAAAAATGGCTGATCCAACAGGAATCAGTTCCTGAGGACATTATCGTTCATCTTGAAGTCAGCGAGGTAAAACGATATTTTATTCCGATTTATGAATTTCAGGTGACCTATACGATGCACTGGGAGGGGGCCTTTGGCTACGATACCCATTCCATTGCATGGGAAGGCTCGCATACGACCACGTGGGAAAAGAAGCGAGGCGACCATTCAGGTGAGACGGTTATATTCTATCAATGCGGCAGTTCGGAGGTGATCGAACAAGAAATTCCTCAGAGCTTTGAGGTCAATGATGAAATGAAAAGAAAACCGCACTTTAATACCGATCAAAAGGAATTTCAACAGCTAGTCTCAGCACATGCTATTCATGTTTTTCCCTTTGATATTGAGCAAGAGCAGGCGCTCTTTGGTTCTGAAAAACAAGCGGAATTGAGAGCTCATGCGAATGCGGTGATCCAGAAGAAAGAATCTGCCGATCATCTAAAAGAGCTGCACCTAAATCTTTCCCTGATCAGCTGTGCTACAGAAGAGCTCTACTTTCCCCTGTATATGGGCACCTTCAAGTACCAAGAGCAATCCTTTGAATTTGCGATCGACGGCAAAGATCCTGACCGAATGAAGCTGCCGATTATCCCACAGTGCCAAGCTACCTATCAAACGGTTGCGAATTTTTCAAAAGCTCGTAAGGTTTTTGGCTGGTCCTCCGTACTCTTTTTTACGTTAGGTGTGATCCTGATGATCTTGGCGCTATTCATTTCTGAATGGCTTCCTCTAGGAAGAGTATTTAGGGCTGTCATAGGGGGGATTGCCATGAGTTCCCTGCCAACTGCAGTTTATTGGGTAGTATCGGGGATAGTGTTGCACTTTCTAAAAGAACAGTACCTCAAAACAGTCCAAAAATTTAGAGATGAGCTCCAAAGAGAATTATTAGGTAAGAAAACTGGGACAGCTTTTTTAGCAAACTACGAGAAGCGTGGAAAGCATCTTGCAAGAATGAGGAAATTTTATGGCTGGCTCGATACGCTCGCTTATGTGGTCGTGGTCGTTATCCTTATTTGGAACATTCTTCGGTTTCTTTGATAAACCATCTTGTTGAAAAGAAAAAACGATTCATAAAAAAGGAGAAAAAATGAAAATCACCCAAATCCAATGTCCCAGCTGTCTGGGACGTCTAGAAGTTGATTGGGACTCAGGGAAAGCAGTCTGTCAGTATTGTTTAAATGAGCTGTTGATCAAACCGGAACAAAAAAACCAGGAACAAACAAAACAAGTCGTCTCGCTTAAAGAGTTGCCACACATTCAAGGGACTGTCAAAGAAGGGTTTTATCCGTTTGCCTATGATGAAAAGGCATGTGAAGCGGCGTTAAAAAATAAACTAGCATGGCAAGAGACCATCTCGGAAAGTATCTTTTTTGAGCTAGAGATGGTTCATCTAAAACGTGTATTTATCCCGATGTATTACTTTCAAATTGCTTATGATGCTCAAGTGAGAGGGAGCTATGTCCACGAGGAACAGCAGAGGGGGAGTGGGCGCATTACTGCCGATATTTCTTTACATAACAGCGGGAACACAACAATTTTCAATGAATATTTCCCTACGGATACCCAAAAAGAAGCGGATTACAGTATCAATGGTAAGCTGCCGCTGCATCTTCAAAAAGGAGCCGCCTATTGCACGGATATGCAGCAGTTTTCGGCACTTAGCCAAGGCGCTCAGGTGCTGCCCTTTGATATTTCCAGAGAAGTAGCACTCTCTGATACCCATCTAATGGAAGTCTTTGAAGCAAAAGCCAAAGACCATTTGGTGGGAGCAGATGTTGCCAATGAGGTTCAACTGACTCTTTTTCCGAAACAATGTGATACGGAAAAACTGTATTTTCCTTATTACATTGGCGAATTCAAATACGGAAACCAAACCTATTCTTTCGTGGCTGATGGCACCGATGCTGAACGTCTCTTTCCAACCCAGCTTCCTGAATGTGAACAGCTGGTGCAAGTGAAGAAAAGTTTTTCGAAGACCAGTAGTGTCCTTTGGCAATTCTGCTATACCTTCTTTTCATTCGGAATAATTTCCGGGACCCTTTTAAATTTTATTTTTGGTGGATTTTTAATGCCTGCCGTTTCCTTTAGTTTGATTGGCACATCGATCGTGCTTTTTGTCATTTGGCTAGTAGTTTCATTTTTTTTGATTACGCAAAAAATCAACTTCTTTACAGAACATAAAAAGTTTAAAAAGGATCTGAATCAAGCACTCAGTCAGCCACAGGCAGATCAAATAGCTATTTTGCAGACATTTGAAGCCCGAAGAAAGAAACTCGTCCGAAAAACAGTATTTTACAGCAGTCTGGAAAACATGGCGTATGAATTTGCCTTGATTCTCTTCTTAGCAATATTGGTTTGGTATTTCGATTTTTATGGCTTATCTCTTCTAGTGCTGCTGGCGTTTGTCAGCTGGAATACGATCCGTATTTTTACAACGAATAGCTCTGATCGATGCATCAAAACGAAAGGATGATCTCGTGGATATCATTCCCATTCAATGTCCCCATTGTTTAGGGGAACTAGAAGTAAACTGGGGTGTCGGCACGGCAGTCTGTCTGTATTGTCGTGGGAAAATGGTGATCAAATTGCCCTTTGACCACGCCAAAATTGCCCAGTCCAGTCCCCTGACGGACAAACAGCTTGCGCTGACCCAGCTGGCGGCTCTTTTGAAGAAAATCAGTCTGCCATCTGCTGCTCTTAGGGAAAACGCACCATCAGCCGGCGTTTTCGTTGGACAAGAGCAGCCAAAACCAACGTCAAGAAACCAGGTGTCTCCGATTCAAAGGGCGCCCATCCATCAGCGCAACCAGCGACAAAATCGTTTGACTGCCTTTTTTCAAAAACAAAATTTTTTGTTCTATTTTTCTGGAGAAAGACAAGTGCTACCAAGGCAATGGCAAAGACAAGTCCTCGCTAGTTTTCAAGTGCCTGAAACGGAGACCCCTCTTGCGTTGCTAACGTCAAAGATGACTGGCAAGAAAGCGAATGCGGGACTGCTTTTTGGCGTTGAACGAGTGTATTTGTGCACGTACGAAAAGAAAGAAAAACGAATAGTCAGTTTTTCCTGGATTGTTTGGAAAAACCTCGGTTTTGAGGTCCAGCATAAAATGTTTAGTAGCTTTTTGGTGATTCAACAGGAATATCGTGTTCCTCTTCAAGCATTGGGCTTTGCGACCCAATCATTTTTGCAAGAATTACAGCAGTTGCTGCAAGAGTGGGAGACTGGCTAGTGCTGAGTATCGATGAAATCAAATAGGGAATCAATTTATTGGTCAAAAAAACAAAGAGAGCGTCGCAAACAGCGGCGCTCTCTTTCACTTTATGTGGTTTCCAACTCAGCATTGTTGGTCTCTGTTAAATACTCGGCTTCATCGTTTAAAAGACTGGCCGTCGTTCGCAGCGTGTCGTAAGAATGCAAAACGGCAGCGAGACTTTTTTGCGAATCACTGATTTTCATAGTCGTCGACTCGGTACTATCTAACACGACTAAGGCTTGTTGGTTGATGGCTTGCATGGTTGCGGCAATGGTTTGGGTCAACTGCTTGGTCTGTTCGGCTAATTTTTGCATTTCATCGGCAACTACCCGAAAGCCAGCTGCTTGTTCGCCGATCCGTGCTGTTTCGATGGAAGCGTTGAAGGATAGCAGTTTGGTTTGTTGTGCAATGCGGTCGATGTCATGCAGCACCGCTGTCACCTGTTGGCTATCCATTTCTAAGGCATGGGTCGTTGCTTGATTTTGATCAGACAGCCGTTTGACTTGCGCCAAGTTCTCTGACAAATGATCGACTTGCTGATGCCCGTTGGCAGAAAGTCGTGTCAGGGAAGCAGCACTTTCTTGCACTTTTTTGATAGTGACCGCTAAGGCTTGTTCTCTTTGGGTAATGTCAAAAGCGATTTTGACGACGTTGACGACTTCTTGCTGCTCATCGAGGACGGGGAAGTAGATTCCTTCTAAAATCAGTTTTTCTCCTTGTTTGTTTTTTCGGATGATTTTGTCTTGAAACCGTTGCTTTGAGTACAGCAGTTGATTCCAAAAAGCTTGGTAATCCGTACTGGCAGCATAATGGTCAAAACAAAAGGTCCGATGCGGCAAGCCAATGATTTCTTCTTGGCTGTACCCTAGGATATCAGTCATGTTGGCATTGGCGAAAACAACTTCTTTTTGCGGATCAAAGACTATGACAGCGAGTTCTTGAAAAATAGCAGCGAGCAGACGGTTATTTTGTGTTTCATCTAATGTGAATTTCATACGTACTTACCTACGCCTTTCAGTTTTTTGGGAAGTTTACACAGCGAGTGTCTTACAGTTATCGGTCATGAAGGCAAGGCAGTTAAGAGTGCAAAAACCACCTTTTTTGTCGAACAAAATGCCTGGAAGCAGAAGGAAGCAAGATTCTTTGCATCAGAATGACTTGGTGGTACCCTTAAGGTCAACACGAACGATTTCAAACAAAAGGAGAGAATCGTATGACAGATAGAATTTCGTTGGAAAAAGCAGCCGTTGAATTTAGTGAGGCAAATGCACCGCACCCACGGATCTATGAATTACCGCCAGAAGAAGGGCGCGCACTATTGGAACAAGTCCAAGAGTCACCCGTCAATAAATTGGCGGTTGAGATAGAAGATCAGACCGTAGATACAGGCGAATGGGGGACCATCAATGTTCGTTTTGTTCGTCCTGAAGGAAATCATGCGATTCTCCCTGTCATTTATTATCTCCATGGCGCGGGCTGGGTCTTCGGCAGTGCCGCAACTCATGATAAATTGATCCGTGAATTGGCGGTACGAACCAACTCGATCGTCATTTTTCCTGAATACAGTCGTTCGCCAGAAGCAAAATACCCAACGGCGATCGAGCAAAATTATGCGGTCTTGCAGCAATTACCGGGATTTGTCGATGTCAAAGGCTTAGACCTTACCCGTTTGACCGTGGCTGGCGATTCCGTAGGTGGGAACATGGCGACTGTTATGACCTTGTTAACGAAAGCCCGTGGTGGCATTCCGATCGCACAGCAATTATTGTTCTATCCTGTGACAGATGCCCGCTTTGATACGCCTTCGTATGAAGCATTTGGCGAAAACTATTTTCTGACCAAAGAAGGGATGCAATGGTTCTGGGATCAATACACGACGGATGAAACACAGCGGAATCAAATTACCGCTTCTCCTTTACGAGCGACCAAAGAGGAGTTAGCCGATCTGCCACCAGCGTTGATCATTACGGGGGAAGCAGATGTCTTGCGGGATGAAGGGGAAGCCTATGCGCAGCATTTACGAGCAGCTGGCGTGGAAGTTACCCAAGCACGTCTGCAAGGAATCATCCATGATTTTGTGATGGTCAATGCGATGGATCAGACCCAAGCTGCACGAGCTGCCATGACACTGGCTGTCGGTTGGCTGACGGAAAAAAATGTCCCAGCAGAATAAAAAACCGACAAAAGAAGCTTCTTTTTAGAGGTGTTCTGATACAGTAAAGGATTTATGGGGTGGAGTGATCCACTCCTTTTTTTGTCGGAAAAATGGAAAGACATACACCTGCGGTCTGAAGCAGATGCAAACGCTCTCTAAAAAACTACGTTTTTATAGTACAGATATTAATAAGTGTTTTTCGTTGATAAATAAATAAAAAGTGCTATTATATGTATTGTGATTAATACAGTTTTTGAAAAGAGGTAATACAGTGGGTGCAAAAGGATCAGAAATCATTGTTGAAAGTTTAGAAAATCATCGGGTGCCTTATATCTTTGGGATTCCCGGTGCAAAAATCGATGGCGTATTTGACGTGTTGAGTGATCGGGGACCAGAGTTGATTTTGGCACGACATGAACAAAACGCGGCATTTATGGCACAAGCAATCGGTCGCCTGACAGGAGAGCCAGGAGTCGTCATTGCGACAAGTGGACCAGGAGCCAGTAATTTAGCGACTGGGTTGGTCACGGCAACTGCCGAAGGTGATCCCGTCCTGGCACTAGCAGGCCAAGTGAAGCGTTCTGACCTTTCAAAATTGACCCACCAAAGCATGAATAATGCGGCATTGTTTGCGCCGATCACGAAATTCAGCAGTGAAGTCCAAGATCCTGAAACCCTTTCTGAAAGTATTGCCAACGCCTTTCGCATCGCAAAAACAGCGAAAAAAGGGGCGAGCTTTTTATCCATTCCTCAAGATGTGACGGACGGAACCGTTCAAGGGGCAGCGATCAAACCACTATCTTCGCCTAAATTAGGCAGTGCCGATGCAGAAGATATCCAGGCACTCGTCGATCGGATCAAAGAAGCCAAGCTGCCTGTCCTACTCTTAGGAATGCGGGCTTCAGGCGTGAAAGAAACACAAGCGATTCGTCATTTAGTTGCAAAAACTGGGTTGCCTGTCGTAGAGACCTTCCAAGGCGCTGGGATCATTTCTCGTGAATTAGAAGAGCATTTCTTTGGCCGCGTCGGCTTGTTCCGCAATCAGCCTGGTGATATGCTGTTGAAACGCAGCGACTTAGTGATCGCTGTGGGGTACGACCCGATCGAATACGAAGCTCGCAACTGGAATGCGGAAAAAGATGCCCGCGTGATCGTCATCGATGAAGTACCTATGGAGATCGATCCATTTATGCAGCCAGAAGTTGAACTGATGGGCAGTATCGCGAAAATTATTGAACAACTATCAAAAGCCATCGATCAGTATCACTTGACCGAAGACGCTCAAAACTATTTAACGACGCTGCAAACCAAACTCAATGAAAAACCAGCGGATGTCGAAGGCAGCAACAATACCTTGCATCCCCTGGAAATCATTGATGCTTTGCAACAAGAAGTGACCGATGACATGACGGTGACGGTGGATGTCGGCAGCCACTACATTTGGATGGCCCGTCATTTCCGCAGTTATGAGCCACGGCATCTGCTCTTTAGTAATGGCATGCAGACTTTAGGGGTCGCTTTGCCGTGGGCGATCGCGGCAGCGCTCGTGCGACCAAATACTCAAGTGATCTCTGTATCTGGCGATGGTGGCTTCTTGTTTTCTGCCCAAGAGTTAGAAACAGCCGTCCGTTTGAAACAAAACATCATTCACTTGATTTGGAATGACGGTACCTACAATATGGTGAAATTCCAAGAAGAAATGAAATATGATCGTGCTTCTGGGGTTGATTTTGGACCAGTTGATTTCGTGAAATATGCCGAAGCGTTTGGTGCCAAAGGCTTACGGGCAACCACCAAACAAGAATTGATGGCAGCCATCGAAGAAGGCTTTGCAACGGATGGTCCAGTGATCATTGATATCCCTGTGGATTATTCAGACAATGCCGATCTTGGCAAAACGATCCTACCTGATCAATTTTATTAAGACCAAAGGAGCATCAAGATGAAAGTGAAAAACAAAAGTTATTTATATCAGCATGGCACCCTAGGTGGGTTGATGCAGGATTTAATGGATGGCACGGAGCAAATCGGAAAAATGCTTGAATATGGCAATTTTGGGATTGGTACTTTGGCTGGTTCCAATGGTGAAGTGATTATTTTAGATGGTGAAATCTACCATGTAGACGAGTCGGGCAAGGTACAAGTGCTCCAAGGAAATGAAGGAACCCCCTATGCGGCAGTCGTTGATTTTTCTGCGGCGAAGCACCTGCAGGTCAGCCAAGAAATGACCGATGAAGAAGTGAAAAACCACGTCCTGACAGAAGTCAGCCCGAATTTGTTTTCCGCTGTCAAGATTCATGGGGTATTTACCAAGATGCACGTCCGCGTTGCCCCAAAGCAAGAAAAACCGTACCCAAAATTCATTGAGATCATCCAGCATCAGCCGGAATTTCAAGCAGAAGATATCAGCGGCACGATCGTCGGGTTCTTTACCCCGTTGCTGTTCCACGGTGCTGCGGCCGCCGGTTTCCATTTGCATTTTATTAGTGATGATCGCACATTTGCTGGTCATGTCTTAGACTTTGAAGTGGCAGCTGGCGAAGTCGAATTGATGGAACTAGCCGAATTTCGTCAGCATTTTCCTATCGACAACCAAGACTATTTGCAGCGGGAGATCGATGTCGCAAAAATCGCCAAGGATATTGAAGCTGCCGAATAAGCAGCAGGCAGCAAAAAATAATTGATCGCCAGTAGAGTGGTCTCGGATCGAATGGAACGCAAAGCAGCAGTGAAGCCAACGCTTCACTGCTTTTTTGTGCTTCCTTCTATTCATGAGGCTTGCTGCAAAACCTGGATACTTCGATAGAAAAGTTGGGGAATGGTCAAAAATCTGAATTAATTCTTATTTACGAGCAAATAAATTGATATATTTTAAGAATAATGATAATTTTTGTACTAATTAGAAGTATTTTGTTGAGAGTAATTGCACTTGACTGATTTTATAGAGAAAAGAGGAAAGATATGAAAAAAAAGTTGACGACTGCGCAAGGAGCCAGTGTAGCGGATAACCAGAATTCTTTGACAGCGGGGCGCCGTGGCCCAGTGTTGATTCAAGATGTCCATTTGCTAGAAAAACTGGCACATTTTAATCGTGAGCGGATTCCCGAACGGGTCGTTCATGCGAAAGGTGCGGGGGCTCATGGGGTCTTCCGAGTAACAAACGACGTAACGATGTACACGAAAGCGGCGTTTCTTTCAGCCATCGGGAAAGAAACGGAGATGTTTATTCGCTTTTCAACGGTTGCCGGAGAACTAGGGTCTGCGGATACGTTGCGCGATCCTCGGGGGTTTGCGGTTAAATTTTACACGGAAGCGGGGAATTATGATCTCGTGGGCAATAATACCCCGATTTTCTTTATTCGTGATCCGTTGAAGTTTCCTGATTTTATCCATACCCAAAAAAGAGACCCGCGAACGCACTTGAAAAATCCAGAGGCGGTATGGGATTTTTGGTCTCATTCACCGGAATCCCTCCATCAAGTCAGCCTGTTGATGGGGGATCGGGGCTTACCGGCAACCTTTCGTCATATGCATGGGTATGGGAGCCATACATTCGCTTGGCTCAACGCAGAGGGAGAACGCTTTTGGGTGAAATATCATTTTCGGACGGATCAAGGCATTATGAACATGAGTGCGGCACTCGCAGCAGAACTTGCGGGAAGCAATCCTGATTATCATATTGAAGATCTATATAAAGCGATTGAGGCAAAGGAGTATCCTTCTTGGACACTCTATGTTCAAATCATTCCCTTTGAAGAAGGTTGGTCAGCTGCCGTCAATCTTTTTGATGTGACCAAAACAGTCTCACAAAAAGACTATCCGCTCATTGAAGTGGGACGAATGACTTTGAATCGCAATCCAGAGAACTATTTCAACGAAGTCGAGCAAGTCACTTTTTCACCGGGCAATATCGTTCCAGGGATTGATTTTTCTCCGGACAAACTATTGCAAGGTCGGCTGTTTGCTTACGGTGATGCGCATCGTTATCGAGTTGGACCCAACAGCAGCCAGTTGCCGATCAATGCGCCAAAAGCGCCTGTCCATAATCACCAACAGGACGGTTTCATGAATACCAAAACGAATTCTTCAGGGATCAATTATGAACCGAACAGTTTCGATGGCATCAAAGAAAACCCGCATGCCAAGGGCATCCACTATTCGTTAGAAGGAGAGATCGGTTCCTTTGATTACGATGAAGACTATTATAGCCAAGCAGGTGATTTTTATCGTTTGCTCTCAGAAGAAGAACGAACACGTTTAATTCAAACGATTGCGGGAAGTTTGGGACAGGTTCAAAATCAACAGATCAAAGAACGGCAGGTCATGCATTTTTACCGTGCGGACCCAGAATACGGCAGACGAATCGCTGAAGCGATCGATGTGAACATTTAAGAAAGGAGGAAAAAGAATGTTACTTTTACATGTAGTTTTTGGTCTTTTATCTTTTGTCGGAGCAATGATGCTGGGGGTGGCCTTTAAAGGGCAGCTGCGAGAGCTTTCAAGGCTTCAGCAATGGGCAGTCGGTTTGAGTTATACGGGCACGCTGTTGACGGCGATTTTGGGGATCTTGTCTGCATCTTCTCATCCAATCATCGTACTCATGACCCTCGTAGGCGCACTGGCTTTTACGAAACGGACATTTTTAAGTGCAGATCAATCCAAAGAGCAATGATTGCTGATAGTAGCGGCGTAGAAGGAAAAAGCGTACTTGATTCATTGGAAAAGTCCCATATAAAGCTGCTTCCACTAAAAAAGAACAGCTTTATATGGGAGGATTAGTCAGGCGTTCGTTTAAAGGCGACAAGGAAATATCAATTCTCTTTCTTTGGAGAAGCGGCGTGAATGATTGGAATTACTACGTATTATCAAGAACGACCAACCGCAAAATTCTCGGATTGATTCGATTCAAAAGATAATTCCAATCGGCAGCGTCGGGTATTGATTTTAATAAGACACTTTCAACATCCAGTAAGTATTCAGTGGCGTATTCGGAGTAGTTAGTAATGAGAAAATTAATGTTTTTTTCTTTTAAATACTCGTGGGAGAGTTCGTTTGAATCAGGGTAGTACATTTCATGATAAACGCCAAGATATTTTCGGATAATACTTTCGGCGTACTCACAAACATACTCGTTACCTTCAAAAATAACAGCTATAGTTCTCCGTGTGCCCCAATTCTCTTCAATGATGGCTTCCATGTGGAAGGTGAGACTTGCACAAAAATCATCCAAATGGTCGAAAGAATAGAGTGTTTTCACAAGAGGATGTGAGAGCAAAAACTGGCGATTTTTTTTATATTCAGCCGCAAATTTTTCTTTGACGAAAGCATTCAAATCATCGATGTTGACGTTCATCGTTGGCGATAACAACTCACGAAGCTTAAAAATAGTGAAGAATGACTCTAACCAAAGCAAATCTTTTTGTTCATCAAAGCTGTTGCCGCGATTTTGGGCATAGAAATCAGCAGTGATCTGTTTGATCGCGGGCCAGTGGTTATAGTTAAGACAAAACACTTTGCTTGTTTCTAGATCGATGTTGAGTTTGCGACGACAAATGATGCAAGTCAAAAGATAGATTGCTTCTTCTTGAGGAAACTCAAAGGTAAAATAACGCTGGATAATCTTTTTAAGGTCCTCATAATTTGAAAGTAAACCATTTTTTTTAACTAACTCGCTTAGTTCTGGAGAGGGGGCAGCAAGTAAACCGCGTTTGCTGCGCTCCACGCTCATATAAAGGATATAAGCAAAATAAGAAAACGAAGAGCTCTGTAAGGCCTTCGTTTCCAAAAGGTCAGTGATTTCCATCACCGCATCTTGTACATGGATCGAGGGAAATAACGTGTGGACATTAATGTCAGACTCGTAGTAAAAAAGACAGAAAAATTTTCGTATATCGATCTCCGAACCTGCCAAAGAGACGGGATCCGTTTTGATTTTTAAACAGAAAGGGGATAAAAATGGCTGTATTTTCCGGAAGTAGCTGATCAGCGCTTGTTCAGAAATATTAAGCGTTAAGCTCCAATCAAAGAGGGTTTGCTGCTCATCATAAAAAATACTTTCTAAAATCTGGAAAATCGGTTCATCTTTTATCAATTCTTGCTTTTGCTTTCGATACCTATCATGATCGATTTCTTCAAAAAGATACCCGATTTTTGCTGTATGGATCGCCATAGCCCCTTTAAAATACTCTCGCAAGTTAGCAATGTCAGTAATCAACGTACGCGTACTGCTCTCGGTCACTTCAGCGAGTTCTCCCAGTGTACGGGAGGGACTTTTCTCAAATTCATTCAACAATTGCAGCCAGCGAATCAACGTACGATTTCGCATGAATTTTAATTGAAATGTTTTCATGTCAGCCTCCGAAAAATAAGTTTAAATAATTATAGCATAATCATTTACACAGAGAATGAAACGTTCAACTGTTAGGCGTTCTTGCCACAGTGCCTTGAAGACTCTGACTACCAGCAGAACATTTCCGGGAATATCAATCGTTCACGGTAAGTATAGCAAGGACCTGAGAAACCAATTGCCAAAAATCATACATAAACTTGAGAAAACGAAACGCTAATAGAAAGGCTCCAAACGCTAGATAAAAAGCTAATGAAGTAAGAAAAGACGATAAAAACACAGTTGTTCAACTGGCAGTTGCCCATTTGAACAACTGTGTTTTTTTCTGATGACGCCAGAGGATCTTAGGCAACAGAAAGTAAAAGCTGCAACCCAGACTCGATAACGAATTGGATGCAAAACGTGATCCTTTACCAGTAGACCCATTCTTCCAACAACTCGTTTTCTTTGACAAGCACGGGAGTCATTTGCTTGAGTCGAAAAAACGAAGCGTAGTATAATAAAAGAGAGTTGATATTTATTTACTATTTGGATGACAACATGTTTTTTTGATAGAGGTTGTTAAGTGAAAAAAGGAGAGAAAGGAAATCGCCTATGAAGCATTCGCAAAAAGGGGTAGCGCTTCTTTTGGTTTGCGGACAACTTTTAGCTGGTGTGCCAGTTTCAGCTGCGGTTGTTGCATCGGAAGGTACGATCGTTGCCCAAACATCAGAAACAGCTGCACAAGAAAGTGACAGTAGCAGCACAGCAGGGACGGTTGAAGAAACTGCTCCAGCAGGGGAAGGACAAGTGTCCGATTCGGAGCAAGGATCGGCACCTGTAGAAAGTGTACCAGAAGGATCTGAGACAGCGCCGGAGGGAACAGAGCAAACCGAAGAACCAAACCCAGATCCTCAACCGACGCCAGAACCGAACCCAGAGCCAGAGCTACCGAGTAAGCCAGAGCCTTCTCAGCCAGAAGAACCAACCCCAGCACCGAAACCAGAAAAACCAACACAGCCTGAAGCGCCCAAACCTGAGACGCAGCCAGAGAAGCCCCAACCGTCAAAACCTGTAGAAACGCAACCGACACCAGAAGAAAATAGGGGAGCAAGTCAAGAAACACCGGCGGCTGTGTCTCCGATCATACCACCAAGTACCCAAGCACCAAGCGGGCCAAGTCAATCCGATCCTATAACGCAGCAAGGTAGCGAAACGAGCTTGACAGTCACACCAGTAAAAGAAGTGTGGGATTTTATCCAAGAAATCGGCGAAGATGCTCGGGAAATTGGCTTGAAAAATGATTTGTACGCTTCTGTCATGATTGCACAGGCTATTTTAGAATCAGGTGGGGGGCAAAGCAGACTGAGTCAGGCGCCGTACTTTAATCTCTTTGGTATCAAAGGAACCTATCAAGGACAGGGTGTCGCTTTTCGGACACAAGAAGATGATGGTTCGGGAAATCACTACACAATCACGGCAACTTTCCGCCAATATACTGGGTACAAAGAGTCATTGATGGACTATGCTCGTTTGTTGAAAGAAGGGGTCGGGCAGCAGTCTGATTTTTATAAAGGTGTATGGAAATCAGAAGCGGCTTCTTATCAAGAAGCTGCCCATTATTTGACTGGTCGGTATGCCACTGATACCGCGTATGATCAAAAGCTGACCGCATTGATCGAAGCCTATGCGTTGACCCGTTATGATCAGAAAAAACCTGATGTGACCGCAAGTGAGACGTATCTTTTTCCTGTTGAAAAAGCCGTTGTCACTTCTACTTTTGGCCCACGTTGGGGAAGCTTTCATCGGGGCGTTGACTTTGCCGCAGCGTTTGGGACACCCATCATGGCGAGTCAATCTGGAACGGTCATCCGTTCAGAGGTTCATCCTTCTTGGGGGAATTATGTAGCGATTCTCCATGAGGACGGGATGACGACACTCTATGCTCACAATCAACAGAACCTTGTGAAGGTTGGTCAACAAGTGGAACAAGGAGAAACGATTGCGCTCATGGGTAGTACGGGCAATAGCACAGGCGCACACCTGCACTTTGAAGTCAGTGCATCGCCTAGCTTGAGCCAAGCGAAATTGGTCGATCCAATCGCTTTTTTAACAAAATAAGGATTGCCGAAAAGAGAGTATCGTGGATACTTTCTTTTTTTGTCTTTTTCCAGCAATTTTTTGGGAGCAACGATTTTAATTTTTTTTTCATGAAAACCGAAAAAATGTTTAAAAAAATCGTGCATAGATTCTTTATAATTTTCACATAACCGTAACAGTTGCTAACCCATAAACTGGCGTGAACAGATCGGTCAGCCAGCAGCACAAATGGTAGGTTCGAATGCTATTGATGATGAGCGGAGAAGCAAAATCGTTACAGTTGTTACCCCTACGAATAAAAACTTGCTAACGAAGTAGGGGAGCGAATAATCAGGAAGTGCATCAATTATAAGTCTACTCCTTTTTTTCTAATCAGTATTGATCGTTGAAAAGAACTAACAAGAAATGATTAACCATAAAAAAGTAGAAGAGATAAATGAGCTGCTCTTTTTTTCTGTTAAACGAAAAGAATGTTTTACACAGTGATGCATAAAATAAAAAAAGAGGGGAACATTTTATGAGAATAAATAAAACGGATTTTGAGGCAGTGATGGCCAATAGCGAATTTTTAGACTATTACTGTCAATTATTTGAACAAAACGGTGAACGATCCGTCACAGATAAGCAATTAGAAAAATTACACTATTTGATTCAAAAGCAGGTGGCACTAACGATTCAAAAGAATGCGAGCTATTCCTTTTTTACACAAACATACAAGCTGCCGCAAACACTCGTAAAGGATTACCAACTGTTAGCGGAATGTACCGAGAGGCTTTCAAAAATAGAAATGGATCAGTTGATACCCAAACAATTTATTGAACAGGACTTTAACGTGCAGATGAAAAAAGTAAGTCAAGAAACGCAATATGAACAGCTTTTAAACATCATGACAGACACATTTAGACAAATAAAGAAAACATAGGTGATTTTCAACATAGCAGCTTTTTTTCAAAATGAAGCAAATGATACAAAGAATTTTCTTATTTCTTAAGCAGAATCTGATGAATGCAAAAGCGAAATCCTTGCACTATTTTTAATAGCCGATAAAATAATTGTTATAAGACAGTAGTCTGGACACAACGCTTTTTTTCATCAGTCTATGAAAAAACCGATTTTTTATGTAGGATGAAAACCGATATAATGAGACTGCTTAGGCGCCTTTCATGCGTAAATTAGCCGCAAAAAAGAAATTCTTAGTAAGGAGCTTATGTTTGAAAAATTTTCAATTGAGTTTTGTCACAAGCAAATCGACCGTCCGATGGCTGCAGATTCTAAGTGAATTTGAAAAAAATGAAATTTGCAGTGCCAGCCATTTGGCTGAAGTAACAAGTAGTACTACAAGGACGATTGGCAAAGACATCAGTCAGATTAATGATTATTTCTGTGGGTTGATCCTGATCACTTCCACCAATCAAGGCTATTCGTTTGAACTATTTGATTATTCACAGTATGAAAAGAAAAAAGCCTCGCTTTTAGCGAATGAACCGCTCTTTATTTTATTGGAAAATATTTTTATTGGAGAGTTAAAGACGATCGATGAGTGGGCGGACTGCTTGTTTTTATCCAAGAGTACCTTATCAAAATACTTGCAGCGCATTCATGAACAACTGGCACGTTTTGATCTCCAACTAGCACTAGATCCCCTGAATATCGTTGGACAAGAAGCAGATATCCGCAATTTCTTCTGTACCTTTTTCTATGAAACGGATAGCACACCCCATACTGTCTTTCCGCCAGCTGCGGTCCAACAGGCAGTAACGGAAATCGGCAGGATGTTTGACAAAAATAGTTATCACACTGTTTCGTTTTCACAATATACGTATCTACTCTATATTTCGCTTGAGCGATTTATGCAAGGCAAAACTGTGCAAATCAACGACGAATTGTACCACGCCTTGCGACACAGTATTCAGCTGATGCACTTTCAGCGAATCAATGGCATTATTGAAAAGTACTTTCAATGTCGATTGACGAACGATGAACTTATCTTTTTGTTTGTTAGTATTATCACAAAGAAAAAACTGCAAAATGTGATCGTCGAACAAAAGTTTTGTCTTTCTTATAATCATTGGACCGAGATTCGCACGTTGACCAACGAGTTTTATCAGATGTTGAATGTATCGTCGAAAAAGCCTAAAGAAGATCAGATTCTGATCGAATCCTTTTTTACTTCTGCCAAATTGAAGGAGTGCTTATCCACTTCGGCCAATCGTAATATTTATGATGTGAATGCGTTTATTAAGAAAACTTTTTCTAAGGAGTTTGCTGCTTACCGAGAGTTTTTAGAAAGTAGTTGCGAGTACCACACCCTTTATTCTGTGGAGTATCTGACGGATTTTTGTGCAAACTTAGTGATTTTTATTGAATCTGTTCGAGAACGTCATTGGTTTCCCCGAAAAAATATCGCCTTTATCTTTGAAGGAAATAACAATATCGTTCAGTACATTGAGGGCTGGTCCAACCGCTATTTTAGCCGATCCCATCAAGTCTTTTATCCTGATTCAGGGGAAGTCAATGCTCAGTATTTAGAACAAAATACCATTGATCTGCTAGTGACGAACTATGCCGAGCATGCGACCGAATTTCGAGATATCGTTGAATGTATCGTCTTCAAAACGATCCCTTCTTCTTCTGACTGGAATCGGCTGCTTGAACGGATCAATCCTAACGTCACCCGCCAATTTGCCCTAAAAGACCTCTTCTAGTTTCCCATTCTGTTTTGACCTAAAGAGTTGCTAGAAAGGGCCTTTTACATGAAAAGAAAGCACTTTTCCTTCACTGCTTAGACAGTGAGAAGGAAAGATGCTTTCTTTTTTAATGGCTTGACTCTCCGCAGCTGTGCAGGAGTGTGGGGAGGGGAAGTGGGGAGTGCATCAGGTACGGATGCAAGCCTTTGGAACCAGCGGTTTTCAATTCAATCGATCAATGTGGGCGAAATCATTGGGCTTCACTTAAGTAAATCAAACTCCAAGGCGCCTTTTGGTTTAGCTGAAGACCGGTCAATTCCCGATAGAAACAGGTTTTGTCTTTGACCGTCAGCTGAATGATCTCTTCTTCCGTATACTCGTTTAGAGAAGAAATTTTTAAAACATAAAGTTCTTTTAGTATTTGCAGCTGTGCGTCGATATCTAAGAGCAACGACATTTTTTCGAAAAAAGTACCCTCGTCTTGTTCATAGATCGCCAAGAATCGTTGGCGCAAAGAGAGATAAAAATTAAAGATTTTTGGGTGTGTATAAGAACAGGGAGAGTGGATAAATTCTACGTCAAAAAAGTTTACATATTCTTCGGCTGATTGGATCGTTTTTAAGTTCATATCAATACTCCTTATAAGTGTTAGGAAAAGGCGACAATACGTGTCATTATCAAAAAGAGTCACTGTTAAGCAATGTCTTACTGAGAAGGCCCTTTTGTTTTTTTAATGATTGGGGGAAGGACTTTCGCTACATTCAATGTACAGGATATTCCAAATTGGCTCAAACGCATTTTTTCGTAACCATACGAAGATTTGTTTTTCGCTGGTATTAACGTCAAAAATGTTCAACTATTCTGATAATTGTTGTTATAAAAAGAATATTTTCGGAATGGGCGAAATGACTGGGTTTCCTTTCTTTTCCAGCAGGTTGTTTTTTCATTCGCTGAAATCATGGTTGAGAAAAAACAGCATCAGTTGACCGGTAGGCTCATCCCCGTCATTTTTTCAAAGGTGTGATACTATAGAATTATCTAGAAAAACGATCCTTTGATTCAAGTTGCCAATGCCAAAATAGTGCGAAGACACGCAGTTGCAGTGAGACGCAACCGTCTGTTTCGGTGAAAAGAATTGGCTAAATAGGGACGTTTATTAAAGCAAACGAGGAGCAATTCAATGAATGAGAAAAAAACAGTTGTAGTGATCGGCGGCGGACTTGGTGGTCTATCAGCGGCGGTCTCATTAGCCCAAAATGGCTTTGATGTATCATTATATGAAAAAAATCACCATTTAGGTGGCAAATTGAACCGACTGGAAACAAACGGCTTCGGCTTTGACTTAGGTCCTTCGATTTTGACGATGCCGCAGATTTTTGAAAAATTATTTACTGGCAGCAATCGCGATATGGCGGATTATGTTGCGATTCGCCGATTGCCATTGGAATGGCGCTCCTTTTTCCCCGACGGCACCAAGATTGATCTCTATGGCGATCTTGCCCGCATGGCAAAGGAAAACCCCCACTTGTCGGAAAAAGACATGGCAGAGTACCAAAACTTTTTGGACTATGCGCAAAAGATTTATGATATCACGGAAAAAGGCTATTTCGAGAAAGGCTTAGATACCACGAAAGAAATCTTGAAGTATCACGGCGTGATCAAAGCGCTGAAAGGCTTTGATTATTTCTCTTCCATGCATGATGCCATTCAAAAACGTGTCAGCAATCCGCAGCTGCAAGACATGCTGAGCTATTTTATCAAGTATGTCGGCTCGTCTCCTTATGACGCCCCAGCCGTCTTGAACATGATGATCTACATGCAGCATGCCCAAGGTGTCTGGTACGTGCCAGGCGGGATGCATCGGTTAGCCGAAGGCATCGTTCGCTTAGCAAAAGAGATCGGTGTGACCTTCCATACGGGACATAAAGTGGAAAAATTGATCGTTGAACAAGAACAAATCCGTGCCGCTCGTTTGGATGATGGCACGTTGATCGAAGCCGACTATTTTGTTTCCAACATGGAAGTGATCCCGGCTTATGAAGAGCTGTTAGAAGAAGCGCCGACCTTTACTCAAAAACTGGAAGAAAAATTTGAACCAGCAAGTTCTGGTTTCGTCTTGCACTTAGGGGTCAAAACCTCCTATCCGCAACTGGCGCACCACAACTTTTTCTTTTCAAATGCCTCAAAAGAAAACTTTGATCAAAATTTCCATCAGCATCAGCTGCCGGAAGACCCAACGATCTATTTGGTCAATGCCAACAAAACCGATCCTTCGCAAACAGTGGCAGGGCATGAAAACATCAAAATCCTGCCTCATATCCCTTATTTGCAGGATAAATCCTTTACGGAAGCGGAATACGATGCCTTTCGTGAACGGATCTTGATCAAGCTGGAAAACATGGGCTTAACGGATCTACGCAAGCACATCGTGTATGAAGACCGCTGGACACCCGAAGACATCCAAAAGAATTATTTGTCACATCGCGGCGCCATCTACGGCACGGTCTCTAATCGCAAAAAAAATCATGGCTTTAAACACCCGAAACACAGCGAACGCTACGACAATCTATACTTCGTTGGCGGTACGGTCAATCCCGGTGCCGGCATGCCGATGGTGACCCTTAGTGGCCAGCAAGTCAGTGAGATGATCACCAAAAGAGAACACTAAGACAAGAAAGGATGATGACTGTGTACCTGCTGCTCGCTGGTATTTGCGCTGCTTGGCTGGCAGGCTGGCTGATTTTTTTCCGCCTGCCGACGATACCCACCCGCAAGGAGACAGCCGCATCCAAAGACTTGAAGGAGAGGGCAGAATTGTCGATCATCCTCCCCGCCCGCAATGAAGCAGAAAATTTGCCGCAATTGTTGGCATCCTTGCAGCAGCAAACCCTTTATCCTGTGGAGATTTTGGTGGTTGATGACGGATCGGAAGACGAGACGATCGCCTGTGCCAAGTGCTTCGGTGCGACGGTCTTGAAAACCGCTGCTGATTCTGCTGGGAAAGCGGCGGCTTGCTGGTTAGGCGCCTCACAAGCGGTGGGCAAGTATCTATTATTTTTGGATGCCGATACCTTCTTTCTAGCAGAAGATGGCTTAGAGCGCCTTTTCGCTGCGTATGAGGAGCGATCGGGACAAGGCCTGCTCTCGGTGCAGCCCTATCATCAAACGAAGCGCCTGTATGAACAACTATCTGCCGTCTTTAATGTCATCTTACCTGTCGGGTTGAACCGCTTTTCTATCGTAGGCGAAAAACTCTCAGCCGGCGGCGCCTTTGGTCCGTGTATCTTGTGCAGCAAAACAGCGTACCTTCAAGCCAATGGGCATCAGGACATGCCGCAAGGAATCTTAGATGATCTAGCATTAGCGAGACGCTTTAAGAAAAAACGCTTGCCGATCGCCTTGTATGGTGGAAAAGACCTGTTGGCCTTTCGGATGTATCCAGCTGGTGTTCGTCAACTTGTTCAAGGCTGGACGAAGGACTTTGCCACTGCTTCGCAATTCACTCACCCTTTGATTATGGCAGGTGTCATCTTGTGGATCAGCGGCGGCATTGAGGTACTGGCGGCACCGTTTCTGATGGAACCACTGTGGCTAGGCCTACTTTTTTATGCTGCTTATTTTGGACAAACCGTGTGCTTTGCCCGCCGTGTCGGCAACTTCAACCGAATCCTGCTGCTTTTTTTCCCGTGTTACTTTCTTTTTTTCCTAGGCTTATTTGGTTGGTCATGGATCCAAACCCATTTGTTGAAATCCGTGACCTGGAAAGGACGAAAAATCAATTTATAGGAGGCGATGCACATGCCGCTGATCACCTTATCTCCACTGCTCTTGCTCATTACAGACAGCTTGGCTTGGCTGCTGTTTCATCTAGGCATCTCCTTTGGCTTGCGCAAAGTCAGTGATGCTTTTTTTGAACGTCATGCCAACTGGTTCCGTTCTTTTGCCTTTGAAAAAGGCGGCAGAATCTGGGCGGAGGTATTTCGTATTCGTCAGTGGAAAGACAAATTGCCCGACGGCACTGTGATTGCCAAAAAAGGCTTTGACAAATCTCGCTTGGCTCAGCAACAAAAGGACTATCTGGAAAAATTCGTCATCGAGACACGCCGAGCAGAGCTGACCCATTGGCTACTGATGGTTCTAGCACCGTTCTTTTTCCTCTGGAATCCTGCGTGGGCGGGCTGGGTGATGATCGTCTATGCGTTATTGGCCAACTGCCCATTCATCATGATCCAACGCTACAATCGTCCCCGTTTGGAGCGAGTCTTGCGGAAAAAAAGTGCCCTGCAAGTCAAGCAGAAGGCGACGGTCTAGGTTCCTGTAGGTGCCGCTTTAAGATTCGCCGAAAAATAGGCAAACGGGAAATCAAAAGGATCGGAGGATAACTGCCTTCGATCCTTTTTAAAAAATTGGTGTTAATTTTTATGGGATGTGCCAAGACCATTCTTTGTACACTAAGGTCATTCAGAAGAAAGGGTGATCGTATGTCATCAGAAGGATGTGGGCAAATTTTCGAACTGCCAATGCAGGCTGTTGCAATGGTTGGTCATATGTTTGTACAAGCACAAAGTATTTTTGTAAGTGTAGAAAAGAAGGAGGGATGCGCAAGATGATTGAAGATAGCCGACAACGGGACCACTATTACGACATGCTGATTGAAAAAAATTCCCAATATGAAGGGATTTTTTACGTTGGGGTAAAAACCACCGGCGTCTTTTGCCGTCCTACCTGTCCAGCGAAAAAACCGCTCAAGAAAAACTGCGAGTTTTTTCAGACGGCACAAGAAGCGCTGCTGGCGGCGTATCGTCCCTGCAAACGATGTCGCCCGCTCAGCTCACCTAGCCACTTATCCCCTGACGTGAAAAGCCTGGTGGAAGCGGTGGAGAGCAACCCGGAGAAAAAGTGGACCGACAAAGATTTTGAAGCGCTAGCGATCCATCCCAATACTGCGCGACGACAATTTAAAAAATATTTTGGCATGACCTTTATCGAATATTCCCGTGCACGCCGTTTAGGGTTAGCGTTTAAGCAGATTCGTGAAGGAGAACCGCTGATCCAAGCACAATTAGAAGCCGGCTTCGATTCTGGCAACGGCTTTCGAGATGCGTTTTCCCGGATTATGGGGGAATTGCCTTCCAACAGCCGCGAAAAAACGATTCTTTCTTCTGCTTGGCTTGAGACCAAGCTAGGGTCGATGTTGGCGATCAGCGACCAGCAGCAGCTTTACTTGTTAGAATTCGTGGATCGCAGAGGGCTAGAAACGGAGATTGCTGTTTTGAGAAGCCGCTTGAATGCAGTGATCATTCCGCAGCAAACAGCAATCATTCAGCAACTCAAACAAGAACTGACGGAATATTTTGCAGGGAATCGAACTGTCTTCACGGTACCCATCGCATTGATCGGCTCTGATTTTCAAAAAGCCGTCTGGCAGCAGCTGTTGGCGATGAAGATTGGAGAAACATACTCCTACAAACAATTGGCACAGCGAATCGGCAATGAAAAAGCCACCCGAGCTGTTGCCAATGCCAACGGAAAAAATCAATTGGCGTTGATCGTTCCATGCCACCGCGTCATCAATAGCGATGGCAGCATCGGCGGCTATGGCGGCGGTGTCGAACGCAAAAAGTGGTTGCTGGCTTTGGAAAAGCAGGTCCAGCCGACTGTAAAGATTTGAAAAAGAGATAACTATGCGTGGGAATCAGCGCTTCATCGATCAGTACATGGAATGGATCGAATCCTCTTCAGTAAAATATATATTTAGCGGAACTCATGGAACCTTTCATGAGTTTCGTTTTTTATTAGATTTGAAGGGGACATAGAGAAAAGGTGAGACCTTCGTTAGTGTCTAACCGTTCTTAACCTCTATAAAAATAAGCATTGAATGATTTTCTTAAACAACCAAAGCATATCTTTTTACAACTTACAAAAAGTAAGTTATGATTATCTCGAATTCGAAATAAAGAGGTGAGGAAAATGGCGCATCAAGAAGAAGCGCTCAAAGCGTACATCGGTTTGCTGCGTACGGCGAGTCGTTTGGAACAAGTGGCAAAAAAAGATGTTCGTTGTTATGGCTTAAATATCACAGAGTTTTCTGTACTGGAATTGCTTTACCATAAAGGCACCCATACGACGCAAGCCATCAAGGAAAAAATTTTGATCGCCAGCAGCTCGACAACCTATGTAGTCGATCAATTAGTCAAAAAAGGTTGCGTGCGCCGGGAACCTAGCCAAGAAGATCAACGGGTAACTTACGTCAGGATTACGGAAGCAGGCAGGGCATTGATGGAGAAAATTTTTCCCAGTCATGCACAAAAGATTGCGGCGAGTTTTTCCGAACTCAGCAGTGAAGAATTGCAACAATTAAAAACAATTTTACGAAAAATAACTTACGATCAGAAATGAGGAAAAGAAAATGAGAAAACAAGATCAATTATTAGGGGTACACCATGTGACGGCCATGACAAGTGATGTGGAACGGAATTACCATTTCTTTACAGATGTGTTAGGGATACGTTTAGTGAAAAAAACCGTCAATCAAGATGACATTTATACGTACCATACCTACTTTGCGGATGATTTAGGGTCACCGGGAACGACCATGACGTTCTTTGATTTTCCCAATACCGCTCGCGGCAGCAAAGGAACCAACTCGATCACCCGCACCAGTTTCCGAGTACCCAGTGATGCTGCCCTTGATTATTATGCCGCACGCTTTGATGAATTTGAGGTAAAACACGAAGCAATCACCACTGAATTTGGGAAAAAAGTGATGCGTTTTTGGGATTTTGATACGCAAGCCTATCAATTGATCTCTGATGAACACAATACTGGCGTGAAAGCTGGTACTCCTTGGAAAAAAGGACCGGTTCCTACTGAATTTGCAATTTATGGCTTAGGTCCTGTCGAAATGTCTGTTTCTTACTTGGCAGATTTCAAAGGGCTGCTGGAATCCGTTTTTGATTTCAAAACCATTGATCAAGTAGATAATCGCTATTTGCTAGAAGTTGGTGAAGGCGGCAATGGCGCTCAAGTCGTTTTAGTGGAAGATACCACGAGCCCGCAAGCGCAACAAGGCGATGGCGAAGTGCATCATGTCGCTTTTCGCTTAGCTCACCACGACTCATTAGCAGTTTGGCAAGAAATCTTTGATAACTTGGGATTGGCCAACTCCGGCTATGTGGATCGCTACTATTTTGAATCCTTGTATGTGCGCATCGGCCATATTCTTTTTGAACTAGCAACAGATGAACCAGGGTTCATGGGGGATGAGCCATACGAAACATTGGGTGAGTCCTTATCATTGGCACCATTTTTAGAAAATCGCCGTGAATACATCGAAGGAGTCATCAAACCCTTCAATACAAAACGCGCCTAAGGAGGCACACAGTATGCAACCCATTCAACAGATCCACCATATTTCAGCCATCGTAGGCGATCCGCAAACGAACGTTGCCTTTTACCGCGACGTGTTGGGGTTGCGCCTCGTCAAACAAACCGTCAATTTTGATGATCCGTACACGTATCATCTTTATTACAGCAATCAAGCATTAGAAAATGGGACCATCATCACCTTCTTCCCCTGGGCAAATGCCCATCCTGGGCGAGTAGGAAGCGGACAAGTCGGCACGATCGCGTTTCGTATTCCTAAAGGCAGCAGTGCCTATTGGCAAGAACATCTGGCGAAACATCAAGTAACTGTCCAAGAAAGTACATTGTTTGATCGGCCAACTTTAGAACTTCATGATCAGCATGACCTGTCTTTGGCGTTAGTCGAAGCCGAAGAGTCGGTAGAAACACCAGCGATTTTAGGCTTTCATGGGGCCGTCTTGCTTTCGGCACAACCAAAAGCGACCATTCAAACGTTGGCAGATGATCTAGGTCTGGACATTTTTAACAAAACAGAGAAAAGCACGCATCTCCATACCGCAGGTACCCTCGCTCATGAGATCGTCGTGCCCCATGCAGCAATGCCAGCAGGGCGCTGGGGTGTCGGCACCGTCCATCACATCGCGTGGTCCGTGCCAACGGAAGCAGTGCAAAAAGAGTGGCAAGAATACTTGTACGATCAAAGATACGGAGTCACTGAAATCAAAGACCGCAACTATTTCAAAGCCGTCTATTTCCAAGAAAGGGGCAACATCGTCTTTGAGATCGCAACAGAAACCCCGGGCTTTTTCGTTGATGAACCGTTGGAAACGTTAGGACAGCAGTTGATGCTGCCAGCCCAATTTGAAAGCCGTCGTGCAGAGATCGAGGATCGCTTGCCAGACTTATCGGTTTAGAAAAAAGGAGACGTTGTATGCACTATTTAGATCCCAAGAATTTGACCCAACGAGAAAATTATAAACTACTGATCGGCTCCATCATTCCACGGCCAGTGGCAGTGGTCAGTACGCAATCAGCCGATGGTATCGTCAACATCGCCCCATTCAGTTTTTTTAACATCGTCAGCTCAGAACCCGTGATCCTCTCGTTGGCTATCCAGCGTAAAGAGGGGGAACTGAAAGACACCGCCCGCAATCTGTTGGCGACAAAAGAAGCCGTCGTGCATATTTTGGATCAAACAAATATCCAAGAGGCCAATAAAACCGCGGCATTATTGCCCGCAGACCAAAGCGAGTTGACGGTTTCTGGATTTACCACAACGACATCGAAAACAATTGTCGTTCCTGGCTTGAAAGAAGCCAATGTACGCTTAGAAACGATTCTGCATCAACACGTACCCATCAAAAAAGACCAGCAGACCACTGCCGATCTCTTATTGTTGGAAGTCGTCGGCTACCAGATTGCAGAGGATGTCTATCAAGATGGCAAGATCGATCCCCGTGCCTTACAAGCAGTCAGCCGGCTAGCGGGAAATTCTTACGCAACGATTGGGGAGATTTTCGATATCAAACGACCAAGTTAAAGGAGGAACTTCGATGAAAGCAATCTATCAACAAGGAGCAGCTGACGCACCAGTTTTGGTGCTGCTCCACGGCACCGGTGGCGACGAACAGTCGCTGCTAGAAGTAGGCAAAGCCCTTGATCCCCAAGCGTCACTATTAGGTATTCGCGGCAATGTCTTAGAAAACGGCATGCCCCGTTACTTCAAACGCCTAGCTGAAGGGGTGTATGATGAAGCCGACTTAGCACTTCGCGGCGACGAATTAGCCGATTT
The DNA here is from genome assembly GCF_050544075.1 of Enterococcus sp. AZ188. Classification (NCBI taxonomy): domain Bacteria; kingdom Bacillati; phylum Bacillota; class Bacilli; order Lactobacillales; family Enterococcaceae; genus Enterococcus; species Enterococcus sp. AZ188. Next base: position 215,783 of record NZ_CP172943.1, read on the forward strand.
TATTCGGCAAGCCGCCAAAGAATACAACTTTTCGTTAGCGCAAGTGGTACTGGTGGGTTATTCCAATGGCGCCAACATTGCCATTCGCTTATTACTAAATGATAGTGACCACTTCAAAAAAGCGATCCTCTACCACGCCATGTATCCAGTCGAGAATGTACCGACGAATTCCTTGCCTGACACTCATGTGTTTATGAGTTTTGGCAGAAACGACCCGATCGTTTCCCTAGCTGACAGTGCTTACGTCCAAGAGATCTTTACCTCGCGGGGCGCAGTCCTTTCAACCGTTTGGACCCCAAGTCATCAGTTAACGTATGAAGAAGTTGAACACTCGCGCACGTGGTTGACCAAACAATAAAGCAGTGCCTATTTCCTAATCAAACAGCGATCCTGCTGGTTGGTTAGGTTTTTTTGTTTCACGTGAAAACAATTCGAAGGAGTGAAAGGAGATATATCACTAGGGACGCCTAGTTCAATAGCAGCCCACTAAGGATTTGCCAAATGATCCTTTTTCTGAAACAAATAGAGTCAAATCAGCATAATCAGTGAATCAAGACAACTTTTTTAAAATGATCCATAAAAAATCAATTTATTTCAAATAGTTCCAAAATGAAGTTTTAACAAAATAAATGCTTATAAATCAATTTTTTGAAGTATTTCTTCTAATAGAAACAATGCTTCTTTATGAATTAATTTGAAATAATATGAAATAAAATGGTTGTTAATGGAAAAATTTTGTGCTATTCTGAGTCTATAATAAATGGCTAAGGAGAATGAAGATGAAATTAGCAACGAGAATCAATTCATTTTTATCAATTTACGAAAATGATTTAGACAATGTATTTGGCGCATTCAAAGAATTGGGGCTTGATTACGTAGATTTAAATTATCCGGAGCACGTCGGTGGGACGACTGCCTCTGAAATGAAAGAGAGATTGGGACAAGCTGATTTGAAATTGAATGGTGTTGCATTGCGATTCAGAGAAGAGTTTATCAACGGTGAATTAGGCAATGCTGACCCACAGGTTGCGCAGCATGCCTTGACATTATGCAAAGAAGCTGCTGATTATTGTCGTGCAGCAGGTGGAGAAGTCGTAACCATTTGGCTCGGTTTTGATGGCTTTGACTATAGTTTTCAAATCAATTACCAAAAGGTTTGGAATCAGATTCGGGATGCTTTTATTGAAATTGCTGACTACGCACCAGATTTGAAAATCAGTATCGAGTATAAACCATTTCAACCAAGAGCCTATGCGTTCATTGATAGTATGGGTGTCACTGGAATGATGCTTAATGAGATCAACCGCAAAAATGTAGGTGTGACCCTTGATTATTGCCACATGCTAATGAAACACGAAAACCCTGCTTTTGCTGCGGATCTGTTTGCTGGAAAAGGGTTATTATACGGGGTGCATCTGAATGATGGGTATGGGTTAAACGACGATGGATTGATGATCGGTTCAGCAACACCCTTCAAAACATTAGAATTCTTGTATTATGTCAAAAAGCATAACTATGACGGTGTGATTTATTTTGATACGTTCCCTGTAATTGAACATGCCTCAAAAGAGTGCGAACAAAACATGAAAATGATCAAACAAATGGATCAAATGATCGATAACGTAGGCTTGGCTGCGATTCAAGCTGTGATCGATCAAAACGATGCAGTCGCAGCCAATCAGTTGCTGCTTGAATTTTTGTCACCAACAAATCAATCAAAATAAAAGGAGTGGGGAAGATGGATTACAAAGTGATGGCAAAAAATATTTTAGAAAAAATAGGCGGAGCGGATAATGTTCGCAATATGACACATTGTGCCACCCGGTTGCGTCTAACGTTACATGACACCGCAAAAGCGGATGATCAAGCCGTCGAGAATATCGACGGAGTGATCAATGTCATTAATAAGGCGGGCCAATACCAGCTTTTGATTGGGACAGAAGTCGGGAAGCTCTACGATGAGTTTGAGCCGTTAGTTAAAGGTAACGAAAGTGCTGGTAGCCCTACCACAGAAGAACAAGCTTCTGGCAGTATTATCAGCAATGTTTTTTCTGCCGTATCTGCTATTTTTGCGCCACTACTACCAGTTTTGGCGGGCTCAGGTATTTTAAGAGGACTACTGATTTTGTTTGTTCAGCTCGGGTTGATCAGTGAAGACAGCGGCACTTATTCGATTTTATTTGTTGCTTCTATGAGTGTATTTTATTTCTTGCCCGTATTGTTAGCGTTTACTTCAGCGCGGCGGTTTGGTGCCAGTCCGTATATCTCTGCATTGATCGGGGCTGCGTTAATCAATCCTGATTTTATTGCATTGATGGGAGGAGCAGGCAACGGTGCAACGACGGAGTTCTTTGGGATTCCAGTCGTTTTGATGAACTACAATTCGACTGTCGTACCAATCATCCTTTCGATTTGGGCTTTTTCATATCTCTACAAATTCTTAGACAAACACATACCGGAGACTTTAAAATTGGTGGTCGTTCCTTTAGTCTCACTAGCGATTATGGTTCCATTGACAGTGATCGTTATTGGACCAATCGGGGTCTATAGTGGCGAAGCAGTCGCTAATGTGGTGAATTGGTTGATCGAGCGTAGTAGTGTGCTAACTGGAATCTTAGTTGGTGGTGGTTGGAGTGTTCTCGTAAGTTTGGGCATTCACTGGGCAGTCAATCCAATCATGATTAATAACGTTTCAACCTATGGCTTTGATTACATCGTTCCTTTTACTTTTGCATGTAACTTCGCCGTGATAGGTACAACGATTGGCGTTTACTTTAAAGCGAAAGATAAAAAACTGCGAAGCTTTGCTTTAACTGGCTTAGTCACGATCGCATTATCAGCGATTATCGAAGCTACTTTGTTCGGCTTACTTGTAAAAAATAAAAAACTTTTCTTAGCGCAAATTATTGGTGGTGCTGTGGGTGGTGCCTATTTAGGGTTGATGCAAGTTGTAACGAATGCCTTTGTCTTTGGTAGTGTCACCACTTTTCCCGCCTTTGTAGGCTCAACTTCCTCGAATTTCATACAAGCGATGATCGGCTTACTGATTTCAATGGTGGTTTCAGCAGTCTTAGCATTTGTATTTACCAATCGAGACGAGACATTGGCGTAGAAAGCAGGGGGAATATGGGGTTATTTAAGAAGAAAAATGTTATTTATGCACCAGCTAATGGCGTGGTGAAAAGTATTGAACAAGTGAAGGACGAGATGTTTTCAACCAAACTATTAGGCGAAGGGTTTGCTGTGGTACCAACAGATGATCTTGTTACAGCACCGATTGAAGGAACAGTGGTCTCTGTGTTTCCTACAAAACATGCGATTTCGTTAAAAGCCAAAAATGGCTTAGAAGTTCTAGTCCATATTGGGATCGATACTGTGGAGCTAAATGGCGCAGGGTTCGATACCAGAGTTTCTGAAGGTGACAAAGTTACTGCCGAGAGTGTGCTGGCAAACGTTGATTTTCCGTTTCTGGCATCACAGGGCAAAGAAACGGATGTAATCGTTGTTTTCACTAATTCCGCACAGCAAACCTTAGTGATTACAGAGAAGCAAGGGCGTTGTGGACAAGCGATTGGCGTTATTAATGAGTGAGAGCATTTGCTGACAGGAGGTAGTGTTTTGAAGAAAAAAATCTTGTGTCCATCTATGATGTGTGCTGATTTTTCAATGCTAAAGGACGAGGTTGCCGCTTTACAAGCGGCGAAAATCGATATTTTTCATCTTGATGTTATGGACGGACGATTTGTTCCAAATTTTGGTATGGGACTTCAAGATATCGAAGCTATTTGCAAATGGTCAGAAACCTTAGTTGATGTCCACTTGATGATTGAAGATCCGGGAGCGTATGTAGAGAAATTTGCGGATATAGGTGTAGATATCATTTATTTTCATCCGGAAGCAGATCGCCATCCTACAAGAACTATCAACAAAATTAAGCAAAAGGGAAAACAAGCCGGAATCGCCATCAATCCTGGAACAAGTGTTGCAATGATTGAAGAACTGCTGCCATTGATCGATTACGTGATGGTAATGACTGTTGATCCCGGTTTTTCAGGTCAAGCGTATTTGACACATGTGGAAGGAAAAATAAAGCAGCTTGCTGCAGTTAAGGAACGTTATTTCTACCAATTAATGGCAGATGGAGCGATTTCGCCTGCCGTAATGACTCGCTTAAGCGCCTTAGGTGTTGATGGGTTTGTTTTAGGGACCTCCGCTCTTTTTGGAAAAGAAGAATCGTATCAAGAACTGATCTCAATATATAAAGAGGAGGATCAAGCATGAAACTAGCAATCGGTTGTGATCATGTTGGGTTTGAATTAAAAACTGATATCATCACCTATTTGGAGTCGTTAGGGCACACGGTACAGGATTTTGGGACAGAAAGTGATAAACGCGTTGACTATCCCAATTATGCGGCGACTGTTGCAGAAGCGGTGGTAACCCAAAAGTGTGATTTGGGAATCTTGATTTGTGGCACAGGCGTTGGTATCTCAATTGCTGCCAACAAAATCAAGGGCATCCGAGCCGTGGTGTGCAGCGAACCCTATAGTGCTAAGCTCTCAAAAGAGCATAACAATACCAACGTATTGGCGTTTGGTTCGCGCGTCGTGGGCGTCGAACTAGCGAAAATGATTACTAAGGAATGGCTGGCTGCTGAGTTTGAAGGTGGTCGTCACCAAAAACGGGTAGCAATGATTGGTCAGTTAGAAGTAGAATGATCAAAGGTTAGAGGATTCGCTAATGCGAATCCTCGTCTTTTTTTGTTAACGAGAAATTTATCCCATAATCTAGATCAAATTGACGAACAATGAAAGTCCTTGCTCATACCGAGAGAAAAAGTATGGTATAATTTGAAAAAAAGTGAAGTTGACCAATTAATGGAGGTTGCTATGATTCCATATGAAAGACAAGAAAAAATTTTAGAAGCTTTGGCTCAAGATGAACTGTTAAAAATAGAGCAATTGCAAAGCATTTTGCCTACTGTTTCTATCTCAACATTGAGGCGGGATTTAAAAGAATTAGAAAAATCAGGAAGAGTTGAATTGTTGGCTGGTGGCGCAGTGAAGATTTGTTCAACGGCTTCCGAAATGCCGATTGCAGCTAAAGCTGCTTTGTATTCCCAAGAGAAAGAAGCGATCGCTACTTTGGCTGCTGAGTTGGTTCACGATGGTGATGTGATCTACCTAGATTCTGGTTCGACTTGTACAGCGTTACTGCATAAAATCATTAATAAAAAAATCACGATTATTACTACCAATACGAGTGTCTTTACAATTCAACAAGAAATTCCTGCCGAGATTTTACTTCTTGGTGGCCGATACAATCCCGTTATTTCATCCTTGAATGGTCCATTGACGGATGCAAATTTACAAACGTTTAACTTTCAAACGGCTTTTTTAGGTGCTAATGGTATTGATGCTGAAAAAGGTGTAAGCACGCCCAACTTGGTAGAGGCGAACAAAAAGCGTGAAATTCTAAATAATGCCAAAACCGCCTATTTATTGTGTGACAGTTCGAAATATGGACAAGTCGCTGCGGTAAAAGCTTTTAGTACAGAAGACGTTGTCATTATTTCTGATGCTTATAACGATAAGATTGGAGAACTGACGCAAATCATCTATCCGAACTAAAAACAGGATGGCATCTGAGTGGTATTGGCAATGTTGGAAATACAATTTAATAAAACGCATAATGGAAAATGAGTTTGGTGATGATCAAAACCAGTTAGGGATTATACCTAGCTGGTTTTTTTAGTAAGGAAGCAAATTTGTTGATAGTTCCTTTATTTAACAACGTTGATTGTTGTATCGGTGAATAGTGAGTGACTTGTGGTTCTTTAGATACCAGAAATCGAAAACGAATGTGTTTATTTGTTTAAAATAACGTTATACAAATTCTGTTGATGGATTTCAATACTTTTTTCAGTTAGCTTTTTTGTTGATAATTATTGTTTTGGCGCTCTTTTGCGTATTTAAAGATAACAAAGATATTTTCATATAAAAACAAAAATTTTATTGACAGACAAAATGAAAGCGTTTATATTGGATATGTGGTTACTACCAGTTGAGAGTAAGGGGAGGACATAAGATGCTTGGTTTGGTTTTAACAGGTCATGGAGGATTTGCGCAAGGGATGGAAAATGCGCTTGCGATGATTGCAGGGCCGCAAGAACAGTTTCTAGCAGTGTCGTTTTTAGAGGAAAATCCGTTAGCTGACTTTGAAAAAGAGTTGCAAGGAGCAATCGATCAATTAAAGGAAACCTGTGATGGGGTCGTGATTTGTGCAGACCTTGTAGGCGGGACCCCTTTTAATGTTGCGATGACCGCTGCCAATGAGGACCCGCAAGTCGAGGTCATCGGCGGCATCAATCTACTGCTGCTAGTGGAAGGTTCGTTGACTAGATATACGGCAACTGATCCAGAGCGTTTTTGTCAAGAACTGGCAGAGATTGGCAAGAGCGGTATTTTTCACGGAAAGATCAAAGGCCATGAGGAAACCAATGAGGAAGAAGGGATTTAACGATGTGGGAAATGATCTTAGCAGCCTCAATCGTGGTGCTTGTTTTTCTCTTTCTCTTTTTGGCGGTCTCATCTTTCTTGAATGGGAAACATCTGAAAAAGCAAAAAGGCTATTTCGCTGAATTGCAGCAGTCCTTGAAAAAGGGGCAGAAAATCAAATTATACGGCGGCATTATTGGGGAGATTCAAGCACTTGGGAAAGAGACGGTCGATCTAAGGGTGAAATCGGGAACGGTGATCGAAGTAGAACGCAGTGCGGTTGCAGAAATCATGCAGTAAATAGAAGGAGGACATATTTATGGGAGAACCAAATATTTTGTTGATGCGAATCGACAATCGGTTGATTCATGGGCAAGTTGCCACCCAATGGAACGGTACGTTGGGGGCAAATCTAATTTTAGTGGCAAATGATAAGGTCGCCAAAGACAAAGTCAGACAAGGGTTGATGGATATGGCGGCGCCAGCTGGCGTCCAAACGAGGTATTTCTCGATTCAAAAAACCATCGAGATCATTCATAAAGCATCGCCAAAACAAAAAATTTTCATGGTGGTTGAAAATCCTCAAGATGCGTTGAAATTAGCTGAAGGTGGGGTGCCAATCAAGAAACTCAACATTGGGAATATGCATATGTCAGAAGGGAAAAGACAGGTTGCTACGACAGTTGCCGTCGATGAAGCAGATGTCGATGCTTTTAAAAAACTGAAGGAAATGGGGGTGCAATTAGTGATTCAGCGGGTTCCAACGACACCTGTTGAAGATGAAAAGAAATTATTTCAGTGATGCAGAGATAAGGAAGGAGAAAGAAAATGGATTACACGATTTTTCAAATCATTTTAGTCTTCATAGTTACATTCATTGCCGCAATCGATCAATTTAGTTTTTTAGAATCATTGTACCAGCCCATTGTTACCGGGATGGTTATCGGACTTATTCTTGGAGATCTTCAAACCGGCTTGATCGTTGGCGGAACCTATCAGTTAATGACGATCGGCAATATGCCGGTGGGCGGCGCGCAACCGCCAAATGCGGTGATTGGCGGAATTATGGCAGCAATCTTAGCGATCACGCTGCAGCTGGAACCGACAGTGGCCGTCGCTACGGCGATTCCGTTTTCTTTGCTGGGGCAATATGGGGTGACGATTATCTTCTCACTAATGTCACCAGTGATGTCAAAAGCCGACAGCTACGCCCATGATGCTAATACGAAGGGCATTGATCGAATCAATTATTTAGCGATGGCGGGTCTTGGAACGATCTTTGGCTTGATCGTGGTCTTATTCTTTATCGGCGGTGCTGCCTTCGGGAATCAGGCGGTCGCAGCGATCCCTCAATGGTTGATGGGTGGGCTTGGCGCAGCTGGGGGCATGATGCGGTATGTCGGTTTTGCGATTTTACTAAAAGTGATGGTTTCCAAAGAAATGTGGGGTTTCTTCTTTATGGGGTTTGGTTTAGCCACGATCGTAATGGCGGCACCTTCCTTGCAAGGACCAGCCTTGATCATTCTAGCCTTTATCGGTTTTGCATTAGCCTTTTGGGATTATCAAATCCAGTCCAAATTTAAAGTAGCAGCAGCCAATACCTATGATTTCGGAGGCGACGAAGATGGCATATAATATTCCCGATTCTTATAGCGAACAAGCGCCCGCAGAACAACTGGATAAAAAGACCTTGAACAATATGGTCTGGCGTTCCTTATTTCTACAAGCCTCTTTCAACTATGAGCGAATGCAGGCAGGAGGCTGGTTATTCAGTATTTTACCGGGATTGAAAAAGATCCATAAAAATGAAAAGGACTTGGCTGCTTCAATGAGCCATAACCTAGAGTTTTTCAATACCCATCCATTCCTCGTGAACTTTGTGATGGGGATCATTCTATCGATGGAACAAAACAAAGCCGACATTCCCATGATTCGGGCAGTGCGAGTCGCCGCGATGGGACCGCTAGGCGGGATCGGTGACGCGTTATTCTGGTTCACTCTGGTACCAATCACGGCGGGTATCACAGCCAATATGGCGATCAGCGGCAATATCGCTGCACCGTTTATATTCTTACTGGTATTCAATGCGGCCCAATTTGGTTTGCGGTACTTCTTGATGCACTGGTCCTATCGTTTAGGGACAGATGCCATTGGGATCTTAACGGAAAATGCCAAAGAGTTTACCCGAGCAGCGAGTATTTTAGGAATTTTTGTTGTCGGTTCCTTGACCTGCGTGTATGGGGCGACGTCTTTGGATATTCAGATCCCTAACGGCACTACCAATGAAGTGACACAAGCTACGACGATCGTGGATGATCAAGCAGCCATTGCCGCTTATGGAGATATGCTGTATACCACGGATGAGAATGGTCAATTGACCGACACATTGCAAGAAAATGCGGCGGTCAACGAACTGGCTAACGGCAAATATGAATTGACGTTTAACAAAGTTAACGAAGTGCCCGTGACGATCGATATTCAAAAAATCCTCGATGGGATCTTGCCGCAAGTGATTCCATTGACTATCACACTGATGCTGTATTTCTTCTTATCAAAACGCGGCTGGACGCCGTTGAAATGTATCGCTTTGCTGCTAGTGATCGGCTTGATCGGTTCTGGCTTTGGTCTGTATCCATCCATTTGGCCGCAATAAGCAAGCTAGCAGAAGAAACGGCGCAACACGCAGGAGGAGTTTTGCTAAGCAAGCAACAGCTGACTTTTCAGCTTAGCTCGTGCTGGACATTGGTTCATTTTCCTGCGTGAAAAGACGCAAATTCAGGAAACAGAGCCCCTGTAGACGATTGTTTGACACGCCTATCGGGAAATAGTACACTCGTTATGTGGTAGTAACCAGTTTGGAGGGGCTTATGAATATCAATAAAAATCGACAACCATTATACGATCAATTGTTAAATTTACTGATTGAAAAAATCGAAAATGAAATGGAAGCAGACACGATGCTTCCCTCAGAAAGAGAACTGTCAAAGCGCTACGGATTAAGTCGGACCACCGTTCGCTTGGCACTACAGGAATTAGAAAAATTAGGCTATATTTATCGCCAACATGGCAAGGGCACCTTTGTCTCAGACATCCGCAAGCAGGCAACCAATTTATCAGGTTCGTATAGTTTTACCGAACAGATGAAAGCACTAGGGAAACAACCAGAAACTAGAGTATTGGCATTCAAAAAAATGGAAGCGACAAAATATTTTGCCACTCAGTTGCAAGTTTCCATCGGCGAGCCGATCTACAAGTTAAAACGATTGCGTCTTGCTGATGGCCAACCGATGATGATCGAGCGTTCTTATCTGCCTGTCAAACGCTTCATGAATTTAACGAGTGAGATGATCGAGCAAAAACCATTGTACGATATCTTTCATGAAGACTTTCATCAAGTGATCCGCCTCGCGGACGAAGAATTTTTTGCCAGTATTGCCAGTGCAAAAGATGCGGCATTGCTAAAAATCCACGAAGGTGCGCCGGTGTTGAACCTGGTACGCAGCACGTTCAATATTGAAAATGAAGTGATCGAATACACCTTGAGTGTTGCTCGAGCAGACCAATTTAGATACAAAGTCCGCCACTTGCGTAACGACGAGTAGCGCATTTCCTAGACAGTCTGAAATGATCCACTCGAGCAAAGAAAAGGCGTGTATTCAAACCCAGTGAAGTCAAGGAAGTTTGCCATTTGAGTGATCGCTAAGCCTTCATCCAAGACAAGCGCTCCTCGTACCATCACTGGGAATACATACTGGAAAAACAGTAGCTAGGAGGAAGAAAGATGTTTCAACTGTCAACAAAGGAATTAGCAGAATTAGGTGCGGAAATTACAACAAGAGAAATCAAACAACAGCCAGAACTTTGGCAAGAAACCTTGACGATCTATCAAGAAAAGCAAGAGGCGATCGCGGCTTTCTTACGTACTATCAAGCAAAAGACGGACAAACGCATTCGGGTAGTTTTCACGGGAGCGGGGACGTCGCAATATGTTGGAGATACGATCGTTCCTTACTTGAATAAGACGGGCGCAACTGCGGATTATCTTTTTGAAAGTATTGCTACGACGGATATTGTCGCAGCTCCAGAACAAGTTTTATTTGCGGATGAACCAATACTGCTCGTTTCTTTTGCTAGAAGCGGCAATTCACCAGAAAGTTTAGCAGCGGTCAAAATCGTCGATCAATTCGTTGCCGACAGTTATCATTTGACGATCACTTGTGCAGCCGACGGATCTTTGGCACAACAAGCTGCCGCTGATGAAACGAGCTATCTGTTATTGATGCCTGAGAGGTCAAATGATGCTGGCTTTGCAATGACGGGAAGTTTTTCTTGCATGGCTCTTTCCGCACTGCTGATTTTTGACCAGACGCCTCTGACAGAAAAGAGGCATTATGTTGAAACCCTTAGCCGATTGGGGCAAGAAATGATCGACAGAGAAACAGAACTCCAAGTACTGACGGACCGTTCCTTTAAGCGGATCGTTTACCTTGGGTCAGGCACGTTGTCGGGGTTGACCAGGGAAGCACAGCTAAAAGTATTGGAACTGACTGCGGGAAAAATCGCCACCGTGTTCGATTCTTCGATGGGCTTCCGTCATGGACCGAAATCATTCGTAGATGACCAAACCCTCGTCTTTGTCTTTGTCAGCAATACGTCCTATACGCGGCAGTATGATCTTGATATGTTGGAAGAATTAAAGAGCGACGGCATCGCCGCCGCAGTGACTGCTATCGGACAGCCGACAGCTGTGAATTTCTCAGGAACAAACTTTTTCTTTCCAGATGACACATCATTGCCAGACGGTTATCTTGCCTTAGCAGACATTGTCTTTGCACAAACGATCGCACTGCTGGCATCGATCAAAGTCGGGAATACACCCGACACACCTTCGCCAACGCGTACCGTCAATCGGGTGGTCAAAGGCGTGACGATTCATCCGTATAACAACTAACGATGACTGAGAAAGCCCACCACGAGCACGTATCTTTTCGTGTACGAAGTCGATACGTGCGGTGGTCAATCAGTCGAACGGCTTCATCAATAGACATTTTTATACGTGCTGACAACCGTTTCGCCAACGCTGAAAAAAGTGAAAGCGGTTGATTCTTTGGCATGGACAAAAAAGGAGGAATTTTAATGAAAGCAACCGTAACGAAAGCCAAAAAAGCAGCGATGGATCGCCTGTCAACGAAAGAAGGAGTGATCGCAGCTTTAGCGATCGACCAACGAGGTGCCTTGAAAAAAATGATGGCAGCACTTGGCGTGGAGGCTGATGCAGAGAAAATCAGCCAGTTTAAAACGCTAGTCTCACAAGAATTGACCCCTTACGCGTCTTCTATTTTATTAGATCCAGAATATGGGTTGGCAGCTGCGCAAAGCCGTGATCCAGAGGCGGGGCTTTTGCTGGCGTATGAAAAAACCGGCTATGATGCGACTACGCCGGGACGTTTGCCTGATTTATTAGGGGAATGGTCGGTTGAGCGATTAAAAGCAGCTGGCGCAGATGCTATCAAATTTTTGCTTTACTATGATGTAGATGAAGATGCCCAGATCAATCAGTTGAAACATGTCTTTGTGGAACGACTCGGCAGTGAATGCCAAGCGGCTGATCTGCCCTTCTTTTTAGAAGTCCTTTCCTATGATGCTAAGCTGCCTGAAGTCGACTCAAAAGCATATGCGCAACGCAAACCAGAAAAAGTCATTGGATTGATGAAGGAATTTTCAAAACCGCAGTACAAAGTCGATGTGTTAAAAGTGGAAGTACCAGTCAACATGAATTATGTGGCAGGTTTTGCCAAGGGAGAAGCCGTGCATACCAAGGAAGAAGCTGCCGCGTATTTCAAAGCGCAAAGCGACGCGACACATCTGCCGTTTATTTTTCTCAGTGCAGGCGTATCAGCCAGCTTATTCCAAGAAACACTGGTTTTTGCAAAAGAAGCTGGCTCCACCTTCAATGGCGTCTTGTGCGGCCGGGCAACGTGGAAAGATGGTGTTGAACCCTTTGTAAAACAAGGAACAGAAGCAGCCAAAGAATGGCTAGCAAGTACTGGAAAACAGCACATCGAAGACTTGAATGAAGTGATCCAAAAGACCGCCACTTCTTGGTGGGACAAAGTCGCGGTCGAAGAATAGTTTTTTCGCTGTTTGACAAGAGAAATGGCCAGTAATCAGACATCTTAAGGGCTTTTGAGAAGAAGTGGTAGGCTTCTGACTTAAGGCTCTAGGGTGTCTTTTTCTAGTGAAAAAAGGTTGATAGTATAACGGACGCTGCCCTCATCTAGACAAAAAAGGGTCAGCAAAAAAATTATGAAAAAAAGTCAGAGCACTATGGATGATTTATCATAATTTTTTCATATAGACTAAGTTAACTTTGCTAGTTAAAAGAAAAAGAAGGAAAGAAAATCAATCTTAAAAGATTTGTTAACAGGTTAAGTCAAAAATTCCTCGAAATCTTTTCTCATTTTTCAGCAGTATTGCCAGTAGAAGATCGCTTGATAAAAAAGCCGTTGCTTGCTATTCTGTTCTGTAAATTGACAGAAGGAGATGGCGTATGAAGCAAATGGCAATCAAAGAGAATCCGTTTTTGACGCGTCTGGACTATCAGCGGGCATTGGAAGACATGATCACTCCTTTGCAAGCAGCGATCTTGGCAGATGACTATCTAGGATTGAATCTAGGTAGCAGTGGGGCCGTATATGATCGAACACGAGCTGAGATGGAAGCGCTTGTGCGTCCTTTGTGGGGGCTGGCGCCTTATTGGAGGGTTTGCCCAGATGATCCGTTACGAGCAGCTTACGTAGAAAAAGTGATAGCAGGGACAGATCCTGAACACGCGTTTTACTGGGGAAGGATCACGGATTATGATCAATACATCGTGGAAGCAGCCGCATTGTCATTGACCCTATTGTTGCAAAAGGACGCTTTTTGGACAGCGTTGCCGCAGAAGAACCAGCGAAAGCTAGTGGCTTGGCTTTCCCAAGCACTTGAGTGCAAGATTCCTAAGAACAACTGGACATTCTTCAAAGTGTTGATACGCGTTGCCTTGTTTCACTGTGGGGAACCGTTGGCAAAAGAAGCATTGTCCCAAGAGTTGGCATTGATCGATTCCATGTACGTTGGCGATGGTTGGTACGTAGACGGGAAAACGACGCAGCGAGATTACTACATTCCTTTTGCGTTTCATTATTACGGCTTGATTTACGCTACATTTATGCAAGACGAAGATCCAGAATGGGCGCAGCGTTTTAAAGAGCGAGCCACGCTATTTGCGCAAGACTTCGTCTATTATTTTGATGAAGATGGCGAAGCCTTGCCCTATGGCCGCAGCCTGACTTATCGGTTTGCGCAAGGGGCGTTTTTCTCGGCACTGGTTTTCGCAGACGTCGAAGCGATCCCATGGGGACAGGTGCGAGGACTACTGGCGAAGCACTTGCGCAATTGGATGGCACAAGAAATTTTCACTTTCGATGGTCGCTTGTCCATCGGGTACCACTATGAAAATCATGTAATGGCAGAAGGGTATAATGCACCAGGCTCGCCTTATTGGGGGCTGAAGACCTTTTTGCTTTTAGCGGTCGCAGAAACGCATCCTTTTTGGCGGGCTGAACCTGAGCCAATCAAAAGAGAGCCGCAAAAACGGATTGAAAAAGGCAATATGTTGCTGGTGCACAATGAAAAAAGCCATCATCTGTTGGGGTATCCTGCAGGCTTGATGCTTGAACAGCAAGCCCATGCTCAAGCAAAATACAGCAAATTCGTCTATTCGAGCAAACTTGGTTTCAGTGTGCCGAAAGCTGGCGTCACGTATGCCGAAGGCGCCTTCGATAGCACATTAGCTATTGCTCGAGATGGCAGCTATTTTCGCACGAAGGGCGCAGTCAGGGATTATCGAGTGACGGAAAAAGGGGTCTTTTACCAATGGGCACCCTTTGAGGAGGTAGTGATTGAAACTGAGATTTTTCCCTTTGGTCAGTGGCATGTGCGCGTGCACGAGTTGACGACGACGATTTCGTTGGACCTCCGTGAGGGCGGGTTTAGTGTACCGCTGACTGGACGGTTGCCTCAGGCCCAAACAGGACCGACCTGGAGTCGAGTCAGTGAAGGAGGCTTTTGTTCTCAAATCATCAACATCGAAGGCTATCAACAAGCCAGTATTGTTCAGCCAGAAGCCAATACCTCTGTCTTTTTTCCAAGAACTAGTTTTCCATACTTAGCACAACATATTCCACCAGGGAAGCACCGTTTGATTTGTTTAGTCGGTGGTATCGTAGAAAAAGAAAGGAGCGATCCAAATGATTACGCTAGCAATAAAAAATAAGCAGGACCAGGTGATCGTCGGTCGCATCGACCATGAAAAAGAACCCGCGCCGTTTCAAGTTTCTGGTGATGATTTGGCCGTATTAGCCATTAAAAACTATCCCTATGAGGAAGGGGATAAGATCGTCGTTGAGGTGACGGGGGAAAATCCGTATTATGTCCTTCAGCTTGATGAAACCTTAGCACCATCACTGATCTATCTTTCCCAATCCACTTGGGAATATCAGATCCCTTGGACGGAATCTCATCGAAAGTCCTCGGTGGAAACGGCCTTTGCCTCGCAGCGCCATCACCTTATGGTGCGTAAAGCCCATGCGTTTGAGATCACGAATTATCAAAATTTATCCTTCAATGCCCATGATCAAAAGTCAGCGACAGGGGCGTATCCTCATGCTTCAGCGAATGTGGAGACGCGAGATGATTCCGTCTTTTTTGCCAAGAATGCGATCGATGGAAAATATGGCAACCGATCCCACGGTTCGTATCCGTTTGCTTCTTGGGGCATCAATCAGCAAGCCGATGCTGCATTGACCATTGATTTTGGTCGTCCCGTCTTGATCGATCGGGTTCGTTTTCTATTACGGGCAGATTATCCCCATGATAGCTATTGGACCAAAGGGACCTTGGTCTTTGCTGATGGAGAAGAGCTGGTGGTGGAAACGACAAATACGGCGTCATTTCAAGAAGTTCGTTTTCCGAAAAAAGAAACGACTAAGCTGACCTATAAAGAGCTGCAAAAAGCAGAGGATGATTCCCCATTTCCAGCTCTTACACAAATCGAAGTATTTGGTTGGAACTGTTAAAAAAAAGAGGACAAGAGCATGACAGGTCTGCATTTGTGGGCAGCTGTCATGCTCTTTTTTTAGGAATCAATGAAGGATGGTCGCTTTTTTTGTTCGTTTACGTTATAATAATTTCAGTTAATATGTTAACAAGTTAAGGAGAGGGTAAACATGCGTCTGCAAGAGAACAAACAACGCTTGATCCTGTTAGGAGAAAAAGTGACCGATGTGTGGTTAGCGGATAAAATCACCGCGTGCATCCAACAGATCGAAAAAAATAGTCAGCGCTTTGGCACACAGTTTCCTTCAGCCTGTGCCACCAATGGCAAATATCGGCTGAAAGGCAACGATGATTGGACCAATGGCTTTTGGACCGGGATGTTGTGGCTCGCCTATGAGTGGACCAAAGAAAAGAACTTTTTGACTCGAGCTATGGAAAATATCGACAGTTTTCAAACGCGTTTAGACGACCATTTTGTATTAGATCATCATGATATTGGTTTTTTATATAGCTTATCTGCCGGTGCGGGCTACAAGATCACTGGCGATGAACACTGCAAGCAAGAAGTCATTCAAGCAGCGGATGTTTTGCTGGCACGGTTTCAAGAAAAGGGGGAATTTATTCAAGCATGGGGCACTTATGGCGACCCACAAGAATACCGCTTGATTATTGATTCGCTACTGAACTTGCCGCTTTTATTTGCAGCAACTCAATTGTCGGGAGAGCCTCGTTACGCAGAGGCCGCGAGTAAGCATTATCAGACAGTCCGAAAGACCGTCATCAAGAATGACGCTACCACCTTTCATACGTATTATTTCGATCCTGAGACGGGGCAGCCAAGTCACGGTGCGACGCATCAAGGAAACAGCGACCAATCGATTTGGGCAAGAGGACAGAGCTGGGCGATTTTAGGGCTTCCTTTGAATGAAAGCTACCTGCATAGCCAGCCTTTTCCAGAAAATTATCCGCAGATCGTGGAGGTGTTTTTGGCTCATTTGCCAGCAGATTTGGTGCCGTATTGGGACTTTGATTTTAACGACCAACATCCTGCTGAAAAAGACAGCTCTGCTTTAGCGATTGCGGCTTGTGGCTTGTTGGAAGCAGAGGAAATGGGTGCATATCCCGATGCCCAAAAAATCGCTAAAGGAATGCTTTACCAATTAGGCGAGCAGTATGCAGCGAGCCAAGTACCAGAAAATGAAGGCTTATTGCTGCATGGTGTGTATGCTCATGCGGAAGGCAAAGGCATCGATGAACCCAATCTTTGGGGGGATTATTTCTATTTAGAAGGATTGATCCGATTGGCATTGCCTGATTGGCAAAGATACTGGTAAAGGGGAAGACGACATGCGAACGTTTGAGATAAAAGAAGATTTTTTGTTAGATGGAAAACCAATCAAATTGATCAGCGGAGCGATCCACTATTTCCGCATGACACCGGCGCAATGGACAGATAGCCTCTACAATCTAAAAGCACTGGGAGCCAACACAGTTGAGACCTACATTCCTTGGAATCTCCACGAACCTCGTGAAGGAGTCTACGACTTTCAGGGAATGAAAGACATCTGTGCTTTTGTAAAGCAAGCCCAAGCGCTAGGCTTGATGGTCATTTTACGGCCTTCCGTCTACATTTGTGCTGAATGGGAATTTGGCGGGTTGCCGGCTTGGCTGTTAAACGAACCGATGCGGTTGCGCTCAACCGACCCACGCTTCATGGCAAAGGTGCGCAACTATTTCCAGATCTTGCTGCCAAAACTTGTGCCGTTGCAGATCACTCATGGGGGACCAGTGATCATGATGCAGGTGGAAAATGAGTACGGCTCTTATGGAATGGAAAAAGCGTATTTGCGCCAGACCAAGGAGTTGATGGAAGAATACGGCATCGATGTACCCTTGTTTACCTCAGATGGGGCATGGGAAGAAGTACTGGACGCTGGGACATTGATTGAAGACGACGTCTTTGTCACAGGCAATTTCGGCAGTCGTTCCAAGGAAAATGCGGCTGTGATGAAAGAGTTTATGGCAAAACATGGCAAAAACTGGCCCATCATGTGCATGGAATATTGGGATGGCTGGTTCAACCGCTGGGGGGAGCCGATCATCAAGCGAGACGGTCAAGACTTAGCCAATGAAGTCAAAGAGATGTTAGCAGTCGGTTCCTTGAATCTTTACATGTTCCATGGAGGCACGAACTTTGGCTTTTACAATGGCTGTTCCGCTCGGGGGGCGCTGGATCTACCACAAGTGTCCAGCTATGATTACGATGCTTTACTGACAGAAGCAGGAGAACCTACCGACAAATACTATCAGGTACAAAAAGCCATAAAAGAAGCCTGTCCCGAAGTGTGGCAAGCCAAACCACGGACCAAGCAATTAGCGGCATTAGGAACCTTTCCCATCGAAAACAGTGTCTCGTTACTGGCCATCAAAGACCAGCTGATGGCACCGCAAGAAAGCATGTATCCTCTAACAATGGAAGCTGCCAGCACAGGCTACGGCTATTTGCTCTATTCGGTTCAGTTAAAAAACTATCATCGAGAAAACAAATTAAAAGTGGTAGAAGCTAGCGATCGGCTGCATATTTTTACCGACGGCCAATTACAGGCGATCCAATACCAAGAGACGCTAGGTGAGGAGCTGTTGATCCAAGGGGCACCAGATAAAGAGACCATCGAGCTAGATGTCTTAGTGGAAAACTTAGGGCGCGTGAATTACGGGTTTAAATTGAATGGGCCTACACAAGCCAAAGGCATCCGTGGAGGCATCATGCAAGATATTCATTTCCACCAAGGCTATCGTCATTACCCATTGACGCTTTCCGCAGAGCAGCTACAAGCCATCGATTATCAAGCAGGAAAAAATCCGACACACCCCTCCTTTTATCAAACGACCTTCACGCTGACAGAGGTAGGAGATACGTTCATCGATTGCCGTGGGTATGGCAAAGGCGTCGTTATCGTCAACGGCATCAATCTAGGTCGCTATTGGCAACGTGGCCCCGTGCATTCCTTATACTGTCCGAAAGAATTTTTGAAAAAAGGCAGCAACGAAGTCGTGGTATTTGAAACCGATGGCGTGGAGATCAAGGAACTCGTTTTCTGTGATCAACCTGTCGTAGAATAAAAAAATAGAAGTAGAGACCCAAATTTACGCGGGCTCTACTTCTATTTTTGTTTTGAAATATTTCCAATGCTTGTAGCTGACGATGTATTCAGCGACACTTCCATCTGCTAAATAGGAGTGCTTGACTTGTTTGACCGCAGGCTCTCGGAAGCTCAGTAGCAATAAGTTCAACAATTCAGCGTCATCAGGAAAGACGATTTCGTTGGTTTCAACAGAAGCCAATGAGAAAAGGTCGATCGCAAAGTCTTTTCGGACCCGCTCATAAACACTGGCATATCGGTTGAGGTTTTTGGCGATCGGTTCTTTCATCAGCTTCTTCGGCAAATGAGTGATGTGAACCAAGAAAGGAACATCGCCAAAATAGCGGACCCGTTTGATTCGGTAGTAGGAAGCACTGGCAGCCAAGCCTAATTCTTTCAAAATCTCAGGGTCATTTCCTTCTTCCACCGCAAGAACCTTGACCTTTTCTTGGTCTAGTGAATGCAGCTCAATGTCGGAAAACTTCACACTCTGAGATACTTTTGCTTTTGAAACAAAGGTTCCTTTGCCTTGGATGCGATACAGATAGCCAGCACTCGTCAATTCATTCAACGCTTTGACTGCCGTGATCGAACTAACAGAATACATCCGCTTGATATCCGCCTCTGAATAAAACTTATCACCGGGAATGAATTTATGGTCTTTGATTTCTTGTAAAAGATCTTGCTTGATCTGCTCATACTTTGGCAACACAGTGGTTTCCCTCCATTCCATATGAATACATCAAGCATAACATGTTAAATCCTTTCCTGCCACTTAATTATTGTAGAAAATTCGTTGTTTTCCAGTCTGTACAGGCCTAAAAAATAAAATTCAATATGTTAAGATATTAGGTTTACGGATGGCTTGCCATGTGGTATAGTATGCTTACAAGGAACATAACATGTTAAGTAGGGCGACCTACGGAGTAGGAGGGAAATTAGTGGAAAACATTGTATTGATCAGTCATGGAGGCATGGCAGAAGGGGTCAAAAGCAGTCTGGAGATGATCGTAGGCCAACAAGCAAACGTTCACACCGTTTCATTACGACCAGATAGTGACAATCTGCAGTTTGAAAAAGAATTGAACGAGAAAATGAAAGCCCTTAACGGTTCAACATTGATTATTGCGGATCTATTAGGAGGAACCCCGTGCAACGTTGCAGTCAAGAATTATTTAGAGGATGACGAAGTGGCGATTTTCGCTGGAATGACATTGTCCGTAGTGATCGAGGCAGTCGTCAATCAACGAGCGACGATCAACGAGCTGCTTTGCTTAGCCAAAGAAAACATCGTTGATGTCAAAGCAGGGATGAACCAGGCAGAACAAGAAATTTTAGAAGAAAAGCAAGAGGAATTAGGGGATTACAGTGCGTATGCTGGGCAAGAAAATATCGTCAATAGTCGGATCGATGAGCGCTTGATCCACGGACAAGTCGCCGGTATCTGGTCCACCAGTTTAAACACGCAACGGATCATCGTGGCCAATGATGAAGCCGCCGCAGACCCATTACAAAAATCTTCTTTACGAATGGCAGCGCCAACTTCGATGCGACTTTCCGTCCTTCCAGTGGCAACTGCAGCCAAGAATATTCGCGCTGGTCGTTACGGCAAGCAACGGTTGTTTTTACTTTTCAAAAATCCCCAAGATGTTTTGCGTTATATTGAAGCAGATGGACCGATCAAAGCGATCAACGTCGGCAACATGAGCTACAAAGAAGGCGCACGGGAAGTGACCAAAAGCATTCAAGTGCTGCCAGAAGAAGAGCCGATCTTTGAAGCGATCGCCGCAAAAGGAATCACCGTCACGGCACAGCTTGTACCCAATGAACCATCGATCGACTTTATGAAGAAATTACGAGGGTAAATCAGGCAGCGCTTCGATCGAGGAGAATATGTAGCGGAAGATTTGTCAAAAAACGAGTGTTTTTCACGATTTATCTGAGGCGACACAACGATCGATAACCAGCCAGTTAAGACTCGTTCATACAATTAGGAGGAAAATTCATGCATTTAGCAGCGTATCAAATCATTCTTATTACTGTTTATGCTTTTATTGCTATTAATGATTCACTTATTTCCAATACGTTGACCCAACCAGCGATCGCCGGAATGATTTCTGGAATGATCATGGGGGACTTAAAGACCGGTTTGATGGTCGGTGGGACCTTACAGTTGATGCGTTTGGGGATCGCCGCATTTGGTGGTGCATCCGTCCCGGATTATTTTACCGGCGCAGTACTGGGAACAGCGTTTGCCGTGATCTCAGGAAACGGCGCGGAATATGGCATCGGCTTAGCAGTTCCAGTGTCCTTGCTGATGCTGCAACTGGATGTCGTGGCTCGTTTTTGTAACGTATTTCTACTACACCGGATCGATAGAGCCATCGACAACATGCAAGTCAAACGAATCCCACGGTTAGTTTTATCGGGTTCTTTCTTATGGGGATTGTCACGGGCGATTCCGATTTTATTGATGCTTTTAGCTGGAGATGCAGTCGTTACGACGATTACCGATAACACGCCAGAATGGCTGATGACCGGACTAAAAACCGCTGGTGGCGTCTTGCCAGTCGTCGGGGTAGCGATCTTATTGCGCTACTTGCCAACAAAGCACTACATTCCTTATTTGTTATTAGGCTTCTTTTTAGCTGCGTATCTGCAAGTACCAATGCTCGGCGTTTCCATCATCGGACTTGTAGCAGCAATGTTAGTCTTTAAACGTGATAGCGAAAAAGGCACGGTTGCAACGGCAGCTGCCGGAGATTTTGAAGGAGGATATGATGGCGATGAGTGATCAAAAACTGACAAAAAAAGAGTTGAATACCATTAGCTGGCGTTATATTTTGGCAAGCCAATTAAACTGGAACTATGAGCGAATGATGAGTTCGGGCTACCTTTACGGCATCCTACCCGTCTTGAAAAAATTCTATGGCCATGATGAAACCCAGCTGCAAGATATGCTGCGGACCCACAATCAATTTTTCAATACCAATGCGATCTTTGGGAACTTGATCATGGGGATCGATGTCGCTATCGAAGAACAAGACGGACACAAAGCCAAAGAAACGATTATCGCCTTGAAAACGGCCTTGATGGGTTCCTTGGCCGGTGTCGGTGACTCCTTGTTCCACGTGATTTGGGGAACGATCTTTGGCTCTGTTGCTGGCACATTGGCGCAAAATGGTTCCGTCGTTGGTTGTGTCATCTGGATCATCGCCAACATCGCGTTACTTTTCGGTCGGGCAGCGTTGCTTCCCTTAGGTTACAAACAAGGGGTCAAATTAGTGACGACCTTGAAAGACAAATTATCTGCCTTCACTAATGCCGCAACCGTTTTAGGGGTCACAGTGATTGGTGCTTTGATTCCCTCTGTCGTTAAAGCGACCGTTCCTTTTGTCTATAAAAAAGACGGCGTCGAATTAGTGATCCAAGACACGTTGGATGCCATCTTGCCATCCCTTGTACCTATCTTGCTCGTCTTGCTGACCTACTGGATGTTAGGCCAAAAGAAACTAAATTCCACTCGAGTGATTTGGATCATCTTGATCTTGTCGATCGTTTTGAGTGCGTTTGGTATTTTGGGTTAGGAAAGAATCATGGTGTAAAAGGAAATGGGCAGCTGCTGTGATTGTTTTGTAAATCGTATAAGCAGTTAGGGTAGTCAACCTGTTTTCTTTTAAGAATAGCTGAAATCAATGGAAAAGAGTGCGGAAATGAATTTCTTCACTCTTTTCCTATCCCACGAAATGATAGCGCTATCTTTTGCGCGGGGAAATAGGAGGAGTAAAGGATGGAAAAAGGGAAAAAATATCTGTTGATCATGGGGTGTTTCTTGTTGCTGTATTCGGTAGTTGGCGCCTCTCGTCTTTCTGGAAATGCCGAGGAACAAATACCCGAATTACCGGAAGCAGAATCGATCTATCACTCGGATTTTTCTAACCAGAAAGGGTCTTGGCAAGATTTAGTCGGGAAAGCCGAAGTAGCACAAAATGCTACTGGTTTAATGATCAGTAATACGAAGCAAGGCACCAATCTGGAATCAGTAACGCTCAACAAAGATGCTCCCAAGCGGTCTTCAGGGGATTTTGAAACTACTTTCTTATATGAAGACCAAGCGAACATTGGGGTGGTCTTTCGCGCAGATGAACAAAAGACAGATCAGTGGCAATCGTTTGCTTATAATCGTGATGGGCAGTGGCAACTTGGTCAACCAGGTGGAAAATGGCTGACAGCTATTTCTGGACCTACTTTGATTGCGGGACAAAAATATAAACTCTTGCTTCAGTATGAGGGCTCGAGTTTTCGTGCCTTTTTAAATGATCAGCTATTTTATGAGAATCAAAAGGTAAACTATCCCAATGGTACGGCAATTGATGGGGACTGGTCCGGGTATGTGGGTATCCGTTTGTTTGGCAATTTATCTAAGCTGAAGGTATTATCGATGCGCAGCGGTCCTATCGGCAGCTTGCCCGTGGAAGATCATACAGCAGAATTTATGAAGCTGCAAGAAAAATGGCAAAATCAACTGGTTTCCGATCACTATGATCCAAATAATCCGACTATGGCTGATTACGTGCAGATGGTCACCTCAGAAGCTGAGGCGTTGTATCAAACCATAAATAAAGCATCTGATCGAACGAGCCTATGGCCCCTCGAACAAGGGAATACTGCTTCAGCGGATGTAACGACTCAATTTACAAAATTACAGAAAATGGCTTTAGCCTATGGCACGAAAGGTAGTTCTTTGTATCAAGATGATGCAGTGGCGACGACGATTATTGATGGGATAGATTTCATGGTCACTCGAAAAGGGTATGATGGGAAAAAGTACCATGGAAACTGGTGGGATTGGCAAATCGGTGTCCCGCAAAAACTGATCAGTACTTTAATGATTTTAGGCGCTGAGTTACCGTCCGAGAAATTACAGCAATACACTGCCATTATCAGCAGTTATGTACCAGATCCCTTCAAGCAATTGTATACGAAGACACAAGGCAGTTTTACTGAGCTTGCTTTTATTCCAAATTTTGTGACTTCTGGTGCTAATCGTACAGATCTCGCGCTTACTGTATTAGGCTTGGGCATTTTGCAAAGGGACGCTGGGAAAATCACCCAAGCTTCAGCAAGTATCGAAGAAGTATTTCAGTTAGTCACAAAAGGCGATGGTTTTTATAAAGATGGTTCCTTTATTCAGCATAATACGATCCCTTATACTGGTTCTTATGGAAATGTACTGATCAAGGGTGTGGGACAAATTCTAGCTATCACGCAAGGATCAAGTTTTGAGATGGACGCTGATCTCGTACAAACGTTTGTTAAAAATGTTGATCAAGCATTCTTGCCGTTGATCTATCAAGGAGAAATGCTGCCGTTGGTCAATGGTCGTTCGATTTCAAGAGCTCCAGCCAAAACCAAAGCCGGCTATGGCTCATCAACAGTCTATAATTTGTTGATCGTATCCCAATTCGCACCAACCCAATACCAGCAAAAATTCCGTGAAGCTGCCAAGTATTGGCTCAAAGAAAATCCAGACTATTATTTGACGAATGCAAGAGACTTCAATGATTTACAAATGACAATGAATCTCTTGGCAGACCCATCGATTACAGGGGATGCATTACCTTTTACGGGAACAAAACTGTACGCTTCAATGGATCGCTTTGTTCAACGAACAACTGATTATATGGTGGGTTTAGGACTATATTCCAGTCGCATTTCTTCCTTTGAAGCTGGCAACAAGGAAAACAAGCGTGGGTGGCATACAGCAGACGGGATGCTCTACCTCTATAATGATGATCAAGTTCAATTCAATTCTAGCTATTGGCCGACCGTCGATCCATATCGCTTGCCAGGAACAACCGTGGACACCATACAATTAGCGGATGAAAATTCAGCTTTTACAACGGTAACGTCTCCAGAAAAGTGGGTAGGCGGTGTGGCTTATGATGGTGCAGCTGCGGTGGGAATGGCATTAAACAAAACGGGTACAAAAAATAACGGGAATGTTTTACCTATGAACGTGCGGGCAAAAAAATCGTGGTTTATCATTGATGGGCAGATTGTCGCTTTAGGTGCGGGAATCACTGGTGATACGACAGCTTCTATTGAGACGGTCGTGGATAATCGCTTACTAAACGATGCGTATACTTATCAAATCCTTTCTGATCAAGGAAGTATTGATCAGTTAAATGAAACAAGTAGCAAGCAGTGGTTGTTGTTAGACTCCGATCATTCCCAGGCCAATATCGGTTACTATTTTCCAGAAGAAACGACAGTAAACGTGGTAAGTGAAACACGAACAGGCAGCTATACAGAAATCAATGAGGCCTTTCCAAGTAATGCGGTTTATACCGGAGAATATCGAAAATTCTTGATCAATCATGGCAAAAATCCCATGGAGGATCATTATGCGTATGTCATGTTGCCAGGTATCAATGAAACAGAACTGACTGCCTATGCCCAAGAAGAACCGCTGGAGATTTTAGCCAATACCTCGGAAGTTCAAGCAGTAAAACTTGATCAAACTGACTATTTAGGTATCAATTTTTGGCAGAATGATGGAGGTAGTGTCGCCGATATTACTACTAACAAACCTCTTTCATTGATTAGAACAAGTAGAGAAGGCAAAACCATCTATGCCTTTTCTGATCCAACTCAAACAACGACGACCATGACCTTAAAATTGCCAAAAGACTACCAAAAAATCGTTTCTCAAAGCGATGGAATCAGTTATGATGCTTCGACGAATCTATTTACGGTGAACTTTGCGGAGCAAGACGGTGGAAATAAAGTGATTGTAGTCGAGTAAGGTGTTTCAATGCTATCTGTCTCATCATCAGCAGCTAGGGATCAATCTCTAGCTGTTTTTTGTCAGCTAGAAAATGATACGATGAAAGGCTAAACATAGACTTTTCTTTGACTATTAATTCCTTTAACTACTTTTCAAGGGCCGAGGTTTTGTCAAAAAAATCCTCACAGAAAATGCTGAAAACTTGCGCATTAGCATGAAACGTTTGCTAATTTTCTTCTTACTTAAAAGGCGTATGTTTGCCACTAAAGAATGTATCTAAGATTGCAAGCACACTTTTCCAAGATTGCAGTGGCAACTTTTCAAGTAAGAATTGGTAGCGAATTTATCCGAAGGCGCGGCGATTAACAATATACTCTTCTCCATCAATTTCAAAAAGATAATAGTGTTGACCATAAATAGAAACAATATCTTCAGTAACTGAAACAGTTCTATTCATAAGATTATTACTAGAAATTGTTCCTACATACGGATCTCTTGGGGACAGAGACAGTTTATACAAATTATAGTTACCTGTTATTTCAACTGTTTGATCGATGAAAGTAACGCCAGAAATTTTTCCAGCAGGAGAATCTAAAAAGATTGAGGCAATTTGATTAGAACGATGATTATTCAAATAATAGATTTTATCCCTATTATTAAGGATATTTAGTATCGCATATTTGTTGAATAATGGGACAGCAGGAAGTATCCCCTTAGAAATTGAGTCCGCCGTTTTTTGCGCTGCATCCAGCATCTCTTGATTGTTGCTAACCTGGGCATCATATAAATCAGCCATCACTGATCCATTGTCATGTTGGAGACCTAAAGTATGCCCCATTTCATGTCGGATAGTTGAAACCAGCTGTACGTAGCCGGAGGTTCCTTTTCCAGATGATGCGTCATTTAAAGCAGCTTTATTCAAAAATATTCTGTTCGTACTATTCCCCCAACCAAATCCGGAGTACCCCATATCTGCATAGGAATCGCCATCCGTTGATTGCAAAACTAAATCAACTTGGTTATCTGCTGCATTTACACTTGATTTTTCGACAATTACCGATCTCCCAATCGACTGATTCCATGATTGCGCAGCTTCATTGACAGCCTCTTGGTAGGTTTCTCCTAGTGAGTTTGAGTCGTAAATGATGGTACCGTATTCGTTAACACAAGTAGCTGTACCATACAATATTCCAGGATAGTAATAATCAACAATAGGCGTCTTCGCTATGTCGGCTGACTTTGCATCTACAGAAATTGTTCCTATAGAGTAAATTAATGCAATTAAAAATAACGAACGAATTCTTGAAAAATTTTTTTTCATTGTTTTCCACTCCTTAAACTTGTTGACTTGATTTCATACAGATAATTCCAAAAATCTTTTTCCCATCTATCTTGTATGGAAAGATGCTCCCAGGGCATCGAATTTTTTTCAAATTCAACGAAATGTCGAATCTTTATATTTTTTCTAGCTTTTTCAATTTTCAAAAATTTGAGTGGATTCACATTTTTTGCCCAATCAAATAACCAATGATCATCTTTTTGGTAATTGTATTCATAAGGCAACAACTCAACACTTCTCTCACAAAGAATGTTTAAAATGGTTTGATCTAAATACAAGTATTCATTCTTATTTATCATACGTACTATGGCTTCTGGTCGTATCTGTTCATTGAACACAACTACATTAAATAAAATAACTCCAGAATTGAAGTAATTCTTCATAGTTTTTACGCCAAAATATTTAAAGCTGTCCTCTGTATCACTTATAACTGAGAAGTAGAAGTCTCTAACTGCAGCAATTGATTTTTGATCAGGGATCAAATCAAAGAAATTGGATACGTCATCGTATACAATAGTGTCATTATCTAAATAGAGAATGTAATCATAATTGCTAAAATATGAAGGTAGAAATAATCTCCACAGAGTGACTTCAGGAAAACGCGAATTACTATAATTCTTTATTTCGTTTATTATTTTAGGTGGATACCAAATAGTAATAATTACATTTTTTTCTCCATATAATCTAGAAATACTTTTCAATTTCAGTATTTCTTCGTTCCCTAGTTCATTTACAACTACTAATATATCTAAAGGTTCATTCCCTTCATAAGTATTTACTATTGACGCAATGGATACTGCAGCTAATTGAATATGTGACCCCGTAACACAATAAACGACAGCTTTCTTCTTCATAGTTCATGTCCACCCTTTTTAGTGTTTTTTATTTTTTAATAAAAACCTTCTATAGAAACTTAGGCAATAAAAGCATTTAAGCTTATTTTATCGTATCTGATTTCCAATATGAGCGTTAGTCCCACTATTGGGATTAACGTAGTTAACGAGAATCAACAATTTCTTATCGTATTTTCCCAAAAGGGTTGTCAGATTAAGCCTAAATCAAAAATCCCGTCAGAGAAATCTGACGGGATTTTGGTGGTGAACCTAGGTAAAACAGGTCATTGTTATCCATTCCAAGTGAACTAAAAAACTGTTAAATCAATATTTCGCAACCAAGTGAGGTTGCTACTTTATTCCCACTCCACAGTAGCAGGTGGTTTGCTCGTAATATCATACACGATTCGATTGACGTGTGCGACTTCGTTGACGATGCGGACGCTGATTTTTTGTAGGACTTCCCATGGGATGCGGGCAAAGTCAGCGGTCATGCCATCGATTGAAGTGACTGCACGAATGCCGACGGTATAATCGTAGGTCCGGCCATCACCCATGACACCGACGGAGCGGATGCCTGGTAAGACGGTGAAGTATTGCCAAATGTCGCGGTCTAAGCCGGCATTTGCGATTTCTTCCCGCAAGATTGCGTCCGAGTCGCGGACGATCGTTAGTTTTTCTTCTGTCAATTCGCCAAGGACACGAATACCTAGACCTGGTCCAGGGAAT
The DNA here is from genome assembly GCF_050544075.1 of Enterococcus sp. AZ188. Lineage (NCBI taxonomy): Bacteria > Bacillati > Bacillota > Bacilli > Lactobacillales > Enterococcaceae > Enterococcus > Enterococcus sp. AZ188. The sequence continues at coordinate 244,213 of NZ_CP172943.1, forward strand.
GGTTGGCGCCATACGATGCTGTCTGGCATGCCAAGTTGAGTCCCTAATTCACGGACTTCGTCTTTGAACAAGGTGTTCAATGGTTCGATCAATTTGAATTGCATGTCTTCAGGTAACCCACCCACATTGTGGTGTGATTTGATGGTTTGAGCAGTTTCGGTTCCTGATTCGATGACGTCGGTATAAAGGGTTCCTTGGGCAAGGAAAGAAACGCCTTCATCGCCAGCTAGTTTGGTTGCTTCATCATCGAAGACATACACGAATTCATTCCCGATGATCTTGCGTTTTTCTTCAGGATCAGAAACCCCAGCAAGTTTTGATAGGAAACGTTCTTTGGCATCAACTTTGATGATGTTCAAGCCGAATTTGCCACCTAAGCTTTCCATTACTTGCTCGGCTTCGCCTTTACGCAAGAGGCCGTGGTCAACAAAAATACAAGTCAGTTGATCGCCAATCGCTTTTTGTAAAAGAACACCAACGACAGAAGAATCGACCCCGCCGGAAAGACCAAGCAAGACTTTTTTGTCGCCCACTTGTTCGCGGATTTTTGCGATTTCCATATCGATGAAGTTATCCATTGTCCAATCACCTGTACATTGACAAACGTCAATGGCAAAGTGACGCAGTAAGTCGTTGCCGTATTCTGAATGGCGAACTTCTGCGTGGAATTGGATACCGTACATTTTGCGTTCTGCATCTTGGATAGAAGCAATCGGGCAATCTTTGCTCGTCGCCACGACATCAAAGCCTGCAGGTGCTTGAGTGACCAAGTCCCCGTGGCTCATCCACACGGTTTGGGTTGCGGGCGTGTTTTGGAAAAGGGCCGCTGCATCAGAAGTGACTTCCAATTCTGCTTTGCCGTATTCACGGTTTTTGGCAGGTTCAACTGTTCCGCCTAATTTATAAGTAATCAACTGCATGCCGTAACAGATCCCTAAAACTGGGATGCCTAAATCAAAAATTTTCTCGTCGATGCCGAAAGAGTTCTCGTCGTAGACGCTGTTTGGTCCGCCAGATAAGATGATCCCTTTTGGATTCATCGCTTTTACTTCTTCAGCGGTAATGCGGTGGCTCAATAATTCTGAGAAAACACCGAACTCACGAATACGGCGTGTAATCAGCTGGTTATACTGACTACCGTAATCAAGTACGATAATTTTTTCGACGTTTGGCAAAGTGTCAACGTTTGTCACAATAAATTACCTCAATTCTTTTAGTTTTTATTGAAAAAAGGCTGGGCCTTTTCAACAGCATAATTATAAAAATGAAGCGGTCAATACTTGCGCAAGAACACTTCATCGATCAAATGGTGCTTTGTTTTATGAAGAATTATATCGGCTCTGCTGCGTGTAGGCAAGATATACTCGTGTAAATTCTTTAAATTCACATTTTTCCATACTTCTTTTGCCATTTTAATCGCTTCCTTGCGATCCCCGATCGCATATTGGTAATAATAATTGCTAGGGTCTTGAAAGGCAGTGTCTAGTAATGATTCAAATCGTTCCAAATACCATTTTTCAATCAGTGCCGGTTGGGCATCCACGAAAATTGAAAAATCAAAAAAGTCACTGATATAGATTTGTTGGTTGGCAGGTAGTTGCAGGGTATTGATGCCTTCCACGATCAAGATATCTGGTTGACTGATCGTTTCATACGTATCAGGAATAATATTGTAGACTTCATGGGAGTAGACGGGGATCTGGATGTCTGGTTCTCCTGATTTGACCGCATTCAAAAAGTTGATCAAGGCTTCCATGTCATAACTTTCTGGAAATCCTTTGCGATTCAAGCTGCCGCGTTCTTCCAAGACTTCGTTCGGGTACAAAAAGCCGTCAGTGGTGATCAGTTGGACGGTTCTGCGGGGAAACAAACGGGCCAATAAATTTTGGACGAGCCGTGCGGTGGTACTCTTGCCGACGGCGACGCTTCCGGCGATGCCGATGATAAAAGGCGGCATTTTAACATAGCGGTGTAAAAAGAGTCCCTTGCTGAGGGTCAATGATTCAAACTCTTTCATATAAAGATGGATCAGATGGCATAAAGGCACGTAAACATCTTCCACATCTTGGACCGAGATCCGGTCGTTCAAACTTTTGATATTATCCAATTCTTCTTGAGTGAAAGGCATCATGCCGTTCGTATAAAACCCTTGCCATTGCTCACGAGGAATTTGATAAAAATTCATGGTTTCTTGCATAGTAGGCTCCTTTTTTGCAGCATCATCGGTTTCTCTTAGAAGCGATAGGCCACTGTTCGAAAGTATTTTACCATAGAAACCCGCAGAACTTGGAAAAAAGACATGATTTCCTTTGCAGAAACAACAAAAAACTGTTTTTTCGTTGTTTTTTTTGCTGGGCGTTTACTTCTGGCTGTTTTTCGGTATGATTAGAAAGAAACAGCAGACAAATCTTGCACGCCTTTTTACTGGTGTTTTCACTACGTTCATTCGTTCTAATAGAAGCAACAAGGAAAAAACCAGTAGAAGCCAGTAGAAAAAACAAGCGAAAAGGGAATAGAAGAAAGGAGCATAATCATGAGTAATCATTACTATACAGAAAATCCTGATATGGCCCATGATTTTGAACAGTGGTCGTTTGAATTAAGAGGAAAGAAGTTTCATTTTGTGACAGATAGCGGGGTGTTTTCCCGAGACACGGTGGACTACGGCTCGCGGGTGCTGATCGATGCGTTTGAGTGGGCGGAGCTGCCAGAAGGAAGTCTGCTAGACGTTGGGTGTGGCTATGGTCCTGTTGGCTTAGCGTTGGCTTATGCAAGTCAGCGACCTGTCGAGATGATCGATATCAATCAACGGGCAGTGGATTTGGCAAAAGGCAATGCCCAGCGTAACGGCATTGAACAGGTAGATATCCATCAATCCAATATCTATGCCCAATTAAATCAACCTGCTTATGCGGCGATCCTCAGCAATCCACCGATTCGGGCAGGAAAAGAAGTCGTCCATGAGATTTTGACAGGGGCGTTTCCGCTACTAAAAACAGGGGGGACTTTAACGATCGTGATCCAAAAGAAACAAGGGGCGCCGAGTGCTCAAAAGAAAATGCAAGAGACCTTTGGCAATGCCGAAATCATCAAAAAAGACAAAGGCTATTACATCATTCAAAGCGTAAAAGAAGCGTAGCTGCTCTTTGATTCTCAGCAGATCAAAGGCATCGCCAAGGCAAGCGCTGGTTAGCAGCAACTGGACCAGTTGGTTTCTCAAAAAGCCTATTGCCAGCAGCCTTTCGGGCAATTGCAGCGTTGGTTAATCAGCTGTCTATATCATCGGGCTATTTTTGATCAACGAAAAAGAAAGTCGTACACTTGTTGAAAGTGTGCTATTTTTTTTGAGAAAAATTTGCTACACTTTAGGCAAGAGAGGAGAGAAGCAGATGAAATTGACGATTAAACAGATTGCTGAAATGGCTGGCGTCTCTGTCACGACCGTGTCGCAGATCCTAAACAATAAAGGCAGCCGTTTTAGTGAAGAAACCCGGAAGCGGGTCTTAGATATCGTAAATAAATATCACTATAAGCCGGATTTTTTTGCTTCGAATCTTATCAACCGCCATTCAAAAACGATCGGAATGATCGTGCCTGATGTGACGGATTTCTTTTTCTCTAAAGTCATTGAAGGGGCGGAAAGTTATTTCAATCCACTAGGTTACATGCTAGTGTTATGCAATTCGCGCCACAGCCAAGAAAAAGAGGTTCAATATTTGAATGAACTGTCTCATCGTTCGGTAGATGGTATCTTATTAGCGACGCCGCATTTACTGCCGGAGGATTATTCCTTGAAGAGCGGGTTCTTTGATGACCGACCAATTATTTTAGTCGATCGCGGGATCAATCAGCGGGACAATGGTCGTTTAATCGTGAAAGAATACGAAGGTGCCTACCAAGCCGTCAGTTATTTGATCAAAAACGGTCACCGCAACATTGCGATGCTCAAAGAAATCACCGGCTACTATCAATTAGAGGAACGGTTCAATGGCTATCGCCATGCCTTGAAGGACCATCAGATCCCTTTTAAAGGCCGATATGTAGAAAATGCTGAATTAACGGTTACCGGCGGGTACGAAGCAACGAAGGAATTATTGAAGTACAAAGAGATCACAGCGTTTTTCTGCGGCAACGACGCCATGGCGATCGGCTGTTATCAAGCGATTTATGAGGCTGGCAAAAAAGTACCAGAAGACTACTCGGTGATCGGCTTTGATGCCTTGAAATTATCGGAATATATCACACCACCGCTTACCACGGTCATGCAGCCGACCTTTGAAATCGGTTTTACCGCAGCGAAGTTTTTAGTGGACGCCATTGAGTTTCCGACACGGCGAATTCCAAATAAGATTTTTGATACAAAATTAATTATTCGTGAGAGCGTGAAGACATTGACAAGCGAGAAATAATGCGGTATATTTCTTCTTGTAAGTGTTTTCATAGTTTTGTGATATTTAGTAAACTGTTTTACTAAAGTGGTTTACCCTACGAAAAATTATTGTATAATGTTAAAGGAAGCGAGGGTCATTTCGATGCGAATGGTGGATTTAATTGAAAAGAAACGTGACGGCAAGTCATTGACGAAGGAAGAAATTGACTACATTGTAACTGCGTATACTGAAGGAAGTATTCCAGATTATCAAATGAGTGCCTTGTTGATGGCTATTTTTTATGTAGATATGACAGATGAAGAGATCACGAACTTAACGCTAGCAATGGCAAATTCTGGTGAAGTGATCGACTTATCCTCAATTGAAGGAATCAAAGTCGATAAGCATTCGACTGGTGGTGTTGGTGATACGACCACGTTGATCCTAGCGCCATTAGTGGCTAGTGTTGGCGTACCGGTTGCGAAAATGTCTGGCCGCGGCTTAGGCTATACCGGAGGGACGTTAGACAAGCTTGAAGCGATCCCTGGATTTAAAATCGAGCTTTCTGAAGCCGACTTTATCCGATTAGTCAACGAAAGCAAAGTGGCCGTGATCGGTCAATCAGGAGATTTAGCTCCTGCGGACAAAAAACTGTATGCCTTACGAGATGTGACGGCAACGGTTAGTTCGATCCCATTGATCGCCAGCTCGATCATGAGTAAAAAAATCGCGGCAGGTGCCGATGCGATCGTGTTAGATGTAACCACAGGCGATGGCGCCTTTATGAAAAACTTGGAGGATGCCAAACGCTTAGCCCAAACGATGGTCCGCATCGGAAAATTGGCAAATCGCCAAACGATGGCAGTCATTTCTGATATGTCACAACCTCTAGGGGAAGCGATCGGGAACAGTTTGGAAGTGGTGGAAGCTATTGAGACACTGCAAGGAAAAGGACCGAAAGACTTGGAAGAAATGTGCTATGCACTGGGCAGCCAAATGGTTGTTTTAGCGAAAAAAGCTGATTCATTGGAAGAAGCACGCCAACTGTTGGAAGAAGCCTTGCATTCAGGCAAAGCGTTAGAAAAATTCAGACAGATGATCACAGACCAAGGCGGAGACGCTTCAGTGATCGATGACCCGAGCAAGATTTTGACAGCGAAATATGAAGTGGAAGTCCCAGCGAAAACTAGCGGCGTGGTGACGAAATTAGTTGCCAATGAGCTAGGGATCGCGGCGATGATGTTAGGGGCAGGTCGTAAGACCAAAGACGAAGACATCGACCATGCAGTGGGCATCAAATTGCATAAGAAAGTTGGCGAATCCGTAACTGAAGGAGAATCGCTATTGACGATCTACAGCAATACCGAAGCAATCGAGGATGTCAAAGCATTGATCGACCAAAATATTGAAATTGGGGAAGATGGCGCAGAACCGCCATTGATCCATGACATTATTACAGAATAAGGAGCGAATAAAAATGGAATTGAATCGCATGATCGATCACACGATTTTGAAAGCAGACGCAACGGAGGAAGATGTTTTACGAATCATCGAAGAGGCAAAAACCTATCACTTTTATTCTGTCTGCATCAATCCAACGTGGGTTTCATTAGCGGCAGAAAAATTACAAGGCGAACCAACGGCTGTTTGTACCGTGATCGGCTTTCCTTTAGGGGCAAACACATCTGAAGTCAAAGCTTATGAAACAACAGATGCGATCAAAAATGGCGCAGATGAAGTCGATATGGTAATCAACGTAGGTGCCTTGAAATCAAAACAATACAAAAAAGTTCAAGTAGACATCGAAGCAGTCGTTGAAGCGGCCAAAGACAAAGCGCTTGTCAAAGTAATCATTGAAACAGCGTTATTAGACAACGAAGAAATCGTCAAAGCCTGTGAATTAGCCAAAGCAGCCGGTGCAGATTTCGTGAAAACCTCAACTGGCTTTTCAACTGGTGGGGCAGTCATTGAAGATGTTCGCTTGATGCGTGAAACTGTAGGACCAGAAATGGGTGTCAAAGCTTCCGGTGGTATCCACAACGAAGCAGAAGCGGCAGCTATGGTCGAAGCGGGCGCAAACCGCTTAGGAACAAGCGCAAGTGTTGCCATCGTGACTGGCTCAACAGGTGCTGGCTATTAAGCCTAGCATTAAGTAAAGTAGCAAAAATTAAAAACAAGAGCGGGGAAGACAATGACAATAGCGAAAAAAGAGTGGATCGACACCGCCGTTTCCGCCTTAGATAAAGCGTATGTGCCGTACTCTAAGTTTCCGGTCGGTGCTTGTCTCGTTGCCAAAAATGGGACGATATATCAAGGGATCAACATTGAAAATGCCTCATATGGCTTAACAAATTGCGCAGAACGAACGGCTTTTTTCAAAGCCGTTTCTGAAGGCGAAAAAGAGTTTCAACATTTGGTTGTGGCGGGTCATACGCCAGAACCGATCTCTCCTTGCGGTGCTTGCCGCCAGGTCATGGTGGAATTTTGTGCGCCAGATATGCCGGTGACCTTAGTCGGCGATGATGGTGTGATCAAAGAAACCACGGTAGAAGGCCTATTGCCTTATTACTTTACGAACAAAGATTTATAAACCATGTTCATTCAGTCGATGCGGCTGTTGAAAAAAACTATATTTTTAGGGGGCTTTACAGCAATGAAAAAAGCAAAATTATTTAGTTTAGGTATTGTTGCAGTAGCTGGGTTGACTTTACTTGGTGCTTGTGGCGGAGGAAATTCAGGTTCAACTGATTCAACTGGTGGCGGTTCTGCAGACGGTACGACTGATGCAGCGCATAGTGTCGCAATCGTTACCGATATCGGTGGGGTGGATGACCGTTCATTCAACCAATCCGCGTGGGAAGGCTTAGAAGCATGGGGTGAGGAACACGGGATCGCTCGCGGTGCTGGTGGTTATGACTACGTGCAATCAAATGAAGCATCAGAATACACAACAAACGTAAATGGTGCCGTTCAAAATGGTTTCAAAACGATTTTCGGTGTGGGTTACTTATTGAAAGATTCAATCGCAGCAGCAGCTGACCAAAACCCTGATACACAATTCGGGATCATCGATGATGTGATCGAAGGCAAAGACAACGTTGTTTCGGCAACATTTAAAGATAACGAAGCAGCTTACTTAGCTGGTTTTGCTGCAGCTTATACAACCAAAACAAACAAAGTCGGCTTCATCGGTGGTGAAGAAGGCGTCGTTATCGACCGTTTCGAAGCTGGTTTCATGAAAGGCGTTCAAGACGCAGCTGAAAAATTAGGCAAAGAAATCACAGTTGAGCCTCAATATGCAGCATCATTTGGTGATCCTGCCAAAGGGAAAGCATTGGCAGCTTCAATGTACCAAAGCGGCATTGACGTAATCTTCCACGCATCTGGCGGTACTGGTGCAGGTGTCTTCCAAGAAGCAAAAGCAATCAACGAACAATTGAACGAAGCAGACCTAGAAGACAAAAAAGTTTGGGTCATCGGTGTAGATAGCGATCAACAAGACGAAGGTAATTTTACAACTGCTGACGGCAAAGAAGATAACTTCACATTGGCTTCAACATTGAAAGGTGTTGGCGCAGCGGTACAAGATATCTCAACTCGTGCGTTAGAAGATAACTTCCCTGGCGGCGAACACATTGTTTACGGCTTGAAAGATGGCGGTGTAGACATTACTGAAGGGTTCCTTTCAGATGATGCCAAAGCAGCGATCGAAACAGCGAAACAAGACGTGATCGACGGCAAAGTAGAAGTACCAGAAACACCTGAAAAATAAAGTGGTTCTTTTCGGTTATCTTGCCCTAGCCTAGGGCAAGATGATCGTTGTTGGATTACTATGTTGATGAAAGCTACGGGTTTTCATGAGGATAGTAATCATCCTAAGCAATAGCAATTATTTTTTTGACATGACGAATGGTTTGTATAAGCGAATTAGAAAGTAAGGATGTGAGTAATTTGGCTGAGGAAAAATATGTTGTAGAAATGCGTCATATCACCAAAGAGTTTGGAACGTTCAAAGCCAATGACGATGTCAACTTGCAAGTAAGGCCGGGAGAAATCCACGCATTGCTTGGTGAAAATGGAGCGGGCAAGTCGACCTTGATGAATATGCTGTCAGGATTATTGGAACCAACATCTGGTGAAATCTGGATGAATGGTGAAAAAGTGAATATCACGAGTCCGACCGCAGCAAACAAATTGGGGATCGGTATGGTGCATCAGCATTTCATGCTGGTAGACGCCTTTACTGTAACAGAAAATATCATTTTGGGAAGCGAACCCCATCATCTCGGTGTGTTAGATCGCAAGAAAGCCCGCAAAGAAATCAAAAAAGTTTCTGAACAATATGGTTTATCGGTTGATCCAGATGCCTATGTGCGTGACATCTCTGTCGGGATGGAACAACGGGTAGAGATCTTGAAGACTCTTTACCGCGGCGCAGATGTACTGATTTTTGATGAACCAACGGCAGTTTTGACACCGCAAGAAATCGAAGAACTGATCGAGATCATGCGCGGATTGGTGCGTGAAGGGAAATCGATCATCTTGATCACCCACAAACTGGATGAGATCAAAGCGGTGGCAGACCGCTGTACAGTTATCCGTCGGGGGCAAGGGATCGGCACTGTCAATGTCAAAGACGTCAGCTCCCAACAGTTGGCCGATATGATGGTTGGTCGTTCTGTGTCCTTCAAGACACCGAAGAAAGAGGCGTCACCAAAAGAAGTCGTGCTTTCTGTTGAAAACTTAGTTGTAAAAGAAAACCGTGGCTTAGAAGCAGTCAAAAACTTAAGCTTAGAAGTACGTGCAGGTGAAGTATTGGGGATTGCCGGTATCGATGGCAATGGGCAATCAGAGCTGTTACAAGCCATCACTGGTTTACGGAAAGTCGAAAGTGGCAAGGTCTTGCTGAATGGCGATGACATCACCAACTTCAAGCCTCGGAAAGTCACCGAAGCCGGCGTTGGTCATGTGCCAGAAGACCGCCATAAATACGGGCTTGTCTTGGATATGATGTTATCAGAAAACATCGCCTTACAAACCTACTACAAAAAACCTTTGAGTAATGCAGGTGTCTTGGACTATGGAGAGATCAACGAGTTTGCTCGTGACTTGATTCAAGAATTTGACGTACGAACAGTCAATGAGATCGTACCGGCACGGGCATTGTCCGGCGGGAATCAACAAAAAGCGATTATCGCACGAGAAATCAGCCGCGATCCTGATCTATTGATCGTTGCCAATCCGACCCGTGGGTTGGATGTCGGAGCAATCGAATTTATCCACAAACGCTTGATTGAACAACGGGATAAGTTCAAAGCTGTTTTATTAGTCAGCTTTGAATTAGATGAAATTTTGAATGTATCAGACCGCATTGCTGTTATTCATGCTGGTGAGATCGTTGGGGTCGTTGATCCGAAAGAAACATCAGAGAAAGAGCTTGGCTTGTTGATGGCAGGGTACTCCTTGGAGGAAGCAAGACGAGAGCTGCAAATGGAGGAAGTAGGTGGTTCGGTTGAATAACCGCAAAGAAAAGATCCGCAATATATTAGTGCCGATCATCGCTGTCTTGTTGGGATTCGTCCTTGGCGGAATCATCATGGCGGCCTTCGGCTACAGCCCGATCACAGGGTATACACAAATGTTCCGGACCGTTTTTATCAACGGACAAACAGGTGGGTTAAATGCCCGCAACATTGGTGAGATTTTTGTTACAGCAGGACCATTGATCTTTACCGCTCTTGGATTTGCCGTTGCAAACTCAGCGGGATTCTTCAATATCGGTCTTTCTGGTCAAGCGCTAGCAGGTTGGGTTGCCAGTATCTGGGTCGCACTAGCGATGCCAGATGCGCCTCGGTTGGTGGTCTTGCCATTAGCCGTGATCGTAGGGGCTTTATGCGGGGCGATCGCAGCTGCGATTCCTGGTTTCCTACGGGCATTCTTTGGAACAAGTGAAGTCATCGTGACGATCATGATGAACTATATCTTGCTTTATACGGGGAACCATTTAGTCAATAATGTGATGAGCGAATCCATGATCACGACAAAAGGGGTCACAAAAATGGTGGGGGAAAATGCCTCCATGCAGACGCCGTTTCTAGCAAGCATCACGAGCAACTCTCGCTTGAACTTAGGGATCTTCTTAGCCTTGATCTTCTTAGTTTTGGTTTGGTTCTTGATGAAAAAAACCACTCTGGGTTATGAAATCCGCGCGGTGGGCTTGAACCCAAGCGCTTCTGAATATGCGGGGATGAGCAGCAAACGGACGATCATTATCTCCATGATCATCTCTGGAACGCTTGCTGGATTAGGTGGAGTCGTTCAAGGACTAGGAACGTTTGAAAACTTCTTCGTTCAAGGGTCATCATTGAGCATCGGGTTTGACGGTATGGCTGTATCCTTGTTAGGAAGCGGCTCATCGATCGGAATCTTGCTTTCAGCCCTCTTGTTCAGTATTTTGAAATTAGGTGGACAAGGCATGCAGTTTGCAGGTATTCCATCTGAATTAGTTGATGTTAATATCGCAATTATTATTTTCTTCGTAGCGATCAGTTTTGTGATTCGTTTCTTGTTGGCAAAAATCTTTGACGGCAAAAAAGAAGCGCTGGTCGTACAGGAGATTGAAGCCCAACCAAACGATCAAGATCAGGAAGGAGGAACCATCTAATGGATATTAGTTTAATTTCTTCGATCGTCACTCAAACATTGATTTATGCGTCTCCTCTGATTTTGACGGCGCTAGGTGGCGTGTTCTCAGAGCGCAGCGGGATCGTTAACGTGGGTCTTGAAGGAATCATGGTTATGGGTGCTTTTAGCTCGATTGTTTTCAATATTGAATTTGCGTCACAATTTGGTGCGTGGACACCGTGGTTAGGGATGCTCGTCGGCGGACTTGTCGGTGTGGTTTTCTCCTTGCTGCATGCGGTGGCAACCATCAACTTCCGTGCCGACCATATCATCAGTGGTACGGTGATGAACTTGATGGCACCAGCTTTGGCCGTGTTCTTAGTCAAAGCGATCTACAACAAAGGGCAAACGGATAACATCCAACGAACATTGGGGTATTTCAATTTCCCGATTCTTAAAGATATTCCTATCATTGGCCCGATTTTCTTTAATCAAACATTCTTACCGGCGTACTTCGCTATTTTGATCTCAGTGATCGCGTGGTTCGTGATTTTCAAAACACGCTTTGGGTTGCGTCTTCGTTCTGTCGGTGAGCATCCACAAGCAGCGGATACCTTAGGGATCAATGTTTACGTGATGCGCTACTCAGGTGTCTTGATCTCTGGTTTCCTTGGCGGGATGGGCGGTGCCTTGTTTGCTCAATCGATCGCGGGTCGCTTTGCCGTGACAACGATCGCCGGTCAAGGGTTTATCTCGATGGCTGCGATGATCTTTGGTAAATGGAATCCACTTGGTGCGATGGGAGCAGCGATTTTCTTCGGTTTTGCGCAAAACATCAGTATCGTAGGTGGCCAACTGCCAATCATCTCTTCCATTCCAGCGGTTTACTTACAAGCTGCGCCTTATGCCTTGACGATCATCGTGCTCGTTCTTTTCCTTGGAAAAGCCGCTGGTCCGAAAGCTAACGGGAAGAACTACATTAAATCTAAATAATTTTTTCAGTATGAAAGGGTGGGGCTATGGGACATGAATGTGTTGCTGTGTCCTGCCCTTTTTCTATCCTCTGGGTGAAAGGAACGCATCAGGAAATTTCCAAAGCAACCCAGCGCAATTTTTGCTTAAGTTTAGTATGATAGAGGTAGTAGATCCGCTTGTAAAAGCATAAAATAAAGAAAGTAGGGAATAGAATGTTTAAACGTGTACACTTGATCGTGATGGATTCAGTCGGAATTGGTGAAGCACCTGATGCGGCAGCTTTTGGTGATGTCGGTTCAGATACGTTAGGCCATATTGCAAAAGAAGCAGGCTTGACGATCCCTCACTTGGAACAATTAGGCCTAGGGACGATCCGTCCTTTAGAAGGCGTGAAGGCGGTAGCTGACCATGATGGGTATGCAACCAAATTGGAAGAAGTTTCTGTTGGGAAAGATACGATGACGGGGCACTGGGAGATTATGGGCTTGAATATCCAAAAGCCTTTCCGCGTATTTCCAGATGGGTTTCCCGATGAATTATTGCAACAGATCGAAGCGTTCTCTGGACGCAAAATCGTCTGCAATGCGCCGTATTCTGGGACAGCAGTCATTGATGACTTTGGCGAACATCAAATGAAGACCGGGGATCTGATCGTTTACACTTCGGCTGACCCAGTGTTGCAGATCGCCGCTCATGAGGAAATCATTCCATTAGAAGAATTGTATCGTATTTGTCAGTACGTTCGGGACATCACGAAAGATGAGCCGTATATGATCGGCCGCATCATCGCGCGTCCTTATGTCGGTGAGCCTGGAAACTTTACTCGTACGAGCAATCGTCATGACTACGCACTCGATCCATTTGGCCATACAGTGTTAGATTCATTGAAAGAAGCTGGAAAAGACGTGATCGCCGTTGGGAAAATCAATGATATCTTCAACGGGCAAGGAATCACCGATTCTGTACGGACGAAGAGCAATATGGACGGTGTGGATCAATTACTGAAAGTGATGAAACAAGACTTTACGGGTCTAAGCTTTACGAACTTGGTTGACTTCGATGCGCTTTATGGTCACCGTCGCGATGTCGTAGGGTATGCCCACGCCATTGAAGATTTTGATTTGCGTATTCCAGAACTCTTAGAAGCAATGGGAGACGAGGATCTGCTGTTGATCACAGCTGACCACGGCAATGACCCAACCTTTACGGGAACGGATCACACGAGAGAATATGTGCCATTACTAGCGTACAGCAAGAAATTTCAAGGCCAAGGCCAATTGCCACAAGGCTACTATGCGGATATTTCCGCAACGATCGCTGAAAACTTTGGTGTTTCAGCTACAGAAAACGGAACAAGCTTTTTAAAACATTTAAATTAGAGGTGATGAAATGACAACGTTACATGAGAAATTACAAGAAACAACGGCATTTATCAAAGGAAGCGGCGTCGGTGAAGTGGAATTTGGCTTGATTTTAGGATCTGGCTTAGGTGAACTAGCCGATGAGATCGAAAACCCAATCGTGTTGCCTTATAACGATATCCCGCATTTTCCTGTTTCGACAGTGGTCGGTCATGCCGGACAATTGGTCTATGGAATATTAGCTGGGAAAAAAGTCTTAGCGATGCAAGGACGATTCCATTATTATGAAGGCCATTCGATGCAGACGGTCACTTACCCCGTCCGTGTGATGGCGGCATTGAAAGCTCATTCCTTAGTCGTGACCAATGCCTGTGGCGGTGTGAACGAAAGCTTCCAGCCTGGAGACTTGATGTTGATCACCGATCAAATCAACTTTATGGGGGACAACCCACTGATTGGTGAAAACGAAGAAGAAATGGGTCCACGTTTCCCAGATATGAGCCAAGCTTACCATTTGCCTTATCGGGAAGCGGCACAAAAAGTTGGCGCATCAAAAGGATTGCACTTAAAAGAAGGCGTCTATATGGGCTTCTCAGGTCCTACGTATGAAACGCCAGCAGAGATCCGCTTTGCTCGGACGATCGGTGCCGATGCTGTCGGTATGTCGACTGTCCCAGAAGTGATCGTTGCTGTTCACAGTGGCTTGAAAGTCTTAGGTGTTTCTTGCATCACAAACTTGGCTGCTGGTATGCAAGCGAGCTTGAATCACGAAGAAGTCGTGGAAACGACGGAACGGGTCAAGGCAGAATTTAAAGCGTTGATCAAAGAAACGTTAGCAGTACTATAAAAAGCAGACCAAAGGAGAAAAACGAATGAGCGTTCATATCGAAGCAAAAGCAGGCGAGATCGCAGACAAAATCTTGTTACCAGGTGATCCACTGCGGGCGAAATATATTGCTGAAACATTTTTAGAAGACCCGATCTGTTACAACAATGTTCGGGGAATGTTGGGCTATACAGGCGTTTATAAGGGCGAGCGGGTCTCTGTCCAAGGAACCGGCATGGGCATGCCTTCAGCGAGCATCTATGCCCATGAATTGATCAACTCTTACGGCGTGAAGAAATTGATTCGGGTCGGTACGTGTGGTGCCATCTCAAAAGATGTCCATGTGCGTGATCTTGTGATTGCCCAAGCGGCAGCAACAAGTTCCTCGATGGTGGCAAAAAACTTCCAAAGTTTCCATTTCCCACCAATCGCTGACTTTGCACTGCTGCGTAAAGCCTATGATACAGCGATTGAATCAGGATTTACGACCCACGTCGGCAACATCTTATCTGAAGATACCTTCTACAAAGATGACATGACGGAAACGTTACAGTTGGCAGACCTTGGGGTGATGGGTGTTGAGATGGAAGCCGCAGCCTTATACTATTTAGGGGCGAAATTCCACGTTCAAACCTTAGCGATCTGTACCGTCAGCGACCACATCATCACTGGAGAAGAAACAACGCCAGAAGAAAGACAAACGACGTTTAACGACATGATCAAAGTTGGCTTAGAAACAGCGATCGCGTAAAAAAGATACCACAGGATCGGTGCATGAACGATGCGAGGGCTGCTTGCTTTTGATAGAGCAAGCAGCCAAATCGTATTGGTTTGCATGCAACCGAGAATGTGTTATCTTTTTTTGTTGGCAAAAAGCCACGAAGAAGCGTTGCACTTTTGCCAGAAAATGGTTTAATGAAAAGAAAAGGTGTAAAAAGGAGACGAGACAATGAATAATTTTACGTTTCATGTAACGACGGACATTCGTTTTGGGAAAGACCGTCTGAACGAATTGCCAGAAGTACTGAATACATTTGGAAAAAACGTCTTGCTAGTCTATGGTGGCGGCAGTATCAAGAAAAACGGCTTGTACGATGCAGTCATGGCGCAATTGACTGCCAACGGCAATCAAGTCACTGAATTGACTGGTGTCGATCCAAATCCACGAATCGAAACCGTTCGTCAAGGAGCCGCTCTTTGTCGTTCAGAAAAGATCGACGTCATTTTAGCTGTTGGCGGCGGTTCTGTAATTGATTGCAGCAAAGTGATTGCTGGGGCGGCTTGCAGTGAGCAAGAGCCTTGGGACTTAGTCCTTTCCAGAAGCTATCAAGGACCAGCGATTCCATTAGTAACGATCTTGACCCTTGCGGCTACCGGCAGTGAAATGAATCGCGGCGCAGTGATCTCTAATCTAGAAACGAAACAAAAACTTGGCGTTCACGGACCCGAATTTTTACCGAAAGTATCCTTTTTAGATCCAACAACGACCTTTAGTGTCAGTCGTTATCAAACGGCTGCCGGTTCAGCGGATATCATGAGCCATCTGATTGAAAATTATTTCAGTAAAACAGAAGGAACAGATGTCCAAGACGGTGTAGCAGAAGGATTGCTAAAAGCAGTCATTAAAAATCTGCCCATCGCATTAAAGGATCCCTCGGACTATGACGCACGGGCGAATTTGATGTGGGCGAGCACCTTAGCCTTAAATGGTTTGACTGGAAGCGGCAAGGGTGGTGCATGGTCTTGTCATGCGATGGAGCATGAGTTGAGTGCGTTTTATGACATTACCCATGGCATCGGCTTAGCGATCCTGACCCCACGCTGGATGCTTCATGTATTGAATGAAGAAACGGTGCCGAAATTTGCGCGTTTTGCCAGAGAAGTCTTTGGTGTCCAAGAAGCAGTGCCAGAATTAGCTGCCCGAATGGGGATTCAAAAACTGTATGACTTTTTTGCTTCTTGCGATATTCCGATGACTTTGCCAGAAGTGGGAATCGCCGATGACACTCATTTTGCTGAAATGGCGGCTCAAGCAGTTCAATTCAGCTCTATTGCAACAAATGCGTATGTACCGCTACAAGAAGAAGACGTGATCGCAATCTACCAAGATTCCTTGACTCCTTCAACCTATCTTTAATCATTAAAAAGACCGTTCCTGCGACTTGGTTGTCGCGGAGCGGTCTGTTTATTTACCCTTCAGAAGAAAAAGCCAAACGGGCCATTAGCTGATTCGCAATCAAGGCGTGTCCTGCAGGAGTGGGGTGCACACCGTCATCGCCTGTCAGTGCCTGTGGGGAGCTAGCGACGGATGCTTCGGCAAACAAGCCATCCAGCGGCAGCAGTTGACAATGAAAGACGGCAGCTAAGCGACGAACGATTTGGATTTTCGGATCAAGATCGATCCGCCAGGTTTGGCGATCTTCAGGATATGGCAATACAAAAGGTTCCAGCAAGAAAATACGCGTGATCCCCTGTTGGGTCACTTGTTCCAGAATTTGACGGTAGGTTGCCTCAAAGGACGTTGCCGCAGCTTCTGAACCAAAATCGGGACCACCGGCATTGTGCCACGTGTCGTTGATCCCAATCATAAAGACCAAGACGTCAGGCGCTAATTGGAGGCAATCTTCTTGGAGACGGGCTAAGACATCGGCAGCTTTATTGCCGCCGATCCCGCGGTTATAAAAGGTAAAGCCCGCAGTGGGGAATTTCTCTGCCAGCTGATCGGCAACGAGACGGGCAAACCCATGTCCTAAATCGTGGGGGTCTTGGCGATCACGATCGCAATCTGTGATGCTGTCACCTAAAAATAAAACGGTATCATTTTTGACTAGTTTCATAATAAGCTCCTTTCGAGTATGCCCTCAATTATAAAAGAGGGGGGAGAAAATGCCAATAAAAAAACTGCCCTTTGGTTAAAAAGGGCAGCGATAAGCGAGGCTTATAAGTAGTATTTTTTCGCAACAGTCAAATCATCGTTCAATTCATAAACAAGTGGTTGACCAGTTGGGATCTCAAGATCCATGATATCTTCGTCAGAAATACCTTCGATATGTTTTGCTAATGCACGTAGAGAGTTTCCGTGAGCCGCAACTAAGACAGTTTTGTCGTCTTTTAATGCTGGGGCGATTTCATCTTGCCAGAAAGGCAATGCACGTTCTAAAGTAACTTTTAAGTTTTCTCCACCAGGTACGTCGCGAGGGTCAAGCATTGCATAACGACGGTCGTTTGCAGCAGAACCTTCATCTGAAGCTTCCATCAATGGAGGTAAAACATCGTAAGAACGACGCCAGATGTGTACTTGTTCGTCACCGTATTTTTCAGCAGTTTCTTTTTTATTTAAACCTTGTAATTTACCGTAATGACGTTCGTTTAAGCGCCATGATTTGATCGTTGGTACCCAAAGTTGATCAGAATATTCTAAAATGTAATTACAAGTTTTGATGGCACGAGTTAAAACAGATGTGTAAGCAACGTCAAATTCGATGCCTGCTTCTTTGATTTTACGTCCGCCTTCGATTGCTTCTTCGACACCTTCTGGCGCTAGATCAACATCAGCCCAACCGGTAAACTGGTTTAATTTGTTCCATTCGCTTAGTCCATGACGAGAAAATACTAATTTTGGCATGTAAAACTCTCCTTTAGATATTCGATATTTTTCTGAAATTTTCAATTCCGTATTTATTGTACACTCTTTCTCAAAGAATTTCCATGGTTTTGGAGGAAAAGCTGGGGGAAAACGCCATTCTTAAGGAAAAACAAAAGGGGATCATTAAAAAGAGGACCGCTTTTGTTTCATGCTGTTCTAGGGGGAGTCGACAACTATGAACGTAACTTGTTCCATTCTTCTTCGGATAATTTTATGTATTTATAGCATGTACCTACAGAAACACCGCATTTTTCAGAAATATATTGAATCGTTTCTTTTTTTTCGTAGTACAATTGACGGATTTTTTTGATCGTTTTTGGATCGATCTTTGGACGACCGCCAATTTTGCCTTTTTTGCGGGCTTTATTTAAGCCGACCAGCGTGCGCTCTTTGATGAGTGAGCGTTCCATGATCGCAAGTCCTTCCATCAAATTGAAGTAAACCTGTCCCATCGGACCGCGGGTATCGATTTGTTCTGCCAGTGAAACCAGATGAAGCTCTCGCTGTTTTAATAGATCCGTGAGATCGGTCAGCTGTCTGGTCGTCTTCCCTAAACGATGCAGTTCCGTAACGACTAAGGTGTCACCGGGCTGCATTTGTGCCACCACTGACTCCAATGAATGATTTTCTTCACTTTCTTCCACGCTAAATGTCTCATGGAAAAATTCATGACACCCAAATTCTTCGAGCTTGTTTAATTGTTCACTTGTTGAGTTATCGGTGATCGTTGAACGAGCATAGCCTATGATTTTCATAAACCCTCCTACCTTTCCCTTTTTATTGAATGTATCATAATTATTTCTTAAATGATAGGGTAATTTGCACAAAAAATAATAAAAATTAAGTCGATTGAAGAAAAATAACGAAAAAAAGAGAAGCATTTTTGCTTCTCCTTTTTTGTTTCCTTTATCTAACGTGCTTGGTACTCGGGCCTTCAGGCAATCCAACAATGATCGTATGGACCATATCCAAAAACAGACCGTGTTCAACCACGCCTACTGTAGCATCTAATTCCTGTGCCAACTCAGTAGGAGCGGTGATCGTTTCTAGATGAAGATCGATGATGTAATTGCTGCAATCGGTTTTTAACGGTTCGCCTTCTTCATTCAGACGCAGTTTTGGATGGTAGTTTTTCTTCTCGAACAGACGCAACAGCTGTTGGCTGCCATAAGGGATCACTTCCACTGGCAACGGGAAGGCACCAAGTGTTTCGACCATTTTCGATTCATCAACGATCCACAAAACTTTTTTGGAGTTAGACGCCACGATTTTTTCGAATAAAAGGGCTGCACCGCCGCCTTTGATGCCATGATAATCCTTGCTGATCTCATCTGCACCGTCGATCGTTAGATCCACAGCGTCCACTTCATCGATGGTGCGAATCGGGATACCTAATCCTTCTGCTTGTTTTTTCGATGCCCAAGAAGTTGGGACACCAGTGATCGATAGACCTTCTTCTTTTACACGTCGACCCAGTTCTTCAATCATGTAGTAGGCTGTTGAGCCAGTGCCCAAGCCAACGACCATGCCGTCTTTTACATAACTAGCCGCTTCAATGCCGACCATTTCTTTTAGGTTCATTTTCTTCCCGCCTTTTTTAAATAAATGCTTTGTCTCTATTATATAGGAAGAAGCGCAAAATTTGCGGATTTTTTCGTAACAGATTTCTTTTGAAAAAAGCTTGGGAGGATACTTGACAGGTAAGAATAAGCATGATATTCTATCAAAGGTGCTTTATCTACAGGTCTCTCGTTGGAGACGTGCTGACTGTCTATCAAAGCATAGTTGATATGAATGCAGAGAATGCATTATTTTTTATCGCAAAAAAAGAACCACCTGGATGTGTGGGACTATAAAGCGAATCAAGGAAGGAGGACAACTAGGGATGCCTACAATTAATCAATTAGTACGTAAACCTCGTAAATCCAAGGTTGA
Source organism: Enterococcus sp. AZ188 (assembly GCF_050544075.1). Classification (NCBI taxonomy): domain Bacteria; kingdom Bacillati; phylum Bacillota; class Bacilli; order Lactobacillales; family Enterococcaceae; genus Enterococcus; species Enterococcus sp. AZ188. The sequence goes on from NZ_CP172943.1 coordinate 263,950, forward strand.
AAAATCAAATTCACCAGCATTGAACAAAGGATATAACAGTTTCAAGAAAGCTCAAACGAATGTTAACTCACCTCAAAAGCGTGGGGTAGCTACTCGTGTGGGAACTATGACACCGAAAAAACCGAACTCAGCTCTACGTAAATATGCGCGTGTTCGTTTGTCAAACTTGATTGAAGTGACAGCTTATATTCCAGGTATCGGACACAACTTACAAGAACACAGCGTGGTCTTGTTACGTGGTGGACGTGTAAAAGACTTACCAGGGGTACGTTACCATATCGTTCGTGGTGCATTGGATACTGCCGGTGTTAACGATCGTAAACAATCTCGTTCTAAATATGGTACAAAACGTCCTAAAGCTTAATCTTTAAGACAAACAGATCAAATGAATCTTATTTAAATCAGAACTGATATCTCGGAAGGAGGAGTTACGGATGCCTCGTAAAGGTCCTGTTGCAAAACGTGATGTTTTACCAGATCCTATTTATAACTCAAAATTAGTAACTCGTTTGATCAACCGTGTAATGGTTGATGGTAAACGCGGTGTTGCTGCAAATATTATCTACAATGCTTTTGGCATTATCAAAGAATCTACAGGAAATGATCCATTGGAAGTTTTCGAACAAGCAATGAAAAACATTATGCCTGTATTGGAAGTTAAAGCTCGCCGTGTCGGTGGTTCTAACTACCAAGTACCAGTAGAAGTACGTCCTGAACGTCGTACAACTCTAGGTCTTCGTTGGGTGGTAAACTACGCTCGTTTGCGTGGCGAACACACAATGGAAGAACGTCTTGCAAAAGAAATCATGGATGCAGCAAACAACACTGGTGCTTCTGTGAAAAAACGCGAAGACACACACAAAATGGCGGAAGCCAACCGCGCATTTGCTCACTATCGTTGGTAAGATCCTCACTGCTTTTTATTGGAAGGTACTGAGACAACCTTAGCTTAAGTTAAGTAAGAATGAGAGGGGAACAACCTAGAATGGCAAGAGAATTTTCGCTAGAAAAAACTCGTAATATCGGGATCATGGCCCACGTTGACGCTGGTAAAACAACGACAACTGAACGTATCCTTTATTACACAGGTAAAATCCATAAAATTGGTGAAACACATGAAGGTGCTTCTCAAATGGACTGGATGGAACAAGAACAAGAACGTGGGATCACAATCACTTCTGCTGCGACAACTGCGCAATGGAAAGAAAACCGCGTAAATATCATCGACACACCAGGACACGTGGACTTCACAATCGAAGTGCAACGTTCATTGCGTGTACTTGATGGTGCTGTAACTGTGTTGGACTCACAATCAGGTGTAGAACCTCAAACAGAAACAGTTTGGCGTCAAGCGACAGATTACCGCGTACCACGTGTTGTATTCTGTAACAAAATGGACAAAATTGGTGCAGACTTCTTATACTCTGTATCAACTTTACATGATCGTTTACAAGCAAATGCTCACCCAATCCAATTACCGATTGGTGCGGAAGATGACTTTACTGGTATTATCGACTTAGTAAAAATGAAAGCTGAAATCTACACAAATGACTTAGGAACTGAAATCCAAGAGACTGAAATTCCTGAAGAATACGTAGAATTAGCTGAAGAATGGCGCGAAAAATTAATCGAAGCTGTTGCTGATACTGATGAAGAACTAATGATGAAATTCTTGGAAGGTGAAGAAATCACTGAAGAAGAATTGAAAGCTGGTATTCGTCAAGCAACATTGACTGTTGACTTTTTCCCTGTTCTTTGTGGATCTGCTTTTAAAAACAAAGGGGTTCAATTGATGTTGGATGCAGTCATTGACTACTTGCCTTCACCACTTGATGTTCCTGCGATTAAAGGGATCAATCCTAAAACAGACGAAGAAACTGATCGTCCGGCTGACGATGAAGCACCATTTGCTTCATTAGCATTTAAAGTAATGACTGACCCATTCGTAGGTCGTTTGACATTCTTCCGTGTGTATTCAGGTATCTTGAACTCTGGATCATACGTATTGAATGCTTCAAAAGGCAAACGCGAACGTATCGGTCGTATCCTACAAATGCACGCCAACACACGTGCTGAAATCCAAACAGTATACTCAGGCGATATCGCCGCTGCTGTTGGTTTGAAAGACACAACAACTGGGGATACACTATGTGATGAAAAATCACCAGTAATCCTTGAATCAATCGAATTCCCAGAACCAGTTATCGAAGTCGCTGTTGAGCCTAAATCAAAAGCTGACCAAGATAAAATGGGGGTTGCTTTACAAAAACTTGCTGAAGAAGATCCATCATTCCGTGTGGAAACAAACGCTGAAACAGGCGAAACTGTTATCGCTGGTATGGGAGAACTTCACTTGGACGTCTTAGTTGACCGTATGCGTCGCGAATTTAAAGTTGAAGCAAACGTAGGTGCGCCTCAAGTTTCTTATCGTGAAACATTCCGTGCAGCAACACAAGCGGAAGGTAAATTTGTACGTCAGTCTGGTGGTAAAGGTCAATACGGTCACGTATGGGTCGAATTTACACCAAACGAAGAAGGTAAAGGCTTCGAATTCGAAAACGCGATTGTCGGTGGTGTGGTTCCTCGTGAATACATCCCAGCAGTTGAAAAAGGACTTGAAGACTCAATGGCGAACGGTGTCTTAGCCGGTTACCCATTAGTAGACATCAAAGCAAAACTTTATGATGGTTCATACCATGATGTCGATTCAAGTGAAACTGCCTTCCGTGTTGCAGCTTCTATGGCTTTACGTGCTGCAGCGAAGAAAGCAAATCCAGTAATTCTTGAACCAATGATGAAAGTAGTTATCACTGTACCAGAAGATTACTTAGGTGATGTTATGGGTCACGTAACTGCTCGTCGTGGACGCGTAGAAGGAATGGAAGCACACGGTAACTCACAAATCGTGAACGCAATCGTGCCATTAGCTGAAATGTTTGGTTACGCAACGACACTTCGTTCATCAACACAAGGTCGCGGTACGTTCATGATGACATTTGATCACTATGAAGATGTACCAAAATCTGTTCAAGAAGAAATCATCAAGAAAAACGGCGGCAAAGCTGAATAATTGATGGAAGTATAGGAAATTAAGTAAAAAGCTATATTTTTTTCTGAGTTTCGTGTACAATATTATCGATGATAAGGGATGGGGAGCTGCGGCTCCCTACCTATCAAATATAAAAAATAAACTGCATTTTTAGGAGGAACATTTTAAAATGGCAAAAGAAAAATTTGACCGTTCTAAACCCCACGTAAACATTGGTACGATCGGACACGTTGACCATGGTAAAACTACACTTACAGCTGCTATCACAACTGTATTATCTAAAAAAGGTTTGGCTCAAGCTTCAGCTTACGACCAAATCGATGGCGCTCCAGAAGAACGCGAACGCGGAATCACTATCTCAACTGCTCACGTTGAGTACGAAACTGAAGCACGTCACTATGCTCACGTTGACTGCCCAGGACACGCGGACTACGTTAAAAACATGATCACTGGTGCTGCTCAAATGGACGGCGCGATCTTAGTAGTATCTGCTGCTGATGGTCCTATGCCTCAAACACGTGAACACATCTTGTTATCACGTAACGTTGGTGTACCATACATCGTTGTTTTCTTAAACAAAATGGATATGGTTGATGACGAAGAATTACTAGAATTAGTTGAAATGGAAGTTCGTGACTTATTGTCAGAATATGACTTCCCAGGCGACGATGTTCCTGTAATCGCTGGTTCTGCTTTGAAAGCTCTTGAAGGCGATGCTTCATACGAAGAAAAAATCATGGAATTAATGGCTGCAGTTGACGAATACGTTCCAACTCCAGAACGTGACACTGACAAACCATTCATGATGCCAGTCGAAGACGTATTCTCAATCACTGGACGTGGTACTGTTGCTACAGGCCGTGTTGAACGTGGACAAGTTCGCGTTGGTGACGAAGTTGAAATCGTTGGTATTGCTGAAGAAACTGCTAAAACAACTGTAACTGGTGTTGAAATGTTCCGTAAATTGTTAGACTATGCTGAAGCAGGGGATAACATTGGTGCATTGCTACGTGGGGTTGCTCGTGAAGACATCCAACGTGGACAAGTATTAGCTAAAGCTGGTACAATCACACCTCATACAAAATTTAAAGCTGAAGTTTACGTTTTAACAAAAGAAGAAGGTGGACGTCACACTCCATTCTTCACTAACTACCGTCCTCAGTTCTACTTCCGTACAACTGACGTAACTGGTGTTGTTGAATTACCAGAAGGAACTGAAATGGTTATGCCTGGTGATAACGTAACAATCGACGTTGAATTGATCCACCCAATCGCTATCGAAGACGGAACTCGTTTCTCAATTCGTGAAGGCGGACGTACTGTTGGTTCAGGCGTTGTAACTTCAATCCAAGCTTAATTTGATTGATCGAAGAGCAAAAGCGTACGCGCTTTTGCTCTTTTTTTTTGACTCGTAGAACCAAAAAAGAGCCGCCATCTCTAGCGTTGACGAATCCACTGCGGTTCATCGAAGCTAAAGAGAGCGGTGCTTTTTATTTTATTAGTTTTTGCTTCTTCAAGAAGGCGTCAAATCCTTGGTCAGGGCGATTGCGGTAAAACCCAGCAAATTTTTCTGACCATGGTTTGGTCTCGCGAGCTTCTCCAAAATCAGTCATTGTTTGATCGTAGGCTTCGATCGCCTCATAAGAATAGTCGTGATAATGGTTGTAATGAATGACCGCTTCTTCTGGCAAGCGAGGCTTGACCTTCATTTCTACGATTGGTTTACCGATGCTCAAGCCAGCCACAGGGTAGACATATTCCGGTAAGTGCAACAATTCAGCGATTTTGGCGCTGTCTTTGCGGACACTGCCGGAAATGACGGTACCTAAGCCCAGCGATTCAGCAGCGATCGCACCAGATTGTAAAGCAATGCTGGCATCAGTGGTGGCGATCAATAATGGCTGATAGCCCTCATCGATTGGATAGGGGGTCTGTTTTTTCTCAGCAACTTTTTTGGTTCGGTTTAAATCTGCGAGAAACAGCAGAAAGAGCGAACTTGCTGCGATATGAGGATTGCCGGGATTCCATTCGACTATTTGTTGGCGGATCTGCGGGTCGTCGATCACCAGGATCGAATAGCCTTGCCCATTCATCCAGCTTGGTGCTTGACGAGCGGCAGTCAAAATCGCGGTTACTTGTTCTTGGCTCAAGCGGTAGTCAGGGTCAAATTGTCGGTAAGTGCGATGATTGTGCAAAAGCTCAATGGTTTCGTTCATAGGTTTGCTCCTTTAACTGTTGGGTGATTTTTGTGAATCGTTCTTGAAATCGTGGTAAATCATCTTTGGCTAAGCGGGTATAGTTCAAACGCAAGCCATTCGTATCGTTACTGAAAAGAAACGCAGGTGCTACTAAGCAATCGTTCGCCAAAAAGAGCGACCAATCTTTGCGAGTCAATGTGCGGTGACGCCAAGTCAACCACAGGTAAAGACCGCCTTTCGTCGGCTGCCATTGCCAGTCCTCCTGAAATGCCTGCAAGAGTTTGAGTAGGTCTTGCTGGCGCTGGGCCATTTCTGTAAGCAGTGTCCGCTGCTGCTGGTGGTAATCAGAGGAGCGTAAGGCGATGTTGGCAAGGACTTGCGGGAAAATCGTGGTATCGATCGCCATCCGTTTTTTCGCTTGGGCAAATTGGTCGGCTAACGCTTCTGGCACCAAAAGCCAGCCGATTTTGATTGATGACCCAAGTAATTTTGAAAGCGAGCCTAAATAAATGACGGTTTCGGGAGCCATGGATTTTAGCTTGGGCGGTACTTCATCAAAAGCCAACTCGCTAAAAACATCGTCTTCTATGATCGGTACTTGGTAGGTCTGGCAAAGGCGGATGATCGCTTGGCGCCGATGCTCGCTCATGGTGTGGCCAGTTGGGTTTTGGAAGGTGGGATTCAGATAGACGAATTTGATCTTCTTTTCCTTCAACACTTTTTCCAATGCCGCAGGCCGCATCCCTTCACTATCCTGCTTGATCCCAATCAGCTGGACATTCATCGTGGAAAACAAGGGGAGAGAGAACAAGAAAGAAGGGTCCTCTGTCGCAATACAATCCCCCGCATGCAATAAGACTTGCATCAGCAAGGTGATTCCTTGCGTCGAACCGGCAGTAATTACTAGTTTTTGACCGCTGATAGGCAAATTGAAGGAATCAGCAAGGTGCTGCAATAAGATTTCTTGCAAAGGCTCATAACCAGTCGGTAATACTTTGGTGCTTTCTTTGCGGATCTCTTCCCATGTAAAGGCGGGAAACGTGAAGTCGGGAATCAGATCGGTAGGTAGATCACCTGTGTACAGATCCAGCACATCCTTCTCGGTGCGCAAGTGCTGAATCTGTTGAACGTAAGGGTCTTGCTGCAAGTAAGGGCTGCTTAAAGACGAGCGCAAATAAGAAAGCGGTGTTTGTCGGTTCCCCCAACGACCTTCCAATACGCGAGAGCCGCTGCCTTGTTTTCGTTCGATCCATCCTAAGCTCTTCAATTCATCTAACGCTTTGACGACGGTGGAACGGTTGACGTCAAAAGTCTGAGCAAGGCTGCGCTCTGGTGGTAAACGATCCCCAGGCCCATAGGTTCCCGCTTGGATCTCTTCGATAAAATGGGTCACGATCTGCTGGTAAATCGGTTGTTTCTTTTGTTTGTCGATACTTGATGAAGCCATCCTGCACCACCTTTTTCAATTGGATGGTTTAAAAATAAGCCAAATGGCTCTTTTCGTCAAGGGGAAGATTGACTATACTTAGCAAAAAGCACAAGGAGATGAGGAAGATGGAAAAAGTAATATCAATTGCCGGGTCTGATTCAACCGGAGGTGCCGGTATCGAAGCAGATTTAAAAACGTTTCAGGAGTATGGTGTCTTTGGTTTTGCCACGATTGCTTCGATCGTCACGATGGATCCACAAGCGGGTTGGAGCCATGAAGTAACGGCAATGGAACCAGCGCTTGTTGAAAAGCAATTGATCTCCGCCTTTGCAGGTGATCCGATGGATGCCCTTAAAACGGGGATGTTAGGCAATGAAGACAATATTGTGCAAGCAGCGAAGATGATTCAAAAACAGCAAGTTAAAAATGTGGTGATCGATCCCGTCATTGCTTGCAAAGGGACTGCAGAAATCTTACAGCCAAAAAGTGTCGATGCCATCATCACGCATTTGTTGCCTTTAGCAGATGTTGTCACCCCTAATTTAGTAGAAGCGGGGATTCTTTCAGGTTTGGGTGATTTGACGAGTGTGGAAGCCATGAAGCAAGCTGCTGAAAAAATCCATCAATTAGGTGCTAAATACGTCGTGATCAAAGGCGGTCATCGCTTGCCAGGAGCAAAAGCCATCGACCTTGTTTATGATGGAGAATCCTTCCTCCTGTTGGAAAGTGACAAAATCGCTACCGATTTTAATCACGGAGCAGGCTGCACCTTTTCAGCAGCGATCGCTGCGGGTCTTGCAAAAGGCAAACCCGTCATGGAAAGTATTCGCTTAGCAAAAGCCTTTGTCACAGCAGCAATCAAAGAAGGCGTGGTCATCAATCCTTATGTGGGTCATGTGTGGCACGGTGCCTATACCCACGCCCAAGACCGTATGAAGGAAGAAGCGCCGCAATAGCAGGTTTTCTTCTATATAAATAGGAATTGAAGAAGCACTTAAAAGAAGCGGGCAACGCTTCTTTTTTTGTGTTTCGAAAACAAAAGAAAATTTTCTGAAAGAAATGCAAAAGAATCCCGGTTTTTCCATAAAAAAAGCTTGCAATCAATGTTTATCCGTAATATAATCATAAAGGTGCTGTTTACGTAAATACGTAAGTCACACTGGCAGCAAAGAAATTTTCTGCCGGCTACGAAACGAGAGGTTGCGACACGCCCGGACGCTTTGCCATGGACGAGCGTGACGGAAAATTTTCGTGGAGCTATGTCTACTTTTCAAAATAGGCGAAGGAGGGAAAACAATGGCAAAACAAAAAATTCGTATCCGTTTAAAAGCGTATGAACATCGTATTTTAGATCAATCAGCGGATAAAATCGTAGAAACTGCAAAGAGAACTGGAGCTGGCGTATCTGGTCCAATTCCATTACCAACTGAACGCAGCTTGTACACGATCATCCGTGCGACGCACAAATACAAAGATTCACGCGAACAATTCGAAATGCGTACACACAAACGTCTAATCGACATTGTGAATCCAACACCAAAAACTGTTGATGCTTTAATGAAGCTAGACTTGCCAAGCGGTGTTAATATCGAAATCAAACTATAATAATTAAGATGGAGGTGTAATCATGACCAAAGGAATCTTAGGGAAAAAAGTGGGAATGACTCAAATCTTCACTGAATCTGGCGAATTGATTCCAGTAACTGTAGTAGAAGCTACACCAAACGTAGTGCTACAAGTGAAAACAATCGAAAATGACGGCTACGAAGCAATTCAAGTCGGCTACCAAGATATGCGTGAAGTTTTGTCTAACAAACCTGCGAAAGGTCATGTTGCAAAAGCAAACACGGCTCCTAAGCGCTTCATTCGCGAATTCAAGAATGTAGAGCTAGAGGGCTTAGAAGTAGGATCAGAAATCAAAGTTGATATTTTTGAAGCAGGAGACATCATCGATGTAACCGGCACTTCGAAAGGTAAAGGATTCCAAGGCGTTATCAAACGTCACGGACAAAGCCGCGGACCAATGGCTCACGGTTCTCGTTACCACCGTCGTCCTGGATCAATGGGTCCAGTTGCACCTAACCGTGTATTTAAAAACAAACGTCTTGCTGGACGTATGGGCGGAAATCGCATCACGATCCAAAACTTGGAAATCGTACGCGTAGACGCAGAACGCAACGTTATCTTGATCAAAGGTAATGTACCTGGCGCGAAAAAATCATTGATTACAATCAAATCAGCTGTGAAAGCTAAATAAGTAGATAGGAAGAAAGGAGGAACTAAGGAATGCCGAATGTAGCATTATTCAAACAAGATGGAAGCCAAAATGGCGAAATTACATTGAACGAAGAAATCTTCGGAATCGAACCAAATGAATCAGTTGTCTATGATGCAATCATCATGCAACGCGCTTCATTAAGACAAGGAACACACGCTGTGAAAAACCGCAGTGCCGTTCGTGGCGGTGGCCGTAAACCATGGCGCCAAAAAGGAACTGGACGTGCCCGTCAAGGTTCAATCCGTTCACCACAATGGCGTGGAGGTGGCGTAGTCTTCGGACCAACACCACGTTCATACAGCTACAAACTTCCTAAAAAAGTTCGTCGCTTAGCAATGAAATCTGTATTGTCAGAAAAAGTTGCTTCAAATAACTTGGTAGCAGTAGAAGGATTAAGCTTTGATGCTCCAAAAACAAAAGAATTCAAACAAGTTTTAGCTAACTTGACAATTGACTCTAAAGTATTGGTAGTTTTAGAATCTGAAAACGACTTTGCCGCTTTATCTGCGCGCAACTTGCCAAAAGTTTCTGTAGTTACTGCTGATAACATTAGTGTGCTAGACATCGTTTCTAACGACAAAATGTTAGTGACACAAACTGCTCTTACTCAGATCGAGGAGGTGCTTGCATAATGAACTTACTAGACGTTATTAAACGCCCAGTGATCACTGAAAAATCAATGCTTGCCATGGATGACAAGAAATACACTTTTGAAGTGGACACAAAAGCTAACAAAACTTTAGTAAAACAAGCTGTAGAAGCTGCCTTTGACGGAGTGAAAGTGGCAAACGTGAACATCATCAACGTTCGTCCTAAATTCAAACGCATGGGTAAATATGCAGGATATACAAAAAAACGTCGCAAAGCTGTTGTGACTTTAACTGAAGATTCTAAAGAAATCCAAATTTTCGAAGCTGCTGAATAAGCAACTCACGCATAAATTTTACATGGGAGGGAAAAAGACGTGGCGATTAAAAAGTACAAACCTACCACGAACGGCCGTCGTAATATGACAAGTTCTGATTTCGCTGAAATCACAACTTCAACACCAGAAAAAACATTGTTAGCTCCTTTGAAAAACAATGCTGGTCGTAACAACAACGGACGTATCACGGTTCGTCATCAAGGTGGCGGTCACAAACGTCAATACCGTTTGATCGATTTCAAACGTAACAAAGACAACGTCGTTGCTACGGTTAAAACGATTGAATATGATCCAAACCGTTCTGCTAACATTGCGTTAGTACATTACGAGGATGGAGTAAAAGCATACATCTTAGCACCTAAAGGATTAGAAGTTGGCATGACTGTCGTTTCTGGTCCAGATGCAGATATTAAAGTAGGGAATGCATTACCACTAGAAAACATTCCAGTCGGTACTGTTATCCACAACATCGAAATGAAACCTGGTAAAGGTGGACAATTGATTCGTTCAGCTGGAACAAGTGCTCAAGTACTTGGTAAAGAAGGCAAATACGTATTGATCCGCTTGAACTCTGGTGAAGTACGGATGATCTTAGCATCATGTCGTGCAACAATCGGTTCTGTTGGTAATGAACAACACGAATTGATCAACATCGGTAAAGCCGGTCGTTCTCGTTGGATGCGCAAACGCCCAACTGTACGTGGTAGCGTAATGAACCCTAATGATCACCCACACGGTGGTGGTGAAGGTAAAGCACCAATCGGACGTAAAGCACCAGTTTCTCCTTGGGGACAACCAGCACTTGGCTACAAAACACGTAACAAAAAAGCAAAATCAGACAAACTTATCGTTCGTCGTCGTAAAACTAAGTAATATACTTGACCGTGTGTCGCACATTTTGAGAGGAGGTACACCATGGGTCGTAGTTTGAAAAAAGGACCTTTTGTCGATGACCATTTGATGAAAAAGGTCGAAGCACAAGAAGGCGCTGAAAAGAAAAAAGTGATCAAAACTTGGTCACGTCGTTCTACAATTTTCCCTAATTTTATCGGATTTACAATTGCTGTGTATGATGGACGGAAACATGTACCAGTTTACATCCAAGAAGACATGGTAGGACACAAATTAGGTGAATTTGCACCAACAAGAACTTATCGCGGACATGCTGCCGATGATAAGAAAACAAGACGCTAATTTTGAGGGGAGGATATCCAAAAATGGCAGAACAAATCACATCAGCGAAAGCAACTGCTAAAACAGTCCGCGTTTCTCCTCGTAAATCTCGTCTAGTTATTGACTTAATCAGAGGGAAAAGCGTTGCTGAAGCAATCGCGATCTTAAAGTTCACACCAAATAAAGCAGCTGGAATCATCGAGAAAGTCTTGATGTCAGCTATTGCCAATGCAGAAAATAATTTTGACTTAGATGTTGAAAACTTGATTGTTTCTGAAGCATTCGTAAACGAAGGACCAACGATGAAACGTTTCCGTCCACGTGCGAAAGGTTCAGCTTCACCGATCAACAAACGTACAAGTCATATTACTGTAGTCGTATCAGAAAAATAAGGAGGGACAATCAGTGGGTCAAAAAGTACATCCAATTGGAATGCGTGTAGGCATCATCCGTGACTGGGATGCTAAATGGTATGCTGAAAAAGAGTATGCTGAATTTCTACATGAAGATTTGAAAATCCGTAAATTTATCGCATCTAAACTTGCTGATGCCGCTGTGTCTACAGTTGAGATCGAGCGTGCAGCAAACCGCGTGAATATTTCAATCCACACAGCTAAACCAGGTATGGTTATCGGTAAAGGCGGATCTGAAGTCGAAAACCTAAGAAAAGAATTAAATAGCCTAACTGGCAAACGAGTTCACATCAACATCGTTGAAATCAAAAAACCAGATTTAGATGCTAAATTAGTAGGCGAAGGAATCGCACGTCAATTAGAAAACCGTGTTGCTTTCCGTCGTGCTCAAAAACAAGCGATCCAACGCACAATGCGTTCTGGCGCTAAAGGAATCAAAACACAAGTTTCTGGCCGTCTAAATGGTGCGGATATCGCTCGTTCAGAAGGTTACTCAGAAGGAACAGTTCCACTTCATACATTACGTGCGGACATTGATTACGCATGGGAAGAAGCAGATACAACATACGGAAAACTAGGAGTTAAAGTGTGGATTTATCGTGGAGAAGTTCTTCCAACTAAAAAGAACACTGAGAAAGGAGGGAAATAAACATGTTAGTACCTAAACGTGTAAAACACCGTCGTGAGTTCCGCGGAAAAATGCGTGGCGAAGCGAAAGGCGGAAAAGAAGTAGCATTCGGTGAATACGGCTTACAAGCTGTTGAATCACACTGGATCACAAACCGTCAAATCGAAGCTGCCCGTATCGCAATGACTCGTTATATGAAACGTGGCGGGAAAGTATGGATCAAAATTTTCCCTCACAAATCTTATACTGCCAAAGCTATCGGGGTACGTATGGGTTCTGGTAAAGGGGCTCCTGAAGGATGGGTATCACCAGTTAAACGTGGTAAAATCATGTTTGAAATTGCCGGTGTACCTGAAGAAGTTGCGCGCGAAGCGCTACGTCTTGCTTCTCACAAATTACCAGTGAAAACAAAGATCGTAAAACGTGAGGAAATGGGTGGTGAATCGAATGAAGGTTAAAGAAATCAGAGAATTAACCACTGCCGAAATGCTAGATCAAGAAAAACAATTGAAAGAAGAATTGTTCAATCTTAGATTCCAATTAGCAACAGGTCAATTAGAAAACACTGCACGTATCAAAGAAGTACGTAAATCGATTGCACGCATTAAAACAGTATTGCGTGAACAAGTTAAGTAATAGTGGAAGGAGGCCATTTAGCGTATGACTGAAGAAAGAAATCAACGCAAAGTTTACCAAGGTCGCGTGGTATCAGACAAAATGGATAAAACTATCTCTGTTGTCGTTGAAACAAAGAAAAACCACCCTATCTACGGCAAACGTCTGAACTATTCTAAGAAATACAAAGCACACGATGAAAACAACGAAGCAAAAGTTGGCGATATCGTGAAAATTATGGAAACTCGTCCATTATCAGCTACGAAACGTTTCCGTCTAGTAGAGATTGTTGAAAAGGCAGTGATTATCTAATCACACGAGATTTTCCTATATAGATTGTGAATTGCAAAATCTGAAAGGAGGATACACATCGTGATCCAAGCAGAAAGCCGATTAAGAGTGGCGGACAACTCAGGTGCCCGTGAAATTCTAACGATCAAAGTCCTTGGCGGATCTGGTCGTAAAACTGCCAATATTGGTGACGTGATTGTTGCTACGGTTAAACAAGCAACGCCAGGTGGGGTTGTCAAAAAAGGTGACGTCGTTAAAGCCGTTATCGTTCGTACTAAATCAGGAGCTCGTCGTACAGACGGTTCATACATCAAATTCGATGAAAATGCTGCGGTTATTATCCGTGACGATAAGAGCCCTCGTGGAACTCGTATCTTTGGCCCAGTTGCCCGCGAATTGCGTGAAGGCAACTTTATGAAGATCGTTTCCCTAGCACCAGAAGTATTGTAATAGTGATTCTTATCTAAAGGAGGTGCGAAACAAACATGTTTGTTAAAAAAGGCGATAAAGTTAAAGTTATCACTGGTAAAGACAAAAACAAAGAAGGCGTTGTGCTAGCAGCGTTTCCTAAAAATGACAAAGTCGTTGTTGAAGGTGTCAATGTTGTCAAAAAACACCAAAAACCTTCTCAAACTGCTCCTCAAGGCGGAATCGTTGAAATGGAAGCACCAATTCATGTTTCTAACGTGATGGTGGTTGATCCATCGAACGGTGAAGCTACGCGTGTCGGTTACAAAGAAGTTGACGGCAAAAAAGTCCGCGTTTCTAAGAAAACCGGAGAAGTTCTTGATAAATAATCTGATGAAGGAAGGAGGGGCTAACAGATGAACCGCCTTAAAGAAAAATATTCAAAAGAAGTTGTCCCATCATTAATGGACAAATTTAACTACAGCTCAATCATGGAAGCACCAAAAGTTGATAAAATCGTTATCAACATGGGTGTCGGTGACGCTGTTTCTAATGCTAAAAACTTAGACAAAGCTGTTGAAGAATTACAATTGATCTCAGGTCAAAAACCATTGATCACAAAAGCGAAAAAATCTATCGCAGGATTCCGTTTACGTGAAGGAATGCCAATCGGTGCGAAAGTAACTCTACGCGGCGAAAGAATGTATGAATTCTTAGATAAACTAGTAAGTGTGTCATTGCCACGTGTCCGTGACTTCCACGGTGTGAGCAAAAAAGCGTTCGACGGACGCGGAAACTACACTTTAGGTATCAAAGAACAATTGATTTTCCCTGAAGTAGATTATGATTTGATCGACAAAGTACGTGGTATGGATATCGTGATTGTAACAACAGCAAACACAGATGAAGAATCTCGTGAATTGTTGACACAATTAGGCATGCCATTCCAAAAATAAAAAAAGGAGGCGAACTACGTGGCTAAAAAATCAATGATTGCTAAAAACAAACGCCCTGCTAAATTCTCAACGCAAGAATATACTCGTTGTGAACGTTGCGGACGTCCACATTCAGTTTATCGTAAATTTCATCTTTGCCGTATTTGCTTCCGCGAACTTGCCTATAAAGGACAAATTCCCGGCGTGAAGAAAGCTAGCTGGTAAACTATACTCGCATAAAGGAGGTAAATTATCCCATGGTCATGACAGATCCAATTGCAGATTTTCTAACGCGCGTGCGTAACGCAAACATGGTTAAACACGAAAGCCTAGAAGTACCTGCTTCAAAAATCAAACGTGATATCGCTGAAATCTTGAAACGTGAAGGTTTCGTCCGCGATGTTGAATACATTGAAGATGACAAACAAGGCGTGATCCGCGTATTTCTTAAATACGGTAAAAACGGTGAACGTGTTATCACAAACTTAAAACGTATCTCTAAACCAGGCTTGCGTGCTTATGTCAAAGCTGACGAAGTACCAAAAGTATTGAATGGTCTAGGAATCGCGATTATCTCAACTTCTGACGGTGTAATCACTGACAAAGAAGCTAGAGCAAAAAATGTTGGCGGCGAAGTAGTCGCTTATGTATGGTAATTTAAAATATTCCACAAGGAGGTGCCTCTAAGTGAGTCGTATCGGTAATAAGATCGTCGTTCTTCCTGCTGGTGTTGAAATCAAGCAAAACGGAAACGACATTACAGTTAAAGGACCTAAAGGTGAATTAACACGTACTTTCTCTTCTGATATCACAATGAATATCGAAGGAAACGAAGTAACATTCACTCGTCCAAATGATAGTAAAGAAATGAAAACTATCCACGGAACTACCCGTGCAAACTTCAACAACATGGTTGTTGGTGTTTCTGAAGGTTTCCAAAAAGCGTTAGAATTAATCGGGGTTGGGTACCGTGCTCAATTACAAGGAAAAAAACTTGTATTGAACGTTGGTTACTCTCATCCAGTTGAAATCGAAGCGCCAGCTGGAATCGAAATCGAAGTTCCTTCAAACACTTCTGTGATCGTTAAAGGATCAGATAAAGAAGTCGTTGGCGAATTGGCTGCCAATATCCGTGGCGTTCGTCCTCCAGAACCTTACAAAGGCAAAGGAATTCGTTATGTTGGCGAATTTGTACGCCGTAAAGAAGGTAAAACTGGTAAATAGTCGTAATTCTTTACGACTAGCAGCTTAGGCTAGCAAAATTAAAAGAGGTGACAAATTGTGATTACAAAACCAGATAAAAACAAGACACGTCAGAAAAGACATCGTCGTGTACGTAACAAAATCTCTGGTACTGCTGAGTGCCCACGCTTAAACGTGTTCCGTTCGAACAAAAACATCTACGCACAAGTAATTGATGACGTAGCGGGTGTGACGCTAGCAAGTGCCTCTGCCTTAGACAAAGAAGTTTCAGGTGCAACAAAAACTGAACAAGCACAAGCTGTCGGTAAATTAGTCGCAGAACGTGCAGCAGCAAAAGGTATTAAAGTAGTAGTCTTTGACCGTGGTGGATACCTTTACCATGGCCGTGTAGCAGCTTTAGCTGAAGCAGCTCGCGAAAATGGACTGGAATTTTAAGAGAAGGAGGAACACCATTCATGGTTTATATTGATCCAAAACATTTGGAATTAGAAGACCGCGTTGTTGCGATCAACCGTGTAACTAAAGTTGTTAAAGGTGGACGTCGTCTACGTTTTGCTGCATTAGTTGTTGTCGGTGACAAAAACGGACACGTAGGTTTCGGTACTGGTAAAGCGCAAGAAGTACCAGAAGCAATCCGTAAAGCAATCGAAGACGCGAAGAAAAACTTGGTGGAAGTACCAATGGTTGGTTCTACAATCCCTCACGAAGTTATCGGTGTATTCGGCGGCGGACGCATCCTTATGAAACCTGCTGTAGAAGGTTCTGGGGTAGCTGCTGGTGGACCAGTTCGTGCCGTATTGGAATTAGCTGGGGTAGCTGATATCACATCTAAATCTTTAGGTTCTAACACACCAATCAACGTTGTTCGCGCAACAGTTGAAGGTTTAAAACAATTAAAACGCGCTGAAGAAGTGGCAGCACTTCGCGGCAAATCAGTAGAAGAATTAATCGGTTAAGGAGGACACTATAATGGCTGAATTGAAAATTACTTTAAAACGCAGTATTATCGGACGTCCCCAAAACCAACGTGATACTGTAAAAGCGTTAGGTCTTACAAAGTTGAATTCAACAGTTGTAAAACCTGCTAATGATGCAATCAAAGGCATGGTTAACACTGTTTCTCACTTAGTGGACGTTGAAGAGGTCTAAGGATCAGCAGATCTAGTTTGATTAAGGAGGTGCCAAACCTATGAAACTTCATGAATTAAAACCATCAGAAGGCTCACGCCAAGTACGTAACCGTGTCGGACGAGGAACTTCATCTGGTAACGGTAAAACAGCTGGACGTGGACAAAAAGGTCAAAAAGCTCGTTCAGGCGGCGGAGTACGTCTAGGATTCGAAGGTGGACAAACACCATTGTTCCGTCGTTTACCAAAACGTGGCTTTACAAATGTGAACCGCAAAGAATATGCAGTCATCAATCTTGATGTCTTGAACCGCTTTGAAGACGGTGCTGAAGTAACACCTGTTGCTTTACACGAAGCTGGAATCGTCAAAGACGAAAAAGCTGGAATCAAAGTATTAGCTAACGGAGAATTAACGAAGAAATTGACTGTGAAAGCAGCTAAATTCTCAAAAGCAGCTGAAGAAGCAATCGTTGCTGCTGGTGGATCAATCGAGGTGATCTAATGATCAGACTATTGAAGGATGCCTTTAAGGTTAAGGATATTAGATCCAGAATATTGTTCACCGTCTTAATCTTGTTTGTCTTTCGTCTGGGAACACATATTACTGTGCCAGGCGTAGACGCAAGTCGCCTAAATACCATCGCGGATCTACCATTTTTAAACATGTTGAATTTGGTAAGTGGTGGCGCCATGCAACAATTTTCGATTTTCTCGATGGGGGTTTCGCCTTACATCACTGCCTCAATTGTCATTCAGTTGTTGCAGATGGATATCGTCCCTAAATTTGTTGAATGGTCGAAACAAGGTGAAGTGGGTCGTAAGAAATTAAATCAGGCAACACGTTACTTGACGTTGGTATTAGGCTTTGTCCAATCCATGACATTAACGGCTGGATTTAACTATTACACTCAACTCGGGTTTGTAAACAATCCTAATATGGCAACCTATATCGTGATCGGACTGATTTTAACAGCCGGAACGATGTTAGTCACTTGGTTAGGAGAGCAGATCACCGAGCGTGGTATCGGAAACGGTGTGTCAATGATCATCTTTGCGGGGATCATTTCACGCTTACCAGCAAGCATCAAAGAATTGATTGAAGATTACTTCATTAACGTGGATCAATCGGATATCTGGCTAAATGCTATCTTTATGGCGCTGCTTGTGATCGCTGTGTTGATCGTCATTACTTTAGTAACGTATGTTCAACAGGCAGAACGCAAGATTCCGATCCAATATACAAAACGGGTAGCAGGAGCGCCTACCAGCAGTTACCTTCCTTTGAAAGTAAATGCTGCCGGGGTTATCCCAGTTATCTTTGCCAGTTCTTTTATTACAACACCAAATGCGATCATTCAAGCATTAGGTAGTTCATATAGAGGAGAAACTTGGTACGAAGTGGTGCAAACGATCTTTAGTTACAACACTGTACCGGGTGCGATCATCTACACTGTCTTGATTGTTGCGTTTACCTTCTTCTACGCATTTGTTCAAGTGAACCCTGAGAAATTAGCGGAAAACTTGCAAAAACAAGGAAGTTACATTCCGAGTGTGCGTCCTGGTAAAGGAACAGAAGAATATGTATCGCGTTTGTTGATGCGATTAAGCACGGTGGGATCGATCTTTTTAGGATTGGTTGCTTTACTTCCAATCATCGCTCAGATGGCTTGGAATTTACCGCAATCGATCGGACTAGGTGGAACGAGTCTATTGATCATTATCGGTGTGGCACTTGATACTGCCAAGCAGTTAGAAGGGCTTATGCTGAAACGGAAATATACTGGTTTCATCAATTAAAGTTATTGAAGTGTTGAGGATTTCCTCAACACTATTCAAAAACTTACAGGAGGAATTAGAATGAACTTCATTTTAATGGGATTACCTGGTGCTGGAAAAGGTACTCAGGCAGAACGTATCGTTGCTGAATACGGTCTTCCTCATATTTCAACAGGCGATATGTTTCGGGCTGCGATGGCGAACGAAACAGAACTAGGCCTTAAAGCAAAATCATACATGGATCAAGGCGCATTAGTTCCTGATGAGGTTACAAATGGGATCGTTAAAGAACGTTTAGCTGAACCTGATACCGAGAAAGGTTTCTTATTAGATGGTTTTCCTCGTACTTTGGATCAAGCAAAAGCGTTAGATGAGATGCTAGCTGACCTTAACAAAAAACTTGATGCCGTTATTGATATTCATGTTCCTGAAGAAGTTCTTGTAGAACGTTTAGCCGGCCGCTTCATGTGCCGCAATTGTGGGGCAACTTATCATAAATTGTTCAATCCTCCCAAAGAGGAAGGAACATGTGATCGTTGTGGAAGTCATGACTTCTACCAGCGTGAAGATGATAAGCCTGAGACGGTCAAAAATCGTCTAGCTGTCAATATCAAAAGCAGTGAACCAATTTTGACTTATTACAAAGACAAAGGGTTATTGCAATCGATTGATGGGGATCGCGACATCGACGCTGTATTCGAAGATGTTCAAAAGATCATTGACTAATCATAGATTGCCCGAGTCCAACTTGCAGCTTAAAACTTTCTCTTGAAATCTTTGACAGGATATGATAGAATATGTCAGTCCGACTTCTACTTTTTATTAAGTAGGAGCATAGTTTGAGAATATCAGGTGGGAACCGAGTTTCCGCCATTTTATCGTGTGAAAATCACAAGTACAAGGAGGTACTGTGCGTGGCAAAAGAAGATATGATTGAAGTCGAAGGTACAGTCGTCGAAACTTTGCCGAATGCAATGTTTAAAGTAGAATTGGAAAACGGACACCAAGTTCTAGCGACCGTTTCTGGTAAGATCCGGATGCACTACATTCGTATTTTACCTGGAGACAAAGTAACGGTGGAATTATCCCCGTATGATCTGAACCGTGGCCGCATTACTTATCGCTTTAAATAATTGTACTCCGTAAAACCACAGGAGGTATTATCATGAAAGTAAGACCATCAGTAAAACCAATGTGCGAACATTGTAAAGTAATTCGTCGTAAAGGACGCGTTATGGTGATTTGCCCAGCAAATCCAAAACATAAACAACGTCAAGGATAATCGGAGGTGTAACAAATATGGCTCGTATTGCAGGAGTAGATATTCCTCGTGATAAACGTGTGGTCGTTTCACTTACTTATATCTATGGTATTGGTAACACGACTGCAAAACAAATTTTAGCTGACGCTGGCGTGTCTGAAGAAGTTCGTGTTCGTGATTTAACGAATGAACAAACAGATGCTATCCGTGCAGAAGTTGATAAATTAAAAGTTGAAGGTGACCTTCGTCGTGAAGTGAACTTAAACATCAAACGATTGATGGAAATCGGTTCTTACCGTGGGATCCGTCATCGCCGTGGATTGCCAGTTCGTGGACAAAACACGAAAAACAATGCACGTACTCGTAAAGGCCCGTCTAAAACAGTCGCAGGCAAGAAAAAATAATTCCTAAGTGAAGGAGGTTAAAACTTCATGGCAGCAAAAAAAGTGAGTCGTAAACGCCGTGTGAAAAAGAATATTGAAGCGGGTATTGCACATATTCACTCAACATTCAATAATACAATCGTAATGATCACTGATACTCATGGTAATGCATTAGCATGGTCATCAGCTGGTTCATTAGGTTTCAAAGGAAGCAAAAAATCTACTCCTTTTGCCGCTCAAATGGCAGCAGAAACAGCTACCAAAGCAGCAATGGAACACGGATTAAGAACTGTTGAAGTAACAGTTAAAGGACCTGGTTCTGGACGTGAAGCAGCAATTCGTTCATTACAAGCAGCAGGTTTGGAAGTGAGTGCGATCCGTGACGTGACTCCAGTCCCTCATAATGGATGCCGCCCTCCAAAACGCCGTCGTGTTTAATGAGTGCTGCTCATTTTGAGTGTAACAAATACGTCATTGAACAAGACACTTTTCGTTTTGAAAGGGGTAATAGATAAGAATGATTGAATTCGAAAAACCAAGAATCGCAAAGATTGATGAAGACAAAGATTATGGCAAGTTCATCGTGGAACCTCTTGAAAGAGGCTACGGAACTACACTAGGAAATTCCCTACGTCGTATTTTATTATCTTCTTTACCTGGTGCGGCAATCACCAATATTCAAATCGATGGAGTTTTACACGAATTCTCAACTGTTAAGGGTGTTCGGGAAGACGTTGCTCAAATCATCTTGAATATTAAAGGTCTTGCATTGAAAATGTACGGGGATGAAGAAAAGACCCTTGAAATTGATATTTCAGGACCTGCTACAGTAACTGCTGGCGATATCATCGTTGATAGTGATGTAGAAATCCTTAACAAAGATATGTATATCTGTACCGTTTCTGAAGGTGCTACGTTCCATGCTCGCTTAACAGTGAAACCTGGCCGCGGCTACGTTCAAGCGGACGAAAACAAAAAAGAAGACATGCCAATCGGCGTTCTTCCAGTCGATTCAATCTATACACCAGTACGTCGTGTCAACTATCAAGTAGAAAACACACGTGTCGGTCGTCGAGATGATTTCGACAAATTAACGATGGAAATATGGACTGATGGCTCAATCGAACCATTGGAAGCAATGAGTTTGTCTGCGAAAATCATGACTGAACATTTAGACATCTTTGTTAACCTAACTGATGAAGCGAAAAACGCTGAAATCATGGTTGAAAAAGAAGAAACACAAAAAGAAAAAATGTTGGAAATGACGATCGAAGAATTAGACTTATCTGTTCGTTCATACAACTGTCTAAAACGTGCAGGAATCAATACTGTACAAGAATTGACAAACAAATCTGAACCAGAAATGATCAAAGTAAGAAACTTAGGCCGTAAATCTCTTGAAGAGGTCAAAGTGAAATTACATGATTTAGGTTTAGGACTACGTAAAGACGATTAAACCGTTTTCGATTACGTTAGTTCGGTTCGTCTGACCGATACAACATTCGAAAGTGAAGGAGGGAAACCACGTGAGTTATCGTAAACTAGGACGCACATCTAGCCAACGTAAAGCGATGTTGCGTGATTTGACAACTGATTTATTCATTAACGAACGTATCGTTACGACTGAAGCTCGTGCGAAAGAAGTTCGTTCAACTGCAGAAAAAATGATCACTTTAGGTAAACGTGGTGATTTGCATGCACGTCGTCAAGCAGCAGCATTCGTTCGTAATGAAGTTGCAAGTGTACGTGAAGAAAACGAAGAAGTAGTTATTGAATCAGCATTACAAAAATTATTCAATGATATCGCTCCTCGTTACACAGATCGCCAAGGTGGATATACTCGTATCTTGAAAACAGAACCAAGACGCGGAGATGCTGCACCAATGGTTATCCTAGAACTTGTTTAAAATCACACTTATCATCACTTTATAGATGTTTACTAAGAGTGTTATGATGTTGGAAGAAACTTTCCGAGTCTAGCTCAGCGCCTACACCTCGATGTATTTCGAGGTGTACGCACTCATCATAAAGTGCTTTTTTTTTACTTTCGATTACCTGTCAAGACAGGTGATGGCAAGTGAAAAAAAGATCTGGAGACAAATCGTGCGCGAATCATTGAAAAACGTGCGCTTTTTTGGTAGTGTTAGAAAGAATTAATCGCAAATGAAGGAGTCTATCATGAAGCCAATCATTGAATTGAATGCTATTACTGTGCGTTATAGCGAAGAAGAGCGTGCCGCGTTAAATAACGTATCCTTTTCCATCAACAAAGGGGAATGGGTGGCGTTGATCGGCCATAACGGCTCTGGAAAATCAACTTTAGCAAAAACCATCAATGGCTTGATCTTGCCGCAAGAAGGCAGTGTTTCTGTCGGCGAATTGCCTTTGAATGAAGAAAATATCTGGAATATTCGAAAAATGGTCGGTATGGTCTTTCAAAACCCTGACAATCAATTCGTTGGTTCGACGGTGGAAGATGATGTGGCTTTCGGTTTAGAAAATCAAGGAATCCCGCGAGAAGAAATGCTGGTTCGTGTCAAAGACGCTCTGGAACAAGTACGGATGAGCGAGTTTGCGACGCGGGAACCCGCGCGCCTTTCTGGTGGTCAAAAACAACGGGTAGCCATTGCCGGTGTCGTTGCACTGCGCCCGGATATCATCATTCTTGATGAAGCCACTAGTATGCTAGATCCAGAAGGCCGTGAAGAAGTGATCGCAACGATCAAAAAAATCAAAGAGAAAAACAATTTGACCGTGCTATCGATCACCCATGATATTGATGAAGCAGCTAACGCCAATCGGGTGCTGGTGATGCGTCAAGGAGAGCTCGTCCGCGAAGGGACACCAGCAGAGATTTTTTCTGCAGGTCCGGAACTGATTGAGCTAGGCTTAGATCTGCCGTTTCCTGAAAAATTAAAGGCGGCACTAAAACAGCGGGGCGTCACGGTACCACAAGCGTACTTAACTGAAGAAGGGATGGTGGATTGGCTATGGACATCCGTTTTGAACAAGTAGGATTCACCTACCAACCGCATTCTCCGTTTGAACAACGGGTTTTGTTCGATATCGATTTAGAGATCAAAGAAGGCTCTTATACCGCCTTAGTCGGTCATACGGGTAGCGGAAAATCTACGTTGCTGCAGCACTTGAATGCATTATTAAAACCAACGACTGGAACGGTCACGATCGGTGAGCGAGTCATCAAACCCGAGTCAGACAACAAAAATCTAAAACCGTTACGTAAAAAAGTCGGGATCGTTTTTCAATTTCCTGAATCCCAATTATTTGAAGAAACCGTTGCGAGAGATATCGCTTTTGGACCGAAAAACTTTGGCATCTCCGAAGAAGAAGCCAAAGGTTTAGCCCAAGAATACATTCAATTGGTAGGTTTAGATGAAAGTTTTCTGGAACGTTCACCATTTGACCTTTCAGGGGGCCAAATGCGCCGTGTAGCGATTGCTGGAGTCTTAGCTATGGAACCAGAAGTTTTGGTCTTAGATGAGCCGACAGCTGGCTTAGATCCACAAGGACGCAAAGAGATGATGGAAATGTTTGATCGCCTGCATCGGGAAAAGAACATGACGATCATTTTAGTGACCCACTTGATGGATGATGTGGCGAACTATGCTGATTATGTCTATGTGTTAGAAAAGGGACGTCTCGTCAAAGCCGGCACGCCGTCCGTTGTGTTTCAAGACACTGCTTGGCTGCAAGAAAAGCAGTTGGGGGTACCGACAGCAACCGCATTTGCGGAGCAACTACAAGCCAGAGGATTGGCATTTGAGCAGTTGCCGCTAACGGCTGATGAACTGGCAGATGTTTTAGTAGCAAAGGGGGCGACTGCCCATGATGAATAAACTGATTTTCGGTCGTTTTATTCCCGGGGACTCCTTGATCCACCGTTTAGATCCACGGGTCAAATTGATTGCTAGTTTTTATTTTATCGCGATTATCTTTTTGGCGAATAATTGGCAAAGCTATTTATTAGCGGGGGCTTTTACGCTTTTTTGTATCTCTTTTTCAAAAATTGATTTTGGCTTCTTTATTCGCGGCGTACGTCCTTTGATTTGGCTGATTTTGTTTACCGTGGCGTTACAGATTTTATTTACTACCGGCGGTGACGTCTATTGGTCTTGGTGGATCTTTAACATCACAGAATTTGGTGTCCAAAATGGGATCTTTATTTTTTGTCGTTTTGTTTTGATCATTTTCATGTCGACTCTGTTGACGTTAACGACGCCCCCATTAGAGCTTTCAGATGCGATCGAATACATTTTGCGTCCTTTAAAAGCGATCCGTTTCCCTGTCCATGAAATCTCACTGATGCTGTCGATTGCGTTGCGCTTTGTACCAACCTTGATGGATGAAACAGAAAAAATTATGAATGCTCAGCGTGCCCGCGGGGTCGATTTCGGCGAAGGGGGACTGTTGCAGAAGATGAAGGCGATCGTTCCTTTATTGATTCCTTTATTTGTCAGCAGCTTTAACCGTGCGGAAGATCTAGCTACCGCTATGGAAGCCAGAGGCTATCAAGGCGGCGAAGGGCGTACCAAGTATCGTATTTTGCACTGGCATCAACGGGACACATTGGTTGTCATCGTTTTTGCGCTCTTTACAGTAGCATTAGTGTTCTTAAGAGGATAAACGAAGACCTATGATTGAAGTCAACCCACGAAAGGTTCTTAACGAAGCAACGAGACTGCTGGCAATCCCAGCGGCTGGTTCGAAAAGGCCTGTCGATCGATCAGACTTTTCTCATAGGCCTTTTTTTGAAAAAATAGAAAGAAACAGGTGATTCAATGGTCCGCTATAAAGCGACGATCGCTTATGATGGTACGAATTTTCAAGGATTTCAGCGTCAACCCAATGGACGAACGGTTCAAGAAGAGATTGAAAAGACATTAACGAAGATGAACAATGGGCAACCGATCCAGATTCATGGCTCTGGCCGCACCGATGCGGGGGTCCATGCGCAAGGGCAAGTGATCCACTTCGATTTCCCTCAAAAGCGTCCACTGGAAAAAATGCGCTTTGGATTAGATACCCAAACGCCAGAAGATGTTGCGGTAAAATCGGTGGAGATCGTTGACGATACCTTCCATGCCCGCTACTTAGTCATTGAAAAAACCTACCAGTTTCGGGTAGACATTGGGAAACCCCGCAGTCCTTTCCGCCGCCATTATGCCAGCTATTATCCGTATCCGCTAGATTTGGAAAAAATCCAACGAGCGTTGCCAGATTTTTTAGGCACCCATGACTTTACCAGTTTTTGTGCGACGGGCAGTTCAGTCGATGACAAGACGCGGACGATCCATGAGGCGTCCATGGCGGTCAATGACGCTGGAGATGAGTTGATTTTTACCTTTCGCGGCGATGGATTTTTGTACAAGATGATCCGGATCATGGTGGGCACATTGCTGAAAATCGGCAATGGACGGATCGCACCTGACAGCATTCCTGCAATCATTGCGCAAAAAGACCGAAATGCGGCAGGTCCCACGGCTCATCCAGAAGGATTGTATTTGGTTCATGTTGCTTATGAATAAGGAAAAACACAAGCTTCGCTGCTCTTACACAACAAGAGATAGCGAAAGCTTGTGTTTTTATTTTTTCTCAGGCAAAACAGAGGTGGTTTCTTGCCAATCTTCAGTCCTTTCCGTCGCGTTTTTAGGCGCAGCAATGGTGGGTGTTTTTTCCAAGGTACCGGCAGCGACTAAGGCGGCGATGGCTACCAAAAATGCGAAAAGCAAGTAAAGCAGCCAGCTCCAAGCAACGTGATAGCGATTGCCGATGCCTAAAAAGACCATTTGTCCGACAGGTCCCCCTAGCATCACAATGGTGGAAAAGATCCCGCTGCTGATGGCGAGATGTTCTTCATCAATCTCACGAATCAGATATGCCGAAAAACGAGGATTGATTTTTCCAATCAGATAGCCTTCAGCAAAGAGCAGCGCAATCATGAGCCAACGGTTATGCAGGAAGAGAAAATTCAAGGTCAACAGACATAAAACGAAAGAGGTATACGCAATCAAGCGAACCAGACCGGTATTCTTGAACCAGTCGGCAGCAAACAAGGCGCCAGCGACCATACCGATCGAAGTAGCGATGCCTGCCATCGCAACGGTGTTGCCATAAGTGGCAAACCAAAGCGCAAGGTCATCCAACAGCTGGAGATTTAGTAGACCGCTCGTACTAGCAGCTAAGGTATTGATCAGTAAGGCAAAGAGGATCATCTTTTTAAGAAAAGCCGTACCAGTCAATAATTTAAAAGTATCCGAGAAATTCTGAAAGAGTGGTGTTGCTGCTTGATTGATTTTCCCTGGCACCGCATAGAAGAGCGAGCGGTTCAGGAAGATCACGATCGCGGCTAAGAAAAACGTCACGGCATTGATCAAACCAAAAGCCGCAAAGTTATTATTCAGTAAAATGATCCCCCAAGCACCGATGCCTTGAAAGACGATTTGAACGGTGGTTTGACACGCCATTTGAAAGCCCATGGCACTGTCTAAGGCATCAGCAGGCACAAGACGGCGAACATAGGGCAGCTGCAACCCAGAACAATAAGCGCCCAAACAATCAGATACAATGTTGATGCCTAGCAAAAGGAAGAAAGACCATAAACTAGGCGGCAGTTGGATCAAAAAAGCGAGTGCCACAAAAAGGACTCCTTGTAAGAGTCGACTGCTGATCATCCATTGCACTTTGTTTTTGGTACGATCGGCTAGATAGCCAGTCAGGATCCGTAAGAGATCAGGGACTAACAGTGCCATGGAGGCTAAGGAAACAGCAAGGGCATTAAAGGGTAATGTACTGGCATAAACTACAAAGACGATATTAAATAAACTCATGCCGATGCCGCTGAGTAAGGCGGCGTTGACTAAGGCACGATAGCCTTTGTTTTGTTGATATTCTTTCATCGAAATCATCCTTTCACGTTCTACGTTGTAAAATCAGTATAGGATGCTTTATACTAAGAGAAGAAAATAATCCACTATAGTGGAATTTAAATGCACCAGGAGCATACCAGAGGTTACTGTCACGAGTGATTAGCAGTTAAAAGAGTGGCATGTAAATAAGGTGCCGCAGATTTTGCTCCTCAACATTTTATAGGTTTGAATCTAAACTTGAATCTAGAACAGGAAAATTTAATTGCGGAGCTTCATTCGTGAAGTGGGATTGGTTTGGCGTTTGTAGACCGATCGTTGTGAGGAGGATGGTTATGGAAGAAGGAAAACTGTACCGACAATTGCGCAAAGAGCGCGGCTATACGATCGCTCAAGTGGCGGATGAACAAAACAGTCGCTCGTTTATCAGTAAATTTGAGCAAGGTGCTTCAAGTATCAGTATTCATCGATTGGAACGCTTATTAGAAAATATTCATGTCACAGTGGAGGAGTTTTATTATTTGCGTGCGCAGCAAAAGGGCGTAAAAGGGCACGACAACCTGATGAGCTTTCCCAGCTATATGACGAGCGAATTTATGGATTTACTGGATCGAATTTTAGGGATCAACAAAGAAGCTTATTTGAGTAACGCCCACGCCCAGAGAAGCAAAGAAGGGCTGGAGGAAATGCGTAGCGAACTGATCGCCGCTTCCAAACAGCATTCTTTTGTTTTTCTGTACCTTGAGATCACAAAGGAGATACATGAAATCAATCTCTCAGGTCCTAAACTCAATCACTCTTCTGGTGACTATATGGAAAAGCTACGCACCAAAACTCGCCCCGTCATTTCCTACCTTACGAAAGTAGACAACTGGGGCGTTTATGAGATTTTGCTTTTTCGTTATTTTCAATTCTTATTTCCTGTCGAAACCTCCTATCACTTACTGCAGATCGCTATCTCTCGCACAAAAAAAGAACAAGGTTTGTCCTTGATGCGAGAAATTCAAATGGATTTGATTTTTAGTTGTTTTACGACGTTTGTCAATTTTCGCCGCCTGGAGTGGGCAAAAGAGGTGTTGACCATTGCAGAGGAATTATTGGCAGATCGCGGAGACATGCTAAACAGTACGCATCTTCTTTGCTATCAAGGATGGTACTGGTATATTTATGGCGATCAAGAAAAAGGACTGTTGAAAATCGATCAAGGGCTTTCGATCTTTCGCGTCTTAAAACAAACCAAAATGGTTAAATTATGGGAGCGATCGTTGCACTCCATCAAGAAAAATGCGGAAGAACCCAACAGTTATCTTATGTTTCGCTAAACGCTCTAAGGGCTAACGGGCTAGGCATTGCTCCCCGAATCGAAGGGGATCTAGCGGGTAATGGATGCTAAGACCACTAGAGCGAACAACTGCGGAACCTGAGCACAAAAAAGAACCAAACTCACCGATCATTGAGCGACACCCATAAGTCAGCTTTTGCTCTAACTTAAGGAGATCGCCTCAAAAAGACGAGTTGGTTCTTTTTCGATTAGGTTTCTGGTGGTTGATCCATGAGTTGGCGTTGGTTGTCCAAGACTTGCTTTTTGGCTACTTGTTTCTGGTAAAACCAAGCAAACAAGATAAACAATGCGATGCAGCCAAAGAACAAGCAAACACCGATAACAAAGCCTTGCGGTAAGAAGGAGAGTTCCAAGTGATGGGTGCCACTTGGGATCGTCACACTGATAAAGCCATCTTGAAAGGCCGTGATTGGGACTTCTTTGCCGTCAAGCGTAGCAGTCCAGCCCTTGTCATAAGGGATGGTTGTTACAAGCTGCTGCTCTTTTTCAGTCGTGATGTCGGCTTTGGCACTGCGTTTGCCGACAGTCATAGCGACCCCTCGTTCTTGGATCGCATCAATTGCTTGTTGGTAGGCGTTGGTATCCAAGGTCACAACTTGCGGGTTTTGGAAGGAGATTTCAGGCGTTCCGTAGAAGCTGACGGTGAATTGAACCGTCGTATCGGTCTCATAATGTCCTAAGTCGTAGTATTGACCGTTGATACTGATTTGCGTTTCTCGCTGCTGACCGTTGACTGTCACGGTGGCAGATGAGCTTTCCAATTCTCCGAAGTTGGCAGGGAAGAGACTCAAGTACGCTTGCGAGTTCGCCGGAACCTCCACTTGCCAAGTCACTTCTTTTGCGACATTGCTTTCTTGCTCAGTAAATTTCATATACATGCCGTCATTGGTGATATCTGTATTTTTACTATGGATCACCGTGATCGGCTGAAAGGCAAAATACTCTAAATTTAAATCGGCCAAGCCATTGAAAAGATTTTTCTGGCTCGTCAAGTTGTCGTTTTGCGGCTGTTCAATCGATTCGATGGTCGGTTCAGCCAAGAAACCTAGAGGTAACGCATTTTGATTTTCATAGAGCTTGTATTCACCAGATTCTCCGACTCGTTGAAAGCCGTATTTGGTGAGATTTGGCTTGGAGATATTGTATTTGATTCCTGTAAAAGCATCCATCAGCAAGGTATTATTCGGATAGCGGATATTTAAATTGGTGCCGCGAGACCGAAAGCCCAGATTATCCAGGTAGCTTGAGGAATTGCGGTTACGAATTGAAGAAAACATGCTGACCCCGCTGTAGCCATAATTGATACTGTCGTTGGAAGAAACAGGATCAAGGTTTTCTAATCGGAAAAAGGTATCATTGTCTTCGTTGGCTTGAGTGACTAGTTTTTTGATGTCCGGATAAGGTTCTGTATACAAACTACGAGAAGCATAGTTCCAATCATTCAAAATTCCGCGAACCATGCCGCTCGTATTGACGGCCATTTCTCCGCAGACGAAGATCAGCATCAAGATCGTCACTCGTTTTTGTGTTAAAAGACCTAATTGCCCGAACCCAATACATAACAAGTAAAGAACAAAGAATACGATCGTTAGCGCAAAGGAAGTAGCGGAAACATATTCATAGGTTCCGGCTCCTTTCAATGCGTAGGAGAGGGCAAATACCACGATCGTAGAAAGACCAATAATGAGAAACAATCCGCGATCTTTTTGCTGCAGTTGCTCCCATCCGTATCCCGCCAGCATGATCACTAAGAAGGAGAACAAATAGGCATAGCGGAAAAGGAACATATTTGGGGCATGCATCCCATGCCAAAAAAGATTCATCGGCACGATATAAAAACTGGCGATCAAAACAGCAAACATGCCAGCGTATAAGAATTTATCTTTCAAGCGGATTTTCTTCGAAACAAAATATAAAATACACAACAGCAACGGCAATAAGCCGATATAGATGAAGGGAATGGAGCCGTATTTTGTCGTATCGTAAACACCGATCATGTTTTTCATCACGAGATCAAAGACATCGGTGGCTTCGGTTTTAAAGGAAGAAATCGTCGTCAATTCTTCCCCGTTCGACCGCAAATCTAATAAGGCAGGTAAGATGATCACCATTGAGGCGCCGCCAGCTAACAAAGAGGTGATGCCGTAAGGAATGATCGCCCCCCGAGCTTGCTTCCAGTTGCGACCCAATTGAACCAAGAAATACATCACGGAAAAGAGACCGATCATAAAGCCCATGTAAAAACTGGATAAAAATAACAGCAGATAACTGATAAATAACACGACTGGTTTTTTCTTTTTCATTAACCGGTCAATACCTAAAATCACTAGCGGTAGATAGATCATGGCATCAAGCCACATGATCAGTTCCGAATGGGCGGTGATGAAGGACATCAAGGCATAGCAGACGGCTAAGGTCACATGCTGCCAACGTTGGATCTTAAAGGTTTGGCTGGCATAGAACCAAAACGCCAAGCCCGCACTGCCGATTTTGATCAAGGTTAAAAAGTACAGGGCATCTGGCATTAGCTGATTTGGGAAAAATAAGACGAGGGGAGTGAAGATTCCCCCTAAATAATAGGAGATCAATGCCAGATAATTTAAGCCTAAAGAGGCGTTCCATGTATAAAAGATACTTTGCTTGCCTAAGAGCATATTGCGAAAGCTGGCATGAAAGTTTGAGAATTGCGAAAAGGCATCACTGGCTAAGACACTGCGGCTGCTGCCGGGGTAGATACCGATGGTCAAATAGATCACTGCCATGATAAGAAACGGCAAGAAGAAACTAGCAAGCATATAAGGCCAATGTTGTTTGGCAAATGTTTTTATTTTCGTCACAAGAAGTCACCTGTTCTTTATCAATTTTTTCTTAGTTTACCACAGGTGAATCGATTAAAAAAACAAAGACCTATTTTCTTTAATGAAAACCTAAGTGAAAGCGCACCAAAGAAAAAAGGGTACAAAAAAAGCCGTTCAAAACGAACGGCCGAAAAGGTCTAATTATACGCGCTCAACTTTTCCAGATTTCAAAGCACGAGTTGACACCCAAACTTTTTTAGGTTTTCCGTCAATCATAACGCGAACTTTTTGCAAGTTAGGTTTCACAGTACGTTTTGTCGCATTCATTGCGTGAGAACGATTGTTTCCACTTGCAGTTTTACGTCCAGTAAAGTAACAAACTTTAGCCATGTGGTTATTTCCTCCTTTGCCTTGATGTTGGAGCGCTATTTCAGCTCATACCATCTGAATTTATCACAGAAAGGTGAAAAAAGCAAGAGTAATTTTCAAGAAACATTGACTTTTCCCAGTAAACATTGTAAATTAAACAAGGTCGAAATGCAAGACGTTTGGTCAGAAAGCCCCTTTTCATATGTCTCATCCTTTTATTTGCGGTACAGCTATGATAAAATATGTAAGAAGAAAGATGGGTCATGCCCATTGAAGGAGGCTATAAAATGGCTGTAAAAATTCAAACCTCATCAGGTATTATTGAAATCAGCAATGAAGTCATTGCAACAGTGGTCGGAGGCGCAGCAACAGATGTGTTCGGCATTGTTGGTATGGCTAGCAAGAAACAAATCAAAGATAACATCAATGAAATTTTACGAAAAGAAAATTATTCTCGCGGTGTCGTTGTCCGCCAAGAAGAAAACGGCATTGCAGTGGATGTATACACGATTGTTAGCTATGGAACAAAAATTTCCGAAGTTTCCCGCAACGTGCAGGAAAAAGTGAAATACAACTTAGAAACGATGCTAGGTGTATCTGCGAACTCGGTAAATGTATTTGTTCAAGGCGTACGTGTACTGCCAGATTAGGCAAGGGATCCGTTCATGGCGGATGATTTTAAGGAGGACTATCTAAGTGAAGGTAACGAATATCAGCGCAAGTCAGTTTCAAGAAATGGTGCAGGCAGGCGCGGCTCGTCTACAAGTTAATGCAGAGTTTGTCAACTCATTGAATGTGTTTCCTGTTCCAGATGGAGACACCGGGACAAACATGAATCTATCCATGACCAGTGGAGCAAAAGCTGTCGCAGATGCGACTTCAGAAAACGTCGGCGATCTTGCCGCTACACTTTCAAAAGGACTATTGATGGGCGCACGTGGGAATTCCGGCGTCATTTTGTCTCAATTATTCCGCGGTTTTTCTAAAGCTATCCCGACCGCAGAAACACTCACTGCACCAGAATTGGCTCAAGCCTTTACTCATGGAGTAGAAACCGCCTATAAAGCAGTCATGAAACCTGTGGAAGGAACCATCTTGACTGTGGCACGCATCTCAGCTGAATATGGCGAGAAAAAAGCACAAACTACCGATGATTGTATCGAAGTGATGAAAGCCGTGGTTCACGGCGCAAAACGTTCATTGGCGAAAACCCCTGATCTATTGCCCGTCTTAAAAGAAGTCGGCGTGGTAGATAGCGGCGGTCAAGGATTGTTGTTTATCTATGAAGGCTTCTTAAATGCATTGACTGGGGAATACCCAGCCGATGAAATCTTCGAACCTTCCCCAGCGGCTATGGACGAAATGGTCAATGCCGAACATCATCGCAGCGTTCAAGGGCACTTAGCGACAGAAGACATCACCTTTGGTTACTGTACAGAAATCATGGTGAAGATCGGTGAAGGTCCGACTGTAGATAGTGAATTTGATTATGAAACATTCCGTAATTACTTAAACGAGTTAGGGGATTCCTTATTAGTGGTCAATGACGATGAGATCATCAAAGTCCATGTCCATACGGAACATCCCGGCGAAGTTATGAATTATGGTCAAAAATTTGGCTCGTTGGTGAAAATCAAAGTCGATAACATGCGTCTTCAGCATGAAACGATCTTGGAACACGATCAGCAAGAAGCAAAAACTGCACCAGTAAAACGTCCGCGGACACCATTTGCGATCATCGCGATCGCGGCTGGCGAAGGCTTGAAAGAATTGTTTACTAGCCTAGGCGCTTCTTATGTCATCAGTGGTGGCCAAACGATGAACCCAAGTACAGAAGACATTTTGGTGGCAATCAATGAAGTCAATGCTGATCAAGTGATCGTATTACCGAACAACAAAAATATCTTTATGGCTGCGCAGCAAGCAGCGGAAGTTTCCGAGATTCCAGTAGCGGTTGTTGAAACACGGACGATCTCTCAAGGGATGACGGCGATGCTAGCCTTCCACGAGCAATCCACACTAGCTGAAAACCAGCAAGCGATGACTGATGTCTTAGCAAGTGTTGTCAGTGGCTCAGTGACCCATGCGATCCGTAATACATCAATTGATGGCATCGAAATCACAGAAGGCGACTTCTTAGGAATGGTGGACGGCAAAATCGTTGTTTCTGTTCCCGATCGTTTCTCTGCTTCTATGACTACCTTAGAAAAAATGATCACAGAAGATACTGAGATCGTCACCATCATTATCGGTGAAGAAGGCAAAGCCAAAGAAGCAGCGAAAATCGAAGAAGCGATTGTTGAACTGCATCCTGAGATCGAAGTAGAGATCCATCAAGGAGATCAGCCGGTTTATCCATATCTTTTCTCAGCAGAATAAACAAATTAGGCGGCGGGGGCAAAAATCGTAGATGATTTTTGGCTCCGTCTTTTTCTATGAATGCAGGAACCCCTGTAATGAATCAAAATCACTTTTGGAAAAGGAGGGTACCTATGCTGAATCAGCCACTTACGGTATTAAAGGGTGTCGGAGAAAAACGCGCCCAAGACTTGGCGAGTTTAGGAATCGAAACCATCGAAGACCTGCTAAAGTATTACCCGTTTCGTTATGAAGACATTCAAGAACGGCAATTAGCGGAGATTCAAGACCAAGAAAAAGTAACGATCAAGGGGATCGTCGTTTCCCCACCGGTCGTCAATCGCTTTGGTTACAAGAAAAGTCGGTTGCAATTTCGCATGATGCAAGACCACGATGTCTTTAATGTCTCCTTTTTCAATCAGCCTTATTTGAAGGATAAAGTAGAGGTCTCAGAAGAGATCGCCGTCTATGGCAAATGGGACGCCAAACGCAAAGGACTGACGGGGATGAAGATTCTTGGTAGTAAAAGCGGCGAAGACTTTGCACCGATCTATCATGTCAATAAAGCCGTGCGTCAAAGTGTTTTGATCGAACTGATCAAACAGGCATTTCTTGATTTTGGTGATCAGATCACAGAGATCTTGCCTTTGTCATTGATCGAAAAATATCGCTTGTTGGATCGGAAATCCGCGATGTTTGCAATGCATTTTCCCAAAGATACCCAAGAGAGCCATCAAGCGAAACGTCGGGTGATTTTTGAAGAGTTCTTTTTGTTCCAAATGCAGATCCAAGGACTGAAGAAAAGCGAAAAAGCCGAGAAAAACGGCTTGACGATCGATTATGATGTGCAACGCTTGAAAGAATTTACTCGTAAACTGCCCTTTGAATTGACGAATGCGCAAAAGCGCGTGACCAATGAAATCTGCCATGACCTGAAAAGTCCGCAGCACATGCAGCGGCTCTTGCAAGGAGATGTAGGGAGCGGGAAAACAGTCGTTGCGGCGATCGCCCTCTATGCTACGATGACGGCTGGCTTTCAGGGCGCACTGATGGTGCCGACTGAAATTTTGGCCCAACAGCACCTAGAAAGCTTGAATCAACTCTTTGACCCCTTAGAAGTGACCACCGCTCTTTTGACAGGCTCGACCAAACCAAAAGAACGGCGGGTCATCTTAGAACAATTAGCAGCCGGGGAGATCGATATCATCGTTGGGACCCATGCGCTGATCCAAGAAGGGGTAGACTTTGCACATCTTGGCTTAGTCATCACCGATGAACAACACCGTTTTGGG
This sequence comes from Enterococcus sp. AZ188, assembly GCF_050544075.1. Classification (NCBI taxonomy): domain Bacteria; kingdom Bacillati; phylum Bacillota; class Bacilli; order Lactobacillales; family Enterococcaceae; genus Enterococcus; species Enterococcus sp. AZ188. Next base: position 299,086 of record NZ_CP172943.1, read on the forward strand.
GTCAATCAGCGAAAAGTCTTAAGGGAAAAAGGCTATCTGCCTGATGTGCTCTTTATGACCGCCACACCAATCCCACGTACACTAGCGATCACCGCCTATGGCGAAATGGATGTTTCGGTGATCGATGAAATGCCGGCAGGACGGATTCCTGTAGAGACTCGCTGGGTCAGACCGCCGCAGTTTGAATCGATCTTAGAGTGGGCGCAAAAAGAATTGGCACAGGGGCATCAGATGTATGTCATCTGTCCTTTGATCGAAGAATCCGAAATGCTGGATGTCAAGAATGCCACGGAGATTTATGAGCAGCTGCAAAGTTATTTTTCCCCAACCTATCAAGTAGGGATGTTGCACGGGAAAATGAAGAATCAAGAAAAAGACACTATTATGGAAGCATTCAAAGAAAATCAACTGCAGATCTTGGTTTCCACGACGGTCATCGAAGTAGGGGTCAATGTTCCCAATGCGACAGTGATGCTGATCATCGATGCTGATCGTTTCGGATTAGCCCAGCTCCACCAATTACGTGGACGGGTAGGACGCGGAGCCGATGCTTCTTACTGTATTTTGATCGCGAACCCGAAAAATGAGACGGGGGTCGAACGAATGAAAATCATGACAGAAACCACCAACGGCTTTGTAGTCAGCGAAAAAGACCTGCAGTTGCGGGGGCCAGGAGAAGTCTTCGGCAATCGACAATCGGGCTTGCCAGAGTTTACGGCTGCCGATTTGGTCGCGGATGCCCATATTCTAGAAGTGGCACAAGTCGAAGCTACCCAGCTTTGGCAAAAAAACAGCTGGCAGCTGTTGCCAGAATTTTCGGCATTGGCGAACTATTTGGCAGCAAAAAAAGCAGGCAAACAATTTTTTGATTAAAGAATATGCTATACTGATTGGGAAAATGAAGGGAGTGGCAGCGAGATGCGGATTGCTGTTGATGCAATGGGCGGAGACAACGCCCCAAAAGCGATCGTAGAAGGAGTCATGCTGGCGAAAAAAGACTTTCCAGAGATTGAATTCCTCCTTTACGGAAAAGAAAATGAAATCAAAAAATACATGACGGATGATAAAAATGTCACTATCATCCACACAGATGAAAAAATCAATAGTGATGACGAACCCGTCAAAGCAATCAGACGGAAAAAAACCGCTTCAATGGTCTTAGCGGCACAAGCAGTGAAAAATGGCGAAGCAGATGCGATTTTTTCAGCTGGAAATACCGGTGCCTTGTTAGCGGCTGGCTTGTTTATTGTCGGTCGGATCAAAGGAATCGATCGTCCAGGATTGATGTCCACAATGCCAGTGATTGGCAAAGATGCTGGCTTTGATATGCTGGATCTAGGTGCCAATGCCGACAATAAACCAGAACATTTGGCAAACTATGCCGTCTTAGGATCCTTTTACGCCCAAAAAGTTCGTGGGATCAATCGACCACGGGTCGGCTTGTTAAATAACGGAACGGAAGAAACCAAAGGTAGTGAATTAACGAAAAAAGCCTTTGAACTGCTGTCAGCGGATCCTACGATCCACTTTATCGGCAATGTCGAAGCCCGGGAATTACTGGATGGTGCAGCTGACGTCGTCGTGACAGATGGCTTTACTGGGAACGCTGTTTTGAAATCGATCGAAGGAACCGCCTTGAACTTGATGGCGTTGTTGAAACAATCGATTCTTGATTCAGGTACCAAAGGAAAATTAGGCGCATTGTTACTGAAAGATGCATTGCGGAAAGTGAAAAATGAAATGGATTATGCGAAACATGGCGGGGCCGTATTGTTTGGTTTGAAAGCACCAGTCATCAAAACCCATGGTGCGACAGGACCAGAAGCGGTAGCGTACACCATCAAGCAGATCCATACGATGCTAGCAACAGATGTCGTGGCACAATTGGTCGCCCACTTTGAAGAAATGCCGGCTGCAAAAGACGAAACGCAATCATAATGCAATCATTGTAATGAAATTGCAAAAAAATCTAGACAAAAAGCATAGAAAGCAGTACAATGTTTGTTAGCCATTCTATGTTTTGTGCAAACGCGTGGAGGTGAAGCCAGTTGACACGAGATGAAGTATTCAAGAAAGTTGCGGTCGTGATCGCCAATCATTTTGAAATTGACGCAGAGAACGTAACGGATACGATGAGCATTAAAGACGACTTGAACGCTGATTCGATCAGTGTGATGGAATTCGTCCTTGAACTAGAAGATGAATTTGGTACCGAGATTTCTGATGAAGATGCCGAGCAGATCGAAACAGTCGGTGGAGCGGTTGATTATATTTCAAGCCATCTTGCTTAAGACAGACATAAGAGCTAAGTCCTAGATGACTTAGCTCTTTCTTTCTCATAATTGATCCGCTGTGATTTGGGCGGTTTTTCTTTAGAATCGAAATCAAAAAAACGATCGTTAAACCTGACATGACGGCGTTGGAAGCATAATGTAAATTTTCTGAAAATTCAGTGTATTAAGTTTTCTGGGACTTGCATTATTGTTAGCATTTCTATATAATTATTAAGAATATATTATACAATGTTAAGAAAGCTTTTGGAAATGAAATGCATGTTCCTTCTTTTTTACATTAAAACGCAAGACATCTTAGAAAGTAGAGAGGGGTATTCGATTGTCCAGAGATAATCAATTACTAGATGTTCAAAACCTTCACACAGGTTTTCGTATCAAAGACGATTACTATGACGCAGTAGATGGTATTTCTTTTACACTGGATCGTAATGAGATCTTAGCAATCGTAGGAGAATCTGGTTGCGGAAAAAGTACGTTGGCTACAACGATCATGGGGCTACATGACCCAAACAACACGAAAATCACTGGGGAAATCTTATATAAAGATTTAAACTTGTCAAACTTAAATGAAACGTTATACAACAAAATTCGCGGAAATGATATTGGGATGATTTTCCAAGATCCGTTGTCTGCACTGAATCCGTTGATGCGGATCGAAGACCAAATCAAAGAAGGTTTGTCTTATCATACAGATATGAATGCCGAACAGCGCCAAGCACGAGCATTAGAATTATTAGAACAAGTTGGGATTCCAAATCCGCCACGTGTAGGACGTCAATACCCTCATGAATTGTCTGGTGGGATGCGTCAGCGGGTCATCATCGCGATCGCGATTGCTTGTAAACCGCCAATCATCATTGCGGATGAGCCAACGACAGCGTTGGACGTGACGATCCAAGCACAGATCCTTGATCTACTAAAAGATTTGCAAGAAGAAACGCAAACGGGGATCATTTTGATCACCCACGATTTAGGTGTCGTAGCGGAGATGGCCGACCGAGTAGCCGTAATGTATGGGGGACAGTTTGTGGAAGTCGCATCAGCCGAAGAGTTGTTTGCCAATCCGAAACATCCATACACCCGCTCATTGCTTAACTCGATCCCTCAAGAAAATTCTCAAGACAGTGAACTGCATGTGATCGAAGGGGTGGTTCCTTCCTTGAAAAATATGCCTCGGACTGGTTGTCGGTTTGCTGCACGGATTCCTTGGATCCCTGAAAGCGACCACGAAGCAAACCCAGTCTTGCATGAAGTAGCACCTGATCATTTGGTCCGTTGCACATGCTACAAGCATTTTCATTTTAGAGACGAAGAAGGAGAAGTGTAGATGACAGAATTAATTACAATCAAAGATCTGAAAGTCCACTATCCTATTCGCAGCGGATTCTTCAACCGCGTCACGGATCACGTGTACGCCGTTGATGGTGTGGACTTCGTCATTGAAAAAGGAAAAACCTACGGATTGGTTGGTGAGTCTGGTTCTGGTAAATCCACAACTGGGAAAGCTATCGTTGGGTTAGAAAAAATCACTAGCGGCGAAATCATTTATGATGGGCAAGACGTGACTAAACGTTCTGTCCGCAAGAAAATGAACTACAACAAAGATGTCCAAATGATTTTCCAAGATTCAATGTCTAGCTTGAATCCTAAAAAACGTGTGGTGGACATTATCGCAGAACCATTGCGCAACTTTGAACGCTTAAGCGATCAAGAAGAGAAAACACGTGTGAAAAGTTTGTTGGATATCGTTGGGATGCCAGAAGATGCCCTATACAAATATCCGCATGAATTCTCTGGCGGACAACGTCAACGGTTAGGGGTTGCCCGTGCGGTAGCTTCCAATCCAAAACTGATCGTCGCCGATGAGCCGGTTTCAGCTCTTGACTTATCCGTGCAAGCACAGGTACTGAACTTTATGAAACGGATCCAGCAAGAATTCGGCTTAAGTTTCTTATTTATCTCTCATGACTTAGGGGTCGTAAAACATATGTGCGACAATATCGCCATCATGTACAAAGGCCGCTTCGTTGAGATCGGGACACGGGAAGATATCTACCAAGACCCGCGTCACATCTATACAAAACGTTTATTATCAGCGATTCCTCAAATCGACGTAAAAAATCGCGATGCTCACAAAGAAAACCGCCGCAAGGTCGAGTTGGAATATGTGACCCATCAAAAAGATTACTACGACGAATCTGGCAGAGTGTATGACTTGCGTAAAATCACCGAGTCGCACCAAGTCGCATTGAAAAACGGGGGTGCTGAATAATGTGGAAAACAATTCTACGTCGTTTGTTGTTGATGATCCCACAAGTCATTATTTTGAGTATCTTGATTTTCTTGATCGCACAAGCAATGCCTGGGGATCCATTTACTGGTTTGATCAATCCAAACCAAGATCCAGCTGTTATTGAGCGGATGCGTGAAGCCGCTGGTTTGAATGACCCATGGTATACCCAGTATTTCCGTTGGATCGGAAATGCCTTAAAAGGGGACTTTGGACAAAGCTTCATCTTTAAATTGCCTGTTTCAACATTATTAGCAGGACGTATCAGCAATACATTGTGGTTATCCTTATTGACGGTCATTTTGACTTACGTGATTGCCATTCCTTTAGGGATGTGGGCAGGACGTTACCAAAATTCATTGCTTGATAAAGTCGTCGTTGTTTACAACTTCTTCAGTTTCGCCGTACCGTTGTTTATCTTTGCGTTGATCGCATTGTTCATCTTCGGTTACCGATTGGCTTGGTTCCCAACGGGTGGTTCCGTTGCACCGGGGGTCAGCGGCATGGCTGAGTTTTGGAGTCGCTTGTATCACCTACTATTACCGGCAATCACTTCTGCATTATTAGGAACAGCAGTGACGATCCAATACTTGCGAAGTGAAGTCATTGATTCGAAATCATTGGATTTCGTTCGTACCGCTCGTTCAAAAGGGGTACCAACGAACAAAGTCTTCTCACGTCACGTTTTCCGGAATGCATCGTTGCCGATCGCATCACAAATGGGCTACGAGATCACGTCATTGATCGCAGGTTCTGTGGTCATTGAGAAAATCTTCGCCTACCCAGGTGTCGGAAAACTGTTTATCGATAGTATCGTCCAACGGGACTATGCCGTGATCACTTCACTGACATTGATCTTAGGACTAGCGACCTTGATCGGTACGCTGCTGTCAGATATCATCATGAGTATTGTCGATCCAAGAATCAGAATCCAGTAATAGGAGGGGATAAATGTGTCTGAAAAGAAAGAAAAAGTACTAAAACAAGAGAGCATCCCGCCTATGGGATTGAAAATGATTTTTCGCGAATTCTTAAAAGATAAAATGGCGATTTTTTCATTAGTTTTGTTAGTCGCAGTTTTATTATTCGTGTTTATCGGCTCGGCAGTTATCGATCAATCACAAGTGATGCGTGTCAGCATCCTTGATAAATATGCTGTACCTGGCGCGATTTCGCCAAACGGCGGCACCTACCTTTTAGGGGCGGATGAAGGTGGCCGTGATGTTTGGGGACAATTGATCATCGGTGCGCGTAACTCAATCTTGATTGGTTTTTCAATCACGATCATTACGTCGATCGTTGGGGTCGGATTAGGGATCATCTCAGGTTACTACGGCGGCATCATTGATAACATTTTGATGCGTATCGTTGACTTCGTTATGATTTTGCCGATCATGTTGATCATTATCGTTATCGTATCGATCGTACCTCGTTATAACGTTTGGACCTTTATATGGGTCATGAGTGCCTTTTACTGGGTCGGAAAAGCAAGGCTCTTCCGAAGTAAGACCCTTTCAGAAGGCCGTCGCGACTATGTTAGTGCATCGAAAACCCTCGGAACCAATGACTTTGTCATCATGTTCCGCGAAATCATGCCGAACCTTAGCTCATTGATCATCACCAACTTAACAATGAACTTTGCAGCGAATATCGGTATTGAAACGACACTAACATTCTTAGGTTTTGGTCTGCCGACCAATGTTCCAAGTTTGGGAACACTGATCGGATATGCCAGCAGCGGTGATGTGCTGGTCAACAGACAGTGGATCTGGTTACCCGCATCAATTCTAATTTTAGTCTTGATGTTGAGTATCAATTACGTTGGTCAAGCATTTAAGCGTTCAGCGGATGCGCGTCAACGACTAGGATAAACAAGGAGGATACAGGATGAAGAAAAATATTTTTGGTATGGTCACTCTTTTGTCAGTGTTAGCATTGGCAGCTTGTGGCAGCAACGGCGGCGGAACCGATTCTTCTGGTGGCGGCAATGCAGCAAACGATACGGAAGATGTAAGCAACTTCCCAATCGAAGTTAGCAATGATGCAGAGGCAATCGAAGGTGGTACTTTGGATGTTGCAGTAGTGATGGATACGCAATTCCAAGGGTTGTTCCAAACAGAATTTTATCAAGATAACTATGATGCACAATTTATGTTGCCAAGTAATGAAAGTTTATTCGTCAATGACGCTGATTTCAAAATTGTTGACGGCGGGGCTGCAAATCTTGAGCTAGATGAAGACAACAACACAGCAACAATTACTTTACGCGACAACCTGAAATGGTCTGATGGCGAAGATGTTACGGCAGATGATATCATCTTCACATACGAAGTAATTGGTAACAAAGATTATACTGGTATTCGTTATGATAGTAACTTTACTAACATTGTTGGTATGGAAGATTACCATGATGGCAAAGCTGATACTATTTCTGGTATCACCAAAGAAAGTGACAAAGTCGTTAAAATCGAATACAAAGAAGTTCACCCTGGTATGATGCAAGCAGGTGGTGGTATTTGGGCTTCTGCATTACCAAAACACGCCTTTGAAGGAATCGAAGTCAAAGATATGGAATCAAGCGATCAAGTTCGTAAAAATCCAATCGTCTTCGGACCATATGTAATGTCAAATATCGTAGCTGGTGAATCCGTAGAGTACGTTCCAAACGAATACTATTATGGAGATAAGCCAAAACTAGATAAATTATCATTTAAAGCAGTTCCAACTTCATCTATTGTTGAAGCGATGAACGCAAAACAATATGATATGGCTTTATCAATGCCGACAGATACGTATCCTACTTATAAAGATACTGATGGTTATCAAATCTTAGGCCGAACAGATACTGCTTACACCTATTTAGGTTTCAAATTAGGTAAATGGAATGCTGATGAAGGAAAAGTAGAATATAATCCTGATTCAAAAATGGCTGACAAATCATTGCGTCAAGCAATGGGGTATGCATTAGATAATGATGCTGTCGGAAGCCGTTTCTACAATGGCTTGCGTACAAATGCAACGACATTGATCCCACCAGTATTTGGCTCATTACACAATACAGATGTTGAAGGTTATACTTTAAACATCGACAAAGCAAATCAATTACTTGATGATGCTGGCTACAAAGATGTCGATGGCGACGGTATGCGTGAAGACAAAAATGGTGAGAAATTGACCATCAACTTTGCTTCAATGTCCGGTGGCGAAACAGCACAACCGTTAGCAGATTACTACATCCAACAATGGAATGAAATCGGACTTGATGTACAATACACAACAGGTCGCTTGATCGACTTCCAAGCATTCTATGACAAATTGGAAAATGATGATCCTGAGATTGATGTTTACCAAGGTGCATGGAATACTGGCTATGACCCATCACCAATGGGCTTGTATGGACCTAACTCTGCGTTCAACTACACTCGTTTTGAATCAGAAGAAAATACGAAATTGCTAGAAGCAATCGATTCAAAAGATTCGTTTGACGAAGCAAAACGTAAAGAAGCGTTTGATGCATGGCAAGAATATGCTGCTGATGAAGCATTTGTTATCCCAACACTTTACCGTAGTGCGGTGTTACCTGTATCAAATCGTGTCAAAGACTTCACATGGGCCTATGATGTGAATTACAATCCTTGGGCAACAATTTCAGTTACAGCTGAATCTCGTTAATCAATGATCGATGAAAAGACGTCCTTTCTGGGACGTCTTTTTTCTTGTTTTTTTGCAGGTATCTGAGGAAAACAGGCTTTTTTTATACAGGAGAAGAATAAGTAGATAAAATTTTATTACGGTCTTTCCAAGAATTTGGAGGAAACATTTCATAATTCGGCAAAAACCAGTATAATAGGGAAGTGTCGATAAACTAATGAAGGAATGTGACAAATGAATACACAATTAACGAAAGAACTAAAAGAAAAGTTTGATATTGTGTTCCATGATGTAGATCTGCTTGAACAAGCGTTTACGCATTCATCTTATGTGAATGAGCACCGCAACTTGCACTTGTCAGATAACGAACGTTTAGAGTTTTTGGGCGATGCTGTCTTAGAGTTGATCGTTTCACGGTATTTGTATCGTGAATTGCCAGATCTGCCCGAAGGTAAGCTGACGAAGCTACGGGCGGCAATCGTTCGCGAAGACAGTTTATCCATGTTTGCCAAAGATTGCCGATTCGATGAATACATTCGTCTAGGCAAAGGGGAAGAAAACTCTGGCGGTCGTAAACGACCTTCTTTGCTTTGTGATCTATTTGAAGCCTTTTTAGGTGCGTTATACTTGGACCAAGGACTGGAAAGTGTCAGCGGCTTTTTGACGAAAGTTGTTTTTCCAAAAGTAAAAGCAGGTGCTTTTTCCCATGAGATGGATCACAAGACCCGCTTGCAAGAAGTCTTGCAGCGTGGCGGCGATGTTTCCATCAACTATCGTTTGATCAAAGAAGCAGGCCCCGCCCATGAACGGATTTTTTGGACGGAAGTCTATTGCGATGATACCTTGATCGGAAAAGGACAAGGAAAATCGAAGAAATTATCAGAACAGGACGCCGCGGCGAATGCCTTGGCAGATCTTGAACAGTAAGAGAGGACTGGCGGAGTGTATTTAAAACGAATAGAGATTGCCGGCTTTAAATCCTTTGCCGACCGCACAGTCATTGATTTCGAACATCGTGTGACTGCAGTCGTCGGACCAAATGGCAGCGGCAAGAGCAATATTACCGAAGCGATTCGTTGGGTTTTAGGAGAACAATCTGCCAAAAATCTACGTGGTGGCAAAATGCCTGATGTTATTTTTGCAGGTTCTGACACCCGCAGAGCGCTAAATATAGCGGAAGTGACGATCGTTTTAGACAATAGCGATCATTACTTACCGATGGATTACAGTGAGATCAGCGTGACTCGCCGCTTGAGAAGAACCGGCGAAAGCGACTTTTTCTTAAATAAACAAGCTTGCCGCTTAAAGGACATCCAAGAGTTATTCATGGATTCTGGGTTGGGGAAAGAATCATTTTCGATCATTTCCCAAGGCAAGGTAGAAGCAATTTTCAGCAGCAAACCAGAAGACCGTCGTGGGATTTTTGAAGAAGCGGCGGGGGTATTGAAGTACAAACAGCGGAAAAAGAAAGCCGAGCAAAAGTTGTTTGAAACGGAAGACAATTTAAGCCGTCTACAAGATATCATTTATGAACTAGAAGATCAGTTGGTGCCTTTGGCAGCCCAAAGTGACGCAGCCAATCGCTTTTTAGCGTTAAAAGAAAAATTGACGACGGTTGATGTGGCCTATGCGGTCTTAGAGATCACGAAAGCAAAAGAAGCGTGGGAGACAGCCAAAGCTCAACTGAGTACCTTTAACCAAGAACTGGCGCAGATTTCCGAAAAGATCAACCAAGGGGAACTGTCGCTACATTCTTTGCGACAACAACGTACCGCCTTTGATGAAACGTTGGAGCGTTTGAATCAGCAGCTTTTAGAGGTTACCGAAGGACTGAAGCAAGCTGAAGGACAAAAAGAAGTCTTGGATGAACGATCAAAACATACGCAAAAAAGCTCCGCGGAATACCAAGAAACCTTAGAGGAAGTCACGGAACGGGTCACACTTTTAAATGAAGAAAAAGCAGAACTGATTGGCTTGCTTTCACAAAAGAATCGGAGTGTGCAGGAAGTTGAAGCAGCGATGCTGGCGTGTCAGCAAGAGCAGGAAAAGTACCAACGTTCAGCAAAAGAAATCATTGAAGAATTGCGTAGCCAATATGTCGAAGCCATGCAAGAGCAGGCAACGATCGGAAACGAATTGAAATACTTGGAGCGTCAATACCAGCAAGAAGCCGCGAAAAATCAAACGGCGTTAAGCAAGCAGACGCAAATGAATACGTCGTTGAAAGAAAAGACGACGGAAGCGCAAATCGTGGAAGAGCAGCTAACGCAGGCTAAGGTGATTTTAGAAGAACAACGCAAGCAATACATCCATCTTCAAGAAAAAGCTCAGACCAACAAAAAACGCTTTGATGAAGAACAAAAGAAAATGTATCAGTTAATGAGTCAAGTGCAGCAGGCACGAGCGAAACAGCGCAGTCTGCAAGACATTCAAGAAAATTATAGCGGCTTCTATCAAGGCGTTCGCTTGATTTTGAAAAACAAACAGCAAATCAGCGGCATCGTTGGCGCAGTAGCGGAGTTGATCGATGTGCCACAAGACTATACCGTGGCGATCGAGACCGCACTAGGCGCCGCTGCACAGCATGTCGTCGTTGAAAATGAACGAGATGCACGGTCAGCCATCACGTATTTGAAAGAAAATCGCGGCGGTCGTGCCACTTTCTTACCGTTGACGACCATCAAAGCCCGTCATTTGCCAGATTATGCCCGCAATCAAGCCAAGCAAGTGTCTGGCTTTATCGGTGTTGCCAGCGAATTGGTACAGTCGTCTGAACACGTTCAAACCATTACGGATAACTTGTTAGGTAGTATCTTGATTGCCGAAGACTTGCAAAGTGCCAATGCGTTAGCACGGGCATTGAACTATAGCTATCGGGTCGTTTCCTTAGAAGGGGATGTCATGAATGCTGGCGGTTCCATGACGGGTGGCGCAACGAAGAAAAATGCCGGTAGTTTGTTTAGCCAAAGCAATGAGCTGCAACAATTGACGGCACAAGCGGCGCAACTGGATGAGCGGCTTTTAAAAACGGAAAAGCAAGTCCAGCATTTTGAAGCAGCGACCAAAGAAGCACAAGCAGCACTAGAAGAATTGCGGACGCAAGGGGAACAGGCTCGCATGACGGAGCATGAGCTGCAAAGCCGCTTACAAAATCTTGAGAATGACCTGAGCCGCTTGAAGCAAGAACAGCAAGTGTTTGATTTTGAACATCGCGAAGTGCAAGCCTTCTTTGAAGAATATGATGAGAAGAAGACGAGTTTGGAAGAACAGCAAAAGAATATTGCGGCGCAATTGGCGAAAATCGATCAAGATATTCATCAAATGAATGCCGAAGAAGACTTGATCGAGGAAAAACGCCAAACCTTAGCACAAGAAAGTGCGCGCTTGCAGGCAGCTTTCGCCGTTCAAAAAGAACAAGTGGCGCATTTGCAGCAAAAAATTGCCGCTACGAATCAAGCATTGGAAGAAAACGAAGCGCGTCAGCACTCCTTAGAACGGCAGTTAGCTGCCTTGACAAGTAACGTCAGCGATCATGAGTTCTCAGAAGAAAACATTCTTCAGCGAATTGAAGCATTCACAAAAACCAAGCAGCAGGTAACAGCGGAATTGACGGTGATTCGTGAACAACGGCAAGTGGTTCAACAAGAAATCGGCGCATTAGACGAAGCCCTGAGTGCTGAAAACTTAACGCAAAAAGAAAAGCTGTCAGAAAAAACTGAAGTTGAGATCGAAAAAAATCGCGCAGAATTGGTGATGGACAATCGCTTGTTGTATTTACAAGAAGAATACAATCTTACCTTTGAAAAGGCAGCGCAAGATTTTTCTGAAATCGAGGATGCAGATCAAGCCAAAGTCGACATTCAGGAACTAAAACAAGCGATCGAACAAATTGGTCCAGTCAATTTAAATGCGATCGAACAATATGAGCAAGTCAATCAACGGCATTTGTTCTTGACGAGTCAGCGAGACGATCTGCTGTCGGCTAAAGCACAGCTGTTTGATACGATGTCTGAAATGGATGAAGAAGTCAAAACCCGTTTCGGCGAAGTCTTCGATGCGATTCGTCTGCAATTCAAACAAGTATTTCCTAATATGTTTGGCGGCGGTCATGCGGAATTAGTCTTAACAGATCCGAAAGATTTATTGAACACTGGGATTGAGATCGAAGCCCAACCACCGGGCAAGAAATTGCAAAACCTCAGCTTGCTATCAGGGGGCGAACGGGCGCTGACTGCGATTGCGTTATTGTTTTCCATTATTCAAGTTCGTCCAGTACCGTTTTGTGTGCTTGACGAAGTGGAAGCAGCATTGGATGAAGCCAATGTCTCTCGTTTCGGTCATTACTTGAGTGCTTTCCAAAATGATACACAGTTTATCGTCGTAACTCACCGCAAAGGAACGATGGAGGCAGCAGACGTGTTGTATGGTGTGACCATGCAAGAATCTGGAGTGTCGAAGACCGTGTCCGTGCGCTTAGAAGAAGTGCGTGAAGGCGGTAGTTTTGCAGCAGATCAAGCATAGAGGAGGAATGATATGATTAAACTGATTGCGATCGATTTAGACGGAACGTTATTGAATGACAAAAAAGAAGTGACTCCTCGCAACAAAGAGGTACTTGCTCGTGCCAAAGCACAAGGCGTAAAAATCGTCATTTGTACGGGACGTCCATTACGGGCGATCCGTCCCTATTTAGAAGAATTATCGCTGAAAGAACCCGGCGACTATAGCATCACCTTTAACGGCGGTTTGGTTCAAAAAAATGAGACTGGCGAGATCATTGAAAAAGCAGCGATGCAGCTGGCAGATATCCATGAATTGGTTTCAGTAGCGGAAGACTTGAATTTGCCTCTAGACGTGGTATCCGAAGAGATCGTCTTGAGTTTACCCACTTCAGCAGCGCATCCATCGATTTATGGCTCGTTAAATCCTTTATTGGATTGTCGTCCTTTTGCCGTAGCTGATCTTGATGAATCGATGCTCTATAATAAAGCGGTGATCGCCTACCATCAGGAAGTCTTGGATCCTAAGATCCCTGAGATTTCCTCAGAGATCCGCGAGAAATATGAAATCATCAAAAGCCGGAATAACCTGTTGGAATTTATGCCTAAAGGAATCACCAAAGCTTATGGTATCAGCCTATTGGCGCAAGATTTAGGGATCAAGCAAGAAGAAGTGATGGCGATCGGTGATGAAGAAAATGACTTGCCGATGATTCGCTATGCAGGGATTGGCGTAGCGATGGCCAATGCCGTGCCAATCATTAAAGAGGCGGCTGACGTTGTCACCGTTTCAAACCAAGAAGACGGTGTGGCAGCAGTGATTGAAGAATATGTCTTAAAAGGAGGTGCGTAAGATGGGATTTTTTGACAAAATCAAAAAAGCGCTGATTGGAGAAACCAAAGAAGCAGAGCAAGAAACCGACAAACCGTTAGTCGATGCTGACTCACCAGAGGCACAGCGTTCAGAAGAAAGCCAGCCAGCACAAACTCCTGCTGAACAAGGCGCTTCAGAACCAGTGGCACCTGCAGAAACCGCCGACTCCAGTGATTTGGAGGCAGAGCAAGAAACTGCTGAAGTGTCCCCGCAGCAAGAAGCAACGACAGCGAATAAAGGAGAAGAAGCACCAAGTATTCCAGAAGAAGTGGCTAAGGATACACCATCAGAGCAAACCCCAGCGGCTACACCAATCCTTCAACCAGCGCCAGAAACGGAAAGTGTGCAGGATAAATACACCAAAGGATTGACGAAATCACGGAAAACCTTTGGGCAACGGATGAACGAATTGTTTGCCAACTTCCGTACGGTGGACGAAGACTTCTTCGAAGAAGTGGAAGAAACGCTGATCGGCGCAGACGTCGGCTTTGATGCGGCGATGAAGATCGCGGATGCATTGAGACAAGAAGTCAAACTACGTAATGTGAAGAAAACGGCAGATGTCCAAAATGTCATCATCGAAAAATTGGTTGACCTATATGGGGAAGCAGGTGTCGGTGAAGTCAACGAGTTGAATATGCAGTCGGGGTTGACCGTCATTTTATTTGTTGGCGTGAACGGTGTTGGAAAAACCACCAGTATCGGGAAATTAGCCCACCAATTCAAAGCCGAAGGCAAGAAAGTCTTATTGGCTGCAGCGGATACTTTCCGTGCCGGTGCCATCGATCAATTAGTGGTCTGGGGTGAACGGGCTGGTGTTGAAGTCGTTCGTGGCAATGCGGGAGGCGATCCTGCAGCAGTCGTGTTTGATGCGATGGAGCGCGCAAAACGAGAAAATGCTGACGTTTTATTAGTAGATACCGCTGGTCGTTTGCAAAACAAAGTCAATTTGATGAACGAATTAGAAAAAATCAAACGGATCATTCAGCGAGTGGACCCAACGGCCCCTCATGAAGTCTTGCTCGTGTTGGATGCAACAACGGGGCAAAATGCCATGAATCAAGCAAAACAGTTTAAAGAGACGACGGATGTTTCTGGCCTCGTCTTAACCAAACTTGATGGCACAGCTAAAGGAGGGATCGTCTTGGCGATCCGTAACGAGCTGCGGCTGCCAGTCAAATTAGTGGGACTTGGAGAAGGCATCAACGATTTAGAACCATTTGATCCAAATGAATTTGTCGTCGGCTTATTCAAAGGCTTGATCAAAGAATAAAAAAAGAAGAGCCCTGTGTCAGGTCAAATACCTGCACATGGCTCTCCTTTATTGTTGCTTTTGTGAGATCAAAGGGAAGAGAAAACGGGTCGTCGTCTCTTTCCATGAGCTTGACTTGTGACGGAAAGCTGAGAACACTTGGCGTGGCAAATGTGGGTACAGCGATGCACGACTTTGCCAAAAATCAGGAAAAGCAGTTTGAACGATTCGTTTTCTTCTGCGCTGTCTAAAAACTTTGGGAAGTATCAGGCAGAATACAACGAGTTGAACGAGGGGGAAAGATTATTTCTTAAGTTCCCCTTGGCGCTCAGTGATCATTTTTTCCAAGTTGTTCAACGTATCGATATCTTTATTGGTTTCGATAAAGTTCGTAATCAAATTCAATAAAGATTGATCAGACAATTCTGCTGCTAAGAAGTCTTCTTGGGTCACATTCGGAGAATACAACCGAGTCAAAACAGTACCGCTGTAGCCGATATCTGCTACTTTCAATAAGTCGTGGTTTTTTAGTTTACGTACGACTGCTTGAATGGTATTCTTGCTTAGATCTTGCTGTTGGACAGCAATGTCATTTGCAGAAAGAGGTTTGTCTGAATTCCAGAAGATATTCATGATTTGACGTTCGCGTTTGGTAAGATTAAGTGGCTTCATTCACTATTCTTCCTTTCAAAAAAGAGTAATATGGACATAATAATTTACTGTTCTATAAGCAGTATACTTTATTTTGAAGGTAAATATCAAATTTATTCAAGTATTTTATAAATTCTTGGTAATTTTAGTAAGAGATATTACAAGTGAGGAGCAAATTTCTGCATTTTTCACCATTTTTCACTATAATAGATGGAAAGAAACAGAATATAAGAAAAAAATAGTAGAAGAACATAGAGGGCAGTCGAATGAAAATAAAAACATTGTTATCACATAAAGAGCTTTTTCCCTATTTATTGAAAGGACGCTATGGGATTGAGCGTGAAGCGCAACGGGTGCGGCTCGATGGGACGTTCGCGGGAACCGATCATCCGAAAGCGCTAGGCAATCGGCGCTTCCATCCCTATATCCAAACGGATTTTGCGGAAAATCAACTGGAACTGATCACGCCGGTCGCGGATTCAGTGGATGAATTGTTCCGTTTCTTAGGGGCCATCCACGATGTGGCATATCGTTCAATGGCAGCAGAAGAAATGCTCTGGCCTTTGAGCATGCCACCGGCTTTACCAGAAAAAGAAGAAGACATCGTCATTGCTAAATTAGACCAATTTGAAGATGTGCTCTACCGCCGCTATTTGGCCAAAACTTATGGTCGCCGTAAGCAAATGGTCAGTGGGATACATTTCAATTTTGAATTTGCGGAAGACTTTTTGCAGCAACTGTATGCTTTATCTGAAACGAAGGAAAGCTATCAAGCCTTTAAAACGGCGCTTTATTTGAAAGTAACTCGCAATTATTTGCATTATCGCTGGTTTTTAACGTATTTCTTTGGGGCGACCCCTGCATCAGAAGCCAATTATTTTACGACAGAAAACGGACCGCAAGAACCAGTCCGCAGTATTCGCAATAGCCGTTATGGCTACACGAATCACGAAGACGTCAAGGTATCTTATGCTTCGTTAGAGACCTATCTTGCGGATATTGCCAAATTAGTGGAGACAGGAAAGCTTTCAGAAGAAAAAGAATTTTATGCGCCAGTGCGTTTACGTGGGGGAAAACGGGTCGCAGATCTAGCCTCAGCTGGTATCCGTTATATTGAGTTAAGAAATATCGATATCGATCCCTTTGCCCGCTATGGCATTTCCAAAGAGCAAGTCGCGTTCTTACATTTCTTCTTATTGTTTTTAAGTACAAAAGAAGAAGGCAGCGATGCCGATGCGTGGATCGAAGAAGGCAATCAGAAAAATGATCAGGTCGCATTAGAGCATCCCTTAGCACCATTAACGTATCAGCAAGAAGCGCAAGCACTGATTGCTGAGATGATGGACTTTGCCCAAGCCCTTGAGCTGCCGCATCCGCCATTTTTGGATCAGCTTTCTGAGATGCTGGCTGAACCAGAAAGAACCTTCGCCGGACGTCTTTTCTCAGCGAGTCAAGCAACCAGCCAAGCGCAGACAGCAACATTGCTGGGACAAAAGTATCATCATGCTGCTTGGGAAAAACCGTATCAATTGGCTGGTTTTCGAGCAATGGAATTGTCGACCCAGATTCTCTTGTTCGATGCGATCCAAAAAGGCATCGAAGTGACGGTACTGGATGAAACGGATCAATTCTTGAAATTAGCCGTGAAAGACCACATCGAATATGTTAAAAATGCCAATATGACTAGTAAGGATCAGTATATCGTTCCATTGATCATGGCGAATAAAACGGTCACCAAAAAAATCTTAGCCGAAAATGGCTTTCATGTACCAGGTGGTGCTGAATTCGCTTCGGCAGAAGAAGCGATCGCGTTTTATCCTCAAGTTGCCCACAGCGGGTTTGTGGTAAAACCGAAAACCACCAACTATGGGATCGGTATCTCGATTTTCAAAGAAGGCGCCTCTTTAGCGGATTATCAAGCGGCGGTCGCCATTGCCTTTGCGGAAGATGATTCGATCCTCGTTGAGACCTTTTTATCAGGGACAGAATATCGGTTCTTCGTGATCGATGGGCGAGTTGATGCGATTTTATTACGTATCCCAGCCAATGTCGTGGGTGACGGCAAGCGTACGATCACGGAACTCGTCGCAGAGAAAAATCTCGATCCATTGCGCGGCACCCATCATCGGACTCCATTAGAGTTGATTCAATTAGGGGAACTGGAACAACTGATGTTAAAAGAGCAAGGGTATCAAGTAGATTCAGTGCCAGAAGAGGGGCAGATCGTTTATCTGCGAGAAAACTCGAATATCAGTACTGGCGGTGATTCTATCGATGTAACGGATGACTTCAACGATGACTACAAACAAGTAGCAGTCGATGCGGTCGCCGCATTACAAGCGTCTATCAGTGGAATCGATCTGATTATTCCAGATAAAACCAAGCCAGCCAATGAACCGGGGGCTTATGGAATCATTGAAGCCAATTTCAACCCAGCGATGCATATGCACGTTTATCCATACAGCGGGAAAGGCCGACGCTTAACTATGTCTGTTTTACGCCTGTTGTTCCCTGAAGTCTTCGAAAGCTGATGGAAGCTTAGAGAGCAAAGAACTGCACACTCTGGAAGGTGATTCCCTTCGAAAGTGTGCAGTCTTTTTATTAGGCTTCAAAAGTAGCGATCTCAATCGTTTGTTTTGTTTCTTCCACCTTGAGACCCGTTCGGGCTTCCCACCATTGTTTCATTTCTTTTTCATACGTGGTAGGAAAACGTTGGATCAAGGTCAATAACGGTACGCCTTGAATCGAGGCATAGGGAAAGTTTAAAACGAGATTGTACTTCAGTTCCGACAGGAGGCTATAATATTGAAACATCATAAAGTTCATTTCATTCTGATCCTCCAGTAGGAGTACTTTCGGAGCGCGATCCAGCATAAAACCCAAGCTGCGCATCATGAACAATACGCCATCCAGATGGCTGGATTCGATCGTAGGGGCCGTTTTCAACAAATCGATATGCAAATCCAAAGCATCAAGCAGTTCTTTCTTTAATGAAAGGTAGGGCGGTGTTGATTGTTCCATGATAGTTCCTCCTTTTAATGGAAAAGACGTTTCCAAAATGACGTTTTATCTGGTTGTTCGTGCTCTTTATCTGATGGAGCGGCAGCTGCAGGGTATTTTTTTTCGATATCGATGACGTCTTGATTGACGGCTTCTTTCCCGGCAATCAGCAAGCCGATACTGTCTGGACCGGCATCTTGGGCATCGGAGACGATCCGAAATTCCATCTGTTGTTTGGTCAGTAAAGTGATGTAATCGGTCTGGATCGATTCTGGCAATTTTCCGTTGAGCAGCACGAGCGCACCTTGATAATCTGGTAAGGCGTTCAAGAGCGTTTTCTGGTTGTCCTTCTTCTTCATTTCTGTTACTGTCATACTAAGATAACACCGTTCACGAAACGTGCCTAAATACTTGCGCTGTTCATCTGGGTTGACGCGAGGCGTCCCATACATTCCTGTATCAAGGCGTTTTTCTAATTCGTCTGACATTGAAGTATCCTCCTCAAAGCGTTTACTTATGCTTATTATAGCATATCCAACAAATAGCAAAAGAGGGGTGCGATCGTGAGAGAGTTCTGATAGAAAGTAGGGATCCTATGACAACAAAAGAACGACATTTGCTATTATTAGCAGAAAATCAGTGGTTGGAGACACCGAGGCTGCTCTTGCGCCCCGTTTCCTTGGCGGATGCAGCAGACATGTTTGCCTATGCAAATGATGAAGAAACGACGACCTTCGTCTTTGCTAGACATGGGTCGGTTGACGAAACAAAACTGCGCATTGCCGAGTATTTTGTTGCTGCACCCTTAGGGAAATATGCGATCGAAGAAAAAGACTCAGGCAAAATGATCGGGACCATCGATTTACGGGTGGAATCTGAAAAAGAGATCGCTGAGCTTGGTTATACATTAAGTCGCGATTACTGGGGGCAAGGGATCATGCCAGAAGCGGCAATGACACTGCTGCATTTTGGTTTTGAAACACTCGAATTGATTCGGATTTTTGCTCGACATGATGCTCGAAATCCCAAGTCTGGACGGGTCATGGAGAAAATTGGGATGAAATTGGAAGCAACGATCCCAGCTGCCCGCAAATCGGGTGAAGAAATCATCGATGAAGTCACGCGCGGCATCACGCTGGAGGAATGGAAAAAACGTATTATGTAAAGGAGTGCTCTCGTCATGGAACTGAACATTGAGCCAGCAGCAATTGAAAAAATAACCCCTTATGTGCAGCCAGACGATCGTCTCTATTTGGATTTTGAAGACGGCGTCGGTCCGTTTCCCGCAACGGAGATCACCTGCCGTTTGGACATCCATTTTCGCCTGATTATCGTGCCGCAAAGCTATCCAGAAGAAGGATTGGCGATCTACGACACCCCTTTAACGACACCATTAGGCACGATTTGGTTGAAGCAAGGGGCACAGGTGTATTTAGAAGAACAGACCCGATTGCAGGTGGAACCGACCTATCAACGGTTGCAATTGGTGGGAAATAGCGGGATCTTAGCTAATGATGTCCAATTGTTACGGATCGAAAAGCAGACGGCAGGCCGCTGATATGGGCACGCTGGCGGTTATTAGCGACTTGCACGTCGATATCAACCAATTATTCGACCCCCATCTGCAGCTGATCGCTGATTATTTGCAGCAAAATCAGGTGACCCATCTGCATCTGGCAGGAGATGTGGCGAATAAAAAGCAAAGGCTATTAGACGTGGTCGCATTTTTTCAAAGTCGACAGGTGCCAACGACCTTTCACTGGGGCAATCATGAAATGGTGGACTTGACGGAACAAGAGATCGAGGCTTTCGATGATCCCGCCTTTCTTAATTTTCAGACGTATCGCTTATCAGAAAAAACACTGCTGTTGGGAATCAATGGCTGGTATGACTACCAATATTCTGATCTGACCAGTGAATCTGAGATCTTGCGGCTGAAAAATTTGTTTTGGTATGACCGCATGATTCAGCGAAAGGGATCGGATAAGGAAATCAGCCAAGCCATCAATGAGCGTTTAGCGGAAACATTGGCCCGTTTGCCGCAAGACCAAGAAATTCTTCTTTCTACCCATTTTGTGCCCCAAGAAGCGTTTATTGTTCGTCAGACCGGCAAGTATGCCCGCTGGAACCACCTAAATGCGTTTTTAGGGTCGCCCGATTTTGGCGCAGTGATCGACCGCTACGCCAATGTTCGGGCAGTTGTCTTTGGGCATACCCATCGACGCTTTGAGAAAAAAGAACTTGCGGGAACCAGCTACTATTGCCGCCCCTTCGGCTACTATTATGAATGGCAGTTGACCCGCCGGTTCGTTATGGAAAATCACTTAGCAGAAGCATATTCGCCAACGAAAGTTCGGACGCTGCTGCGAAACCATCATGAGGCATTTGAGGACTATAAAACGACGCATCTTTTAGAAGAATTGGCGCAAGCGATCACACTACTGCCGTATTAGCGCAGCAACCGAGTCCTGCTTGTTTTCGTAATTGAATTTCCAAGCAATTTAAACCATTAGAAGAAAAACACAAAGGAGAAAAATTATGACATTTGAAGAAATCTTACCAGAATTAAAAGCCGGCAAAAAAATCATCCGTGAAGGTTGGGGCGGTTTTGAACTTTATGTGACATTCGTTGAAGGCGAAGTGTACGACAATGCCCCAGTCACCCCTTACTTTTTGATCAAAACAGCAGATGAGGGATTCTCGAGTTTCGCACCGACTGTTTGCGACATTCTTGCGGAAGATTGGAAAATCGTGGAATGACAGCATCGTGGATCGATGACAAAACGATTGTGTTTGTCACAGGAGCTGCTTCAGGCATCGGCAGAGCGCAAGCAGAGGCGTTTCTTGCAGAAGGCGCTCAAGTATTTGGGGTTGACTGCCAATCGTTTCCTGATACGCTTTTAGCCCAGCCCCGCTTTTTCGGCACGTGTTGCGATTTAGCGGTGGAAGAAAATTGTCTTGCAGCGGTCCAAGCTTGTGTTACACACTTTGGTGGCATGACGATCTTGTTGAATACAGCCGGGAAACTAGATGGCTATCATACGATCGCTGAGACGACATCAATGGAGTGGGAGGAGATATTTCAAACCAATGTCTCCAGCATGTTTTATTTAACGAAAGAAATTTTGCCGCTGATGCAAGCCAATGGTGGCGGAACGATCATTAATATGGCGTCGATCGCTGGAATGGTCGCTGGTGGAGGTGGGATCGCTTATACAACCGCAAAACACGCGATCGTCGGGTTTACCAAACAGTTGGCATTGGATGTTGCAGATCAAGGGATCTCGGTGAAGGGCATCGCGCCAGGTGCGATTCAAACGCCGATGAATGCGGCTGATTTTGCTGGTGACGGAAAAATGGCGCAATGGGTGGCAGAGGAGACGCCGGTCAAGCGTTGGGCGCAACCAGAAGAAGTTGCAGCGCTGACCCTTTTTCTTGCCAGCCCGCAAGCTAGTTACTTGCAGGGGGCGATCGTGCCCATCGACGGTGGTTGGACCTTGAAATAACTAGCCTGAGCCCATTAGAGGAGGACGCCAATGAAGGAACAAGCGATCCAGAACTTGTTTGCAAAAAATCGTGAATGTCGACAACTGCTTACGATCATTGAAGCGTTACAGCTGCCGGATTGCTGGCTGTGTGCCGGGTACCTGCGGAATTATTTATGGGGTTTTCTTAGCGGAAAAATAGCGGAGGTGCCGATAACCGATATTGATGTCGTGTTTTATGATCCGACTGTAAGCGTAGAAGAAACAGCAGCGATCGAAGCGCATCTGCGCCGTTCGTTTCCCGAATTTCCTTGGGAGGTTCGAAATCAAGCATTGATGCACCAGCACAACTTTGTCGAGGAACCCACTTATACAAGTACCTTCGATGCTTTAACGAAGTTTCCAGAGCGTTGTACAGCGGTGGCGGCACGAATGAAACAAGGCGAGATTGAATTGATGGCGCCTTTCGGTTGGCAGGATGTTTGCAGTTTTCGGGTGTGTCCAACACCGCATTTCGCCCAAAATGACCAGTACCTTGCGGTTTACCGACAACGCCAAGCGATGAAGCAGTGGCAGAAAGTTTGGCCGCAGTTGTTGATTGAAGAGATCGACAACTAAAAAAGAACACTCGCGTGATGTGGCGATTTCCAAAAGTTAGACGAAAAAGCTAACTGATGGGAATCGCTGCATATGACGCGAGTGTTTTTTATTAACGCAAAGCCAGTCGTTGCGCCAAGCGGTTTCTTAAAAAGATACCTAGATAAGCTGCGGCAACGGCTTTGATGATCCCGGGGATAATAAACAAAACAAAACCACCGTTAAAAGCCGCCGGCCATGCCATGCCAGTGCTCCATTTCAGCCATAATGTACCAAACAACAAAGTTGCCAGCGCACCGACAATATTGCCGATCACTGCTCCTGTGTAGCGAAACGCCGTTTTTTCTACGACCAATCCAGTAAGCAATCCGTTAAAGAGGAAGCCGACTAAATAGCCTCCGGTTGGTCCTAACAAAACACCGACACCGCTGGAAAAACCAGCGAAAACGGGCAAACCGATCAATCCTAACAGCAAGTAAATGATGATCGCCATCGTTCCTGTTCGCGTGCCGAGGAAAGTCACCGCCAGTCCAATCGCAAAGGTTTGTCCTGTCAATGGGATCAAACCGAACGGAATCGTCAATTGGGAAAGACCAGCAATAATGATCGCAAATAATGCGGCATGGATTTGTTCACGTAATGATAATTTCATCGAATCCTTCTCTCTAGTAATAATTTCGTTAACCTAAAAAAGATTTATTTGGTTAACGAAATTATAAACGGTGGTTTACCAAAAGTAAAGAAGAATCTTGTTTTTTTAGTGTCCTTTTTTTAATAGGACAAGTAAGTTCTTTGAGGAGAGGAAAGGGGCGATTTCTTCCAATTCATCTGTTGAGAAGGGCAGTGCTTGAACAAGCCGGCAGATCGTTGCTTCTGTCAGAAACGGCAGCAGTTCTTCGATTTCATCATAAGACAAGCGTTCTGATGCGGTAACGTTTGGCTGTTCCAGGGCCGTCAGCAGGAGTTCATCCAGATACGGTGCAGGTAAAAAGGGAAGCAGTTCTTCAATCTCAGAAAAGCGAAAGTCAGGGGTTTCAAGCCAGCCTTTGATTTCTCCCACCAAAAAGTTGGGGGTTAAAAAGGGCGCCGCCTCTTCCCAAAAAGCCATGGAATAGTGGTTGCCTTTAAGGATCTCTTCTATTTGGGGCTTTTTCAAAAACGGCAAGAGTTCTTCCATGACATCTTCTGGGATATTTTCGGCGCCATTAAGCAAGTGCTGCAAGTCAGCACTATTCAAATGAGGTGCTAGTCTAGGCAATAAGTCTAGGTCTAAAGAAGATTCTTGAAACGGTTCTTCTTGAATCAGTGCCGATAGTTCTTGCGGTTTGATCAGCGGAGCTAGTTCGGCGATTTCTTTTGGCTGCGCGGTTCCTGCTTGATAATGTTGAACCGCAGCTGCTGGCTTCCCTAACAGCTCATCGATCGATAGGCCTAAAATCGCCGCTAGCTGCGGCAATTTTTCAATGTCCGGCAGTGAGTTGCCCCGCTCCCAATTACTGACCGCTTGATAGCGGACAAGTAATTGGTCTGCCAAGTTGCTTTGGGTCAGATTTTTTTCTTTGCGTTTGGTAGCGATCTGCTGACCAATTTTTCTCATGTTGAATTCACTCATAAATGAATTCCCCCTTTCATGCTCTAAGTATAGTTTCTCAAAAGGTGAAAACGCAATCAAGCTGTGATTGAGCAGGCAAATGCCGACTCAATCACAGCTTGAGTTTACGAATGGATCAGCTGAAGGAGGTGTTCACCAAACGCTTGTGTCGTTAAACAGACGGCTTCGGGCATCAACTGTGCGAAGTCGGCAGTGACGTGCTGACTTTGCAAGGCTTGTTCAATGGCTTGCGTCAGTATTGCAGCAGCTTCCGGCCAGTTCAAATGTTCTAATAGCATGCACGCCGATAGCAGAAGTGAACAGGGATTGGCTTTGCCAAGTCCTGCGATATCCGGTGCCGTTCCGTGGGTAGCTTCAAAGATGGCTGCCCCAGTATCGTAGTTGATATTGGCGCCGGGGGCAATCCCGATGCCGCCAACTTGTGCAGCGAGTGCATCAGAGATGTAGTCGCCGTTCAAATTACAAGTGGCAATGACATCGAATTTTTCTGGATACAAAAGGATCTGCTGTAAAAAGTTGTCGGCGATCACATCGTTAACAACGATCTTTCCAGCCGTTTTTGCCGAGGCAAGGGCGGCTTCGGCTGCCTTTGAACCATTTTCTGCTTTGATTTTGTTGTATTGATTCATCGTAAAACACTGGTCGGCGTACGTGGTTTCTGCAAGCTGATAGCCCCAGTTTTTAAATCCGCCTTCTGTAAATTTCATGATATTGCCTTTATGCACCAGTGTCACCGTGGGCCGCTTTTGAGTAATCGCATACTCAATGGCAGCAGCGATCAAGCGCTGACTGCCTTCTAAAGAGATTGGCTTGATGCCAATAGCGGCAGTTTTAGGAAAACGAATCGCCTTGACGGCAAAGTCTGCTTGCAGTGTCTGGATCAAACGCTGTGTTGCGTCGTCGTCTTTGGCAAATTCGATGCCAGCATAAACATCTTCAGTATTTTCGCGAAAGATCACCATATCGGTTTTTTCTGGCTGTTTTAAAGGCGAAGGGACCCCTGTAAAATAGCGAACAGGTCTGACACAGGCATAAAGATCCAGGGTCTGCCGTAAGGTGACATTCAAGGAGCGAAAGCCCTCGCCAATCGGGGTAGTCAACGGTCCTTTCAAGGCGTATTGCTCGGCCTTGATCGTATCGATGGTTGCTTGCGGCAGCCATTCCCCTGTCTGTTCAAAGGCGGCTTCTCCAGCGAAAACTTCCAGCCACTCGATGTGGCGCTGATTGTCATAAGCTTTATTCACAGCTGCATCAATCACAGGTTGCGCAGCCTGCCAAATCTCGGCACCGATGCCGTCTCCTGCAATGTAAGGAATGGTGATCGTCGTTGCTTCATGGGTTGTTTGGTTAGACATGGGCAGCTCCTCCTAATTCCGCTTTTTTTCGAATGACCATTGGCAAAATTCCTTGATGCTTCCAATAGCGAATATCTGCCGGGGCATCAAAGCGTAGACGGGTCATAAAGGAGACAGTCCCTCCGTCGGTCCGTTGAGCGGTGACTTCGACCAGCTGCTTGACCGCTGGCTCTTCTGGCAAAGCGATCGAGAATGTTTCGCTGCCATCTAAAGCAAAAGAGGTGGCACTTTCACCAGCCAGATATTCAAGAGGAATGATCCCCATCATGACCAAGTTGCTGCGATGGATCCGTTCGAAGCTTTCTGCTAAAACGACTTTAACGCCTAACAATTGTGTTCCTTTGGCGGCCCAGTCGCGAGAAGAACCCATGCCATAATCTTTACCGGCTAAAATGATACAGCTTTGGCCGGCTTTTTGGTAATTCGTAGCGGCGTCAAATATAGACAAGGTTTCCCCAGTTGGAAAATAATGCGTGACACTGCCAGTGCTGCCAGGAACCAGCTGGTTTTGCAGACGGATGTTGCCGAAAGTCCCCCGCATCATAATCTGATGATTGCCGCGCCGCGAACCAAAGGAATTGAATTCACGATACGGAACTTCTTTTTCTTGTAAAAATTTTCCAGCTGCAGAATCCATACTGATGCTGCCGGCAGG
Organism: Enterococcus sp. AZ188; assembly: GCF_050544075.1. Lineage (NCBI taxonomy): Bacteria > Bacillati > Bacillota > Bacilli > Lactobacillales > Enterococcaceae > Enterococcus > Enterococcus sp. AZ188. The sequence goes on from NZ_CP172943.1 coordinate 325,301, forward strand.
AGAAATATGGTCAGTGGTGACGGAATCACCCAATTTTGCCAAGACTTTCAGATCGGCTAAGACATCTGGTTTAGGCAATTCTTTGGTCAATGTTTCAAAGTAGGGTGGATGAGCAATGTAAGTAGATTGTTCCTCCCATTCATAACATGCGCTCGTGGTGGTTTCGATCGCATTCCAGCGTTCATTGGCATCAAAAAGATGCTCATAGGCAGCGCGAAATGCTTCTGGTCCGACGTATTCTTGAACGTAAGTATTGACTTCTTCATTGCTAGGCCAAATATCAGACAAATACACCGGCTCGTCATTGACGATAGCTAATGGTTCTTTTGTAAGATCTTTGCGAGTGCTGCCAGCGATCGCATAGGCAACAACTAACGGCGGCGAAGCCAAATAATTGGCTTTGATCTGTGGATGGATTCTTCCTTCAAAATTCCGATTGCCTGACAGAACCGACGCCACCAGTAGATTTTCCGCCTCAATTGCTTCAGCGACCGGCGCTTCTAAAGGACCGGAATTTCCGATACAGGTGGTACAACCGTAGCCCACTAAATAAAAGCCGAGTTGCTCTAAATACGGCAGCAAACCACTGTTTTGCAAATAGGTGGTCACGATCTGGGAGCCAGGTGCAAGGGAGGTTTTGACCGTACGAGGGACGGTCAAACCTTTTTCAATGGCTTTTTTGGCCAATAAGCCTGCAGAGAGCATGACGAAAGGATTGCTAGTATTCGTACAGCTAGTGATCGCCGCCAAAACGATATCGCCGGTCTCTAATTTGTCTGCTGCAGCATCTGGCCAAGTAACGCTGGTTTCTTTTTGCCATTCATCCTCCGAAAGTCCAAAGCCCTTGGGACCAACGGCTGCCGTGACTGATTGTTCAAAATCCTGACGGACTGCTGGAAGCAAAATCCGATCTTGCGGGCGTTTGGGGCCCGCTAATGCCGGCTGAACTTCTGCTAGATCAATGGTGATCGTCTTAGTATAGGTCGGCACGGTCGTTTCATCATAAAAGAAATGGTTGGCTTTGGCGTAAGCGGTAACGAGTTCGATCAGCTCGCTGGAGCGCCCGGTCGTTGCCAAGTAGTTCAAGGTCTCTTGATCGATCGGACAAAAACCGCAAGTGGCACCATATTCAGGGGCCATGTTCGCTAATGTCGCCCGATCGGCTAAGCTCAAATGACCATAGCCTGGGCCAAAGTATTCGACAAATTTTCCAACCACTTTTTCGATCCGCAGCACTTCGGTTACTTTTAGTGCTAAATCGGTTGCTGTGGTACCTGCAGGCATCTCGTTGATAAATTTCACCCCGATGACTTCAGGTGTAGGAAAGAAAGAAGGTTCGCCAAGAATCGCAGCTTCCGCTTCAATACCGCCAACCCCCCAACCGAGGACCCCCAAACCGTTGATCATCGTGGTGTGAGAATCGGTTCCTTGCAATGTATCAGGAAACAGCAGACGTTGGTCTTCGTGTGTTTTTTGCAAGATCACATCAGACAATGATTCGATGTTGACTTGATGAATGATCCCTGTTTCAGGCGGAACGACTTCGAAATTGTCGAAAGAACCTTGTGCCCATTTCAAGAATTGATAGCGTTCTGCGTTGCGTTCAAATTCCCGCTCCGTATTAAAAGCGATCGCCCCAGGCGTACCGGCTTGATCGACTTGCACAGAGTGGTCGACGACGAGTGTGACGGGGATCTCAGGATTGATGTCTTCTGCGGCACCGCCTAAAGCGACCATCGCATCCCGCATGGCAGCCAGATCAACGACTGCAGGCACCCCAGTAAAGTCTTGCAAGACGACCCGCTCTGGTTTGAATGGCACGACACCGGTAGGGCTTTCTGCCTGCCAATTCGCTAAAAATGGTAAATAATCCTCTGTAATTTCCTCGTCTTGATGACGAGCAACACTTTCCAATAAAACTCGAATGGAGTAGGGCAAGCGAGATAAATCAGCCCCTAAGTCTTGGGTGATTTTCGCTAAGTCAATATACGTGTATTGGGTGTCATTGACGGTGAGTTGAGTTTGCCACTTCATAAGAATCCTCCTTTTTACGAAGATAATCGTACTTATTAGGAATAATTATACGTTGATAATTTAAAAAATCAATTAAATTTATGAAAAATATTTCATTTTCTAAACATCGTGCTATAATGTGTGAAAGTTTGTTAAAAAGCAACGATTTTATAGGATGACTATTTTAACGATGTTTGTATACGGTTAAATAACATTGTAGTCGATAGTTTGTAGAAAGATTGGAGGTAACATCACCGTGGAAAGATTAGAAAAGAAAGAGAAATTGTCCTATCTTGCATCGCAATGTCAGAAATACAATTTGATAGATATGAATCTTTATTCAGAATATGATGTAAAGCGTGGACTGAGGGATTTAAATGGCACGGGGGTCTTAGCAGGTCTTACGACGATCTCCACCATTTATCCAGAAAAAATCATTGCTGGCAAGCCAGTTGAAGCTTGTGGCGAGCTGCGTTATCGCGGAATTGACATCAATGAGTTAGTAGCAGGGTTCGTCAATGAGAAACGTTTTGGCTTTGAAGAAATTGCATATTTATTACTTTTCGGCGAACTGCCAAACAAAACAGAACTTGCGGCATTTCATTGCCTATTAGCAGAAAAACGTACTTTGCCGACCAATTTTGTTCGTGACGTCATTATGAAAGCACCTTCTTCTGATATCATGAATAGTTTATCTCGCAGTATCTTGACACTGGCAAGTTATGATCCGCAAGCAGATGACATCAGTATTGAAAATGTGTTGGAACAAAGTCTGATGCTGATCAGTGTCTTTCCACTCTTGGCAATCTACGGCTATCATGCCTACAATCATTACAATCAAGGGGAGAGCATGTACATCCACCGCCCGACCGAAGAGTTGAGTACAGCTGAAACGATTTTGACTATGCTGCGTCCAACGAAAGAATATAGCTTCCAAGAAGCCCAAACATTGGATATGGCACTTGTTTTGCATATGGAACATGGCGGCGGGAATAATTCGACCTTTACGACACGAGTCGTTACCTCCAGTGGGACGGATACCTATTCAACGATTGCTGCAGCGCTAGGTTCTTTGAAAGGACCTAAACACGGTGGCGCCAATATCAAAGTGACGGAAATGATGGGAGATTTGAAGCGCAACGTTGCTGATATTACCGATGAACAGGCCGTCCGCACTTATTTGGAAGCAGTCCTAGATAAAGAAGCATTTGACCGTAAAGGATTGATTTATGGCATGGGCCACGCGGTTTACAGCGACAACGACCCTCGTGCGGCGATCTTTAAAAATTATGTAGCCAAACTGGCACAAGAAAAAGGATCAGAAGCTTGGCAAGAATATCAATTGTATACGATGGTCGAACGCATTGCTCCTCAAGTCATCAATGAAAAGCGCAAAATCTACAAAGGAGTCAGTGCCAATATCGACTTTTTCAGCGGGTTTGTTTATAACATGTTGGATCTACCAGAAGAACTGTATACACCAATGTTTGCTATTGCACGGATCGTTGGTTGGTCCGCCCATCGGATCGAAGAGCTGGTCAACGCACAAAAAATCATGCGCCCCGCCTATAAAGAAGTGTCAAATGATCGCGAATATATCGATATAGAGTCAAGATAGATCAAAACAGCAGGGAGGACGCTCGCTGCTGTTTTTGTTTTGTTCAAAATCCTAGTGCTTATACGACCATCCAATTACTCAGCAGAAGTTTGTTGTTTTTTATTAATGAAAGCGTTGACAACGAATAAGTTTAACGTTAAACTTTGTCTTATAGTTTAACGTTAAACCTTCAAGAGACAGACTAAAAAATTGATTGACTTCTAAGTAAAAAACAATCAGGATACGTGGCCAATGATTGTTTTACATTCGTTCTATAGTAGACGAAAGGCTATTTGGAGGAGTAGTTACTTTTTTCCTATCTCTACCGTAAAAAAAATGAAAAGAATGATTTTCTTTGAAGGAGGGTTACATGTGCAAAAAAAAAGCAACGCAAGTTTTCACAAGAATAAAATGAAAAATAGTCTTTCTTTGTACGTCTTATTAGCGCCAGCTTTGATTTTATTAGTCATATTCACTTATATTCCAATGTATGGTTTAGTAATTGCATTTAAAGATTACACCCCATCACTGGGTATTTTTGGAAGTCCGTGGGTTGGTTTTAAGCATTTTTCTCAATTTTTTAATTCGTTCCAATTTGGAGTAACCCTTAGAAATACGCTAACTATTTCCCTCTACAGTATGATTGTCGGCTTTCCATTGCCAATTGCATTAGCAATTCTTTGCAATCAAATTCGTGTAGAAAAATTCAAGAAGTTTTTCCAAGTCACCACCTATTTACCTCACTTCATTTCTACAATGGTTATGTGCGGGATGTTGATCTTGTTTCTATCACCTACCAATGGTTTGATTGTCAACCTCATGCGGCTTGTTGGCATAGAATTGCCTTCCTTGCTTTCTCAGCCAGGAAGTTTTGCAAGCGTATACGTTTGGAGTGATGTCTGGCAACATGTTGGGTGGGACAGCATTATTTATCTAGCGGCTTTATCAGCGATCGATCCCACTTACTACGAAGCTGCGACTATGGATGGTGCCACAAGACTACAAAAAATCAAGCACATTGATTTACCACTGATTCTTCCCACCGCAATGATCTTGCTTATATTAAGAGCAGGTAGTTTATTGAGTGTTGGGTTTGAAAAAGTGTTGCTGTTACAAAATGCCTTGAATTTAGCAGGAAGTGAAATTATCTCCACATATGTTTATAAAGTAGGGTTAATAAACTTTCAATATAGTTATTCAACTGCTATCGGCTTATTTAATACAGTGATCAATATAATCATATTGATCTTAGTGAATGCATTGTCGAGGCGCTTGACGAAAACTGGGTTGTTTTAGGAGGAGATTATGAAAAAAAGTAAAAAAACTGGTTCTGAAAGGATATTCGATTTCTTTGTTTATGGGGTAGCCATTTTGTTGATCCTTCTAATCATTTATCCGCTTTGGTTTGTGATCATTGCTTCCTTTAGTGATCCAGCGGATGTCGGGAATGGAAATGTTTGGTTGTGGCCAAATGAATGGCGATTAGATGGGTATATCCGCTTGTTTGAGCAGAGCTTATTCTGGCGAGGCTACTTGAATACCATTTTATATACCATCGTAGGAACCGCTGTCGCATTATTCGTTAATATCCCCGCTGGTTATGCCTTATCTAGAAAAGATTTGCACGGTAGGAAATGGCTGGCTTTATTGTTTATTATTCCCATGTTCGTTTCGGGCGGCTTGATCCCGATTTACTTAACGATCAAGAATGTTGGTCTCTTAGATACGTTTTGGGTAATGGTCATTCCTTTTGCAGTATCTAGTTACAATATCATCGTAGCTAGAACATTCTTCAACAATAGTATTCCTGCTGGTTTATGGGAAGCAGCTCAAATTGATGGTTGTGGAACGATCCGCTATTTCTTTAGCATGGTATTACCACTTTCAAAAGCGATACTGGCTGTTATCGGTTTATGGACAGCAGTTGGCATTTGGAACTCGTGGTTCAATGCATTGATTTATTTGACCAATGACAATCTACAACCACTGCAATTGATACTTAGACGATTACTAATAAGTAATCAATTACTACAAACACAAGCAACCGGAGAACTTGCATCTGAGCTAAGAGCAACGGCAGACATGATGAAATATGCAGCAATTGTCGTATCAACAGCACCAATTATGATGTTATACCCGTTTTTACAAAAGTATTTTAATCAAGGTGTCATGATCGGCGCGTTGAAAGAATAAAAAATGGAGGAATGATGATGAAACAGTTTAAATGGAGGTATTTGTTTTGTTCTTTAGGAATTTTAGGGATGATGACTGGCTGTGGAAATGAAGGAGCCGTAGAGGAGCAAGGAAGTGACACGAATCAATTTAAAATCACCACTGTTCGCTGGTCAGACTGGGGAGATGATTTTACAAAAGGCTTTTTAGAAGAAGCAGAAGAAAATGCAGGGATTCAAATCGAATGGGATATTCATCTTTCAGCAGATTGGGGTGAGAGAAAGTCTGTTTTGATGGCTGGAGGCGATTTGCCTGATGCCTTTTTAGGGTCAATCACCTTTAATGATGCCGAAATAGCCCAAAATCAAGATGTGTTTATCCCTTTAGAAGACTTGATTGCAGAAAACATGCCTAATCTTACTCGCATTATGTCGGAAGATCCGAAAATTAAAGCAATGATCACCTCTCCAGACGGGCATATCTATAGCTTACCGAAAAAACTACCGATGCGTCCGCTCATTGCGAACCAACTATTTATCAATCAAACATGGCTTGATAATCTTGGCTTGGAGATGCCTGATACGTATGAAGATTTTATTGATGTCTTAACAGCTTTTAAAGAAGAGGACGCCAATGGAAATGGAGATGCAACGGATGAGATTCCGTATGGTGTCGGAAACTTTAGTGAAACCTTCTCATTCATTTTACCGTTTAACAATCGGCTTGGAGCTGACAATACGTACGAAATGTCAATGAAGGATGGAAAACCAATCTACTTACGCATGGAAGAAACCTATCGTGATGGCATTTCTTGGATGAGTGAGGCGTATCAAGCTGGGTTAATTGATCCAGAATTGTTTACTCAAGATACATCCATGAGTGATGCGAAACGAATGAATAAAGATACAGCTCTTGTAGGGGTGGCTGCTGGATGGACGGCGGATGCAACGTTTGGCTTACATGCTGAGGAGTATGTTGCACTACCACCATTGAAAGGACCAGATGGACAACGCTATGTCATATCCGATCCAGATCATTATAACTACGGTCGGAATGAGTTTATGATAACAACGAGTTGTGAAAATCCTGCTGCGCTCTTAAAGTGGGCTGATCAATTCTATACAGATGATGCAAGCATTCAAACCTTTTATGGCTCATTTGGTGTTGGTGTTGAGAAAAACGGGGACCAGTATACAGTTTTACCACCACAGGATGGGAAATCAGCGGATGAATGGGCTTGGATCAATTCATTGCGCGATTTTGGACCAAAATATGTGGATGATCAATTTAATGAGCGTGTGACGATTGATGAAACACAAGGGGATGGATTGAAATTGATTCTTGATAGTGAAATCAATCAATACGTCCAACCTGCATTTCCGAATGTGATTTACTCGCAAGAAGAATTGGCTCGGTTGTCAGCACTTTATGTAGATATTAGTTCTTATGCTTCGCAAATGGCTGCCAAATGGGTAGTAGAAGGCGGAATTGAAGAAGAATGGGAGAGCTATCTGGAACAATTGAACGCAATGGGGATCGAAGAGTTTATGGGGATCCAAAATGATGCCTTTGATCGATACTCAGCAATTATAAATTAGATCGTGCGGGCTGAAGTAGAAATACTGCTTCAGCCTTCCTATTCTAGGTGAAAGGAGTATACATGAAAACTTTGTTTCGATTTGATACGCCATTGATGAAAGGATTAACAAGGATTACCGATATATGCTTGCTTAATGGCTTATTTCTTCTTACTAGTCTGCCGATCCTTACAATCGGCGTCTCTTTGACAGCCATGAACACTTGTTGGCAAAAAATACTGGCGGGCCAAGAAGAAGGGCTTGTGCGACACTACTTTTCTACGATAAAAAGGGATTTTTTTGAAGCAACAATTATTTGGTTAGGTATTCTTTTTTTTACAACGATCTTTTCACTCAATTTCTATTTGTTTACCCTTCAAGCTATAGTCTTTAGGGTGATTGGCTTAGCCATTTTATTCCCTTTCATCGTCTGTCTCTTATTATTGTTTGTCATGCTATTTTCTTATATTGGTAGATATGAAGATGGTGTGTGGCGTAGTATCAAGAACTGTTTGCTGATAGCGATTCAAAATGGGAAGCAAGCGGGTTTGCTGTTGCTCTTTAATAGTATGATGATGTATTTTAGCTTGAGTAGTCCCGAAAGATTGTTGACTGCTATTTACGTTTATACGTTTGGTGGGTTCGCCATGACTTCATTGATCAATAATCTACTCTTAAAAAAAATGTATCAAAAGACTGAGCGAACCATCGCTGAACCCCAAGAAATTTGATGAGTTCGTAGTTAGCTAGAGACCTTGATCCATGTGCTGTTGCCCCTTTGTCCTACAAAATAGAGAGCGTAAGAAGAACTCAAGGAGGAAAGAGTCCACTTTCTTAAATTGTCATTGTTCTAATAAAGGGTACCCATTCTTGTTGGCTATCCTTTGATTGATGCTTCTCGACAATGCGGTATAATAAGGAAAAACAAGTACTATCGAAAGGACAAAGCGCATGAGGATTACAATTAAAAAAATTGCAGAAGAAGCAGGGGTCAGTGTGACGACAGTCTCGAATGTTATAAATAAAAAAGCGCACCGTGTGTCCCAAGATAAGATAGAAATGATCGAAGGGATCATAAAAAAATATAATTATTCACCAAATATGAATGCACGAGCGTTAGTCAAATCTTCTTCTCGCTTAATTGGGGTACTGTATTTTTCAGATCAAAAAAATTTGGACTTTGCGGACCCTTTTGTGACAGAAGTTCTAGATGGCATACAGCGAGTGACAAAAGAGCACAGCTTTTTTACACTCGTCCATAGCGTGACCAAAACAGATGATATTGGAGAATTACAGAAAAATTGGAAATTTGATGGGTTTATTGCAGTAGGATTTAGTCAAGAATTATTTGAAGAAGTCAATCGGATTGTCCAGGTCCCAATCGTTTTCATTGATACGCATCTAGAGGATGAAGTGTTCAATCGAATCACGGACTATCCGAATAGTTTTTTTATTAATACGAATGATCAAAAAGCGGCATATGAAGCGACTGCCTTTTTACTTGAAAAGGGTCTGACTAAGATCGGCTTTTTGTCCTATGAATTTGATCAATCAAAGACATCGGTTATTCAACAAAGGTATCTAGGCTATCATCAGGCTTTGCAGGATTTTGGTATAAAGCTTGATGAGGGATTAGAGTATACAGAAGAACAACAAGCAACAATGATCAGCAGCATAGACAAGTTTCAAGCAGTGCTCGTTACAGCAGACTACTTAGCGATCAAGTTTATTCATAAATTAAAACAAGAAGCTATTTTTTATGAAAAGAAACTGTCGATCATCAGTTTTGATGATATCCGTTATGCAGCTTTAAATGATCCTCCATTAACTACGATCAGATTAGATCAGATTAAAAAAGGGGAAGCAGCCATGACTACCTTGGTCAATATCATTGATAACCATTCGAATGAACCGCAAATCACATTACTCAATGGGAAATTGATTGTCAGAAAAACAACATACTAGAAAGGAACGTGTTATGGGGAAAATTGCAGATAGATACTATACGGTTGATCCGTGGAGTGTTTCAGAAGAAGGGTTTGATAAAGAACGAAGTGAAGTGTCCGAATCGATCTTTTCTTTGGCAAATGAATATATGGGCATCCGAGGTTATTTTGAAGAAGGATATTCGGGAGAACGATTGCTAGGTAGCTACTTCAATGGAATCTACGAAAATAGCCCTAAGGAAAACCGCGTAAAGTATAAGGGGATCATTTCGAGGAGTCATTTTATGGTCAATGCGGTCGATTGGCTATATACCAGAATTTGGTGTGGTGAGGTGTTACTAGATTTAGCTTATTCAGATATCGAATCTTTTCAACGACGACTTGATCTTAGAACAGGTATCTTGACTCGTAGTTTTTATTGGAAACCTGAGAAGGATATCAAATTAAAGGTGACTTTTGTACGTTCACTAGATAGAGAAACGGTATCATTAGGGTATCAGCAGATCTCGTTAAAAGTCATTGAAGGTAGTCCATCCATCTCAATTTTGATGGGGATTGACTTTGCCACGAGCCATCTATCTGAAGGTCAAAATTTTTGGGTGGAACGAGAAAAAGAATCTTCAAATAGGCATGCTTTTTTAGCAGCAGAAACAAGAAGCACCAAGCAAACCATTTATGCGGGTTTTTCTTTATCCGCCACTGAATCCCTCGACACGCAACTTGTGGAAAGGGATAAATTTATCGGCCGTAAGTTTAACGTTAAACTAGAAGAAGGGATGAACTTTCAAGTAAACCGAAATGCGGTAAATATTGCCGATAAAACCGGACTTGATTTAAATCAACTAAAACAACATTGTCTCACCGATCTGGAAAAAAGTCTTTCCTTTGATGAGATGCAACGAAAGAGTCGCACCTATTGGCAAAACGTTTGGGCTAAGGAAGACATCCAAATCGATGGTGATCCAAGTAATCAACAAGGGATTCGCTACTGCATCTTTCAGTTGCATCAAACATACCATGGTCAAGATCCTAGTCATAATATTGGTGCGAAAGGGCTCACTGGTGAAGCATACGGTGGACATGCTTTTTGGGATACGGAAACTTCCTGCCTGCCTTTTTACTTATTGACAAATCTTGATGCAGCAAAAAATTTATTAGAATTTCGCTATCATACTTTGCCGGAAGCCAAAAAACGAGCACGCCAGCTTGATTGCCAAGGAGCTTGTTACCCCATCGCTACATTGAATGGGAACGAAGCCAGCGATCTTTGGCAGCATGCAAGCCTTCAATTTCAGCCAAGCACCGCTGTTGCTTATGGCATCTGGCATTACATGCAGGTAGCGAAAGATACTGAATTTTTGTATGGACACGGAATCGAAATGTTGATTGAAATTTCACGCTTTTTGGCTTCTAGAGGTGATTGGTCTCCAGAAGGTGAATTTGGCTTTTTTGGGGTGATGGGACCAGATGAATTTCAGATGATGGTAAATCACAATACGTATACAAATTATATGGCGAAAAGAACATTCGATTATACTGTAGAGGTATTGAAAAAATTGAAAACGAGTAATGAAACTAGATATAGTACACTTCTATCAGCGCATGGTTTGAGTGAAAAGGAGATTGGCTACTGGCAAATTTGTAGCAAAGAAATGCTTATTTTAAAAACGGAGTATGGTTTGTTTGAACAACATGATGGTTTTTTCAAATTACCTCATGTGGATATCCGCTCGATTCCCATCGAAGAGTTCCCGCTTTATGATCATTGGTCCTATGATCGCATCTATCGTAACAATATGATCAAACAACCAGATGTCTTAATGTTTCTTTTCTTGTATAACCAATCTTTTCCGAAAGCGGAAAAGCAAATCAACTATGATTACTATGAACCAAGGACGATTCACGAATCCTCGCTGTCACCTTCGATCCATTCTATTTTGGCGGCAGAATTGGGAATGGAAAATGAAGCATATCATTTTTTTGAATTTGCCACTAGAATGGATCTGGATAATTTCAATCGTAATACTCGTGAAGGATTGCATATGACTTCGATTGCTGCAGCTTGGATGAATATTGTCTATGGATTTGGTGGCGTGAGAACTGATAGGGAAGGAATAAAACTAGCCCCCACAATTCCAGTTGACTGGAAAAAATATACATTCAAAATTACGTATAACCAATGTTTGATTGACGTGTCAGTCAACCATCAGTCAATCAAAATTTCGCTAATAAAGGGTAGAGCTATTCAACTACAAGTTTATCAAAAGAAACTGACGCTTACTCAAAACCCCATCGTCATTGAGCGATCAACGAAAAGAAGCGTCTGAATTTCTTAGCCCTCATTCGCATAAAAAACAACGGTGAAGAAAAGCACCGTTGTTTTTTGTTTTTTTGCAAGCAAGAGGAACTTTTTGTGCGTAATTAAAGATAGGAAAGAGTAGCAAAATATCAAGTATTTCTCCTTTTTCATATAGGAATGCAAAAATTGATTACAAAGTTTCTTGCATTTTTTGTATGATAGAGGGAGGAATAAAGGAGGAAAGTTCACGAATGAAAATAAAGAAATGGATGGCAATTGCCATTATTACCAGTCAATTTTCAACATTGCTGCCAGTATCAGCGGCTGCGGCTGTTTTAACGAGCGAGTCTACTGCTGGTCAAAATACAGCTGAGTCAACGGTTCCGGGAGTGAACGGGCCAACAATGGGCTTGGTCCCTGAAGATGCCGCAACGGTACCAGGAGAAAACGGCGAAGTAGTTCCAGGAGAGTCAACACCTGTTCCTGAACAGCCAACACCAGAACCATTGCCAGAACCGGAACCAACCCCGACGCCAGAACCAACACCAGAAGAACCGGTACCAAATCCTGATCCAGAGCCGAATCCAGAGCCAGAACCAACACCTGAGCCGGCGCCAGAACCAGAAGAACCAGCACCAAACCCAGAACCAGAGACAACACCAAATCCAGAGCCAGAATCAACACCAAGCCAGCCTTCGCCTGACATCAAAGAAGTACCGAACGTACCAGAGTTGACGGTAACGCCGCCGCAAGAAGATGAGCCAGCAAAATTTGAAGTCACGCCAGTCAAAGAAACGTGGGACTTTATTATGGAGATTGGAGAAGATGCTCGTAAAGTTGGACAAGAAGAAGATCTTTACGCATCGGTCATGATTGCACAAGCGATTTTAGAGTCTGGTAGCGGAAGAAGTCGTCTGAGCCAGGAGCCTTTTTATAACCTATTTGGTATTAAGGGACTTTATGAAGGGAATGGGATTTCCTTCCAAACGCAAGAAGACGATGGTTCCGGTAATTTATACACAGTTCATGCCACGTTTCGCCAATATGACAGTATCGAATCTTCTTTGAAAGATTATGCGAAATTGTTGAAAGAAGGATTGGACCACAATCCGAATTTTTATAAAGGTGTTTGGAAATCAGAAACGGAGTCTTATGAAGATGCCACGGAATATCTGACCGGGCGTTATGCATCAGATACACAATACAATGAGAAGCTAAATGCGCTGATCGAAGCATATGCTCTGACGAGTTATGACAAAGAGAAACCAGAATTACCGACAGGCAGCGAACAGATGATCTATCCTGTCAGCAATCCAGTTGTCTCTTCTGTCTTTGGTCCACGAGGCAATGGGTTTCATCGTGGAGTGGACTTCGCCGCCCCGCAAGGAACGCCGATCATGGCTAGTCTTTCAGGAACGGTGATCCGCTCAGAATATCATTCTTCATGGGGGAATTATGTTGCTATCGAGCACAAAGATGGGCTGACGACATTGTATGCGCACAATCATCGCAATTTAGTGGAAGTCGGTCAAACGGTCGAACAAGGCGAAGTGATTGCTTCCATGGGAAGTACGGGGAACAGTACAGGTCCTCACTTGCATTTTGAAGTTAGTCTTTCACCTAGTTTAGCCCGGCATCAACTGATTGATCCATTAGATGCCTTGTCAAAATAACAAAGAATAAAAGAGAGCAGTGTAGCTGCTTTCTTTTTTTTTGTCAAGAAAAACGAATCATTTCAGGAAAATTATGCTTTGAGATTTTTTTAGCGCATTCATTTTATCTTGCACGATAAATTTATTCCGAAAACAAGTGTTTTTCTTTGTAAAAAAAACAAAAAGAATTTATGCTAGAAAGGTAGGGAAAAAAATTCCCAAGAGGAATGTCCACTTTAGACAAGGTCGTGTATGCGACTTTGCGATGTCTCTAGTATCCTTTCTTATTTAACCAAGGAGTGTGAAAAATGACTGACGATCAGCAAACAACGAATGTGTCTAATGAAGCAGCGCAAGCAAGTCCACTGTCCTTTGAAGAGAAAGTCATTGAAACAATTGTTGGTGTCGCTTTGCAGTCAATTGATGGCTTGATTAGTGTAAATGGCAGATTTCTTTCAGATATGACCGAAAACCTTGAAGAACAGCCGCAAGTCGCTTCTGGCATCGATGTGGAAGTTGGCAAAGAAGAGGTTGCAGTTGATTTGGAAGTAATCGTGGCTTACGGCAAAGATATCCCCAAACTCTTTGCGCAAGTCCAAGAAGTGGTCTTAGAAGAAATTAGCCGCTTGACTTCTTTGAAAGTCAAAGAGATCAATATTCGAATCGCCGATATCGTCAAACAGGAAACGATCGATCAAATCGAAGGTTGAGCACCACGCAAAAAATCGAAGTACATCAAAGAGAAAGGAAGAATAAACAAATGATATCACTATATACAACACCCAGCTGTACGTCATGTCGTAAAGCCCGTGCATGGTTGACCGAAAATGAACTGCCATTTAAAGAGAGAAACATTTTTAGCGATCCATTAAATAGTGATGAACTAATGGAGATTCTTTCTTTAACAAAAAATGGAACGGAAGACATTATATCTACTCGTTCGAAAGTGTACCAAAAGTTAGACATCGATTTAGAAGAGTTGAAGCTAGAAGAGCTGCTTTCATTGATCGAACAATACCCGAACTTATTGAAACGGCCAATTATCTTAGATGAGAACAAGCTCCAAGTGGGGTACAATGAAGAAGACATTCGTAAATTCGTGCCACGAAACTTACGAAAGATCATTTTCAAACGACGCCAAACAGAGCTACTCATGTTTAATTATCGCCAAAAGCAAGAAGAAGGCGAATCTGTTGCGAACTTTATCTAATAATAGGAACAAAACCGGCAAATGAATACAGCGATGTATCATTGTCGGTTTTTTTGGTATTTTTTCAAGGGTCTTCTTAAGAGAATCAGTAAATCCGTTGATTCCACAAAAAAACACGATTCCAAAAAGGAATCGTGTCGGTTGAAATCTTAAAGTTTTTGGTTGTAGAATTCAACGACTAGTGCTTCGTCAACTTCTGCAGACAATTCATCACGCTCAGGTAAACGAGTTAATGAACCTTCTAATTTTTCGCTATCAAAGCTTACAAATGACGCGCGGCCAGCTGTTGCTTCAACTGCTTCTTTGATTGTTGAGATGTTTTGTGATTTTTCACGAACGCTGATGACTTGTCCAACTTCAACGTGGTATGAAGGGATATCAACGCGTTTGCCATCAACTAAAACGTGACCGTGGTTTACTAATTGACGTGCTTGACGACGAGTAGTTGCTAAACCTAGACGGTAAACAACGTTATCTAAACGTTGTTCTAGCAAGATCATGAAGTTAACACCGTGTTTACCTTCTTTGATTTTGCTTGCTTTGATAAACAATGTACGGAATTGACGTTCGTTCATGCCATACATATGACGCAATTTTTGTTTTTCAGTTAATTGCATGCCGTATTCTGATTTTTTGCCACGGCTGTTTGGTCCGTGTTGTCCTGGAGCGTAAGGGCGACGTGCCAATTCTTTTCCAGTTTCTGATAAAGAAATTCCTAAACGACGAGAAATTTTCCATGATGGTCCTGTATAACGAGACATAATTTAGTTCCTCCAATAAAATAGTTTGGAGTAAAATAATCCGTTGAAAAACTCACATTCGTGCAGTTCGTTCTTCAATCTTCACCTTTGCAGCCGCGGTTACGCAATTGCACCCGAGGGGCAACGAACTGGTGACGAGCTGTTATTTTCCTGCTGCATTATTTTACACAAGGAATAGTATACGACAAACTAGGGGCAAAAGTCAAGATGGAGCTGGCTTTGGATTTGATGAAAACAAATCTTGAAATTTTTCATTAATTACTTATATTTTCAAATATCTCTTTACAAAACAGCTTTTCGTCATTAGAATATGAAAGTATTGTGCAAATGATAACGAAGTGAAATTATTCATAAAAGGAGTAGAAAAAATGAATCCAGTATCCCCATTATTTGAGAAGATCGATTCTTCCATAGAAAAGAAAATCGATCTGATCAAGAGTAGTTATTTGCGTTACGCTGTACGTGCGATGATGGCTTGTTTATTCTTGACCCTCGGAACAGCTATTGCTTTTGCGATCGCTATGAAAGGTGAATCGATGGTTCACGGGTTAGGGAAAATTCTATATGCATTTATGTTTAGCTGGTCTTTAGTCATGATTCTTTATATGAACGCAGAATTAGGAACATCAAATATGTTGTATATGACTGTTGGGGTTTACCGTAAACGTCTAAGTATTCCTTTGGCATTGAAAATTTTGCTTACGTGTGTCTTGTTCAACTTGATCGGCGGGGTGATTTTCGGCTCAATCGTTGCACTGACAGGTCCTTTTCAAGGGCTGACCGCAGACAACTTTATGCTGACCTCGATCACTGCGAAATTAGAAAAATCGACCATCCAAATTTTAGTAGAAGCGATGTTCGCCAATATCGTTGTAAACACAGCTGTGCTAGTAAGCATGCGGATGAAAGACGATGCCGGAAAAGTTGCAGCAATCATTTTCATCATCTTCATCTTTGCTTTCTTAGGATTCGAACACGTTATTGCTAACTTCCCAGCGTTTACCTTAGCTTTCTGGGCTTCAGGCGGACACTTGGCAGGTATGACTGTCGGCAGTGTGATCCATAATTTAGTTTTTGCCTTTATCGGTAACTATATCGGCGGTGGCTTGGTCATGGGACTGGGCTATGCATGGTTGAACAACTCAAAATCGACCTATGTCGACTAATTAGAACCTACCAAAAGAAGCAGCGATGCTTCTTTTTTTTCTTTTCTCTAACATTTCTCCAGGAAGAAGCCATCATCCCTTAACGGAGCGTTGAAATCAGCGCCTATTTATGTTAAGAATAAGTATGTACGGTTTTTCTTGCTGTTTTTTGTAAAAATGACCGCAATCAAGACCAAAATCTTAGTTACTTCTTAATAGAAAGCGAGCCTTAACCTTTTATGAATCGGAAATTCTTTGCCTTTGATATTGATGGAACCTTGCTTGACTCGAACAAACAGCCACTCGACAGTACGCTAAAAGCCCTTGATCTTTTGCGAGATGCTGGCCATTTCGTGACCGTTGCCACTGGACGCAGTCGTTTCCACGCTCAAGATATTATTCGTTCGTTGTCCTTTGATAATTACATTTTATGTAATGGCGCAGCTGCTTTTCTTTCGCATCAGCAGGTGTATAAAAACTTACTCGATGAAACGCAATTGGCTGCTTTCGTGGCAGAAGCCCAAGAGCTTGGGATCGACACGGCATTTGTCGGGATGGATACAGCGAAACGAGCGTCTTCTTTGGATATTGCTAAAATGGAAGCAGCGATGCATTCTTTTGGTGCCCAACTTCCTGAGTTGGACATGGATTTTCCCGAAGAAAAAGAAGTCTATCAAGCATTGGCTTTTTACGGAAAAGAGTATGAGCATTTCTTTGACGAGAAATACAGCAAACTGCGTTTTGTGCGTTGGCATGAAAACAGTGTGGATGTCGTTCCAAAAGAAGGCTCCAAAGCAGCAACGATCCTGTGCGTCGCGGAACAATTAGGGATAGCGCAAGAAGATGTGATCTGTTTTGGTGATGGCCAAAATGATCGTGAAATGCTGACTGCCGCAGGTGTCGGTGTGGCAATGGGCAATGCGGTCCCTGAGATCCAACAAGTCGCAGATATGGTGACCGCTAGCAATGATGAAGATGGCATCTGGTTAGCCTTGAAAGAATTACAACTGATTTAAAAAGGAATCCTTTAGACATAGCACAGTCGGTTTACGGCATCTGTGCTATGTTTTTTTGTTTTTTCTCGGTCGCAAAGAAAATAAATTGGTACAATAGAAAAAAGGGGGAATGCAGCAAATGAAAATCGCATTGATTGCTCATGATCGAAAAAAAGATGTAATGGTAAAATTAGTGACTGCCTATCGAGAAATTTTAGCGCAGCATGAACTTTTCGCAACAGGAACTACGGGGAAGAGGATCGAAGAAGCAACCCAGTTGCCTGTCCACCGCTACAAATCAGAGCCGCTGGGAGGAGATCAGCAAATTGGCGCCATGATTTCGCAAGATGACTTGGACATGGTGATCTTTTTGCGCGATCCTTTAGCCGCGCAACCCCATGAACCAGATGTAACGGCATTGATTCGCTTGTCAGACGTGTACGAGATTCCTTTAGCTACCAATATGGGAACGGCAGAAATCTTGTTGCGGGGGTTAGCAGCTGGCTTTGCTGATTTTCGACAAGTGATCCACGAAACGGACAATCGTCCCTTGTCGTTATAAAGATAGTAGAAGAATTGAAGAAAAAGGACGTGCAGAATTGAAAGCAATCTTAAAGGATTTTTTGACCTATGCAAAAATGAATACTCGCTCAGATGCGACGAGTCAGACCATCCCAACGACGCCGGGACAAGTTGAGTTGGCTCTTTTATTGAAAGATCAGTTGATCGAGATGGGGGTAGCGGATGTTGCTTACTATGAAAAGAATAGTTTTGTGATCGGACGTCTACCTGGTAATCCTGAAAAAACGGCGATTGGCTTTATTGCCCATGTAGACACGGCAGATTTCGAAGCTGAAAATATTCAGCCGCAGATCCATGAAAATTACGATGGCAAGGATGTTTGTTTAAATAAAGAAAAAGCCATTTATATGACAACTGCTGAATTTCCTAATCTCAAAGACTATGTCGGCGAAACGCTGATCACAACGGATGGAACGACCCTGCTGGGTGCAGATGATAAAGCTGGTATCGCAGAGATCATTGACGCGCTGCGAATCTTACAAACGATGGATGCGCATAAACGTGGCGATGTCTGGGTCGCTTTTGGGCCTGACGAAGAGATCGGGACTGGCGCTGATCGCTTTGATGCGGCGGATTTTCCAGTGGCATTTGCTTACACGATGGACAGTGGTCGTGTGGGGCATATGGAATATGAAACCTTTAATGCTGCTCGTATTGATATAACGATTGATGGTACGAGTGTGCATCCTGGAACTGCTTACGGTCGTTTGGTCAACGCCTTGAAAATCGCGCATCAAATCGACGATGCCTTACCAGCAGAGGAAGTTCCTGAACGCACCCGCGGGTATGAAGGTTTTTACCTACTGCACAATTTGACGGGACATATTGGTCGAGCAGAAGTTTCTTATATCATTCGTGATCACGATCATATGCTTTTTGAACAGCGAAAAGCTAACATCGTGGGGATCATTGACGAATTGAACACAGCCTATGGGCAAGAACGCATCACCTATACGCTGTATGACCAATATTACAATATGGGGGATTTGATCAAGAAAGATCCCCGCAGTATCGAAGCTGCCCGAGCAGGGATGCAAGCGATTGGTGTGACACCGATCGAAGCGCCGTTTCGTGGCGGGACCGATGGCTCGAAAATCACCTATAAAGGCATTCCAACACCGAACTTATTTGTTGGCGGTGAAAACTTCCATGGCCAGTATGAATTTATTACCGTGGAAGCGATGGAAAAAGCCCGTGATTTGATCGTGGCGATCGTGGAACATGTCGGGAAAGAAGACACTACCGTTTCCTAGAGAACGCGGCAACACGCTAGACTAAAGCGAAAAAGTCTAGCGTGTTTTTTTGTTTTGCTGCAAGGAAGAACAGCAAGTGAAAGAACCTTTTTTTTCTGGACCAAAACCCTTATAATAGAAAAGAAGCTAAAAGAGAAGAGGAAAAATGTGTGCGGGTATTATTCATTGGAGATGTAGTTGGTTCATTAGGAAGAGAAACAATCACGGAGTACCTTCCCAAATTAAAGAAGGCGTATCGACCACAGGTGACGATCGCGAACGGCGAGAATGCGGCGGCGGGTCGTGGGATCACTGGTAAAATTTATAAGAAATTTTTGCAAGATGGTGTCGATGTCGTGACATTAGGCAATCATACATGGGACAACCGTGACATTTTTGAATTTATTGGCGATGCGAAGAAAATGATTCGTCCAGCCAATTTTCCAGAGGGAACACCGGGGGTCGGCATGGTGTTTGTGAAAGTCAACACCATTGAGTTGGCGGTGATCAACATGCAAGCTCGCTCGTTCATGGTAGACCTTGATGATCCGTTTCGCAAAATGGATGAATTGGTTGCGATTGCCCGCAAACGTACACCGTTTATCTTTGTGGATTTTCATGGGGAGACTACTAGCGAAAAACAAGCGATGGGCTGGTATTTGGATGGCCGAGTTTCGGCAGTCGTCGGCACGCATACCCACGTACAGACCAACGATGCGCGGATTTTGCCCCAAGGAACGGCTTATTTGTCAGATGTCGGCATGACTGGTCCTTATGATGGGATTTTGGGAATGAAACGCGAACCAGTCATTGAAAAATTTTTGACGGCGTTGCCGCAACGGTTTGAAGTGATTGAAAAAGGCCGCAGTATTTTGTCGGCTTGCTTGCTTGAGATTGATGAAGCCACTGGTAAAGCAAAATCGATCCGTCCGATCCAAATCAGTGAAGATCGCCCGTTTACAGAATAGGAGAAGCATGGAAGAGCAATTAACCAAAGAATCAAACGTTGCCCAAGAGTTGGCTGCTTTGCAAAAGCTTTTGTCTAATCATCCGATCGTTCAAGAATTTCAAGAAATTCAAGTACGAGCCTTGCAAAACCAAGGGCTACTGGAGTTGGAAGAAGCGCTGAAGCAAGCGCAAAAAGAAATCGTTCAATTTGAGCATTATGAGAAACCCGAAGCAAAAAAAGCTGCGGAGCAGCGTTATGCGTCATTGACAAACGAATACGAGCAGCACCCCTTAGTGGTTGCTTATCGCCAAGCGTTACTGCAAGCAGATGAATTGCTGCAATATGTCACGACGGAGATCCAAAAGAAAATGAATAAAGCCATCGAGGAGGATGAAACCAATGCCTCAAAAAACTAAAAATACCCCGATGATGGAACAGTATTTAAGCATCAAGGCTCAGTACCAAGATGCTTTTTTATTCTATCGTTTAGGAGATTTCTATGAATTATTTAATGAGGATGCTGTCAAGGCAGCACAAATTTTAGAACTGACGTTAACCAGCCGCAACAAAAATGCGGAGGAACCGATCCCTATGTGTGGGGTGCCTTACCACGCCGCCAGCAATTACATCGACACCTTGATCGAGCAAGGCTACAAAGTAGCGATTTGTGAGCAAGTGGAAGACCCAAAAACCACCAAAGGAATGGTCAAACGCGAAGTCGTTCAACTGATCACGCCGGGAACGGTGATGGACAGTAAAGGCCTATCCGCCAAAGAAAACAACTTTTTAACAGCTGTTTTGCAGCAAGGGGAGCGTTTTGGCTTTGCCTATGTCGATCTAAGTACCGGTGAATTAAAAGCAGCGCAATTGGAAGATGAAGAAGCTGTCGTCAATGAGGCCGCCGCTCTGCAAACGAAAGAAGTCGTTTTGTGCAGCGAGATCCCTGAGTCATTGCAAACAACACTGACCAATCGCTTGAATGTCGTGTTTTCTAAGCAAGAAACGTTGGAAGAAAATGCCGAATTTCAATTTTTAACAGAACCTCTCTCCCAAGAGTTAGAAAAAGTAGTCACAGGGAAGTTGCTAAGTTATTTGGCGATCACCCAAAAACGCAGTTTAGCGCATATTCAACAAGCCGTGGAATATCAGCCCGATCATGCCTTGAAAATGGATCATTATTCCAAATTCAACTTAGAATTGACGCAGTCGATTCGAACTGGCAAAAAACAAGGGACTCTTTTGTGGTTGCTGGACGAGACAAAAACCGCAATGGGTGGCCGTTTGTTAAAGCAATGGTTGGACCGTCCCTTGATCCATCCAAAGAAAATCACTGCCCGCCAAGAAATGGTCCAATCGTTACTGGACAGTTTCTTTGAGCGAGCAGATCTGCAAGAAGCGCTGACGAAAGTCTATGACATGGAACGCTTAGTCGGACGGGTCGCCTTCGGAAATGTCAATGGCCGCGATTTGCTGCAGTTGAAATCTTCTTTGGAGCAAGTGCCTTTGATCGCGCAATTGCTGCAAGGCATCAACCGTGGCGAGTGGAATGACTTGCTGCTGGAATTAACGCCCCTAGATGATTTGGTTGCACTGATCGAAGCGGCGATCGATGAAGATGCCCCGTTACAGATCACGGAAGGCAACATCATCAAAGACGGGTTCCATCAACAATTAGATGAATACCGTACGGCGATGCGTAATGGCAAGCAATGGTTGGCGGAATTAGAAGCCAACGAACGTCAAGCGACGGGGGTCAAAAACCTGAAAGTTGGGTTCAACCGCGTCTTTGGCTATTACATTGAGATCACGAAAGCCAATCTAGTGAATTTAGATACCTCTCGCTACGAGCGCAAGCAAACCTTAGCCAATGCGGAACGCTTTATTTCACCCGAGTTGAAAAAACTGGAGACTTTGATTTTAGAAGCCGAAGAAAAATCGGTGGATTTGGAATATCGCCTCTTTCTTGACGTTCGTGAAGAAGTGAAAAAGAGTATCACACGTCTACAAAAGTTAGCCAAAGCCGTCAGTGCGGTCGATGTCTTACAAAGTTTCGCCACGGTTTCGGAACGCTACCAATACGTGCGGCCGACAGTAGCGAAAAAACGAGCAGTATCGATCATCGATGGCCGTCATCCTGTAGTGGAAAAAGTCCTTGGTCACCAAGAGTACATTCCAAATAGTATCGTGATGGATGAAGAAACAGAGATCCTGTTGATCACAGGACCAAATATGTCTGGGAAAAGTACGTACATGCGGCAGTTTGCCTTGCTAGTCATTATGGCGCAGATCGGCTGTTTCGTACCGGCAAAATCTGCAGAGATGCCGATTTTTGATCGGATCTTTACTCGCATCGGTGCCAGCGATGACCTGATCGCCGGTCAAAGTACGTTTATGGTAGAGATGATGGAAGCCAACCAAGCGCTGCGTCATGCAACACCTAACAGCTTGATTTTGTTTGATGAGTTAGGGCGTGGGACTGCGACCTATGATGGGATGGCATTGGCACAAGCCATCATTGAATATATCCACAAAGAAGTTCATGCCAAAACACTTTTCTCCACCCATTATCATGAGCTGACGGTTTTAGATGAGGAATTGGCACACTTACGCAATGTCCATGTCGGTGCCGTTGAAAAAGAAGGCGAAGTTGTCTTCTTGCATAAGATGATGGAAGGACCCGCAGATAAAAGCTATGGGATCCATGTAGCCAAAATCGCTGGACTGCCAAGTGCACTCTTACAGCGCGCAGCGACGATCCTAAAAGCGCTGGAAGAACATGAACCGACGGTACAGCCAAAACCAGTCGTCGAAGAAAGTCAGCAGTTGTCGTTGTTTAGTGAAGTATCTACGGAAGAAATCGGCGTCATCGATCAATTGAAGAAATTGAATCTGTTGGAAATGACCCCGATGGATGCTCTGAATACATTGTACGAGCTGCAAAAACGAATTTAGAAAGAAGGTCAGCAGATGGGAAAGATCCAAGAGCTATCCGAACGTCTGGCGAACCAAATCGCGGCAGGAGAAGTTGTTGAGAGACCGGCTTCTGTCGTCAAAGAATTAGTTGAAAATGCCGTGGATGCCGGCAGTACCCAAATCGATATTTTTATTGAAGAAGCAGGCTTGCGTAAAATCCAAGTCATCGATAATGGCGAAGGAATTGCAGAAGAGGATGTCTTGACTGCCTTTAAACGCCACGCCACCAGTAAAATCCACAATCGAGATGACTTGTTTCGAATACGTACCCTCGGGTTTCGCGGGGAAGCTTTGCCTAGTATCGCTTCGGTTTCGATCCTCTCGATTGAAACGGCAGTCAAAGGTGCCCAACAAGGCTCCTTTGTGCGCTTAAAAGGCGGCGCTGTTGAAGAGCATCTGCCTGCCAACTTGCGACAAGGAACCAAGATCACTGTCGAAAACCTCTTTTACAATACACCGGCACGTTTGAAATATGTCAAGACGCTGCAAACGGAACTTGCGAACATCGGCGATATCGTCAATCGGATCGCCCTGAGCCATCCAGAAGTGGCTTTTCGCCTCGTTCATGAAGGCAATAAGATGTTGAGCACCACTGGAAGTGGGCAGTTAAAACAAACCATCGCCGGGATCTACGGAGTGGAAACGGCCAAAAAAATGATTGCGATCGATACTGAGGACCTCGACTTTAAAGTCACTGGCTTTGTGTCACTGCCAGAAGTCACCCGAGCCAGCCGCAACTATTTATCCACGATCATCAATGGTCGTTATATTCGCAACTTTGCTTTGAATAAAGCGATCGTAGCCGGTTACGGGTCAAAATTGATGGTCGGTCGTTTTCCATTAGCTGTCCTTGAAATCAAAATGGACCCCTTGCTAGTCGATGTCAATGTCCATCCGACTAAGCAAGAAGTTCGTTTGTCAAAAGAAGAAGAGCTAACGAAACTAATCAGTAAAGCCATCAATGAGGCGCTGCGGGAAATCAATTTGATTCCTAACGCGGCTGACAATCTGCGGTTTAAGAAAAAAGTTGCCGATCAGCCAAAAGCCCAGCAGCTTGGCTTGGAACTGGAGTCAGCAGGAAATTCGACTTCTGGTTTGTCTTATAATCGGGAAACCGGGAAATTTGAGGTTCAGGGCAGTACTTATCAACAGACTGTGGATAACTCTGTGGAAAAACCTGTGGAGGAAGGTGGAAAACTTCCAGAAATGCCACAGGAATCTAGCGAAAACCTGTTGGAAGAAACCGAGGAAACCTTTCGCAGTTTGGAAGAGACGCTGCCAAATAAGCCTGTCCGAAAACCATTTGTGGAAGATCAGATGGAAACAAAAGCGCCGCTGCTAGAAGCGCCAGCCTTTCTCTCGGAAGAGACGCCAGAGCTTACGGCGCAAGATCTGCAAAATCAAGCGACTCTGCACCCTGAAATGCATGGGGATGACCGCAACTACCTGAAAACGGTCGAACGGTTGTTGGAAGAAGAACCAGCGAAGGAGCGTTTTCCCCAACTGGATTATTTTGGGCAGATGCATGGGACCTATTTGTTTGCCCAAAGCGAGGCGGGGCTATATATCGTCGACCAGCATGCGGCACAAGAACGAATCAAATATGAGTATTACCGCGAAAAAATCGGCGAAGTGACCAATGACCTGCAAGAGTTGTTAGTGCCGATCGTTTTGGATTATCCCAACAGCGATGCACTGCAATTACAAGAACAAAGTGACAAGCTGGTAGAAGTCGGGATCCATCTGGAATCTTTTGGGACCAATAGTTTCATCGTCCGAGCGCACCCGACGTGGTACCCTAGCGGTGAAGAAGAAGCCATCATCCGCGAAATGATCGATATGTTATTGACGACAGGAAGTGTCAGTGTCAAAAAGTTTCGTGAAGCAACCGCGATCATGATGAGCTGCAAACGATCCATCAAAGCCAATCATTATTTGAATGAAGCACAAGCCCGGATCTTGTTGCAAGATTTAGCGAAATGCGAGAATCCCTTCAACTGTCCCCATGGTCGCCCGGTGCTGATCCATTTCACCAACAGCGACATGGAGCGGATGTTCAAACGGATTCAAGATCCTCATCGAGCAAGGAGTGGCATGGAATGATTATTTTGGCTTCACAGTCGCCGCGACGCAAAGAATTATTAGCGGAGTTAGTCCCGGAATTTGCGGTCATACCAGCGGATATCGACGAGTCGGTCCGACCAAACGAAGCGGCGATCCCTTATGTCCAACGGATGGCAGCAGAAAAAGCGGCGGCTATTACGCAAGCATATCCTGAAGATCTGGTGATCGCGAGCGATACCACGGTCGTGGTGGATGAAGAAATCTTAGGAAAGCCAGCCGACCGTGAAGATGCTCGGTCGATGTTGCGAAAAATGAGCGGACGTGCCCATTGGGTGCATACCGCCGTCGTTTTGCAAAAAGGCGAACAGCTGCGCCAAGCAGTGGTTTCGGCGGAAGTTGTGTTTCGTTCCTTGACCGATCAAGAGATCGACAAGTATCTTGCCTTAGATGAGCACCAAGACAAAGTGGGCGCCTATGGGATCCAAGGGGCGGCCAAAGTATTTGTCTCATCGATAAACGGCGATTTTTATACAATTGTAGGGTTTCCTGTCACTACGGTCTATCAGTTGTTGCAAGAGTTTATGGAGGAGGAATAAGGATGGATGTTTCTGGTAGTTGTCTTTGCGGCAAAGTCACGATTGACTTGACTGGAGTTGCGAAAGAAATCACGGTTTGTCATTGTAGTCTCTGCCAGAAATTTCACGGCGGACCGATGTTTGCTCTTGCGCCATGTTCTGAGAACCAGATGGCTCTTCAAGGAGCGAAGTGGCTGCGACGTTATGATTCTTCTAAGTGGGCACAGCGAGGATTTTGCAGTCAATGCGGCTCGAGCCTGTTCTTTTACCTCAAAGAAGCACACACCTATTTTTTTGCGGCTGGGTTGTTTGGCAACATGCCAGAAGCTGTCTTAACCGAAGAAATCTATACAAAAGACCAACCGCATTTTTACCATTTTGCGGAACCAACGACTCGTTGGCAAAAGCTGCAAAACCCTTAAACAATTTGAGCAAGTCATTTTACATTCGCTAAGAAAAAAGGCATGATAGAGCATACAGGATGAGTCTAGAGGAAAAGCAGGTGAAAAAATGACAGATAAAAAAGAATTAAAAGAAAAATTGTCACCGATCGAATATGCGGTGACCCAAGAAAATGCAACTGAACGCCCCTTTACTGGCGAGTATGATGATTTTTATGAAAAAGGGATCTATGTTGATATCGTCAACGGAGAACCACTGTTTGCTTCTACTGATAAATATGACGCCGGTTGTGGCTGGCCTTCCTTTTCGAAGCCGATCAGTCGCCAAGATATTCAAGAAAAAGCCGATTTTTCTCATGGTATGCATCGGGTAGAAGTCCGCAGCAAAGAAGCTGACTCTCATTTAGGACATGTTTTTTCAGACGGTCCTCAGGACAAAGGCGGTTTGCGCTATTGTATCAACTCGGCAGCATTGAAGTTCATCCCTTTAGCAGAAATGGATGAAAAAGGCTATGGCGAATTCAAATCACTCGTTGAGTAAGTATTAGGAACTGTGTGCGAAAAAAAGACGCAGCAGCATGTCTCGTTTGAAAAAATGCGACTGAAACAACGGTTTTTCCTCCGTTTGTTTCCTGCTAAGCCTTTTCCTTCGTTCGCAGTCCTTTTTTTGCCCTCTCGTCTGTGCTACAATAAAGGGAACATATGTACAGAAAGGAAAGCACATGTACGAATATATCATAGGAAAAGTAACGGATATCTTTCCGGCGTATATCGTCGTTGAGACCCATGGCATCGGCTATCAGATCGCTTTTGGCAATCCGTATTCATTTAGCGGCAAGTTGAACCAAGAAGTAAAAATCTATCTGCACCAAGTGATTCGTGAAGATGCTCATAGTCTCTACGGCTTTGCCACGATCGAAGGCAAGCAGTTGTTTTTAAAATTGATCAGTGTCTCAGGCATTGGACCAAAGAGTGCGTTAGCAATCATGGCCAATGAAGACCATACAGGGTTGATCACGGCAGTCGAAAATGGGGACGTCAATTATTTGACTAAGTTCCCAGGTGTCGGTAAAAAGACGGCGCAGCAAATGATCCTAGACTTGAAAGGCAAAGTGGCTGAACTGGTTGGAGAAGAAGCGATCGTTCCTCTAAGCGTAGCAACGACTGCTTTAGATGAAGCAATGGAAGCCTTGAAAGCATTGGGTTATAGCGAAAAAGAAGTCAAGAAAGCCGAAAAACAATTAGCGGCGAATACGACAAAATCGACGGATGAGTACTTGCGGGAAGCTCTCCGATTGATGATGAAAAAGTAAGGAGCAAGTAGACGATGGATGAACGAATTGTTTCGCCAGAAAGTACTGAACAAGAAGAGATCATCGAAAAATCCTTGCGTCCGCAAACCCTTGCCCAATATATCGGACAAGACAAAGTCAAGCAGGAGCTTTCGATTTATATCCAAGCGGCGAAAAATCGAGAAGAAGCGTTGGATCATGTCCTCTTATATGGTCCGCCAGGCTTAGGGAAAACGACGATGGCAATGGTGATCGCCAACGAGATGCAGGTGCAAATCAAGACGACCAGCGGTCCTGCGATCGAAAAACCAGGGGATTTGATTGCGATCTTGAATGAGCTGCAGCCGGGGGATGTTCTGTTTATCGATGAGATCCATCGCTTGCCTCGTGTCGCCGAAGAAATGCTTTATTCGGCAATGGAAGATTTTTATGTGGATATCATGGTGGGGCAAGGGACAACGGCTCACCCAGTTCATTTTCCGCTCCCGCCATTTACCTTAGTCGGCGCAACGACGCGGGCGGGGATGCTCTCGGCGCCACTACGGGATCGTTTCGGGATCATTTCTCATATGCAATATTATGAAGACCATGATTTAAAAGAGATCGTGCAGCGGACTGCGTCCATCTTTGAAACGGATATCGTGGAAGAAGGGGCGATCGAAATCGCCCGTCGGTCACGAGGCACCCCGCGGATCGCCAACCGTTTGCTTAAACGAGTTCGCGATTATGCGCAAGTGCAAGCAGATGGGTTGATCGATCGCACCGTTGCTGACCAGGCATTGGCACTTTTGGCAGTCGATCATGCTGGCTTGGATTATATCGATCAGAAATTGATCCGCACGATGATCGAATTGTACCAAGGCGGCCCGGTGGGATTAAGTACGATCGCTGTCAATATCGGGGAAGAAACTGAAACAGTGGAAGATATGTACGAACCGTTTTTGATCCAAAAAGGATTTTTGAAACGTACCTCGCGTGGGCGGATCGCAACACCGTTAGCCTATGACCATTTTGGCTATCCCCAAAGAAGTGATTAGAACGAAGCAGCAATCAACGATGATTGCTGCTTTTTTGTGCTTTTGGTGAAACGTTTCTTTTTATTTTTTAATAATTTCTGAGAATCAATAGATGTTGAAAAAATACATTATTTGTGAAATTTGATTAAACGGAAGTGTTTGGAAAAATGATTTCTTATGAAAATGTTGATATAATAGCTTTTGTGTTTGTGAGGAACTCAACGAAATTTGTGAAAAAAGAAAACCTGAAAAAAATAATTGGAAAGGCTTGCATTTTCGAATGGCAGCGGATATAATCTTTTGTAGAAACGTTTCACCAAAATGTGGAGATATACGTAGTGTTGTGAGGATAGAAAGAAGGAGATTTTGTGTATGAGTAAACTGCAAAAGTTTTATAGTCAACGGCAGCTTCACTGGATGGTTTTTCCCGGCGTGGCATTTATGATCGTATTTAATTATATTCCGATCTACGGAATTATAATCGCTTTCAAAAACTATACGGTGATTGACACGATTTCATCAGCACCATGGGTTGGGTTAGAGAATTTCCGTATCATTATGAATGACAGTTTTTTCTGGGAAGCAGTTAGAAATACGTTAGCCATCAGCTTATTGAAATTAGGATTAGGTTTTGCGATCCCGATTGTGTTAGCCATTATGATTTTTGAAATGCAAGATGGCCGCTTGAAGAAATTTATTCAAACGGTTTCATACATTCCCCATTTTTTCTCATGGATCGTGCTAGGTGGGATGATGATCTCTTGGCTGTCAACGAACGGCTTTATCAACCAAGTGTTGATGTCCGTAGGATTGATGGACAAAGGGGTCAATCATCTATTGGATCCAAGCAAATATTGGTGGATCGCAGTCCTTTCTGATCTATGGAAAGAAGTCGGCTGGGGAACGATTCTTTACTTGGCAGGTATGTCGCGGATCGATCCAACGTTTTATGAAGCCGCACGAATCGATGGTGCCAGCAAGCTAAGACAGATTCGTTCGATCACATTGCCATTACTGACACCGATCATCTCCTTAAACTTGATTCTGAATGTGAGCGGTATCTTAGGGTCAAACCTAGATCAAACATTAGTTTTGATGAATTCACAGAACCAAAACCGTTCAGAAGTTATCAACTCCTTTGTTTATAAAATGGGGTTGACGCAAGGTGATTTCTCTTATGCAACTGCTGTCGGCTTGGGGATCGCGGTCATTTCCGTCATCTTATTGGTGATCACGGATCGAGTGACCCGCAAGTTGAACAACGGCAATTCAGTTATCTTATAGGAGGAAAAAACATGATCAAAAGAAAAGCAAAAGAAAACACGTGGTTTTACTTCTTCAATACCGTGATCTTGATTTTATTCTCGTTAATGATCATTGTACCGATTTGGAATATCTTGGTTTCCTCCGTGTCTTCTAGTTCTGGATTAGCGGGCAACGGCCTCGTGTTATGGCCCAAAGGCTTTACCTGGGAAAACTATCGGAAAGTTTTTTCCGACGCAAGTATCCCCCGTGCCTTCTTGATCTCAGTGTTAAAAACGGTTCTTGGGGCTGCAACCCATACCTTGTTTTGTGCGATCGTGGCTTACGGATTGAGTAAATCACGCTTGGTTGGCCGCAACATTTATACAACGATGGGGGTCATCACCATGTACTTCAGTGGTGGGATGATTCCAACGTACTTGCTGATTCGCTCGCTAGGATTACTGGATTCTTTCTGGGTCTACATTATTCCAGCTTTGTTCAGCTATTATGATGTCGTGATTTTAATGAACTTTTTCCGTGAGATTCCGCCTTCACTCGAAGAATCGGCGAAGATCGACGGTGCAAGTGAATTCCAAATCTTTTATAAAATCTTCTTACCATTAACGAAACCGGCATTGGCAACCATCATCTTGTTCAACGGGGTTGGCCAATGGAACGATTTTATGACAACAAAACTGTATATCACAAAAGAGTATCTTTATCCGCTGCAAATGAAGATTTATGAAATCATCGTCCAATCCAACTTGAGTACGATGACTGAAAGCGGTAGTACCGACTTTATCGTCCAAGCAACGACCCGTGGGGTTCAGTTGGCTACGATCGTCATCACGACAGTGCCAATTTTAATTATATATCCATTGCTTCAAAAACACTTTATCGGCGGTATGATGGCCGGTGCAGTAAAAGAATAGAAAGAGGGATAGACATGAAAAAAGTAGTAGGCGGTTTATTGGCAGCATCAGCATTACTTAGCTTAGCAGCATGTGGCGGCAGCTCAGACAATGCCAGCAGTTCGGATTTTTCTATCAAAGATCGGTATGAGTTAGATGAAAAGACACCAGCATGGAAACTCGATACCAAAGAAGAACCAACCAAGATCACATGGTACATCAATTCAGACTGGACAGCTTTGCCATTTGGTGAAGATGTGACGACAGCCCAAATCAAAAAAGATTTGAACATTGATATTGAATTTATTTCAGGTGATGATTCGAAATTAAATGCTTTGATTTCAAGTGGTGATATGCCTGATATCGTGACGTTGATGGATAAAACCAGTCAAGCAGCCACAAAAGCTGATAGCTGGGCATACTCATTAAACGATTTAGCGGAACAATACGATCCGTATTTGATGAATGTCGTGACCGAAGATACCTTCAAATGGTTTGCTTTAGATGATGGCAAAACTTATGGCTATCCAAACTATTCCAACACAGCAGCGGACTACGAAAGCGGCAATATTCCCGTCAACGATAACTTTGTGATCCGTGAAGATGTCTATGAAGCATTGGGCAAACCAGATGTTTCGACTCCAGAAAACTATGTGAAAGTCATGAAAGAAATCAGCGAGAAATTCCCTGATTTGACACCAATGGGCTTCACAACGATCGGCGAAACAGCAGGACCATTCTTAGATAAATTGCAAGACTTCTTAGGTGTTCCGTTAGAAGATGAAGATGGTGCTTTCTACGATCGTAACTTAGATGAAGAATATATCTCATGGTTGAAAACCTTTAATCAAGTGTATCGTGACGGCAACATCAGTGATGACAGCTTTACCGATGACGGTCCAACCTATGATGAAAAAGTAAAACAAGGGGACTATGCAACGATCTTAGTCGCAGGAACGAGCGGACAAGGTGGGAACTTCACTGAATTCATGAAAAACTCTGACACGCGGTACATCGCAATCGACGGACCTGCCAGCACTTCTGGTCGTGAAGCAACCTTGAACCAAACAGGAATCTCTGGCTGGTTGATCAACTACATCACAAAAGATGCGGCGGATCCAGCAAAAGTAACCCAACTCTTCACGTACTTGATCGATGAACCAGGACAAATTTTGACAAAATTCGGTGTTGAAGGCGTGACGTATGAATACAACGATGAAGGCAAAATCGATTACTTGCCAGAAATCAAAGAAATGGAACAAACCGACAACGAAGGCTACAACAAAAAATATGGTATCAGCCGTTTCAACTACTTTAACAACGACCGTGTCAATGCACTGAAAGTCAAAACCGAAAATGCGTTGACTCAAATGCAAGAATGGGGCGAAGGCAAATTGTATCCACACTTTGTGATCGAAAATACGGATCCAGATGCCGGAACTGCAGAAGCACGTTCAAACACAGCCATCAAAACCAAAATCAACAGCACGATCATCTCATTGATTCGTTCAAAAGATGAAGGAACATTTGACAGCACACTAACCGACTTTGAAAGCTTCTTAGATTCAAACAACTGGGACGCAATCAAAGACATTAAAACTGAAAAAATGGCCGAAAACCGCGAACGACTAGAATAACCCCCATAGGAGAGGAAAGGAAGCCAAAAAAAGACCTTTCCTCTCCCTTTACTTTGAATCACTGCGATTGGCTCACGTAGTGAGACAGAGCAGATGATGAAAAGTACTAGGCGACCGCAGGGAGCGTAGTGTCCATACAAAGAAGCACTGCGATTGGCTCGCGTAGTGAGACATGCAAGCTGCACTTAGTGTGTTTTACTTAGTGCAACTGTAGGCGAAGCGAAAGCGGAGACGAGCAGATGATGAAAAGTACTAGGCGACTGCAGGGAGCGTAGTGTCCATACAAAGAAGCACTGCGATTGGCTCACGCAGTGAGACCTGCAACCCAGAAACCCGTACGTTGAGAAACGACCCAAAATCACAAGAAGGCAAGAAACAGGTTTACGCAGCACCCGCAGCACAAATCAGCAAGTTTTGATTGGAGGATCATAATGAATCGACTATTTTCTTATGAAGGATGGTACTATCGGGTCTTTGCTTTTCTAGCAGATATGATCATTGTTAGTTTTCTCTTTATGATTCCAGCAATGACGCTGATTCTCGCAGGGCCAGCATTGATCGCGCTGTATCAGACGATCGATCAATTGTACAAGGAACGAGATGTCCCGATTTGGCAACGATACAAGCAAGCATTCTTAAGAAACCTCAAACGTGGTCTCTTCTTAGAAGGTCTTGTTATGGCGTATGTCGCAGTCTTTGCCGGTTTGATCTATTCCTTGATGATGCTTACACCTTACTTTGGCGTTTTAGCCGTGATTCTCGTCAGCTTGGCTGCGCTGTATCTCGTCGTGTTCGTTCTCTTGTACAGCTTGTTTGCGCAATCATTGCAAGAAACAGCGAAAGAAACGGCGTATGCGGTTCTTAGCAGTACGGCGAATGCGATCATTTTACTGGTGATCCCAATCATTGTTTTTGTATTGTGCAGCAAAGTAAACCTATTCTTATTTGTTTGTTTAGGCATTTCAGGCTCAGCCTTTGTACAGGTGTTGTTTTTCAATAAAGTATTAGCGAAGGGGGGAGAGGCAAATGACTGAATCGACCGCAACTGATCGATCCTGTTTTTGGGCTTCGGTCCAACAAGAACTTGACGCCCTTCCGCTAGCCTTTGAAAGAACCAAACAAACACCTTTGCTAAAAGGGATCGATTGTTTTACGATTTCTTTTCAAAGTCTTGGTAATGAAACGATCTATGGGCATCTGCTGCTGCCAGAACAAGCGGCAGATTGTCCAATCGTGATTGATTTTTTAGGCTATATGAATCATGTGCAAGAACCGTTCCAATTCGCTCATTGGTTACTGATCGGCTGCGGCTGTCTTGTCATCGACAATCGTGGACAAGGGGGACGCACGCAAGATCAGGTTCCCTATGAAACCACGCAGCATGAAGCACCTTTTGGACGCGGCATCTTGAAAAAAGAAGATTTTTATATGAAGCGATTGGTCGCAGATAGTTTGCGCACACTAGAAGTCCTTCAACAGATACCGGAAATCGATCCGCAGCGGATTATTTTAAGAGGCGGCTCGCAAGGAGGCGGCATCGCCTTATTGGTCAACGCATTAACGAACGTCCCGATTTTTGCGACGTTTGCCGATGTGCCAAGCCACTCCAATCTTGTCCATCGGATCGAACAAAAAACAGGAAGTTACCAGGTGATTCAAGAGTATATCGAACAATTTCCAGAAATGCGGGAAACGATCTATCAAGTCATGAGTTATTTTGATTTGAAGTATTTTGCTCATCAGATAACTGGTCCTGTTTATACATCGGTCGGCAGTGCTGATCCGATCTGTCCCATGGAAGATTTCTTCGTTTCCTATAAAAAGATTCCTGGACCGAAAGAATTGCGTATTTACTTAAATAAAGGGCATGGCGGCGGCGAAGCGAAACAAATCCGTCGTGAAATGCAGCAAATCAAAAAATTACTCAAAGGAAATGAATGAAGATGAAAGTAGCAACCTACAATCTACGAGTCGATACCGACTATGACCAAGAATGGCAATGGCACTATCGATCGGAGGCGGTTTGCTCCTTGATCGATTACTACGACTGGGATGTTCTGGCGATCCAAGAAGCTCGTCCCAGCCAATTTGCAGATTTAGCAAAGTTAGCGCAGTATGCTTCCGTCACTGCTGAACGAGATGGTGATGGCTTAGGCGAAGGCATTGGACTGTATTATCAAAAAGAGGCTTTCGAGTTATTAGCTTCAGGTTCGTTTTGGTTGTCATTGACACCGACTGAACCAAGTATTCATCCAGAAGCTGCGTATTCACGCTTATGTGTTTGGGCAGTCTTACAGGAAAAAAAGAATCCGCCGTTTCTTGTCATCACGACCCATTTAGATAATATTTCAGAAATGGCTCGTTTTGAAGGGATGAAAGTGATCTTTGAGCAGCTGGCAGATCAGATCGAACGCTACCCTGTATTACTAATGGGCGACTTGAATGCGGAGCCAACGGAGCGGGTGCATCGGTACTTAGAGCAGCATTTTCAAAATGCCAAAGATCATGGGCAAAAGCCTCATCACGGACCCAAAGGCTCCTATCAAAATTTTATTTATACGTTACCATGGCAAGAACTAGAAGAAATTGATTATATCTATACGAAAGGCTTCACGGTGGTCAAAACCGCCTGTCTAACGGATTCTTGTGATCGTCGTTTTCCCTCCGATCATTTCCCTTTAGAAGCAGAAGTCCAATTTGAAGAAAGCAAAGGATGAATAAAAATGGAACAGCAGAAATTAACCGAACTACTTTCAGAAATGACCTTAGATGAAAAAATCGATCAGTTGCTGCAACTGGCAGCGGCTTTTTATTCAGATAAAGCAGAAGAGAAAACCGGCCCAATGGGCGACTTAGGACTGACACAAGAGAACATCAACAATGCGGGAACAACGCTAGGTGTTTCTGGTGCGAAAGAAGCGATCCGCGTCCAAAAAGAGTATATCGCCAATAACCGCTTGAATATCCCGACGATATTGATGGCGGATATCATTCACGGCTTTCGGACGATTTTCCCGATTCCATTAGGATTAGGTAGTTCATGGGATTTGGCAGCAGCGGAGAAGATGGCGGAAGTATCTGCCAAAGAAGCAGCTGTTTCTGGCTTGCATGTGACCTTTTCACCGATGGTGGACTTAGTAAGAGACCCACGTTGGGGCCGTGTCATGGAATCGACGGGGGAAGATCCTTACTTGAACAGTCGCTTCGCTGAAGCCTTTGTCAAAGGCTATCAAGGGGATGATCTGCGAACGGATTTCAACCGCGTAGCTGCGTGTGTCAAACATTTTGCGGCTTACGGTGCGGCTATCGGCGGTCGCGATTACAACACGGTCAATATGTCAGAACGCCAACTGCGAGAAAGTTATTTACCGGGCTATAAAGCGGCCCTTGATGCCGGTGCCAAACTGGTGATGACCTCCTTCAATACGGTGGACGGTATTCCAGCAACGGCCAATCGCTGGCTTTTCCGCGATGTTTTGCGAGAAGAATTCGGGTTTGAAGGCGTTGTGATCTCTGACTGGGCAGCAATCAAAGAAGTGATCGCCCATGGCGCAGCGGAAGATGAAAAACACGCCGCTGAATTAGCCATCAAAGCTGGGGTCGATATCGAGATGATGACGACTTGCTACACTGATAACTTGAAAGAGCTGATCGCAGAAGGCACCGTTGAGGAAGCCTTAGTCGATGAAGCCGTGCTAAGAATCTTGACCTTGAAAAATGAACTAGGTCTATTTGAAAATCCATACCGCGGTGCTGATGAAGCCGCTGAAGCAGCCACTGTTCTGTCTCAAGAACACCGAGAGATCGCCAGCGATATCGCAAAGAAATCAATGGTGTTGTTGAAAAATGAAGGTGTCCTGCCGTTGCAGAAAACCGAAAAAGTGGCGATCGTGGGCCCGGGTGCTCACTCCCGTGATCTATTAGGTGCTTGGTCTTGGCAAGGGAAACAAGAAGAAGTGGTGACATTAGTGGCGGGGGCTCAATCCTTGGGCGCGGATCTGTTGATCGGTCAAGAGCCCTTTGATTATTTTGCACCGTCTGAAGCAGCGATCCAAGAAGCGATCGAATTAGTGAAAGAAGCGGATAAAGTTGTCTTAGCGCTAGGAGAGCAAGAATGGATGAGCGGTGAAGCTGCCAGTCGCAGCGACATTCGATTGCCGCAAGCCCAATTGTCCTTGGTTGAAACCTTGAAAGAATACAACGAGCAATTGATCGTAACCCTTTATAACGGTCGTCCTCTTGACTTGCAAGGGGTTGATGCAGCCAAAGCGATCGTCGAGGCTTGGTTCCCTGGAACCGAAGGCGGAAACGCACTTGCTCAGATCTTGTGGGGAGAATACAATCCAAGCGGCCGCTTGAGTATGTCATTCCCGGAAACCGTTGGACAAGTCCCTGTGTATTACAACGTTGACAATACCGGTCGTCCATATGAAAGTGCACCGGATGAAAAATATGTCTCAAAATATTTGGATGTCTCCAATTATGCCAAATATCCATTTGGCTTCGGCTTGAGCTATAGCCCAGTTGCGTATTCTACGGTGACGTTGGATCAGCCGACCATGACCAAAGATCAAACAGTCACGGCATCCATCACTGTTACGAACCAAGGAACAGCAGCGGTCTGGGAAACGGTCCAATGCTACATTCGCGATTTAGTCGGTGAAGTGGTTCGCCCAGTGAAAGAACTGAAAGGCTTTAAGAAAATTTGGCTAGAAGCTGGCGAATCAACAACCGTTCAATTTGAGATCACGGAAGAACTGCTGCGCTATGTCCACAGCAACCAACAAGCAAGCAGTGATCCTGGGAAATTCCACATCATGATTGGTGGGAACAGCCGAGACACCCAACAAACAACCCTGCAATTAGTTAGGTAAGATAGGAAGGTTTCTATGACGAAAAAAATAGTGATGAATAATGCAAATACGACCGTGACGTTTTTACCAAACGGTGATTTATATGAGATCCAAAGTCACGATGTGATGATCAATCAATTGAATGGGAATGCGCTAGATGGCAGTTTGAATCAAATCTATCTACGACTGCGTGAAGCGGGGGAATGGCACTTCATTCCCTTGATCGGCTCAAATGCTGACAGTGCCTTTGCTTACTCAGACAAACAGCTGACTTGGACTGGAACGTACCAGTCTATCAGTTACCAAGTAGATTTCCAATTGGCACAAGATTGCTGGTTCTGGCGAGTTCAATTGAGTGGTTCTGGGGAAGCGGAATTGGTTTACGGACAAGATCTTGGTAACGCAGCCAAAGGGGCTGTTCAATCCAATGAAGCCTATGTTTCGCAATATATCGACCATCATGTTAGCCATGATAAGGATCGAATCGTGCTATCTTCTCGCCAAAATCAACCACAAAATGGTCAATTTCCATTGGTGGAACAGGGCAGCTTCCAAGCCTTAAAAGGCTTCTCGACGGATGGCTATCAATTTTTCGGTCGCAGCTACAAAGAAACGAATCAACCAGCTGCACTCAGCCAAGAGACATTAGCCAATGAAGTGTATCAATACGAATTTGCCTATACGGCACTGCAAACGCAATGGTTGACAATAAGTGAGACACCTACGGAAATCGTTTTTTACGCAGCGGTCAAAGCCAATCAAGCGACGGCAGTCAATGAACCGCAGTTTGCACTTGAAACGTTGAAAGAAACGTATCAAGCCTTGTCCTTTGACTCGTTGCAGGCAACGGCGCAGGCTCGAAAAAACTTCGGTCGACCGCTCACAGGGCTGACATTTACCACAGAAGAAATCAACGAGCGATTTCCTCAGCAAGAAGCAGTGGAAATCGTTGACCAACAGCTTTATTCCTTTTTTACCCCTGATTATCACCATGTCGTGTTGAAGGAAAAGGAAGGGCAGATGGAACGCTCCCATGGGCATATTTTGATGAGCGGACAAGAGTTGATCGTCGATCAACCCATTTTGAGCACGACTGTTTACATGACGGGGATGTTTAACTCCCAAATCGTATTAGGCAATACGAACATGAACAAATTGTTGAGTAATAGCCGCAACTCATTGAATCTTTTCAAACGTTCCGGTCAGCGGATCTATCTGAAAGACGGCGATCAATGGCGGATTTTAACGATGCCATCTGCCTTTGAAATGGGCTTAAATTCGGCGACGTGGTACTACAAAACAGCGGATGATGTCATTCAAGTAACGACCTTCACGAAAGCAAATGGACGCACGATTGCAACCACCATCACTAGTGAACAAGGTCGTGCTTACACCTGGGCCATCACTAATCAATTTGTGATGGGGATCGATGAAGCGGTACCGACTGTTACCATTACGCAAGACCAGCAATTGCTCACCATCAAAGGAACAGCGGATTCACCGATTGCGGAAACTTATCCAGAATTGACGTATTATCTCCATGCAGCACAACCTTTTGAACTAACCGATGAAACGATTTTCAATGTGGCAGCCGACGATAGCACGACCGTATTGACCTTTGCAGAACAGGCGACGGTTTCCTTCGTGATCCAAGGCACACTGACTGGTGAACCCTTTGTTTTGGAAACGTTAGATCGCCAGCAAGAAGACACTGCCTATACGGCCTTTGTCGATGATTTGTTGAATCAGTTTGAATTGAAACATTCGCAGGCGGATGTCGCATCCTTCAATCACTTGGCACGTTGGTACACCCACAATATGCTTGTTCATTACTTGTCTCCTCATGGCCTTGAACAGTACGGTGGTGCTGCTTGGGGGACTCGAGACGTTTCCCAAGGACCGACTGAGTATTTCTTAGCCCTCAATCGTCCTGAGATGGTGGCGTCCATCATCGAGCATTTGTTTGAAAATCAATTTGCAGATGACGGCAACTGGCCACAATGGTTTATGTTTGATCGCTATGAGAAACAAAAAGCCGATGAGAGCCACGGAGATGTGATCGTTTGGCCAATGAAAGTCGTTAGTGACTATCTCGAAAAAACCAAAGATTTTGCGATTTTGGAAAAAGAACTGCCTTATACGGATCGCACAACCTTCTTGAAAACCAGAACCAATGCTTCTTTGTTTGATCATTTGAAAAAAGAAGTGGCGTATATCGAAGCGAACTTTTTGGAAGGAACGTACCTGTCTTGTTATGGTGATGGCGATTGGGATGACACCTTGCAGCCAAATAACAGTAAGTTGAAGAAACAAATGGCCAGCAGCTGGACCGTTGCCTTGACCTATGAAGTATTGAAAAAATTAGCCAACCAGTTGCAGTCAGTTGACCCAGAGTATGCCAAACATTTAACGGAACTGTCTGCGGGAATCAAACATGACTTTGAAAAATACATGTTAGCTGATGGGACTTTGCCAGGATTTGTCTATATGGAAGATAGCGAGCACGTGGAACTGATGGTCCATCCGACTGACAAGAAAACCGGTATCCAATACCGCTTGCTGCCGATGCAGCAAAGCATGATCGGGGAGCTGTTATCTCCCGAACAAGCCGAGCATCATGTGGCGATCATCAAGGAGCATTTGCAATTTCCAGATGGGGTGCGCTTGATGAATCATCCAGCGACTTATGCGGGTGGTGTCAGCACCAATTTCAAGCGAGCAGAACAAGCAGCCAACTTTGGACGAGAAATCGGTTTGCAGTACGTTCATGCCCACATCCGCTTTACCGAAGCGATGGCGAAATTAGGCCGAGAAGAAGAGACTTGGCAAGCGCTTGGGGTCATCAATCCGATCCAGATCGCTCAACGGGTCGAAAACGCGGAGATCCGTCAAGCAAATGCGTATTTCAGCAGTTCTGATGGCGATTTCAAAACAAGGGTTGAAGCCCAAGAAAATTTTGGTAAACTTAAGGAGGCAGCAGTC
The DNA here is from genome assembly GCF_050544075.1 of Enterococcus sp. AZ188. NCBI lineage: Bacteria > Bacillati > Bacillota > Bacilli > Lactobacillales > Enterococcaceae > Enterococcus > Enterococcus sp. AZ188. The sequence goes on from NZ_CP172943.1 coordinate 365,380, forward strand.
GGCGTCAAAGGCGGCTGGCGCATCTATTCTAGTGGACCGGGGATCTATATGAATCAGTTGATCAGCAATGTGTTAGGCATTCGTACCTTTGTTGATCATGTTGAACTTGATCCTGTCTTGCCAGCGGAATTAGCAGGATTGACTCTGACATATCGACTCTTTGATCGGCCAGTCGAAATCGTCTATCATTCGGCAAGTACGCCGAAAGTATTGATCAACGGGGAAGAAATGTCCACTGAGTTTACGGAAAATCGCTACCGTCAAGGTGCGTTTGTCCTGAAGAAAGCAGCGCTTTGCGCCCAATTAAACGAAAACCAAACCAATACGATCGATATCTATCGTTAAGAAAGGAGAAGCCATGGTAGGAATCAAAGATATTGCCCAAAAAGCGGGTGTCTCCATATCCACCGTTTCGTATGCGTTGAATGGCAGTCCAAAAGTGACCGAGGAAACCCGTGCGCGGATTCAAGCGATCGCAAACGAATTGAACTATGTTCCGAACATGGCTGCTCGCACACTGAAACGCAGACAAACCAACATCATCGGTGTTTATCTCGCCGATTATGCCGGAAGTTTTTATGGGGAATTGCTAGATGGCATCAAGAAAGGGCTGGAACTTTTCGGCTATGAAATGATCGTCTGCAGCGGCAAGAAGTCACACTTGTTTATTCCTGAGCGGATGGTGGACGGTGCCATCATTTTGGATTGGACGTTTCCAGCAAAGGAAATCGAGCAATATGCTCAACGAGGGCATCAAATCGTCGTGTTAGACCGTGTCTTGTCTCATGAAAATATCCATCAAGTCTTGTTAGATAACAAAGGAGGGGCGGCGCTGGCGATCGACCGCTTGATCGCTGGACAAAGCCAAAAAGTGTTTCTCTTAGCAGGGCCAGAAAAAGGCTACGACAGTCGGGAGCGCTTGGAAGCCAGTACGAAAGAATTGACGCGCTTTGGTATTCCTCATGAAGTCATTCCTGGTGACTTCACGGAACCATCTGGTTATCGAGCGGCAAAACAGCTCTTAGCAAATGATCCCCAGTTTCCCATTGATATCTTTGCCTTCAATGATGAAATGGCGATCGGGGTCTACAAATATGTCCGCGAGACCGACTATCGCATCGGAAAAGAGATCCGCATCATCGGGTTTGATAACACGGAATTAGGCGCTTTTGTGCAGCCGCGCTTAGCGACGATCTCCTATTCGAAACATCGATGGGGGATGGTTGCAGCTGAGAAAATCGTACAATCGATCCAAGGGGAACCAGTGGCGGACGAGCATATTTATACCACTTTTGTGGATGGTGGATCATTTATTTAATTGATCCATTAAAGGAAAATGAGTTGAAAAAGGAATGGTGAAATGGGGAGGATTTTATCTTACAGAACATACCAAAGCAATTGATGGAGAAAGAACTATTGAAAGAAGTAAACCAATTCAAAAGTTCCAGATGGATGTTAATGAGATCGCCGAAACTTTAAATCAGGCAACACTCAAGAACAAATCAGTAGCTATCTAAATTGAAGCGCATGATCGAGATGAGAATTACTTTCCTGATATAGTTGGCCATATTTAAGGGGCATGATGAACTAGAAATATATGTTGGTGGTAATAAGGTTGGCTATGATAAAATTAGGAATATTAAAATAGCTAACATAACCAAGTGGTCGGACAAAAGTAACCTCTTATAAAAAGTACTCACAAATTATTAAATTATATTAGCGATAATTATTTAAAGCTAGCTTTCTGATATAATAGTTTGTAAAGGAGTGCTAAGATGATTAACTTTTTAAAAGGTTTAAAAATAAGAATCCTATATATATATTCAATGATTTCGCTACTTATAGGTGTCTATTTAAGTGTAAATTGGATTCCTGTAAGCGTTGAAGGACTAAGCAAATCCCAAAAACAGGAGCTTTTAAGAGAAGGATCAATCAACTGGGAACTTGGTGTAGTTTTTAAGGTATTAGCCCTGATACTTTTCTTGGGTGCACTAGTAAAATCCATTATATATATCTTAAACAAAAAGAGATAAGCGTAGAGCTCATCTCTTTTTATACTATCTAGAAACTTCGTGGATCACTTCGATTTTATAAGGAATGATAAAGCCTGCTCTTTGCATTGCATAACAATAATTGTTTCCAAATCCCACCTCGAAGTTGCCATCATAACCATTTAGCTCCCATTTGAAATCAAATATATCCGTAACCTTTACTTGAGTCCAATAATTTCCATTGGCTTGTTTCTTATAAGTTACTGTGTAACTAACTCCACGTAATGCTGTGTGAAGTTGGCCGCTTAGAAATGTATAACTTCCTGAGAAAGAACCAGATTTTTTACCTGTAGAAAATGCTTCTTTTTTAAGTCTAGAATAATAAGCGGTCATTAACTCCTCGCCGTCTACAGTCTTTGCCCAGCTATCGTTTTTATTAACATATGTCGAAGGTTTCCATGTTGGATTCCAATAGTAATTCTCAGCAGAAATAATGGCGTGATTCATATAAGCAGCAGTCTGATTATGACCTTTTTTCTTAACCATTGATATACCTTTATTGTATGCAGCAATTGCAGCCGCATAAACTGGATTTGCAGGAGTTACCGATGATCTAGCACCTATCTTAGACTTTGGTTCAACATAAAAAGGATCAACTGATTCGGCAACGTCCGCTTTATACTCTTCCAACAATGCATCTTGTTCGGCATCATAGGAATTTAAAACTGTTAAACTCTCATTTAAAGATGCGTTGAACTCTTCAGCACTATCAGAATCTTCAAACATTCTAATTACACCATCAATATAATCTCTATTGGACTCTTCATTGGATATTGCCTCATTAATTAATGATTGATTAGTTTCATCTATCTCAAAACCATTCTCATCTGCATAACCATTTATTTGACCAAAACTTAAAACTGATATACCAAACACTACACTAATTAAAAACTTCTTCATTGTTTTAATCTCCTTTTTAATTATTATTTTACTAACAAATTTAATATACCATGCTACAATATATAAAAAACATTTTAAGTTATATTTATATCCTGACAATTTTGTAATACGTAGGAAAGGATGTAAAATTGAACAAAGTTGAATACGATAATATGCAAGTAAATCTTCGTTCTTTGCGGCACAAACTTGATTTTCAATGCATAATATTCGTTATACTGTATTATTAAAAAAGGAACATAATAGGGGATTTATGAAAAAAGTATAAAAATATTAGGGTTTATCTTGTTGGTTATAATTGGATTTGTAGGGGGCTATTTTCTATCTGTAGATCCAGCTAAAGACTTCTATGGTGATTGGTATGGTGTTGCTAACGAGGGGAAGGAGAGTTTTCTTTTAGAATAGATAAAGAAAAAAATAATCGATTATGGAAATGATGATTATAATTCACCTGGTTTTCCTTACACAGTGAAAAAGTCTGGAAATGGATTTTATATTGAAGTGTCTGATGATGAGCTAAAAAATATTTTTCCCGAATTAATAAAATTTAAGTATAAAAACAATATGACATTTTTCCTGAATGATGATGAAGAATCAATTGAGTACTTTGTAGCTATAGATGGTTTTTTGAATAATGTAAAACTACATAAAACATCCTTTGAAGATTCGTATAACAAAACCGAAGAGTCAACCTCATAAAGTCTAATAGCAAGTGAAACAGAAACTTCTTGCAGTTCTTTGCTTAATGAAACTCATTCATCAGAAACGACATCATCAATTGATTCTCCAAAAGTATCAGATCTAAGTGAAAAAATTGATTCATTTATTGCGAATTATACGTCAATTCCACCAGATTAGATTATGGAAAAGGAAATTGATGGAATTACAATAAGAGCAACAAACTTTACTGCAACAAATGAAGCCGAGGCATCATCTATTCAGTATCATTTGCTAATGGAGAGGCAACATCTTGCAACGATGTATACGCACAAGTCATTGGAGAATAATAGCTATTTTCAATAGAGGCTAATATGCAAAAAGATAAATCTGAGCAGGATGAAACTCATTCTAGCTCAGATTTTTTTGAATATTACTTTCCTTGTTTTGTATTCATATTTGATAGAATCATTCATACCACTTATCGTCCTCTTAGTTTGTTTATTTTGTCGTGATTTAATCATATTAGAGAACGATATGTTTTTTAATACCGAAAATGAAAATGAGGCTGAAGAATCAATTTTGACTCATCAGTCCCATAAATTATAGAGCCTTTCTTGCGGCTTTCTTTTATGGGCTTTTGTCACAGTCTCTTTTTTGCGTTATTTCAAAAATAACTTTACTTATTTTATCGAAATCAGTGATTTATAAAAAAAATAATATTTTTTATTTTGTTATTTTATGTGTGCTGAAATTTTTAAATAACGTTTTTTATTCATTTTTTGATTATAACATTATCATTAACTACGGAGAGAAGACGGGAAGCGTTCTTTTAACTTACTATTTTTGGCTTATATAAAAGACCTTTGGAACATTAGTTTTTGTCAAATATTTTAACTTTCTATTTATTTTTCTCATCTTAATTTAATTTATAGTGTTGATTTATCCCTCGTTTTTTGTATGATTTATGAAAGAGAAAAGCATTTTTTTGAAAAGAGTCGATGATTCATCTTGATAATTTGAGCTTTTTTTAATTGATGAGTAGTTAATAGCTGTAAGATGTGGAAGTTACAAAAATTGGAATTATGAAAAAACAATTATAATCATAATTTTGAATGGAAGAAAAAAAGAATTATAATTCTCTTTCGTCAACTCGCTAAACTAAGAGTTGTAACACAGGGCGTGCACTGCGCGATACGTTTATTATTTTAAGATAGGAGGGATAAAGTGAAACGGTTTTTAACAACTTTACTTGTTTTTCTACTAACATCAGGTCCGTGTTTTTCATATGCAATGGTAGTGGCACAAGCCGAAAGTGTTACAAAAACAAGTGAAGAACAAATGATTTCTTCTGCTGAGCCGGTCGCTTCATCAACCGACAATCAGGAAGAAACCAATCAAACGGAAATAAAAGAATCTAGCGAAGCTGCTTCGGCAGATTCGACTGCAGCAACCACTGAGACATCTTCTTCTGAGACAGAAGAGTCATCCGAAGCTGTAGAAGAAGTCCAGGTGACCTTTCTAACAGATACTGAGCATGTATTTGCTACCGGAAAAACTCGCATCCAGTTCAGCAAAAATAAAGGGGAAGCATTAAAAGAAAGTGAGCTGCCGGCTTTTGAAGATGATAGGAATTTTGAAGGATGGGCGTTAGACGGTACGGTCTATACAAGTCAAGCGCTGACCGAATTGATTCTCACGGAGAATCAAACCTTGACCGCTGTTTTTAAACCGACTGTTAAGGCAAGAGCGGCGGACATCTCGTTGGCAGAACAATCGATCAAAGAGATCATTGCAGAAGCCGATAAAACGAAAGTGATCGCTGTACCAAGTCCAGCTGGAGATGATTCAGCATATGCAGAATACACCAATAGTGCTGAAGGGATTCGTCAAGCGTTGTTCGATATGTATCAAAACGGCAATGGCCAAGAATTTGCTTTGTATGTTGGTTCGGGTGGATCGTTGTCACTGCCAACGAATCTGACTTCAAAGACGATTCCAGCCACAATTGATAATACCAACATGACTTTCTATGCACTACAAGGAAAAGTCAGCCGCTTGATCATCACAGGTCATGGCGATGATCCCATCACAGATGCGACAACGTTGACTTCTGGTAGTCGAACAGTTGCACTTGGCACGGACATCTACTTCGGTTCTGATGTAGTGATTCGAAACCTCAACTATACGGGGACGAGAATGTACATGAATGGGCATAGTCTTTCCTTGAACGGTGGTTCCACCGGCAATGGCCTAGCTATTTATGGAGGAAGCAACAATGGCGACCTTACTGGAAATCCGACGATCACTGTAAATGCGACAGGCTCTGGAACTTGGAACATCTATGGTGGGAATCAAAGCGGTGGTACATTGACTGGGAATACAGCGATTGTCGTAAATAATACGGTGGGCGGCATCAGTACGATTGCAGGAGGTGCCAATATTGGTACGATTGATGGGAACACGAATGTTGCAATCAATCGCTTGAATGGGACATTAGGCAGTTATTATGGCGGTGGTCTTGGAACAAATGCTTCCAATACAGCCAATGTGACAGGAAATGTTGAAACGACGATCCAGACGACCAATACAAGCTTTCGCTTAAGTGCTTTTACTGGTGGCGTTCAATATGGAAATATCGGTGGCACCATCCGCAGTACGATCTCTGGTGCAGGCGGTTGGTCAGGCACAGCCAATCGTTTCATAGGCGGTTCATTTTATGGCAACATTGGCTCTGATCGTTCTAAGGATGCCATCGTGACTAACCTAGATGCTAGCAGTTATTCCACTGGACGTAGTGAATTTGAAGGTGGCAATCGGAATACTGGTACCATCACAGGGAACATCGTTAACACCGTGAAAGCAGGACCGAGTGCGAGCGTCGGGGGGATTGGTGATTTTAACGGCGGCGGGGGAAACAACGTTAGTACCTTGACTCAAAGTTCAATGGGGGCTTCGAATACGACGACGTATGACAATTATACCCCGGAACAACGAGCAGCACTGGCAGAAGCAGCGGCAAGTTTTAAAGTTTATGGCGATATCACTTCTCATCTAGTCAGTGGTTCCTTTTCAAATGGCGCGATTTATTCGACGGCAGCTGGTCGAGGCGGCTATGTTGAAGGAAATACGACGATTGAAGTTGGCACGATCACTTCGGATGGTAGTCCTGGTGGAGATGGGATTGCTTACACAGGAACCAGACCAACGAATCTAGATTACTCAACAACCAACAAAACAAGAGGAAACGCCTCTGGTTGGGACATCGTTGGTGGCGGTGGTTATCCTGGTACGGCTTGGGATATCTATATTAAAGGAAATACCAAAACGATCTTAAATAACACGGTTGCTCGCTGGACCTACGGTGGCTCCTTCTCAGGTGTCATTGAGGGGAATTCTTCCAATACTTTGAATTCGGGGATCGTCGATACGCTAGAAGGAACAGGGTATACTGGACGCCGCGTTTACGGAGATGGACGAACGACAGTAAATAATGGGCAAGTAGACTGGTTTTTATCTGGTGGCGGCTGGGATGACTTATTAGTGACCGGCAATGTCGCAGTAACGGTTTATGATGGGGTGATCAATGCTTCACTCGGTGCTTCTTATGGTGTCGCTTCTTCCCACACCATTAACGGAAACTCAGATAATCGAGTGTTTGGCGGGAACTTCTCAGGCACCCCGCGTACAGGGTCTAATGGTTTTTCAGGCGGTGTTACGAACAATGGACGGTTATTAGGAAATGCTAGTTTGACATTGGATTTGAGAGATTACGATGGTGAGTTTGCTCTTCCTTCAGGAACGAATATCTCAGGTGGAAATCCGTTTAACAGTACGAATATCGTTGGGACCGACAGCTCCAATACGATTACATTGAACATATACACAAAGCCGGGCTCAGATGCACTGAATGGTGCAACGATCTATGGCGATGGTGGACGGACTGCTAGCAATACAAGAAGCGGCAAAATTTATATGAATATCCAGGCAGAAGGATCAAGTATCGGGAATTTATACACCACGTACTATTCCAATATTTCTTCCAGCCAAATTTTAAGAGATGTCGAAATGCGGGTTCAAGGAGCCAAAAGTATCAATGGGATTTCAGGCGGAAATGCGTCAGACAACTTTACGAACACGATCGTAGCCAACAGCAGCAATCAAGTGAAGATGAGCTTTGGTGAAAATGTCGATGGGACAGCTTCTTATCAAACTGATCCAATCGCTGTGACGGGTCTGGGAATCGTCAACTTTACCGAATTGAATGTGACAAACGGCATCAAGCTAATGGCCAATGGGGGAGACATCAAAAATGGCCGTTCAGCCACTGCTGCGAATCACGCAACGACCTATCATCAGTTCGGTGACATCCATCTTTCCAAGGATGCCGGTATCGGTATTTCTTCTGCAACGAATTTGATTTCAGGCGCGAAGTTAACGGTGGAAGACAAAGGGACGATTGAGTCACCGCCGGGAACGGGGCGAATCAATCTTTCAGATTTCGCAACACCAGATACGGACAAAGATCATTTAACGTGGCTGAAAACGACGACCAATGATGCAGGTTCTCGAGTCAACAGTCAAGGGACGTGGTTTGGAGCGGTTAGTGCCTATCAAGTACTGACTATAAATCCAACTGCTGCTAATGCTGCAGCGATCACGCCAATCAACTTCAGCGGGATCGAAAAAGCGACTGGGAAAACCTTCATCGGGGACAACGATGTGACCAATGCAGCCAACGGGTACGGTATTGCGATACCAGGTTCGATCATTAACTACGAAGTCGAAACACCGGGAGTCGCTAACGGGATTGGCGCCATTAGTCACAATGTAACGGCAGTCAAAGAGAACAATACGCCGCTGACCTTGCAAGCATGGGGAACTGAGCAGGCGGGGACACAGGTGCAAAAAGGGCGTTTATTGATTCCCTACACGGTAACGGAATTGCCAACATTGACGTTTACACCAGAAACCCAAACGTCCGGTTCATGGGTCTATGCGGGGCAAATCAAATCCAGCAAGCTGGATAGCACGGATCAGCAGTTGACGGAACAACCAGATTCAGAGCCAGTTGACTGGACGAGTCCTGATGGGGAGTATAGTTACGATATTAGTGTCCGCTACTCAAATAAGGCGGAAGTCCAAGCCCGCAATGTGATCCTTACAGAGCAAGAGGCACAATCGCTGACCAAAGAACAAGCCGTGACTTATCTCGAAGCCAGCGGGCGTCCTTTCTTTAAGGATACGCTGACAGATGAGGTCTTAGCTGCGATTCAAGAACCGTTAGAAACAGCGGTCTACCGCAAACAAGCGATCACTTTTTCAGTAGGGGAAAACGATCAGAATCAGGCAGAAACTACCGTGAATCTGGTGGTGGTCAAAAATGAAAGTGTCATTTCTGCTGATCGGCAATTTGCCGTCTATGCAAAAGATGTCCGTTTGACCTTACCAGAAGCAACGGCGCTGACAGATGAAGCCGCTTTGGCAGACTATACCCAAGCAACCACGATTTTTGCAGATAATCGGGCAAATATACCACCGACTGTCGATCCGCAAGCTTTTGCCGCGATCCAGCAAGCAACGGAAGATGAGCTGTTGAAAAATGTATCAACGGCTTACCATTATGAAGCAGGCAGTCAACGGGCAGAAAAAGTCGTCAATGTCGCAGTTGCCGGCGAGCTTATTTTAAGCAGTGTGCCAACAGACTTTGATTTTGGGCAGCAGAAAGTTGCCACAGAAACACAAGATTATTGGCCAACGATCACAGGTGAGCTAGCGGTGAAAGATACGAGAGGGTCCGAACGGAGTCCATGGCGCTTGACGGTCAAAGAGCAACAGCCATTAACGGATGGGACAGATCAATTAACCGATGTCTTCCGCTTTGTGACAAACGGTCAAGAACAGATGATAACCAGTGGGGAAATGATCATCGAGGAAACGGAATTGACAGAAAATGGCACATACGTCGTGAATCAGCACTGGGGCGAAAGTCAGAATGAAGGAATCAAGCTTACCGTTCCAGTCGAACAGCAAAAAGTTGGGGACTATCAAGGAACCTTGAGCTGGCAACTGGTTTCGGCACCGGGCAACCCATAAAGGCAGGAAAACAAATGAAAAAAATCATGATCGGTATTATTGCTGGCTGTCTATTAATATTTCCTCAGCTCGTTTCAGCAGCCGAAGCAGGTGCTTATGACAGCAATGGCATTACTTCCTTTTTCGGCGTCTATGAAGAACCAGTTGAGGAGCCAGAAGAGCCCGTAAAAGAACAGCCAGGGAATAAACAAGTTAATCAAAAAGGCAACAATATTCTGCCGGCAACAGGATCAGATCACTTCAATAGCTATCAAAGCAGTGGTCTTGTCGTTTTGTTGGCAGCAGGAATCATTTTAATCAAAAGGAGAACAAAAAATGAAAAAACTTTTCTTGACGGCAGGCATTCTATTGATGAGCACTGCTCTGTTACCAACAACCGTTAATGCCGCTGAATACACTTCAAATGGAGCAATCACTTTTGAAGCGGACCCGAATCCAACCAATCCAGTTGATCCGACCGATCCAGAAAAACCAGTGGATCCCGTCGATCCAACCGATCCAGATGGACCAAATCCTGGAACAGCTGGACCATTATCGATTGATTTTGCTTCAAGTTTTCAATTTGGCAACCAACTGATTACTTCTGAAACAAAAGATTATTACGCACAGCTGCAAGAGTTCACAGCTGGCGCTGCTGGACCAAACTATGTGCAAGTAACAGATAAACGAGGAACGCAAGAAGGTTGGTCATTGAGTGTTGTGCAAAACGGACAATTCAAAACGGCTGATGACGAAGAGCTAGTCGGCGCTTCATTATCGATCGCCTCAGGTGCAGCAACTTCAGTCACCGATATGCAGTATGCACCAACAGTTACTGCAAGTCATACCTTTGTACCCGATAGTGAAATCACCTTGGTCAATGCACCTGTCGGAAAAGGAATGGGAACTTGGATTTACAAGTTTGGGAACGATGCAACGGAAGGGTCAACGGCAGTAAAATTAAACGTACCAGGCAGTTCCGTAAAATTAGCCAAAGAGTATCGGACGACATTGACTTGGAATTTAAAGAATGTCCCTGAAAGCAATTAAAATCACTGATTTTCAGTAAAACAGATAAAGGAGTGTCAAATAGAAATGAAAAAAACAGCATGGGTCTTTGTAAGTCTTGCCGTCTTGGCAGCAGCGAGTGCAGCAACCGAGGTTTCAGCAGCCGAAGCGGCTTCTTACACCTCAAATGGGGCGGTTGATTTTATTCCGAATACTGATCCGACGAACCCAGTCAATCCAGAAAATCCAGATCCAGAAAACCCGGTCAATCCTGTGGATCCAACCGATCCCGATGGACCAAATCCTGGAACGAATGGCCCATTATCGATCGATTATGCCTCTAGCTTAGATTTTGGTGTCAATAAAATCTCTAATAAAAACGAAGTCTATTATGCACGAGCACAAGGGTACTTGAACGATGATGGCACAGCTTCTACATTAAAAACTGCCAATTATGTCCAAGTAACTGATAATCGCGGTAGTAATGCCGGTTGGCGGTTGTCTGTGAAGCAAAATGGTCAATTTAAAAATGAGACGACCTTGAATAAAGAATTGACAGGTTCTGTCATCACCCTAACAAGTCCTGCCGTTAAATCAAATGCGGTTGGCGTCACAGCTCCCGTGGCAGAAGCAACGATCACGTTGGATGCAGCCGGTGCTGAATCAGTGGTGATGACTGCAGCAAAGCAAACAGGTGCTGGAACATGGGTCAACGCTTGGGGAAGTGTTGAGTCGATCACTGAAATAGACAAAGATGATCAAGAAGTACAAGCCGATATTACCAAAGCAGTCGCACTTTCTGTACCAGGCAGCACCCCAAAAGATGCCGTTAGCTACACGACTACATTGACTTGGGTATTATCAGATACACCAGGAACGGAAGGATAAGGAGTATAGACATGAAAAAAACACTAGCATTTCTCTCAGTATTAGGCTTAAGCCTAGCAGCACCAGTGCTGGCACAAGCAGCGGACAGTGCAGAATACAACTCAAATGGACAAATCACCTTTGAACCAAATACGGATCCAACTAATCCAATCAGCCCAACGGATCCAGATCCAGAAAATCCAATCAAACCAGTGGATCCAACGGACCCAGATGGACCAAATCCGGGAACGAACGGACCGCTATCGATTGATTTTGCTTCAAGCCTTTACTTTGGCACACAAAAAATCACCTCAAAAACAGAGATCTACCATGCGGAAACTCAAAAATATGTGGATTCAGTTGGTGATAATCAAGAAGGACCGAATTTTGTCCAAGTGACAGACAATCGGGGAACAGAGAGCGGTTGGACATTGAATGTTCGCCAAAATGGTCAGTTCAAAACAGCGGAAGATCAAGAATTGACTGCTGCGCAAATTCGTTTGACGAAGGGAACTGTGGTAACTCCTTCATTGTCACCAAAACCATCAAATGTGAGCGCAACGATCACATTGAATCCAAATGGTGCCCAATCCTTAGTGATGAGTGCCCAAGATGGCGAAGGGGCAGGGACCTATTTAATGAGCTGGGGCGATAGTTTAGCTGCAGCCATGGATAGCATTGAGTTGGAAGTTCCAGGCTCAACGACGAAATATGCCAGCCAATACAACACCACATTTACTTGGTTACTAACAGACACACCAACCAACCCATAAGTACCAGCTTTCTCCTTGAACCTCGAAAGGGTTCAAGGAGAATACATAGAAAGAAGGGACATCCATCATGAAAAAAATCAAACAGCTTTTGGCGCTCCTATTCGCAAGTATTTTCTTTTTTGTACCAACCATAGGAACCGCTTCTGAATTTAACTTTGCCGTCAATCCAGTGATTCCAGAGAATCAAATCGATAAAGAAAAGACTTATTTTGACTTGAAAATGGAGCCAGGAGCGGTTCAAACTGTAGAAGTCCAATTGCGCAATGACACCGATCAAGAGGTCGTCATCGCGCCAGTGATCGCTTCTGCTACTACGAATCTAAACGGGGTCGTGGAATATGGCGAAAACGACATCGAAGCGGACGAAACCTTGCCTTATGATATGGCTGATTTGATTGAAGTGGAGGAAGAGATCACGATCCCGAAACAATCCCAAATCACCTTACCCTTAAAGATCAGTATGCCCTCAGAATCGTTTGAAGGGGTTATTGCCGGTGGTTTGACCTTGAAAGAAACGACAGCGGAAACCGATACTGCTGACAGTGAAGAAGACCAAGGGTTAGCCATCAAGAATGAGTATGCCTATGTCGTTGCGATTTTACTCCGTCAAAATACAACAGAAGTCACGCCGGATCTAAAACTGCTGGATGTTGGACCGGGACAAGTCAACGCTCGCAATACCATCAATGTTACGTTGCAAAATCCTGAATCAGCTTACTTAAATTCCTTACGGTTGATCAATGAAGTGAAGAAGAAAGGCGATAGTGACGTCTTGTATGCTTCAGATACCTCACGAATGCAAATGGCACCTAATTCAAACTTCTCGTACCCAATTTCCTTGGAAGGACAACGTTTAGAAGCAGGGACCTATGTGTTGACTTCCGTGGCCTATGGTGGGAAAAGCGATGAAGGACAATACAAAGTGGAGAATGAAGAAGGCGAGGAAGAAAGCTATCTCTATAAATGGAGCTTCGAAAAAGAATTCACAGTGACTGGCGATGTTGCTCGTGATCTTAATAAGAAAGATGTGACGATCGAAACAGATTACACGTGGCTTTACTTCTTGATCGGCGGTCTGTTGCTGCTGCTCGCCTTACTGCTGCTTTTATGGTACCGACGAAAGAAAAAAAATGAAACGGATGAAGCGTGAGCACCTTGAGAAATACTTGATCGATGGCTTGATCATCGCAGGTATCCTCTTGTTGGCACTTCCTTTTTTAAAAGAAAGCATCGTCAGTTGGCAATTACGCACAAGCGAATTGACGATAGCGACCCAGCTGCCGACAACGATTCCAGAAGAAGAAACGATTCAAATGCCGGCTCTAGGGGATGTATTGGCTCCGCAGTCGGCAACGATCACCGGGTACGGCTTTGTTGCAATTGAAGCGATCGAGTTCCAGCAGCCGCTATTGGTGGGGATAACCAATCAGCAGCTGCTGAAAGGCGGTGTCGTGATGTTTCCGGAACGTTTGTTAAAAAATAACAATTTTGTCGTTTTAGGGCATCATCTCGGTAGACAAAGTTTGTTATTTGGTCAATTGCTAGAAGCACAGGTGGGGATGGAAGTGTCCGTAACCTACCTCGAGGAACGCCAGCAGTATATTATTATCGATAAAAAAGTCGTAGATGAATCCGACTTGTCGGTTCTAACAGATGACCAGACACCAAAGTTGACATTGATTACTTGTCCCACACCTACTCGAACAGAAGAACGCTACGTGCTGACAGCGATTCCTGTTGAGCAAGCAACTGCCGGGCAGTCGCAAAACACAGCGACCATGGGCAGTACGTCACAAGGCGCAAGAGTGTTGGCTCAAAAACAAGAAATGTTATGGAAACAACAATCTGAAAAAAATTGGTTTCTTTTATTTGTTATTTTATTTATAATTAGTGGATGTCTGCTTGGCGTTCACAAACTGTTGAAACGTTCAGCGCCGTAGAAAGAGCATCAAAAAGAAGCTCTGTTGATAAGGAGGGTGAAGAAATGAAACGCAGATTTGGTTTTGTCATTGGTGCCTGCATGATTATTGGAATGATCGATCTTGTCACAGAACAAGTTGTTTTTGCGACTATCTATAATCCGCTAGACCCCTCAGAAGAAATCGTCCCAACGGATCCGCCAGAAGGAAGTACGGAAAAAGCAGATGAACCGCCTGCAGAAAAGGAAGAATCCAAAGAATCGCCGGCTCCTGAACCGGAACCTGTTCCGAAAAAAGAACAGGAACAATCCGCATTTCCAGAGAGCAGTTTTTTGGAAAAACAGAAGCACTTAGCACAACGAGTCATGTTAGAAGATGTTTTTGCGTCGGATCGTTTGGCTGTCGATTTAGCACTGCCGGGAAATAATACGGATGGTGACGGGGATGACAAACCTTCGTATCTTGCCAGCTTATGCTATCTATTTTCAGGAAACGTTCTTTATGGCCAAAAAAATAACGGAGGCTTGAAAACGCATGTTTGTGACATTTTTGAATAAGGCGGACAAACGAAAATTGATGATGCTGCAATATTTGGAAAACGCAGTCGCTCTTTCTGAAACGAAGGAAACATTGATGGACCAATTGACCATGTCGGAATTTCTGATCAATAAGACCGTTCAAGAATTGAATCTTGATTTTTATGAACTAGGATTGAATGAGGAATTTGAGATCGTGACCGATGGGACGGTCATTAAACTGAATGCCTCCGGGCTGGCAACTTCAGACACACTACTGACCTATTATCTAGATCAAGCGTTAAAATTTTCTATGTTGAAAGAATGCTTTTTTGAGCAATTGTCTTCTTTATACGAATTTGCTACCAATCACTATCTAAGTCATAATCCCGTCTATAAAGAATTTAAACAGTTTAAACTGATCTTGAAAGAATACGACATTGAAGTGACGAAAGAGTTTCAGCTGGTGGGTGAAGAAAGTGAGATTCGGGAGTTTATTTTTCTCTTTTTTATGAAGGAATATTATTTGAACCATTCCCCTTTCCCAAAAGGTATCTTGGACAAAGAAAAAACCTTTGATCGATTCAATGAAAGTACTTGGCTGAATCCAGAACAGTCTGCCCGCATGCGGATTCGCAAGAAACATTATCTAGGTATTGTTTTGGCGCGGATGTCTAAAGGACATTTCATGCAAAACAGTGTGGAAAACGATTTAGTCTTGCCAAAACATTTAGTGATCATTGAAGATTTGAAGCGTTGGTTGCAGGAGATCTTGACGATCAACGATCAAGAAGTCCTAGAACGTGAGGCACGAGATATTTTGCGCTTCTTGATCGTTGAAGGCTGGTTGATCGACAACAATAGCTACATCGACCAAGAACAAACCTATATCCAACAATTAAACGAGCAGTTTATTCAGGCAGTCCAACAGCAGTTTTCGCTAACCACTGACACGTTGGCGCTGCTTCATGTCGAAACGACTACGATTCATTACCAGCTCTTGTCGTTTTCTTTTAGTTCTCGTTATGAATACCAATACATGGATGTCACATATTTTCTTGAGACGTATCCTGAATATGCTGCGTTTTGCCGCAACTATCTGGAAGAAAGTCGTAATCGACCGATCTTATGGAACAATAAAGAGTTTTTGTTTTTTAGATACCTAATTTTATTAGTTTCTACGATTCCACTAAAAGAGATTTTGGTTCCTTTATATGTCTGTGTTGATTTTTCGTTTGGTGATTCCTACAACCAGATGATCAAAAAGAATATTGAAAAAATTCTCGATTTGAATGTGCAATTCCAGAGTTACCCAGATGATCATACGCACCTGATTCTTTCAAACCTGCCATTTTATGGTGCGTTGGGGATCGACCATATTTTATGGCTAGCACCACCTAGACCCATCGATTGGGCCAATTTTACTGAAAAAATCAGCGTGATTCGCAGAGAACAATTTCAAACCAAAACGGCACAGTGAGCATCTTGCCGTTTAACTATCGAAAGCAGCGTCTGCCTCAAATGAAGGCAGGCGTTTTTTGCAGAAATCTACCATATGCAAAAAGCACACAGGGATCTATTGCCCTGATGAAGTGTTCGGATAAGGTCTGTGAAAAAGGACCATTTGATAGGATTTTTTTTTAGTAGAAAATTTGGTATGATAGAAAGAGAAGAAAAAGAGGTGCCCTATGATGGATGGGAAACAAACGAAGGCTGTGATTGGCCAGACATTGATCACCCTTTGTGAGACCAAAGAAGTGAATAAAATCAGCGTACAGGAGATCGCCGAAAAGGCGCAAGTCAATCGGCAGACGTTTTACTACCATTTTCCTGATAAAAAAGCTTTGATCCAATGGATCTATCGGCAAGATGCACTGATTTTTTTGACGACAGAAGATGTCTCCCTTGATAACTGGGAAGAAGCCGCCTTGCGCATGCTGAAAGCAATGAAACAAGCGCCGGCCTTTTACCGCAAATCACTGGCTTATGACCGCGAGATCTTAATGAACGGTTTTTTACAGATCACAGAACCGCTTTTTCAGCGCTTGTTCTTGGAGGTCGATCAAGAGCAGCAATTGACGAAACAAGACATTCTATTTTATAGCCGATTCTTTTCCTACGGCTGCGGAGGCATTTTGGAAAATTGGATTCACAACGACTTTCCAGAGACCCCATTAGAGATTGCGACGCAATTGTTTCGTTTGGCGAAGGATGTGGAATTTTTTGGCCACCAAATCTATGAAAAAGAGGAGCAGTAAGCGATGACGAAAGTTTTATTTGTTTGTTTAGGTAATATTTGCCGTTCCCCCATGGCAGAAGCTATTTATAAAGCAGAAATAGCAAAACACAAGTTGGATTGGCAGATCGATTCGGCAGCGACCAGCTCATGGGAAGTCGGACATTCTGCTCATCCCGGAACCAAAAAAAGACTGCGTCAAGCAGGGATCTCTAGTGACGGTCTTATTTCACGGCAGATCACTGAAGCGGATTTTGCCACATTTGATTGGATCATCGGCATGGATGCGAACAATGTTGAAACACTTCAAGCGCTAGCACCTGCCGATACGACCGCAAAGATCCGTTCGTATTTGAGTGTTGTTCCTGGCAAAGAGGCTGAGGAAGTACCAGATCCTTATTATACAGGAGATTTCGAAGAGACCTATCAACTGCTGCAAGAGGGGATTCCTTATTGGCTAGAGGTTATTTCTTCTGAAAAATAAGGCGTGTTCGCTTGTATTTTATCAAAAATTTGCTAAAATAGAACCATGGAAATGCGAACGTATGTGTGGTTTTAGAAACTGCTGCAACGCGCAGAAAGGAATGTCCAATGGAAAAGAAACCATCGCCCATCAAACAATTGGGCAAACTCATTGTGATGACATCCACAACGTTGCTGGATACCTTTTTCAGTGATGATGCTGACAAGAAGAATCAGTCTGAGAAAGTCAAAGAAATCCGGCGAACGCTGCAAGAGGCAGCCGCTGCCAAGCATCTGGTCGTGCTGCAAGTAAAAACAGAGAAATTGGGTGGTTTTGAAACCGTTACCGGCTGGATCGTCGGCAAAACGGTAGCAAAAGAACAAGTTGTCTTGAAATTACAAAGCGACCGTCAGCAGCTGCGGATTATTCCCCTGCATCATGTGCTGAAAGTTAGCACCTTGAATACAAAACCCGGCTTGTAAACAAGCCTGTGCATAGCAAAAAAACCGCTGCGTCATTAGACATAGCGGTTTTTTAATTGCTAGTTACACGTGCTTGTTTTTGACTTCTGCGAGTCGCCAAGCGGTCATCACAGCGATCAGTTCGTAAGGGATCGGCTGTGCAAAAGAAAACTGGACCGCCCCTTTACTGGACTTGTATGGTTGTAAGTCCTCTTGGAAGGCCGTGATCGCAGAAGGCGTGGGATAAAAGCCTAGATGCTGTTTGGCGCAGGCAAAATGTACGATATTTTCTCCTTGATGATAAGTAGGCATTTGATAACTGATCTTTTCAACCGCTTCAGGTAAAACGGCTTTGATGGTTTGACGGACCTTTCTTAAAATCGCTTGTCGTTCTGCTGGAGCTGCTGCAATGTATTGGTCAACTGTCGTAATGGCTGTTGTCATAGGCCACCTCCTGCCTTTAGTATACGGCAAAACCCGTAAGAAAAAAAGGAGCCTGTCAGTGGGTAGCTGACAGGCAAGGAGTAAAAATGAAAAGTGTTAGTTAGGGTTGTTTGTTGGGTTATGTATACTATACTGTCCAAATATGAATTTTTTGTGGAGAAAAGATTGGAAAGTGTTTAAGTTTGCTGGCTGCGAAAATAAGTAAAAAAAGACCCGTCGGTGGGTGGCCGACGGGAAGGAGTTAAAAATGAAAAAGTGTTAGTTAGGGTTGTTTGTTGGTATACATAGAGTATACGAGATAAATATGAATATTCTGTGACAAATCTTTTCGGAAGTTCTTAAGAAACCGTAACGGTTTGGTTACAGAGAAAGGTTCTTTTCATCAAAACGGTTTTTCAACGTACGATACAAATCAATGTATTGCCGATCGTCTGCCGCATAATCCCAAATATAACTCATTTTTTCTGGTTTGAGTTTTTTCATCAACTGATTGGAACTAACGATGACATCATAATTTTCTTGCTGGTTTAGATCATAAGGTTCTGCTGCTACGAAGGTCAAGTCATGTAGGAATTGATTCAATCCTTGAACGACTAAGAAATTATCTTCTAACGCAACCCCTACCCGTAAACGATTCGAATAACGGATTTGATCATAAAACGGCAGCAGGGCGTGGGTATACATCGTTGCCATCTGCTCTTGGTTTTCATCATTGATATAGTCCACCGCTGATTCTTCGCGATAGTTCGTTAAGAATTCATCGATTTTTTGCTGCAGCTGCTCTTCAGCAGACCCGCGATTGATCGAGGGTGTCAGCAAGCGATAGATATTTGGAAACGGCTGACGGAAAACGTAGTTGCCGAAAGTCACATTGATTAAATTACCCACGACCAATGGCTCGTCTAACAGGCCAGGTTGTGAAGCAAAGAAGGTTGCTTTCATCTCTGCTAACAAGTCTGCGACTAACGGATAAACTGGGTTTTGTTTGCTTGAAAAGAATTGCAAGGTTTGTTGCAAAGCTTCTTCTTCAGGACTCAAGTAGAATGGGAAGATTTGCGCCATCAAATAAATAAACCCTGATTCGCCTTTTAATTGTTTGTCTGTCATTGAAACTTCAGGATCAACGACTTGTGTCAAACGCTCAAAATCGAAATATGGATTATTTTTCATCAGGAAATTGTACCGCTTGTCGTATTTGGCAAAATTCCCTTTTTTGATTCGTAAAAGAATCAAGGCGGCGAAATACTTCAACTCTAATCGGCCAAGATAAGAATGAGTCATTGGGAAATACTCCGTGAATCGATCCACCATTTTTTCTGTCTCACTCTCAGCGATCGCAAATGGCCATTCTATTCCACGAGTACCTAACCAAATGATATTGAATAGGGAGAGCCGCACAAGACGCTCATCGCCCACTAAGTTTGATTCAGTGTACGTAAAGCGAAGCTGAAATTGCTTCAAATGTTTTTTTAGATGTTCAAATTTGCGAGACACCGTTGAACGACTGACATCGTATTTTGCACAAAAATCCGTGATCGTAGGATTGTCTTCATTCAGCATGTAAAGAACATATAAGAACGGAACGCTTTTATTCAATAAATAGAAGCGGTATTCATCGATCGTTACCGCGATATTCTGAGGCTGTAATTTACCGCCACGACCGAGTATCGACATATGATCCGGAGTTAACTCAGTTAGATCTTGGTCGATCTCAGTCAACTCTATAAAAGCTTGTTGGTAGCTTAACTCCATTTCCTTTGCCAATTGTGCGATTGGGTGGCTAGGGTTTTGCAGAGTCAGCATACGCCGGAATATTTTAAATTTAATTAATGTTTGCGGGTCCATCATAAGTTCTTCATAAAACATAGGTATCCTCCTTTGTGGCTCTATTGTATCTTTTTTTTACGAAACTGTCAGTCTTTTTAATCAAAAAAATAGCCTACCCTTTAAAAAAAGGTAGGTTATTTTCATCTTTTTAACTAATTTAGGCTGAAACAGGGTCTTTTTTGAACCACGACCATAGCAAACCGATCAAAAATCCGATCGCAGCTGGTACGACCCACCCCATCCCGATTTGGAAAAAGGGCAGATAATCTGACGCAAAAGACAAGATTCCTTGCACGAAAGCGTTGTTGGTAATCACTGCAGGACTCGCATTTAAGCCGTCGATGATTGCAGCGATCAACGTGAAGTATGTCGTCATTCGATAGACACTGGCACGATGGTTAAATAATGGACTGATGATCGCCAACAAAATCAAAGTGATCGCCAGTGGATAGATAAACATCAAGACTGGAATAGAAAACTCGATGATATTGGTCAAGCCGACATTAGCGAAGATCGCTGGTAAGATACTTGTCAAAGCGATAAAGAATCCGTAGCTTTGCTTTGGAAACAATCCAGCAAAGGTTTCGGAAAAGGCCGTGATCAAACCAATGGCGGTTTTTAAACAGGCAGAGATGACGATCAATGCCAATAGCAGACTGCCGACAGTGCCAAGGTAATGGTTGGCGATTTGTGCCAAAGCGATCCCACCGTTTTCGCTGATGGGAAACTGGCCTAAACTTTTGGTTCCCATATAAGAAAGTAAGGTATAGATGATCCCCATCAACACGATGCTGACAGAGCCGGAAAGGATCGTGTCTTTTGCGACCGTCGCAGGTTTCTCAACCCCCATATTGCGAATCGTTGAGACGATGATGATCCCGAAGGCTAAAGATGCCAGCGCATCGAGAGTATTGTAGCCGTTTGTGAAACCAGTAAAGAAAGCATCGCTTTGATAGCTAGGATAGATCGGCGCATCGCTGATGGTTCCTAGTGGTTGCCAAAAGGCAAAAAAGAGCAAAACTCCTAGTAAGACCAGAAACAAGGGATTTAGAAACTTCCCTACATAATCTAAGATTTTGCTAGGTTTGCGTGAAAACCACCAGGCAGCTCCAAAAAATAGGGCAGAGAACAACGCCAATAACCAAGTTTGCATGTCTGATGAAACATGGGGAGCGATCCCGATCTCATAAGAAGTAGTAGCCAAACGAGGCAGAGCAAAGAATGGCCCAATCACTAAATAAAGCAAAATCGTAAATATCATTGCATAGCGGCGATTGATCCGAGAAGCTAATTCAAAAACACCGCTGCTTTGGGAAACGCCAATAGCAATGACCCCTAAAAATGGCAAGCCGATCCCTGTAACTAAAAAGCCAAGGTTGGCTAAGCCGACATTCGCGCCAGCTTCTTGTCCCATGTGAACGGGGAAAATCAGATTTCCGGCACCAAAGAAAAGACCGAAAAGCATTGATCCAACATACATGTAATCCTTAAACTGTAACTTTTTTTCCATAAATGAAAGCTCCTATAATTCCTTAGTTTTAAAAAAAATAACAAAGTTTCTAACAAATAGCAATGGTTTTTTGTGATTTTTTGATAAATTCTGACAATTACTCCTCCTGCAATAAAAAAACACTTAGCATTGAATTCTTCCAAGCTTACTGAAAAAGGACGAAAAAGCTCGGAAGAAGACTGCTAAGTGTTTCAAGACAGAAAATTAATTCAACACACGGGAAAGGAATTCTTTGGTGCGTTGCTCTTTTGGATGAATAAAGATATCTTCAGGCGTCCCTTGTTCGGCAATGACACCTTGATCCATAAAGATGACCCGATCAGACACTTCTTTGGCAAAGCCCATTTCGTGGGTAACGATCACCATTGTCAAGCCAGTATGAGCTAACGTATTCATGGTCTTCAACACTTCACCGACCATTTCTGGATCTAGCGCAGAAGTCGGCTCATCAAACAACATGACATCCGGATTCATCGATAAGGCACGGGCAATGGCTACTCGTTGTTTTTGTCCACCTGAAAGCTGGGAAGGCTTGGCATTGGCATATTGAGCCATACCGACTTGCTCCAGATTTTCTTTGGCAGTCGCTTCTGCTTCTTTGCGATCACGATTCAAAACAGTGACTTGGCCCGTCACGCAGTTTTCTAATACATTCATATTGTTGAATAGGTTAAAGGATTGGAAAACCATTCCTAGATGCGTACGGTATTTCGGCAAGTCATAGCCTTTTTCCAGCACATTTTCACCTAAGTAGATGATTTGCCCACTGGTTGGTTTTTCTAATAAGTTGATGCAGCGAAGAAGTGTAGATTTTCCTGAACCAGAAGAACCGATGATCGTGACAACTTCTCCTTTATTAACAGACAAACTGATGTCTTTTAAGACTTCGTTGTCGCCAAAACTCTTTTTTAAATGGTCAATTTCAATGATTGCTGACATGTTCTTCCTCCTTATTCGTTCGGGTTGATGTCTTCTAATTTGACATACGCACTGGGACCATCCATTTTGCGTTCAACAAAGCGCAAGATCTGGGTGGCACTGATGGTCAAGACTAAGTAGATCACACCGATGATCGCAAATGTTTGGAAGTATTGGAAGTTCGTTCCAGCGGCTGATGTACCTTGGAAGAAGAGGTCTGCAACACTGATGACACTTAAGACGGCAGTATCTTTGATATTGATAATGATCTCATTCCCGGTAGCTGGTAAAATATTGCGCATCACTTGCGGCAACACGACCTTGATCATGGTTTGCCAATGGGTCATTCCGATGGCTTGAGCTGCTTCAAATTGGCCGTCATCTACAGCAAAAATCCCCCCACGAACGATTTCAGACATGTAGGCACCCGTATTGATAGAAACGATCAGCACGGCTGCCAGCGTGCGATTCATGGAGACACCAAAGGCTAGAGCAGTTCCGTAGAAAATAACCATTGCTTGAACCATCATTGGGGTGCCGCGGAAAACTTCGATATAAATGGTCAGTAAACCATTGACGATGCGTTGGAAGAAACGTCCTACTGGATTTTCTGAAAGCGGCAATGTCCGGAAGATACCGACTAAAAGACCGATAATCAATCCGATGATCGTTGAAAGGATCGCGATGAATAAGGTCAAGCCAGCGCCTCGTAAAAAGAGCATGCCGTAATCATCAATGATTTTTTTAAAATCAGCGATCAGACCTTGATCCGCTGTTTCTCCGCTGGCATCTGCAGGCTGATCTAAAACTGCTTGATCCATCAGGGAAACCCGTTCTTCTTCAGAAATTCCTGCAAGGATCTCATTGACTTTTTCAACATCGGGATCGCCTTTGCGCATCCCGACTGCTACTTGGACGTCTTCTGGGTTGGTTTCAAAACCGGCGCCTTCATCGAACTCGACCATCTTCAAATCAGGATTTGCCCCGACGGCAGTGACGCCTTCTGGACGTTCGCTGACGTAGCCGTCAATGATACCCGAAGCTAAAGCAACGCGCATGGAGGAGAAGTCCCGCATGGCTTGTTCTTTTTGGACCTCAGGGATTTGATCTATGACCGTATAATGGAAAGTATTCAGCTGGGCAGTGATTTTTGCCCCCGAAAGATCAGCGAGGCTTTTGGCATCGGCGAACTCGCCATCTTTACGAACCACTACCACCAAATCTGATTCATAGTAAGGATCGGTAAAATCAATTTGCTCGCGACGTTCGGCAGTTGGTGACATACCAGCGATCACAGCATCGATAGTCCCCGCTTGTAAAGCTGGCGGCAGACCGTCCCATTGGGTTTTGACGATCACTAATTCTTTGCCTAAGCCTTCAGCGATTCGTTTGGCGATCTGGACATCGTAACCGCCGGCAAACGCCGAGCCTTCTTCCCCAGAAATCGGCACGGCACCATTGGCGTCCGTCGTTTGCGTCCAGTTAAATGGGGCATAGCCTGCCTCCATACCGACACGGAATTGTTCCGCAGGCGTTTGGTCATCCGCTTGCACGGTTAGGGGCAGCTGAATGAGGGTTAGACAGAGGGCGAAGACTGCCCAGATCCAATTATTTTTTTTCATTTTTTCTCTTTCCTTTCACGAGTTGGACAAGCAGGTAAGGATGAAAAAGCAAAAAAACAGCCGTACTCCATGATTGGAAAACGGCTGTTGACAGGTCATCGTCGACAAACCTTTCACAAAACATAGCGCAACTTAGACAAGCTAAGACAGTCCGCAAATTGTTCATTTGCGGCCCAACAAAATCGATGCAAGCAAAACCGACCTTGTTTCGGCGATGTTCCCTAGCTCTGCTGTAAACGTGTTGCTTCACTCAGCAGGATTAATGAACCTCGCGACCTCTACCTAAATGTTAAAGGGTACTCGTATTTAATTTGATTCTTCTCAGAGTTTAGAAGAAAAGCACCCAAATGTCAATTCTTTTTAACAAAAAAACGACCATTTCCCTATTTTTATCAAAGAGAAAGCGGATCGTTTTTACGAGTGTCTATTGGAACCCTTAAGCGACTTTCGCTTTTGGTTCACGGCCTAAAACAGCTTGGATGACTGTCAAAGCAAGCAATAAGCCAAGTGCTAGATAGATGAGGCTTGAGTATTGTGTAACGCCCCAATCTTGTCCGAAGGTACGGTAAACCACAAGGACGATGGCTTGAATGATTGCTGTGATGACATTTAAAAAGCCGAATGCCCATAAATTGCCATTTTCTTTACGTGCTAAATAGAAGATAGAGAAATATAAGCTGACTGCCAACCAACCGAAACTGATAATGATCATTGCCCAATAAATAATAGCTGCTACCAATGTATTTCACCTCACTTTGATTCGTGACTAGTTTACCACGTTTTTTGTTCCTTGTCATGAAGGAATCTCTTTCTTTGTGAGGCAAAAAACAAAGAGCAAAAGCAGTAATGAAAAGATCATCTGCTATTGGTTGGTTTGCTGAAAAGGGACGGTTTTTCTAGATCGGTTCATTTTCAGCTGTGTATAATAGAAATAAACTGTTTTTTGCAGAAAACTACGAGTTAAGAATCAATTAATAATTAGTTAATAGCTGATTTAGATCTGCTTGCTAGAATAAGCACAGAAGCAAGCAAGGAGGAAGTAAAAATGGAAAATGTTCTTAAAATCAAAGGATTAAACAAACGTTACGGCAAACAGCAGGCGCTACATGATGTCGATCTAACGATCGCTAAGGGAGATATTTATGGATTGGTGGGGAGAAATGGTGCTGGGAAGACGACCCTATTAAAAGCGATCGTTCAGTTGATCCAACCAACTAGTGGCAGTCTGCAGTTGTTTGATGTTGAAGGCGGCAAAGTGTACACTCAGATGCTGAAACGGGTCGGTAATGTGATTGAGACCCCAGTTGCTTACGACCAATTGACCGCAGAGCAAAATTTGAACTATTATTGCAAAATCAGCGGGGTGGTGGAACCTGAGGCGGTCAGTAAAGCATTGGCGTTTGTCGGATTGACCAATGTTGGCCACAAGAAATACCGTGATTTTTCTTTGGGTATGAAACAAAAGCTAGGCTTAGCCATCGCTTTATTGAACCAACCGGATTTTCTAATACTAGATGAGCCGATCAATGGCCTGGATCCTGTAGCGATCGTTGAGTTTCGGGAGCTGCTTTTACGATTGAATCAAGAACGCGGCATGACGATTTTGATTTCCAGTCATATTTTAGAAGAGTTGTACTTAGTCGCTACACGTTTTGGGGTCATTAGTGAGGGGCGTCTGATCAAAGAGATGACCAAACACGAATTCGATCTGATGGCGAAACGGTTTATTCAATTAGAAGTGGATGATGTAGCCACAGCTAGCCGCTTGCTAGAGAGTCAGCTGATTTCCGAATATAAAGTCGTCAGTGACCACAAAATTCATATTTATCAAGAGAATGTGTTGATTCGTGACCTGGTCCGTCAGCTGGTTTATGAAGGGATCGCTATCGACCGGATTTCTTTTGAAGGGGAAAATCTAGAGTCGTATTTCAAAGAGTTAGTAACAAGTGAAGGGGGAAATTAAGATGTTGAATTTTATTCGAGCCGATTTGTATCGTTTATCAAGAAGTAAAAGTTTTTGGATCACAGAAGGAATTATTTTATTGTTGGTGATTTTATCCGTTGTTTCCAATGGTAGTGTAGGGGTCACTCTTGGGGATAGTACGCAAACAGCAGGCAGCCTTACGGAAATGACTGGCTTTCTGGCGATCCAGACCAGTTTGTCTTCCATGTTGCTGTATTACTCCTTGCCATTGGTGATGCAGGTCTTAGGCAGTGAGTACACGAAAGGGACCATGAAGAATATCATTACCGTTGGTGTCTCCAAACCCGCTTATCTTTTTGGGAAATTCTTGGTTTATACATTGGTGCTGGTCTTACAGATCGTCGCGATTTGTTTGGTGAGCTTTGTAGCGGGAACGGTTATTGGGGGGATTGGTTATAATGACCTTTCACAGATAGAAAACTTGTTGTATTATTTCGTTAGTTTTGTACTGATTTTATTAGCGACTTCCTCTTTTGCAGTGCTAGTTTTGTATTTGACCAAAAATACAGCGGTCAGCGTGTTGGCGACGATTTTTATTCCGATGGCCTTTGCTATTGCCCGAATCTCTTTACCCAACTGGAAGTTTTTAGAATACTTGGACTTTCAAGGCGGGTTAGAGATGGTGACCATGACTACTTTCCAAACATGGGAAACAGTCCAACCCATTTTTCTTGGGAGCCTGATCAGTTTATTGCTTTGCCTCTTGGCTGCGCATCTGGTGTTTAAGAGACAAGAATTGTAAGAGCAGAAAAACGCCCAACCGTATCGACTAGTGAAGGTCGAGCGATTGGGTGTTTTTTGTGTATAGCCATGAGTTAGTGGGGTTCAACGGACTGCTGCCAAAAAAGGGTCAAACGAAACGTCTCTTCGGTTGTATCCAATTGGATCTTGCCGTCTAATGCATTAGTCAATGCCGCGATGATATACAGACCAAGTCCGGCTTGCTGTTTATGCCGTGAAAGGTCTTCGGTATAAAAGCGGTGGGTCAATTTTTCTGGGTGCTGGATCGGTGATCTCAGCTGATTTTCCTGTTGGAAAACGATGCGATTTCCTTGCTGATTCAAGCGGATCGTCCCCGTTTCACTGCCATGTTCCAGCAGGTTACCAAGGACATTTTGGAAAATTCGTTGCCAGCTTTTTTTATCTGAAATGATCATGATGTTGGGTTGGATCGCAACCGTCAGTGATAAATGGTTTTCCTCAAAAGAAGGATAAAGCTGGAGCAGTTCTTCTTCCAATAAACGAGAAAGATTGAATTCTTCCAAAGTCAAAGCGAGCTGATTGTCTTTGAGACGCTGATAGGTCAACAACTGTTCCAGATGATTTTCGACTTTTTCTAGGTTGCTGCTGACTTTATCCAGCAGCTGTAGTTGTTGCGGGGTGAGGGTCGCATCGGCTTGCAGCAGTTGTGTGTAGCCGCTGGCGACCGTCAAAGGTGTGCGTAAGTCGTGAGAGATATTTTGAATGGCTTGTTCCAACTGCTGGTTTTCTTGCAGCATTTGATAGTGTTGCTGCTTATTTTTTCTAAGTATCTGATTGTTTAACAAGGCGATCGCTTTTAAAGCGGGGACGCGGGTCTGTAAATGGATCTCTTGATTTGTTTCGATTTCGCTGATTCTTGTTAATTGCTGGTGGTACTTTTTTAGATCATATAGTAAGAAAAACCAATAGCCAAACAATAACACAACGATCAGAGCGGCGAAAAACTGAAGTATATGCATGAGGTTCCTCCTTTTTAAGCTAGCTTGACGCCGATGCCCCAGACAGTATCGATATACGCTTCATCTGGATCGAGTGTTTTGATTTTGCTGCGTAAATGGCTGATATGGACATTGATCGTGTTTTCTTCACCGTAGTAAGGTTCTTGCCAAACAGCTTCATAGAGCATTTCTTTGGTATAAACTTTTTTGGGGTTCGCTAAGAGCAGGGAAAAAATCTCAAACTCCTTTTTCTTTAACTGAACCGTTGCCTCTCCTCGTTGCAGCTGAAACGAGTCAGGCAACAGTTGAATGTTTTTATACGAGTGGCTGCTGGCAACTGGAGGGGGTTGTTTGTTTGTTCGCAATTGAACAATGATACGTGCCTTTAATTCTTCGACATTGAAGGGTTTGGTCAAGTAATCATTGGCCCCCGCCAGCAAAAGGGTGGAAACATCGGCTGGTTCATCTAAGGCAGTCAAGATAATGACGGGGACCGTGGAGGTTTGGCGAATCTCTTGCAAGACTTGTGTCCCATCTTTACCGGGGAGCATTCGATCTAGCAAAATCAAGTCGAAAGCATCTTGCTGAAAAAGCAGCAGACCTTCCGTGCCTGAATAGGCTTGCTGGACGGTATAGTCAGCTGCTAAAATAGTAGCCAACATTTCGCTGATCTCATTGTTGTCTTCGATAATCAAAATTTTCATTTGGTTTTCCCATTCTTCTTGTATTTATTGCATTTATTATAAGCAATTCCGCAAGAAAAAGCATTAGTTGCTTTTAAAAAAGAAAATGGCTGATTTTTCGCAAAAACGGTTCTTTTTCGGTTAGAATAAGAGAAAAGCCATAAAGGAAGTTAGAACGATGAAGGTATCTATTGAGCAAGCAATCGCAACGGTCACCGCCGCATCATCCGTGACCTTTTTGACGGGTGCCGGTGTTTCAACCCCATCGGGCATTCCTGATTACCGTTCCTTAAAAGGGGTCTATCAAGGACTGGCCCAGCCAGAGTATTTGTTAAGCCATGACTGTTTAGAAAACGAACCGGAAACATTTTATCAGTTCGTCAAGCACCTCTACCATCCTCAGGCCCAGCCGAACATCATTCATCAAAAAATGGCTGCGCTGCAAACGAAAAAAACAGTTTGGGTCGTTTCACAAAACATCGATGGACTGCATGAAAAAGCGGGGAGTCACCAAAGAATCGATTTTCACGGCTCCTTGTACAACTGTTATTGCCGAAAATGCGGTAATCCGGTACCTTGGCAAGCGTATTTGCAGGATTGGCACCATGCAGGATGTGACGGTCAGATTCGGCCGGCGATCGTGCTTTATGGGGAAGGATTTACGGATGAAACCATTGAAGGAGCCATTCAGGCCGTTGCTCAAGCCGACCTGACGGTGGTCGTGGGGACTTCGCTGCAAGTCTATCCTTTTGCAGGGCTAGTCGATTACAGCCAGCAGGTGTTGGTCATCAATAAGGAACCATTGGCGATCCCGAATGAATATGGCATGTTGACCGCAGCAGCCGAAACGTTTTTCCAGAAAATTGAATGAAGGAGTTTATGATATGACACAACGTACCGAAAAAGAGAAAATGATTGCTGGCGAATTGTACTTTTCCCCAGATCCAGAATTGGTGGCAGACCGGAAATATGCCCGTGAACAAATGAACCTGATCAACCAAGAAACTGATACAAAAATCAAAGAGCAGTTACTAAAAGAAACTTTCGGCTCTGTGACTGGTCGAATCTATATCGAACCGAATGTCCGCTTTGATTATGGCTACAATATTTCTGTCGGCAAAAACTTCTATGCTAACTACGACTGTGTGTTACTAGATGTTTGCCCGATTACCTTTGGTGACAATTGTATGCTGGCACCCAATGTTCGGTTGTTTACGGCGACTCATCCATTACATCCGGTCAAACGAAACAGCGGCTTAGAATTAGGAGCACCGATCGTGATTGGCGACAACGCATGGATCGGTGGCGCGGCCACGATTTTGCCAGGGGTCCGCTTAGGCAACAATGTCGTGGTGGGGGCTGGCAGTGTGGTCACAAAATCATTCCCAGACAATGTTGTGCTGGCGGGAAATCCGGCACGGGTCATCAAGACGATCGACTTGGAAGAAGAAAACAACCAGCAAGATCCTTTGGCTGTTCAGCGAGCGGCGATCGATGACATTGATTGGCAGCTCACGCATCTTTTAGAAAAACGCATGAGTACAGTCAATGAAATCGTGCAATTGAAGAAAAGTAGTCAGTTGCCGGTTTTAGATGAAAATCGTGAAGAGAAAGTGCTGGAAAATATTCGGCAGGCGATTTCAAATCAAGCCTATGAGGAAACGATTTTAGCCATGTTTCAATCAATTATGAAACACTCAAAAACCTATCAAGAGAATCAATTGGAGGAATGAGTATGGATGGAGCAACACGTCGAGAAACGATTTTAGCGGCATTGAAGCAAGCGGACAAAGCGATCAGTGCCAGCAAACTGGCAGAATCACTAGGAGTCAGTCGCCAAATCATCGTTGGGGACATTGCCTTGCTGCGAGCAGCCGGTGAAGCGATCGCGGCCACTGCTCGCGGCTATCGACTGCAAGCACTGTTGAATGAGGCGGGGCATGTCAGCAAGCTAGCGGTGCAGCATCGGCCTGAACAAACCGAAGAAGAATTGCGGATTTTTGTCGCTTGTGGCGTGGAAGTGGTCGATGTCATCGTTGAACATGAAATCTATGGAGAGATCACTGGCAATTTGCAGATTCAAACAGACCAAGACGTGACTGATTTCATCAACAAAACCCAACATGCAGAAGCCCGCTTGCTCTCTGATTTAACCAACGGGGTGCACTTGCATACGCTGCGTTATACCGATCCTGCGGCTCTGGAAAAAGCCAAACAACAGTTAGCAGAAAAAGGCATGCTCTATCAAAATTGAGGCGTAAACCATTCTGGCAAGGACGCTATCGGCAGTCTTGGGGAACACTTAGATGAAAAAATTGTGATTTTTTGTTGACAAGACGTTCATTTTCCAGTAAAGTACAACTCAACAAGAATAATGAATCTGTTGAGAAGGAAAGTAACCGCGGATACTTTAAAGAGAGACTCTGGTTGGTGGAAAGAGTCAAGTCAGAAGCGATGAAAAATGGCCTTGGAGGATTGATTGTCGATAAGTAGGCAATCACGGATGCGCACTACCGTTACAAAGTGCACCAATCTCTAGCACGGCTAGACGTTGGGTTGAGGGAAGGGAAACCTTCTAAACAAAAGGTGGTAACACGAGTATTCGTCCTTTTACTAGCAAACGCTGGTAAAAGGACTTTTTTTATACACAAAAATCAAATAGCACCACACACGAAGAATTGGTAAGTACAAAAGCACGTTTTTTCAACAGAGAGCTTCGGTAGCTGAAAAGAAGCATCAAACGACTTTTAGAAAATGGCCAAGGAGTGATTCGTTCCGAGCAGTAGTTTGCAAGGCGACGACGGTAGCGACCGTTATCTGGCTAGAGTATGATCGTACTCGAAAAGGAGCTGTATGCGAGTACAGCTTAAACTGAGGTGGTAACACGCAAAAAGGCGTCCTCAAACAAGTCACAGGTGACTTGTTTGAGGATGCCTTTTTTTATTGAAAAAGACAAGAACTAGGGGGAAGACGATGATTTCATTAAAAGATATATCAGTAACATTCAATCAATCAAAGAAACCCGCGATCCAAGCGGTCAAAAACGTATCGATCGAGATCGACAAAGGGGACGTGTACGGCATCGTGGGTTACTCAGGCGCCGGGAAAAGTACACTCGTCCGTGTGATCAACTTATTGCAGCGCCCAAGCAGCGGCAGCGTCGTCGTCAACGGCACGGAGCTGACCACACTTTCTGCGAAAGACCTGCGAGAAAAACGGAAAACGATCGGAATGATCTTTCAGCACTTCAACTTGATGGACAGCCGCAATGTTTTTGATAACGTGGATTTTTCCTTGAAATATGGGGGACGGTCCAAACAGGAACGTCATCAAAAAGTAACCGAGCTGCTGACGCTTGTTGGATTGGAAGAAAAAGCCCAAGCGTTTCCTAGCCAACTATCTGGAGGGCAAAAGCAGCGGGTCGCCATTGCCAGAGCTTTGGCAAATGATCCAGAGATCTTGCTGTGCGATGAGGCAACTAGCGCCCTTGATCCGAAAACGACCTTACAGATATTGGCTTTGTTGAAAAAATTAAATCGGACTCTCGGTTTGACCATCGTGATCATTACCCATGAAATGCAAGTTGTCAAAGAAATCTGCAACAAAGTGGCAGTGATGGAAGACGGTGAAGTTATTGAGCAAGGTTCGAGCGTTCAGATTTTTAGCCAACCAGAAAAACCATTGACCAAAGATTTCATCCGAACGGCGACGCACATCGACCAAGCCTTAGAAACGATCCTCGGCAGTTCGAAGTTTTCTTCCTTGGCACCGAATGAATGGCTGGTGGAGCTGTCCTACGTGGGGGATCAAACCAATGAACCACTGATCGCCCAATTGTACAGTCGCTACAAAGTGACCACCAATATTCTTTACGGTAACGTGGAGATCTTGCAAGAAGTGCCGATCGGCAGCTTGGTCGTTAGCTTATCCGGAGAGTACCAACAGCGCAAACATGCCTTAGAATATTTGAAGTCTCAAGGAGTGTACACCAATATTTTAAAAGAAAATCATGCAGAACCATTAAACAATGTGATTAAAGGAGGATTTTAGATGGCTGCCTTATTAGAAAGATATTTTCCCAATGTTGTTGCGATCCAAGATGAATTTGTCGCAGCAACGATCCAAACCTTGTATATGGTTTTTTGGACCTCCTTGATCGCGGGCATCTTAGGCATCTTGTTAGGGATCGTCCTGGTAGTGACTCGACCGAGTGGAATTTTAGAAAATCGACCACTCTTTGAATTTCTCGATAAGGTCATCAATGTGGTCCGCTCGATCCCTTTTATTATCTTATTGACGTTGCTAGGAACCTTTACCCGATTTCTTGTGGGAACGACGATCGGCGAAACAGCAGCATTGGTTCCTCTGATTGCTGGGATCATTCCTTTCTTTGCTCGGCAGATCGAGATTGCCTTGCTAGAAGTTGACCCCGGTGTCGTGGAAGCAGCCGAAGCGATGGGCACCAGTCCTTTCGGCATCATTTTTCGGGTCTATTTGCCAGAAGGCGTGGCGGGAATCATTCGGGTCTCTGCATTGACCGTGATCAATGTGATCGGATTGACCGCCATGGCAGGAGCAGTTGGCGCTGGCGGTTTAGGTAACTTAGCCATCACCCGCGGGTACAACCGATTCCAGACCGATGTCACGATCATGGCGACCTTGATCATCTTAGTATTCGTTTTTATCAGTCAATTTGTCAGCAACCTACTCATTAAACGAGTATCACACTGACCACCACTTACGTACAAATAAAAAAACAAGCAAGTCTATGGAGGAAGAAAAAATGAAAAAAATCGTACAATCAATCGTCTTAGGGGCAGCATTATTATTTATTACAGGATGCGGAAACAATGGCAGTGCCGCAGCCACTGATCAAGAAGAAGTCACTGTGAAATTAGGAGTGATTGGCGCGGACACCGATGTCTGGGATGATGTCAAAGATCGTTTAAAAGACGAAGGCATCAATTTAGAATATGTCCAATTCTCTGATTACAATCAACCCAACGCAGCATTAGCTGATGGTTCCATTGACCTCAATTCATTCCAACACCAATTTTTCTTGGACAATTATAATAAAGAATTTGGTACCGATCTCGTATCGATCGGCAATACAGTCAACGCGCCATTAGGCATTTATTCCGACAAAGTGACGGATGTCAACGACTTGGCTGAAGGAGCTAAAGTTGCGATCCCGAATGATGTGACCAATGGTGGTCGGGCATTGCTCTTGTTACAATCAGCTGGATTGATCAAAGTGGATGAAGCAGCCGGACAAACACCAACGGTCGCGGATATTACTGAAAACCGTTTGAATTTAGAAATTTCGGAACTTGATGCAGCGCAAACAGCCCGGGCACTTTCCGATGTCGATGTTTCTGTTATCAATAGCGGCATGGCGGTAGATGCAGGATTTGTGCCTACCGAAGATGCAATCTTTTTAGAGCCTGTTGATGAAACGGCCCGTCCTTACGTCAACATCATTGCCGCCCGTAAAGAAGATGAAGACAATGAAGTTTACCAAAAAGTGGTTGCTGCTTACCAAACAGAGGATACGAAAAAAGTCATCGAGGAAACGTCAAAAGGATCAAGTGTTCCTGCTTGGGAAACCTTTGGAGCAAA
Organism: Enterococcus sp. AZ188; assembly: GCF_050544075.1. Lineage (NCBI taxonomy): Bacteria > Bacillati > Bacillota > Bacilli > Lactobacillales > Enterococcaceae > Enterococcus > Enterococcus sp. AZ188. Next base: position 399,609 of record NZ_CP172943.1, read on the forward strand.
ATAAGTGCTATGTAATTTGATAAAAACACTGAAAAAAACCATGTAAGAAAAAGGAGAGATTTGATTATGACAACAGCAACTATTACAAAAGCAACGATTAAACCATTTATCCAAGAGCGTTTAGCCGCTTATCAAGCCTTGGCATTAGATATCCATAATCACCCAGAAGTCAGCAACTATGAGTTTTACTCAGCCGATGCCCTGATCGCCCAATTAGAAAAAGAAGGCTTTGCTGTTAAAAAGGATGTCGCAGGACATCGTACCGGCTTTGATGCCCGCTATGTCAGTGGAAAACCGGGCCCAACGATTGCCTTTTTAGCTGAGTACGATGCGTTACCAGGGATCGGTCATGCTTGTGGGCACAATCTCTTCGGGACTTATTCCGTCTTAGCAGCCAGTGCCCTGCAACCTTTCATCGATGAGCTAGGCGGGGAGATTCGAGTCTATGGGACGCCAGGAGAAGAAGGTGGGGAAAATGGTTCCGCTAAAGGCAGTTTTGTCCGTGAAGGGTTCTTCAATGATGTCGATGCCGCTCTTTGTGTCCATCCAGCCCATCGCTATGGCAAAACGACAGCGTCATTAGCCAATGATCCAGTGGATATCAAGTTCTATGGTCGAGCTTCCCATGCGGCAGCTGCACCAGAAAAAGGCATCAACGCGTTAGAAGCATTGCTGCAAGTCTTTAACGGGATCAATGGATTGCGTCTGCACTTACCAAAAGACGTCAATATTCATGGTGTGATCACCGATGGTGGCGTGGCAGCCAATGTCGTGCCAGAATATGCAGCCGGTCGTTTTTATTTACGAGCAGCCAATCGAGCGACCTTGAACGATGTCTACGAGAAAGTCGAAAACATCGTCAAAGGAGCCGCTTTAGCCACGGGAGCGACCTATGAATTCGGCTTGTTCCAAAACTCCGTCGATGATGTGATCGTGACACCAAGTTTTGATGAGATTTTCTTTGCCCATGCCCAAGAAGCGGGCGTACCTGCCGATGAGATCGATACGGAAGCCAAAACAAGTCTTGGTTCTTCTGATGTCGGCAATGTCAGTCAAGTGATCCCGACGATCCAACCCACCGTTTCGATTTCAGATGACTACATTGCGGGTCATTCGGAAGAATTCAAAGCCGCTGCCAAGAGTGAAAAAGGCTTGCAGTCGATCGCTATCGCGGCTGAACTTTTAGCGCTGACCGCGTTAGATCTTTTTGAACAACCGGCGTTATTAGAAAAAATCAAAGCCGATCATCAAGAAAGCCTAGCAAAAGGCAATTAACGCCAAAACCTTGAAGGAAGATATCCAGAGGATACTCAATAATATAGAAGAAAAAAAAGTCTCTGCCGCAAAATGTCGGTAGAGACTTTTTAGTTAGTCGATGACTAAAATGCCTTCTTTCAATGAAAAAGGATTTTGTTGATTGATATGATCGTAGAACATGACCCCGTTCAAATGATCGATCTCATGCTGAACGACGATCGCAGGATAGTTCTTTAAACGAACTTTTTTCTTTTTGCCGTTGATGTCGTAATAGCTGATCGTGATCCGGGCATGGCGTACCACGTAGCCAGGGACTTCACGGTCCACGGACAGGCAGCCCTCGCCTTCACCCAAACAAGCTTCTTGCACGGAATGACTTAGAATTTTAGGATTGTAAAGAACATCTTTAAAATCAGGTTCTGCTTTTTCTGGATCGCTGCTAGGGACGAGGACCGCTGTGATTCGTTTTGAAATATCTAATTGAGGAGCTGCTAGACCAACACCACCTCTTAATTCGAGTTCTTCTGCCTTGACTGGGTCTTGGCTGTTTTCTAAAAAGGTCATCATTTCTTTTCCTAGTGCGATATCTTCTTCGCTCAAAGGAAATGGTACTTCTTTTGCTACTTCACGCAAGGTTGGATTGCCTTCGCGAATAATATCATCCATTGTAATCATTGATGATGTGATTCCTCCTACTATGTAAAAATGACGAAAGCAAGTTTCGTTCCTAATAAAGTGTACCACAAGTGCAGAAAGAAGGGCATAAGAAAGTTTAAACGGTAAAGCTTTCTTATTAAATGAAACGATATTTCTATATTGATGATTTAATTATGAAATATAGTTGCGAACAGGAAGAGAATCAGTTATAATGCTTTTATAGAAAACGGTATCACGATAGTGACTCACCAAGGAGGCAAAGAGATGTTCGGCTTTTCTGTATTTATGAACGAAGACTTGACGGCAGCAGAACTTGAGCAGATGACTGCGATGGCATCAGGCTTTAAAGGGATTTTCACCTCCATGCACATACCAGAAGACGATCGCAGTACCTATCGGCAGCGTCTGACGGACTTGGGAGGTTTCGCAAAAGACCATCAGCTGTCTTTAATGGTAGATATTTCTGGAAACGCCTTAGCAGAAGCGGGCTTTTCCATCGACAATCTGGCGGAACTAAGGGAGATCGGTGTCACTGGTTTACGAATGGACTATGCCATCGACAATCAACAAATCGCTGCTTTTTCAAAAGAAATGACCATTAGTTTGAATGCCAGTACATTAACGGAAAAAGACATTCGAGAGCTGCAGACGTATGGAGCTGATTTTACTCGTTTGGAAGCTTGGCACAATTATTACCCCCGACCAGAAACAGGACTGGATGCTGACTGGTTTCAGGAGAAGAACCGCTGGTTGAAAGCACAAGGCTTTTTCGTCCAAGCCTTTGTTCCAGGAGATGCCAAGAAACGCGGACCGTTATTTCAAGGATTACCCACACTGGAAAGACACCGCAACTGGTCGCCTTTTGCCGCAGCGATCGACTTGTTGGCTACTGGCTCAGTTGATGCTGTTTACATTGGTGATGGGATGGTTTCTGCAAAAAGTGCGCAGCAGTTTGCGACGTATCTGCAAGAAGCGCGGATCGTTTTGCGGGTCAAAGATCTTGGTTCTACTTACTTTGAACACGTACTAGGGGATCACCAGAATCGTTACGATGAAGCTCGGGATGTCTTGCGCAGTGCTGATGCCCGTTTCAATGCCATTCCAGAAGTCAAACCTGAACTTAGTCAAGAGCGGACAATTGGTGCTGTGACGATCGATAACCAAGAGTATTTGCGCTATATGGGAGAGATTCAAGTGTGCAAACGTCCTTTGCCAGCAGACCCAAAAGTCAACCTCGCCGCTCAGGTGATACCAGCTGATCTGCCGTTGATCCAACAAATCAAAGCAGGGATGCGATTTAAATTAGAAAGAGATGATTCCAATGAATAAAATCAATTTAGACAAATTAACGACTGAACGACGCAATAGCGAAACGAGTAATTTAGATGAAATGACAATTTTAGAAGCGTGTCAAAAAATGAACCAAGAAGATCAAAAAGTTGCCTATGCGGTGGAAAATGAAATTCCTAGTATTGAAAAAGTGATTGAACAAACTATCGCTGCTTTTAAAAAAGGCGGACGCTTGATTTATCTTGGCGCTGGGACAAGTGGTCGATTAGGCGTCTTGGATGCGGCCGAATGTGTCCCAACCTTTGGGGTATCACCTGAGATGGTGGTCGGTCTGATCGCCGGTGGTGAAGAAGCGATGACGGTTGCTGTCGAGGGAGCAGAAGACTCCTTAACGCTAGGGAAACAAGACCTTGTCGATCTGAAGTTGAACCCAAATGACATGGTGATCGGGATCGCTGCCAGTGGTAGAACGCCTTACGTGATTGGGGCTCTTGATTACGCCAATGAGCTTGGTGCCACAACAGCTACGATCGCTTGTAACAAAGATGCGGAGATCTCTCAACATGCCAGCTTTCCAATTGAAGTCGATTGTGGCCCAGAGTTTCTGACGGGTTCGACTCGTTTGAAATCAGGAACTGCCCAAAAATTGATTTTGAATATGATCTCGACGTTATCGATGGTAGGGATCGGTAAAGTCTACAATAATTTGATGGTCGACGTGAAAGCGACCAACGAAAAATTGGTGGAACGCTCAAAACGGATCATCATGCAGGCAACTGAAGCTGATTATGAAACAGCCGCTGCAGCATTTGAAGAAGCAGATCAGAATGTCAAATTGGCGATCGTGATGCTGTTGACGGATAGCACGAAAGACGAAGCACAAGCAAAACTTGCCACGGCACAAGGGTTTGTCAAAACGGCGTTAGGAGGAGAAAAGTAATGGCAAAAGAAACACTGACGGTAGAAGAGTTAGCGGAGAAGATTTTTCAAGAAGCCGGCGGAATGGATAACGTAGAAACAGTCAATCACTGTATGACTCGCGTACGAATGACCGTCCGCGACCACGACAAGGTCGATCAACAAGGGTTAAAAGAGATTCCCGGCGTGATGGGTGTCGTCAATGACGAGCAGCTGCAAGTCATTATCGGACCAGGGAAAGTCAACAAAGTAGCCAACGCAATGGTGGCAAAAGCCGGTGTTGATTTAGGGCAAGAGATCCCGCAGCAAAAATCAGGCAAAGAGGCGTTATCAGAAAAAACGGCAGAGATGAAAGCAGCCCAAAAAGCCAAACAAAAATCATCACCATTGAAGTCGCTGCTGAAAGACATTTCAAATATCTTTGTTCCAATGATTCCAGCCTTCGTTGGTGCAGGACTCGTTGCAGGGATCGCCTCCGTTCTGACCAACATGATCACTGCTGGAAATTTAGATGGAGACACTTGGAATTATTATGTCATGATTTTAAACGTCCTAAGAAATGGGATGTTCACCTATTTAGCAATCTTTACTGGGGTCAATGCTGCGCAGGTCTTTAAAGCCAATCCAACCCTTGGTGGAGTGATCGGTTCGATCATCTTGCTGACCGGTATGAACCCAGAAGCCCCGATCCAAAACTTGTTCACCGGCGAAGCTTTAGCTGCCAACCAAGGAGGGATCATCGGTGTGATCTTCGCTGTATGGCTTTTGGCGAAATTAGAGGCAGTGCTGCATCGAGTGATTCCTGAAGCGATCGATATTATCGTGACTCCGACGTTGTGTTTGTTGATCATCGGTTTGACGGAGATTTTCTTGATCATGCCATTGGCAGGTCTGATCTCTGACAGCTTAGTCGGTTCAATCACTTGGGTCTTGAATGTGGGCGGTGCGTTTTCTGGGTTTGTCTTAGGGGCGGCCTTCCTACCAATGGTCATGTTTGGTTTGCATCAAATTTTGACCCCGATCCACATCCAAATGATCGAAGCAACAGGCAGCACGCAATTATTACCGATTTTAGCCATGGCTGGTGCCGGTCAAGTCGGAGCAGCTTTCGCCTTATGGGTACGACTACGTAAAGACAAAGAGCTTTCTGAAATGATCAAAGGTGCATTGCCAGTTGGGATCTTAGGTATCGGCGAACCATTGATCTACGGAGTGACATTGCCATTAGGTCGACCATTTATCACTGCTTGTATTGGTGGTGGGATCGGTGGTGCGGTCATTGGCGCTTTGACAAATATCGGCGCAACGGCGATTGGACCATCAGGGCTAGCTTTGATTCCATTGATTGCCAACGGCCGTTGGATGGGCTATATTTTCGGCTTGTTAGCAGGCTATGCTGGCGGCTTCGTTGCCACCTACTTCTTTGGGATTCCTAAAGATCGCTTAGAAGCAGTCAAAGGGATTGAGGCAGAGGAGGCAAAACCAGCTGCAACCGTCACTGTGCAACCGCAACCAAAAGAAACGAGTGAAACGGCTGCAAAGGAAACGGCAGCAAATTCATCAGCAACAACGATCGATACACCCTTATACGCAGTAGCAACAGGTACGACAAAATCGATCAGCGCGTCAAGTGATCCGGTATTTTCGCAAAAAATGATGGGCGACGGGTATTTCGTCTTGCCAGACAATGGGGCGATCTTTGCACCAGCAGCAGGAACCGTCACGACGATTTTCCCAACGAAACATGCATTGGGGATCAAGACTGCTAGCGGGCTAGAGATTCTGCTGCACATGGGTGTCGACACCGTCGAATTGCAAGGAGCACCTTTTGAGATCCTGGTGGAGGAAGGCCAAGCGGTGACACCAGCCACCCAAGTTGCCCAAGTCGATTTGGCGCAGTTGACGGCTAAAGGCAAAGCTTCTGAGATGCTTGTCATTATCACCAATATGGACCAAGCAGCCAACGTTGAACTGTTACCGATCGCGGAAACAAACGCAGGTCAAGCAGTCATGCATGTGGCAACGATAAAATAATGGTAAAACCTCTATCTGATAAAGATGGAGGTTTTTTTTAAGAAGTTACTAAATTGATTGCGGAAACGAGGCCTTTATGTTACAGTTTCGTTACAAAGGGAGAAATCCCATTCGAGGAGGCAATGATGATGAAAAAAATAATTTGGTTCGGACTAATGACGCTGGCATTTTCACCAATGATGGTTCATGCAGATGAAACGGCTACGAGTGGAAGTGACAATCCGGTTGCCGTTAGCGAGACGCTTTCATCAGAAGGGCAAACAGACAGTGAGCAGATTCAAAATTCTGCCCAAGAAAGTACAGATGAAAACCAAGAAACGGATCAATCCGCTACTTCAGAAACTACAGCTGACGAGAATCAAGAGCCAGTCGATTCCGAAGCCGTTATTGCCTCGATCCAAGCAGAGACAGGGACGCAAAACGTCAATGAGATCAACACGTTAGCCGATGAACCTAGTTCGCTTCGTAGCGCCTTAACCCAAGGGATCACTGAAGGCAGTGTGACCGCATTTACCCAAGAACAGTTGGACCAGTTGACAGATGAAGAATTGACCAATGGCAATCGCCTAGCGTTACGTTATTCTAGTGATGCGATGGGCTTTGATATTGCTTACTTGGCAAAAATCATCGGTGCCTTGTTTGTCGATCAGACGTTATCCTGGGAAGCCATTGAGCCGCAACTGGCTTTTGATGCGAATAGCTACGCCAGTTTTGCTGACTTGATTCCTGTCGTGGATCAGTTGCAGGAATATTTAAGGGTCGTCTATCCAGCAGACGGAGTCTTTTTACATTTGAATCAAGCCGTTTCCAACGAATGGATGATTTCAATTTTGACCAATTTGAATCAGATGGAACAAGAGATGCAAGTTGATCCAGGTGCCTTTGTCCCCGGACGGATCTCTTATATCATTCAAGCGGCAAATGATTCCATGTATCTGCCTACAGGCACGCAAACGAGTACGACTGAAGAAGCGACGGCAACTTCGACGACAGCCCAAGAAACAGCGACAACGACTTCTTCGAAAGAGGCCAACGCTACTGCCGATGGCGAAAAAACATTACCTAAAACCAATGAAGCGCCAAGTTATACCTTATTGATCGCCGGTGTTATCCTGCTGCTGATCGTTTTCTTGATTTTATGGCGCCGAAAGAAAAAATGACCGTTATTTATAATCGGCGGAATGAAAAAATAGCAACCTTCGTTTTCCATCAGGGAAACGAAGGTTTTTTGTTTTCAGAAATTTCATTGGTTATTTCTTTTCAAATAACGCCCTTTATAAAAAGACCAGAATCGATTCCTTCATAAAAAAGTCAAATTTAAATTCTTGCATTCTCTGGTGAGGGGTGTATAATGACACAGTGTCATATGACAACGTGTCATATCGAGAGCTGTGATTTATTTTAAATTAGAAAGGAGTTGCTTGTGATGCCGACCGATACATTTTTTCACTTGCCGCCAGAAAAACAAAAGCGCATCTTAAATGCGGCGAAAAAAGAATTCTCAAGGCTGCCGTTGAAAGACGCCTCGATCGCCAACATCATCAAAGATGCCGAGATTCCTCGCGGGAGTTTTTACCAATACTTCGAAAACAAAGAAGATCTTTATTACTATTATTTCCATACGTTGAAAAAAAATAGTCAGCGAGATCTGCTGAAATCGATCCAACATGAAAACGGGGATCTGTTTGCGGGGTTCGAATGGTACTTTTCACGGATGATCGCCGAGGTTTTCAAAGGCAAAAACGCAAACTTTTACCGCAATTTATTTATGAGTATGGATTATCGTTCCTTCCATAAAGTCGTGCCAGAGATGCAGCACAAGATGCATCAAGAACACAAAGCCGATCGGCAGAAGCAGCAAGCCATCTTTTTGTCAGAGGTCGACAAAGATTTATTGAAAGTCAAAGACGACCATGAGTTGAAAATGCTGATCCAGCTGCTGATGCATACCGTCTTTTCGACGATTGCCGAAGCCTATCGCCAATCAGCATTTGATCCAGACTATGATCCTGCCGAAGCGATCGCTGATTTCAACAGTAAAGTCCGCTGGTTAAGAGAGGGCGCAAAAAAAGAAAGAGGGGAAACCTATGATTAAGCTGATAAAACGCGTATCCGTCATTTCCATAATCATGGCAGTGGTGTTTATGGTGATCCAAGTCGTTTCTGATTTGTATCTACCGACATTGACTTCCAATATTATCAACAATGGGGTGGCGACAGGGGACATTGATTACATTTGGAAAACCGGCTTTTACATGATCGGCTTTTCATTGATCAGTATCATCGCCGCTTTAGGAAATACGTATTTCGCAACAAGAGAATCACAAAAATTAGGACAAAAACTACGTTCGGACATTTACCAAAAAGTTGAGAATTTTTCTTCTCGTTCTTTCGATAAATTTGGGACCGCATCATTAATCACGCGGACCACCAACGACGTCAACCAAATTCAAATGGTGACGCAAATGTTTTTACGTATGATGATCAATGCACCGATCACACTGATTGGGGCGAGCTTCTTGGCCTACCAAAAAGATGCCCAGTTAACACGGATCTTTTTAGTCGTTATTCCTATCATGCTAGTATTAGTCGGCGGTATTATGTATTTTGCCGTTCCTTTATTCAAAAGTATGCAAAAGAAAACCGACCGTTTGAACTTAGTCTTTCGTGAAGGCTTGACGGGGGTCCGGGTCATTCGGGCATTTGACAAAACGGATTATGAAGCAAACCGCTTTGATCAAGCCAACAAAGATTACACCCACACCGCGATCAAAGTAAATACCATCGTGGCCTTGATGATGCCTTTGATGACGTTGATCATGAGTGGAACGAACATTGCCATCACATGGTTTGGTGGTCATTATATTGCCGAAATGACCTTAGAAGTCGGGAACCTGATTGCGTTTATGACTTATGCGATGCAAATTTTGATCAGCTTTATGATGCTGTCCATGATCTTCGTGATGGTGCCAAGAGCCCAAGCATCAGCTGATCGGATCAACGAAGTCTTAAATGAAGAAGATGAAATTCTCGATCCAAAAACACCAGCGACATTGAGCTTACAAGGGGATCAAGCAACCTTGACTTTTGACCATGTGGCGTATCGCTACCAAGGCGCTGAGAAATTGGCGTTGGAAGATATCGACTTCCAAGCAAAATCTGGTGATTTTGTTGCCATCATCGGTGGGACGGGCTCAGGGAAAACGACACTAGTCAATCTCTTGCCTCGTTTGTACGATGTGGAGTCTGGTGCAATCAAAATCAATGGGGTCAATATTGCAGAAATCACCCAGCATAATCTACGAGAAGTCGTGGGCTTTGTTCCGCAAAAAGCGGTACTGTTTTCCGGTACCATTCGTGAAAATATGAAATATGGAAAACCTGATGCGACAGACGAAGAAATCTGGCAAGCATTAGAGATCGCCCAAGCCAAAGATTTTGTCTCCGAACTGGCAGATGGCTTAGATAGCCGTGTAGAACAAGGCGGCGGCAACTTCTCTGGTGGACAACGTCAACGTTTAGCGATTGCTCGTGCGTTAGTGAAACAAGCAGATGTCTATGTCTTTGATGATTCCTTCTCCGCATTGGACTTCAAAACCGATGCAAACTTACGAGCAGCGCTGAAACGCGACATGCAAGACAGCATCATGGTCGTGGTTGCCCAACGGGTCAGCACCGTCATGGATGCCGATACGATCTTAGTATTGGATGAAGGACAACTCGTAGGGAAAGGGACCCATGAATCATTAATGGCAGACAATGAAACCTATCAAGAAATCGTTTCTTCACAATTGAGAGAGGAGGATCTTGCATGAGTGAAAAGAAAACAACAACACAACACCGTGGCGGACCAATGGGTGGCGGCCCGGGCCGTAACATCGGTGCCAAAGGACCAAAACCAAAAAACTTTTGGGGGACGGTCAAACGGCTTTTCGGGTACATGTCGAAACGCTCCATCGCTATCATTGCCGTCTTCGTTTTAGCGATCGCAGCCGTGATCTTCCAAATCCAAACACCGAAAATTTTAGGGGAAGCGACCACTGAAATTTTTAAAGGGGTCATGATCGGTACGCAGCAGATGCAAGCCGGCCAACAGGTGACAGAATTTCCTATCGATTTTGAGAAAGTTGGTCAAATCATTTTGATCGCGATCGGCATGTATGTGATTTCAGCCGTCTTCAACTTTCTACAACAGTTTATTATGACCCGTGTCTCTCAACGAACGGTTTATGAGCTGCGTCGAGACTTAGATGAAAAAATGAACCGCTTGCCGATCTCTTACTATGATACTCACTCAAATGGGGATATCATGTCACGGGCAATCAATGATATGGATAATATCGCAAGTACCCTGCAACAAAACTTGACCCAATTTATTACGAGTGTCGTGACCTTTATCGGGGTTTTGTGGATGATGCTGACGATCAGTTGGCAACTGACTTTGATTGCTTTAGCAACGGTTCCTTTAAGCTTGATCGTCGTGATGATCGTCGCACCAAAATCGCAAAAATTCTTTGCGGCCCAACAAAAAAGTTTAGGATTGCTCAATGACCAAGTCGAAGAAACTTACGGCGGTCATACAGTAGTCAAAACCTTCAACCATGAAGCTGCCGATCAAGTCGTTTTTGAAGAAGAAAATGACCGTCTGTATTCTGCTGGTTGGAAAGCCCAATTTATTTCAGCGATTATTATGCCCTTGATGAACTTCATTAAAAACTTAGGCTATGTCTTCGTGGCTGTCCTTGGTGGAATCAAGGTAGCGAATGGGAACATGACGTTAGGGGATGTGCAAGCATTCTTGCAATACACCAATCAATTCTCTCAACCGATCACTCAAATCGCTAGTTTGCTAAACACCATCCAATCAACCGTTGCATCTGCCGAACGGGTCTTTGAAGTCTTGGATGAAGAAGAAATGAATGATGAGCCTTCTGGTTTACCAGTGGAAGACAGTGAATACAAAGTTCGTTTCGATCATGTTCAATTTGGTTATGCCCCAGACAAATTATTGATGACCGATTTTAATTTGGATGTCAAAGCTGGTGAGATGGTGGCTATCGTAGGACCAACCGGCGCTGGGAAAACCACGCTGATCAATCTCTTGGAACGTTTTTATGATGTTTCTGGCGGTAGCATTCGTTATGATGGCAGAGATACCCGAGACTTGACTCGTGATGAATTGCGTAGTAATATCTCGATGGTGCTGCAAGATACGTGGTTGTTTACCGGCTCCATCTATGACAACATTCATTATGGAAATGAAAAAGCGACCAAAGAACAAGTGATTGCTGCGGCGAAGGCTGCCCATGTGGATGATTTTGTTCGCAAATTGCCAGAAGGCTATGATACGGTCTTGAATGAAGAAGCCAGCAACATCTCCCAAGGTCAACGTCAGCTGATCACGATCGCCCGCGCCTTCTTAGCGGATCCGGACGTCTTGATTTTGGATGAGGCAACTTCTAGTGTCGATACGCGGACTGAGATCTTGATCCAGAAAGCAATGGGGCGTTTGTTAGAAAATCGGACCAGCTTTGTGGTTGCTCACCGTCTCTCTACGATTCGTGATGCTGACAATATCATCGTGATGAATCACGGATCTATTGTTGAGACTGGAAACCATGAGGAATTGATGGCGCAAAACGGTTTCTATGCAGACCTTTATAACAGTCAATTTTCAGAAGAAGTGGCGTGATCCACTGTTTGTAATGAAAGAAATTCTTCCCCAAATGATGATAAACAGACCGCCAAAGGTTGACTGAAAGAAAGCAGTGATTGTCACTGCTTTCTTTTTTTTATGAATTTATATGGCTTTATTTTAAATATTCATTGCAATTATCTAGATAAAAATGTATATTAATACATAATTTCGAATGATCCAAGACAAGGAGTGAAACCAATGAGTCATCTTTTTCCTAATTACAGCCGTTTGCCCATCGATATCCAGCAAGGCAGCGGGAGCTATGTCGTAGATTCGCAAGGGAACCAATATTTAGATTTAACGAGCGGTATCGGGGTTGTCAATCTCGGTTATGGACATCCCAAAGTGCAAGCCGCTTTGATGACCCAAGCAGAGCAGATTTGGCATGTGCCGAATTTATATGACAGCCAACTACAAGAAGAAGTTGCCCAAAAGCTGACCCAAAACCAAAAGAACGTATCAGACGAGCCGTATCTGGCCTATTTTTGTAATAGCGGCGCTGAGGCGAACGAAGCAGCTTTAAAGCTGGCTCGCAAAGCGACTGGCCGTAGCAAAGTCATCAGTTTTGAACAATCTTTCCACGGTCGGACCTTTGGCGCGATGTCTTTGACTGGGCAAAGCAGTATTCACGATGGGTTTGGTCCGCTGGTACCAGAGATGGTGTATGTACCCTTTAATGACCTTGAGGCATTGCAAGCCGTTTTAGATGAGCATACGGCAGCCGTGTTTTTAGAATTGATCCAAGGCGAAGGCGGCGTGATCCCTGCTGAGGTGGCATGGGTCCAAGCCGTGGCAGCCCTTTGTCAGGAGCAGGGAGCACTGCTAGTGGTGGATGAGATCCAAACCGGGATGGGACGGACAGGAACGCTGTTTGCGTTTGAAGGATACGGCATTGAACCTGATCTTTTTACCGTAGCCAAAGGGCTTGGTAACGGGATCCCTGTCGGAGCGATGCTAGGCAAAAGTCATTTGCAAACGGCTTTTGGACCAGGTAGTCACGGTTCGACCTTTGGTGGCAATAAATTAGCGATGGCCGCTGCTAGTGCCGTTTGCAGTGTGTTGCAAGAAGAGGACATTCAAGTCAATGTTCAATTGCGCCAGCAGCAGTTTTTCGACGGATTGCAAGGATTATCTAAAGTGCAGGCGATTCGTGGGAAAGGATTGATGATCGGTATCGAATTAGCAGATTCGGAAAGCTTGCAATCCGTGTTGACCCAACTGCGGAACCAAGGCCTCCTCGCATTAAAGGCGGGAACCAAGGTTTTGCGCTTGCTGCCACCCTTAACGATCTCGCAAGAGGAAACGCAAGCAGCCTTGGCGATTTTACAAGCGATCTTAGCATAATTGTATAAAAATAGATTTTTTGGGCATTTTTTCTTATAAAAACCGAATAACAGTGAGTTTATTTTGAATAGTTTTATAAATAATCATTGACAGAGCGATGGGAGTTTCTTATAATCTTAAGTAAATTCTTTTGAGGAGTGACGTGTTTGAAGGCAGCAATCGTTGGTGTAACAGGGTATACCGGAATTGAATTGATTCGTTTGATCCAGCAGCATCCCCAATTGGAGGTGGGCACCTTGCATAGTCATTCTATGCATGAAAATTCATCAGTTTTGTATCCTCATTTAATTGGACTGACAGAGCGGTTGATCGAACCTTTTGATGCAGAAAAAATCCAAAAGGAAAATCAACTCGTGTTTTTTGCGACTCCTGCTGGAATCAGCAAAGAACTCGCAGCGACTTTTGTCGCAAATGACTTTCCAGTGATTGACCTTTCTGGTGATCTGCGATTGAAGGATCGGGATAGCTATCAAAAATGGTATCACCAAGAAGCTGCCCCTGCCGAGTTGTTGGCACACGCGACCTATTCGCTGCCTGAGTTTGCAACGACTCCTGGCAATTTGATCGCCAATCCAGGCTGTTATGCGACTGCTGCCATTTTAGTGGCTGCGCCGTTGGTTCAGCAAAAACTATTCAGCGGCACGTTGATTTTTGATGGCAAGTCGGGCTTATCGGGTGCTGGTAAGAAATTGACCGACAGCAGTCACTTTGCAACCGCTGCGGATAACATGACGATGTATAAGCCAAATCAGCATCAGCATATTCCCGAGATCATGCAACAGTTTCAACAATGGGATCAGGCAATGCCGCCGATCCAATTTTCTACCAGCTTACTGCCTGTCAAAAGAGGGATCTTTATGACGCTTTATGCGCCTCTCAAAGACGCGATTTCGCAAGAGGACATCTATGAGCAGTACGTAAAAACATATCAAGACCATCCGTTTGTCCGAGTGCAACCGTTAGGAAAGCTGCCCGAGCTGCGGCAAGTGACGGGAACGAATTTTTGTGACATTGGCCTATGTTTCAATCCGCTGACCCAAGTGTTGACCGTTGTCGCAGTGATCGATAATTTAGGCAAAGGGGCTGCTGGCCAAGCGATCCAAAACTTCAATCGATGGGCAGGGATACCAGAAACGACCGGTCTTATGCAAGCTCCGTTATACCCATAAAATAGCCAACAGACACGTGAGAATACTCGTGTCAGCCAGTGGACAATCCGCAAAAAGGTGGCAGTAGGAGGAAAGAAAATGAAAGAAATCGAAGGAACGATCGCAACCCCAAAAGGTTTTTTTGCCGACGGTCTGCATTGCGGTCTGAAGAAAGAGAAAGTCGATCTTGGTTGGATCGTCTCTGAAGTGCCAGCCAGTGCTGCGGCAGTCTTTACCACCAATCAAGTACAAGCGGCACCCATTCTCGTTACAAAGGAAAAAATGCAAGCAGGCACCTTGCAAGGCGTGATCGTCAATGCGGGCAATGCCAATGCTTGTACCGGGGAGCAAGGTTTAAAAGATGCACAAGAGATGGCAGAATTGGCAGCAGACCAGCTGCATACGAGTCCCGAAGCCTTTGCGGTAGCCTCCACCGGAATCATTGGCAAGAGCTTACCGATGGAAAAAATCACTGCAGGGATTCAGCAACTAAACAGGCAAGGGGATGCCCACCAATTCCAAAGAGCGATTTTGACGACGGATCTGACTGAAAAAAGCAGTGTCATCCAATCAACAATCGCTGACAAAACGGTGACTGTTGCGGGCTGTGCCAAAGGGTCTGGTATGATCCATCCCAATATGGCCACGATGCTGGCCTTTGTTACGACAGATGCGGCGATCGCTCCAGCACTCTTGCAAGCACTGCTGAAAGAATTAACCGACGTTACTTTCAATCAAATCACGGTCGATGGCGATACATCCACCAATGATATGGTGTTAGTTTTAGCCAACGGGTTAGCCAAAAATCCAACGATTGAAGCTGACACGCCAGCTTATCAGGAGTTTAAAGGGATGCTTAAAGCAGTTCTGACCGCGCTAGCCAAAGCAATTGCGAAGGACGGAGAAGGCGCCAGCAAATTGATCGAAGCTCACACGAGTGGAGCTGTGACGGATGAAGCAGCCCGAATGATCAGCAAAACCATCGTTGGTTCGCCGCTGGTCAAAACAGCCCTCTTTGGCAAAGACCCAAACTGGGGGCGTATCTTATGTGCAGTGGGTTATAGTGGGCAACCCATCGATCCAGCAACGGTATCGATCGCACTAGCCGACATTCCCGTCTTTGTCCAAGGGATACCTGTAGCTTTTGACGAAACCATCATGCAAGAACAGTTGGCGGAAAGTGAAGTCAAAGTCGCTGTTGAGCTGAAAGAAGGAGCAGGTGTTGGCACCGCTTGGGGCTGTGATCTGACGTATGACTATGTGAAAATCAACGCACTATATCATACCTGAAACAAATCAGGTACTAGACAAAAAGGAGCGAGTAGATGGAAACGATCGTAGTAAAAATCGGCGGTGTCGCCTCAGAAAATTTAACCCCGTCATTCTTTGAGACGATAGCAGATTGGCAAGCTGCGGGCAAAAAAGTGGTCATCGTCCATGGCGGTGGTCACTACATCTCAGAAATGATGGAGAAAATGGCGTTGACAGTCACGATCAAAGACGGCCTGCGGGTGACCGATCCCCAGACGCTTGAAGTAACTAGAATGGTCCTTCTGGGACAAGTTCAACCGCTGATTACGACTGCTTTCCAGCAAGCTGGCTTCCATGCCGTGGGACTGAATGCTGGTTGTGATCAGCTGATCCAAGGAGAAGTTATCGATGAGGAGAAATTAGGTCAAGTAGGGAAGGTTCAACAAATCAACGCTGCTTTCCTGCAGCTCTTGACAGAGAAAAAACATGTTCCGATTTTGGCCCCACTAGGAATTACTCCAGATGGGCAATGGTTGAACATCAACGCGGATGAAGTGGCTTGTCAGGTCGCAGCCAGCTTACAAGCCGAAAAACTGTATTTGTTGACGGATGTTCCTGGCATCAAACAAGAAAGCAAGTGGTTGTCGGCTGTTTCTTTTGAGGAGATCCCCCAACTGATCGCCGAAGAAGTAGTCACGGGCGGCATGCTGCCAAAACTAAAAAGTGCTCAGAAAGCCTTAAAAGCAGGGGTAGCTGCCGTTTGTATCACCGATCGGATCGATCGTTTAGGAACCCAGATCCTCGCGGCAAGTCCAGCAGCAGCTGTCTATAGTTGAAGCCATTAGCGACACCTAAACGCCACCTCTCTACTTATAAAAATGCAAAATTCTGACTTTTCTGTGCTTTTCTTCTTATTTTCTCTAAAAAAAGAATAAAATAGGTAGGGATTTCATTTGCTAGAATTTCGTTTTATCAGTACAATGAGTACATATGTAAGTAGGGGGAGAAACAATGACAGATTTCTTATTGGGGAGCAGTACGAAGTTGCTGACTGTTGCAATTCGGGTAAAAGACCGCGATCAAGCGATTGCCTTTTATCGCGATGTACTTGGCTTTGAGCTGAAAAGAGAAGAAAATGAGTTGGCCATCTTTGGTCTAAAAGGATTAGATAGAGAAGTTTTATGGTTGGAAGAAAGCCCGCGTGCCAACGACCATTTCGGTGAGATCAAAAAGATGCAGCGCATCGTTTTAGCCGTATCCTCGCTAGAAGAAGCGGCAACTATCGCGAGCAATGCCCAACAAAAAGCGATTGCTTTCGAAGAAGCTCGTTATGAAGCGAATCAATTAGGCTTCCTGATAGCTGATCCAGAAGGAAACAAAATCGAAGTCTTATTTACAGCACCCGCAGGAACTGTGGTACCAAAAGACGAAGCAGAATTGATCAAAGCGGCACCTGCAAAAGCGGCTGGCTTATCAAAAGAGGCTCATTTTGGCAAGCTGTATTTAAACGTCAGTGATTTAGCCAAAGAGCAGCTTTTCTTAGAAGAAAGCTTAGGATTGAAAACAAAAGAAGCCGAAACAAAGGAATTTATCCTCAATGATGGTGACTTCCAAGTTGGCTTGACTGAAGCACAAGGTGGTACGATCGACTTACCGAGCCACGAGGTGCTTGGCTTAGACTTCTTGAAAATCTCCATCAGTCAAGAAGATATCGATACATTGGAAAAACACTTGTCTGAGAAGAACCAAGAGTTTTTCATCGACAAAAAACGGCAATTGTTGACGACCTACGATGCGATCGGTATCGAATGGTGGTTTATCGTTAAAAAATAAAGTGTTTTGAAAGAAAAAGCAGAGAGGACTATTCTCTGCTTTTTCTTTTTTTTGTCAAAAAAAGAAACTTTTGTTTTTATTTCGCACGAAAGAGTGTAAAAAACTGTTACATCGATTCGAAGACCAATCATTGAAAAAACGGTAGTTTATCTGCATTAGTAGAACAGGTCCAATCTATTTTGAATTTCTTATTTAGTTATTTAATATTTGAAACGCCTGTCTTAAAACTTAATATAATAGCCATTATGATTCAAAAATCGCAAACATTATATTGAATTGTGGTTATTCTTAATTTATAATAAAAAAGAATCGAGATTCGATGGCTCTGGACGCAGAGGTTATTTGTTGTTATTAATGTATGCGGTTTCTTTTGGTGGTGAGCAGTAACGGGAAGACAAGGAGTAGATGTGATGGAAAAAAAGTGGATACACCGATATTTTGCTCAGTGGGATCTTCAGATGATGGTACTGCCGGCGATTTTACTGGTAGGCATTTTTAGCTATATCCCAATGTACGGGATTTTGATGGCGTTTCAACAGTACAATATTTTTGAAGGTATGACAGGCAGTCCATGGATCGGCTTTGATAATTTTCGGCGCTTTTTTAGTGAACCACGTTTTTGGGAAATTTTACGGAATACCATTATGATCAGTGTGCTAAAGATTGCTATTTGTTTTCCAGCACCGATTTTGCTGGCGTTGATGCTTAACGAGGTCAAGAACGTTGCATTCAAACGTGTGGTGCAGACGATTACTTATCTCCCGCACTTTTTATCATGGGTGATCGTGGCGGGGTTTACGATGTCGATTTTATCGATGGATAACGGTAGCTTAAATATTGCTTTGGAAAGTTTAAACCTGATCGATGAACCAATCAACTTTTTATCGATCCCTCGCTATTTCTGGACGATCATCGTTACGACAAATCTTTGGAAATCGATTGGCTTTGGCTCGATCGTCTATATGGCAGCCATTGCTGGGATCGATCCGCAGTTGTATGAAGCAGCATCCTTAGATGGTGCGACGAAATTTCAGCAAGTTTTTTTGATCACGTTGCCTTCGATCGTTCCAATCATTACGATCTTCTTGATCTTAGAAATTGGCAACTTGTTGAATGCGGGCTTTGAAGATTTGCTTTTACTGGGGAGCAATCCAGCTCTTAGAAATGTGGCGGATGTCATTGATACCTATGTGTATCGGGTAGGGATCAGCAACTCTCAATATTCATACGCAACAGCTGTTGGTTTGTTCAAAGCAGTCATTAGTGTCACTCTTTTGAGCGGAGCAAACTTTTTCGCACGCAAAGTGGGTCACAGCTTATGGTAATCAGCAGAGGAGGAAATGAACAATGAAGAAAAATTGGGGCGACCAAGCGATGATGATTTTTATTTACCTCTTCTTGATAACGCTTGCATTCTTGACGTTTTATCCCTTCTGGAATTCGCTGGTGATTTCCTTTAATTCTGGACGTGACACGGTGACTGGTGGGATCACGTTTTGGCCAAGAGAATTCACGTTGGAAAACTATCAGATCGTCTTTCAAGATCAGCGCTTGATGAATGCCTTTTTCATCAGTGTCTTACGGACAGTGATCGGGACGTTTTCATCGATCATGCTGACAGCGATGGCAGCATATGGAATGTCAAAAAGAGAACTGATAGGGCGAAAATTTATTACGATTTTTTTCATCCTCACGATGTTCTTCAGCGGCGGCTTGATTCCAACTTTTTTAGTGGTACGTTCACTTGGACTGATGGATTCTTTTTGGGTAATGATCATTCCTGGTCTGATCAGTGTTTGGAATATGATCATCTTCCGTACGTTCTTTCAGCAACTGCCGAAAGGATTGGAAGATTCAGCGAAAATTGATGGTTGTGGTTATTGGGGCACGTTTTTCCGAATCATTTTGCCGTTATCAGGTCCAGTCATTGCCACTTTGTCGCTATTTACCGCCGTTGGGCATTGGAATGATTGGTTTATGCCAAGCATCTACATTACTTCAGATCATCTGATTCCCTTGCAGACCTTTTTGCAACGAGTCTTGAATTCGAACACGGTGAGTTCGCAAATGAGTCAAATCGATTCTGGCTCAGCAGCACGTTTGGCGAAAATGACTGGTGTCACAGGAAAATCCTTGTCGATGGCGATCATGATGGTGGCGACTTTGCCGATCGTAATGGTTTATCCGTTTGTCCAAAAGTATTTTGTAAAAGGTGTATTGATTGGTTCGTTGAAAGATTAGCAGAGCAGGAGGAACTCTCTTGATTAGAGGAGAGAAGGAACGAAACGTTGAAAGGGGATAAAAGAATGAAAGCAAAGGTATTAAAAGGCGTGCTGTCAGTGACTGCGATGAGTCTCTTACTGGCTGCTTGCGGCAGTGAGTCAGGGACAAAAGAAAGTGATGGGGCGGCAGCGAATGACCGTGACAGTTCGGAGGTCTTTGAATTAGGCAGTGAACCGTTGGAGATCACGATGTTTGGTAATTATGACTGGTACACGATGGATCGTTGGGGAGATGATCCAGCAACTGCTGCTATCAAAGAACTGACCAAGGTAGATATTCGCGCAATCGATGGTGGCGGGAATGCAGCACAGCGGCTAAGCACAATGATCGCTGGCGATGATCTACCTGATTTTATTTGGCTTGATCGAGGGTCGGATGTGGAACGGCTGCGAGAAGCGGGTGCCTTAGTGCCATTTGATGATTACTTGGATAAGTATCCGAACTTGAAAGAATGGGCGGGAGAAGACATCCTGAACATGCTTCGTTCAGAAGACGGCAAGCTCTATCAATTTCCCAACTGGTATAGCTCGGAGCCTTTCGGGAATGCCGGTTATGTCGTCAATAAAGAGATCCATGATGCTTTAGGTGCGCCAGAATTGAAAACAACCGATGATCTTTATGAGTATTTGAAAGAAGTTCAAACAGAGTTTCCTGATGTTATTCCATTTGAAACAGATGTCAGCGGACAAGGGATCAATGTCTTATACTCCGCCTTTGCAGAAGGGCGTTCACCAGCAGATATCCGCATTCGCGCTGTTCCTGAAGGCGACGTGTTGACCTCGATCTTTGCCAATGAAAACTACGTAGAATCGATTGAATATGCGTCAAGATTGTACCGTGAGCGCTTGATGACCCAAGATCCCTTGACCCAAGATGCGGATATGGTTGCAGAAAAAGTAACTAGCGGCCGCGTAGCTGTCTATGCGGCTGCCAGCCCGTCCAACCATGCTCGCGATGCCCACTATATCTTACAAGAGCAAAACCCAGATGCGGGGTATTTCTATATCGAGCCGATTGCAAAACCAGGACTAGATCCTGACAATATTTTCCCAGGTTCCTATGAAATGCTAGGGTGGAATGTCAGTGTCATTACTAGAAATGCAGAAGACCCAGAAAAAGTCTTTGCCTTCTTAGACTGGTTGACAGGACCGTTGGGCCAATCGATCTTGATGTTTGGTCCAGAAGGCCAGTATTGGGATGGCTTTGACGAAGAAGGCTATACGCAATTTACGGATGCCTATGCAGAAGACAGTGCAGGCGTTTCGGAGATTGAGCAAGCAACTTCAAGTTTCCAATGGAACGGCAACTCCGCCTTTTTAGACAATACCAAAACAAAATTTGAACTGAATCTTCCAGAAGATCAAATGAACTGGGCAACGAAATGGCAGCATGCTATTACTTGGGACACGCAAAAAGACGACACGGAATTTGCGGCGATCAACCCGATGCCAGACTCACCAGAAGGAATCATTCAGCAACGGATCAACGATATTTTTGAAGAAGCCAATGCTTCAGCGATCTTTGCTGACAGCGATGAAGAAGTGCGTGCCATCTTTGCTGAGGCGGAAGCCCAAGCACAAGCAGCGGGCTATCAAGAGTTGCTGGATTATCAAACAGAGAAATGGCAGCAAAATCTACAAAACTTAGCCCGCTAGAGGGTAAATCAGCTGATTAGAGAAAGGAGGCGGACTGATGGGAAATGAACGATGGTATCGTTGGTATGGTGCCAGTCAAGCGATAGCTAGTATGTTGCTTTTGAATGGCTACTGGTTACTGTTCAATCTGCCCGTTCTATTGCTAGCTTTGGGGCTGATTTTCCCCAGCTCTCCTCGTCAGTTTCTTTTCTCTTTGGTTGGTTTGATCATTAGTTTTCCTAGCATTCTTTTGCCAGCGACCTTTGCTTTATTTGGGGTCATGCGGCGCTGGTTGTACTATCAAGAACCACGACAGGCCATCGGAGGGACCTTTTGGCGGCTCTATCGGGAAAATTATCGGCGCAGTTTTGCCGCAGGCCTCTTTTTCGGTAGTCTCGCTTTGCTGCTGTTAGGCTCTTATCGCCAAATCGATTCCTTTCAGTTGCCCTTATTGGCTGTCGGCTATTTGTTTTTAAGTATCATTTTACTCGTGTGGTTGCTGTATTTTATCTGCGACAGTGTGCATTTGGCGGCACCCATGCGGCTCGCCTTGATCAAAAGCTTTTTCATCATCTTTTGGGCACCGTTGCAGACACTGATGTTGCTAGGGCTGTTGAGTGGCCTCGCTTTACTGCTCGTCTTGATCAATCCCTTACTCGCGGGATTGATCGTAGGGGGACTAGGTAGCCAATGTGCGTGTTACAGTTATTTGAGAATCATCCAAAAGGCGCAAGCAAAAGCTGCACCAGCCGATGAGTAATCTATGTAACACTGATTAGAAAAAAATCTGAAAACTATCCTTAATGGGTAGTTTTTTTCATTGGCAAAAAGTGCTAAAGTTAGAAGCAAGACAAGCCTGAAAGGAGCGAGTATGGAACGATGACAATGTACCCAAAAACAGTACAGCTCATTCAAGAAAAAATGCCGACCGTTTTCCCAGGAGCGGTGCTGCGTTTTATCGCTGGTGAAACCCAAGAGACCCAGGTATTCGGACAGGCAGCGCTTCTTCCGAAAACCGAACCTATGACGAAAGATCATTTGTTTGATTTAGCCTCATTGACGAAAGTCATTTGTACAACCACCGTCCTGTTAAAATTGTGGGATCAAGGGAAAATCGAGATGGAGGCACCGCTTACTCGTTGGTTGCCAGCGTTTAAAGACGATCGGGTAACGATCAAGCACTTGCTGACGCATACGGCAGCCATCAACACGTGGATTCCTCATCGAGACCAGTTGGGTGCTGCTGCTTTGCGCAAGGCGTATTTGCAGCTTGAAAGCAGTGATACGATCGGTCAAACGGTCAACTATACGGATACTGGTACGATTTTGCTGGGCTTTTTATTGGAGGAGCTGTATCAAAAATCAGTGACCGAGATTTTTCAAGAAGAAGTCTTGACGCCTTTAGGCATGAAGAACAGCGGCTTTCCGCCTTTTCCTCCTTCACAGCTGCCATTGATCGTGCCTACCCAGCAGCAGCCAGACGGCAGTATCCTTAGAGGAATCACCCATGACCCAAAAGCACGAGTGCTGGGAAACCATGCCGGCAACGCCGGGTTGTTTTCTACCGTGGATGATTTGACGCTGTTCGTTCAACTGTTACTGGCAAATGGTCAGCAGCAAGGGGCGCCGTTTTTCTCAGAAAAAGTGATGCAGGCGCTGGCTCAGAGACAGACGCCTGAAAGCACAAAGCCCCGCACCTATGGCTGGGACTTATTGGGTGCGCCGTACCAATTATTTCATACAGGCTATACAGGCACGTTTCTCGCAGTAGATATCCCTAACAAAAAAGCGTTTATTTTCTTATCGAATCGGGTCCATCCAGTGGATCATCGAGAAAGCTACTTGGGTCATCGTGACGAAATCCTGCAATGTTACTTAAAAGAATCTGCCGAATAAGCGGATTCATGCTATAATATGCACGAACAACTAGAGAGGGGAACAATTATGGAACCATTGTTTATGAAACCTGTTTTTCAAGAAAAAATTTGGGGCGGCAGTCGCCTGCATTCTGTTTTTGGTTTTGATTTACCGAGTGACAAAATCGGTGAAGATTGGGCGATCAGTGCGCATCCTCATGGGGTGAGCGTCATTGAAAATGGTCCGTTTAAAGGCAAAACATTGGCGGATCTTTGGCAAGACCATCAAGAACTGTTTGGACATTCAGACGAACCAGTCTTTCCATTATTAATTAAAATTCTAGACGCGGAAGATGATCTATCCGTTCAGGTCCATCCTGATGACACGTATGGGCTAGCCCATGAAGGGGAATTAGGGAAAACGGAATGCTGGTACATTATTGATGCCGAACCAGGTGCGGAAATCATTTATGGCCACCACGCACAAACCAAAGAAGAACTTGCGGAAATGATCGAAGCGGGTCGTTGGGATGATTTGTTAACAAAAGTCCCTGTGAAAAAAGGCGATTTCTTCTACGTGCCAAGTGGAACGATCCATGCCATTGGGAAAGGGATCATGATCTTAGAAACCCAACAAAGCTCGGATACGACTTATCGGGTGTACGACTATGATCGTACTGATGATCAAGGACAAACACGGGAGCTGCATATCCAACAATCAATCGATGTGACGACGATTCCTGCACGGACGCCAGAATTATCGATCCGTGAAGTCAAACAAGGACAATCAGCAGTCGTTACCTATCTTGAAACGCCATTTTTCAATGTGTATGAATGGGAAGTACGTGGGAAATTATCTTTGGCACAAAAGGCCGATTATACCTTGATGACCGTGATTGATGGGTATGGGCATTTGATGATCGACGGTCATTCCTATGAACTAAAAATGGGCACGAGCTGCATTTTGCCAAACCCGATCAAGAAATGGGAATTGGTTGGTGAATTGACTGTCATTGCCTCTGAACCTGGAAAAAAATAAAACGATCAGTAAGTGACGTGATTCGCACAAGCAAAACAGCACACGTTCCTGATTTTTCGTAAGGCTGAACTCGTTCAGCTGCCTGTCATCATTGGCGATTTTTCCGCTTTTGACTGACAGGTTTTTTCGTATGGACACTCACGATAGACGTCTGAGGAAGATTTGTTATAATGGCAGTAATGAAGGATAGGTGAAAAGAATGGTTTACTTAGATCATGCAGCAACGACACCGCTGCACCCAGAAGTGATCAAAGTGATGAGTGAGACGATGCAGACATTTTTTGGCAATCCATCAAGCATTCATCATTATGGTCGAGATGCCCACACCCAATTAGAATTGGCTCGTCAAGCGATCGCTCAGCAGCTAGGGGTCAAGGAACATGAGATCATTTTTAACAGTGGAGGTACCGAAAGTGATAATACAGCGATCATCGGTACAGCCCTTAGCAAACAAGCACAAGGCAAACATATCATTACGACCCAGATCGAACATCCGGCGGTCATTGAGAGTATGCGCTATTTAGAAGGCTTAGGCTTTGAGGTGACCTATTTGCCCGTAGATCAAAAGGGGCAATTGGCCGTCAGTGAAGTTGAGGCTGCCTTACGTCCCGATACGATTTTAGTATCCATAATGACGGCAAACAATGAAACGGGCAATTTGTTACCGATTGCAGAAATTGGCGCCCTTTTACGGGAGCATCCCGCCGTTTTTCATACCGATGCCGTGCAAGCTTATGGCAAAATCCCGCTTGAAATCAATGAAAATAGCATTGATCTCCTAAGCATTTCGGCTCACAAAATCAACGGACCAAAAGGGATCGGCTTTTTGTATAAACGAGATGGCTTGTCGCTACCTTCGCTACTCCACGGTGGCGAACAAGAAGAAAAACGGCGAGCAGGGACGGAAAACTTGGCAGCCATCATGGGAATGGCCAAAGCAGCTTCTTTGCATACCCCCGAAGCGCAGCAAGCAGCGGCAGAACAATATCAAACGTTTGCCGATGTACTGATGGATACCTTAGCAGCACAAGGCGTCGATGTTCAGTTGAATGGTGATCCAGCACACAAATTGCCGCATATTTTGAATCTACGTTTCCCAGGAGTCAGCAGTGACTTGCTGCTGATGAAATTGGACTTAAAAGGGGCCGCCATCTCCACAGGCAGCGCTTGTACGGCGGGCAATGTGGAACCCTCCCATGTGCTAGAAGCGATGGTGGGCAAAGAGCATCCAGCTATCCGGGAATCGGTCAGAGTCAGCTTTGGCTATGGCAACACATTGGCGGAAATCGAAGCATTTGCTCAGCTATTAGCAGAAACTGTCTTAGCAACGAAAAAGTAGGAGAACAGCTAGCAATCTCGCTGAAAACTATTTATAATGAAAGAAATGATGTTAAAGAGGTGAAGAACATGGCATTTGAAACAACAGCAACCGTTTTAGGCGCAGCAACCCAATACCGCATTGCTCCTGAAGCAAAAAAATATACGTTGCGGGATAATGGCTTTACAGAAACGAACGGCGGCAACTTCCAATTGATTCGTGGCCTTGAAGCAACACCCCAAAGCAAAGAAGGCTTTAAATTAAAAATCACTGTTGCAAAAGATCTGCAAACCTTCAAGATGTCGATCACGACAGCCAATGGATTAAAAGCAGTCAATATTTTCAAAGATGAACAGCACAAAATGCTGCAAGAAAAATTTTACTTTTTAATGGATGGTTTTATCAGCCGCGGGTTGTTTGTCAAAGCGTAAGCTTTTGTCAAAAGCAGCTATACCGTTCAAAGGGCAAGAAGTGTGTCACTCCGCCAAGCAGGCAAGGGATTGATACACTTCTTTTGTATCTTTGCCGGTTTCTTTTTATACTAAAGAAAACAAACCTAAGCCGTTCTCAGAAAGTGGATACGTTGAGACGAGAAAGAAGGAATCCAGATGAAACGAACCTTAAACAAGCAATCCGTGTTAGCCGTTGGAATGGGGACTTGGCATATGGGGGATGACCCAGCTAAGGAAAAAGCCGAGATCGATGCGCTGCAAGCGGGCATCAAAGCCGGAGCGGCTGTCATCGATACCGCAGAAATGTACGGCGAGGGAAACGCAGAAACGCTAGTTGGTAAGGCGATCCAGCCCTTTACAAGAGGGGATCTTTATTTGATTTCAAAAGTTTATCCCTGGAATGCCTCCACCGATGAATTGCCAAAAGCTTTAGACCGCAGCTTAGCGCGTTTAGGCACCGACTATCTTGATCTGTATCTGTTGCACTGGCGAGGGGATGTGCCGTTAGCAGAAACAGTTGACGCACTAGAAGCTGCCAAAGCCTCTGGAAAGATTCGTGCATGGGGCGTCTCTAATTTTGACGTGGCAGATATGGAGGAGCTGTTGCGGTTAGAAAACGGCGATCAATGTGCCGCCAACCAAGTACTCTATAATTTAGGTTCCCGGGGGATCGAATACGATCTTTTGCCTTGGCAGGCAGAGGCTGAGATTCCGGTGATTGCCTACTCACCAATTGCTCAAGGCGATCGGCTAGGGCACCACTTCAAAAATGATGAAGTGGTGAAAGAGCTGGCAGAAGACAAAGGCTGCACGATTTTTCAGCTGCTTTTGGCATGGACCCTTCGACAACCCCACGTCTTAGCGATCCCCCAAACCAGTGACTCGCTGCATATGCTGCAGAACATTGAAGCTGCCAAAATCGTTTTTTCCAAAAGCGAATTGGCGATAATCGATGCACGTTTTCCTGCACCGACGAAAAAGCAGCCGTTAGCGATGATTTAAAGACACAGATCACAGAAAAAGCAGTAAAGTAAGGAGCGACTATGAAATTTTTTACGTCTGATACCCATTATTTTCATGCAGCCTTGCTCGGGGACAATGACTTTGCCCCACGCCCCTTTGAGACAGTGACGCAAATGCATGAAACGATGATCGCCAGCTGGAATGAGGTGGTTGCGGATAAAGATGTCGTTTATCATTTAGGGGATGTCGCGATGCACCCTGATTACGAAGCGGGCTTTCCAGAAATTGCGGCGCTGTTAGCACAGCTGCAGGGCAAAATCGTTTTTATCAAAGGCAATCATGATACCCGGGCTTTCTTTGCGTACTTGCGCAAGCATGATCCTGGTTGTTTGGGAGCCCAAAAGTATGCGTTTGAAGATGTCGGTGTCTTGCTGAAGTTTGCTCACCAGCAATTTTTACTGACCCATTATCCTATGCTGCTGGGGATCACCAAAAACAGCCGCAATCTGCATGGGCATATCCATCATCACAGTGTGCCAATCGCTGAGAATCTCAACGTAGGAGTCGATGCGCCGGAATTGGCGTTTCTGCCGCAGCCGCGTCCCTTCGGTCGACCAGTTTCCGAAAATGAACTGGCGGTGCTGTATCATGCAAAACAACAAGAACTTGCCAAGCTAGCTCGTTAACAGATAACAAGAAAAGCAAGCATCCAAACAGATTCGGGTGGCTTGCTTTTTTTGTGATGACTTTGACAGCAAGCTTTGATTAAGGAAATTTTTTTGATAAAAATAAACTTTATATGTAAAAAATAATCGATTCCAAGAGTTATTATTTGATGGATATTTAAGAAATGTGTATGCTTTAAGTAGAAAGCAGTAAAGGAGGTTGCCAATGCGTAAGATTTCTAAAGTGATTTTTATCATCGGATTACTTTTACTCTTACTTGTCTTTTATTTTGGGATCATCGCCAATCAGCAAGCGGCTTCATTGCCTGTTTACTTGATTCCTTTGGATGAATATCCTTGGGTCGGATCTTCCATGAGTATGCTGCTCTTTTGGTTATCTGTTGGCTTTGCTATTTTTACAGTGATCGCACTCTTTGTCGTTTTGTTTTATCCAAAACGCTCAGACCGCTTGATCATTCCCCATAAGACAGGCGATTTAGTGATTCAGAAGAAGGCGTTAGAGCATTTTGTGCTCGAGCGGGTGAAACAAGCAGATTTCATCCATCAGCCATCGGTAAAAATCAAAATCGTCAAGAATAAAGTAGCGGTAAAAATCGATGGAGAAATGAAACAAACAGCAGCCATCCCGCAAAAACAAGAAGCTTTGGTTGGTGAGATCAGCAGCAGTCTGCAGCAGCTTTTCGGTATCGAAAGCAATATCCAAACGGAAGTTGTTTTAAAAGATACGCAAGAAACGCCAGCAGCCCATGACCAACCGCGTGTAGTTTAGGAGGAACAGGTATGAGTGAATGGTTCTACCACTATAAGATCCCGCTTATCTTTGCAGGTTTCGGTTTGATCCTAGCGATCCTGTTTCTAACGATCGGCTTTTTGAAAACCATACTGCTGGTGCTATTTACGGCACTAGGTACGTATCTGGGATTTTATCTCAAAGAAGTCGGATTCTTTGAACAATTTCAAAGACCGCGCCGTTAACTTTGGTAACATTATTAGTTTAATTTATATCAAGATTATAGTAGGAGGAATGTACGATGGAAAACCAAACAAAACCAACAACAGGTGTTAAAGGAGAATTAACTTACGAAGATAAAGTGATTCAAAAAATCGTAGGCATTGCATTAGAATCTGTAGACGGACTCTTAACAGTCGATGGCGGTTTCTTCTCAAATATTGCAGGTAAATTAGTCAACACCGATGATGTGACTTCAGGGATCAACGTTGAAGTTGGGAAAAAACAAGTGGCAGTCGATCTTGATATCGTTGCAGAATATGGCAGCGACATGACCACGATTTACGACCAAATCAAAGAGGTTGTTTCAACACAAGTCAACAAAATGACGAATTTAGAAGTCATCGAAGTAAACGTGAATGTAGCAGATGTCAAAACACGTGAACAATTCGAAAAAGACTCTGAAACAGTTCAAGACAAAGTAAGCAGTGCGGCAGAAACAACTGGCGACTTTGCGTCAAAACAAACACGTAAAGCCAAAGGTGCCTTCAACCGGACAACGACGCGTATTCAAGAAAACAACGAACCACGCGTTCAATAATAACAAGATAAGCAAAAGACTAGCTTCGGCTAGTCTTTTTTTGTCCCACAAAAGGTGTATTTTTGCAGCTTCAGCCGATCAGAACATCAAAGCCAAAAGCTCCAATAATGGATTCCTTCTGCTTGAAAGACATCGTTAGGATAGCTTTTCTCATAATGGGCTTTTTCGGGGGAATCATTAGGATCGAATACTTGAATCGTTCCTTCTTTGTTCAAAGCCAATACCATAATATGTCCGGATGTCGTAAAGGTTCCTGCTTGAACCGAGACCACAACGGGGATGCCTTGTGTCATTTTCTCATAGGCAGCCTCAAATGAATCCCCTAAATCGGCAAATTGGTAACCAAAAGCTTCGGCAAACTGAGGAAAGATTTGCCAACTCGTTCCTTGTTTGGGAAGATAAAATTGATCGCCAGCCCACTCCAATAGTTTGTCAGGATTCGGCGGACGATCTGTCCAAAAAGAATCGATCATAGCTAAAGAAGCAATAGCGCATCCGTTTGCCGCAAACGTATTTTGCTCTTCTCCATATCCATACGTGTTATTGCCCCAGCGTTGATCGGTTTGTACAATCAACGGCACTTGCTGCGTGTCTGCCATCGCTTGTTGAATCGCTTGATTGGCTTGGCGAGTGAACTGTTTTGAGACAAGCGCTGTCTGATCAAACGCAGCATCCCTGACCTGATCAATCACGTAATGAATGACAAAAACACCACCGATGAGAAAAAGCAGCAGTGCAAGGCTCTTTTCTTTCTTCCCATCATTTCTCCTCGTTTTCGATATCCTTGTGTGCAATCGCATGAAATGCCCCTCCTCGTAAAGTAATATCTAAGAGAAGTATAGTCTTTTTCTAATAAGAGCATTTCTGCATTTCCTGAAGAATTTCATACGATTTTATGACAACCACCATTTGAAAAGTAAGTTGTTACTGTTTGGACAGCTGTCGATGACAGACACAAAAGCAGCGCTTCCTCTATTTGGCTGAGTGGGTGGAATAACGAACAGCAACTTCTCTCCAGATGTCTTTTCTAAAAAAGGAATTTTTAAGAAAAGACAGCAAACAGTGAACTTTTTTGTGTTTTGTTGTATAATGCAAATTACTGAAAAGTTGCGACCTTCAAATCGTAGATGATTTCAGAATCTATAATTGAAATGATGGTGAAACGATCATGTCTAACGAAAACACCCGTGTGGTGGTTGGAATGAGTGGCGGGGTAGACTCGTCAGTAACAGCACTTTTGCTGAAAGAACAAGGGTATGATGTTGTCGGGATCTTTATGAAAAATTGGGATGATACCGATGAAAACGGTGTTTGTACCGCAACAGAAGACTACAAAGACGTAGCCAAAGTGGCTGCGCAAATCGGGATTCCTTATTATTCAGTGAATTTCGAAAAAGAATACTGGGACCGTGTATTTGAATATTTTCTTGCAGAATACCGTGCCGGACGGACGCCAAATCCAGATGTCATGTGTAACAAGGAAATCAAGTTCAAAGCCTTTTTGGATTATGCGATGGATCTTGGTGCCGATTATGTAGCAACTGGCCATTATGCGCAAGTGACTGTTGATGAAAACGGCGTGACTCATATGTTACGAGGCGTGGATAACAACAAAGATCAAACGTATTTCTTAAGCCAATTGTCACAAGAACAATTGAGCAAAACCATGTTCCCATTAGGTGGCATGGAAAAATCAGAAGTACGAGCGATCGCTGAACGGGCAGGTCTAGCAACAGCCAAGAAAAAAGATTCCACTGGTGTCTGCTTTATCGGAGAAAAGAATTTCAAACAATTTTTGAGTAATTACTTGCCAGCGAAAAAAGGCAATATGGTTACATTAGATGGTGAAGTCAAAGGACAACACGATGGCTTGATGTACTACACCATTGGACAACGTCAAGGCTTAGGCATTGGCGGCGGCGGTGCCACTCAAGAACCATGGTTTGTAGTTGGAAAAGACCTAGCCACTAACACCCTGTATGTAGGGCAAGGATTCCATCATCCCGCATTGTATGCAGATCGCTTGGAAGCAAGCCAAATCCACTTTACTACAGAACAAGACCGCGGAACGGAATTTTCATGCACAGCAAAATTCCGCTACCGTCAACAAGATGTACCGGTAACGGTGCGTCTATTAGATGGAGATCGAGCAGAAGTGATTTTTGACGAACCAGTACGCGCCATCACTCCTGGACAAGCAGTCGTTTTTTATGACGGGATGGAATGCTTGGGCGGCGGTTTGATCGATGCAGCCTACAAAGAAGCCAAAGAATTACAATATGTTTAACCACTAACACAATCAGCCCTAGCTAAGAACACTGAACCAATCAGTTGTACTTAGCTAGGGCTTTTTTTCTTTGTACCAACGAATGTTTTGCGTAATCAAGAGAACCAAAAAAATAGGTAGCCGTTTATTCTTTGATCTTGAAAAGGTGGATCTTTTCGCTAAATGCAGCGACTTGTGCAGGATCGATCGTACCGTTTGTTTTCGAAAGCGCATTAGACATGCCACAAGCCATCGAATAGATCAATGCTTGTTCCATTGGATACTGTTTATTCAATGCAACAGCCATACCACCAA
Organism: Enterococcus sp. AZ188; assembly: GCF_050544075.1. Taxonomy (NCBI): domain Bacteria; kingdom Bacillati; phylum Bacillota; class Bacilli; order Lactobacillales; family Enterococcaceae; genus Enterococcus; species Enterococcus sp. AZ188. The sequence continues at coordinate 431,401 of NZ_CP172943.1, forward strand.
CGGTTGAATCACCACAACCAGTCGTATTAACGATGGCGATTTTAGGGATCTCGATCTTAAAAAAAGTCGACTGGTGTTTAACGATTGCCCCATCGCCGCCTTGAGAAACCATGACGGTGTCGATCCCTTCGAAGAGAGTGCTCTCTAAGACAGAGAAAATGTCTTGCGATGAATGCAATTTTTGACCCATTAGTTCTTCTAATTCCTGTTGATTTGGTTTAATAAAATTCGGACGAGCATTCGTTTGAGTCAAACAATTTTTTAGTTGTTTCCCAGCTATATCCATGAGAATCGGGACTTGTTCACCTAATGATTGACGAATGAATTGAAGCAACTGATCGTGAAAGTGTCCATTATCAGAATTTACTGATCCAGAAATACAGACGACCGTGATGGGGTGTTGTTCAATTATTGCTGCAAGGTGTTGGTAAAAAAGTTGTTCGTTTTCCTCCGACAGATAAAGTCCTTTTTCTACTAGCTCTGTATGGGTGTTACCGTCATGCATGATCGTGATCGCATTGCGAGAATTGCCATCGATGGTGAGGAAATCCAATACATAACGTTCTTCGGCTAGTAAAGAATCAAGGATCGTTTTGCCTACAGGTCCACCTAAAATACCTGTCAATAAAACGGCTTCCCCAGATTGTGCGATGACTCTGCCAGCATTGATGCCTTTTCCTCCAATTGATGTATGTGGGTTATCTACCCGATTTACTTGATCCAATTTTAGCGAAGGAACAAGATAGTTGTAGTCCATGGAAGGGTTCATTGTGATGGTTAAAATCATTTTTGTTCCTCCTTGAGGATCTCTGTAAAGGAACGATAATAGTCAAAAGTAGTCTCAGAAAGTTTATCATCAGTGATCAAATAGTCGATATCTGAAAGCGAGTAGAAGGTATAAACGTCAGAGCGATTAAACTTGGAACTATCTGCAACGATGCATTTTTTGCGGGAATGTTTGAATGCGACTCGTTGAATCGAACCTTCAACAAGATTTGCAGTGGTAATATTATTTTCAAAAATCCCATTTGTAGCAGCAAAAGCGATATCGATATTTAGATTTTCAAAACTCTTCTCTGCTGTTTCCCCATAAAATTCTTCCGTCGTGCGGGAAAATTCTCCACCGGTCAATAAGACACGATAGTCTGTGTTGTAAATCAAATAATTAAAAGCAAGTAAACTATTTGTGATCACGAATAAGTTTGCTTTTTTTAGTTCAGGTAAAGCGTGGAGCATCGTAGTTCCCGCACCGATATAGATAGTATCGTTGTCTGATATGATACTGTTCATTACTTTTCCGATGAATTTCTTTTCGGCAACGTTCGTATCGATTTTTTCTTGAGTAGAAAGCTCGTGTTCGATTTTTTCGAGTTTTTGTGCGCCACCATAGATTTTTACCAATAAAGATTGATTCGCTAACTCTGTAATATCTCTACGAATGGTCATATCGGAAACGTCTAATGTTTTGGCTATTTCTGCAATGGATAAGTAATCGTGTTGATTCACTAGCGCTAGAATTTTTTCTTGCCGTTCTTTCTTTAACATAGTTTCACCTCTGGTTGATTAACGATTTTTTTTAAGTTTCTTTTTTATCGGTGTTCTTTATACATTAATTAATAGCATTTACTTTTGGAAAAAGCAAGGAAAAATGTTCATCTTTGTTAAAGTTTGGTAGTTTCGTGTATTGGTGAAAGGAATCAGTTTGAAAAAAATACCAAAAGAAAGCGTTGACAAGAAAAATTAACTATTGTATATTTACATTGTAAAACACATTTTAACAAACTTTAACAATATTTATCATTTAAGTTGAACAAGGAGGAAGAATTGTGGGCTATACGAGCATGTTTGATGAAAGGTTAATTTTTCTCGATGTGGAAGGAGAGGAGTTGAAAGAACTATTTGAAGAAATAGCCAAACGATTACAGCAACAAGGTTTTGTGAATGAACAGTATCTAGAAGGATTACTAGCAAGAGAACAAGCCTTTCCAACTGGACTGATTACACAGTATTTGAATATTGGCTTGCCTCATTCAGAACCAGCGTATGTCGAAAAGCCTTTTATTGCGATCGTGCGTCTGAAAAACGAGGTGAAGATGAAGCAAATGGGCGACAGTCAAGAAATGCAGGTCAAGGATCTCTTTTTTCTAGGAATCAAAGAACCAAAAGAGCAAGTCGGCTTACTGCAATCGTTAATGGCATTATTTATGGATGAAGGATTTGTAAAGGCATTCATTGAAACACAAGAAGTGCAGGCAATTTATCAGCTAGTTACACAGTATACAAAATAAAATTTTTGGAGGAATTTAAGATGAAAAGAAGATTGATCGTAGCATGTGGAAGTGGGGTTGCAACAAGTCAAACGATCGCAAGTAAAATTGCTGGAATGCTTGAAGATGACGGAATCGATTTCCCCGTTGAAGCAGTTGATTACAAGTCGATCCAAAATGAATTGCCGTCGACAGGAATTTATGTGTATGTTGCTCAGCCAGATGATGAAGTATTGGAAAAAGCCGCTGAGCTAGGTGTACACGTTTTTGCTGGGATTCCGTTTCTTACCGGTATGGGTATGGATACGATTTATGAAGAAATCAAAGAATTGATTGGCTAGTACAAAACATCCTATCAAAAGAAAGAAGTGAAAAAAATGCAAGTATTTCAAGACATTATCAATTATATCTTAGGTTTAGGTTCCGCTATTTTTGTGCCGCTAATCATTTTAATCCTAGGCTTGGTTGCAGGGATGAAATTCAAAAAAGCCTTTATGTCTGCAATCACGTTAGGTATTGCTTTTACTGGGATGTCTATGGTCATTGGCTTTATGTCAAATGCAGTTAGTCCAGCTTCCGAAGCATTGGCAAAAAATACTGGCTTGAACTTGCCTGCGCTAGATTTAGGGTGGACAGGAGCGGCAAGTATCACCTGGTCATGGTCCTATGCATTTGTTTTCTTTGCCGTCGTTCTTAGCGTGAATTTTGTCATGTTGATTTTGAACTGGACCAAGACGTTGAATGTCGATATGTGGAATGTATGGGGCAAAGCGCTGACTGCCTATCTGGTCTACTTTATCAGTGGAAGTTTACTTGCTGGGTTTATCACCGCCATCGTACAGGTTATCTTGGAACTTAAAATGGGGGATATGTTCCAACGCCACATTGAGGATTTGACTGGTATTCCTTTAGTAACAGTGACCCACTTGATGAATATTTCAGCAGTGCTTTTATTACCGATCAATGTGATTATGGATAAAATTCCTTTCTTTAATCGACGGGCCGATACCAAAGCCTTAAAAAAGAAAATCGGTATCTTCTCTGAAAATTCGGTGATGGGCTTTCTCATTGGTTTGGGCTTGGGATTAGCTGCAGCTTATGGCGTGTCAGGCTCATTGAACTTAGCTATTCAAATCGCGACTGCAATGGCTTTGTTCCCAATGATCTCAAAAATGTTTATGCAGTCTCTCTCACCACTGGCTGATGCAATGTCGGAAATGATGAAAAAACGCTTTAAAGATCGGGAAGTTTACATTGGGTTAGATTGGCCCGTATTAGCTGGTCGCTCTGAGATTTGGGTCACTGCTATCTTGTTGGTACCTGTCTTTATTGGCTATGCTATCATCTTGCCGGGAAATGCTGTGTTGCCTTTAGCAGGAATCATTAACTATTCGATCGCAGTAGGTGGATTATTGCTCACCGGCGGAAACTTGGTTCGTATGCTGATCATGGGGGTTATTTCGATGCCAATCTATCTATATGCAGCTACGTATTTGACGCCGATCCTAACGGGCTTAGCAGATCGAACCGGCGCAGTAGAAGGAATACAAAAAGGGCAGCAAATCACTTGGTCTTCGATCGAAGGACCAGAATTTCGAATTTTATTTGCAGAAGCGTTTAAAGGAAACATCTTGGGTATCGTCGGTTCCGTTGTGTTTATCGCAATGTTTGTCTGGTTGTATAAATATATGAGCAAGGTAAAAGTACCAAGTCAAAGATATGAAGAACAAGGGACCCAATCGACGCAAGTTCGTGCGACGAATGGCTAATATTTTCAAAAAGGAAAGGACGACAGGAATGGGAAAGAGCGAAAAAATAAAATGGCAATTGCTTCTTTTTCTAGCAATTGGCTGCTATCTCTTAGCTTTGGTGACACAACAGTACCTATTTAATGTCGTAGCGATTGGTCTAGCAGTCTGTGTATACAAATATGGCAGTCCAGTACTTTTTAAAGAATACGATGAACGAAAAAAGAAAAAAGAGGAAGAAGCAGCTAAAGTAAGGGAAGCTGTACAAACAATCTTACGCAACAAAACGTTTGAAAAATAAAAAAGGTGGTCTTGAATATGTCAGATGGACGGATGATTTTTGAAAGAGAACGGGAAGATTTAGCACGAATCGTAAAATTGATTTTTACCCGGAAGAATACAAATGTTGCAGGCGGTAATTTTTCTTTTAAAACAACCGATGAAACTGGAAAAGAATACATTATTATGACACCAACTATGATGTCAGAAGCCTATTTAGGAGAGGTCTCACCAGCCCAGATTTTAGTCGTTGAGCCTCATACGAGAACAGTGATTGATGGGGTTGGTCAGCTGACACGAGAAATCAACTTACACGAAGCGGTTTATGATACGAATCCAGCGATAAAAGCAGTCTTACATGCCCATTCTCCTCACTCGATGTTTTGGGCAACCGCCGGATTGGATATGCCTAACTTAACAGAAGCGACCCAAAAAATTGGCTATATTCCTGTACTAGACTTTGAACCTAATTGCTCACCAGAATTAGCAGAATTAGTTTCTGATTACATGAAAAAAGAACAACTCGCCTTACCGAATATGTTGCTCCTCAACAGTCATGGGGTACTGATCAGTGCGCCAGGAGCATCTGGCATCGAAGCAATCCATAAAGCTTTGCAAATACTAGATACCACGGAATGGAATGCGGAAATTGCCTATAAGCAAACGATTTTTCAATCTTTAGGCTTGTTAGATGGTTTTTACTCCAAAGGGAGACAAGTAGGAACACTTGAAGACTTGAAAAAACATACACCGATTTATAATAAAGAAGAAATTTTTGCTGGTGGTGATTAGCCAGCAAGTAATCATCTTTTTCGATTGATAAAAATCCAAGAACATTCGTTTACGAGTTCTTGGATTTTATTTTTTTATTCAAAATATGCTATAATTTAGTCAGAAAATTAATGTTTTTGATGCATTGGCATTTTTAAAAGAAAGGGGGAGGGGCATGAATCGTACAAGAGCCAACCTCATGAAATGAGGGGACGTTAGTGCCGTAGGGGTGGTAATGCTTCATCAGAATCAGGTCATTTCAAGCCAAATCAACGAACTTGCCTTAGCCGTACTATTTGGTTTAGTAGGGTATTTGATTGTTTTAAAAAGTTCTACTTTTTGTCCGCTCAGATTGCGGAGCATTCCGATCAGTATAACCAAGCAGAAGTCAAGTGAGGCAAAATTGCGGGAGTTGTCGCCTTCTATATTGCTCTGATCAATTTGATTTTGGTCTTTGTGTGAGTGTAGCGGAAAAAAATGCCAAAAGAAATCTTTGACGGAAAATGGTTTGCTTTGGTCATGATCGATCATCAAACTCGGCTTGATGTGCTTGAAAAAAGCGGTAATACTGCTGGACACTAGCTAACTGCGTCCACTTCCGAACATCGACAGGTGTTTGATCCAAATCATAGATTTTGGCTTCCTTTAAAGATAAAACGAAAGGACTATGGGTAGCAATAATGAATTGGCACTGTTCATAGCGGACAAAATCTTCCAGTAACTGCACTAGTTCCAGCTGGCGATCAGCAGAAAGGGAATTTTCTGGTTCATCTAATAAGTAAAGACTGTTGGGACGAATTTTTTCTTGAAAGAAGCGAAAGGCACTTTCACCATTGGAATATTCTCGGACGTTGTCGATCAAGTGCTTGCGGGTGAATTTGGACTGTGTGTTGGATCGTGCGAGATTGATTTTCTTCAATTCATGGTAATCGTCAAAACCTGTGAAACGAAAGTCCGCATACTTTGCTTGGTAGTATTCTTGAAACACTTCTTCTCGGCGATGATCGATCCCTTGATTTAAGTTTCGAATATCAAGCATGAAGTCAAAGACGTCATCGCTGGTCAATAGCACTTTTTCTTGCGGTTCGTCGTTGCTACGAGCAGAACAGTAGGATAGATAGTCCTCGAAAAAATTCGACCGATTATACGCAGCAAAGCGCTGCGCGTGGATCTTTTCGGCAATCACGTTCAATGCAGTGGTTTTGCCAGAACCATTGCCGCCATATAAAATCGTGATTGGTTCAAAATCGATCTGCTGAAAACGGCGGGCACTGAGAATCTGAAAAGGGTAGTAAGAATCATAGACAGTCCGTTGGATAGAAAGGAAAAAATCAAACTCGGTTTCTTGATCGGGAAAAGTGATTTGTTCGAGATACATGGGGCACCTCCTGGCAGTTTCATGGTTGCCATTATTGTAGCATATCCATCACAGATAAATTTTTTTTTGCGAGGTTAAAATAAATCTTGTTTGATATTTTTTTAATCTTTTCCTGTTATATTCACAACAGGAAACTTCTGTGCTAGACTATAAGGGCATAGAAATGATGTAATCTTAAGCAACCGATAAAACGTACAAAAAAACGAAGGTTTAATGAATTCTTTAAGCGATGTTTAAATGCTGAAACTTATTCCTTGCAAGTTTAAGTAAAAGTGACTAATATGGGGAAGGAATCGTGAAAGGAGCAATGGAATGTATCAAGTAGTAGTCATGTATGGGGACAATGAACCGTGGTGGTTTTTTGAGGGATGGCAGTCAGATATTCAAGAGGCGTTCACATTTGCAACTTTCAGCGAGGCGCAGTCATTTTATGAACAAAAATGGCAAGAAATCAGAGAAGAGTATTCGTACATAAATGCAAAATCAAACTTTATGACGGCTTTTTGGAATGAAGAAGACGAACGCTGGTGCGAAGAATGCGACGATTACCTCCAACAATATATTGGACTGGCATTGCTCAAAGAATATCAGCAAGTCGTCGACGAAAGCAGGAAAGATTTTTATGAAACAACTAATTCTAGCGGAAAAGCCAAGCGTTGCCAAAGACCTCAGCAAAGTTTTGGGCTGTGAGCAAAAACATAAAAATTATTACGAAGGACCCAAGGCGATCGTTACTTGGGCCCTTGGTCATTTATTGGGCTTGAAAATGCCTGAAGATTTAAACAAAGAGTGGGCATCATGGCAGATGGAAACGTTACCGATGATCCCTAAGTCCATCGGGATCAAGCCGTTGCCAAAAACCGGTCATCAACTAAAAGCCATCAAACAATTGGCTCAAAGAAAAGATGTCGGGGAAGTCGTGATCGCTACCGATGCGGGAAGAGAAGGGGAGCTAGTCGCTCGCTGGATTTTGGAGTGGGTTCGTTTTGACAAACCAGTCAAACGTTTGTGGATTTCTTCGCAAACCCCTAAAGCCATCAAAGAAGGCTTTGCAAAATTGCAGTCAGCCAAGCACTACGACAATCTTTACTACTCCGCCCTTGCGCGGGCAAAAGCCGACTGGCTGGTAGGGTTGAATGTCACGCGGGCATTGACGGTCAAATATCAAGACAATCTTAGTGCGGGTCGGGTCCAAACCCCTACCTTAGCTTTGGTGCGCAGTCAGGAAATGCAAATAGAGAGTTTCCGTCCGCAAACCTATCATGTGATTACCCTAAACGTAGGCGATGCCAAGGCCCGCCTGCAGCAAAAAAATCCCTATCAACTAAAAGAACGCAGCGACGCCGAAGCATTGGTCAAGCAAATGAGTCAACAAAATGGTCGCGTGACAGCGATCGAAGAAAAGGTCAAAACAGAAAGTGCACCATTGCCCTACGATTTGACCGAGATCCAACGAGAAGCCAATCAGCGTTATGGATTTTCAGCCAAGAAGACCTTGTCGCTTGTTCAAAGCTTGTATGAAACCCATAAAATCGTCACTTACCCAAGGACGGATTCCAAGTATTTGACTAATGATATGAAGGCAACCATGAAGGAACGCCTGCAGGCAGTTGCGGATTTTGCCCCAGAAGTCAAAGGATACTTGAAAAATGGCGGACAAGTGGTGCAGCAAGCTGTCTTCAATGATAAAAAAGTTACCGATCACCATGCCCTATTGCCAACGGAACAGCGGGCACGTTATGAAAAATTAACTACCGATGAACAACGGATCTATCAAATGATCGTTAGTCGTTTCTTAATGCTCTTTGCGAAACCCCATAAAAAGCAGCAGCAGAAAGTGACCGTGACCTTTGGTTCAGAAACCTTTGTATTCAACCGCAATACCGTGTTAGAAGCGGGATGGAAAACGACTTCTGAAGAAGAAACCAGTGACATAGCTTGGCAAAAAGGCAGTACCGTCAAGCCTGAGTTCACCATCCAGAAAGAGTTGACCACACCACCGAAACCGTTGAATGAAGGAACTCTTTTAGGTAAAATGGAAAAACATAGTCTCGGTACGCCGGCAACCCGTGCGGAGATCATTGAAAAGCTGATCAAATCTGAGCTGATGGAGCGGACCCCAAGCGGCTTGCAAGTATCGCCAAAAGGCAAGCAGTTGTTAGTCTTAGTCAATCCTTCCTTGGTGACACCAGAGTTGACGGAAAAATGGGAGAAGGAACTGGAAGCCATTGCGAAAGGCACCTATTCTGCCCAAACCTTCCTCGCACAAATCGAAGCAGACACCAAACAACTGGTCAAAGAAATCAAGCAAAGCGAAAGCAAGTACCAAGATTTCTCATTGACCCAAAAACGGTGTCCAGAATGCGGCGAACCATTGCGGGAGAAAAATACCCGTGATGGCAAGATCTATGTTTGTTCTAGTGGCACCTGCAAGTACCGTCGTCGGAAAGACCCGAAAGTTTCAAACCGACGTTGCCCGCAATGTCACCGAAAGATGGAGATCATTGAGGGCAAAAATGGCGCCTATTTCCGCTGTAAATTCGATGGGACCACCGAAAAAATGGCGGATAAAAAAGAGCGCAGCAAAAAGCTGTCGAAACACGAAGAACGCCGCTTGATGAATAAAATCAATCAAGAAGAACCGCAAGAAAGCCCATTAGCAGCTGCTTTAAAAGCTGCTATGGAGAAGAAATAACTGAATGAGGTAGAAAATAAAAAAGAGTGAGGACGATTTTGCTGTCCCTCACTCTTTTTTTGTATCCATTCATTCAACTAGGCATTTTTTTGACGGTATTCTTTCGGTGAGATACTTTCTTTCTTCTTGAACAAAAAGGAAAAATAATTTGGGTCATTATAGCCAACATCAAAGGCGATCTCAGATAGCCGTAGATTTGTCGTTAACAGCAGTTCCTTAGCTAAGGTCAATCGTTGCTCGGTCAAGTATTCGATAAACGTAGAATCAGTGGCTTGCGAGAAGATGGTGCTGAAGTGCGCCGGACTCAAATGAACTTTTTCAGCAACTACATTTAAGGAAATATTGGGATCAGAAAAGTGCTCACTGATAAAGGCTTTGGCTTGATTGATGACGCTTTGATATTTCGCCATTGCAGGATTGATGGGTTGTTTGGTCAATAGCGGCAACAGTTCTGCCAGAGTCGTTTGATAGTTCTCTGGCTCATGGGTCAATGCCGCTAGATAGTCTAAGTCATGGGCGTGCTGAACGATCTGGGGCAGCGAATGACTGTCTTTTTTCTGCAATAATGCCAGCAATTCGACCAAGACGAACAAACGGTACATTTGCGTTCGCTCAACGGTCCCTTGAGGCGCCATCAATTCATCGGTCAGCTCAGGGATCGTCTGTTTCCCAGCATTTGCCAGTCTTGAAGCAAGATCGGTTTTGAAAGGATTGGTGGGGGACAGTTCCCCTTCCCGAATGTCATCTTCATAGCTGATGATTTTTTCCTTGCGGATGCTGCCATAGGTTTTTAGCATGTCACGAGCTTTCTGATAAGAAAGAGGGATGCCCGAGAAACGATCTGCTATAGGTCCGATCGCCACTGCCACTTCTTCCCCAGAACCATGAACGAGGCTTTGAGCGATCTGATAGGCTTTTTCTAAAACTTGTTCTCGGTCATGGTCAAAAAGTAAAAACTTGATGAAGCGGCTAGAGACACTGGAGAACAAGACGGCATCATCTTGCTCATAGGCTTTGGTCAGCTGCTGGCTAAAGCGAGTGTAGTCAGAAAAACTTTGATTGAAGGGGGTTTTTGCTAACAGCACACAAAACTGTTTGCCTGAAAAGCGCCGTCCCAGTTCTTCTGCTTGCAAAAAAGCTTCTGAGATCGTGATCTTTTGTTTAAAGAGATGATTCAGAAAGTGATTTTTTTTGATTTCCATTTCGAATAAATCGTCTTCTTTGGATAATTGCTGATGGGTGGTTTGTTGTTCATCTAAGTGTTGAACGACGGTTTTGATGGCTTGTTCTAATTCTTCGTTTTTGATGGGCTTGAGTAAGTAATCGTCTGCTTGCAGCTGCAGTGCCGTTTTTGCATAGTCAAAATCATCAAAGCCGCTAACAAAAATAATGCGAACTTGCGGCAATAATTTTTTGGCTTCTTTCGCAAAGACCAAGCCATCCATAAACGGCATTTTGATATCGCTGATAATAATATCCGGACGCAGATCAAGGATCGAAGCCAGCGCCAATTCGCCATCGGCGGCTTCATCGCTATAAACGATCGGGTATTGTTTGGCAAGAGTCATGATTTGGTGACGCAAACTATCGCGAATCAGATGTTCATCTTCAACTATGAACACTTTGTACATGGTTGGGTTCCTCCCTTTTTGGTACTGTGACGGTAATCGTGGTGCCTTCTTGGTATTGACTGTGGATCGTCAGTTGCGCTTCGCTGCCGTAGTTCAGCTGGAGACGGCGATAGACGTTATATAGGCCATAGCCGCTCTCAGAGGCGGGATCAGTGGTTTCTTTAAGGTTACGACGAATCTCCTCCAAACGGTCAGGGTCGATCCCAATGCCGTTGTCACTGATGGTCATTTGAATCTGGTGAGGCAATTCTGACACTGTGATTCGAATCATGCCGACGCGACGGACAAACTTGGTGCCATGATAAACGGCGTTTTCAACTAGGGGCTGCAGGACCATTTTCAAAACCTGCAGTTCTGGACTGACGGTTTGATCTTCGATGGTGTAAGACAGCATCCTACCATAGCGAATCTGCAAAATCTTCAAGTAATCGCCCACATGCCGCAATTCTTTTTCCAAAGGAATCCAGTCTTGCCCTTTGCTTAAGGAGATACGGAAAAAATCCGACAACGCATAGGTCATTTCCGTTGCTTGCTCGTAACGGGCAGCTTCAATCAAAGAAACGATCGCATCTAAACTATTATAGATGAAATGTGGGGTAATCTGGGCTTGTAAGACCCGCACCTCACTTTGGGCTAAGTGATACTGCTTCAAGGCATTTTCTTCCAAGAGCCGGGTCAAGTCATCTGCCATTCGATTCAAGCTACTCGTCAAGGTCCGCAGCTCTGGGGTTTCTGGCAGTTCTGCTCGGTAGCTCAAATGTCCTTGGGATAGTTCGTTAGAAAGATCTAATAACCGATCCAATGGGTCTTGCAGATTGTCCCGAACAAAGCGCCGGTTTTTATTGATGATAGCAAAGATGATCAAAAGCAACACGACTTGAAAAAGGATCAGTAACAATACCGATTGGACTAGTTCGTGATTGGTTTGGCTGGCTAAACTGATCTCTACCCCGACGAATTGCTGCAAAATATCGGATAGCAAATCGATCACCGAATCCACTTGGATCATGACGTATTGGTTTTTTTCCACCGGCTCATCCTTGAGAATATTGTCGATCAACTGTTGCTGATAGGTTTCTAAAGAATCGAGCGTCCGAAAGGCGACCGCTAAAATATTGAGCTCTTTCGCAGTGCTGGTATTTTCTTGGATGTGTTGCAGGTCGCTTCTCAATTCCTCAATTACATTGGTTTCTTGGACTTGTTCGACGGTTTTTTGGCCAAAGACTAAGTCCCACATCTCCTCCAAGACAATGGCATCGACTTTTTCCGATAGTTGATTGGCTTCTTCAATATTGTTGATGGTATTTTGGTAAATGAAAATCTGCCGCGAGTAAAACACACTGCTTAGTACGAGGGGAATAAAGGCGACGAGGATCATCAGTTTATTCGTCTGTTGAAAGATGCCCTTGATACTTTTTGTTTTCATCTTCATCTCCTCAATAATTTCTCGGTGGAATCTGATCGAAATCCATGTCACTGGAAAAAACTGTTTCATGGACATAGATTTCACGAGGAATGGCATCGGCGCCGCGAGCCAAGTAGCGAGAGATGGCATTTTTGACGAACACCCCGGCATCTGGGTTGCACTCAACGACACAATTGACCACTCCTTGCTTCAATTTATCGATCATTTCTTTTTGAGCATCGATCGATACGATCACTAAATCCTTCCCCGGCTCAATATCGGTTTTTTCTAAGGCTTCTAGGGCACCCAACGTCATCTCATCATTGTGGCTGAACAAGACATCAATCTGTTCCATTTTGCCTGCTTCGATGTATTGTTCGATGACTTCTTTGCCTTTACGGCGGATGAAATCGCCGTTTAATTCGTCTACGACTTGGATCGTCACATTGTTATGGGCATAATCACGCTTGATGGTTTCTCGGAACCCTTCTGAGCGCAAATACGTCGGGGACGTAGCATCCAGTCCCGTCAATTCTAAAACATTGACTGTTTTGTTCTCATGCTCTTTATAATAATTACTAACGTAGAGACCTGCACGATTGCCCTCGGCTTTGAAGCTTGGCCCGATATGGGTCAAAAATAAAGAGGGATCGCTGACATTGACATGTCGATCTACCACGAAAACGGGAATCCCAGCTTGGGCCGCTTCTTCCAAAATCGGTTCCCAATTGTTTTCCTGAATGGGGGTAAAGACGATGGCATCGACTTGATACACGATAAAATTACGGATATCTTGGATCTGTCGCTCTTGATTCATATAACCGTTACGATAAAGGACTTCATAGCCTTCCTTCTCTAATTCAGTGCGGATCGATTCCGTATGGCGTTTACGCCAGCTGCTTTCCGTTCCCGACTGGGAAAAACCGATCACAATACTTTCTTCCGCTGTTTCAGTGGTTGTTTCTTTGTTTGCTTGGCAACCAGCCAAGCAAGCTAGAAACAAACAGACGAACAACCCAATTTTTATATTCCTCATTTTTTTCACCTCTATGGTCTATTCTACTAAAAAATACGGAAGCGCTTTACACAAAATATCAAATCAAATAAAAACCAAGGGAATCTTAAAAAATCCAAGATTCCGAAGAGAAAAGGGGGTAACTGGGCCGTTTTTTCTCAAGAAATCCAAGAAACCTCGAAAAAATCTAAATGTAAGCGATTCCTTAACTAGCTATACTGAATATGTAAGAAAAAGACATGGAGGGATCACAATGAAAGGTACTTTTGGTAAATTGGTCGTCCTAGCATCCACCTTATTGGTTGGTGGATTGTTAGCAGCTTGTGGGAATGGATCAGATAGCGGGGCAAACGGTGACGGAGACAAAGGATTTGTTGGGATCGCGATGCCGACCAAATCGGCAGAACGATGGATCGCAGATGGCAACAATATGGTAGAGGAATTAGAGAAGCTTGGCTATAAAACTGACCTGCAATATGGAGAAGACAAAGTAGAAAACCAAGTGGCACAAATTGAGAACATGATCACCAAAGGTGTTGATACCTTAGTGATCGCCTCGATCGATGGTTCGGCACTGACGGACGTGTTGGAAAAAGCCCATAACGAAGACATCACAGTCATCGCCTATGACCGTTTACTGATGAACTCGGAATACGTCGATTATTATGCCACCTTTGATAATTTTGGGGTCGGCGTGCTGCAAGCGTCTTATATTGAAGACAAATTAGGCCTTAAAGACGGTGAAGGACCATTTAACATTGAATTATTCGGCGGTTCTCCAGATGATAACAATGCACTGATCAATTATAATGGGGTCCTTTCGGTCTTCCAACAATACTTTGACAGCGGACAGCTAGTCGTTCCTTCCGGTCAAACCAACTTCAACCAAATCGCTACCTTGCGTTGGGATGGTTCAACCGCGCAAGCTCGGATGGACAACTTATTGAGTGCCAACTATACGGATCAAACATTGGATGCTGTTCTTTCACCTTATGATCCAATCAGCCTAGGAATCATTTCATCGCTTAAAGGTGTGGGCTATGGTTCCTCTGATAAACCACTGCCTGTGATCACCGGTCAAGATGCGACGGTGGCAGGAGTGAAATCAATCATCGCGGGCGAACAAACCCAAACGATTTTTAAAGATACACGAGTGTTAGCGAAAAACACGATCGAAATGATCGAAGCCATCACCAATGGCGAGGAAGTGCCAGTCAACGATACTGAAACCTATGACAATGGCGTCAAAGTCGTACCAACCTACTTGTCAAATCCCGTTTCTGTGGATAGCGACAACTACAAAGAAGAACTGATCGATACCGATTACTATACAGAAGAAGAGCTGGGCATTTAAGCAAGGAGTGCAGATCCAGCGAGAAAAGATGCTAGTTTCCCCTCAAGCAGCAGGGAAGAACGAATCATCCCCAGTATTCGTTCTTTCCGCTTTTCTTGCAAAGGGAGCGCATCACTTTTACATAAAAAGGAAAAGGGTGAAAGAACATGGCAGATAATATTTTGATGATGAAAGGCATCGTCAAAGAGTTTTCAGGGGTTCGCGCCCTTGATAACGTCAACCTCTCGATCGAGCGAGGAGAGATCCACGCACTGTGTGGAGAAAATGGCGCCGGAAAGTCCACGCTGATGAATGTCTTAAGCGGACTCTATCCTTACGGCAGCTATGATGGAGAGATCTATTATGAAGGGGAGTTATGCAAGTTCAAAGATTTGCGGGACAGTGAGGACAAAGGAATTGTTATTATTCATCAAGAGTTAGCCTTAAGTCCTTACCTGTCGATCAAAGAAAATATCTTTCTAGGAAATGAACAAGCCAAGCACGGCATTATTGATTGGGATCTGACCGAAAAGAAAACAGATAACCTCTTAAAGATCGTTGGCTTGAAATTAGACCCGAATACGCTGGTTTCACAAATCGGTGTCGGGCATCAACAGCTGGTGGAAATTGCCAAAGCATTTTCAAAATCCGTCCGATTGTTGATTTTAGATGAACCAACCGCGGCGTTGAATGAAGAAGAAAGTGCCAATCTGTTAGAGCTGATCAAAGAGTTTCGCAACCAAGGGATCACCTCGATCATTATCTCCCACAAGCTGAATGAAATCGTCAATGTGGCGGATCGCATCACGATTTTACGAGACGGGCAAACGATCGAGACGCTGAGCGGGGCCGAAATCTCTGAAGAGCGTATCATTCGCGGCATGGTTGGGCGAGATTTGACCAATCGTTACCCAGAGCGGAAACCCGCTATTGGTGAACCGTTTTTTGAAGTCAAAAATTGGACGGTCCATCATCCAATCGACCATACCCGTGTGGTGAATGAAAATTTGAACTTGATGATCCGCAAAGGAGAGATCATCGGCATCGCCGGTTTGATGGGTGCGGGACGGACAGAGTTTGCCATGAGTGTCTTCGGTCATTCCTATGGCAGTTCGATTTCGGGGGAAGTCTATAAAGACGGCCAACCGATTTCTGTCAAAGACGTGCCAACCGCCATCAAAAATGGGTTAGCCTATGTGTCGGAAGACAGAAAAGCGTTGGGCTTGAATCTGCTGATGGATATTCGCGAGAATACCACCATTGCTAGTCTTGCCAAAATCAGCCGCCAAGGGGTCATCGATAAAGAAAAAGAAGTCACGATGGCTGAAGAATTCCGCAAAAAAATGCGGACGAAAACCAATTCGATCTATCAAAACGTCGGCAGCTTGAGCGGCGGGAATCAGCAAAAGGTCGTTTTGGCAAAATGGCTGATGACCACACCAGACATCTTATTTTTAGATGAACCGACCCGTGGGATCGATGTCGGGGCGAAATACGAAATCTATACGATCATCGAAGAGATGGCAGCAGCTGGCAAAGCCATTTGCATCATCTCCTCGGAGCTGCCAGAACTATTAGGCATGTGTGACCGAATCTATACGATGAACGAAGGCCGCTTCACTGGCGAGGTCCTGCGGGAAGAGGCGGACCAAGAACGATTGATGAATCTAATGACATTAGAAGAGAGTGGGGTTTGAGATGGAAACAACCAATAAATTAAAAAAAGAACGCAGCCATTCGCTGAAAGAAAAGGCACTGGAAATCTTTAGCAAATACAGTATGATCATTATCTTAGCAGTGCTGCTGGTGGCCTTTCAGCTCATGACCGACGGGATTTTCTGGCGGCCGCTGAATATCACCAACCTCGTGTTGCAAAACAGTCATATTCTCGTTTTGGCAGCTGGTATGCTCTTGGTCGTCTTGTTAGGACACGTTGATTTATCCGTAGGGTCCGTGATGGCGTTTGTCGGTGCGATTGCAGGCGTCTTAATGGTCAATAACGGCATCAGTCCTTGGCTGGCAGTGCCTCTTTGCTTACTGATGGGCGCAGTGATCGGTGCCTGGCAAGGGTTCTGGGTCGCGTATGTCGGTATCCCAGCATTTATCGTGACCTTGTCTGGTTTACTGATGTTTCGAGGACTGACCCAAGTCGTCTTAGGGGGTCAATCATTGGCGCCGTTTCCCAAGGCATTCCAACAAATTTCTACTGGGTATTTGCCAGATATTGCAGGCGGTCAGATCCATTTACTTTCCATGATTTTAGGTGTAGTGATCACGGGCATCCTGATTTTAGGCCAATGGCGGACCCGTGAGCGTCGCAAAAAAAATCTTTTTGAAGTGGAATCAATGGCAGCCTTTGCCTTTAAAGCCGTCTTTACTGCGGTCGTATTTCTCGGCGCTACCTATATCTTTGCCTCTTATCAAGGGTATCCGATCATTTTGATCGTCTTAGGGGTGATCGTGGCTGCTTATGGCTTTTTGACTAACAAAACCGTTGCTGGTCGTCAAATCTATGCAACCGGCGGCAACAAAAAAGCAGCCGAACTTTCGGGAATCAAGACGAAGAAAATCACCTTCTGGGTCTTCGTGAACATGGGGATGATGGCAGCTTTGGCGGGCTTGGTTTTAGCGGCTCGGTTGAATGCAGCCACACCGCAAGCGGGAACATCAATGGAATTAGATGCAATGGCCGCAGTGTATTTCGGCGGTGCTTCTACCTCAGGCGGTATTGGTACTGTGATGGGGGCGATCGTTGGTGGTCTCGTGATGGGTGTCTTAAACAATGGGATGTCGATCTTAGGGGTCGGTGTCGATTGGCAGCAAGCCATCAAAGGGTTGATTTTGCTGCTGGCTGTCGTGCTGGATATCTACAATAAGAAAAAGAAAATTTCGTAGGAGGGCCTGTTTATGGAGGACCAAGCACAAAAGACGATTTTATTGATTTGTACCGCCGGCATCACTACGGGTCTCTTAGTGAAAAACATGCAGCGGGCCGCAGATGAAAAAGGGCTAGCTGTGCATATCTATTCGGCACCAGCCATCATTGCTGAACAGATCCTGCAGCAGCAAACAGTCGATGCTTTGTTGATCGGTCCGCAGTCGAAGTACGAAGTCAATCGATTAAAAGACTTTCTCATGGTCAAAGCGGTGCCATATAAATTAATCAAAGAAACAGATTACGAGCTGTTAGATGGCGAAGCTGTCCTTACAGACAGCCTGACCCTCTTACAAAACGATCACTAGGCTCGCGTAAAAAGATGTGTCTTTTAGCGTTTGAATATGTTGTTTAGAGTAGTGCCTTGCGAATCCCCCAAGCAAGCACTACTCTTTTTATCGTAAAGTAGTTTGATCACCTGATAGGGAAGACCCGTCGATTGAATGGTGCTTCAGTCAGTTCCTGTACTTCGTTTGCCAGTGAGCGTACAGATGACGGAAGTACAGTAAAGGCGTTGGATCTTTTCCAATGAGGAAACAGTCAAGAATCGATCTTGTATCTGTTTCCTTAAAGCAGCAAACAACTCATAGAATGGAGGAACAGATTATCGAACCAGCAGAACTTACCCAGATTCGCCCCAGTAAACGACAACTACAGTGGCAGCAGTTGGAATTTTATGGCTTTATCCACTTTGGTCTCAATACGATGACCAATCGTGAATGGGGGCTCGGCAATGAGTCGCCAACGGTATTTGACCCGCAAAAGCTAGACTGTCATCAATGGGTTTCCACAATGAAGCAAAGCGGTATGCAGGGAATCATTTTGACCTGCAAACATCATGACGGCTTTTGCTTATGGCCAAGCCAGCACACTGCTTTCACAGTCGCTTCAACGCCCTGGCGCAATGGTCAAGGTGATTTAGTGAAAGAACTTTCTGATGCTTGCCGTCAAGCAGACCTGAAATTCGGCATTTATTTATCGCCTTGGGATCAGCATGAAGCTTGTTATGGAATGGGGCAAGTCTATGATGATTTTTATACGGCGCAGTTGACAGAACTTTTAACCAATTATGGTGATATATTCGAAATATGGTTAGATGGGGCCAATGGTGAAGGACCCAATGGAAAACGCCAAAACTATGATTGGGAACGGTATTATCAAGTGATTCGTGAGCTGCAACCCAATGCAGTGATTGCGGTTTGCGGACCGGATGTCCGTTGGGTAGGAAACGAAGCGGGGCAAACCAGACTTCAAGAATGGAGTGTGGTGCCAGCAGCATTAAAGGATGCTGAAAAAACAGCGAGTCATTCGCAAAAAGCCGATAGCACAGCGTTTCGGCAATCGATTTCCAGTATGGAAATCGATTTAGGAAGCCGACAAGCGCTGAAAAAGTACGGCATTAAAGAAGCTGCCGAATTGGCTTGGTACCCTGCTGAGGTCAACTTATCGATTCGCCCCGGCTGGTTTTATCATCCATCAGAAGACCAACAAGTAAAAAGCGGCGCTGAGCTCTGGTCTTTTTACAAGCAGATCGTTGGGGGCAATAGTTCTTTTCTACTTAATGTGTCGCCGATGCCGGATGGTATGATCCATCCAACGGATCAAAAGGCATTGCAGCAATTAGGTCACTCGATTAAACAATTGAAAGAGGTGACGACTGAAAGGAACGGCACGTTTGCGAGCTCTTCAACCAGTGTGTCCAGCAGAATGGATAAGCTCCAACTATCTCAAGCGTTTGGCCAGTATTGGAAACCGGACTTGGAAGACAAACGGCCATGGCTGACCCTACATTTTGCAGAACCGGTCGTCATCAATTCACTTGTATTGAAGGAAGCGATTCAATATGGGCAACGGGTAGAAAAAGCAAAAATTTTTCTGCAAACTGTAGCAGGACCACAGTTACTGACCGAAATAGTGACGATCGGCTATCAAAAAATCATCAGCTTTGAAGCGGTCGGCGTGTCTGCTGTCAAAATCGTTTTTACTCAAGTTCGGCAAACACCGATCATTCAAACCATGGCCGCGCGCTATGTGCCTCAGGAAGAATAAAGTAACCCAAAAACAGACAGTCGGCTGACTGTCTGTTTTTGAGGGATACAAATAAGGAATAAAAGTGGATATTAGTTAAATGCGACTGCCTAGGGGGCAAATCCGAGAACAGTGCATGGTAACTACAAATTAAGGAAGTGTGATGACATTTTCTGAATCTTTGTCGAAGAAATGCGCTTTGTTGATGTTGAAAGCTAAATCAACTGTTTCACCTGGACGGTGGAAGTCGCGGGCATCAACTTTCGAGATAAATTCAGTCGCACCTACACGTGTATAAAGCATTGTTTCTGCACCTAATAGTTCAGATACGACCACTTCGGCACGTACAGTTGCTTCAGGAGAAGCTTCCAATGCGATTTGTTCACTGTGGATATCTTCTGGACGAATACCAAAGACTAATTGTTTGCCTTCGTAGCCTTTTTCAACAAGAATCTTATTCTTGCCTTCAGGAATACGTAAATTCAAACTTTGACCATCAGAGATCATACCGTTATTCAACGTAACATTGAAGAAGTTCATTGCTGGTGAACCGATAAAGCCGGCAACGAAAATGTTTTTCGGTGTGTTGTAGACTTCTTTTGGTGAACCGATTTGTTGAATGAAACCATCTTTCATGATAACGATCCGGTCAGCCATGGTCATCGCTTCTGTTTGGTCATGGGTTACATAGATCGTCGTTGTTTCTAAACGTTGGTGTAATTTTGCGATTTCCGCACGCATGGCAACCCGCAATTTCGCATCTAAGTTTGACAACGGCTCATCCATTAAGAAGACTTTGGCATCACGAACGATGGCACGGCCTAAGGCAACCCGTTGACGCTGACCACCTGAAAGGGCAGCAGGTTTACGATCTAAGTATTCTGTCAAACCTAAGATCTCAGCGGCATTTTCTACGCGTTTTTTGATTTCTTCTTTGTCGTATTTACGCAATTTCAAACCAAATGCCATGTTGTTAAAAACAGTCATATGGGGATACAATGCGTAGTTCTGGAAAACCATCGCGATGTCGCGGTCTTTTGGTGCTACATCGTTCATTACTTTTCCACCGATGCTCAATTCGCCTTCAGAAATATCTTCTAAACCAGCGATCATTCGAAGGGTTGTTGATTTTCCGCAACCAGAAGGTCCAACGAAAACGATAAATTCGCGATCCGCGATATCTAAATTAAAATCAGTTACCGAATACGCATCATTATTGTCATATTTTTTGTGGATATTTTTTAAGGCCATTTCTACCATTGGGATTACCTCTTTCCATTTAGTTTACATGAATAGCATAAATGAAAACGCTTCGAATGCGCAACGGAAACCTGCACAAGAAAAAAACGTTTTCTTGTGCAGGTTGTTTAATTGCTCTGATGGGTGAACTGATCGATCAATAAATAGCAAAGCAGCAGATCATCCATATTTTTTAAATTTAAGCGCGTCAGTGTTTGAAACTTATCGATCTTATATAGGAGAGAATTCCGATGCATGAACAGTTCTTTGGCTGTGGAGCTTGCATTGCCTTGATTGCGCCACAGGGATTGAATGATCGTTTCGGTCTCTTCTTCAAACCAATCTAGATATAAGGTACGAAACAAGGAAATATACTCGGAAAAGCCATTGCGAAAAAGAGAAAAGACCACTTTGGGCAGATCCATACTTTTACTGGTGGTTTTCGTTTTTAACTCATTTTTGAACAGGGTAGACTCACTTGCCCATAAGGTAGTGAAATCGTGGCGCGGATGATGGAAGGGACCGACGAACAGCTGAGAATAGCAGTCGAAATCCATATCCAAAGCCACGAATAAGCCGTCGAGATCTTCGATGGGTAAATTAGTGTCGTCTTGTTTTTCTACGATCACCGCATGGTCTTCGGTGAGGAAAAAAAGATCCACCACGCTAGGGAGCATTTGCTGAATCTCTGCGAGCCATTCGGATTGCAAGGAGTCAATGGTTCGGGTGAAATGAACTTGCAGCATTCGGACCCACGTTTGGTCTTGAACGGGCTGATGTTCAAATAAAATCGGATACCATGGATGGTTTCGGTTGTCGATTTCTGGTTGCAAAGAGCCGTTTCCCAGTTGGATCAGCAGTTTTTCACTGGCACTTAATTGGTCAGTTGGCAGCCAAATATATTTTTTGCCGAAAGCGATGGATTCGATGTCCTTCGTTGTGGATACTTTGTCATGCAGCGTTGCCTGGGGGAAACGCGCTTTGATGTCATTAAAAGAAAAAATGAGAAAGACCTCCTTTGAGATACTCTACGTATTCTTCATTTAGTATAGCATGTTCTAAAAAAACCGTTCAAAATTTTCCCAGAAAAAAAGCACAGCCCTTCACCGAAATCTCTGCCTTCGCATGGCAGGAGGGCTGGTTTTTCCCCGAAGCGATGGCTTCTATAATCCTAATAGTTGTTTTTTCTTCAACGCAAATTCTTCTTCAGTCAGAATTCCTTCATCGACCAACATTTTCAGTTCGCGAAGTTCAGCAATGACCTGTTCCGTCGTGTTTACAGTTGGTCGCGGGGGCAGCATCACATGCTCACGGGGGAAGTTAGTGAGATAGCGCTGTATGATCCGAGCAATCAGCAGGTCTTTTTCGGCAAAGCAAAGGGAGTGGTTTGGTTCCGTCCTTCTGCGAGACTGGGTTTCTCTGATTGCCCCGCCGCCAATATACAGTTCCAAGAAGCCATTGCCTTTCCAAAGACCAGATTCGGCAACTTCTTTCAGACTGACACTGGTGATCTGGGGAATCTGCAAAACCTGCTTTTCTTTCTTTTTGTAGTCGATGATCGTGAGCGTATCTTCTGTGATGGCCCAAGCCTCACGATAATGATAAGACAGTAATTTGATTTTACCAGCCTCCTCATCCACGTAACTTTTGGCTGATTGCCCGCCAAGTACTGCAAGGCGAGTGGTTAAAAAATCATAGGCTTTTTGGGCATCGATTCGATTGGTGAAATAAAGCAGATGAGGATCACCTGGTACCTGCAGGCGGAGGTAGTCCACTAAGAGACCTTTGCCTATATGTAATTCCACATCGGCAATTTTTGCCATGGGAATCTTTTCATCTGGGATTTTTGGATGGGTATGGTTTATCAAAACACCTTTACTGGTAATAAACCAGCGACAACTAGCCTCGTGTTTGCGATTCTCTCGATATTTTTTTGAATAAAGAATGATTGGCGCCTCACGATTTTCATTCATATTTCTCGTCAAAGTGTTTGCCTCCTTCATAGAAATAACTAACTATTTATTCAATTATACAACAAATTTAATCTTATTTATTTTTATTATGAGTAAAATATAGGTGAATGATCGTTTGGAATTTTTTCTCTATTACTTTTTCAGAAAAATTAGTATAGCAGCAATTGACAAGGAAGCGGTTTCTTGGTATCGTAGATGTACGGACAACTTTTGAAAGATGGGATGAAAATGGCGAATAAGTACGAACAACTAGCGGATATCTTAAGAGAAAAGATCCGCTTAAGCACCTATCAAGAAGGCGATGCGATCCCTTCAGAAGCAACCTTACAGGAAGAATTTCATTATAGCCGCCACACGGTGCGCCAAGCGATCGCTGTTTTGGTCAATGAAGGTTATTTAAGAAAAGAACGGGGCTCAGGTACCTACGTTTCAAAACCTGAGACTGTCAATCATAAAAACCGCAAAACGATTGGGATCATCATGACCTATTTGTCTGATTATATTTTCCCATCGATCATGCGTGGCGTGGAGCAGACATTGCGGGAGCAAGGCTACTCACTGCTTTTAGGCTCAACCAACAATGACCATGAGCAAGAAAGAGCGTGCTTGCAGCAAATGATGGATCAAGGGGTAGACGGGGTGATCGTTGAACCAACTAAGAGCAGCCAGTATAACCCGAATCTTGCCTATTATGTCGCACTCCAAGAAGCTGGGATTCCTCTCGTCATGATCAATGCCTATTACGAAGAACTAGACTTGCCGCATATTTGTGTCAACGATACACGATCTGGTTTTTTAGCAACCAATTATCTATTAGAACAACAGCATCAGCAGTTGATGATGATCACGAAAATCGATGACTTACAAGGGAAATATCGGATGAAAGGGTTTGTCAAAGCGTTGACCCAAGCCAAGCGGACGTTTGCAGCAGAAGACGTCTTGACGTATACGACGGAGACGAAAGAAGCCGTTATTGAACAAGCGATCCAGCGCTTGACGGCTGCCGATAATCAAGTCACAGGCATCGTTTGTTACAACGATGAGATCGCGCATCGTTTGATTCAAGCATTGACGGCTGCTGGGAAGAACGTTCCTACTGATTTTTCGATCGTAGGAAACGATGACTCGCCCCTTAGCACCTTGTCCACACCGACGATCACCACACTGACTCACCCGAAAGAAGCGATGGGGGAATTGGCAGCACAATGGATCACTACAGGGAAGGCAACAGAAGCACAACACTTTTATTTTGAACCAGAGCTGATCGTTCGCGGTTCAGTCAATAACCAAAAAGGAGAGTAAGAAGATGACGCAACAAGTAAGGCAAGCAATTATTGACGGGCGCACGTCTCTTGGGATCGAGCTAGGCTCGACACGGATCAAAGCTGTCTTGATCGATGAGCGGTTTCAGACGATCGCTTCTGGCAGCTTTGAATGGGAAAATCAATTGGAGCAAGGGATTTGGACCTACTCGCTAGAAGCGATTTGGCAAGGACTGCAAGCCAGCTACCAAGAGTTGGCGCACAATATCCAGCAGCAATTCGAGGTACCTTTGACGACGATCGGCAGTATCGGTTTTTCTGCAATGATGCACGGCTATATGGCCTTTGATCAGCAAGGCACGCTGTTGGTCCCTTTTCGGACATGGCGCAATGCGATCACGGAAGAAGCAGAAAAAGTTTTGACGGCATTGTTCCAATACAACATCCCGCAGCGTTGGAGTATCGCGCACTTGTATCAAGCGATTTTGAATCAAGAAGCCCACGTACCAGAGGTCGCTTTTTTCACTACCTTAGCCGGCTATGTCCATTGGCAGCTGACAGGAGAAAAAGTTATCGGAATCGGTGATGCATCTGGGATGTTCCCAATCGATAGTACGACAAAAAACTATGATGCGAATATGCTGCAGCAATTTGATGCGCAAATCAGCAGTCAGGGGTATCCTTGGCAGATCAAAGACCTTTTGCCACAAGTGTTGACAGCAGGCGAACCAGCCGGCACATTGACGGCAGAAGGCGCAAAAAAACTCGACCCAACCGGTACCTTGCAAGCCGGCATCCCGTTATGTCCGCCAGAAGGCGATGCGGGCACTGGCATGGTTGCCACGAATAGTGTGGCACAGCGAAGCGGGAATGTTTCAGCCGGGACGTCGGCTTTTGCCATGATCGTCTTAGAAGAACCCTTAACGCAAGTGTATCCAGAGATCGATTTGGTCACGACGCCTTCTGGTGATTTGGTGGGGATGGTCCATACGAATAACTGTACCTCGGAGATCAATGCCTGGGTCAAACTTTTCCGCGAATTTGCCGACGCAGCTGGAATGAAACTTTCCACGGAAGAATTGTTTGCGACCTTATTCAACGAAGCATTGAAAGGGGATTCAGAATGTGGCGGGATGCTTTCTTATGGCTATTATTCTGGTGAAAATATCACTAAGATCCCTGAAGGACGGCCGCTTTTCGTCCGATCGCCAGAGAGTTCTTTTACTTTAGCAAATTTCATGCGCTTACATCTATTTAGTGCCTTTGGTGCGATGAAGATCGGGATGAAGATTCTGGAAGCCGAAGACGTCGCCATTGATCGAATCGTTGGTCACGGGGGGATCTTCAAGACGCCAGAAGTTGCCCAACGTGTCTTGGCAGCTGTCATGGAAGCCCCAGTCACGGTCATGGAAACGGCTGGTGAAGGCGGCGCCTGGGGGATCGCCCTTTTAGCAGCATACCTTCGCCGTCACACGCCAGAACAATCCTTGGCAGCATTCTTAGCAGATCAAGTGTTTAAAAATGACCACGGCGTGACGTTAGCCCCAACGGAAGCGGACATTCAGGGATTCACCGTCTTTACCCAACGTTACCAAGCAGGGTTGCCGATCGAGCAAGCGGCAATCGATGCGTTGATTTAAAAAGAAAGAAGGGAATTTTGTGTTAGAAGGATTAAAAGAAGAAGTCTTTCAAGCCAATTTGGCATTGCCGAAGCAAGGATTGATCAAATACACCTGGGGCAATGTGTCAGCAGTGGATCGCCAACAGCAGTTGTTTGTCATCAAACCTAGCGGTGTTGACTATGAAACCATGCAAGCCAGTGATATGGTGGTTTGTGATTTTGAAGGCAACGTAGTGGAAGGAGCAAAAAATCCTTCCTCCGATACGCCGACGCATGCCGCTTTATACAAAGCATTTCCAGAAATTGGTGGGATCGTCCATACCCATTCTACTTGGGCAACGAGCTGGGCTCAGGCAGGACTCGATCTGCCAGCGATGGGCACGACCCATGCCGATACGTTTTATGGAGCAGTCCCCTGTGCCCGCTTTTTGACGCAAGCCGAGATCGATGAAGGCTATGAAGCACAAACAGGACAGGTGATCGTCGAAACCTTTAAGGAACGCGGCATCACGCCAGAAGAAATTCCTGGTGTCTTGCTTCACGGTCATGGACCGTTTACCTGGGGCAAAACGGCGGATGCGGCGGTGATGAACGCAGTTGTCTTAGAAGAAGTCGCTAAGATGAATTTTATCACGCACCAGCTCAACAGTTACGCACCCGAATTGCCGCAGCGGGTCTTAGACAAACATTATTTACGCAAACATGGAGAAAATGCCTATTACGGGCAAAAATAACGAAAAAGGAGCAAGTAGAATGTTAGAAATCGGGAAAAAAGAATTTTGGTTCGTCGTAGGATCACAGCACTTATATGGAGAAGAAGCATTACAAGAAGTACGGGATCATGCAGAAGAAATGGTCAAAAGCTTAAATGACAGCTCAAAGCTGCCTTATCCAGTTGTTTTACAAGAACTCGCTGTTACTGCCGATACGATTACGAAAATCATGAAAGAAGTCAACTATCGGGATGAAGTCGCTGGGGTGATCACCTGGATGCACACCTTCTCACCAGCAAAAATGTGGATTCGCGGCACGAAATTATTACAAAAACCATTGCTGCACCTTGCCACTCAATACAATGAACAAATTCCATGGGAAACCATCGATATGGACTTTATGAACTTGAACCAAGCGGCTCATGGTGACCGAGAATACGGATTTATCAATGCCCGTTTGAAAAAGCAAAACAAAATCGTTGTCGGTTATTGGAAAAATGAAGCCATCCAAAAAGAAATTGCTGCTTGGATGGACGTGGCAGTCGGCTACAATGAAAGCTTCCAAATTAAAGTCGCTCGTTTTGGCGACAACATGCGTAACGTTGGGGTGACGGAAGGCGACAAAGTCGAAGCACAGATCCAATTTGGTTGGACCGTTGATTATTTTGGGATCGGCGATTTGGTACAAGTTGTCGATGCGGTGACTGACGAAGAAATCGATGCACTCTTTGAAGAATACAGCCAGCTGTATGATTTCGATTATGGCGATTACGACAAAGAAGAGTGGGCACGTCATGTCAAAGCACAAGCCAAACAAGAAATCGGTCTGCGCCGCTTCCTTGAAGCAGGCGGCTATACGGCATTTACCACGAACTTTGAAGACTTGTATGGTATGCAGCAGTTGCCTGGTTTAGCTGTACAACGCTTGATGGCAGAAGGCTATGGGTTTGCCGGTGAAGGGGACTGGAAAACAGCCGCTATTGACCGCTTGATGAAAATCATGGCTCACAATAAAGCGACTGGCTTTATGGAAGACTACACCTATGAGCTGACACCAGGAAAAGAAGCCATCTTGCAATCCCACATGATGGAAGTCGATCCGGTATTAGCAGCCAGCAAACCAAAAATCGTGGTTTCGCCATTGTCGATGGGGGATCGTGAAGACCCAGCCCGGCTCGTGTTTGACGGCCAAGGCGGCGAAGGGGTCGTGGTTTCGATGGCCGACTTTGGTACTCACTACAAATTATTGATCAATGAAGTCGATGCCTTTGAGCCAACTGAAGAAGCACCAAAACTACCGGTTGCACGAGTAATGTGGACGCCAAAACCAAACTTCCACGATGGCGTCAAACAGTGGATCGAAACAGGCGGTGGCCATCACACAGTTGTCTCACTTGTCCTAAATTCTGATCAGATCGAAACATGGGCGAAACTTGTAGGATTGGAATACGTAACGATCAAATAAGTACCCAATCACAAAAGGAACCGTTGGCGATGCCGGCGGTTTCTTTGCGTTTTTCTTAAGCTTTCTTGCCTTCTGGCTGTAAAGTGCGGGCAAGCAAACCCTTGAAAGCACCAGCAATCAGCAAAATTGACTTTTAAATATAGGGGGCATAGACTTTTATGTAAGAGTGGAACAATGGACTAAAAGGAGGAGCACAATGAAGACAACCTACGATACACCAGAGTATTATCAGAAAATGAACGCTTGGTGGCGAGCAGCCAACTACCTTTCCGTTGGTCAGATCTATTTGAAAGACAATCCCTTATTGCGCCGCCCCATCGAAGAAAAAGATTTGAAAGTGAATCCAATTGGTCACTGGGGAACGATCGCCGGACAAAATTTTATTTACACCCATCTCAATCGCGTCATCAATAAGTACGACTTAAACATGTTTTATATCGAAGGACCGGGCCATGGCGGACAAGTCATGGTTGCGAATGCTTATTTAGACGGCAGCTACAGCGAGATCTATCCAAAAGCCACCCAAGACGAAGCAGGGATGAAACATTTATTCAAAACTTTCTCTTTCCCAGGTGGGATCGCTTCTCATGCGGCACCTGAAACGCCAGGTTCGATCCATGAAGGCGGCGAGCTAGGCTATTCCATCGCCCACGCTACCGGAGCTATTTTAGACAATCCCGATGTCATTGCAGCAGTAGTGGTCGGTGATGGCGAAGCCGAAACTGGACCATTAGCGGGCAGCTGGTTTTCAAATACCTTTATCAATCCAGTCAATGATGGCGCAATTTTGCCTATCTTGCATTTGAATGGCGCCAAGATTGCCAATCCAACGATTTTGGCTCGTAAAAGTGACCAAGATCTCACGAAATATTTTGAAGGCATGGGTTGGACCCCTTATTTCGTAGAAGGGGACGATCCAGAAACCGTTCATCCGCAATTGGCACAGAAAATGGATCAAGCCATCGAACAGATCCACGCGATCCAAGCAGAAGCCCGCAAAGGTTCTGCGGAAGAAGCCGCTATGCCTCATTGGCCAGTTTTGATCGTTCGCACACCGAAAGGCTGGACTGGACCGAAAGTCTGGGATGGCGAGCCGATTGAAGGGGGCTTCCGTGCTCACCAAGTGCCGATCCCTGTCAATGCGAAACATATGGAACACGTGGATGCTTTGACGGATTGGCTGCAGTCATATCGTCCAGAAGAGCTTTTTGACGAAAACGGCCGCATCAACGCTGAGATTCAAGAATTGGCACCAAAAGGAGAGCAGCGGATGGCGGTCAATCCGATCACCAATGGGGGGATCGATCCGCAACCGCTACGCTTGCCAGATTGGCAAGCACATGCCATTGCGATCGAGACACCAGGGGAAACGACTGCCCAAGATATGATGGTCTTTGGAAAATTTGCCCGTGACATCATCAAAGAAAATCCTGACAACTTCCGCATTTTTGGCCCAGATGAAGCCAAATCCAATCGGTTGAACCATGTGTTCGAAGTCACGGACCGCCAATGGTTGGAGCCAAAACATCCTGATTATGATGAATGGCTGTCTTCAGTGGGCCGTGTGATTGATTCACAATTATCAGAACATCAAGCAGAAGGCTTCTTGGAAGGCTATGTGCTGACGGGGCGTCATGGCTTCTTTGCCAGCTACGAGTCATTCCTAAGAGTCGTTGATTCTATGATCACGCAGCACTTCAAATGGTTACGAAAAGCCCATGATCTTGACTGGCGCAACCCGTACCCCTCATTGAATTTGATCGCTTCATCAACGGTCTTCCAACAAGACCATAATGGGTACACCCACCAAGATCCAGGGATCATGACCCATATTGCAGAGAAAAAAGCCGACTTTGTGCGGGTCTACTTGCCAGCCGATGCCAATAGCTTGATGGCTGTCATGGCAGAAACGCTCGCTTCTGAAGAAAAGATCAATCTAGTGGTCTCTTCGAAACACCCACGTCCGCAGTTTTATTCGGCGGATGAAGCGAAAGTGCTTGTCAAAGATGGCTTGAAAGTCATCGACTGGGCATCGACAGATGAAGGACAAGAACCGGACATTGTGATCGCAGCTGCCGGGACGGAACCGAATTTGGAAGCATTAGCTGCTGTTTCCTTGCTGATTGAAGCCTTCCCAGAGTTGAAAGTCCGCTTCATCAATGTGGTCGATCTATTGAAATTGCGTCGTCCAGAAGTCGATCCTCGTGGGTTGAGCGATGAAGCATTCGAAGCCTACTTTACGAAAGACAAACCGATCGTGTTTGCTTTCCACGGGTATGAAGGACTGATTCGCGACATCTTCTTTGGCCGTCGCAACCAACAGCTTCATATTCATGGGTACCGAGAAAATGGCGACATCACGACACCGTTTGATATGCGGATCCTTTCTGAATTGGATCGCTTCCACTTAGCCAAAGACGCCGCCGAATGGGTCTATGGAGAAAAAGCAACGGACTTTGCCAAAAAAATGGCAGACACCGTTGCGTATCACCATGACTTTATTCGAGAAAACGGCTATGATATCGCCGAAGTCGAAGAGTGGGAATGGAAACCATTGCGTTGATTTTTTCTCCACTACATCAGCGAAAGATAATTTAAGAACAGAAGAAGAACAAACAGTACAAAACGATCCGCAACAGGGTCGGGACGCCTTACCAAGGAAGCCCGACCGACTGTCTGCGGATCGTTTTTTTAAAAGACGTCGAAACCGTAATTTTTGATATGCTGTTTCAACAAGGCGAGATAGTCCAAAGCCATCTCACTCAGTTCCATTTTCTTGTGTTTGAGGTAACCTAGTGTCATCGCATCATCGACTTCCAAAGGAATCGCAACGATTTTTTCATCATTCAGCTCACTGCTGATGATCCCAGAGCTGATGGTATAGCCGTTGAGACCCACCATCAAATTGAAAATCGTGGCACGATCGCTGATGCGAATGTGTTTTTTGCGTTGTAAAGTGCTTAAGATCTCTTCAGAAAAGTAGAAGGAATTGGTTTCCCCTTGTTCGTACGACAAATAGGTATAAGGTTCCAAATCAGCTAATGTGATGCTTTTTTTCTGAGTCAGTGGATTTTCTCGGCCGATGAAGACGTGGGGTTTGGCTTCAAATAAAGGAATGAATTGCAGGTCTTTTTCGTGGATCAAACGGGTGAGGACCGTCGTGTTGAAATCATTCAGATAAATGACCCCCAATTCGCTCTTAAACGTCTGGATATCATCCAATACATTTTGTGTCTGGGTCTCCCGCAAGGTGAATTGAAATTCATTTTCCCCTAACTGTTTGACCAGTTCCACGAAGGCGTGGACGACGAAGGCATAGTGTTGTGCGGAAACACTGAAAACATGCTTGCGATGGCTGTCTTTGCGAAAGCGTTCGTCCAAGAGATTGACTTGGTCTAAAACATTTCGAGCATAATTGAGAAAGGAACGGCCATCATCGGTCAAGGTCACCCCTAATTTACTGCGGTAAAACAGCTGCAGATCATATTCTTTTTCCAACTCTTTCATGGCTTGAGAGAGGGAGGGCTGACTGATGAAAAGCTGTTTGGCGGCTTCATTGAAAGAGCCGGTCTCTACGATTTTTTCCAAATATTCAAGCTGCTGGATACGCATGGGAAGCAACCTCCTTTTTGTGTTATAGGTATTGCCTATGGAATATATAAGTTTATAAGTATTATCTATAGTATAAGATGTTTGCTAGAATAAATCTAACAATTTTGAAAACTTTGTATAGGAGGAATGGATATGGCAACAGACAAATTTCAGCTTGTGGGGTCATTGTTACGACCACAAGATTTATTGGACTACAAAAATCAAATCGAGCATCGGGAGGACATCCGCTACCCGTTTTATGATGCGTTTTCTGGCTACCAAGAAACGGAAGCAAAAGCGATCGCTGACATCATTGCAGCGCAAAAAGAACACGGCATTACAGTCATCACAGATGGCGAACATGGCCGCTCGATGTGGCACCTGGATTTTCTCTGGGGATTAAAAGGCGTTGAGCGCTATATCTCCGATCATGGGTATGCCTTTGAAGATTTGGACGGTGGACATTTTGAAACGCGTAAAGACATCGGCATCCGGATCACAGAACCATTATCTGGCAAAAACCATCATTATTTGACATTGTTTAAAGAAACCAAACGCCAAGCTGGCGACCTGCCAGTCAAAATCACCGTCTGGGGGGCTGCCCATGCGTTTACCGAGCTGACTGTCTTTAACGACCTCGTTGGTGAAGGTCAGGTATATCCAACGAAAGAAGCCTTGCGGGAAGGGCTGCTTAACGCCTACAAGGAATTCTTGCAGGAATACCGAGAAGCCGGTGGTGAGATCGTTCAGTTCGATGATTGTTTATGGGAACTATTTGCTGAAGACAATGACAAGAGCTTCTTCACCCAAGGCAATGACGGCTTAGAAGCGTTAGCCGATGAATTCGTGGCGATCAACAACGAAGTCGCTGATTACGCCCACGAATTAGGATTAAAAGTCTGGACCCACAATTGTCGCGGCAATTACCAAAGCCGCGCGGCAGCCAGTGGTACCTACAAAGCGATCGCCGAAAAATTCTTACGTGATCAGCATTATGACCGCTTTTTCCTAGAGTGGGACGATGACCGTGCCGGTGATATCTCGGCTTTAGAAGCGCTGAAAGATCGTTCAGAAGTGGAAGTTGTCTTAGGCTTATTATCCAGCAAAACCGCCACATTAGACGATGAAGAGCGAGTGATCGCCTTATTAGACAAAGCTAGTCAAATCATTCCTAAGGATCGGCTTTATCTTTCTCATCAATGCGGCTTTGCCTCTTGTGACTGCGGCAATGAGCTTTCGACTGAGCAGCAATGGGCAAAAATCAAGCAAGGGCAAGCCTTAGCTGAAGCATACTTCGGTTAAGCAGTTGCGTCTTCTTTTCCCTGAATCTTCCCCTCGAAATCGGTGCATTCCACAAAGTTTCGAAAATTTCAGAAAAAATGTTTGACATTTTCTTTAAGAGCTAGTAAAGTAAGACACAACTTAATGAAACAGACATCGAAAAGAAGAGTAGCAAGGCTTGCTGTTTGAAGAGAGTCTCTGGTTGGTGCAAAGAGATAACGCATGGTTGTGAAACACATCTTGGAGTCGTTTTTCCGAAAGAAAAGTAGGAGAGACCGGGTTTGCCCGTTACAGCAGCAGTCATTGATTGATGACTTTCTGAGTTCAGTTGCTGTGAAGCACTGATAAACAAAGGTGGAACCGCGTTGATAACGTCCTTTAGCTGTAATGGCTAGGGGACGTTTTTTTTTCTCTTTTTTTGCGGCTCACCGAAAACCGAAAGTGGAAGGATCACAAAGACTGCACGAGGCCTTTTCCTGTGAAGGAAAGGCAAATTGAGGTGGAACCACGTATCTAGCGTCCTCTGGCAAATGCCAGTGTGCGCTTTTTTTGTTTTTCTTTTTTAGAAAAATGAAACTTGCCAGTTGCCCTCACCAGCCAACGCACAGCGCCACATAAGCGTCGGAGTAAGCCGTCGCTAAGCTGTTTTTCTGCCAAGCGAAATTGAAACCTATCAAGGAGGAAGTCACCATGTTTGAGTATTTAGTCAATGTTATGCCCCAACTAATTTCAGGAACCGGAATCACCGTTAAATTGTTCGCACTGACCTTAATCGGGTCCATTCCCTTAGGCATCTTGTTTGCCTTTGTTTTAGCCAGTCGCCTGCGTATTTTGAAATTGATCGTGCAAGTCTACGTTTGGTTGATGCGAGGAACGCCTTTATTGCTGCAGTTGATCTTCGTATTCTACGGTCTACCGATCTTAGGGATCGTCTTTGACCGCTTTGAAGCAGCCTTGATCGCCTTTATTATCAATTACGCTGCTTATTTTGCTGAGATTTTCCGTGGGGGGATCCAATCGATTCCAGCCGGACAATACGAAGCTGCGAAAGTCTTGCGTTTATCCCCAATCCAAACGATCCAAAAAATCATCATCCCACAAGTCGTCAAGATCACCCTGCCATCTGTCGGCAATGAAGTCATCAATCTTGTCAAAGACACATCCCTCGTCTACATCTTGGGCTTGTCAGACGTGATGCGAATCGGAAAAATCGCCATGGAGCGAGACAGTACCTTGCTTCCGTTAGTTGGGGTCGGCTTGATCTACTTGGTGATGACGGGCGTCTTCACGTTATTGTTAAAACAAATCGAGACCAAACTGGACTATTACCGTTAGGAGGAACCACATATGTTAGAACTAAAACAAGTATCAAAATCATTTGGCGCCAAAAAAGTCATCGATCAGCTAGACCTGACGATCGAAGACGGCAGTATCTTAGCGGTGGTCGGTCCTTCCGGTGGCGGGAAAACCACCTTGCTTCGGACACTGGCTGGGTTAGAAACGATCGATTCTGGAAGCTTTTTACTGGATGGCAAAGCCTTTGATCCCACCGATACAAAAGAACAAGAACAAGTCGTCGGTGTCGTCTTCCAAGACTTCCAATTGTTTCCTCACTTGTCGGTTTTTGAAAACATCACTTTGGCACCAAAAATGGTGCTAAAACAAGACAAAGCCGCGTATACAGCAAAAGCCGAACAGTTGGCAGAAAAACTAGGGTTAAGTGACCTATTAGCTCAATACCCCTTCCAGTTGTCCGGGGGGCAGCGGCAACGGGTGGCTATCGCACGAGCGATGGCGATGAATCCCAAAGTGTTGGCCTATGACGAGCCTACCAGCGCCTTAGATCCAGGCTTGAGACAGCAAGTCGAGCAGCTGATCTTGGATCTGAAAAAAGAAGGAGTGACCCAGATCGTGGTGACCCATGATTTGGTTTTTGCCGAAAATATCGGCGATCAATTATTAAAAGTAGCAGGAGAATAAGGGGGAGAACAAAATGAAAAAATTACTATTAACGGGAATCGCAGCAGCAAGTGTATTTTTATTAGGGGCGTGCGGCAGCAGCAATGACACCACAACCAGTGCCGCTGACAAAGAAGAAGTGATCGTCGGCCTAGACGATACCTTCGTACCGATGGGCTTTAAAGACGACCAAGGCAACATCGTTGGGTTTGATGTGGATTTAGCCACAGCGATTTTGGATCTAACAGGAACCAAAGTCAAATTTCAACCAATCGACTGGTCCATGAAAGAAACCGAACTAAGCAATGGCACCATCGATATGATCTGGAACGGGTATACCAAAACCGCAGCTCGTGAAGAAAAAGTATTGTTTACAGATACTTATATGGAAAATAAACAAGTCTTGGTCACAGCGAAATCAAGCGGCATTACTAGCTTCGATGATATGGAGGGCAAAGTCTTAGGTGCCCAAGAAGGTTCTTCTGGTTATGAGACCTTCAATAACCAACCGGAAGTTTTGAAGGATCTTGTAGACGGCAATGACGCAACCTTGTATGCCAGTTTTAATGAAGCCTTTATCGATCTAGAAAACGGTCGGATCGACGGTCTTTTGATCGACCGCGTCTACGCAGAATATTATTTGACTCAAACAGGCAAAACCGATGACTTCAACGAAATCGAAAGCCCTTTTGAAGCAGAAGATTTTGCTGTAGGTGTGCGTAAAGACGATCAAGCCATGGCAGATAAAATCAACGATGGTTTGAAAGAATTGCAAGACAATGGTACCTTTGCTGAAATCTCTGAAAAGTGGTTTGGCGAAGACGTCACACCAAACTAAAAACAAGTCAACAAGAGGCACTGGCTGCTTAGCAGCTGGTGTTTTTTTCATCATTTAAGAAATTTTCGCTTAAATTCCAACAGCTAACCAAAATTTCTCACAGGAAAACTTTTGTTCGCCTTCTTTTTTCGTTATAATAGGGAAAGATGAAAAGAGGGATAGAAATGGCGCAAAAAAAACGCGCAAAGAAACGCAAAACAAAAAAACAACAAAAACAGCAAGAGAAATTAATGCTGGTCGGTGTCGGCCTGCTCTTTGTCTTGTTTTCGATATTTGGCTTTTTCCATTTAGGTTTTTTAGGAACCTTGATTGCCAACGGGTTTCGGATCGTTGGCGGAAACACGTACCAATTTTTGAGTGTTGCCCTAGCCGCTTATGGTGTCTGGTTAGCGATCAAAACGACCGATGCTCGGTTTAAGAGTATTCGGCGAGTGATTGGCTGTGTATTGGTGTATTTTGGCTTACTGATCATCCTCCATGCGCAAATCTTTAGTAATGTGGTGGGAGAACAAGCCAATGTCTTCCAAACGACGTGGATGACGCTGTTAGGCGATATCCGGCGCAGCCAAGTGACCCAAAATGTCGGGGGCGGAATGATTGGCGCCATGCTTTATGGGGCGACCTATTTTCTTGTTTCCCAGATCGGCAGCTACATCATCGCTGTTTTACTCATGCTGATCGGGGCGTTCTTGTTCAGCCAAATGAGCAGCCACGAGTTAGTTGAGCACCTGCAAGTAGCTGGTGACAAGCTGCAGCGGTTGTTAGAAGGCTCTCCAGAAAAGCAAGCCGAACGAGAAGCCCGCAAAGCGGAACGAGCAGCAGAGAAACAAGCGGCGAAAGAAGCCGAGCGAGCAGCAGTCATGGCGGAGATCAAAGAAAAGAATCAAGTCCGACCAATGACAGAAGACGAAAAATCAGCAAAAGAACAGCAGATGCAAGCGCCAGCTGATTTTGAACCAGAGCAGCTGAGCTTTGTACCCATCGACCACTTCCAAGAATTGCCGCAAGCGGCGGGACCAGAGGCCGCTCAAGCACCACATCCAGCGGGAAACAAACCGGGACCAAGCAAAAAGGTCAATGAAGACGGGGAGATCCTCGATGACGATGGTGAAGTATTGGAATTTGAGATTTCGGAAGAAGCTGAAAATCGTGATTATGAATTGCCTTCAGCGCAATTACTCGATTCGATCCCTTCAACGGATCAAAGCAGCGAGTACAAAAAGATCGAACAAAATATTGGTGTGTTAGAAACCACCTTCCAAAGCTTCGGTGTTGACGCAAAAGTCGTCAAAGCTAGCTTAGGACCAGCAGTAACCAAATTCGAAGTTCAACCAGCAGTAGGGGTCAAAGTCAGCAAAATCGTCGGGTTGACCGATGATATCGCCTTAGCCTTGGCCGCCAAAGATGTGCGGATGGAAGCGCCGATCCCAGGGAAATCATTGATTGGGATCGAAGTTCCAAACAGCGCAGTTAGCATGGTTTCATTCCGAGAAGTGATCGAAGCCCAACCAGATCATCCAGATAAACTATTAGAAGTACCTTTAGGACGCGATATTTCTGGCCGTGTCCAAACGGCAGACTTAACGAAAATGCCCCATCTCTTGATTGCCGGATCGACCGGGAGCGGGAAGTCCGTAGCCATCAACGGCATCATCACCAGTATTTTGATGCGGGCAAAACCCCATGAAGTCAAACTGATGATGATCGACCCGAAAATGGTTGAATTAAATGTTTACAATGGGATTCCCCATCTCTTGACACCCGTTGTGACCAATCCTCGCAAAGCGGCGCAAGCGTTGCAAAAAGTGGTCAAGGAAATGGAAGAACGCTACGAAAAATTTGCGGCAACTGGGGTCCGAAATATTACTGGCTACAACGATTTAGTAATCAATAAGAATTTAGAAGATGGCGAAAATCGTCCGATCTTGCCATTCATTGTGGTGATCGTTGATGAGTTAGCTGACTTGATGATGGTTGCTAGCAACGAAGTCGAAGATGCCATCATTCGTTTGGCACAAATGGCGCGGGCAGCTGGTATCCATATGATCTTAGCAACGCAACGACCAAGTGTGGATGTCATTACAGGGATCATCAAAGCCAATGTTCCATCACGGATGGCGTTTGCTGTTTCCAGCGGTGTCGATTCTCGGACCATCATTGATGGGAACGGGGCCGAAAAACTGCTGGGCCGCGGCGACATGCTGTATCTGCCGATGGGTGAGAACAAACCGATTCGGGTCCAAGGGGCCTTTATTTCCGACCAAGAAGTCGAACGAGTGGTTGAATTCGTGACAGATCAGCAAGAAGCCAATTATGAAGAAAAAATGATGGTCACTGAGGAAGAAACGAGTGCCGGCAGCAGCGGACAACCACAAGATGAGCTGTTCGAAGACGCCAAAGCCCTTGTGGTGGAAATGCAGACCGCCAGCGTTTCTCTCTTGCAGCGACGTTTTCGCATCGGCTATAACCGAGCGGCTCGGTTAGTGGATGAATTAGAAGATCAAGGCGTCGTTGGCCCTTCTGAAGGCAGCAAGCCACGGAAAGTCTTGATCGAGCCGCAACCAGAAGACATTCCTACCTTTGATGAATAAGGAGAACACCAGACCAATCCAATGAGAGAAAGGCGAGATAGCAATGAAACGCAAACACATTCTTTACCGTGATGTTGCCGATAAGCTCAAAGAAGACATCATGTCGGGTCGCTACCCGATTGGTTCATTTTTACCGACGGAAACAGAATTGGAAGCTACCTTCAATGTCAGCAAGATCACTGTCCGCAAAGCCATCGAATTGTTAGCGGCAGATGAGTATGTGGAAAAACGCAGCGGACGTGGGACGACGGTTTTAAGCAATCGCCCCTACAACAAGCTGTCAAAAGGCACGACGTTTAGCCAATTGCTTGAAAAGACCGGCAAGGAATACACAAAGAAAAACCTCAGCTATGAATTAGTCGAACTTGCGCCTGAACACCCTGCGTATTCTTTGATGGGCAAAGAAGTCATGCGTTTACGTCGCATGTACTATTTTGACCACCAACCTTTTATTTACTATGAGTACCATTTGCCAAAGCAACTAAAGGGAACCTCCATCGAGGTCTTTGAAGAAAAATCATTGTATCGCCTATTGGATGAACATCGAATGATCATCGATCGCTTTCAAGATGCGTTTGTGGCAACGACGTTGACTGAAGAGCAACAGAAGTTTATGATCACGCCGGAGGTCGCTGCCTTGAAACGAACCCGTTATTCGTATGATCTACAAGGAGAAGTGGTAGAATATACAGAAGGGATCTATAACACTGCCTTGCATCCGTATATGATCGAATTTGAAGCCTAGTCATTGATTAGGCTTTTTTAGCAAAAAGTGGTACCAAAATCAGAAGTGGAGCGTGAAATACATGAGAAAAATCGCCTTTTTAGGAGCCGGTAACATGGCAAAAGCTATCATTAATGGCTTGATTGCAGCAAAGCTGTATGAACCAGCAGAGATCTTGGTTTATAACCATCGCTACGAGCCGACTTTGGCACAATTAGAAAAAGAAACCGGGATCACTGGGACAACTAAGCTGGCGGATGTCACAGAAAAAGCAGAGATCTTCGTCTTAGCAGTCAAACCTTTTGTCTTTCCCCGCTTGCTTGCTGATTTAAAAGCAGGATTGACTGAGGAACATTTGCTAGTATCCATTGCCGCGGGTGTGACGATCGCGCAAATGGAAGAAATCATCGGTGCGCACAAAATCGTGCGGGTCATGCCAAATACCCCCGCACTTGTCGGCGAAGGGATGTCTTCTATCAGCCCCAACGGTCAAGTAACGGAAGCCGAAGCCAACGAAGTCAAACAACTTTTTGAAAGCCTTGGGAAAGCCGAGCAAGTACCAGAAAGCATGATCGATGCAGTCATTGGTGTCAGTGGTTCTTCGCCAGCCTACACGTATTTATTCATTGAAGCTTTGGCAGATGGAGCAGTGGCAGAAGGTATGCCGCGGCCGATGGCGTATGAATTTGCTGCTCAAGCGGTATTAGGCGCAGCGAAGATGGTACTAGAGACGAAGGAACACCCAGGTGTCTTAAAGGATCGTGTCAGCTCGCCTGGGGGCACAACGATCCAAGCAGTCAAAACCTTAGAGGAAAATGGCTTTCGTGCGGCTGTCATCAAAGCAGTGCAAGCAGCTGCTGACAAAAGTCGGGAAATGTCTTGATACCCAGTGAGTGAGGGGAAAATCTTAGCAAAACAAAGGAGCGTTTATGAAAGAACTTTTGATTTTTGATTTTGATGGATTGTTAGTCGATACTGAAAAAGTCTATTTTGATGGGTGGTTGGCGCTATTTAAAAAGTATCAGCTTCCGATTACAGCCGCTGATATTTTTGGTTGGCGTGGTCAAAGTTGGCAACAGACGGCTAGTAAATTAGCCGACCTCGTAGGCGGTCAGCAGCGGGTGCAGGAATTACGAGCAGAACGGGAAGTCTATATTGCCCAGCAAATAACTGATGGCACCTTCAAAACTAAACCCTATGCGAAAGAAACCATCGCATTGGCTAGGGAGAAAGGCTTCCAAACGGCACTAGCCACCTCGACGATGAAAAAAAGAGCCTCTGAATTGTTGGCGCATTTCGATTTGTTGCAGGACTTTGACTATCAGACCTTTGGCGATGATGTCTCCGCCCATAAACCTGATCCCGCACCTTACTTGCTGACTTTAGAAAAAGCGCAAGTCGCAGCAGAAAAAGCATTAGTCATGGAAGATTCTCTTGTGGGAGCAACAGCTGCGACACGTGCGGAGATCGATGTCGTGTTGATTCCCGATCAAAGTTTTGATCAAGTCTACTCCCCAGAAGAGAAGGCCGGACTTCAGTTATATGGCGAAGACACCTCACTGAAATATGTGTATGATTTATTGGCAAAGGATCAACTGAAATAACACCTAAAAAAACTTCCTTTTCGTTGCAGAAAAAGGAAGTTTTTTTTGTGAAGAAAAGACCGGTAAAAAAACAGTTCAAAGGATATGAGTGGTTTGTTTTTCGCCATCATGGTAAAGTTAAAGAAAGTTTAACAATAAGCGAAAAAAAACAAAAAGTAAAGGGGTTTCATTTTGACAAAAACGTCCATTTGTCAAAAGGACTTTTCTTGGTCGATCGTAGCCGTTGGCGGCGGGGGAAAAACATGGTAAATTATCCTTCGACGAAGAACTAGTGGGGGAAGAAAAAAATGAATAAACTAAAGAATGTTTTCTATTTATATAAACTGGACTGGAAACGAATTTTCAGCAATCCAATCTCTGCATTTTTGATCATTGCCTTAATGATCTTACCCTCGCTTTATGCGTGGTTCAATATCAAAGCACTTTGGGATCCATATGGCAACACCAGTGAATTGCCAATCGCCGTGTATAGTGCGGATAAAGGGGCAGAATTTCAAGGCAAGCATATCGATATCGGTGATGAAGTCATCGACACCCTCCATGACAACAAACAGTTAGGCTGGCGTTTCGTGGATTCAAAAGAGGACTTGGTAGAAGGAGTCAAATCAGGAAAGTATTACGCCGGTATTTATCTGCCAGCTGATTTTTCAGATGATCTGATCAGCTTTACCAGCGGGACAATTGAAAAACCGACCATTGAGTATTACAGCAACCAAAAAATCAACGCCATCGCACCAAAAATCACCGAGAAAGGAGCCAGTAGTCTTCAAGAAGAGATCTCACAGAACTTTATTGAAACCGCCAGCTCTACGTTAATAAAAGTCTTCAATGAAATCGGCTATGACATTGATTCCAACTTAGTCAGCATCAACAAAGTCAAATCCATGATCTTAGATACCGATGACAATTTGGCTACGATCGACGGTTATACGAAAGAGATCGTCACCTTGCATGATAAGTTTCCAGAAATCAAAGAAAAGATCG
Source organism: Enterococcus sp. AZ188 (assembly GCF_050544075.1). Lineage (NCBI taxonomy): Bacteria > Bacillati > Bacillota > Bacilli > Lactobacillales > Enterococcaceae > Enterococcus > Enterococcus sp. AZ188. Next base: position 472,731 of record NZ_CP172943.1, read on the forward strand.
CAAAAGCCGAAGAATTTACCGATTATATTCCGCAAGTGGATGCTATGGGGGAAAAACTGATTGGCCTAAATGATAAGCTGCCGACATTGAAGAAAGAAGCCAGCATCATTTTGACCTTGCAAGAGAAGATCCCAGAGATCCAAAATGCCGGCAAACAATTGAAGATGATCGATGATGATTTTGATGACATTGCCAGCACCATGACGGACGGCATCGATACCGCCAAACAAGGACTGCAAGTCATCGAACAAGTGCAAGCCGCGTTACCACAGATCGAACAACTAGGCGACCAAGCCGCCAGCTTCGCCACAGCGACCAAAGATGGGGCGCAACAGTTGCAAGATGCCCTGCCAAGTATTTCTAGCAGTGTGAAGGTGACGATTGAGTCGATCAGTCAAGTGGCAACAACTACTGCTGGGCTGACAAGTACGATTCGTCAAGCACTAGCTGACAATGAACTAACGGATGAAGAGCGTCAAGCAATCAGTGCAACGATCACTGACTTTCAAAAGAACATCCAGCAACAACAAGCAGCCTTGGATTCCTTGATTGCCTTTTTAACCAATATTCAGAATTCCGGTAGTAACGCCGATTTAGAAGGTATCATTACGCAACTAAGCAATGCTAAAACATCGCTAGGAGTTTTATCTGACCGCTTATCGCAATTGAATAACCTTGTTCAAAATGGGTCTGTTGATGAAATTACAGCGTACCTCGATCAAGTTACCGCAGCTGCTCAAAACATCGCTGATCTCATGAACAGCATCAATGTTGATTCAATCACTGTAACCATCAACGACATCCTAACCAAACTAATCGAAACCATCACCACAGCCGAAGATGTCTTGAAAAAAGCCCAAGAAATCGATTTTGACTCGTTGCTGTCTTCCACCAAATCAGTGGTCAGCAATGCCGTGACGATTTTGGAAAAATACCAAAAAGAATTGCCTGCCATCAAGCAAGAATTGCACGATGCCAATACGATGCTGAATGGTCATATGGATGAAATCGTCAATGCCATCAACAAAGGAGCCGACCTGTACAACAACGAATTGCCAGTTGTCGAAGAAAAATTAGGGCTGGCCGTAGACTTCTTGCAAAACGATTGGCCAACCATCAAATCAGAAATCAGTTCTACGATGGCGATGGTGGATGAAAAACTGCCAGAAGTTGAAAAAGCCTTGGATGCGGCTGTCGATTTAATCAATAACGATTGGCCAAGTATCAAAGCAGGCATCCACAAAGCCGCTGATGCGATCCGAGCAGGAGAAAATGAAGTCGATCTCGGGGAAGTCATCAAATTATTGAAACTTGATGCCACGGATGAAGCCGACTTCTTCAAACAACCAGTGGAATTAAAAAGCAATGAAATCTACCCAATCGCCAACAATGGTTCAGCTAGCACACCATTTTATACCGCATTGTGTTTGTGGGTAGGGGCATTATTATTGTCAAGTGTCGCTACAACGGAGTATCATTTAGAGAAGAAAGACAAAAAACGCTTTACACAACGTGAAACCTTTGTGGCACGGATGCTGACGTTCTTGACGATGGCAGTCGCCCAAAGTTTGATCGTGACCCTAGGAAATATGTTTTTATTAGGCGTCGATGTCCACAACCCTGTGTACAGTGTCTTCTTCGCATTACTCGTCGGACTCGCCTTTATGATGATCGTCTACGTACTGGCGGGACTGTTCGGAAACCTCGGGAAAGGGATCGCCATCATTATTTTGGTTCTCTCCATTTCAGGTGGGGGAGGAAATTACCCAATCCAAGTCTCTGGGAAGTTCTTCCAATTCATTAATCCGCTACTGCCGTTTACTCATGCGGTCAATCTGTTAAGAGAATCAGCCGGTGGGATCTATTGGCCAAATGCTATCCCGCAGTTGATCATTTTAACGATTTTGTTCCTAGTCTTTGGGATCGTCGGTACGTACGCGTATCCTTATCTAGTCAACTCTACGAAGAAACTAAGTGACATTTCCAAAGAAAGTCATTTCTTCCACTAAAATCTTAAAGCAGAAAGAGCATTTGTTCTTTCTGCTTTTGTGCCATCACGTGAAATTTCTAATAATCAAAAGAGGGAAAAAGGGTCGTTTTTTCATCTGATTTTCATTGACTTTTCGCGGTTACAAGAGTAGCATACAGTCTTGATAATTCAATATTTGTGAGGATATCGTTACAAGTTTAACGAAGGATTTTTTCATGAAAAGGAGTGTAGAAAAAGTGGAGTATTTGAAACGTTTGTTGGTCGGACGTCCATTGAAATCCGCAGAGAATGATGAACAAAAACTGAGCCGGACGGCGGCCCTTGCGTTGCTATCTTCTGATGCTTTGTCTTCGATTGCTTATGGGACAGAGCAGATCGTTGTCGTATTAGTGGCACTTTCCGCTGCTGCTATCTGGTATTCATTGCCGATCGCTGCTTTTGTTATTATTCTTTTGATTTCATTGACCTTGTCTTACCGCCAGATCATTCATGCTTACCCTCACGGCGGTGGGGCATATGTAGTAAGTAGTGAAAATTTAGGGAAAAATGCGGGCCTGATTGCCGGCGGCTCTCTATTGATCGATTATATGCTGACAGTGGCAGTATCCGTCTCAGCAGGGGCAGAAGCCATCACTTCAGCTGTGCCGGCGTTGTTCGGTCATCAAGTGGCCATTTCTGTCGTGATCGTAATCTTGATCATGATGATGAATCTGCGAGGGTTGCGAGAATCAGCTAGCTTCTTGATGATTCCTGTCTACACCTTTATCGCAGTGATCACAGTCTTGATCGTGGTCGGTTTGTACAATATCGTAACGGGTGCGCAACCGTTGAATGCAACCGCACTGCCAGGCGCTGTCGTGCCTGGGGTATCCGTAGCCTTGATCTTACGGGCTTTCTCATCAGGTTCCTCTTCTTTGACGGGGGTCGAAGCGATCAGTAACGCGGTGCCATTTTTCAAAAAACCACGGGCGAAAAATGCAGCTGCGACCTTGACGATCATGGCTGCGATCTTAGGGTTCTTCTTCGTCGGTATCACTTTTATCAACTATTGGTACGGTATCGTACCAGAAGCAGAAGTGACCGTCCTATCTCAAATCGGCTCTGCTGTTTTTGGTCATGGGTTTATGTACTACGTTTTGCAATTTGCCACAGCGCTGATTTTAGCAGTTGCCGCAAATACAGGATTTTCCGCCTTCCCCGTGTTGGCGTATAACTTAGCCAAAGACAAATATATGCCACACATGTATCAAGACCGTGGGGATCGTCTCGGCTACTCAAACGGGATCATCACCTTAGCTGCTGGTTCCATCGTATTATTGTTTATCTTCCAAGGATCGACCGAGCGTTTGATTCCTTTGTATTCCATTGGGGTATTTATTCCTTTTGCCTTGTCCCAAAGCGGAATGGTGATCAAATGGAGAAAAGAAGGCAAAGGCTGGTTCTTTAAATCGATCGCCAACATCGTTGGGGCTTTGATTTCCTTTGCGATCATTGCCATCTTGTTCGTGTATCGCTTAGGCGATATTTGGCCATTCTTTATTATCATGCCGATCCTCTTGTATATCTTTTACAAGATCCATGATCATTATAAGAAAGTCGCAGAACAGCTGCGGTTGGAAAAACAAGAAGCACTACATGTTTATGAAGGAAATACTGTGATCGTTTTAGTCGGAAATGTTACCCGAGTAAATATCGGCGCATTGAACTATGCCCAATCGATTGGTGATTATGTCGTAGCGATGCACGTATCGTTGGATGAAGATGTGAAGAAAGAAAAAGAAATCGAACAAGAATTTAAGCAAAAATTCCCAGACGTGCGTTTCTCCGTCGTTCATTCTTCTTATCGTTCGATTGAAAATCCCATCTTACGTTATGTGGATCTAGTCAGCCGCAATGCAGCCAAACACAATTACACAACGACCGTCATCATTCCACAGTTTGTCCCAAGACGTCGCTGGCAAAATATTTTGCACAACCAAACAAGCCTGCGCTTGCGTTTCAGACTCTCTTGGCGTGAAAACATCATTGTAAGTACGTACAGTTACCATTTGAAAAAATAACAAAAACGCTAGTTTAGCGACCTGATTCCCAAAAGAAATGTTTAGGTCAGCCGCTAAGACTAGCGTTTTTTTTAGCTATAAAACATTTTTAGTTTGATATCTTGATCGTAATTCCCAAACCCCTTGCCAAAGAGGGTACAACCGCCGACATGCTCGGCATCTTCTTTGACTTCCACTTTTAAATGCCACGTATCTTCGTAGGCAGGTATATCCTTGATCGTAATGTCGGAAAGAGGAACACCTTCCATGTAGGTTCCATGATCCATGATGCGGATCGTCTTCAATAACCCGTACTGATTAAGATTGTCTGGATACCAATCCGGTGTATACTTTCCACGAATGTCTGCAAAATCCCCTGGGCTAGTCCATGTACCAAGCTCCACACCATTTAAGCTGAAGGTGATGTCTGAAGGCCAGTTGTTATTGGAAAAAGGAAATTCAGACGAAACCTCCATTGAAATCTCCATCATTTCGAGTTTTTCTTCTTTTGCTAAGAAGTTTGGCGATTGGTATTCGACAAATCCTTTCGTAAACCACAAGATGCGGGCATCCATTCGTCGGGGATCCATGAAAAACTTCGGTTCATCTACCATTCCCACAAAATCAGCTGAAGTAGCAAGCCCGCACGTTGGTTCTACCGAATAATTTGTATAATGACCGATCGGTATCGCCGTTTCTTTCGTATCAAAGGCATTAAAGATTTTCTCAGGAAAGTTGATATCGATATGATCCACTCTCAAACTGGAAATCTTTTTTTGCCCTACACGCTCTGTTTTGATGATTTTGGCTTCTTCTAATTTTTTGATATGCATCGTAATGATAGCGCTGCTTAAGCCTAACTCTTGTGCCAACTCTTTGACATTCATCTTGTTTTTAGCCAGCAATTGAATGATTTTGATTCGCACGTTACTGGCAAGTGCCTCATAGACAGGCAATGCTTCTTGATTGATTTCTAATTGCATCGTGTCACCTCCGCTTAAACTGTTTGATTTACTTGAATGTTAACATATTTGCTAATTTGTGTAAATAGCGTTGTTTATTTCGCTAGTTATTAATATATTTATTAATTAATATAGATATTATCCTTGATAAATTAATCAAAATATTGTTGACAGCGATTACAAATCAAGTTATGATTTATTTGTAAATTGAAAGTGTTTGCAAACGCTAGAAATGAATAATGCAATTATAAATGCTGGGATAGCAAATAAGAGAAGGAGGATAGGCGTGTTCGGCTTCAAAGACCAAAATTCAATTTCTATGAAAGAGGGAAAAACATGAAGAAGAAACTTATTATTATTGGTGCTTTAGTTGCAGTCGTTGCAGTTGCCCTTATTGGTTTTAATCGTTATCAGGCAGCGGAAAAAGAAAAATACACGATTAATTTTTGGTCACCCCTTACTGGTGATGATGGCGCTTATATGGATCAGATCGTAAATGAATTCAATGAACAATCAGGTTCCGATTATACAATCAATCATGTGATCACGTCTGATATGTACACTAAATTAAGTACGGTCGTAAGTTCTAAAAGTGGGATTCCAGATTTGACTTTGATGCATTCTTATAAAGTAGAGGAATTTGTCAATTCCGATATTATTGATCCGGTTGATCGTCTGGTTTCTTATCAACCTGAGTTAGAAGAAAGCAATTATTTAGATACGGCGTGGAATGCAGGGAAAATCGGCGATACTCAATATACGATCCCATTAGATATCCATGCCAGTGCCATGTATTACAATCAAGATCTTTTAGAAAAATACAATGTCACTTCTTGGTTAGACGATAACATCGTGACGTTTGATGAAATGATGTCATTAGCAGGGCAGATGGAAGAAGGCGATTATGTCGTAAATAATGCGTTACTTTCTTGGGTTATCTTAGCGCAAATCCGTAACTTAGGCGGCGCGATTTCTGACGATGCTGGGAACCCGACGGTGAATACGCCAGAAATGAAAGAAGCGTTAGAAAGAATTAAAGCGTTAACAGATGCAGGCCTGATGACACCTTATGGAGAAGATGGGTATTTGATGTTCCAAGGCGGAAACGTACTCTTATCAACAGATGGTACTTGGACTTCTACCGCTCATGATGCGGTTGAGGGCTTGAATTGGGGCGTAACAAATATTTATTCGACTTCAGATGACATCGCAACCAACCGAGCAGCTTCTCATATGTTTGGCATGTTGAAGAGTGAAAGCAGAACAGAAGAAAAAGAAGAAGTAATCGCACAATTTTTAGAATTTGTTCGTACAAACTCGATCGAATGGGCAAAAGCCGGTCAAATCGTTGCAAGTAAAGATATTTTAGAAAGTGATGATTACCAACAATACCCACAATCATTCTTTACTTCTACACCAGAGGAAGAAGAAACACTTTACATCTTTGACTACGTTTATTTCTCTTATGTCTTAGAAGCATTAGATGTTTATAGTATAGATATCGCTTACGGTGAATTAGATATGGATGAAGGATTAGAAACGATGCAACAATATGTCGAAGATAAGATTGCAGAAGTAGCTAGATAAGTGAAGGGGGGATAATTCTATCCCCTTTTCCAATTTTTAGAAGGGAATGAAAGGAATGAAAAAAAAGAGCATTAACTGGGCATCGATCGCATTCATTGGACCACACATGGTACTCTTTATTATTTTTGTATGTATTCCAACGATCTATGGTATTTATGCTTCATTTACGCAATGGAATTTGATCTCTGATCCAGTCTGGGTCGGTTTTAACAACTATAAAACATTATTGTTTGATAGTTCCTCGACGTTCTATACCCAATTTTGGAATGGTTTGAAAAATACCTTTATTTTCGTTTTGATCATGGTGCCGTTACAAATCATCATTCCACTGATGATTGCAGCTGCATTGCAACATAAAAAAGTGAAGCTGAAAGGACTTTTTCAAGCAATTCTATATATTCCAGGTCTTATCTCTGTTTCAGCAGGTTCTTTGATCTGGTCATTGATTTTCCACTCTCGATTAGGTGCCATCAATAATATTTTTGGGTTCGATTTCTCTTGGGCTTCGCGACAACCCTATGCATGGATCTTGATTTTTGTTGTCAGCATTTGGGGAGCGATCGGTGGTAACATGATCATTTATCGCTCAGCTTTAGCGGGTGTCAATGAAGACCTTTATGAAGCGGCAGAGATCGACGGAGCTGGAGCATTCCAAAAATTCTTGAATGTGACCTTGCCATCTATTCGCTTTCCACTGTTATATACGATCGTGATGACAACTGCTGGAGCATTTAATGTCTTTGCACAGCCTTTGATGATGACAGGTGGAGGTCCAAACCAAAGCACGACTGTATTGATGATGTATATCCGCTCACTGGCTTTTAGTCAAGGAGAATCAATTGCCGGAATGGCTTCGGCAATGGCAGTCATCTTAGGATTGATCATTATGTGTGTGTCCGTATTTCAATATTTTCTTTTAGATAGAAGCAATACTTAAGGGGGCAAAAAAATGAATACACAAAAGAAACATATACCTAGTATGGTCATCGCATATTTGTTTCTGATCGTTTTATGTATCATCTGGGTTATTCCACTGATTTTTAGCTTCGCCACTTCTTTTCGTTCTCAAACCGAAATCGTCTCTACTGGGTTTCGTTTATTACCCGTAAACTGGATATTAGATAACTATGTAGCGATTTTGACTAATACGTCTACTGCACCAATTATGCAGTGGTTATGGAATTCAATGTTTATCGCAGTCACGCACACTGTTTTAGTTGTGATCGTTGTTTCAGTGACCGCTTATGGCTATGGCAGAATGCGGTTTAAATACCGTGATCGTATCTTTTATCTTTTGATGGGGATCTCGATGTTTCCCGGTGTAGTGAATTTGATCCCGTCTTACAAAATCATTGAAACCTTCGGCTGGGTCAACTCTTCTCTTGCTATGATCATTCCAGGCTTAGCAGGGATGGGAAATATCTTTCTTGTGCGACAGTTTATGAAAGGTATCCCGCTTGAATTTGACGAGTCAGCACGAATGGATGGTGCAGATGAATTTACAATTTTTGCAGAGATCATCGTTCCTTTGATCAAACCTGTGTTGATCGTTGCAGGCCTCTTTTCTTTCACAGGCTCATGGAATGATTTCTTGTGGCCAGTGATCGTGTATACGGATGTTAGTAAGATGCCGATTACAGCCGGTTTGCTATTACTACAAGACATTTATGGCAACTACCGAATGATTGGTCAATTGATGGGCTCGGCATTGATTGCGATCATTCCAACCGTCATGCTGTTTCTATTTGCTCAAAAATACTTCATTGAATCTATGAACTTAAATGCAGGAATAAAAGGATAGTGAAGATCATGAATCGAAAATTGGAAAGAAATTTACTACGTGCCAGTGCGGTCTGGGATGTCTGTATTGGTCTCGTAACGATGTTTGGGTATTATCCTTGGTTTGAAGAACAAGGGATCGCAGCATTTCAAAATCAAAATCAGTATGAATACTTGCAGTCAAGTCTGGTAGGAATGATATCGAAGGTAGTTATGATCGTTGCGTTAGCGACGATTTTGATGGGCGTTATCAGTTGGATCAACGCGAAGAATATGCGAGACAAACAAATAAACAAAGGAACGATACGTTGGATGATCGCCTGTGTCATCATCCATTTGATCATCTATGATGTGATCGGTGTCGTCCTCTATTTACTAGCTACGACGATGTATATGTCTAAAAACAAAGCAATAAAAATACTAAAAACGGAAAATGGAATTTTTTAAGAAGGTGTAGAATTTATGGCAGAAAATTATTTGGAACCGATTGTATTAGAACGTGCAGACCCATGGATATACAAGCATACCGATGGATATTATTACTTCACTGGATCAAAACCAGGGTATCAGGAAATCGAATTAAGGCGTGCGAAAACCTTGAAAGGTCTGGCTGACAATGAAGTGAAAGTCATCTGGACGGCTCATGCCGAAGGCCCCATGAGTGAGCTGATCTGGGCACCAGAGATTCATTTTATTCAAGGAAAATGGTACATCTATTTTGCTGCTGCAGATCATGGAGAAGTCAGAAATGATCAGCATCATCATCGGATGTTTGCGATCGAAAATGCGAATGAAGATCCCTTTGCAGGCGAGTGGGTAGAAAAAGGACAGATCGAGACGCAATTTGAGAGTTTCAGTTTAGATGCTACGGTATTTGAACATAGGAACCGATTGTATTATGTCTGGGCACAAGCAGATCCAAACATTCCAGGCAATTCCAATCTTTATTTATCAGAGATGGAAAATCCTTGGACATTGCAAGGAAAGCAGATTCTGCTGAGCATTCCTTATTATGAATGGGAAAAAATCGGCTTCAAAGTGAACGAAGCTCCAGCTGCTTTGATTAGAAATGGAAAAGTGATCATTACTTATTCAGCCAGTGCGACGGATGAAAACTACGCGATGGGACTGTTGTGGGCAGATGAGGATAGTGATCTATTGAATGGGTATTCTTGGCATAAGTTGAAGGAACCAGTCTTTTCAAGTTCTGAACAAAATTCCCTATACGGACCAGGACATAACTCCTTTACAGTCGATGAGGAAGGGAAACAAGATATCTTAGTGTATCATGCAAGACCAGAAAAAAATGATTACAGTAATCCTTTAGAAAATCCCAATCGACATGCGTACGTCCAACCGTTTACTTGGAAGAAAAATGGATTGCCTGATTTTGGCGAACCCGGTGTAGTCAAAGGATAGATAAAAGAGAGGGAAAAAATGAATACAAAAAGAAAAATGCTCTGTTTAACCATGTCCGTTTTTTTTACTAGTTTATTTCTTGCTGGCTGTCAAACAGGAGATGCTGCTGAGCAACTTTCACAAAAGGAGTGGGAAACAACGACAAAAAATCGAGTGTCGATTCATGACCCATCGATTACTTCTATTCATGTTGGTGACCAAGAGCTGTTTTACGTATTTGGTTCGCATCTCGCCCAAGCGAAAACAGAAGATTTACAAACTTGGGAAGTACCTTTCACTCACGAATATGAATCAATGGAAGACAATATGATCTATGGTAACACAAAAGAAAATCTAGCTGAGACTTTTGAATGGGCAGGCTACGATGATGCCGATTCAAAAGGTGGTTACAGCCTTTGGGCACCAGATGTCATTTGGAATGCTGATTATGAATGGTCAAATGGAGACAAAGGAGCCTATATGCTCTACTACTCAGCTAGTTCTACGTGGCGGCGTTCAGCGATTGGATTGGCCGTAGCTAAAACAATCGAAGGACCCTATAGCTATGCGGATACCGTGGTCTATTCTGGCTTTACAGAAAAAGATTCGACAGATGGTAGTGAACGCAATACCAACTATCAAAATACCCATTTGGCGAAATTGATCAAAGAGGGGAAAATCAGTGGGTTCAGTGAAAACTGGGCGATCGAAGATGGTCTGACGTATAACACCGATTATGCGCCAAACGCCATTGATCCAGCGTTGTTTTATGATGAAGAAGGGAAACTATGGATGACCTATGGTTCTTGGTCTGGCGGTATCTTTTTATTAGAAGTTGATCCAGCCACTGGAAAACCAATGTATCCTGGGGAAGATAGCACGACGGAAGATGGGCGTATCATTGATCGCTATTTCGGGATCAAGCTTTTTGGCGGCTATCATCAATCAGGAGAAGGTCCCTATATTGTTTATGATGAGGAAACCGATTATTATTACCTGTTCGTCACTTATGGTGGTTTAGCAGCAAAAGGTGGTTACAATATGCGACTATTTCGCGCTGAAAAACCAGAAGGACCTTACCTTGATGCCCAAGGAAATAGCCCAATCTTCGAACAAGGGGACCAAAATTCAAACTACGGCATCAAATTGATTGGCAACTACCAATTCTCGTTTCAACAAATGGGGTATCGAGCAGCGGGACACAATTCGGCGATCATCGATGAGAATGGTCAGTGGTCCTTGGTGTACCATACGCGCTTTAACAATGGAACCGAAGCCCATGAAGTACGGGTCAACAGAATGTATATGAATGAGGAGGGCTGGCCAGTTCCAGCACCCTACGAGTATCGAGGCAATGAACAAATAGCATATGCTTTGTCAGAAGATGACATTATCGGACGCTATGAAATCATTAACCATGGTACCGACAATGGAACGACCATGCTAAAAACGCAGACAGTCGAGCTTCAAAAAGATGGAAGCGTTACTGGTGACTTGACCGGAACTTGGACGTACGATGCGGGAGACTTGGCATTGACTTTTGAAAAAGCGACCTTCAAAGGTATCTTATTAAGTCAGGAAATAACAGAATTTGAGCAGCAAAAATTAACGTTTTCAACGATTGGCGATAATAATGAATCCATTTGGGGAATCAAAGAATAGGAGTATAACAATGACGATTAACATTCAAAACACAAAATCAGGAACAACGATCAGTAAATATATCTACGGTCATTTTGCAGAGCATCTAGGCCGTTGTATCTATGAAGGATTATACGTTGGAGAAGATTCGCCGATCCCAAATAAAAATGGGATGCGGATTGATGTGGTTGAAGCACTGAAAAACATTCAAATCCCTGTGCTACGTTGGCCAGGCGGCTGCTTCGCCGATGAATACCATTGGAAAGACGGGATTGGTCCTAAAGAAAACCGCAAAACGATGGTCAACACTCACTGGGGCGGCGTGACTGAAAACAATCATTTCGGGACCCATGAATTTTTTGAATTGATCAAGCAGCTGGAATGTGACGCGTATGTCAACGGTAATGTCGGCAGCGGAACGGTGCAAGAAATGTCGGAATGGGTGGAATACATTACGATGGATGGCATTTCTCCGATGGCTGATCTTCGCAGAGAAAATGGCCATGAAGATGCGTGGGAAATGAAATTCTTTGGCGTAGGAAACGAAAACTGGGGCTGTGGCGGCAATATGCGGCCAGAGTACTATGCGGATCTGTATCGCCGCTATCAAACCTATGTCCGCCAATACGGTGACAAAAAAATCTACAAAGTTGCTGGCGGAGCGAATGTCGCAGACTATCATTGGACGGAAACGCTGATGAAAAACGCCCATTGGTTGATGGACGGCCTAAGCTTGCACTACTACGTTCATCCGCAGGGCTGGGAAGAAAAAGGTAGCGCCTTGGAATTTGATGAGGCAGAGTGGCAAGTGACCTGTGAAAAAGCAGCCTACATGGATGAATTATTGACCCGCCACAGCGCGATCATGGACCAGTATGACCCAGAACAGCGTGTGGGGATCATTGTTGATGAATGGGGCACTTGGTTCTCAGCAGAACCTGGGACGAATCCAGGCTTCTTATACCAACAAAATACGATTCGTGATGCCATGGTCGCAGCGATCACCTTGAATATTTTCCATAAACATGCCAAGCGAGTGCATATGGCAAATATCGCACAAACCGTCAACGTCCTGCAAGCGATGATTTTGACAGATGGCGAACAAATGGTGAAAACCCCAAGCTATCATGTCTTTGATTTGTACAAAGTCCATCAAGATGCTGAAACCATTGATAGCCATGGAACTAGCAGTGATACCATTACGTATACGATTTCGAAAAAAGAAGATACGATCCATCTATCGGTTTGTAATTTTGCTACCCAAGGCACGGAAGAATTATCCTTCTCCCTGGAAACAGCGATCAATGAAGTGAAAGAAGCTCGTTATATCGTGGGGGACAAAATGAACGCACACAATGATTTTGATCATCCTGAAGATGTGGTGATCCAAGACTTCACCGCTTACGATGTTAAAGAGAACAAAGTCAGCTTGCGGGTGCCAGCAATGAGTGTTCTAACGATCTCATTGACAGTCTGATCCCATGACTTGTAAAGGATGCGAAGTGAAAGATGCTGCTGCAGCAGCACAGGAAGACATTGAATCCTTGATTGCAGAACAACTTTCTTTAGAAAGCGACTTGGCTTCGCCGGAGATCGTCAGTAGGAGAATCGTTGTTTGTGAGACTTGTCCATTGCGATTGAATCATACCTGTACCAAATGCGGCTGCTTTTATCGGTTTCGCGCAAATTTAGCTAAGAAAAACTGTCCTGCAGGAATGTGGGAACAAACAGGACAGCTCGTCAAGTAGCTGTCCTGTTTGTTTCAATTGGTCAGAAGGATCAACAGATAAAACATTTTTTTGATTACGCTTACATAATCGTTGTAGATACGCTATGATTAAACGAAAAACAATGTTAATAAAGTGGAAAGTGAGCGAGTGATTCAATGAAAATAAATCAACCCGCAGCGCTTACTTATTATGAAGCTGCGAATCATGGCACGGAAGATTTCCCATTAGCATATTATCCTAATTTAGTGAGTGTTTGGCGAGAATTCTTTTTTGTGCCACATTGGCATAAAGAAATCGAAATTTTATGTGTCCATCAAGGACAGCTAGAATTAGTCGTTAATGGAGTCTCACGCAAGATTAAGGCAAATACGATCGTACTGATTCCTCCCAATACTTTACACACTGCCTATCGAATCGCACAACAAAGCTGCCGTTTTTCATGTATCGTTTTTTCTGAAAAATTAATTACGAGTCGGCAATCAGATAGAATTCAAAGCCAACAAATCGACCCTTTTTTGATACAAGAATGTGTTACTTCTTATGTGGATTTTCCAGATAAAAGTCAACAAAGTCTCACCTTGTTTCAACTATTTGATCAATGCTTTATGGGGAAATCGTCCTATCGTGAATTACGTCTGAAAGGGATCGTTATCCAACTCTTGTCATATCTATTAGAAGTTGGGACCGACCAGCCAGCAAAAAAATCAAGCGAGCGCCTCCAAGAAAAACGGGAAAAAGTGGTTTTATCTTATATTCATACTAATTATCATGAAATGATCCAATTGCAAGATTTAGCCGATTCTGTTTCCTTAAGTAAAGAGCAATTTACACGATTTTTTAAACAATCATTTCGAACTTCCCCAATGGCTTATCTAAATCATTATCGCTTGATCCGATCGGCAGAATTGTTGCGAGAGACTGATTTGACCATGGTGGCGATCGCTCAAGCTGTCGGTTTTTGTAATAGTAATCATTTTTCTGTGTGCTTCAAAAAGATGTTTGGTGAGACCCCTACACAATATCGGAAAAATGACATGATTACGATAGAACACGCCATAAAATCGAAGGATAGCCCTCTGTAATCCAGCTATACTGAAAAAAAGGAGGGTTCAAAAATGTCGTTTTTTTCAATAGGTGAGAATTACCTCGAATTTCAAAATGGAAATGAAGTCGTGCGCATTATTGCTTGGGGCACGAACAGTTTGCGGGTGGTGAGTGCACCGTCTGGTGAACTAGATTTATCCTGCTGTGCATTATTAACACAAGATTCTAAGGCCGAGGTTGCGATTGAGGGGGATGTAGGATCTATCGGTAATGGAAAAATCCACGCAGTAGTCACCAAAGAGTCAGGCTGGAACAACTATGGCAAGATCACTTTTTACAATCAAAAAGGTGAAGTGATTTTGAAAGAAGCAGCATCTGGCGGTGCGCTCTTGAAAAAGGCGCGGTTTTTCAAGTCGATTATTGGAGGAGATTTTCAACTAAAAGCTACTTTCGAAGCCAATCATGAGGAGAAAATCTATGGTATGGGGCAATATCAACAGGATATTTTTGATCTAAAAGGGTGTAATTTAGAATTAGCGCATCGAAATTCACAAGCTTCGATCCCCTTTTATTTATCAAACAAAGGATACGGCTTTTTTTGGCACAATCCAGCAATCGGTTCGGTCTCTTTTGGTAAAAATACGACCGAATGGCGTGCCGAAAGTACGAAGCAATTGGATTACTGGATCACTGCTGGAGAGACACCAGCTCAAATCGAAGAACAATTTAGCCAAGTGACAGGACGGGCACCTATGATGCCCGAATATGGTCTAGGATTTTGGCAATGTAAACTTCGCTATGCGACACAAGCGGAAGTAGTGGCGATCGCTAGGGAACACAAAGAGCGGAACATTCCCGTTGATGTACTAGTGATCGATTATTATCATTGGCCGCGCTGTGGTGATTTTCGCTTTGATGAAAATTTCTTTCCAGACCCCAAGGCGATGGCAGAAGAAGTACGAGATAAATATGGAATCGAGCTAATGGTATCGATCTGGCCCCAAATCGACACGCGTAGTGAGAATTTTCAAGAGATGAAAGAAAAAGGCTTATTAGTCAAAACGGATCGCGGCATTGATGTGCAGATGTTGTTTCATGGGAATAACATTTTTTATGATCCAACAAATCCTAAAGCTCGAAACTATGTCTGGGAGAAAGTATCAAAAAATTATGTCAATAACGGCATTCGCTTGTTTTGGTTGGATGAGGCTGAACCAGAATTTGGTACGTATGACTATGATTCCTATCGTTATTATGTAGGGAGTGTGCTGCAAAAAGGCAATATTTACCCCCGTGAGTATGTTCGTGGTTTTGATGAGGGAGAAGCCTCCTCACAAAAAGAACATTCAATCAAATTGGTTCGTTGTGCTTGGGCGGGCAGCCAACGATATGGGGCATTGGTTTGGTCCGGCGATATTCATTCGACTTACCAAGACTTTCGCAACCAAATCGTTGCTGGCATGCAAATGGGGTTGGCAGGCATCCCGTGGTGGACAAGTGACATCGGCGGATTTCATGGTGGTTCTGTGACAAGTCTAGATTTTCAAGATTTATTGATCCGCTGGTTTCAATATGGGACTTTTTGTCCAGTCATGCGATTGCATGGTTCACGTACTCCCCATAAAAAAATCTTCAAGGCAGATGGTGAAGAAACAGAGCAAACCGGAGCAGCTAACGAAATATGGACGTTTGGGGAAAAGAACTATGAGATTATGAAAAAATTTATTGGAATTCGTGAATTGATGCGGGACTACTCGCGTGAATTGATGCGCGCAGCTCATGAAAAAGGAACGCCAGTCATTCGCCCAACTTTTTATGAATTTTCAGAGGATCACCAGGCATGGGAACTGACAACACAGTATCTCTATGGTTCTGATATTCTAGTAGCGCCCATCGTTGTAGCGCA
Source organism: Enterococcus sp. AZ188 (assembly GCF_050544075.1). NCBI lineage: Bacteria > Bacillati > Bacillota > Bacilli > Lactobacillales > Enterococcaceae > Enterococcus > Enterococcus sp. AZ188. The sequence continues at coordinate 488,807 of NZ_CP172943.1, forward strand.
TGCTACTGAGCGTGAGGTATATTTGCCAACAGGAGCAAAATGGACCGATGCTCGAGATGGAACTATCTATGAAGGTGGACAATGGATTGTCGCACAGGCACAAATTGATTCCTTACCAATCTTTTTACGAGAGGGAAAACAGAGTTACTTGATTCATGAAGTGTAACTGGAAATGGTTACGGTGAGTTGTTTGTAAGACTAGTAGGTACCTTGTTGAGAGGGTAAGAACCATATGAATAGAAAAGCAACACAATGTGCTCGGCACATTGTGTTGCTTTCATTGAGAGGACTATTGTAATGGGCTTTTGAGTAACAAGACACCATGAGTAGGAACCTCAGCATCGGCAATTGTTTGTTCTTTTTGTTGCCATAACTCAGTGCCGCTTTTAATTGGTAGTAAAGCAGCGATCGATTTTGGGATGGTTTGCGTTTGATCAGAAACATTGAAAATGGCATAGTAGACGGCTGTGTCGCTCAACGCCTCCCAAATGATCCACTCTTGATCACGATAGAACTCTTTTTTCGTATGGATTCTTCGATACATTTCTAAGACTTCAGTATTCGTCAATAAACGTAACGTAAAGGGATCGATGTCTGGTAAAGTACCACCGAACATCAATGGAGATTGGAAGATCGTCCATAAACTCATCAATAAGTATTGCTCGTCTTCCGTAAAACGTGTCCAGCTATCACCACCGCCACCATCAACTGCCCGAATGCCGATATGACCCAACGGCAGCATATCACAGTCAGGCCAGTTACCTGGACGGACGAAAGGTGCCCACTCTGCTGCTCGGTCAAACATGGCGTAAAGGGCGTCCCAATGATCCCAAAAGTCATCCGTCAAGCGCCACATATTGGCATGATTTTGAAAGAAACTACCATTTTTGAGGGCAGCTGGTCCGGGAGACAAAGAAAGGACGATCTCTCGACCCGATCGATCGATCGCACGGCGAATCGCTTTGATTTCTGCTTTATGGGCATCACCGTAAATTTTCGAATCGCCGATATCATCCACCTTTATAAAGTCAACACCCCAAGAAGCATATAATTCGAGCAAAGAATCATAATAAAGCTGTCCTTCAGGCAATGAAACATCGACCCCATACATATCGGAATTCCAAGGGCAGATTGAATTCATAGCAATGTCCCGTGCCCGTTTATCTGTTCCTTTGATCGGCGTATTTTGATGAACTGCTTGTCGTGGAATGCCGCGCATGATATGGATACCAAACTTCAGCCCTTTTTGATGCAGATAGTCACCAAGTTTTTTGAAACCAGCGCCATCTTTTGCTGAAGGGAAACGGTTCTCAGCAGGAATCAAGCGAGAATAGTCGTCCATACACAACGGATAAAAATCATTGTACCTTGTAGACTTTGCTTCTGGTTCGCTCCATTGAATATCCACGACGACGTACTCCCAACCATAAGCTTTCAAATGCTCTGCCATAAAATCTGCATGGGCGATCACTTCTGCTTCGGTTACAGAAGCGCCATAGCAGTCCCAAGAATTCCATCCCATTGGGGGTGTTTGTGCAAAATGTAAAAAAGACATTGATTTCCTCCTAGTACGTTTTTCTTATAGTATAGTAAGCAATAAAAAAGAGAGGGAAAGTTTTGTCTACTAGAAATAAAAAAGAAAGAAATCGTCAACGAATGAAAAAGGAGTTGATCAATGGTGTTTCCACAAGAAACAAACTATGCGAAGATTACAGCATACTATAGTGTTGCCCTTGAGCGTTTTTCCATGGATCCACATCAACACCCAGCGTGTGAGATCATGTTTGTGACCAAAGGGAAGTGTAAGATAAAGGTGCAAGATCAAGTAATTGTTCTGGAAAGAAATGATTTCGTTTTCATAAACGCGTTTGTGGAACACGCCTTACTCGTTGAAGGAGATTCCTGCACCTTACTGAATATTGAATTTCTTCTGAGTGAGACACCGTCCGGCCTTTGTGTTCGTGATGTTTTTGCATACATCAAAGGAAATGTACAATTGAATGAGCCTTACGCGAAAAGTCGCGATGTCCGCCAATTTGGACAAGCGATCAAGTCATTGCTGCAGCTGCTAATGATCGATGATACTCAAGAGCAACCGTCTGCTGAACGGCAATTTACGATCGAGCTCTTGTTTAAGCGGATGTTGATGGAATTAGCCTTTTCATTACGTACGAAAGAAACCAAACGGGGCAATTGCTATGTGAACGCTGCGGTCAACTATATTCAACAGCATTTTGATGAAGATATTCAAGTCTCCCAAATCGCAGCGGCTGTGGGGATTACGAAAGCCTACTTGCATAAACTCTTTCATGAGCAACTGGGAGTGACGGTCAACCATTTTCTCACCAGTGAGCGTCTGAAGCAGGCAGCATTTTTACTAAGCAATAGTCAGCTGCCAATCGTCGAAATTGCCGCTCAAGCAGGATTCAACAGTAGGCAGCACTTTACCAATACCTTTAAACAGAAAAAAGGCATGAGTCCTAAAGTTTATCGTCAAATCTACACCCATCAAATCAAAGAAGAAGCAGGACAACATATATTAGGGGAACATACAGCTTTTTTAAGAATGAAGTAAAGACAGATAGTTAGAAAGTGTGAAGCGATTGAAGATAAAAATGAAACTTATGGTAACGATCATTATTGCGAATGTCGTTACTTCGTCACTGATCATTCTCTTTTTTTCTAATACCGCGAATAAGATCATTGATAAAAATATGGAGATCCAAGCGAAAGAGATCGAGGTCTCTATTTTACGTAATATCCATACGATCAGTACGGATCTTAATCATATCAATTATAAATTGATTATGGATGGCTACGACACGTTGAAAGAGGCCAGTGAACAACCACGGATTACGAGAGACACCTTTGAGAGCATCAAACTGACCATGGAATTGAAGGAGATCGTGGAACCATTGTATCAATTTCAACCTTATTTGCTGGGAATGGCGATTTATTCCAAAGAAAATCGGTTGATGTCGTTTGGGTTAGTTGATCCAGTTGTTGAAGAAACGTTGATTGGTTACACCAATGAGGCCGCTTATGCAAGAGAAATTGATGATTCGACTGTTTATATCAAAAATGAAATCAAAGTCGGGCAAGTAGTCCTAGGGCACTTGGTGGGATTTCTTCATACAAGCGAGTTTCTTAATGATCAATTAGAAAACCTCCCAGCTGGGACGCAGATCGCCTTGTTAGATCAAAAGCAAACGGTGCTTGCTGAAGTTGGCACCATTGATGAAGACCAAGCCAATTTGTATGAGAAATCATTCTATAGTGAAGAAGTCGAAGCGTGGTTTCATCTCCATCTCCCCAAAAAACCATTTTTGGGACCGTTGACACAGAATTTGCGACTGATGATTTTCCTGTGTATCGTGATCGTCAGCATGAGTATTTTTGTGGCTACGCTGATTATATTAAAACTGTCGAAACGAATCGATCAATTAAACCAAGCAATGGAGCGGGTCAAGAATAAGGACTTATCGACCACTGTTGAGATTCAAGGAAATGACGAATTAAAACAAATGAGTATAGTCTTTAATTCGATGGTTGCCAATATCAATACTTTAATGGAAGAAAATAAAGCCAGAGAAAAAGAGAAAAAAGAAATTGAAATCGACTTTCTACAAGCTCAAATCAACCCCCATTTTCTGTCCAATACGCTAAACTCGATTACCTGGATGGCTGAATTACAACAGGCTAACAATATTGCCCATCTTTCGAAATCACTTGTATCATTGTTGCATGCCACGATGTATAAGGGACAAGACTTGATTCCTTTGTCTGAAGAAGTAGCCCATGTCAAAAGCTATGTGTCCATCCAAAAAGTTGCCTATATTGATAGCTTTGATGTTCATTGGGCGCTTGATCCAGCGATTTTATCTTGCCGTATCCTTCGATTTATTTTGCAACCCATTGTTGAAAATAGCATTTTGCACAATTTTGTTGGAACGAATAGCGAAAAAGGGCAAATAAAAATAAGTGGAGAAAAAAAGGGAGATAAGCTTTGTTTAATGGTTGAAGATAATGGCAATGGACTAACAGAAGAAGCGATAAAACAGATAAACGAGCGAGAAAAAAGCAATGGAAAACACTATTCGAAAATTGGTATCCATAATATCGATAAACGAATCAAGCTCTACTATGGTCCAGACTATGGGATCACATATGAAACAGAGTTAGGGGTTTACACCCGAGTCATTATTGAGCTTCCTATGATTGGAGAAAAAGACGATGAAGAAAATAGCCCTCTTAGATGATGAGTTGATTTCACGCAACAAAATAAGTACTATTTTACAAAATTTCCCTCAATTTGAAATTGTACTCAGTACGGCAAATCCTTACGAGTTGTTAAATTATTTGGAGATTTATTCTGTAGATCTCATTTTTTTAGACATGAATATGCCAATTATGAATGGCTTAGCCTTTTTAGAACAATTGGAACTGATCGATCGCACGACTAAAGTGATCGTGATGAGTGGCTACGCCGACTTTAATTATGCGAGTGGTAGCATGAAATATGGGGTCGTTGACTATCTTTTGAAACATGAATTGAGCGAGGAAGTGATTTCGGAAGCGCTGAAAAAAATCAATTTTTTTACAGACGAGCCAATGGCTGCGCCTGCTTACGAGACACCCTCTCTACGAGACTTTTTTCATGGAAATACAAGCTTCTTGATGCAACAGTATCCGCATTTTGTAACTGAAAAAATGGTAGGACTTGTTATGATACCTATCTCTATCAGCAAAAATGTTTGGGACAAAGAAAAGTATAAACGAAAAGTGAGCGCTGTTTTAGAGCAATTGATTTTAGACACAAAGAATGAAACCATAGAAATGCTCTCTTTCGTGACTGATGATGGGAAGCTTTTTATGCTTTACTCGTTTGCAAAAATCAAATCCTATAAAGCGATCAATGATTACTTGGAAACGATCAAAACCAAGTGCTACCATGCTGCTAAGCGCTTACTAGATGTTGAACTTTTTCTCCTGCGATCCCCAGTAAGCAATCAACTGTCGGAGGTATTAGAACTATTTAAGAGCGATGAACGAATCTCAGATTTACTCTTTTTTTCACGTCCGAATGAGTTGCTGCATTTTTCAAGCCAAGAATGCAGTAAAAACGTCTTTCAACAGCATGAGATCGCTTTGTATCTGAAAAAAATCTATTTTTATACCAAATACATCGAACCAGAAAACATCGAATATTATAGTAAAAAACTGTTTGAGTATATAAGAGAAAAACGGGTCGCACGTTCGCTGGCTTTAGAATTAATTGCACAAATCGATTTTCAAATCAGTTTAGCGATGAGTAATAGCTTTAGACAACCGATGGAAACGATGATTCAAATCAATTATTATCAACAGTTCGATACGTTACTAAGAATCGAAGCAGATTTTTTTGAAGCCATCTCATTAAGTGTAAAAAATTTCCAAAAAGAAGTCTTTAAGCCTGTTGACGAGCCGGTAAAAAAATGTATTCTTTATCTTCATCAACACTTCAAAGAACCGATAAGCTTGCAGACCTGCGCCGAAGCGATTGATTTAAATTATTCCTATTTAAGTAGGGTGTTTAAGCAGCAATGGGGACAGTCTTTTTCAAAATACTTGTCTGAGTTGCGGATCGATTATGCAAAACTATTGTTGAGTACCTCGTCTTGTAGTGTCAATGAAGTAGCAAGACAAAGCGGATTTGCGAACTATAATTATTTTTTCCGTGTTTTTAAAGAACGAGTAGGAGTCTCTCCATATCAGTTTAACCGCAACATTATGGACTATGAATGAGGAGAATCATGTAAAAATGGTTGGCGAGTAAAAAAAAGAGAGTAGAAGTAAAAATTGTTAATAAAAGCGTTTTCATTTTCGGCGTTATACTTAGTGTAACAAGAGTGAAAGGGATGAGAAAATGAAAAAATTAGGTTTGGTGTTTTGTTCCGCAGCATTGATCGGATTGTTCTCTGGATGCGGGGGAGGTTCTTCAAGTGAGGGAGATGGAGAATCGTCAAGCAATCAGTTAAATGTGTTAGTGGTAAAACATGGCTTGACGCAAAAGAACAAAGATATTGAGTGGTTGAACAAACTAGAAGAAGAACTTGAGCTGACCATAAAGTGGGAGGAAGTTTCCGCTGATTGGGATCAGAAAAAAGCCCCAATGTTGGCTTCTGGAGATATTCCCGATTTGATTCTGGGACCAAATGTTGTGACGGATGCGGAATTTGCGAAGTTTCCTGGCTTGTTCACCGATTTATCTGATCACTTAGATGCCCTGCCAAATGTTCAAAAGATGTTTGAAGAAAAACCAGAAACAAAAGCACTTGCTACTCAACTGAATGGAGAGATCTATGGCTTACCAAAATACCAGCGTTTTTGGCCTAAATCTGCTTCTCGTCAATATATCAATCAAACGTGGCTGGACAATCTTGGGTTAGACGTACCTGAAACATGGGATGAACTATTCGAAGTGTTGGTCGCATTCAAAGAAAACGATGCGAATGGAGATGGGGATGCTAGCGATGAAATTCCAATGGATTGGAGTCCAGTTGGAACCGGCGGTTTTGGCTATTTCCAACCAATGCAGCTTTTAGCAAGTACGGGTATCGTTGTTTCAGAAGGAGGAAATACCGGCTACTTTGCTGAAAATGGACAGGTAGGCAACTTCTTTGTTGATGAGCGTTACAAAGAAACAGTGGAATTTTTGAACAAGTGCTGGGAAGCTGGCTTGATTAATCCTAAGGCTTTTTCTCAAGATTATAGTGCCTATCAGTCCACTGGTAGAGGAGAAGGCGAGACGGCAAAAGTCGGTTTTACTTGGGGCTGGGAAGCTTCAGACCGATTTGGTAATCAGTTAGCAGATCAATATACATCAATGGCACCATTGATTCAAAAAGCTGGAGTGGAACCGACATGGAGCTATGAAACCTCGCTTAATTATGGGGTAAACTTTGCCGTTGTTTCCTCTCAAACCAAAAATATGGACGGAGCCTTAAAATTCGTCAATGCGCTATACGATCCAGAAATCGGAATCCAAGCATTGTTTGGGTCATTGGGCACTAACATCGAAAAAGACGGGGACACTTACCGCGTCTTGCCACCTGCAGATGAAAATGTCGATCCAGGGACATGGAAGTGGACAACAACTTGGGCGGACAATAGTCCAATGTATATTTCAGACGCTCTTGATGTCGAACTTGGCGCAGATATGAAAGCGAATGAGGTCCAAGATGAAGTGTTGCATCCTTACGTGGATAAAATCGTTCCTGAAGAACAAGTAGTACCATTCAATCTCTTGAAATTTAGTAATGAGGATGCCACAACACTAGCAAACAACAATACAACGATCCTCAATGAAGCAATGACAAAATTTGCTAAATGGGTGACAAAAGGCGGCATTGAAGATGAGTGGGAGCAATATGTCACAACCTTGCAAAATAGCGGCTTAGATCAAAATATCGAGATCGTTCAAAAAGGATTTGATCAATATTACGGGAATTAAGTGAGTGGTGAGGCTGGTCAGAGTTGAGTAAAGCAATCGCAAGTTCATGCTTGAATAACAAAGACCAGCTATTTACCTAAATCTATCAAAGGAGTGAAGATCATGGACACAGTTCTCGTGAAAAAAAATAATCGGCTACTTTCTCATTTCAGGCGACAATGGCAGCTATGGTTGATGGTTTTACCGGCATTAGCGATCATTTTGGTTTTTAATTACATACCAATGTATGGTATCCAACTAGCATTTCGGGAATTCGACTTTACGAAGGGACTCACTGGTGGCGAATTTGTCGGTTTCAAGTATTTCCAACAATTTTTCGAAAGCCCGATGTTCCAAACCGTGATAGTCAATACGTTGCGGATCAGTGTGACAACGCTGATTTTTGGGTTCATTGCCCCCATTTTATTGGCATTGATCATCAATCAAATCAGAAACCCTAAAAGAAAAAAAGTCATGCAAACTGCGGTTTATTTACCTCACTTCATTTCTACGGTCGTGATGGTAGGGATATTGCAAGTCTTTCTTTCACCAGAAACAGGTGTTTTAGTCAACCTCTTGAACTTGGATTCTTCTGTCAACTTAATGGGGAGCGACAGTACGTTCGTGCCCGTCTATGTCATTTCTGAGGTTTGGCAGCACTGTGGCTGGAACAGCATTATTTACTTAGCGGCACTTTCGAGTATCGATACGCAACTCTATGAATCAGCAGATATCGATGGCGCCAATCGTTTTCAAAAAATCCTCCATGTTGATATACCAGCATTAGTGCCAACGATGGTTATTTTGTTGATTATGAATATGGGTGGGGTTTTAAATGCTGGCTTTGAGAAGATTTTCCTGATGCAAAATAGTTTGAATTTGAGCGTCTCAGAAGTCATTTCTACGTATGTGTATAAAATTGGGATTTTAAACAGTCAATTTAGTTATTCAACAGCGATCGGGCTATTCAATAACATCATTAATTTTCTCTTTTTAGTTTTAGCAAATGGTCTTTCGAAAAAATACACGAACCGTAGTTTATGGTAAAGGGGTGGCTATATGAATCTATCACTAACAAACAAACCTAAATCAGATCTTCTTTTTAACCTAGCAATCATCATACTTTGCTTGAGTATCTTTTTGATTGTCGTCTATCCGCTCTTTTTTGTCGTCATCGCTTCAATTAGTGATTCCAACATGGTTTCTAAAGGATTAGTCACACTCTTTCCTAGGAATATCAGCTTTTTTGGTTTTGAAAAAATTTTACAAGATGCTAGGATCTGGACGGGCTATCGCAATACCTTGATTTATACGTTAGGAGGAACGGCGGTCAATTTAATTTTTACTTTGCCCGCAGCTTTTGCCTTATCAAGAAAGGAATTTAAACCTCGAAAACTTTTGATGTTTCTCTTTACCTTTACGATGTTTTTCAATGGTGGCTTGATCCCTACGTATTTACTTTATCGAGATGTGGGGTTGATCGATAGTATGTGGGTCTTTATTATTCCCTCGGCAGTCAATGTCTATAATTTGATCATTGCAAGAAGCTTTTTTGAGACAAGCATTCCGGATAGTCTCTATGAAGCAGCCGCTCTAGATGGTTGCTCCTATGCAAAATTTTTTGTTACTGTAGCGCTACCGCTATCCAAAGCAGTCATTTCTGTGGTGGGTCTTTACTATTTGGTCCAACATTGGAACGATTTCTTTACAGGACTCGTATTTATTCGCGACTACGAAAAACAACCTTTACAGATCGTTCTGCGAGATATTTTATTATCAAATCAAGCATCTGCAGGTGGTGCGGGCGCTTTGGGTGATGGCTACGGACAACAATATGCAGATCAGATCAAATATGGCGCCATCATTGTTTCGACCTTACCGATTTTGGTGATCTATCCTTTCCTACAGAAATACTTTGATAAAGGAGTCATGATTGGTGCAATGAAAGGGTGAGTACATGAATAAGCTAGTCGATTTACATGTGAGCATTGGGAAAAAAGGCTTACTGTTATTTCTGTTGCATTGCTATTGGCTGCTGTTTACCTTATTCGGCTTAGTTCTTTTCGGACTATTGCCAGCAACCAATGCGGTTTACGAACTTTGCAATGATGAAAAATATCAAGAAGCAAATGCGATAAAATTGTTTCAGTCCTTTGCAAAAAGCTTTCGAAAAAACTTTTGGAGAATGAATCGATTAGGACTCTTTATCCTTCCTTTAGCAGCCCTTTTTTCGATTGACTTGATGCTAATGAGACACTATGTCTTTACCGAAGCCGATACAACCGTTTATTTGTTGATCCAACTTCTGATAGTGATTAGTCTCCTTTTTTTAGCCAATCTCTTTTGGTTTTTTCAACACGAACGAGCTTGGAAACCCATGCTTAAAAAAAGTTTGATTCTAATGCTTGGCAAACCTGGATTGACCGGTCAAATTTTCGTCCTTATGGTCGGGATCAGCTGTTGCTACTACCTACTACCGGGTTTATTCTTCGTATTTGGTGTTACACCGCTGGTTTATTTTCAACTTAATTTGTTTAAACAAAAAGATGCGTATGTCTTTTTACCTGAAAAAAAGCATACGACTGTCTAAGCTCGTACATTTACCATAAAATCTCAAAATAAAAGAACAGGAGAACGAAATGAAAGAATTCGCATTAAACAAGATCCAGCTCACGGACGAGTTTTGGCAAGGATACCAAGAGCTTGTTCGCAAAGAAACGATTCCTTACCAATACCAAGTCCTAAATGATGAAATCGATGTAGATGTTCAAGCAGAACGGGAAGATCCCAATTTGCCAGCTGGGAAAAGCCATGCATTGGCGAATTTTCGCATCGCTGCAGGGCAAATAGAAGGGGAACATTTTGGCTGGTTTTTCCAAGATAGTGATGTCTACAAATGGATCGAGTCGGCTGGGTATAGCTTGTTGAATACTAGCGATCCGCAATTGGAAAAGACAGTAGATGAAGTGATTGACTTAGTTGCTGCTGCGCAAGAAGCGGACGGCTACTTAAATACCTTCTTTCAATTGACCCGACCGAAGTTAAAATACCGTCAGCTGTATTTCAGTCATGAACTTTATTGTGCCGGGCATCTAGTCGAAGCGGCTATCGCTTATGATCAAGCAACAGGCAAGGATAAATTACTGACCGTGGCAGAGAAAAATATCGCCAATATTTGCACGTATTTTGGGCGGGAGTCTGGAAAAATTCAAGGTGCTGATGGCCATCAAGAGATCGAATTGGCGCTGGTGCGTTTGTATGAATACACTGGTAAACAAACCTATTTGACATTAGCTGATTTTTTTCTTGAAGTACGTGGGGAAGATCCTGCCTTTTACGAAAAAGAAATTTTGAAAAACCAAGCGGATGGCTTATCAGATGAAACGCCAAGGGTAGACCTCACCTATTTACAAGCCTACGATCAACCTAAAAAGCAGCATGAAGCCAAAGGTCATGCGGTACGAATGCTGTATATGGCAAGCGGGATGGCAAAAGTCGCCCAGCATACCCAAGATCAAGAATTGATCGATGCTTGCGAAGCGATCTGGGAAGACATCGCCTGTAAGAAAATGTATGTGACCGGTGGCGTCGGCTCAACCGTTCACGGGGAAGCCTTTGTCGGTCCCTATGATTTGCCAAATGATACGATGTATTGTGAAACCTGTGCAGCCATTGCATTGGTCCAATTTTCTTTTGAGCTATTCAAACTAACCAATGAACCAAAATATTTAGCGACGATGGAACGAGCGTTGTATAATAGCGTCCTTTCTGGTGCGGCAATTGACGGCAAACACTTTTTCTACGTGAATCCTTTGGAGGTCAATCCCCAACGAGATCAAGAAAATCCTGGCAAAGGTCACGTCAAAGCCCAACGACCCGATTGGCTCGGTTGTGCGTGTTGTCCGCCCAATTTTGCACGGATGGTCGCTTCGCTGCAGCGCTTGGTTTACACTTGCGATCAAGAGAAGCTTTACGTGAATTTATTTGTAGCAAGCCGTTTAGAAGAACCTGACCAATTTACGTTTGAACAAACGGGCGGGTTTCCTTTTACAGAGGACCTCACGATTCGCTATCAAGGCATTCCAAAGACGCTCATCATCCACAAACCTAACGGACTAAGTAAGTTTCAAATCGATAGTGAACACGAATGGCAGGAGACGAACGAGGCAATCATCTTTGAGGCAGTCGAAAACGTGACGGTCAATATCCGTTTTGAACAACCATTGCAAATCTTGCGTGCGAATCCTCAAGTTATTCAAGACATCAATCAAGTCGCATTGCAACGTGGCCCCTTCGTGTATTGCATAGAAGAAGCCGACAATGGTCAAGCACTCTGGCGTTGCCGCATCGACCCACAGGCGCTGGAGGCGACCTTTGCGAAAGAGGATACGTTGTTGCCAACTACTTTACGTTTGGCGATCAAAGGCTACCAAAGCGAAGAATGGTCGGGAACAACCCTTTACGAAGAACGAGCGGAAACGGTCATACCTCGTACGTGGCAACTGATCCCATACCATTTATGGGGCAATCGGGGCATAGGCGAAATGCGCGTTTGGCTGCCGCTCGTTGGAAAGGAGTAAGAAGTAAGCAGGGCCAAAGAGCTTCCCAAAAAGGAGGCTCTTTTTTTTCTAAACTCAACCTTCTTGGATTTGTTGCATGATTTCTTTAATTTGTTCCTATATTCCTACCTTTGAAAGCGTTATCGTTTTAGTGTAGGAATGTTGGCGGGTTTATGTAAAACAAGGAGGAAGAAGTGTGACAAGGAAAATCAGTAAAGTTGGCGCATCTTTGTTGGTGTTGGCAGCGGCAATCGGCGGCTGCACCCAAAGTGAGGCGAAGACAACTGGAAAAGTCGTTTACCAGGAAACAGCCAAAAGTACGTTGGAAAAAGCGATGGACAATCAGCCGGAGTCGTCTTATTGGTTCCCAGAGGATTTGTTGGCATGGTCTTTTGAAAAAGATCCAGATGCGAAATACAATACCAGCGTTGTTCCATTAGCGCAGCGGGCAGCTAAAGAGACGTTGCCGAAGATGAATGACACGCAAACGGCAGAAACCAAAGTCGTGGCGCTTTCGATCATGAATAGCAGTACGAGCGGCAATGCACCACGTGGGATCAATACCTTTGATGCCAATGTCTTTTCTTATTGGCAATACATTGATCAATTGGTTTATTGGGGCGGCTCTTCTGGCGAAGGGATCATCGTACCACCAAGTCCTGATGTGACAGATGCTGCTCATAGGAATGGCGTGCCGGTTTTAGGAACGATCTTCTTTCCGCAAACTGCCCATGGTGGGAAGCTGGAATGGCTAGATACGTTTTTAGCTAAGGATGAGGACGGCAATTTTCCGATCGTAGAAAAAATGATCGAAGTTGCCAATACGTATGGCTTTGATGGCTGGTTCATCAACCAAGAAACCGATACGGCGGTCACTAGTTTTGATGATGCAGCGGAAGGTGTTGAACAATCGGGGACTGATGGTAAAGGACTAAATGAAAGCCACGCCAAAGCGATGCAAGAACTGATCGCCCAATTCAAAGAACAAACCGACGAGCATTTAGAGATCATGTGGTATGATTCCATGACGAGTGATGGGAAAATGGATTGGCAAAACGCTTTGACGGATAAGAACAAAGCCTATTTAGTGGATGCAGAGATGAACCCATTGGCAGATAGTATGTTCTTGAATTTCTGGTGGACCACTGACAAACTGGCGGACAAAGAGCTGTTGAAGGCCTCCAATGAAAAAGCCCGTGAAATCGGTGTCGATCCTTACGATCTTTTTGCTGGGATCGATGTGCAAGAAAATGGCTATTCAACGCCTGTGCGCTGGGATCTGTTTACGGATGAAAAAGGCGTTCCTTATACCTCATTGGGCCTGTATGTACCTAGCTGGACCTATTCTTCTGCTAGTACGCCGGATGATTTCCAAAGCAAAGAGAATGCTTTTTGGGTCAATAACACGGGTGATCCTCGGGAAAGCCAGCTGCCAGAAGCGACAGAGTGGCCTGGGATCTCCACCTATGCCCTAGAACAGACCGCTATCACAGAGCTGCCTTTTGTGACGAATTTTAGTCTGGGGAATGGCTACAACTATTTTATCGAGGGAGAAAAAGTGTCCAGCCGCAATTGGAACAACCGAAGCTTGCAAGCTGTTTTGCCGACCTATCGTTGGGTCTTTGACCATGGAAAAGACAATGATTTGGCTGTATCAATCAATTATGCGGATGCCTATAATGGCGGAAATGCACTGAAACTACGTGGACAGATGACAAAAGGCAGTACCAGTCACATGGCATTGTATCAGACAGCATTTCCTGTGACGAAAAAGACGAAGCTGACGACGACTGTCAAAGCAACGGTACCGACAACTCTTGATTTGGTCGTGACCTTAGCCGATGGTTCGACACAAACAATCAAAGGAGACAAAGAGGTCGTAGCAGACTGGACGACGATTACTTACTCATTGAAAGACATCAAAGGGGAAGTGACAGCGATCGGTTATGACATAACCACTGAAGAGACCAGTGATGTCTATGAGTTGAATCTAGGGCAATTAACGATCGGAGATCAGAAAGCGGAGAAATTCGCTGCCGAAGCATTGACGGTTGAGGATGTGCTCTTTGATGAGGAAGAGGGCAACTATGCGGGTGTCCGTTTAATGTGGGAAGCTGCCAAGGACAAGACAGCTGCGGTTTATGAGATCTACCAATTGAACGATGACGGCTCACGCTCTTTCTTAGCAGCTACGCCAGCAACCAACCACTATTTGAATGCCGTTGAACGTCCAAAAGGGACGAAAACCAAGTTCGCGGTGGTGGCAGTGGATCGCTATGGCAATCGTGGCAAGCTATCAGATACGGTGGAGATCACTTGGCCGAACAATCAGCTGCCAAAAGCGGCCTTTACAGCCTCTAAAACCTTGGCGGCACCGGGTGAAACGATCACCTTCACGAATACCTCATCTGCGAATGCTGAAGCATTCGAATGGACGTTTGAAGGCGGCGATATCACGAGCAGTACAGAAGAAAATCCCCAAGTGACCTATTCGGAACCAGGTACCTACAAAGTCACGCTTGTTGCCAAAAATGAAGCAGGAGAGACCCCTCTGGAAATGGCGGGATTGATCACGATTTCTGCTGATGCGCCGAAAGAGTTGCTGCTGCTTTCAAAAGATGCCGAAGCAACTGCTTCATCGTTTGTCAATGATGCCGAAGCACCGGCTTTTGCCCTCGATGGTGATTTGAGTACGAAGTGGTGTGCGACAGGCAATGCGCCTCATGAGTTGATGATCGATCTCGGTCGGCCACAAACGGTCAGTGAAGTACGCCTCGCTCATGCGGAGGCTGGTGGAGAAGGTCCAGACATGAATACGCGGGCGTATACGGTGCTCGTCAGTGAAGATGGCAAAGACTATGAGCCAGTTTCACGAACGTTGAAAAATGAAGCCGGCAATAGCACCAATACGTTTGCCGTCCAGAAGGTGCAATATGTAAAAATCAGTATCGATAAACCAACACAAGGAGCAGATTCGGCAGCCCGAATCTATGAAGTCGAAGTATACGGAATGGATAAATAGCGAAAAAGAGCAGGGCGTTAAACCTAAGAAGGGAAGCGTCTGAAGCATGCTTTTCTGAAAAATGACCAAACCCAAAAAGCCGTTGCGACCAATAAATGGTCACAACGGCTTTTGCTTTTTGCAAATAAGTTTAGCGTGACGTACGGCTGGCTGGATCTAAGCGGCGTTCAATAAAGCTCAATCCAAGATCCGTAATGATCGCCATCAAGGCAGTTGGTAAAGCACCGGCTAAGATGATCGATGCACCATCCGTCGCATTGGTTCCACGGATGATGATGTCCCCCAGTCCACCAGCACCAACGAAAGCCCCAATAGCGGTGATACCGATCGCCACGACTAAGGCGTTTCGAATCCCTGCCATGATCACCGAAACAGACAATGGCAATTCGATCATATACAATCGTTGCCAGCTAGTCATCCCCATCCCTTTGCCGACATCTAACGTATTGCGGTCGACTTGGCGCATGCCGGTATAGGTATTTTTGATGATCGGTAACAAAGAATAAAGGAAAATCGTTAAAATCACGACATTCACACCTAAGCCCATGCCGATCATTAAAATCGAGATCATCGCTAAAGATGGAATCGTCTGGATGATATTGGCGAAACGAATCACCCAATCTGCCAAACGCATTTTTTTAGAAATCAAGATCCCGATTGGAATGCCGACGATCGAGGCAAAAAGTACCCCGTAGATTGAAATCAAGAAGTGACGAATGAACTGGGCAAAAACATAGCCGCCATTTTCTTGAAAATAGAAAAGAAATTGTTGGAATAAATTCATGTCTGCCATTTCGTCACTCTCCTTCGAAGTAATTATTTTCTTCTAAGAAACGTTCGGCAACTACCGTTGGTTCTAGAAGGTCATTATCCACTTGGTAATTCAATTCTTGCATTTTTTCGGTATCGATTTTGCCTGCTAATTTGTTCAGGGCATCGCCGATTTCAGGTGTTTCTTTCAATAATTTGTCATCGACGATCGGTGCGGCATCATAAGGCGGGAAGAAGTTTAGATCATCTTCCAGCATCACGAGATCGTAACTGCCGATCCGGCCGTCGGTTGAGTATCCTAAAACGATATCCATTTTTCCGTTATCAACAGCATCATAGACGAGACCGATCTGCATCGGTAGGATATTTTGGAAAGAGAATCCATAGGCTTCCTGGAAGCCATCGTACCCATCGCCGACCCGTGTGATCCACGCGGTATCGACCCCTGCGACCAATTGATCTGCGACATCTTTCAAGTCACTGACTTTTTCCAATCCGTATTTTTCAGCAGTGTCTTTCCTGACAAGAAAGACATATGTGTTATCAAAGCCGTAAGATGGGAACCAAGTCTGTTGGTATCGTTTCTCAAATTCTGATTTGACTTTGTCAAAGGCGGCTTGCGGATCAGATTCTGGTTCCAACCCTAACGTAGTGGTCAAGTCAGTTCCTGTGTAGCGGGCAGCTGAGATCGACGCATCGCCATTCATCATCGCTTGGTGATTGATGGTCGTTGTTGCTAAGTTGTTAATGACGGTTGTGTTTTTATCCGTATAGTGTTCGACCATACCGGCAACCACCGCGCCAAGAATTTGGGCTTCGGAAGTGATCCCACCTGTGATCGCCACGGTATTCTCATCAGAAGTCGATGCTAAACCGGGAAAGGAACAGCCGGACAGTAAAGCGACACTTAAGGAAAACAACAGCGCTAATTTTGAAGTTTTTTTCATTACGCATCCCCCCTTAAGGCAGCTGGTGTCAGTTTGTTTTCTAACAAACCCAGTAACCAGTCAGCTAATAAAGCAAAGATCGTCACTGGAATCGTTCCAGCAAAAATCAAAGGCGGTTGGTAATTGTTTAGTCCGCTAAAGATCAAATCACCAAGTCCACCGGCACCAATGTAAGAAGCCAAGGTAGCCCAGGCTAAAACATACACGGCCGATAAGCGGATCCCTGCCATGATCGTTGGGATCGCTAGGGGTAATTCCACACTGATGATCGACTGCAAGTTGGTCATCCCCATCCCTTTGGCAACATCGCGGTAATTCCAATCGACTTTTTTCATTCCAATGTAGGTATTTCGCAAAATCGGCAATAAGGAATAAATGAAAAGAGCGACGATAGCAGGGACTTTTCCGACACCTAAAATCGGGATCATCAATGCCAATAGGGCCAAAGAAGGCACGGTTTGCAACGCACTGGTGATGCCGATCACGATCGTTGCTGCTTTGGGGAAACGGGTCAAGATCACACCGATCGGTACGGCAACAAGAATCCCTAAGAGCAAAGCCGCAAAGGAAATATACAAATGTTCAAGACTTTTGGTGACCAATTGGCCGCCATATTCATTAAAGAAGCTTTGCATGCGCTAGACCTCCTCAGTTTCTTCAGGTTTCGCCGACTCAATGGCTTCCATGATCGATGGCTCATCGCCCCAAATCACGTCATAAACGATATCAACTAAGGAAGCACGGGTCAAAATCCCAACTAAATGTTTGTCGGCATCTACTACTGGGACATATTTTAAGCCGCGTTTTAAGATGCGTTGCAAGGTATCCCGCAACAAGGCGGTTTCGCGAACGAAAAAGACATCTTTGTTCAAGATATCGCCGACACTAGTAACTTTGCCACGGTTGCGGTCGATGGATTCGACATCGATGTAGCCTTTTAGCACGTTGCTATTGTCGGTAACAAGCAAGGTATCGACCCGTTTTTCCCGCATCAAGTGAATCGCTTCTTGTAAGGATTTTTCTGGTGTGATAGCGATCGGGGTATTTAACATTACGTCTTTGACTGGCGTCGTGTCAGGTTTTGCTTGTAACAAGCGGTCTTCACCGATCAACTCTTCCACAAACGGTGTTGCTGGGTGTTGCAGAATATTTTCTGGTGTATCAAATTGAATGACTTTTCCTTCACTCATGATCACGATACGGCTAGCAAGCTTCAATGCTTCGTCCATATCATGGGTAACGAAGACGACGGTTTTTCCAAGCCGTTCTTGCAAGTCTTTAACCAAATCTTGTAAGGAGTCACGAGTGATTGGGTCTAGTGCGCCAAAAGGCTCATCCATTAAAATGACATCTTGGTCAGCTGCCAAGGCACGGACAACACCGATCCGTTGCTGTTGCCCCCCAGACAATTCGTTGGGGTAACGGTCGAGCATTTCTCGCGGCAATTCCACCAAGTCGATCATGCGCTCGGCAGTTTTATTGCGTTCTTCTTGGCTGACTTTTAACAATTTTTGAACCAATGTGATGTTTTCCCGAATCGTCATGTGGGGCATCAAACCGATGCTTTGGATCACATAGCCGATTTGACGGCGTAATTCCACTGGGTTGATCTCTGTAACGCTTTTTCCATTGATCAAGATTTTTCCTTTAGAAGGATCCGTCATACGGTTGATCATCCGCATACAAGTCGTCTTTCCGCTACCACTTGTCCCGATGAAGCAAATGAATTCGCCTTTTTCAAAGGAAAGATTCACATCTTCAACAGCGACTTTACCACCTTTGTAAATTTTGGATACCTGCTGAAACTCAATCATGATGTCACCTCTATTTTTATTTAAGCAATCTGAATAATGGCTTATAATCTGTACTAAGTATGCCGAAAAGTCACGTGTTATTCAAATAATCTGCCCATTTTTTTCATAATTGTATAGACAAAACTGAAAATAGCGCCATAAGCAAGTCCAAATTAAGGAGCGATGCATAGAGAAAAGAAGCAGCGGAAATATGTCGTTATTTTTCATTGGGAAAAAGGAGACTTTTTTGCTGAAGGCCTTAGCAGCAGTCTTTTTATTTTTTTCTAAGAAAGGGCAGAATTAAAAGCTGTTTTTTCAATTTTTATAAAAACATGCTAGAATAGAGAAGAATTTAGGGAAAGAGAGGAACAACATGCTTACAACTGAAGATTTTGATTTTGAATTACCGGAAGAACTGATCGCCCAAACGCCATTAAGTGATCGCTCAAGTTCCCGTTTATTAGTGGTTGACCGCGAGACTGGCAAATTTGAGGACAAGCACTTCTATAACATCATTGATGAATTGGAACCAGGGGATGCCTTGGTGATGAATGATACGCGGGTATTACCAGCTCGTATCTATGGCGAAAAACAAGAAACAGGTGCCCATCTGGAAATCCTTTTACTGAACAATATTGAAGGGGATACGTGGGAAACCTTGATCAAGCCAGCCAAAAGAGCCAAAGTCGGCACGAAGATCACCTTCGGCGACGGACGATTAGAGGCAGTGGTGGAAGAAGAGCTCGATCACGGCGGCCGGATCATTCGTTTTCAATACAAAGGAATCTTTTTAGAGATTCTGGAATCACTTGGCGAAATGCCGTTACCGCCTTACATCAAAGAACGGCTAGAAGACCCAGACCGCTATCAAACGGTTTATGCCAAAGAAAACGGCTCAGCGGCCGCACCAACTGCCGGCTTGCATTTTACCCCAGAATTGCTAGAGCAGATTGCAGCGAAAGGCGTCAAGCTGGTTTATCTGACTTTGCACGTTGGTTTAGGAACGTTTCGTCCAGTCAGTGTCGATAATATCGCTGATCATGAGATGCACAGCGAATTTTACCGTTTGACAGAAGAAGCTGCCGCACAATTGAACGATGTTCGGGCAAATGATGGCAAGATCGTTGCAGTCGGAACGACTTCGATCCGTACATTAGAAACCATTGGGACCAAGTTTGATGGGCAAATCAAAGCCGATAGTGGGTGGACGAGTATTTTTATCACGCCAGGCTATCAGTTTAAAATCGTGGAAGCTTTTTCTACCAACTTCCACCTACCAAAATCAACCTTAGTGATGTTAGTCAGTGCCTTTGCAGGACGCGACCTAACACTTTCTGCCTACCAGCATGCTATTGATGAGCGATATCGCTTCTTTAGCTTTGGCGATGCGATGTTCTTAAAATAAACAAAAAAACTGAGCGACGTAAGCGGCTCTTTAAGTTGAATCAATTTCTCAACTTTTAGAACTGCTTTTTTTGTCGCCCAGCTTACTACTAGAGGAAGGTATAAGTGGTGGTCGCTTTTTGTGGTCCATGCAAAGCAATGTTTCTCGAAAATTTGTTTTCATTTACAAACTTACACATGTTTCGTGTATTCCGATACAAAATGAGACGTATCATTTTTCGATATGGAAATGTTCGATCCTTGTTACGTTTTTCTTCTTGTTACTTTACACGTTTGGTACTAGGTGAAACTTGTACGTTCAACAACTTTTAGTAGATTGAGTTTGCGATATTTACGAAAACCACCAACAGAGTTGCTACCTTCCTTACACGTATACTATAACACGAAACGGAAGCGTTTGCAAAAGAAAACGATTCTTTTCTTCAAAAAAAAAGACCGGCGAACCGATCTTTTAAGCAAGTGCTCGTTTAGGCAGATTGTCATAGAATGCTGCTTTGGTTGCACTGATGTATGGCGTCAACCATAAGTAGCCAATTCCTGCTGTCATGATGGCCAAAATGTGCCAGCCGATGAAGCTCAGATCAAGGATGAACAGTTGACCTTTGTAGCCTTTCATTAAATGACGGCTACCTGTGATGCAGCTGAGAAAATCTGGCCGCATGCCCGTTTCTTCATAGGTATCATAAAAGACAAAATATGCTTGAGAATAAGAATAAGCTTTAATGATCCCAGGAATGATAAACAGGAACGTCCACAACGTCGTGAAAATAGTCGACAGAATATAGATGACGATGATCCCTAACACGAAAGCGCCACTGAAGCCGCGAAAGACATCAGAAAAAGGCTGGATCGATTGCTTCTTACCGCGTAAAATGTCAAGGAAAGTCCAAGAGATCCCAGCACCGAATAAGGCAGAAAATAGACCGCTGATCAAACCGCCACCACTGCCGCTGCCACTTCCTCCTGCGGAATTGACTGCGTCAGTGGAACCAAGATCATTAAACATACCGCTTTGATACAATGGAATAACAGCAAGAACGATAATGACGAGTGCGATAGCGATCGAGATCAAAGTCGGTACAATACACATCAAAACACTGTCTTTCCAGCGGCCTCTCAGGATTGCTTTTGCTTCTGCTTTTAGTTCTCTATTTGATTTCATTTCAAAAAACCTCCCTTCAATATAAATAACATGATAGCAAACTTTCGCTAAATCTTCAAAAAAAAGTAATAGATGTTTCGCATAACTAGGAGAAAATACTCTTAGTTTCTTTAAACTTCCTTGCAAAATGTAAGGGCAACCCTTATCATAGATAGCGTTGCACAGTTAATTGAGTTTAGAGAGAAAGTAGGGAAATGAATGACGGAACCAGCCATTCGTTATCGTCTGATAAAGAAAGAAAAGCATACCGGTGCCCGTTTAGGCGAACTGATCACGCCTCACGGAACCTTTCCAACGCCAATGTTCATGCCAGTCGGCACATTAGCAACGGTTAAAACCCTTGCCCCTGAAGAGTTGAAAGAAATGGGTGCAGGCGTCATTTTAAGCAATACCTATCACTTGTGGTTGCGTCCAGGAGAAGACATTGTTGCAGAAGCAGGCGGCTTACATAAATTTATGAATTGGGATCAACCGATCTTAACAGATTCAGGTGGTTTCCAAGTCTTTTCATTAGCCGAAATGCGCAACATCGTCGAAGAAGGTGTCCATTTCAAAAACCATTTGAATGGGTCGAAAATGTTTTTATCTCCTGAAAAAGCGATTGATATCCAAAACAAATTAGGATCAGATATCATGATGAGTTTTGATGAGTGTCCGCCATTTGATGAAAGCTATGACTACGTCAAAAAATCGGTGGAACGGACGTCTCGCTGGGCAGAACGTGGCTTGAAAGCTCATGCCAATCCAGATCGTCAAGGCTTGTTTGGGATCATTCAAGGTGCAGGCTTTGAAGACTTGCGCAAGCAGAGTGCCCAAGACTTGATTAGTATGGACTTCCCAGGTTATTCTATCGGCGGCCTGTCAGTTGGCGAACCAAAAGCGGAAATGAATCGCGTGTTGGAATTTACGACTCCTTGGATTCCAGAAAACAAACCACGTTACCTGATGGGCGTTGGGGCAGCTGACTCCTTGATCGATGGCGTGATTCGCGGTGTCGATATGTTCGACTGCGTTTTACCAACACGGATCGCAAGAAACGGTACCTGTATGACTTCAAAAGGTCGTTTAGTCGTGAAAAATGCGCAATATGCCCGTGACTTTCGACCAATTGACGAGAAGTGTGATTGCTATACATGTAAAAACTATTCTCGTGCGTACATCCGCCACTTGATCAAATGTGATGAAACCTTTGGTATGCGTTTGACGTCTTACCACAATGTCTACTTCTTATTGAATCTGATGAAAAATGTCCGTCAAGCCATCATGGATGACAACTTGTTGGAGTTCCGTGAGCATTTTATTGAAGAGTATGGGTTCAACAAGGAAAATGCGAGGAATTTCTAACATTCTCTACTAAAATGGTGGGAATAATAGAGGAATTCTGATAAAGTATCTTATAGGAAAGAAAATAAATCGAGGTGAAAAAAATGGCACAATCTTTACCAATGCTCTTTATGCTGGTTGCTTTAGTGGCAATGTGGTTCTTTATGAGTCGTTCACAAAAGAAACAACAGCAAGAGCGTAAAAATCTTTTAGAAAATATGAAAGCTGGCGATGAAGTCGTAACCATCGGCGGACTCCACGGCGTTCTTTCTGAAGTCAACACAGAAAAAAGCACCGTGATCATCGACTGTGAAGGAATTTTCTTAGAGTTTGATCGTTCAGCGATCCGCACAGTGAAACCTGGAACTGTTGCATCCGTTGAAACACAAATCGAACCAGCTGATGTCGAAGACGCAACGAGCATCCAAGACGAAACCAAAGAATAAGCACAAACGCACCGTCGCTTTCTCAGAAGCGATGGTGCGTTTTTTAGTAGTCGGACAGTTTCTAAAATAAAACAAGCACCGCAGCAAAACAGAGATCGCTCGTTTTGCTGCAGTGTTTTGATTGCCTTCGCTACTCGATCGGAATCAGTTTCTTTGACGCTTGTTTGCCTTGATCTTTTGGCAACGTCAATTTCAAAATTCCTTCAGCGTAAGAGGCTTTGATTTCATCCTCTTTGACGTTTTCTAACAGGTATTGTCGCCGAACGCTTGTCAAGCTGCGCTCGCTGCGAACCAGACGTCCTTTTTCATCTTCGGTCGCATGATCCGTCTGGTGTTGTCCCGTAATCGTTAAAACCCCATTCTCATAGGTTACTTGAATATTTTCCTTAGGGATGCCAGGCAGTTCTGCTTCAACGAGAAATTCCTTGTCATTCTCGTGAATATCGGTTTTGATCAGGTTCGATGGAAACCCATCAAAAAAACTGCGGCCAAAATCTTCAAAGAAATCAAAAGGTGTCATACTGTATGAATCTGAGCGGCGTGGCACAATCTCATGTGTCATAAGAATCATCCTTTCTTTATTCTTTTGTTTTTACACTTTTTATTTTATTCATTTTTTAGCGAATTTCAAGTGATTTACTCGCTTTAAAAAAATCTTAAAAAACCTTTTATACCAACGTTTTACTCCTTGATTTTGGCGTTTTTTTACATTGCTTTGTTTCCATTTCCGCCTTCATTTCTCCTGCTTTTTTCGCGTGACAGTATATACTTAATGATATATACTAAAAGCGAAGTGGAGGAGGAAAAACATGGCACGTTATAGAAAACGAATGCTTGTTGCTTTGATCTATGCATTGTTGTCGTCGATTGCTTTAAATCTCTTTTGGCTGCCGGGAAATATTTATGCGAGTGGGATCACTGGTTTGTCGCAATTGTTGTCGCAGCTTTTAGACGAGCAGTTGAATCTGCAGCTTTCGATCCCGCTTTTGGTGCTTTTTTTTAATGCGCCATTGTTAGCGGTTGCTTGGGTCAAAATCGATCGAGAATTTACCATCATGACGGTTTGTACCGTCGTCCTGTCTTCTGTTATGATGAAGGTGGTACCGGTCATTGCTTTAACGACCGATCCGGTGATCTGTGCCGTGTTCGGCGGATTGCTGCACGGGGTGTCGGTGGGCTTGACATTGAACGACGATTTTTCAACGGGTGGGCTTGATATTTTAGGGATTTTAGTGAAAAAAGCCACTGGTAGAAGTATCGGCAGTTTCTTTATCGGCTTCAATGTCAGTTTGCAGCTAGCAGCCGGGCTGATCTTTGGCTGGCCCTATGCTTTTTATAGTGCCATTTCCTTCTTCATCAGTGGGCGGATGGTCGACTACGTCAACCTGAAGCAGCGGCGTGTGCAGCTGCTGGTCGTTACAGAAAAAGCAGAACCCGTCATTACGACGCTGCAATGTGCCTTGCAGCGAGGCATCACGGTCATCAACGATGTCGAAGGTGGATTTGATCATCAACAGAAAAAACTATTATTACTTGTCATTTCCCATAGAGAACTCAAGACCGTCGAAGGCATGATCCAAGGAATCGATGAACAAGCGTTTGTCAGTGTTTCTTCTGGCGTCAGTGCCAATCGATCGTTTTATGAATGGTAGCAAAGTGAAAGAAAGTAGGAGAGACGTTGAAAAAACAAGCAGTATTTCAAGAAGTTGCCCAGCAGATTGCGCAACGGGTTCATGAAGGTACGTACGTGACGAGCCAAAAACTTCCTTCCGATTATGATTTAGCAGAGGAATTTCAGTGCAGCCGTTTAACGGTGCGCAAAGCCATCGATTTATTGATTGCCCAGAATTTGTTAGTGAAAGAAAAAGGCAAAGGAACCTATGTCATGAAACAGCCCAAGATCCAAAGCGGCTCTGGCGGCCTCCAAAGTTTTACCGAGACCGCCAAGATCCAAGGGAAAAAGACCCGTACGGAAGTTTTGCATATCGAAACCGTCAAAGAACTCCCGATAGAGATTGGTCAGCTGTTTGGCGATTATGGCAAGGAACCGATCGTTTATTTGGTGCGCTTGCGTTACTTTGATGATGAGCCGATGACGGTGGAAAATCTTTACGTACTGAAACGCTATCTGCAAGAAGGCACCGCAGAACTCACGAAAGCTCAATTAGAGTCGTCTTTATATCAAGTCATTGAAGCCAACATCGAGATTGGTTATTCCCATCAAGAGGTGGAAGCTGTGAAAAGTCCTGCCGATATTGCGAAACTTTTACAGGTGCCTCAAGAGGAACCGATGCTTTTGGTCCATTCGATGACCTATTCCGCATCAGCCAAACCGATCTTATACGATACATCCTATTACCGAGCAGACAAATACACCTTCAAAAATACATTAGTGCGTCAAAAATAAAATCAATCCTTTAGAGGTGAAGACAATGGATCCACTCACAGCAAGTATTGAAGCCAATTGGCCAGAATTTCTCACGCTTTTGGACGAAGTGATGCAGATCGCAAGCGTCAAAGGTGAGCCGGGGCCCCATGCGCCTTATGGCACAGGACCACGAGAAGTGTTAGCATACGTCATGGAAAAAAGCGCAGCATACGGGTTTCAAACAACGGTCATTGATGATGCGATCGGCTATGCCCATTGGGGACCAACGGATACCGACTATATCGGTGTGTTAGGACACTTGGATGTCGTCTCGGCAGGTTCTGGCTGGAGCTACCCACCCTTTGCACTAACTGAAAAAGACGGCAACTTTTATGGCCGAGGGATCTTAGATAACAAAGGCCCGATCATCAGCTGTTTGTTTGCCATGAAATTATTGAAAGACCTTGGTCATCAACCGCAATTACCGCTGCGGATCATTTTCGGTACAGATGAAGAAAGCGGCATGTCGGATATCCCGCATTATCTAGCGGTTGAGCAGCCACCGCGTTTTGGTTTTACGCCAGACTGCAAGTATCCAGTGGTTTACGGCGAACGAGGTGTCGTCAATGTGCAACTTGATTTTCCATTGCCCGCCCAAGAACAGCAGCTGTTAGCGGCGTTTTCTGGCGATCAATTCCGCGATCATGTACCAGACCACCTATCGGTAACCGTAGGCAGCCAGTCCTTTGAAGCACTAGGCAAACGTTCCCCTAGCAATGCCCCTGAGCTAGGGGACAATGCCATTACAAAGCTTGCCCAGCAAGCAGCACCGCAACTAGCAGCGACACCATCCTTGCAAGCAGCTTTGCAGTGGATCGCCCAAAGTTTTCACCAGCAGCACTATGGCGAAGGCATTGATTTGGTACTAGAAGATGCTGATTCAGGAAAGTTGATCTTGACCCCTGTGGTTCTCCAAAAATCCGCCAGTGGACTAGCGTTAGAAGTGGCCTTTCGCTATCCGGTATCGGTAACGGAGGAACAAGTACTCGCTGGGGTGCAAAAGGCATTGCCAAAAGGGGCAAGTCTTACGATCCTTCGCAGCATTCCGGGGTTCTGCCGATCAAAAGATGCCCCCGAAATCCAAACGCTATCGACGATCTATCACCAAGTAACGGGCAATGATCCAACCCCCGTGACGACTACAGGAGCAACCTACGCCCGCAAAATGCCAAACATCCTTGCTTTTGGTCCGTCTTTTCCAGGGCAAAAAGGGATCGCTCATAACCAAGATGAATACATGGCGGTTGCCGATCTGCGGATGAATCTTGAAATTTATTTGCGCAGTTTACAAGCACTGACAAAATAAGCGAAGACGCGAACGAAGAAGAGTTTTTCCAATTTTTTTGAGAAACTCTTTTTTTAGTATAGACATAGTAGTATATACCGTATAGAATATACTTGAAAGCGCTATGAAAAATGGAGGGATATTTATGTGGGGAATGATTGCTACATGGCGGATGGCACACGATGGCGTGCTCGCTGCTAAATCAATATTAGAACAACAAGGCTCCTGCCAAGATGCAGTAGAAACAGCCATTAAAGCAGTGGAAGATTATCCATTTTATAAATCGGTGGGGTATGGCGGGCTGCCCAACGAAGAAGGCGTGTTGGAAATGGACGCTGCCTTCATGGATGGTGATACCTTCAAAATTGGTGCCGTCGCTGGGATCGTCGATGTGGAAAATCCTATTTCCGTGGCACGCCGCCTAAGTGAGGAAAAATTCAATAGTTTTCGGATCGGCCAAGGAGCGGTCGCTTATGCGCTTGCCGAAGGATTCCAGCCCAAAGCGATGCTGACACCGCGAGCCAAAACCATTTGGGAAAAGCGCAAAGCAGAGATCGCTGCCAACAACCTCGATCCCTATGACGGCCACGATACAGTGGGAGTAGTTGCGCTAGATGAACACCAAAGTATGGCAGCAGGAACCTCTAGTTCTGGTTTATTTATGAAAAAAAGCGGTCGTGTCGGCGATTCACCTTTATCTGGTTCTGGTTTTTATGTGGATAGTGAAATCGGCGGTGCCGCTGCCACAGGGTTAGGGGAAGACTTGATGAAAGGCTGCCTTTCCTACGAAATCGTCCGTTTGATGGGAGAAGGGCTAGCACCGCAAGAAGCATGTGATCAAGCCGTTTACGACTTTGAAGCGCGATTGAAGAAGCGCTATGGCAAAGCCGGCGCCTTCTCGCTGATCGCCTTAGATAAACAGGGGCGCTGGGGCGTGGCAACCAATGTAGAATTTACCTTTAGTGTCGCAACCACCAATCAAGCGCCAGCTATTTTTATGGCAACGCCAGGTCCTGAGCAGACAACCATGATCGAGCCTATTACGAAAGAATGGTTGGAAGCGTATGAAGAACGAATCAAAGCGCCGGTCTAACAACCGCGATTGAGAAAAACAAACATTGGAGGAATGGATATGGCAACGAAAAAAATCTATTTGTTTTGTGAAGCTGGAATGTCAACGAGTATCATGGTCAATAAAATGATGGAAGTCGTCAAAAAGCACAACATGCCTTTGACGATCGAAGCATTCCCTGCAATCCATGCAGAAGAAAAAGTCGAACAAGAAAAACCAGTTGCTATTTTGTTAGGTCCACAAGTACGACACTTAGATAGCAAAATGAAAGCAACTTTCGAGCCAATGGGGATTCCAGTCGGCACGATCGCGGCAGAAGCATACGGCATGATGGATGGCGAACGAGCATTGAAAGATGCCTTAAGCTTGATCAAAAAAGCCAAAGCAAAGTAATAAAAGTGTTGGAGTAACAGGGGACTACGTGTTATCTGCCAGATAGCACGCAGATGGGAGGAAGAAAAATGCAGAAATTTTTAAACTGGTTAGAAAAAGTGTTAACACCGATGGCAAAGACGATCGGTGAAAACAAATACTTGATTGCGATTCGTGATGGTTTCTTATTATCCACACCGTTGTTGATCGTGGGGTCACTCTTTTTAGTCTTGACCAATTTTCCGATTCCAAATTGGAACGAGATGATGAGCAGTTTACTGGGAGACAACTGGGCAACGATGTTGAATATGCCAGCAACAGCCAGCTTTGACATTATGACGATTTTAGCCGTTGGTGGGATCGGGTATAGTTTGGCAAAACAGTTTAAAGTTGATGCCATGCAAGCAGCCATTATTTCACTCGTTTCTTTTTTTATCGTGACACCATTTACGACCGTTTTCACACCAGAAGGCTCTACGGAAGTGTATGAAGTTGGCAGCCTGCCATTACGGTGGATGGGTTCCAGCGGTTTGTTCTTAGGGATGGTCGTTGCCTTGATTTCCACCAGAATGTTCGTTGCGTTATTACGCAAAGGGTGGACGATCAAAATGCCTGACGGTGTTCCCCCAACCGTGGTGAAATCCTTTGAGGCATTGATTCCTAGTTTTGTGATCGTGACGGTTTTTATGATCGCCAACTGGTTAGCCAACTTGACGTCTTATGGCAATCTCCAAGAGATCCTCTTTAAGTTCTTACAGACACCGTTGTTAAGTTTAGGAAATACTTTAGGTGCCATGATCATAGCTTACCTATTTTTGCATTTTTTCTGGTTCTTTGGGATCAATGGTTCCAGTGTGGTCGGTGCCGTCTTCAACCCTATCTTACGGGCATTATCTATTGAAAACTTAGATGCTTTCAAGAATGGCGCAGAAATTCCTAACATCATCACCGGTCAATTTCAAGACATGTTCGCGACCTTTGGCGGGGGCGGTTCGACATTATCTTTGATTTTAGTCATGATCTTAGTCTGTAAAAGCCAAAGGGTCAAAAAACTATCACAGTTATCGTTGATTCCAGGTATTTTCGGGATCAATGAACCAATCATCTTTGGGTTACCAATCGTCTTGAATCCAGTTCTGCTGATTCCTTTTGCTTTAGTGCCAACGATCAATATTATTATCTCTTACTTCTGTATGGATCTTGGGTTAGTCAACTATACCAATGGAATTCAGCTGCCATGGACCACGCCACCGATTATTTCTGGTTTCTTAGTCAGTGGTTGGCAAGCGGCCGTGTTACAAGTCTTGTTGATCCTCTTAGGAATGGCTATTTATTACCCGTTTATCAAAGTCTTAGATAATCAATATCTAAAAGAAGAAGCGGATGCCGTTGAACAAGAAGAAGAGGAAATCAATTTTGATGATTTCGATTTTGATGATCTGTAAGAAAAGAGGCACCGCTCATGAAAAAAATAATTTTGATTCTTAATCATGTCACTGCAGGGATGGGAAGTGATGAAAATGCTCAGTTGCCGCCAAGCGGCAAAAAAGCTGCCCTTGGTCCAGGTCGAACCTTGAATCCACTTTTTCAAGAGCAAGACGCACAAATCGTTGCAACGCTTTATTGTGGTGACCAATATTATCACGAGCATCAAGAAGAAGTGAATAAAAAATTTGTGGGGTTTGCCAAAAAATTTGAAGCAGATGCCGTTCTTTGCGGACCTGCGATGCATTATCCTAATTTTGGCGAAATGGCAGCAGGATTGACGAAAGTATTCAATGCGCAAGGAATTCCAGGGGCTGCAGCGATGTCAGAGGAAAACCCAGCAGTGGCAATCTATGCCAAAGACATCTATATTTTGAAGATGCCGAAAAAAGGTGGGATTGGATTGAATGATTCCTACAAAAAGATGGCGCACGTTGTTTCCCAGCTTGCCCACGGGAAGCCTCTAACAGAAGTAGACCAAGAGGATTTGTTTTAAAGAGAAAGACGATCAGCGATGGCTGGTCGTTTTTTTGTCCTCAATAGACACTAATAGCCATTGAAAGAAGGGCAGAATACTAGAGGGAGTATACGGCAATCTTAGATAAAATAGTAGAAGGAAGAGTGATTTTTTTCAAAAGTGAACAAAAATTTTTTAACCTATTGTTCAACTGAGCACATGACATTTTTCTTAATAAAAACCGAAACTTTTGTCCACTTCTTTTCCTTAAAAGCTCTTGAAAACGCTTAATTTAAAGGGAGTTTAATAAAACTGTGAAAAAAATCACAAAAACTATTTACAAACAAAAAAAGATGTTGTATGATTTGTATGTGAAGTAGTTAACAAACAAAACATGTTTAAAAACTAGGAGGACAAACAATGGCTAAGACATTGGAAAAAGAAGTGACAATCGACGTACAAGCAATGATCGACGATTTAGCAACGAAGGCAAATGTGGCGTTAAAAGAAATGGAAAGCTTTGATCAAGAAAAAGTGGACCACATTGTTCATGAAATGGCAATGGCAGCATTAGACAAACACATGCCTTTAGCTAAAATGGCAGTAGAAGAAACTGGCCGTGGTATCTATGAAGATAAAGCAATCAAAAACATGTACGCTTCAGAATATATTTGGAACAGTATCAAACATGACAAAACAGTCGGCGTGATCAATGAAGACAAACAAAAAGGCTTGATCGAAATCGCTGAACCAGTTGGTGTCGTTTGTGGGGTAACACCAACAACCAACCCAACATCTACAACGATCTTTAAAGCAATGATCGCTTTGAAAACACGTAACCCGATCGTTTTTGCTTTCCACCCATCTGCACAAAAATGTTCAGCAGAAGCTGCACGTATCGTTCGTGATGCAGCCATCGCTGCTGGGGCACCTGAAAACTGTGTGCAATGGATCGAACATCCATCAATCGAAGCGACTGGCTTATTGATGAACCACCCAGGAATTGCGATCGTATTAGCAACTGGTGGCGCTGGCATGGTCAAAGCAGCATACTCAACTGGTAAACCTGCATTAGGTGTTGGACCAGGGAACGTACCTGCCTATATCGAAAAAACAGCGAAAGTGAAACGAGCAGTCAATGACTTGATCGTATCAAAAACCTTTGATAACGGAATGATCTGTGCCTCTGAACAAGCAGTGATCGTTGATAAAGAAGTCTATGCCTCTGTGAAAGCAGAATTTGAAGCACATCAAGTATATGTTGTAAAAGCAAAAGAATTACAAAAACTTGAAGATGCCGTGATGAACGAAGGAAAATATGCCGTAAATCCAGCAATCGTTGGACATTCAGCAATGGAAATCGCGAAATTAGCAGGCATCAACGTACCAGAAGGAACAAAATTATTGATCGCTGAACTTGACGGTGTCGGTGCTGATTACCCACTATCAAGAGAAAAACTTTCTCCAGTTTTAGCAATGATCAAAGCAAACAACACAGAAGACGCGTTCGAAAAATGTGAAGCAATGCTTGATTTAGGCGGACTAGGACATACAGCGGTGATCCACACTGAAAACGAAGACTTGCAATTAGCCTTCGGCCTACGCATGAAAGCTTGCCGTATCTTAGTTAACACACCATCTGCAGAAGGTGGTATCGGAAATATCTACAACGAAATGATTCCATCATTGACACTTGGTTGTGGTTCATACGGGAAAAACTCTGTATCACGAAATGTTTCTGCTGTGAACTTGATCAACGTGAAAACTGTAGCGAAACGGAGAAATAATATGCAATGGTTTAAATTGCCACCAAAAATCTTCTTTGAAAAGAACTCTCTAATGTACTTGGAGAAAATGGAAAACGTTGAACGTGTCATGATCGTTTGTGACCCTGGTATGGTTCAATTCGGCTATTGCGATACGGTTCGTGAAGTACTTGCTCGTCGTAAAAATGACGTGAAAATCGAAGTCTTCTCTGACGTAGAACCAAACCCATCAACAAACACCGTTTACGCTGGAACAAAAATGATGGTTGATTTCAAACCAGATACAGTGATCGCCCTTGGTGGTGGATCAGCAATGGATGCTGCCAAAGGCATGTGGATGTTCTATGAGCACCCAGATACTTCATTCTTCGGCGCGAAACAAAAATTCTTAGATATCCGTAAACGGACCTACAAGATCGACAAACCAGAAAAAACGCAATTCGTTTGTATCCCAACAACGTCTGGTACTGGTTCTGAAGTAACACCATTTGCGGTTATCACTGACAGTGAAACACACGTGAAGTACCCATTAGCTGATTACGCATTGACACCAGATGTTGCAATCGTTGACCCTCAATTCGTAATGTCAGTACCTGCTTCTGTTACAGCAGACACTGGAATGGACGTTTTGACTCATGCGATCGAATCTTATGTGTCAGTAATGGCATCTGATTACACTCGTGGATTGAGCTTACAAGCAATCAAGTTAGTCTTTGACTACTTAGAAAAATCAGTGAAAACACCTGATATGGAATCTCGCGAAAAAATGCATAATGCCTCAACAATGGCAGGTATGGCCTTCGCCAATGCATTCCTAGGTATTTGTCACTCAGTAGCCCACAAAATCGGTGGTGAATATGGTATTCCTCACGGACGTACAAATGCGATTCTTTTACCGCACATCATCCGTTACAATGCCAAAGACCCACAAAAACATGCAATGTTCCCTAAATATGACTTCTTCCGTGCCGATACAGATTACGCAGACATTGCGAAATTCTTAGGCCTTAAAGGCAAAACAACGGCTGAATTGGTTGAAGCATTGGCAACAGCTGTTTACGAATTAGGACAATCTGTTGGTATCGACATGAGCTTGAAAGCGCAAGGCGTCACTCAACAAACACTAGATACAACAGTTGATCGTATGGCTGAATTGGCTTACGAAGACCAATGTACAACAGCAAATCCAAAAGAACCACTAATCTCTGAATTGAAACAAATCATCGTTGATGCCTATAACGGCTAAACAATGAATCAAGAACACCCTGCGGTATCTTAGCTGCCGCAGGGTGTTCTTTTGTCGTCTCATTTTTTTGAGAAAGTAAGCTGGCAGTTGCCGCCTTCTTGCCCAGATCAGTTAAGAATGCGAAAAATAGCAATTGAACAGGGCGGTGGATCGTAAAAAAGGAGTGGATGTCTCCACTCCGTAAAAGTCTCATTTTTTCAGGATGTCACCAAGGCTGCTGCTTTTTTGCTCAAACAGATAGGCTCGTTACTTGCTGCCGTTTTTCTTCAAGCGTAGCATCTGGAAGCTTTGTTTTTCCAAGACGACACGCAAAATGCCGTCATTCAATTCCGCTGTTTTTCCATTGACGGGCACAACGTTGTTCGGGGTTGCTTCGGTATTGACGGCATGCAAGTCTGGGTGGTGCAACACTTGATGGGTAGCGATTTGCAATGAATCATATTGACGCAAGTCGCAAGTGAATTCGTTGGCATCCTGCAAATCCTTATTTACCAAGAAAAAGGTCAAATAGTCATCTTCGTTTTCGATCGCAATGGCATCCACATAAGAAGCTTTTCCGTGGCTGCTATCGAAATCAGCTCCTCGAAGGATGCTATGCAACACGTGACCGCGACCATAGTTGCTGATCATTTCATAGGGATAAAAAATCGTTTGTTTCCAAGCGACAGTATCGGAAGTCATGATCGGTGCGATCACGTTGACCAGCTGTGCCATGCAGGCGATTTTAACGCGATCTGCGTGATGAAGCATCGTGATCATCATGCTTGCGACGAGTAACGCATCTTCAAAGTGATAGACGTCTTCTAATTGTGGTGGGTGTTGACTCCAAGGTTCAATTTTTTGATCCTGTTCATTTGAGTGATACCAGACGTTCCATTCGTCGAAGGAAATATTGATAGTCTTCTTGCTTCGGCGTTTGGCTTTCACCGCATCACAGATCGCTGCGACTTGACTGATGAACTGATCCATTGCGACATTGCTTGCTAGATAATCTTGGCTATCGTCGTTACGGTTGCCATAATATTGGTGCATGGAAATGTAGTCGACTTGATCGTAACAATGACTTAATACTGTATCTTCCCACATGCCAAAGGTCGGCATCGTGAGAGAAGAACTACCACAAGCAACGGTTTCGATCGTTGGGTCCACCAGACGCATCGCTTTGCCAGCTTCTTCTGCGAGACGGCCATATTCATCGGCTGTCTTATGTCCTTCTTGCCAAGGGCCGTCCATTTCATTGCCTAGACACCAAAGTTTGATGTCATGAGGATCGGCCACCCCATGGGTACGACGGAGATCACTATAATAGCTGCCGCCTTTTAAATTGGTGTATTCGATCAAGTTTTTCGCTGCTTCGATTCCTCGTGTCCCAAGATTGATCGCCATCATCGGTGCCGTATTGACTTCTTTGGTCCAATCCATAAATTCGTTTAAGCCGAACTGATTGCTCTCGATCACCCGCCAGGCCAAATCGATTTTTGCTGGCCGTTGCTCTTTAGGTCCGACGCTATCTTCCCATTTATACCCAGAGACGAAGTTGCCTCCTGGGTAACGGACGATCGGCACATTCAACTGCTTGATCAAGGTAACGACATCTTGACGAAAGCCTTGCTCATCGGCAAAAGGACTTTCTGGTTGATAGATCCCTTCGTACACACAGCGCCCTAAGTGCTCCACAAAAGAGCCATAGATCCGTTCGTCGACTGGTGCCAAAATAAAGTGTTTGTCTAAATACATCGTAGTTTTCTTCAATGTTGCAACCCCTTTCTTTTCTTTCATTGTAGCGATAGTCCTTGAAAATAAACACTACATTCTGTCTTATTCTATTGACGTTTTGTCCGTTTTCTTTATACTAAAGGCAAGTAGGAAGGAGTGAGAAGTTGAACGTAACCTATTCAGGATTTCAAATGCACAATGCTGTTTCCGATCATATTTATCGCCCCTCTGGCTTAAAGCATTATCTTTTCGTGTTGACGTTGTCTCCAATGGTTTTCACTTTTGAAGATGGTCATCAAGAAACCAGTGAAAAAGGTAGCTGCATTCTTTTTCCTCCAACCGTCTATCAAGATTATCGTGGCAAAGAAGATTTTTTTAATAGCTTTGTTGAGTTTCAAACGGATCAGGTGATCGAAGAAACCTATGCGATCCCTTGCAACCAACTGTTCCAGCCGAAAAACATTCAACAAATCAACAAATTGATCCAAAAGATCAATCATGAATCCTTGTTGCCACAACGGCACACGCAAGAATTGATTGCGGCGTATATGACAAATCTATTGGTCTTACTTGAACGCAATTTTGAAGAAAGCATCCCGCAACCACAAAATGAACACTATCAACTGTTTCAAGCGATGCGGTTGAAAATGTTAGTCAATTGCGAACAGCAATGGGATTTTTACCAGTTTAGCCGAGAGCTTTCCATCGGTAAAAGCCAATTCTACAAGCTCTATCAACAGTTTTTTCATACCACGCCCAAAGAAGATTTATTGCAAGCTCGGTTTCAAAAGTTTTTTTATCTACGCAGCAACGAAACACTAACGATTCGAGAGGCGGCGTTTCAATCAGGGTTCCAAAACATCAACCATTTTAATCGGCTCTTTGCGAAGCGCTATGGGTGCGCACCATCAAAGTACCAACAGGAGCAATAGGCAGGTCTGATCGGTAAAAACGCTGAAAAAAGTCCGACGAATTCTTGACGGATGAAAGAGAAAACGGGACAATGTCATTAGGAGGTGGCATATGGATATAGAAATGATCGTAAGCGAACTTTCTAAACGTTCAAGTGAATTGGAAGCGCTACAAAGAAAATTGAGTCAAAGCCAATTAATGAATAATGAAGCGGCACAAACGT
The DNA here is from genome assembly GCF_050544075.1 of Enterococcus sp. AZ188. Lineage (NCBI taxonomy): Bacteria > Bacillati > Bacillota > Bacilli > Lactobacillales > Enterococcaceae > Enterococcus > Enterococcus sp. AZ188. The sequence goes on from NZ_CP172943.1 coordinate 524,667, forward strand.
TCATTTTTGACTTAAAGGATTATTTAGATAGCTTAAAGCTCATAACAGATTTAGTACCGTCAGCGGCAACTACAACAGTGGAAGTTGACCAGTTGTCGTACGTCTTAGGTGAACAAAATCAAAGCATCCAGCAGCTGCTGGTTATTTTGGAAGAAGCCGAAGCAAATGACGACCAGCGCTTTTTCGGCAAAAGTGCGGGAGAAGTGCGGCGGATGATTGGCAGTCTGTCTGGGATCCTGGAACTAAACGGTCTGTTGCTGCAAGACAATCGTGGCTTTCAGCAAGTCGTGAAGGAAACTGGACCGCTTCAGGTGACTGAAACAAAGGAAGTCTCTGAGAAAAAAGGATTTCTCCAAAAGCTTTTCGGGAAATAAGCACTGATCGTCAATCAAAACATGAATCACTTGTACCAAAAAAACGGCGCTTCACAATGTGTGAAGAACCGTTTAAGGAGACGACTTTCTTTAGGAGAAAGGGGGGCTTGAAGATGGCAGAAACAGTCACACTTCAACCGATTACGGAAGAAATGATTGCTGAACTTTGGTCGATCAGCTATGGGCCTAAGGCAGATTTAGAATGGAAAAAATGGGACGGACCGTATTTCCAAGACCCCGTGTTGACGTGGGAAGAATTTCGAACGGGGTTTGGCGCTAGCTGTATCGACAACCCGTTACGTAAAGCGATCAGCTATCAAGGAAGAATCGTAGGGATCGCGACCGCTTATTGGGAAGACAATACCTTGCAGCAGTGGTTGGAATTCGGGATAGCCATCTATGATGCTTCCCTTTGGAATCAAGGGATTGGCAGCCAAGTAATTCGCCAGTGGATCAATGAGTTGTTTGAATCACAGCCTCATATCCAGCGTGTTGGTTATACCACGTGGTCGGGCAATCACCGCATGATGAAACTAGGAGAAAAGCTAGGGATAACCAAAGAAGCCCAGATCCGCAAAGTCCGTTTCTGGGAAGGCACCTATTATGATTCCATCAAGTATGGCATCTTGCGAGAAGAATGGGCACAGCAGAAGTGAAGGTAGGGGATGCGAGATTTTTTCGTGTCCTCTTTTGTTGTTGATGATTGATCAGATGCATTTTGCGTATAGTAAAGTACCTAGTAAAAAAGGGGCTGATCTCCTAGCTGTATTTTGTAATTACAGTAATTACGTAGTAAAATAGACTATATATGTTATGAAGGAAAGGTGATTGTTTTGGATACAGTGAAAACAAGAAAGCAAGGAAATGCGGTAATGGTCACGCTAGCAAGTAAGTTTGAGATTCCTGCTGGTAAGACCTACTTTATCAGCAAAGAAAACGATGGTACGATTTCCTTGATTCCTAAGATCGATGATTATTTTTTAGCTGCGAAAGAGAAAGAATTTGTTGATGAAGAAGATATGCTAGCTGCTGATTTTATTGTTGAAGGCAGGCAGCTTGATGAATAGGCTCGAACAAGGGACTCTTGTATTTATTGATTTTGATCCCTCGAAAGGGAGTGAAATCAAAAAGCGCAGGCCTGCTTTAGTCATCAGCAGGGATGAGTACAGTTACACTTCAAATTTGATCATTGTTTGTCCAATAACGAGTACAGATAGGAAGCGTCCTTACTTTGTCGATATTCAACACGATAAATTGAAACCTGGGAGTAAAGTAAATACAAAGCAAGTTTATACGCTAGATTATTCCGAGCGTGACGGTAGAAAGATTGAAATTTTAGGGAAACTATCAAAAAAAGAACTGATTAACGTTGCACAGCATTTTATGATGAACTTTAATTTTCCATTATAGTTAAAAAACAGCAGGATGGAAAAAGTGAAGGACCCTCACAAAAAACGAGTGAGGGTCCTTCACTTTGATTTCCTAAGAATACAAGGTTTCAACAATAGAGAAAAGAAGATAGTTGAAAGATAAAAGTAAAATTTCAAAAATAGTCGACTTTCTGAACAATAACCATGTACTATCTCTATGTAATACTTTATAATAATTCCAATGTACAGATTAGAAATATTTTAAAAAAGTCGGGAATAGCGTTTGAAGTTCATTCTCAATTAGTCTAAAATAGTGAGAAAGAAAAGATACTGGAGGGAAAGAAATGTCAGTTTTAGAAATCAAAAATCTACACGTCCAAATCGAAGATAAAAAGATCTTAAAAGGCGTTGACTTAGTGTTAAAAACTGGAGAGATCCATGCCATCATGGGACCAAACGGTACAGGGAAATCAACCTTGTCCGCTGCCATCATGGGCAACCCGAATTATGAAGTGACAGAAGGGGAAATTTTGTTCGACGGCGAAAACGTCTTGGAAATGGAAGTGGATGAGCGAGCTCGTTTAGGTCTGTTCTTGGCGATGCAATACCCAAGTGAAATTCCAGGCATTACCAATGCGGAATTTATGCGGGCAGCGATCAATGCCAAACGTGACGAAGACGACAAAATCTCTGTCATGGATTTTTTGAAAAAATTAGATGAAAAAATGGATTTATTGAATATGCCCGAAGAAATGGCGGAACGCTATTTGAATGAAGGCTTCTCCGGTGGAGAAAAGAAACGAAATGAAATCTTACAATTGTTGATGCTAGATCCAACCTTTGCGATTTTGGATGAGATCGACTCTGGTCTAGATATCGATGCCTTGAAAGTCGTAGCAAAAGGCGTCAATGAAATGCGCGGCGAAGGCTTTGGCGCTTTGATCATCACCCATTACCAACGTCTGTTAAACTACATCACACCAGACGTGGTTCATATCATGATGGAAGGCCGTGTCGTGATGACCGGTTCGGCAGACTTAGCCAAACGCCTAGAAGCAGAAGGCTATGCTGGGATCAGTAAAGAGTTAGGGATCGACTACAAAGAAGAAGAAGCGTAAGGAGGCAAGGTAAATGGCAAAATTACAGGATTATCTTGAACAAGTCAACGTTTTTTCAGCGTTAAAAGAAGAGCCTGAATGGATGTTGGAATTACGCCAAGCAGCCCTTGCGAAAGTGGATGAACTTGCATTTCCAAAAATCGAGCGCGTGCGTTACGAGCGTTGGCCATTGTTCAATATCGACGAACAAGCACTTGCTGGTGAGTACGCTTTGTCAGAAGAAGAAGTGGCAGGCGCAGTTCCTGCCTTTGACGCGATGGATAACCATCCGACCCTCGTTCAGTTCGATGACACCACGATCTTTGAGCAATTACCGCAAGAGTTGATCGACAAAGGCGTGATCTTTACCGACTTGTTTACAGCAATGAAAGAAGTACCAGAGTTGGTTAATCAATACTATATGACCAAAGCAGTACCAATGGACGAAGACAAAATGACCGCAGCACATGCGGCGTTTATGAATAGCGGCATGTTCTTGTATGTACCAAAAAACGTGGTGATCGAAGAACCCCTTGAAGCGATTTTCTACCACAATGGCAATAGCCAAGCGCATTTCTTCAAACACATTTTGATCGTTGCTGATGAGCACAGTGAGTTCAGCTATTTGGAACGTTTCCAAACCAAAGGCGACCAAGCGAAAAAACTGTCAGGCAATATCGTAGTGGAAGTAATTGCCAAAGCAGGCGCGAAGGTCAAATTCTCTGCGATTGATCAGCTAGGTGTCAACATTACTACGTACATGAATCGTCGCGGCTACGTATTACGAGATGCGATGGTAGATTGGGCGATCGGAGTCATGAATGACGGCGACGTCGTGGCAGACTTTGATTCTGATCTTGTAGGCGAAGGCGCGCATTCGGAAGTCAAAGCGGTCGCAATCAGTGCTGGACGCCAAACACAAGGGATCGATACCCGCGTAACCAACAAAGCACCGCATTCCATTGGTCATATCCTGCAACACGGCGTTATCAGAGAACGCGGCGTCTTAACCTTTAACGGTATCGGACACATTTTAAAAGGAGCCAAAGGGGCGGACGCGCAACAAGAAAGCCGAGTCTTAATGCTTTCTGACCAGGCTCGTGGCGATGCTAACCCAATCCTTTTGATCGATGAGCACGAAGTAACAGCCGGACACGCAGCCAGTGTGGGACGGGTCGATCCAGAAGAAATGTACTACTTGATGAGTCGTGGGTTGCGCAAAGAAGAAGCGGAACGTTTGGTGATTCGTGGTTTCTTAGGATCCGTTTTGACTGCGATCCCAGTCAAAGAAGTGCAACAAGAATTGGTTGCCGTTATCGAAGGGAAGTTGCTCGCATGATCGATGCCCAAAAAGTGAAACAAGCGTTTCCCATCTTGGATCAGCTCGTAAATGACGAACCATTGATCTACCTCGACAATGCCGCCACTACGCAAAAACCAGAGGCGGTGCTGCAGGCAATCACCGATTATTACCATCAAGACAATGCCAACGTTCATCGTGGGGTTCATACCCTCGCAGAACGGGCGACCCATTCCTATGAAGGCGCACGAGAAAAGGTTCGCCGTTTTATCCATGCGAGTGAGACGGCGGAAGTGCTGTTTACTCGAGGGACGACCACTGGTTTAAATTGGGTCTCCCGCAGCTACGGCGACCGTTTTGTCAATGAAGGCGATGAAATCGTGATTTCTTATATGGAACATCACTCCAATATCATCCCTTGGCAACAATTAGCTGCTCGGAAAAAAGCTACCTTGAAATATATCCAGTTGACACCAGAAGGCACCTTGGACATGGAAGATGCCAAGAAACAGATCACAGACAAAACCGCCATCGTTTCGATCGCGCACGTTTCCAATGTTTTAGGCGTGATCAATCCGATTGCAGAGCTAACCAAATTGGCGCATCAGCACCAAGCCGTCATGGTGGTGGATGGTGCTCAGGCTGTTCCACATATGGCAGTTGATGTCCAAGCACTGGATTGTGATTTCTATGCCTTTTCTGGCCATAAAATGTGCGGACCAACTGGCATCGGTGTCTTATACGGCAAACGGCAATGGCTGGATCAAATGGAGCCCGTCGAATTTGGCGGTGAAATGATCGATTTTGTCCATCTGCAAGAAAGCACGTGGAAAGAACTGCCGTGGAAATTTGAAGCGGGCACACCAAATATTGCCGGCGCGATCGGCTTAGGTGCAGCGGTGGATTACTTAACAGAAATCGGCTTAGAAAACATCCACGCCCATGAAGCATACTTAGCTGCCTACGTTTTGCCCAAACTGCAAGCCATTGAAGGTTTGACCATCTATGGTCCTCAAGAAGCAGCAAAACGCACGGGAGTGATCGCCTTTAATCTAGCAGGCATCCATCCTCATGATGTTGCCACCGCTTTAGACATGGAAGGCATCGCGGTACGGGCAGGTCATCATTGTGCCCAACCTCTCTTGAGCTATTTGCAAGTCCCAGCGACTGCACGGGCCAGCTTTTACCTGTATAATACAAGAGAGGACGCCGATCGACTGGTTGACGCCATCAAGCTGACGAAGGAGTTTTTCCAACATGGCACTAACGAAATTAGATAATTTGTATCGACAAGTCATTCTGGATCATTCCAGCCACCCACATCATCGAGGCACCTTGGATGATTCAACGTACAAAGTCGAATTGAATAACCCTACCTGTGGCGACGTGATCCACTTGGAGCTCGCTGTCGAAGGAGACACCATCAAAGACATCGCGTTTACTGGCGAAGGCTGTTCCATCAGTACCGCCAGTGCATCCATGATGGGGGATGTGATTATCGGTAAGACACTAGCAGAAGCTGGTGAACTATCAGGCTTGTTTTCTGAGCTCGTCCAAGGAAACGACATTCCCCAAAGCGATCGTTTAGGCGATGCTTCCATGCTTGGGGGTGTGGCGAAGTTTCCTGCACGCATCAAGTGTGCGACCTTAGCTTGGAAAGCATTAGAAAAAGCCATTGCTGCCGACAGTACACAAGCATCTGTCAGTCACAGCCACGCCAATGAATCTGATACTGAAGAAACCAGCGAATAGACAACCGCACTACAAAAGGAGTGAGAACCATGGGTGTACCCGAATTAGAAGAATATAAATTTGGCTTCCACGATGACGTGCAGCCTGTTTTTAGTACCGGCGAAGGATTGACCGAAGACATCGTCCGTGAAATCTCACGGGTCAAGCAAGAGCCAGAATGGATGCTTGAGTTCCGCTTGAAGTCTCTTGAAGCCTTCAACAAGATGCCCATGCAAAACTGGGGCCCAGACCTGTCTGACATCGATTTTGATGCCATCAAATATTACCAAAAACCAAGTGATCGTCCTGCCCGTGATTGGGATGACGTACCAGAAAAAATCAAAGAGACCTTTGAGCGCATTGGTATTCCAGAAGCCGAGCGGGCATACCTGGCCGGCGCTTCTGCCCAATACGAATCAGAAGTCGTTTACCACAACATGAAAGAAGAGTTTGAAAAACTTGGCATCGTCTTTACCGATACCGATTCAGCCTTGAAGGAATACCCTGAGCTGTTCAAACAATACTTTTCAAAATTAGTCCCACCAACCGATAACAAGCTTGCTGCTTTAAACTCAGCCGTTTGGTCAGGTGGTACCTTTATCTATGTACCAAAAGGCGTTCGTGTCGATGTGCCATTGCAAACCTATTTCCGGATCAATGCCGAAAATACCGGTCAGTTCGAACGAACATTGATCATCGTTGACGAAGGCGCCAGCGTCCATTATGTTGAAGGCTGTACCGCCCCAACCTATTCAAGCAATAGTTTGCACGCAGCCATCGTTGAAATTTTTACCCTAAAAGACGCTTACTGCCGCTACACCACCATTCAAAACTGGTCAGACAATGTTTACAACCTAGTAACCAAACGGGCCAAAGCCTTAGAAGGTGCTACCGTTGAATGGATCGATGGCAACCTAGGTGCCAAAACAACGATGAAATACCCTAGCGTGTATCTTGATGGCAAAGGCGCACGGGGCACGATGCTTTCCATTGCCTTTGCTGGTGCCAACCAAATCCAAGATACTGGTGCAAAAATGATTCACAATGCACCAAACACCTCCAGCTCCATCGTCTCAAAATCAATTTCTAAAGATGGCGGTGCGGTAAACTACCGTGGACAAGTCACCTTCGGCAAGAAGAGCGCAGGCTCTATCTCCCATATCGAGTGTGACACCATCATCATGGATGACCTATCGAAATCCGATACCATTCCATTCAATGAGATCCACAACAGCCAAGTGTCCTTAGAACACGAAGCCAAAGTCTCCAAAATCTCAGAAGAACAACTGTACTACCTAATGAGCCGCGGCCTCTCCGAAAGCGAAGCAACCGAAATGATCGTCATGGGATTCGTCGAACCATTCACCAAAGAATTACCGATGGAATACGCAGTCGAATTGAACCGGTTGATTAGTTATGAGATGGAAGGGTCTGTGGGGTAATTGAATTGATTAAGCTAGAAATGCCTATTTGCAGGTGTTTCTGGCTTTTTTTATTTGGGCGTGTAGAAAGTAAGAACCAAAGTAGCACCAATGAGAAATGGATAAGTAGATTATTATGGTGAAAATGGTTTAAGTAATGAAAATCTTTCAGAGGAAAACGAAAAAATGTATAGGATAAATAAAAACAAGATACTTTTTCGTATTACTTTCTTTGAGATTGAAAATATATAATGTCAATAGTGATATACTAGAAGAAAACGATGAAAGGATAGGATATCATGCTTCAAACAGAACTTACAAGATTTAAGGTAAAAGTAGGAAAAACGGCTATAGTTGATGAATGGATGTCGTTCTTAAATGAGCATATGGAAGAAACATTGCTAACATTAGAAAACGAAAAAATGTTTGTTGAGACAATCTTTAGAGAACAACTCAATGGTGAGGAATTTTTGTATTGGTATTCTATACAAGGAGAAGGTGGAACTCCTGTTGAGAATTTTGAAAGTTGGATTGATAAAAAACATTTAGAATATTGGGATGAATGCATAGATTCTACATACAAACCAATCGATTTGACAACTGAAGTGGTGATGATTCCTGAAAAAATACGTAGTAATGTGAAATGAAGATGACTTTAGATATTAAGTAAATAGATTTCATAAGATATTAGAGCGGTTGTTAGTGAATATATTGGATGTAGTCAATTTAATTTTAGTATATTAAAAAGTAGAGTTATGGATTATTTAAATTTTTTCACGCAGATTATAAGTGAGGTGGTACATAATGTTTTCTATATACATGAATGGACAGAACAAAACGAACCAAATTACAGATTGGAGACTCTGGAGTAAAGAAAATCAATTGATGGTGACTGTAGATTTTCCATCAGGTAAGTCATTTACAAAACCGTTAGACTTCTGCAAGATAACACCACAAAAAGAAATACAAGCAGGTCTTTTATATAGAGAAGAAAATATTTATCAACAAATAGATAAAGCGACTGAATATGGGAATAAGTATGTTGTTGTAAATTATCCAAATGATCAAAAAAAGTATATCATGAGGTCGGAAAATGTAAGTATTATTGCGAGTTCTGGTTTGAAAAATGAGAATACATTTTCTTATTTTACTGAAATTGTAAAAGAGCGTGTTCGCCATGCTAGTCCAACAAATAAACCTATGGCCGAAAATATAGAGAGACAATTGAACAAAATTACTCCTTATAAAGGAACAGCTTTGCATTCGTATTGTTATGGTAAAAATGAGGTTAGAGATTCTTTGGAGCATTTTATTTTTCCATTTGGGTTGAATGAGAGTCAATTAGAAGCTGTTGAAAATACCTTTTCCTCTCAAATTAGTATTATTGAAGGACCTCCGGGTACAGGAAAGACACAAACTATTTTAAATATCATCGCAAACATTTTAGTGAATAAAAAATCTGTTGCAATTGTTTCAAATAATAATCCAGCAGTTGAAAATGTGTATGAGAAGATGGCTAAAAAAGAACTAGACTACCTTATTGCTAAATTAGGGAGTTCAGACAATAAGACAGAATTTTTTGCAGGAGTGAGAGAAGTACCACGTTATAGCTCGGATTCTGTAGCCGTTTCTATAGAGGAAATTGATGATGTTTTGACAAGAGTGAAAACGAGTCTAACTGCACAAAATAAAGTAGCACAGTTGACTGCAGAAATCAGTGAGCTGCTTGTTGAAAAAAAGCACTTAGAAGAATGGCGTGAGGAAAATGTACTTGTAGATTTAATTGATGTTGATAGATATAAATTGAGTCCAGAGAAAACTTCTGATTTACTTGCATATATAAATTATCTTTCTCAAAAAAATTTGTCTTTTAAAGAAAGATTCCGTTTGTTGTTAGAGTTTAGAATATTTAGGACTAAATTTTTAGACACTTATACTGAACGAATAAATTTTACTTATTCCCTACAGTTTCATTATTATGAAAAAATGTTGCAACAAAAAGAGCAGCAATTACAAAAATATAAAAATGTTTTGGAAAAAGAAAATTTCAAAAAATTATTAGAAGATTTAACGAATAAATCAATGCAGTATCTTAAACAGCGGTTATCAAAATCGATTCCAGCAAATGTGAATTTCACCGTAGATAACTATAGAAAGGATTTCAGTAATTTTATTAAACGGTTTCCTGTGATTGGAAGTAGTACACATTCGATTATTAACTCGATAGCAGATGGAGCAATATTGGACTACATCATTATTGATGAGGCGTCGCAGCAAGATATCGTTCCAGGTATTTTGAGTCTGGGCTGTGCAAAAAATATTATTGTTGTAGGTGATCGTAAACAGCTCCCACATATACCCGAAAAGACTGAAATTGTCTCTCCTTCAGAGTATTATGATTGTACGAAATATAGTTTGCTAGATTCATTTGTTAAGCTGTTCAAGGAGGAAGTGCCCGTAACGTTGCTGAAGGAGCATTATAGATGTCATCCTAAAATATTCCAGTTTTGTAATCAACAATTTTACGATAATCAACTAATACCCATGACTATGGATGGAGGCGAATCTTCAATTGAGCTAATCATCACATCTAAAGGAAATCATACAAGAAACCGAGCTAACCTGCGAGAAATTGAGTCTCTAGTGGAAATTGGTTGGTCTGGTGAAAAAAATATCGGATTTATTACACCTTATAATAATCAAGTCAATTTAGCTGAAGAGTATTTACCAGAAGAGTTTGCTAAAGCAACAATTCATAAATTCCAAGGTAGAGAATGTAAAAAGGTTATTTTTTCAACAGTGTTGGATAAGAAAAAAAGTAGCCGAAAATCTATTGATTTTGTTGATGATCCACATTTGGTGAATGTAGCTGTTTCAAGAGCCATCAACAAATTTACTTTAGTAACTGGTAATGAAGTTTTTACAAGAAACAACCAAAGTTTGGCAGCTTTAGTTAGATATATTAAATACTATGCTTCAGATGAATATGTCTATGATAGCCCGGTAATCTCCGCATTCGATTTATTGTATAGAGAATATGATCGTTCTCTAGAAAAGTTAAATACTCGATTGAATTTAAAGGATTCACATTTCAAATCTGAGCAGATTATGGCTGTCCTACTTAGGGATACTTTAATGACAGCTGAATTTACTTCCTTAATGTTTCATATGCAGATCAATTTGATTCAACTTGTCTCAATTAAAAATAATTCATTTACTGATAGAGAAATAGAATTTATGAAACAAAAAGCGAGCTGTGACTTTGTCATTTATTATAAGGTCGGAAAGAATCCGATAGGCGTGATTGAAGTAGATGGGGGTAGTCATGATGCTAAGGTGCAACAAGAACGTGATGCGGTAAAAAATATTATTTTAGAAAAGGCTGCTATTCCTTTGCTTAGGTTAAAAACAACTGAGGGTAATATTGAGAGGAAAATAAAAGTTTTTTTAAATGAATGTATTATCAAGAGTAGTACCCAGAATGATGAAGAAAGTTAGTTTAGAAAATTTGCACAACTTCTAAACGGTGATTTATGTTAATAGAATTATGACTCATTTAAAATAATTAGAAGTTCATTTTACAGAAAAACTTTTGAAGTGAAACACTCTTGTCTCTAAGAAAAATGAAGTTATGGATTATTTTTTATTTGATTACTGACACCCAAACTAGCACCAATTCCCCCAAAAACATCAGAATTACATGGCACCAGCCAAAATAACGGATGGTGATTTAACAGCATTTGGAAACTGTTGAAACTTGTAGAAAAAACTATCCTTTTAGTGTAGGTTAATAAAAATTTTAAAAGCTGGAAATACTTTGTGGCAGGTATTTACAGCTTTTTTTATGCAATATTTAATTGGAATATTCTACTATTATTTTCCCAACATGATGCCTCTAAAATTCCAAGAAAATTTATTGAATGTCGCCTTTTTTAAAGCTATTAGTGATAAAATTAGAGAGTATAACTATTATTAGGAGTGTGCTTATCGTGGGACAAGAACTTAATCAGCGATTATTTAGTGCAGCGGACAATCTTCGCAGCAAAATGGACGCATCAGAATATAAAAACTATCTTTTAGGTTTGATTTTTTACAAATATCTTTCAGATAAATTATTACAACAAGTTGTTTTATTAGCAGATGAATCCTTAGAAGAATATAACGAGGTTGAAAAACAGACGAAATTGTATCAAGAGTTACTAGCAGATGAAGATTCAAGGGAAGATTTGTTAGCAACGATTGTAGATACTTTAGGTTATGAAATCGAACCCAATCGTTTGTTTAATGTGTTAGCTGATCAAGCAAAACAAAATATCTTTCAGTTAAATGATTTGAACAAAGGCTTTACTGAGTTGTCCTCAAAGTTTGAGCAATTTAATGGGTTATTTGATGATGTCGATTTACAATCAAAAAAACTTGGTTCAGATGACCAGCAACGAAATGTCACAATAACCGAAGTATTAAAGAAACTGAATGATATTGATGTATTAGGGCATGACGGTGATGTGATTGGGGATGCTTATGAATTCTTAATCAGCCAATTTGCTTCCGAAGCGGGAAAGAAAGCTGGCGAATTCTACACACCAAAAAAGGTTTCTGAAATGATGGCGCAAATCGTGACCATCGATCAAGAAGAGAAAAAATTATTCAGCGTCTTTGATCCGACGATGGGATCAGGCTCTTTAATGCTGAATGTACGGAATTATTTGAAGTATCCTGAGAATGTGAAATATCACGGTCAGGAAATGAATACCACAACTTTTAATTTAGCAAAAATGAACCTAATTCTTCATGGTGTAGACGCAGAAGATATGAATTTGAGAAACGGCGATACGCTAAATAAAGATTGGCCAACAGATGAGCCGTATTTATTTGATTCAGTAGTTATGAATCCTCCATATTCAGCGAAATGGTCAGCAGATGCAACCTTTTTAGATGATTCGCGCTTTAACCGATACGGAAAACTAGCGCCAAAATCTAAAGCTGACTTTGCTTTTCTCCTTCATGGCTTTTATCATTTAAAAGATTCTGGAACGATGGCAATTGTCTTGCCTCATGGCGTGCTGTTTCGTGGTGCAGCTGAAGGGGTTATTCGGAAGAAATTACTTGAAGATGGTAGCATTTATGCAGTCATTGGAATGCCAGCAAATCTTTTCTTTGGCACATCAATTCCAACAACAGTGATTATTTTGAAAAAGAATCGTGAAACACGCGATGTCTTGTTTATTGATGCCAGCAAAGAATTTATTAAAGGGAAAAATCAAAACAAATTATCGATTGAGAATGTAGAGAAAATTGTGTCGACGTACAAAAATAGAGCAACTGAAGATAAATATGCTTATTTAGCCAGTTTTGATGAAATAAAAGAAAATGATTTTAACTTAAACATTCCTCGCTATGTTGATACATTTGAAGAAGAAGAAAGTATTGATATGAAGAATGTAGGGAATGAAGTCAAACAGATTCGTCAAGAAAAGCACGCATTAGAAAAAGAGTTATTTTCTACCATTGCTGCTTTTGAGACAAATGACGAAAATAAAGAATGGCTTCAAGGTGCGTTAGAGGTGTTTAAACATGACGAATAAGAATATACCAGAGATTCGTTTTCCGGGATTTACTGAAGAATGGGAACAGCGTAAGTTAGGGGAGTATGCAGAAATTTTGACTGGTGGAACTCCAAAAACATCAATATCTGAGTACTGGGAGCCGAAAAAAATTCCTTGGATGTCATCAGGTGAAGTCAATAAAAGACGTCTTGATGGAACAGATAACATGATTTCCGAAGAAGGTCTAAATAATTCTAGCGCTCGTTGGGTAAAGAAGCATTCAGTTTTAATTGCATTAGCAGGGCAAGGGAAAACTCGCGGGACCGTTGCAGTTAATAACATTGAACTTACGACAAACCAATCAATTGCAGCAATTGTCCCAAATAATGATCTTCATTATGAATTCATCTATCAAAATTTGATTAAGCGCTATGAAGAGCTTCGTATAATTTCATCGGGTGATGGAACTCGAGGAGGATTAAATAAACAAATTGTTTCTGATGTAATTATACCGTCTCCAATTAAGAATGAGCAGATGGAAATCGGTACCTTCTTCAAACAACTCGACGACATGATCGATCTTCATCAGCGTGAGCTAGAGCTACTAAAAGAAACCAAAAAAGGATTCTTACAAAAAATGTTTCCCAAAGAAGGAGAAAAAGTTCCAGAAATTCGTTTCCCGGGATTTACTGAAGAATGGGAACAGCGTAAAGCAAAAGAAATTTTTGTACCGACAGTCGATAAGAATCAACCTGAACTCCCAGTCCTATCAGTTACACAAGATTCTGGTGTAGTATACAGAGATCAGTTGGGTATCGATATTAAGTACGATAAGACAACTCTTAAGAACTATAAGGTTGTACATCAAGGTGATTTTATAATTAGTTTGCGGTCTTTTCAGGGTGGATTTGAACTCTCTGATAAGTTAGGTATTACTAGTCCTGCATATACTGTATTTATCCCCAAAAATATAAATAACCAAGATAGTTTATTTTGGAAAGTTAAGTTTAAAACATTCACTTTTATAGAATCATTAAAAACAGTAACATTTGGAATTAGAGATGGTAAGTCTATAAGTTTTTCTGAATTTGGAGATTTGAAGCTGTTATTTCCAAAAAATATCGAAGAACAACAAAAAATCGGAACTTTCTTCAAACAACTCGACGACACGATCGCTCTTCATCAGCGTGAGCTAGATTTGTTAAAAGAAACCAAAAAAGGGTTCCTGCAAAAATTATTTGTCTAAGGAGGTGCGGGAATGAAAATAAAGCATCGTGACGAAGCAGAAGTAGAAAATCACCTGATTCATATACTAGGCGAAGGACACAATCAATGGGTCTACCGACCAGAGTTAAAGTCCGAAGCAGATTTGTGGCAAAATTTTCGTGAGAAGATCACGCACAATAATCTTTCAGAAATTGGCGAACATCCTTTAACTGATAAAGAATTTGAAACTATTAAAACAGAATTGTTATTAAAAACTCAAACGCCTTTTGATGCAGCGAAATGGTTAAAAGGAGAAAATGGTATCGCTCGAATCAAGATTGATCGTGAAGATGCTTCTTTAGGATCAATCTCGTTGATTCTCTATTCAAACCAAGACGTAGGTGGAGGATTATCGACATATGAAGTTGTGAATCAAATTGCCAAACAAGACAGTAGTGCAGACGCACGTGACCGCCGGTTTGATGTGACATTATTGATCAGTGGCTTGCCAATTGTTCAAATTGAATTAAAGCAGGTCACTGCAAAAGACGGTGTTTTTCAAGCCTTTAACCAAGTAAAAAAATATGCTGAAGAAGGTGTCTTTCGTAATAACATCTTTTCGACGCTTCAATTGTTTGTTGTCTCAAACGAGCAAACGACACGCTATTTTGCCAATGCGATGCCCAAAGACATGCATCGGAAATTTTTGTTTAGTTGGCGGACAAGAGACAACAAAAAAGTAGATAATCTTTATGAATTTTGTAAGCAAGTGTTGAATATCCCAGATGCGCATCGGCTTATCGCTAACTACACGATTGTGAGCGAAGATCAAGACAATAAAACATTAATGGTCTTACATCCCTATCAGGTACATGCGATCGAGGCATTATTTGTGGCGGCGAATAAGCATCAATCCGGCTATGTTTGGCATGCTACTGGTTCAGGAAAAACGTTGACAAGTTTTGTTTCAACTAAACTTTTAGCACGCAAGTCTGGTATTGATCGTACGATTATGCTGGTGGATCGCAAGGACTTAGATAATCAAACCACCAATGAATTTACAAAATTTGCCTCAGAATTTAATACAGGGACATCTTCGGGAGATGCGAAAGCCAATAGTTTAATTGTGGGAACTGGTAATGCAAAAGAGCTAGGTAGAACACTTTTGGCTGATGCAAATGCCAACGTCATTATTATTACTACCCGCCAGAAATTGGACGCAGCGCTAAAATATGCAAAAAAACAAGAGGAAAAGAATGGAACCAAGCGATTTGAAAAGCTGATTGGGCAACATATTGTTTTTGTCGTGGATGAATGCCACCGAGCTTTAAGCGCTGAAAATATGGAGGAAATCAAGCAGTTCTTTCCAAACTCTACTTGGTTCGGATTTACAGGAACGCCAATTTTTGAAGTGAATAAGAAGCAGGCCCAAGGACAATTGGCTCGTACTACTCGAGATCAGTATGGGGATGTCTTGCACACCTATACAATCAAAAATGCTTTAGAAGATGGTTCAGTATTGGGCTTTCAAGTAGAGCATGAAAATACCATTGAACCCACATCATTAGATAATCGAATTCACCAGAAATTACTTGAAGTTGAAAAATATGCCAAATATTCTCCTGAACAAATCAATTTGATCGTGGATAATATGGATCAAATGAAAAAGGAGAGTTATATTGAGCCGATTGTTTATGAATCAGAGGATCATATTCAGAAAGTGATCCATAAAATCTTTCGTCCTAATAATGCCTATACAAAATTCGATTTTAGAAATGGACGACCAACAAAGTCGGCTATTTTGACAACAAGCTCCATTGAGATGGCAAAGCAATACTATCGAGCGATCAAAGAAATGACGAAAGAATCAGATTGGCTTCAAAAAGAATTTCCTGATCAACCGATTCGTGAAGGAAGAACGATGGATGATCCAGATTTTCCGCGAATTGCCATTACGTACTCAATGGATGAAAACGCCGCAAGTGCCAAAGAAAAGCAAGATGAAATGCAACGAATTATTTCAGAATACAATGAGTATTACCATACAGTATGGTCAATCGCAGAAATTGAACGCTATAACGGAGATATCAATAATCGTTTAGCACGGAAACGAGCAGAATTTAAGCAATTTGGTAAGCAAATCGATTTAGTGATCGTTGTTGATCGACTTTTAACAGGGTTTGATGCCCCTACGATTCAAACATTGTTTGTTGATCGAAACCTAGAATATGCAGGATTGATTCAAGCCTTTTCTCGAACGAATCGTACATATCCCGAGAAGAAGAAAGGGCTAGTCGTTACATTTAGAAAACCCGCGACAATGGAATATAATGTGGCGGAAGCTACAAAGCTATATTCAGAAGCACAAGAAGAATCCGGGTTGATTTATCCAACCTATGAAGAATCAAAAGCTCGCTTTGAAAAAGCATATAAGCAATTACAAACATTTACCGTAATACCTGGAACAACGGAAAATACTCCGATAGAAACCCGAGTAGATTATGTGAAAGCTTTCCAAGAGCTGAACAAAGCTTATGAGGCATTGGTCACATATGACAATTACAATGAAGAAATGGAACAATCGGAAGTTCTAAAAGAACAAATATCAATCTTAGAAGAACAAGTTGGATTTTATGAGACGGTGAAAGGATCACTGATAGAAGAATACGAAGAAGAAGAGGATATTAATTTCTCAGCTATTGAATTTTATAGTGATAATTCAATTCGACTATATGATATCGACTCCTCGTATATCGATCAATTATTAGGTACCTATGCAGCGAATAGTTCTGATGTGCGCGAGGAAATAGAGAAAGCTCTGAAGAAGTTAAACAAAACTGAATGTGTCAAAAAAGTGTATCGTCAAATCTTAAATTCAATAGATTCTGGAGAACTTGATGAGAAAGAAGATATTTTTGCGATCAAACGACGATTTTTTGTGCAAGCAAGGGATCAGATGATTCATGCGTTTGCAAGAGAGTGGAATGTTTCCACTGATGAACTGCACTACTCAAGTATCCAATATGTTGTTGGAGAAGATCCCATTCCGAATATGAAAGGTATTATTCAAAGCAAAGATTTTGAGGCATACAAAGAAAAACACCCAAATGCAAAACCATTTCAATACCCGCAACAAATGAAACGAGCTTGGCGACTCGTATTAGACGATACATTGATACCACTTGAGAATGAGCTAAGGTAGGTGAAGAATGGAAATGGTTGAACAAACTGAAACAATACAAGACAATAATGAAGCTAAAAATAAAATTGTGATTGTAGGAAATGGTCTTGATATAAGTATTGGATTGAAAAGTTCTTATGAACAATTTATTGATTATATAAAAGATAGAAATCACTTTATTGAAGATCTGGAACTGTATGAATATAACCGTCTCTTTTTAAGAAGTTATGAAAACTTTAAATTGAATTGGTCTGATTTTGAAAGTTTATATGAAGAGACGGTTAGAAAGGTTAATAAACGTATGTCTCAGCATGAGGACTTACATGATTCCTTTGAAATCACAGTGATCAATGATGCAATAAAAAAATTGGAAAAAGATTTTTATGATTATATTTCTGATGAATACCAGCGATGGTTGCAACAAAATACTGTAGTCCAAAATGATTCAACATTTAAAAAGTTTTCAATGAAAATAAATCCTGTCATAAAAGAACTTCTTAGTGACGATGATACTTTTTTTATTAATTTTAACTATACAGAAACATTAGAGGATATTGTTGAGGATGTCATATTTGAAAAAGTTCAGAAAGACAGTAGTATCGATGATAAGCTCAAAAACCGAGTAGCTAATAATCAGATTAGAAAGGCTAAAAACAGAATTGCGCACATTCATGGAAGCATTGATGAAGATAATATTCTTTTTGGAGGAGGATTTGCTGACAGAGAGGATACGGCAAATATCCATTATTCAAGATCATTATTAAATGATAAGTTATTTAGAATTAAGGAAAATAACAAATTGAATATTACAAGGAAAACCATCATGGAGGAGTTAAACAAAAAAGAAGATGACTTTGATTTGTACATAATGGGACATTCTTTGCAGGGAAGTGATTTTACTTTTTTAAGTAAAATACTGAAGAATGCTAAAAGGGTTTTTATTTTTTACTACGAAAACGATTATGCTGCAAAAATGGAAGAGCTCATAAAAAGACTAGGCTCATCTATTATAGAAAAAGTTACTTTAGTTCCTTTTGTAGAAATTTTATTTGAAGACAAAGATGTGCTAATTGATAATTATAATAAGTATGAGACAATTTTGCCTTTCATGGAAAATAAGTTTCCAAATGAACAGATCTTAAGAAACCTATCTTTAACTACATGTCATTTTAGCTTTAAACATATATCTGAATTAGCTATTACACCGAATAATATTAACGTAGTTGTAGAATTAATAAATAAACTGTATGAAAAAAAAGTAAAGATATCAGTAAAGAAATTGTCATTTTCAGGAGAACTAGAAGAGTGTGCTTTCGAAAATTTTAATAGTTCTAAAGCATTTATTGACCTTTTAGGATCTGTAGAACGAGTGTCGTTTGAAAAAACAGGCATTGATATTGGCTTCTTAAAAATTTTATTAGACAAATCCAAACGATTAAGCCATTTAACACTAGATGATTGTACTTTGTTGAATAATGACTATCAGGAAGTTGATTTATCCGTGTGTGAATCTTTAACACGTTTAGAAGTAAGAGATTGTATATTTAATCCAGAAGATTTAGAAAAGTCGGTTAGTTTTGGTTCTAGTAACGCGGAACATTCTGTTGAAAAATTGGTTATTGATACAAATACGAATATTATTTTTGATAATTCTATGTTTGAACAAGCAAAGAATTTAATCGACTTGTCAATTACACTTTCCGATACAGATATTCATTCAATTGAAGGGTATCTAAAAAATTTAGAGATCTTGTTTATTGATTGTTCCGCAGCATCTTTTCCAAAGCTAACAGTGGGAGATAAAATCAAAGAAATAACAATTGTAGGTTACCCTAGAGAACAGCTCAAGCTCTCATCAATTTTAAAGAATACTGAGGTATCACTGGGATTTCCAAAATTTCAAATTTTGCAATTAAATAGTGCAGACAATATTACAGATTTCTCCCAAATTGATATCGATGTATTTGTGGATATTTTTTCTCGAAATATCAAATTAATTCTTGATGGTCATAACATATCAATTGAAGAATATTATAATACGTATAAGCCACATCCATCCCAAACATTCTTAACGGAAACAAAGGATATAGTGAGAAAAACGTTGTTAGCTACTTTTAATAATGATATATATGCTTCGAACAATGTATTGGAAGAATTTAAAAACTGGTATGATGAAATTTCGAATCTCTCATTTGAAGAAGAGGATAGTAAATTTTTGGATTTTTTGGAGCAAAGAATAGCAACTACTTACCCTAAAGAGGGAGAAACAGTGGCGCCCGAAATAGATAGTGCAGATACAGGAAAGTTTGCGGCAAAGGAAGCGTCACATAAATATGGGACTACTCATGAATCCTTAAAAGTAACGGATGGAAATTTTTTAGGCAGAATTGATAAAAAAGAAAAATCGTCTCAGTATGAAGATAATCATCTGATTTATGGTAAGAATATAGGGAAGCATGCTATACAGGAGACTTCAGAAAATTTTAAGATTTCTAAAATAACTAATTCTATAATTGATTATTCAAAAAGAAACATTACAAAATCTGAGGTAATCAATCTCTTGAAACAAAAAGATAAGAAAGAGTTCATCATTGATTTATACGATAAAATTTTAAATAGCATAACTAGTCCTATCGATAAAGAAGTAGTAAACAACCTGAAACAACAATACTTTGGTAATGAAGTAGCTAGCATTTTAAGTGAATTTTCTCACGAATGGTGTGTTTCTGAAGAAGACCTAGAATTATCTAGTATGCAGTATAAAAAAGGAATGGATACAATCCCTAATTTAAGAAAAATTATCGAAAATAAAGATTTTGAGGAATATAAAAAGAAACACCCTGAGAGTAATATCTTCAAATAT
Source organism: Enterococcus sp. AZ188 (assembly GCF_050544075.1). NCBI lineage: Bacteria > Bacillati > Bacillota > Bacilli > Lactobacillales > Enterococcaceae > Enterococcus > Enterococcus sp. AZ188. Next base: position 544,756 of record NZ_CP172943.1, read on the forward strand.
TCGCAAGAATTAAAACACAATTGGCAGTCAGTACTTGAGAATAAACTGATTTTTATTAAAGAAGAACTCGAAGTATAAGTGTTACTTTAAAACAACATTCAATAGCTGCAAAGGAGGACAAGTACTTGGTGCTTTATCAATTAAGCAATCAAAAAATGGAAGAGATTGAAGAAGAAGTTTTTGTGAAAGAAAAACAGTTACAAGCCATTATCGAAGAAAACTTAGAGATTTTGTTTAATTTACTCTTTGTAGCCTCTGAGTTTCCTGTAGGGAATTTTCGTTTAGATACTGTTGCCTATGATCCTGATACAAAAAGTTTTGTGATTATAGAGTATAAAAAAGGAAAGAGATACAGTGTCATTGACCAAGGATATGCCTATCTTAATACATTATTGGCTCATAAGGGTGAATTTGTACTTAAGTACAATGAGCGTTATCCAGAAAATTTAAAACGAATTGACGAGATTGATTGGTCTCAGACACGTATTATTTTTGTCGCTAATGAGTATACAAATTATCAATACGGAGCAGTCAACAATCCCAATCTACCTATCGAGTTGGTCATTGCGAAAAAGTACAAAAATAATTTGATCAATATAGAATCTTTAACAAAAACAAACAGCACTATTGAACCAATTAAGAAGGTAGAAAAGGCGTCTTCTGAGCAAGGGCTATCGAAAGAAATAAGCATTTATACAGAGCAAGAACACCTGCTAAAAGGATCAGAAGAGATTCAAGAATTGTATTTAGAATTAAAAGAAATTATATTGAGCTGGGATAGCGACATTAAGGTAAAAGCTGTGAAGTTATACAATTCGTTTAAACTCAAGCGAAACATCGTTGATATTCAAATCCAAAAAAATGCTTTGAAAATTTGGATTAATCTAAAGACAGGTCAGTTAAATGATTCACGAAATGTGGCGAGAAATGTGAGTGAAATCGGACATTGGGGAAACGGGGATTATGAGATCGTTATAAAAGATAATCGAGAGATTGAGTATATTGCTAGTTTGATTAAACAGTCTTGGATGAACTATAAAAATCAACAAGGAGAATAGTATATGACGGGCATTCTTCTTTGATTTTTATCTAATAGAGTATCGGTTCATTTAGTTTAAATTCTGAAATTTAATACGTGTAAGTCTCGCTATAATCTTGAAGGTCTTTTCAAGATTATAGCGAGACTTAGTATAAAATAAGAGTCATATTACATAGAGAATGTAAAAAAATCTGCTATTTCAAACACGTTTGCTTCAAAATAGATTACATGCACTCTAAGTAAATATATGAAAAACCAATTCTCTATCAAAAACTCTTATCCCTAAAAAACGAAAGGAACTACACCTACCATGCAAAACCAACCCTCTTCAATGGAACGGATCAATAAATTCCGAGATGATCGCAATTGGCGACAATTTCATAATGAAAAAGATCTAGCTATTTCTATCTCCATCGAAGCCGCCGAATTGTTGGAGATTTTTCAATGGAAAACACCTAAAGAAGCCACTCAAGATTTCGAACATTTAAAAGAAGAAATTGCCGATGTTCTGATTTATTCCTATATGCTGGCAGACAATTTGGGTCTTGATATTGATGAGATCATCAAAGAAAAGCTGGAAAAAAACAACATGAAGTATCCGGTAAAAGAAAGTAAAGATTCGAAAAAGAAGTATAATGAGTTGTAACAAAAAAAGAAGCAAGGACGTTGCAAGTTCTTGCTTCTTTTTTTGATGGAATAGTAGCAACAATGGCTTTCTGAATTCATCAGTGATTGGTTACGAACGTCAAAAATCTGACATAATTGAGAAAGTTGAAGATAACTTCAAATTGGTTACATTTTTTCGGAAATTTGAAGATAACTTCAAATAAGCCCAATTTTTTATAAAAAATGAAGTTAGACCTACTGTCTGCTCGAGCAAAAACAAGATTATCCTATCCGAAAATGAAGACAAGATCATCGGGAAAAAATCGGCAACAATGAAGGGCGTTTTCTATCAAAAAGATTTCTCCCCAAAAACCTAAAAAACCTATTGCCCCCCAAGCCCACTTACTGTATAGTAAACAAGAATATTTCATGAAAATAACCAAAAATAACTAATTAAAAAGACTTTGTTATTGAAAATTGCGATTAAACGATGCTGTAAACGGAATGTAAGAAGGAGAAAACAATGACGTATTTAACAAACAATTTTGTGAATTGCATGATCACTTTAGGGTTTATCTTCATCCATCTATTTTCAAATGTTATCTCATCCAGAAAACTAAACGTGCAATACATGAGCTCCTTTGCCGCTGGGGTAGGAATCTCCTATGCGATCGTTCATCTATTGCCCCATTTGGCGTATTTTCAAACGGTGTTGATTGATGAATTTGGCTGGGACTCGGGGATTTTTTATAGTCATGGGGTCTATGGCATCGTTTTGTTTGGCTTAGTCTTCAGTTACGTGATCTACAAAATCGATGAGCGGACGTTTATGGTGTTAGAAAAGAAAGACATCACCAGTGCCAAAAACGCCTTTTTTTGGTCGGATATCGCTTTTCATGTGATTTATAATATTATGATCGGCTATATCGTGATTGCCAATACGCTATCAGAGCGTTTCTACATTTTGACCTACTTTATCGCTTTTGGTTTGCACTTTCTCATGAACGATTGGTTGCTCTATCACCATCATGGTGCCCTTTATAACAAATATGGCCGCTTTGTGCTTTCCTTCAGTATTTTCGCGGGAGCGGCGTTCTCCCTCTTTGTATCATTGCCCTACTATTTGGTGGTCATCATTGAAGCCTTGATCACCGGCGCTTTGCTGGTGAATATCATCAAATTTGAGTTACCCAATGAAGGGGAAGGCAGTATTCGTGGGCTATTGGTAGGCACGATCTGCTCTGGAATTTTGTTTGTATTTGTCTAACGCGAAAAGGAGGACTGAATCATGGATGATTCGGTCCTCCTTTTTTTATAAATACGCAAAGTAATTACTATTTTCTATTTCAATCGAACAAATCACAATAGTTTTTTATTTTTTTGACCATTATTTACAATTTTGTTACGATGTTCGCTTGCTTTTCCCAAAAACATTCTATAAAATGTAAGCGAATAGAAACCAAAAAAATAGGCACCTCGTATCTCTGCGCCAACAGATTTACGAGGCCCTGATCAGTCACACCCTTAAGACGGATGACCAATCAAGTTGCCATAGTTGATCGCCAAAGGCATCAACGTGTTTATTGTACCCGATTTCCTTGTCGATTTCTAGTAGATTCAGGCAGGTTTTTGGGCAAAAACCGTGGGATGCTGGACGCTTATTTTGCTATGCCAAAGGCATTGGACAATCTTGTCCAATGCCTTTTTTGTCGTTTGAAACGGTTCATGCGCAGGATCGTTTGCGGCAAATAAAAGGTGTGAAGATCAGTTGAGAACAGTTGCATGGAAAATAGGCAGTCATAGTTGAGAAATCCAATGCCTTGCGTTCTTACTGTGTTCATAGCAATAGCGTTTTGGCGATCAGCACTTCAATCCTAGGTTCTTGAAGGTGGCAAGCCTTGGTTTCTATTCACACTTCGAAAAGATACCTGAACGCACTCTTTCAGCGATCTTTTAAGGTTAAGGAGGAAGCTTATGAAGGATTCGTTAAAGAAATTTATGGAAGAAAAAATGCTGCCATGGGGAATGAAAATTGGCAGTGAAAAGCATCTAGTTGCCATCCGTGATGGACTTGTCACCACGATGCCTTTGATTATTATCGGTTCCATTTTTGTTATTTTATCCAACGTTCCATGGGAAGGCTTTAACCTATTTGTTACTAGTATTTTTGGCGGGGAATGGCGCAGCAAATTAGACTTTGTCGTCCAAGTGACCTTTGGTGTGATGGCGCTGTTCAATTCCTTTGCTATTGCGTATAGTTTAGCAACCACTTACCGCGTCAGCGGTTTATCTGCCGGTGTATTGGCAGCGTCGGTTTTTCTTTTAGTCACTCCGATTGAAGATGGCGGCATTCAAATGTCTTATCTTGGTAGCCGCGGGCTGATCGTAGCAATCATCACTAGTCTAATCACGGCGGAGATTTTCCGATTATTCGTACAAAAGAATATCGTGATTCGCATGCCAGAAAACGTTCCCCCGGCGGTCAGTCGCTCCTTTATTGCATTGATCCCCTCATTCTTTTGCCTCTCGCTTTTCTGGGTGATTCGTTTATTAGTGGAATCATTCGGCAACACGAATGTTCATGATCTGCTGTACAGCCTTGTGGGACAACCTTTATCGATCATTGGCGGAGGCTTTATAGGTGGTCTATTTGCCATTATGTTTACGTCATTGTTTTGGTCAGTGGGCATCCACGGTTGGGACTTGGTCTTGAGCGTCCTGCAGCCGACATGGATTCAAATGATCGATGAAAATCGGATCGCTTTTCAAAACGGCGAAACGATTCCGCATATCATCAATTATACCTTTATGAATACCTTTGTCTGGATTGGCGGTAGTGGGGTGATTTTGGGCTTGGCGATCTTGCTATTAGTCAGAAGTAAAAGTAAGTATTTAAAAGAGTTGGGGAAACTCGGATTTCCATCAACGGTTTTTAATGTCAATGAACCCATCATGTTTGGGTTGCCTGTTGTCATGAATCCATTGATTTTGTTCCCATATATTCTGACGCCGGTCGTGTGCTATGTCATCTCTTATACGACAGTTGCCATGGGGATCGTCCAACCTGCCGTCGTTTTGGTTCCCTGGTCGATGCCGCCAATCATCGGCGGTTATCTAGCCACAGGCGGACATATTTCGGGGGCAATCTTACAGCTGGTGAATCTGACGGTTTCTATCGCCATCTATTATCCATTCTTCAAAATGCTAGATAATCGGACATTAGCCAGTGAACTCGGTTCAGAAAGTGGGGCATAAAATGAAGACAAAACGATTATTGAATTGCACGGCAGCTGATTTTAAATCATTTGATAAAGACCAACTATTGGAAAGTATCCGAGGAAGTGCCGGTCGGACGATCGTAGCAGAAAATGATGTCCAAATCGATCCGATGTCTAGAGGAATCACTAATGCTGAATTCGTCGCTGCATTTGGGGCGGATTTGATTTTGCTGAACCTTTTTGATTGCGAAAACGGCGCTATCAAAGGTTTACCGACAACGGATGACCCGATTCGCTTTTTGCAGTGCTTAACGGGGCGGCCTATTGGGGTCAATCTTGAGCCTGTCGACGATTGTGCGGAACAGATGGAACAGTTGACAACTATCGCTACTGGGCGTTTGGCAACAAAGAAAAACATGGCTCGTGCAGAAGCACTTGGATTTGATTTTATCTGTCTGACAGGAAATCCTTCCACTGGCGTTTCAAATAAGGAAATCACAGCGGCAATCAAACAAGCAAGAGCCATTTTCTCTGGGATCATTATTGCTGGAAAAATGCACGGAGCTGGTGTCAATGAACCCGTGTTAGATGAAGAAATTGCGTCTGCGTTCATTCAAGCTGGAGCCGATGTTATTCTTGTACCCATTGCGGGCACGATTCCTGGGCTGAGTGAACAACACATGAGTGATCTAGTGGCCTTTATCCACCAAAAAGAGAAGTTGGTCATGGGCACCATCGGTACTACACAAGAAGGTGCAGATATAGGCACGATCCGTGCCTTGGCATTGACTAGCAAACGTGCCGGTTGCGACCTTCATCATATCGGAGATGCGGGTTTTTCTGGGACCGCTGATCCCGAGAACATCTTGCAACTATCCATCGCCATCAGAGGTAAGCGCCATACCTATCACCGAATGGCCGTCTCAGTGAATCGATAGGTGGAACAAATCGGCACATGACTATGAAATGCAAGAAGTGTTAGAAGAATTTTTCGTTGAATGTTGAATAATGAAGCAAGACCGAAACAGAGAGTGAACTCTTTGTTTCGGTTTTTTATAGTGAGTAGCATTGAAGTGTGGATAAAGTGTTTTTATAATAAATCTATCGGAGGTGCGTATGTTTAAGATAGGTGAATTTTCAAAGCTCTCTCAAGTGAGTATCAGAATGTTGCGTTACTATGATGAGATGGGTCTATTAAAGCCCGATAGGATTGATATGTTTACTGGTTATCGACTGTATTCGGCTGCTCAATTGCCTGAACTCAATAAAATACTCTATTTACGTGATAGCGGCTTTAGTGTAGCAGAAATTGCGGTGTTGCTGAAAAACCAAGAGCAGGACTTCCTTGCAGAACAATTAGAAAGAAAAAAAGATGAAATTGAGACAACTATAGAGGTGGAAAAACAAAAATTAATCAAACTAGAAGTGGCTAAATTAGAATTGACGAAGGAACGAACAGAGCGCCGTTATCAGGTTACAATGAAAGCAGTCCCGAGTTATCATGTGCTCTCCCTTCGCAAAGTCATACCAAATTATTTTTCTGAAGAGGAACTGTGGAGAGAACTAGCCACTTTTATGGAAAATCAGAAAATAAAGAATTTCGGACAATCATTTTCGATTTATCACGACCAAGAGTTTAAAGAAAAAAATGTCGATGTTGAATTGTGTGTGCAAGTGAAAGCAGGCCTGCAGGTAGATTCCAAAGTATTTTCCATCTACGAAACGGAGGCAGTGCCAATTATGGCGTGCACGATGGTGTACGGTGCATTCTCCAACATAGCCAACGTCTATTTGTCCTTGGCTGAGTGGCTACAAGAACATCCTTATTACCAAATGGACGGACCAGACAGGCAAATCGTGCATCGCGGTCCTTGGAATGAGAAGGAAGAACGTAATTATTTGACTGAAATACAAATACCGCTCATAAAACGTTGAGTAGCAGATTTTTTCTGTTTTTTCTTGACTCTCACACTGTGTCAGGCACTATTCTGAGAGCACAAAGAGGAAATGGAGGAAAGAAAATGACAGAATATAAACTACAACCGATTGGGATCATTCAAAACAATGAGGAAGGATGCTTGCTCAAGCTTAAGAAAGAATATATTCCAGCTTTAGCAGGGATTGAAGGATTTAGTCACCTTCAATTAGTATGGTGGTTCAGTGATTTTGCGGATGCAAAGTATCGAATGATTTTGGATGCTGAGCAACCCTATAAACATGCGCCTGAAAAAATGGGGATTTTTGCTACGAGATCACCCATCCGACCAAATCCAATTGCATTAAGTGTTGTTCAAGTATTATCAGTCGATGTTGAGAAAGGAATTCTTTCTATTCCTTATATTGATGCAAACGACCAAACGCCACTAATAGATATCAAACCGTACACACCAAGTTTGGATCGAGTAGAAGTGCCCAGAGTTCCTTCCTGGTGCCATCATTGGCCGAACAGTTTAGAAGAATCTGCTGATTTTAATTGGGAAAATGAATTTAATTTTTAGAGGATGAAAAAATAGAGGAATCAATCGGAAGATTGTTGGCGCAACAATGAAAATTTAAGCAATGTCGATGTTCGATTCAAGTAAAGAAAAAACGCGGTTTGTTTTTAAGGGATATCCTCCGCTATAATTGGGGGGAACATTAGGAAGAGCGAAAGGAGTACACCACATGCTAACAGGAAACAAAGTCACTTTAACCCCTGCGGAAATCAAAGATAAAGAAGCGGTCTATCAATGGTGTTTTCACTCTGAAACCACAAAGTATCATTCTGGACCACCTTCTTATCCTAATGCACCGATCGCCACTGAAGCAGAGTTTTTTGAGGACTATCAAGAGTATTACTTTACTGGTGCCCAACCGCAAGATGGCAGAGGCTTTTTGATTCTACATGCAGGTGAACCTATTGGCTTTATTAGTTACTCCTCGTCTCATCTAAAAGACGGCATAGCAGAATTGGATATCTGGTTGAATCGAGAAGCTCATTGCGGCAAAGGATTTGGTACCGATGCGATCGTCACCCTCGGTGATCATTTACATGAAACATTCGGCATTCAAAAATTGATGATGCGGCCGTCGAGAAAAAATATCCCTGCAGTCAGATCTTACGAAAAGGCTGGTTTTACGCAATCTACCCAAGACCTTGCTGACTATTTGTTGGAAGAGTATCTTGCTTTATATGCCGAAGGGGATTATGGGGCAGAAGAAACGGTGACATTGATCAAAATGTTTCCGTCAACTGTATTGAGCTGATCTGGCTGATCTGGCCGATCTCTAACATTCGGCTTCAAACGATTAAAGGTTATTTCATGAAAACAGTCCATTTCACTTTGCAAGCAAGGGGAAATGGACTGTTTTTTACCTTTTAGCAATTTAAGGTCATTCAAAATACTCCTTCTTCGCTCTATCTTCTAACTTCGTTCGCACTCTAAATTCCTTCCTATGCAACAGTTATTGAAAAATTGCATAAGCCCTCTATCCTTGCTATTCCAACATTGAGAACAAAACATAAAATAAACATAGTTTTTTACAAAATTCCGAGAAACAGCGAGAATGTTTGTGCTATAATGGTCGCTCACTGTAAAAATTCAATAGAATCTGGGAGGGTATAGCATGCAGGAATACATTACGATCCACAACGCCAGGCAGAACAATTTGAAGGGCTTTGACTTGAAGATTCCCAAAAGAAAAATCACGATTTTCACGGGTGTCTCTGGTTCTGGCAAGTCATCGATCGTCTTTGACACGATCGCACAAGAAGCTGGTCGACAGCTGAATGAGAACTTTTCGAAATTTGTCCGCAACTTTTTGCCAAAATATAGCCAGCCAGATGCCGATGCCATCGACAATCTTTCGATGGCGGTAGTAGTTGATCAAAGCCGTTTAGGCGGCAATTCCCGCTCCACATTAGGGACGATCACAGATATCAATCCTTTGATCCGCTTGCTCTTTTCTCGTCTTGGTCAACCGTATTTAGGTCCTGCATGGAATTTCTCCTTCAATGACCCTCATGGGATGTGTCCCACTTGCGAAGGGATTGGGCGGATCGTCGGGTTAGATTTAGAAAAGGCACTGGATCTTGAAAAGTCCTTGAACGAAGGGGCGATCCTGCTTCCTGGCTACAAAGTCGGTTCTTGGCTACTGAAGTCCTTCACCAACACGGGCTTTTTTGACAATGACAAGCCGTTGGAAGAATATAGCGAAGAGGAAATGAACCGCTTTTTGTATGCCCAAGGAGAAAAAATCGATTCCTTGTATATGGAAGGCATGAGTTCCACCTATGAAGGCTTAGTCGCTCGTTTTAATCGCTCCAATATCAAAGGTGGCAATGAAAGCTCCGCTGCTACGCAGAAGAAAATCGCTTCTTTCATGAATGAGCAGAAGTGTCCTGACTGTCAGGGAAAGCGATTCAATCCACAAGTACTCGCGTGTAAAATCGCGGGCTATTCGATTGCGGACGTTTTGGCGATGCAAGTGGATGAACTATTGACGGTTCTTCAAGAAATCTCGGAGGAGAGTGTCCAACCCCTGCTTCAAAACATCCAAGCGAGAATCACTGATCTGATCAATATCGGGTTGGATTATGTTTCCTTAGACCGTGAAACAACGACGCTTTCTGGTGGGGAAAGTCAGCGGGTAAAAATGGTCAAACACTTGTCTTCTAGCTTGAACGATGTGATCTACATTTTTGATGAACCGAGTATTGGGCTGCATCCAAGGGATGTCCATCGATTGAATGAATTGTTAGTCAAACTACGGGACAAAGGGAACACCGTCATCGTAGTGGAGCATGACCCAGATGTCATTAAAGCAGCCGATCACATTATCGATGTTGGTCCTAAAGCTGGAAAAAATGGCGGCTATATTACTTACGAAGGAACCTTTGAAGGTTTGCTGCGATCAGATACACTGACTGGCAAAGCCTTTGGACAGATGGTGGATTTCAAAGAAGCCCCTCGCAGAAGCCAACAGTTTATCGAAACGAAAAAATCGACGCTGCATAACTTGAAAAATACAGCACTGCGGGTGCCATTAGGGGTATTTACGGTGGTGACCGGTGTCGCTGGTTCTGGAAAGAGCAGTTTGGTAAATGGTGTTTTTGCCAAAGAATACCCTGAAGCCATTACGATCGATCAATCAGCGGTGGCGGGGAATATTCGCTCTAATCCTGCAACCTATTCAGGAATCATGAATGACATTCGCAAGTTGTTTTCGCAAGAAAACAAGGTTTCAGCAGGTCTTTTTTCCTACAATTCCGAAGGTGCTTGTGAAACGTGTAAGGGCCACGGGACCATCAAGATGGAGCTGTCCTTTATGGATTCCGTCGAGGTTTTGTGTCAGGCATGCGGCGGCAAACGGTTTAAAGAAGAAGTCTACCAGTATCGCTTGAAAGGCAAGTCGATCGATGAAGTCCTTGCCATGAGTATCACGGAAGCGGTGGAGTTTTTTGAGGAAAAAGCGATTCAAAGAAAACTAAAACAGATTTTGGCTGTAGGTCTAGGATACATGACCCTCGGACAGCCATTAAATACCTTGTCTGGCGGTGAATGCCAACGACTGAAGTTAGCAAAAGAATTAAGCAAAAAAGGCAATATCTACATTATGGATGAACCAACGACCGGATTGCACATGGCCGACATCAAAAGCATTTTGGCGATCATCGAACGATTAGTAGAAAAAGGCAACACGGTGATCGTTATCGAACACAACCTTGAGGTCATGAAAGCAGCGGATTGGCTGATCGATGTCGGTGTTGATGGTGGGATTCGCGGTGGTGAAATCTTGTACGAAGGAACCCCAGACCAACTGATCAATTGTCAATCGTCGATTACTGCGCAGTATTTATTTTAACGAAAAAGCCAAGACTAGCCGTAAGTAGCTCTTTTCATCGAGTGTTGCTTGCGGCTTTTTTTCATTCCATCGAAGAAGCGATTACAAGTTAGAAAATAAAATTCAGAACGCTATTTTTTTCATTATTAGTAGGTTTTTTGATAAAAATACTGTAAATTTGAGTATATAATTACCAAATAGTGGTCTATTTATGTAATAGTATAGAAAAGAATCTCTTGAAAAAGGAGTGGAGTGGATGAGAGAGCTGCAATTGGCCTTCATCAGCAACCGCACAACCGCGCGGTTGTTTCGGCTGTTGAGTACGATTGAGCGAGATCGGGTGTTTACGATTGGCGACTTAGCTGAGCGCAATCAGGTAACTCAGCGGACGATTGCCAATGATATCAAATACATGAAAGAATATTTTGGGGACAGTATAGTTCTTGTTTCCGGCAATAGCGGGTTTGTTTTCGAAGAGAAAAAGCCTGCAGAATATCAAAAAAGAAAACAAAGTTTGTTAAAAAATGAATGCTTATTTGAAATTATCGGGAATATCTTTCATGGCAAGTTAGCTAAGGTGGATGAGCTAGCACATCATTACCATTTTTCAGAGAGTACATTTCGGCGCTTACTTAATCAGCGCAACCCTATTTTGAAAAGCTATGGCTTACAATGGACCTCCAATCCTTTAACGATTGAAGGAAGCGAAGCCAACTTACGTAAGTTTTTCAAAGATTTTTACTATGAAGGGGTCGAAACGATCTATACATTGGTCCCAGACCAAGCATTGCATGACTTGATTTTAGGGCAATTGGATGACAAGTTCGGCTATTATGAAATCGGATCTGGGGCGACCCCCGCAGCGTTTTACTATACGTTTTATATTGCCATCAAACGCGCGAGCCTTGGCTATCATATCACTGTGCCCAAAGAACTGGTCAGGCAAGCGTATAAAGGGAATAGTTTCGCCAAACTTTATTCCTTGAAAAAAGGCATTGAAGAAATCTATCAGACCCAGTTGCCCAAAGAAGAATTTGCTTGGATTTACTTGGTCACCCTGTGTAAGCGAACCTTGGATCAAGAAGAACGAGAGCAAAAATTTTACCGTCAGTTTCATCAAGGTACAGCGATTGCAAACGTGGCCGAATTGTTTCTGCAGAACCATGATGTGCCCAAAGAGCAAGCCATTACGGTGGCGACGTTTTTACGTTCTTTCTTTTTATCGAGGAAAATAAACCATGCGATTGCGCCGGTTTTGAACAAGGAAATGGATGATATCAAAGAAGTGATCATGCGTTCCAACAGCGAGAATTATCAAAAGAACTTACAATTTCTTAAGGAGCAGAGCAAAAAACTCTCTTTGTCTAGTGCTTACTTAGAAGACATCTGTGTCAGTTTAACAATTTATAGCGAGTTGATTTTCGATTATTACGCACCAGCAAAAACCATTTATTTTCTCCTAGAAGGAGATCATTTTGTGTGCCAGCACATTCAAACTCGAGCAATCCAGCGGTTTGGCAGCAAGCACGAGTTGACCTTTGTGCAGCTGCAATATTTAACAAAGAAGACGCTAAATGGATCACATATTGATTTGATCGTGACCAATTACAATCGCTATCTCGTCGATTACAAAGTCAAAACAGATTATTTATTATTAAAATCTCTTCCAGATGATCGAGATTGGGAACATCTTGAACGGAAAATAAACCCGTATCAAAAACCGCTTTTTTAAACCCATTCCCGTACCTTTCACACAGTGAAAGAGGTAGGTTATTTATTCATCTATTTCAGGTGTTTATGAAAATAATGATTTTCTTTTGCTAAAGCACCACGCTATTCTTAGTTTAGTAAGGACCACGCGTGATACACTTACAGTTTTTTTCGTCTCAATAACCTTCGTTTTTAAGAAAACGGAACTCGTATGTAGATATTATTTTACAAAAACCCAATCTAACAACTTTCTTCAGACATTTGATTCGTCCAAATGTCTTTTTTTGTCGTTCCCCCAAAAACGAAGAATATTGAGACAACTTTGTGTGAAAAGGAGGAGGCTGTTTCTTAGCTTCAACCTTCTTGACGCACCAAAGACTTGAAGAAAGGAGGATATGATGAAACTACTTACATTGTTTTCTGCAGTATTCCTACTAAGCAGCACGGCGGTCAACACGACGCTGGCGTTCCAGCAAGTTGCTTATGCAGAAACAGAGTCACTTTCTGAAGAGACGCAACACTCCTCAACTGAGGAAACCACTAATTCTGCTGATCGATCGGAAGACCAAGAAACAACCGAAGAAAGCAGTGAAGAACAATCTTCTTCGGAAGCCACGGATGATTCCACGACAGCTAGCCAAGAAGAAGCAGAGGAAAATGAAGCACTGCCCGAAGCAGAAACGCCAGATAGCTCAGAAGACGAAGCGGAAACAGAAGCTGAGAATGAGCAAATCGAAAGGTTTGATGCTGAAGCTTCAGCGGTCGCATTGACTGTAGCAAGTGAGGCGCAATTGCGGGCAATTTTACTTGGGGAATCCTTCACCGATGAAGATGGCACGGAGTATCATTACGAAGAAATCGCCAATGATCAATCCTTGGTGCTTACTTTTGCCAACAACTTGGCATTAACTGAGCCAATCAGTGGTATCCAACGGGCAGACGTTACTTTTCGTAGTCATGATACACCTGTGATCGTTTCGCAGACGGCGGCAGAGAACCTGATGCAGTTTGCGGCACCTGTTCAACTGACTTGGCAAGGGGTGCAACAACAAGGCATTCAGTCGGCGCAAGGGCTGGCTCAAACAACTGGGGCTTCAACGATTACCTTTGAAGATACCCAACTGGAGCTGACCACTACCGCAGGACGCGTGGTGAATAACAACCAAGCACATCTTCATTTCAAAGGAACCAATGTGGTGACGACAGCGACGTCTTCCATTCCAACGTTATTCACGGCTGAAGGACTCTTGGTCGAAGGCCAATTGACGATCAATCATCGCTCATCAAATGCCACACCAATCTTTGAAATGAATCAAGTAGCAGTGGCTAGCCAAGCTGAAATTTCTGTCACCCGAAGTACCAACAGCAATACTGGCACTGTCTTTCACATGACAGGTACCGCAGCAAGCCTTGATTTTGGTCAAGGAAGTATGACCACGATTCGCCAATCTGGCGCAATGGTTTCTCTACCAAATGCCAATCAAGATAGTCGGTTGACGCTAGCAACCGGGGCAACACTAGATGTTGGCACGGGACAGGGGCTTTCTGGTAATTCCACCAGCACGCTAGGCGAAGTAAGGTTACAAGCAGGGAGTCAGTTAAAACTATCTGAGTACGGGACGGTCAGCGGGACGCCCGCCATCAATGTCGGACACCGCTTCATCGTTGAAAATAGTACCGCGGACCAACCTACCATTATTGAAGGAACGCGGACGGGCACAACGACCGGAGCTTTTATCCAGCTCCAAAGTGTAAATTCCTCCATCGATTTTGGGGAGAATACACAAACGCGAATATCGCAGCATGGACCGATGTTTACGGGTGTGGCTAGTACCACGATAGTGATTCAAGACCACGTGAAAATGAACAATCAGCATAGCAACGGGTTTAATGGCAACGTAGCAGTCAACAGTATTGCGATTGGTGATCAGGTGGATATAACCATAAGTGAACCTAGTAATGCCACTGTTGGTCAAGCGTATCGAACCTTTTTCGCAACGTCTTCGGTTCAAATCGGAAGTCATACAACAATTGACGTGCCGAGAACGCGAACGACCTCTTCAGCAAGTACATCGAATGTTGTCATCGGCTTAGCATCAAGCAACGGGAAAATCACCATTGGTGACTATTCTGAAATAGCCGTGAACCAGCGAGGGGCGTTTATCAACGCAAGTTTGTCCCATGTCACTTTAGGGAAATACTCAAAACTAACGGGCGTATTAGGGAATGGCTTTACCGCTGGAACGATGGTCGATCAATTTGAGCTGCTTGAAGGGGCTGAAATCAATGTTGCTGAGCATTCAACGAGCACAGCAGCCAATTCTTTTTCCGTGCAACGACGTTTCTTCCTAGGAGAAAAAGCAGCGATCAATTATTCTCGCACATCATCAGCAGCCAATCCTTTCATTGCACTGGGTTCAACGTCGACGGCTTCACAATTTTTGTCAGAAGCAAATGCAACCATCACCCTCAATCAAGTAGGACCATTGGTGACTGGTCGCAGCACAACAGATATCTATATTGGTGAAGCAAATACGATCAGCCTACAAACCGCACAAGGCTTTACCGGTGGTACCTCATCTGCTGCTTCTTCAACCATTCGCCGGTTGCATGTGGGCGATCACTCTGAAATCACCGTTTCTGGACGAAGCAATGCAAATGTTGATTTTTTCCGGTTTAGAGAAGAAAT
The DNA here is from genome assembly GCF_050544075.1 of Enterococcus sp. AZ188. Taxonomy (NCBI): domain Bacteria; kingdom Bacillati; phylum Bacillota; class Bacilli; order Lactobacillales; family Enterococcaceae; genus Enterococcus; species Enterococcus sp. AZ188. Next base: position 559,841 of record NZ_CP172943.1, read on the forward strand.
CAAACTAGGTCGTGAAGCGGAAGTAACGGTCAATCATACAACGCGACAAGCTGCACGAGCCGTTTTTCGTTTAACCTTGGCGAATTCGAAATTTACGATGGAAGAAGGAAGTAAAGTCGAAGTTGATACTGGTGGACGATTTCTACAGGGAGTCGGAACAACAGATCTGTTATTCGGCGAAAATTCCTATACGAGAATAAACGCTGCTAGAGGAATGACAGGAAACACCACTGTTCGTTCAGTTACGCTTGCGCAACATGCTGAAGTGCATTTGACAGAGCCAACAACGACGGCGATTCAAAATTCAGCAACAAGTCAAAATTATTCCAGAATCCGAGTATCACAAAGAGTGGAGTTGCAAGACAATGCTACCATGACGTCAAGAAGAGATCGAACGACTTCAGATTCCCGATTTATTTGGTTGACTGCTAGTAATTCATTTGTTCGGATTGGTAAAGGGGCTACCCTCGACGTGGATCAATCTGGAGGAATCTTTAGAGTAACGACTTCCTCTAATTTCATTCTCAATGATGAGGCAACATTTAAAGGTGTTGCGAGAGGTTTAAATACTCAGGCGGGAGGCAATGCCTCAAGCAATCATTCGAATTCATTTGCGAATATCACAGTAGGGGCCAGAGCTAATTTTTCCATGACCGATAATCGGACAGGCATGGGAACATCGGCGGAATTTATCAATCGCCCGTTAGTCAATGTGCGGAATTCATTTTCGGCAGGAGAAGATTCTACGGTTGTATTGGAAACCATAAGAAATAAATCTGAAGTTCTTTATTTCAGACTTGCCAATGCACGATTGAATATAAACAATGTGAATTTGTTTGAAATTAGTCATCCTACGACAAGAACTGGTCAAGCCAATGCGCAATTGCAGCGTTTGATCCGATCTGCACAAAATACGGTTGCGAACGGTTTGAGAATCAATGTTGCGAGTCAAAAACTAGCAGTTTGGGAAAATGCTTCTTTAGATGAACCAACAGAAGAATTTATCAATATTTCCGGAACGATGCGAATCAATCGAAATGGGGGGAATACATTCCCTTATGGCGGCACAGGAAATGGCGAAGCGCGTTCCAGATTACTGAGTGGCGAGCAATTAGAGGGTTCTTTGGAAAGTCTGGAAAAACAAACGGATATTTACCAAGTGATTGCTAAGAATAACTTCAATAAGATTCGTTTTTCAGAACCAGAAGGCCTCATTGCCAGAATTGATGCATTGAGTGATCAGTCGACTGAAATCACTGGTTCCATGTACGAGGATACCGATGTCACCTTGATCTCTTATACAAATACCGATGGAGAAATCGTCGAATTGGACAAAAACTCTGAACGAATCGAATGGGGCGACTATCGGGATGAAAATCAGCTGTATCGCTATTTCCGCATTCCCTTAAGAGAAAATGAGCGATTGGAAACAGAGACAGAAGTGTCGATTTTCTTATCGAAACCTTCGATTGAGACCTATGTCGATGTGACCGCTCGTCAAACCGTGATTAAAGGTTTGAATTTTGAAGCATACAATATCACTTTAGATCGCTATAAAATTAATGAATTAAGCACGCAAGAAGAATTAGATGCTTTGATCCTTCAAGAAAGTCGCGCGCAAGCCGTAAATGTGTTGACGGAAGCGGATATGACGGATGACTTTCGCATCGTAGAAACGGATCTTACACGAGAAGTGGACGAAGACGGCAGTTACTTCGCTGTTCTTGAGGTGGGGAATAAAGCCTACCAGATGACCATCGGTATCGATGTGACATCGAAACTGGAGCATATGCGAGTGACGATCCCGACCAAAATGGTCTTTGAATCCTTGTACAATACGGCGGAATCGAATCGTAATTTTGAAAGCCAAGCGTATGAGATCCGCAATCAATCGCCACTTGCTGTGGATACCTATATCAATCAATTGGCGATCGATGATAGTGCCGGAATCGTCTTGTTAGAAGAGGGAGAAGATCCCCTCGATTACGCTGAAAGTGAAAGCGAAGAGGAAGACCCAACCCTTACTTATGACGATATCTCAACCCCGCTGTTGCGATTGAACCTAAAAACGGAAGAAACCCAGATTCAACTCTATGAAGCGATGGAAGAACAACACTTGGTTCGCTTAGAAGAAAGAAGCCGCGTGCCGATTTCTTTAACGGGGGATTTCTATGGGGACTATCCCCAGTGGGTCGTTGATTCAGAAGCCGATCAAGGCGGGTATTATGAAGACTTGCTTGTACCGAATTATCGCATCGTCTTACGCTTTGTTCCACGAGACTAAGAAAAAAAGATCGTACCAAATGTGAAGGAGGTGAATCCATTGGAGCAAACGAATCAAACCGAAAACAAAAAACGACGGAAATGGCTCTGGTGGTTGTTGCTATTGGCCGTACTTGCCGGTGGACTCGGGTACTATTTCTATCAATCAAAAGAAGCAGTTCCGTTGATCAGTGCAGACCTTTTGCCTGAATCTGGCGATGCCACCGATCAGCGATTATCTGAACGGGCGCAGGAAATTGCAGATGCGAATTATTTCACCCTGCAAATCAATCCAGAAGCCATTTTTGAAGATGGTCAAAGCACGGGATCCATCGAAATCGTTAATCCAGGCACCAATGTGTACCCAATCGCCGTGGATATCTCTTTACTGTCGAGCGGGGAAGTCATCTATTCTTCCGGTGCGATCTATCCAAATCAATTTGTTGAAAATGTCGCCTTGGCGACACCATTGGCAAAAGGCGAGTATCCTGCCAAAGCCACCATCAATATTTATGACCCTGAAAGCAAAGAAAAACAAGGGGTCACTGAAGCTGAATTAACGATTATCGTTAAGAATTAAAAAAAGGAAAAGTGAGGAAATAAAAATGAAAAAATTTGTAGCAGCTATTCTAAGTACAGCAACGATCGCAGGAGTAATCGCAAGCGGCACCACCGCTTTTGCGACACAAACTATTGACGGACGTGAAGGCGATACGTCAGGAGATGTCCAAGTAAACGGGATCATCGGTGAATTCGATAATACAACACCTGGACCAAATCCCGATGATTTGAACCAATGGATCAATGTAACGATTCCAACGACTGCTTTGTTCTATACGACAGAAGCGTCAAGTCATACAGAGATCGTTTCGCCTACGTACACGGTGACAAATAACTCAGCAGTTGGTGTGATCGCTTCTGTTGCAGGTGTTGATACACCATTGAATATGTCTGAAGTAGACTTGTTAAACGTAAACGGGATTGAGTTGTTTGAAAACGGCACACCAACTGTAACAGAAACAGAATTGTTTACCCTTGAAGGCAACCAAGGAACGAATGAAGGGACGTTTGCGTTCACTGGTGAAGCAACACCTGTCAATGCATCAGAAGAATCAAACCCAAGTTTCAAATTGGTCTTGAGTTTTGCGCCGGATGTAGAGGAAGACTAAAAACTGAAATCCCAGTAAAGAAGGGATCTATCGTATGAAAAAACGAAAAAGAATCATTTTTTTCATCGCTGCATTACTGGCTCTGACTGTCTGGGATCTATCAGAAACCGTTGTCGCAGAGGCGACAACAGGGCAGGTCACTGTGACTGGTCGAATTGGTGAAACAGCGAAGGAAGAGGAAGAAGCAGACGATGACAATAAGAAAACGATCGTCGCAGATGCTTCTCAAATCGGACAAGGGAAATTACCGCAAACAGGTTCTTCAAACACCACTCGTTTGATCATCCTTGGGTATGCACTCTTAGTACTGTTTGTCATTGCAGCGACAAGAAAAAAGAAGCACGGTGAAAGCGTCGCTCCTTAACTATCGTCATCGCTAGAAGCGTAAAGGAGAAACTGTGAGGAAAACTTACAGTTTCTCTTTTTTAATGAAAGAGTAGAGCGGATAAAAAATGAATCAAAAAGGTAAGCAGTCCTTAGTGATACCACAAACGCTGTATAAGTGAGGTCAGTGATAGTTTTGAAAGGATACAGAAGATGAAGATCAGGAAAGAAGCGTTTGAAAGAACCATCATAAATAGTGAATATATTGGCTACTATTATCATCTGCTGACTGCAGATTCTAGCCCCTATCCCCAAGGGGAACAAATAGATAAGATGCGTTACTTATTAGAAAATAATCACATAGAAGAAATAAAAGCGAATGCTCGCTATTTGTTCATTTTTCGTACGTATAAAGTACCTAGTGTCCTACAAAAAGAGTATCAGTTGTTGGAAGAATGCGTCTCGTACATCTCAAATTTGAACACCCATTTGTTGATGCCTCAAGAAGCAATTGAGCAAAGTCTTTCAATCAAGGCAGAAGATGAGGCGAAGGATCAAAAAGAGCATTACAAGCAGCTGGTCAGAGGGTTGCTGGATATTCTTCATTGACTACTGGACCTTGGTGTTTTTTCAGTAGCTAGAAAAAGTAGTGAATAGATAACGAGAAAGAATAGGCTGAGACTTAGGAAGAAAATAAGGGGGCTTGTTCCCCTCAAAGAAAGGAGCAAAGAAGCTTGACTGTATTTACTTCAAAGATAGAATATCTTGATGGATTTCAAAAGAAATTTACGGATTCCAATCGTGAAAATGGTGCCTTAGCCTCTTATGTAGAAAAGCAATTAACGTTACTTGATCAATTGGTAGCAGGGATTTCTCCAGAAACATTTTGGGCGATCACCCCAGATATTCTGGGAATCGATGCCAAACTGGTTTTAGTCACAGAAATGATGCGATTTGACGATTTTTCCGATGACGAGATCATCCGAATCGTCGAAAAAGATTATCGCTTTTATCTGAAAGAATTGTGCGGTTACAATCTAGGTATGGAAACGAAGCATTCTCTGGTTTTCAACGTGAGATAAATCAAGGAGGGGAATAGCCGGAATCACTTCTAGCAAAACGATTTGGTAAGAAGTGATGAGTATTTTTAATGTTTCTGCAATTAGTAAAGGTGAGCGATTGAAATAGAAGGTTTGTATCGAAAAAAAGGGTGAATAGACAAAAAGCATTCAGGAATTGGTTTCTTGAATGCTTTTTGTCTATTCATCTATCTGAAAAAGGTCTTTGCTTTGGTTTCTACTCCCTCTCATGTAAAATCACCGTTAAAACGATGCCGAATCAGTAAAAATTCTGCAAATAAAATTATTTGTGTTATATTTGAAGGGCATCTGTTCATTTTTTTAATATTCGTTTATTTTTAATCGCGTATAGTGAGAAAAATAAACGACGCGATGGCTATTTTTTTCGCATTAATTGATTAGCTGGGGAAGGTTTGTCCAAATAAAACCCTTGTTGAAGAAAAATCTCTTCTTCAAGCAAGTACTCATGGATATCCGAGGTTTCGACCCCTTCGACAATAAATTGGATTTTACGATTGCTGGCGATATTTCGCCAGAAGTCGATCAAAAAGAAAATCTCCTTTTGGGACAGCACTCGCAACGAGATAGGCGAAAATTTGATCACATCGATTTTATCCAGCATCGGTGCAATATTTGTCAGTGAATGAATGCCTGTCCCTACATCATCCAATGCGACAGAAAAGCGCATCTTTTTTATTTGGTTGATTTTGTTCATAAGAAAAGACTTGGGATCACAGGCGATAGAAGGTTCCGTATCGTCTTCGGTGATCTCAATCAAAATACGATCATGGTAGGGTGCTAAGTCAGCTAACATCAGAAAGGTTTCTGGGTAGCTGAGTTGTTGCGGGTGGATATTAAGACTGATTTTTGTTTCTTCATTCGGGTGAAGTAAGCTGAAAATTTCATTTCGGTACCATTGCAGTAAGCGAGTGTGTAGCTTTTTGTATTTGATCACTTGCTGGAAGAAGGAAAGGGGAAACCTATTTCTTTCGGTACTTCTCAATAATAATTCGTAGCCAATCACTTTCTGACTATCTGCTTTCATTTGAAAGATAGGCTGGGCATCAAAATATAATTGAGGAAATATCGATAAGAGTTCTTGTTCTATTTTCTCAGACATTGGTTTCTGCTCCTTTCTGGGGTAGTTTTATTTTTGGTTTCATGAAGTGCAGGAAAGGAAGATCGAGTTCTTTACCTGCATTGTTAAAGAATCGAGCCTTTCAAAATCATGGGCGAAGGATTTTAAAGAAAAATCTATGAAAGAAAGAAGGAATAGTGTGTTTGTCCATCTGATTTATGCTGCGATCTATTCTGTTTTAGTTGTAAGCTTGCTCATTTCGTATGATCTGTTTATCAAGAACTTCAAAGAATTGAATTTACGCTTGTCATTTAAAATTCTTATCGGTGTCGTTCTGTTCATTTCGCAAGTCTACTTTATTATATCATTTTCTTTGAACAGTATCGGTTATGTTGCGTATGAATATACGATTCCAATCTTTATTTATTATTTTGGTATCCTCAAAGAAAAAATATATCTGATTGGGCTGGTCCCCGTCATCTTGCTAACTTTTTTTGCATTGATCAATAAATTCGAATGGGGAGCCATGCTCTTTATTATCGGATTAAATTACATCATTTTAATCATTACTTGCTTATTAAAGAAAAGATTTTACGGACAGACAAATCATACTGTCTTTTATCTATTTTCGATTGTGGTTACGGTTGTCTCGCCGATGGTCAATGCATTGCTTTTTCATCGCCGTGAAGTTGGTCTTTGGGATGCTGTCACTTTAGGGATTGGATCAGTGGCAATCGTTTCTTTATGGAAGTATTATCTGCAGAATCAAAAAAACTTTCTCGAAAAAATCAATACGAAGATCATTGAGCGCAATTATGATGAGTTGACGAAGGTAAAAAATTTCCGTAGTTTGAACGAAGATATTTCAAAATTGGTGATAAACGAGAAGGATCAGCTGGTCGTGGTGATGATGGATTTAGATCATTTTAAGCAGATCAATGATCACCATGGACATCAAATCGGCAATCAAGCCTTAACCTTCTTTTCGGATAAACTGACGACATTTCTCTATCAAAAAAGTCCTTCCCATTTAATCGAAGTCTATCGGTATGGTGGCGAAGAATTTTTAGTCCTATTTAAAGAGAATACTTCCGTGTCAGTGAAAAAAATTATTGAAGAATTTCATTTGTTCTTAAGTAATGAACAGTTGAAACTAGAGGGAACACAACTGACCCTTTACTTTTCAGCAGGGATTTCAGAAGCAGGTCCTACGTTAGACATTTCAGAAATCTTTTATCAAGCGGATCAAGCATTGTACGAAGCCAAAAGGAAGGGCAGAAACCGCACGATCATATTTTCTTGAGACGCTTGCTTTTCTAAAGAAGGTTCTGCAGTCTTTTCTCAAGTAGATTGGGTGTTGTAGGAAACCAAAAGGAAAGACAAGGCCGTATGATTTTTTTAGACGAATGCTTTTCAGAAGAAGTTTTAATAAAGAGACAATGTTCGCAGGCTTCTTTGTCCAGCGTCGTAGCTTTTTCAAAAGGAAGAGGGGAAGCAATCTGGTAAGTATAACGGTTTACTAAACGGTTTCCGATTATCTTGAGAGGTTAAGCGAGGATAGAAAGGCAAGGAGAGTGCTTTTTAAGAAGTGGGAAGAAACCACTTCTTTTTTTGCACCAAGCATTGGGTAGCCGCACTTGGCAGCATCGAATTGGTTTTCTGCGTGTTTACACCCTTAGAAAGCAATGGTATATTTATTTGATAAGTAAATAAAATTATTTTTTTCCTGTGTGTAACGAAGACTGACTAAGGAGACTTCCCTATGAAACCAATTCGGCGAACACTGTACCAAAGTGCTTTGTACGTAGCTATTCCTTTGATCGTGAGTCTACTGATTGGTTACCTAGCCAAATGCTCACTCCTGATTCCTGCATCCATTATTTATGGCGTTCTTTTGGTGTTTATGATCCCTTCCGACAGCTTTTTATCAAGCAGCGTGGACTACCAAACGAAAAGCATGAATCCAAGTTTTCGTCCTCCGCCATTAAAGAGAAGGATCGAAGGTGCGCCAGAAACGATCAATTTCCTCTTCGTTTTAACGGCACTGGTTTTGTGTTTGCTGCTCTTATTGGTTGGGTAAAGGGAATTCATAGAAATCACGTACTAAGAAGAATGTCGAAAAGAAAAGGAGAACAGCGATGAAATTACTCAAACAAATCAATTTAATGGATGATCAAAAAACAATAAAGAGATTGAATCTCGCGGCGATCCCTAGTTTTATTTTTTTCTATGTGTTCTTTACACTCTTTGTCTTAGGTGGTCATGGGTCAAATGCTGAAACTTCGTTTATTTTCGATCTTTTGCTCTTAATGGTTGCGTATTTTATTCTCATCATTATTCATGAATTGATCCATGGTGCCTTCTTCAAGCTTTTTGACCCTAAAGGGAAGGTAAAGTTTGGGTTCAAAAATGGGGTAGCATATGCCACGAGTCCCCATTCCTTTTATTCAAAAGGGAAATTTGCCATCATTTTATTGGCGCCATTCCTTGGCATTTCTGTGGGTCTCTTTCTATTTTATTTATTTGGCTGGTTGACGGCATCTCTTTTCACCTTGATTGCTGCCGCACATGCCGCTTCTTGTGTGGGAGACTTTTACTTTCTTTTTCTGATTGTTAAAGCACCAGCGAACAGTTGTGTAGAAGATACTGAAGTGGGGTTGAATATTTATCAAGGAGAGTAGTTTATTTTTTCAATTGATCTTGGCAAAATCAAAGAGCAAGAAAATGTATGCTAGAAAATCTCTTACAAAAAAACAAACACCTCAAAAGTGTTTGTTTTTTTGTAGGACTGTTTATAAATAACGTATATAGCAAGAAGACTGTTCGGCCGACAAAAAGAAAATTTGTTTTAAACGACCGTTTTCTTACTAGCGCTTTACCGATACAACGGCAAACTACCAGCGACTTTATTGATACTCTTTTTCTTGCCTTTTAAACAAAGACCAAAATAAGCCAGTGTTTCTGTGGGAATCGTCTCAAGCGTCTGACGGTATTGCTCGTAAGAATTGGTGGTCTGAGCAACGTCGGAAAAATCAATGATGGTTACTTCTGGATCTGCTTGCTGACTGATCGATTCACGAATGGTCTGCAACTGTTCCTTGTTCGTTTTTAAGATAGGAATGGGAAAGTTGACAATGCCAAGGTGTTTTCTGCCCGTCGAATCGTAAATATCTTCTCCGATTCCTTCGGGAAACAATTTGCCTAAGGTTGCGCCTAAAATTGCTGCAGTATTTGCAACTAAGCCAATCGGTAATTGTTCATCGATAATCATGACACATTTTTCTTGGTTATTCATACGTTCTCACTCCATCTTCTTGGTAAATTGTTTGGTAAGCTTTGGGGGTGACCCCAATCAAGCTTTTAAAGATACGGGTAAAATGACTTTGGTCACTAAAACCTGTCAGAAAAGCGACTTCTGCAATTGCTTCTTGTGCTTCCAGTCTTTTCTTGGCAGCACTGATGCGCACCGTACTTAAATATTGAAACGGCGACAGCCCATACGCTTTGGTAAATTGCCGAATCAAGACGTACTGATTCATTCCAAGAACGTCACTTAATTCACTCAAGGACAATTTTTCGGCATAATGTTGATCGATATAGGCTTTTGCCGCTGCGGCTTTATTTGAAACCGGATCTGTTTGTTCGTGGGTGAAATCCGCATACTGAACAAGCAGGTCGTGAAGGAGACAAGTAAAGCGTTCTTGCTTTTCAAACTCATCGCCGCGATCCGACAGCAACAGCTGGTGCACTGCATGAAATTCCTCTTTTTCTTTCACTTGGCGAATGACCGGTTCAGGAAAGTGCGGCGTCAATTGAGTGTTAAAAATTTTTTGTACTTGTACCGCCATGTTCTCCGGGGTTAAGTGGATATTGCGGTAAACCAGCTTTTCCTCCGTGAGTTGCTGGCAGCGGTGGGCAGCCTTTGGCGGAATCAAAATCAAGTCGCCTGCTTCAACGATATAGCAGGTATTTTGACAGGTGAATTGACGCGTCCCAGCTTCCATCAAGCCAATCACATAATATTCGTGCCAATGGTTAGGAAACTCCTGCTGGATGCCGTTAAATAATAAAGCCTCTACACCAAGGGTGCTATCTTGAATGATTTTTCGTTCATTTCTCATCTGCATTCTCCTTTTTGTTACTATAACAAAAGTGGTTTTTGGTGAATAGAATGATATTGACTTTTGACTATTTTTCTTGATGGAGGCCCTTGATTGGGACTGAGAAAAGGGACTGGAGAATGTCGGGAAAGAGCGGATCAGCCTTGAAGAAAGAACAGCAGGTTATTTTGACGATTCTATGGAATGAATCAAAGCAAATAGACCATGCACCGTGAAAAAAATAACGATAAATCCTTGGCATTTGAAAGTTTTATTGATGGAAGTATGGTACCATTTGACTGCAGTAAAGTTTGTGACGGTGGCTATCTTTGAAAGGTGGTGGTGCTTATGAATGTAAGTACTAACTCTTCAGAAAGGAGAAGCCTTTTTGTCCACAGCGGAAGCAATCGGGCTAATGATCAGTTTTGGTACATTTACCGCCATGCTGATCTTTGGTATCCTAGCCGCAGTGAAAAATGACAAAAAAAAATAACCGTCGACTTTAACAGGGAAACGGTTATCTTTTAAGTTAAAAAACCTGTCGCCGTCTTAAATGGCGCTGCAGAGGGGTTGTGGCAACAACTCCTCTTTACATAGTTAGTATAGCAAGAAGAGAGTGATTTTTCAACTTTAACAAGGATATTTTCAAACAAAATCGATAAGCGACATAGGCAAAACCTTATTCTCAATTGGAATAAGGTGTTCGATGTAGTCATTTTTGAAAAGTGTTCGAACATCTAAAAACGAATGCAATGTTTAAAGAAAAGGGAAGCATTATTATCGAAACTAGCGGCTAATAAGTTCCAGATAAATTCTGGTACATTTATTGCCGTGCTGCTCTTTCGTATCCTAGCCACAGTGAAAAATAACAAAAAAATAACCGTCGACTTTAGCAAGGAAACGGTTATTTTTTTACTAATAAAACCCTGTCGCCTTCTTAAAAGGTGCTAGAGAGGAGTTGTGGCAACAGGTTTCTTCTATACAGATCACTATCGATCATATTCGTGAATGCTAATCTACCAATCGCTCGAGATCGTAGGAAAAACCGTTTTGCTTACTTAGTTCCTTGTAAAACAAGCCACTTTTCTTTATTGTACGTTTCTGTGTGGCTAAATCTAAAGAAACTAAGCCGTAGCGGTTTTTATATGCATTGATCCATGACCAACAATCAATGAATGTCCATAGATGATACCCTTTTATATTACAGCGATCTTGAATTGCTTTCCATAAATAGGCGAGATGATCTTGGATAAATTCAATGCGATAGTCATCAATCACCTGACCATTTTCATCCATGAACCGTTCTTCATTAGCAACACCCATACCGTTTTCTGAGATAAAGGATTCAATATTTCCATAGTTATTTTTGATGTCCATACATAAATCATAAATTCCTTTTTCATAGATTTCCCATCCACGATATTCATTCATTCGACGACCAGGCATAATATGCGTTTCAAAGAACCATTCTGGTAAGAATGGACTTTCTAAATTAACGGCAGAAGTTCTTGCTTTGACACGGCGTGGTTCATAGTAGTTTAGACCAAGTATCTGCGCGGTATTCTCTTCAATAATTTTTAGGTCTGTGTCATTGAAATCAACGGGTAATTGGTCATATTCCTCCAGCAAAGAGACTAGTTTTTCTGGAAATACTCCTTTGACCATGGGATCTAAGAAACTACGAGTATAAAAAAGATCCGCAATTTCTGCTGCTTTTTTATCTGCTGAATTTTGGCTTCTTGGGAAAGTCGGACTCAAATTGAGAATTACTCCGATTTTGCTAGATAGCTGGTATTTTTTAAAAGTTTGAATGGCTTTTGCATGGGCTAATATGGTAAAGAACGCTGCTTGAGCACCACGTTTAAAATCAATGAGATTTGGATAGTGAAAATCTTCTAAATAAGAGCCCAAGATTGGCCCCAAAGGTTCGTTAAAGGTGAACCAATGATAAACTAAGTCGCCAAACGCTAGAAAACAGGTATCAGCAAAATTTACATAAGCTTCAACAACTTCACGTGATTCCCATCCCCCTTTATCTTGTAATTTTGCTGGCATGTCAAAATGATAGAGATTCGCAAAAACTTTGATATTATTATTTTTCATTTCGGTAAAAAGATCTCGATAATAGGCTATCGCTTTCTCGTTCGCTTTACCAACCCCATCATTTGGAAACATTCGTGCCCATGAGATAGACACCCGAAATGAATTGTGCCCGGTTTGTTTCATCAATTGAATATCTTCGTGGTAACGATGGATATGGTCTGTCGTAATACTAGGTCCAATTCGTTTATAAAAACGATGAGGTTCTTCGTGAAACCACCGATCCCATACGGTCTCTGCTTTTCCTGTTTCTCCACGCCCTTCAGATTGTTCTGCTGACCAAGCGGATCCCCACCAAAAGTCAGCTGGAAATGTTAACTGAGTATGTATTGACATTATCGTTTCCTCCTGTTCGTTTTTAACAGTGTAACATTGCTTTTGATATAAATAAATACTTTTTATTAAAAATATATATCTTTTTATGGTGGGTATGGTTTTAGCTGTAAAAAGACAATTTTTATGTTAAAGTATAAGTAATAGAGATGAGTATGAGGGAGTAAGTTATGAAGAAACAGCCAAAATATATGGAGGTTTATACGGAGGTAAAGAAAAAAATTGCCAATGGAACCTATCAAATCGGTGAAAAATTACCTACGGGCGATGAACTTGCGCATGAGTATCAAACAAGTAAGCTCACTGTGAAGAAAGGTATTGATATGCTAGTATCAGAGGGAGTTTTACGAACACGTAGTGGATTTGGAACGGAAGTTCTACGCAGACCAATTGATAATTCGAAAGTGTTTGGACCAAATGAAGGTCTTTTTGATTTAGTAGGGGAAGAACATGTGACTTCTGAAATCCATACGTTCTCAATTGAGTTGCCATCGAATGAAGTTGCAGAAATTTTAGAAATAAATCAAAAAGAGTATGTCTATAATATTATTAGAAGTCGTTTTATTGATGAACAGCCTTATTCTATTGAGCAAACGTTTATGCCACTTTCTGTTATACCGGGGTTAGAACCAAAGCATTTGAAACGTTCTGTATATGGCTACATTACAAATGAGCTTAGTCTAGAGATTAAATCTTCCCATATTTGGATCAAAGGGGATGTGGCAAATGATTTCGATGCGGAAATTCTTTCTGTAAAACCAGGCGAGTTTATGATAGAGGTAGACAAAGTGGTGTCATTGTCTTCTGGTATACCGTTTGAATATTCTCTTTCGAGACATTTATACAAAGATTTTATTTTTGAAGCAGTTTTTGTTGAGAAGTGAAGACTAACGAATTTCGTTGGTCTTTTTTTGACTTTCAAAAAAAGATATATAATTTTAAATAAAGATATTTACTTTTCGGAAGAGCTGGTGTATGATCATCCCATAAGCAATCGCTTACAACTAAAAAAGGAGACTGATTGGAATTATGAGTAAAAAAGATGCTATTTTTGAAAAGTTCGGAATAATAGCCACAAGGTTAGGGAACCAGATTCATCTTCGAACACTAAGGGATGCTTTCGCCACTTTTATGCCTTTTATGATGTTGGCGGGATTTGTTACATTGATCAACTATGTTATTTTAGAGCCAACAGGATTTATGGGAAATATTATTGATCCAGCAACATTAACGACGATTCAAGAGATCGGGACTTCCATCAGTAATGGAACGCTAAGTATAACGACACTATTAGTTGTTGCGGCAGTTTCTTATCATATGTGTGTTAGCAGAAATTATACAAATCATATTGCTGCTGTTCTAGTCGCTATTTCAACGTTTATTGTTCTCACCCCTATGATGACGATGTTTACACCAGAAGGAAGTCAAGAAGCGCTGGAAGTAGGTGGGGTTATTCCTGTCACTCATACTGGTGCGTCAGGAATGTTCGTTGGAATTTTTGTGGGCTTAGCTGCTACGGAACTCTTTATTAAGTTATCTAATAATAAAAAGTTACAAATTCAATTGTCAGGAAATATCCCTCCAGCTGTGTTGAAGTCTTTTAACGTCCTTATTCCAATCATGATTACCGTGACTACCTTCGCAATTGGTTCATTTGCTGTCAATCAATTATTCAATATGGATGTTAATTCGTTGATTACTACTCTAATCACTGGGCCTTTAAGTAGGGTAACGACAGGTTTACCAGGGTTCCTCTTAATTACCTCAATTGCAAATCTCTTTTTTGGGTTTGGAATTCATCAAGCAGTGATATCAGGTTCACTTCTCGATCCGTTCTTGATTCAAAATATGCAAGAGAATATGGCTGCTTATGCGAATAGGGAAGATATTCCACATATCATAAACATGGCATTTAAAGATACGTTTGCTGTTATGGGAGGGTCAGGAAATACTATTGCTTTGCTAATTGCTATTTTTATCTTTAGTCGTCGTAAAGATTACAAAGACTTTGCAAAATTATCCGTAACTCCAGCACTTTTTAATATCAGTGAACCAATCATTTTTGGTTTACCAATTGTTTTCAATATTAGTTTGATTATTCCATTTGTATTGGCGCCGATTTTTTCCCTAACAGTTGCATATTTTGCGACAGCTGTTGGTTTGATCAATCATGTAGTCGTGCAGATACCTTGGACCACTCCTCCCGTCATATCTGGATTTTTAGCAACTGGTGGCGATTGGCGAGCATCAGTCTTACAAATTGCGATCATTGCTGTGAGTGTTTTTATCTACTTACCATTTTTACGTATCGATGAAAAAGTTACCTCAACAATAGGAAATGAAGAGGCAAATGATTGAGAAGAGGAAACTTCACAAGATTTTTTGAAGTCGTTTCAAACCAAAGGTAAGTGAAACAAATAAACTGAACAAATCTATATAACAAAAAGAGACCACATAGATGTATGTGAGTCTCTTTTTTTGTGGAAATATCGGTCGGTGAACTTGTGTTTAGACGGAAAGAATTACCTGAAGAATTTATTAGCAAGAATTTTTTTATACAAATCTATTGAGTTTCCATTCTATTTCTCACGGTTTTGGCTAACTTTTCAATAATATACATTGCCGGTATCTGGGTTGTAATATCAGCTTCATTAATTTTTTCTAGCGAAATATTATAGGTTATTGAAATATCAGCTAATTTAGAAAGTGTTGAATTAGAGCTACTGGTAATTCCTATTACTGAGCTTTCTGATAGATTCAAATGATTTAAATATTGAATGATTTCTGTGGTCTCGCCGGAAACGGATAAAGCGACGATACACATTTTTTTTGCTAACTCAGTGGATAGGTAATTAATAGGATAATTACTAGGATCTTCAATGCGAATCGCCATGTTAAATAGTGACGAGAAATAAAGAGAACCATATTCAGCAACAACATTTGAGGAGCCTACGCCAATAAAAATAATCAGCTCTTTTTCCATCAATAAGTGAACTGCCTCATCAAATTTATCTTCAAAGAATTTGTCTTGTGTTCGTGCTAAAAAATTCAAGAGTTCACTCTCAAAATCAAGTGTTTTTACCTCTTTTTCTTCTTTAAGAGATTCGAGATACGCACTAAGGTAAATTTTAAATTCAGAAAAACCGGTACAGCGAAATTTTTTACAAAAGCGTAATACGCTGGCAGTACTCGTATGACTTTTCTCAGCTAATTCTCGAATACTCATGGAAGCAACTGCATTTACCTCTGAAATAATTGCTTTATATACCTCAATATCCGTTTCATTTAAGTCTGGTTGATAGTCAAGAAACAACATAGTAATCCCCTCCTGTTACAAATTGTAACAGGATTGTAACCGGTGTCAATCGTCTGTTTTTGTAACCGTTTACTTAAAAGCGGTATTTAAGGGGATAAAAATAATCTATACTGACCATGTAGTTAAGTTAAAGGAGTGTTTCAGGATGGATAAAGGAATAAAAATTGCAACAATTGGCGGTGGATCAAGTTATACACCAGAATTGATAGAAGGATTTATTAAACGATATGCTGAATTACCGATTTCAGAATTATGGCTTGTGGATATTGAACAAGGAAGAGAGAAATTAGAAATAGTTGGGGAACTTGCTAAACGTATGGTAAAAAAAGCGAACCTTCCAATGAAAATTTATATGACTCTTGATCGTGAAGCGGCATTAAAGGATGCGGACTTCGTTACGACGCAATTTCGTGTAGGTCTTTTGGAAGCGCGAGCGAAAGACGAGAGAATTCCTTTAACATATGACACGATTGGACAAGAAACGAATGGTCCAGGAGGGCTTTTTAAAGGATTACGCACGATTCCTGTTATCTTAGAAATAGTGAAAGATATGGAGCGCCTTTGCCCAGAAGCATGGCTGATCAACTTCACTAATCCAGCTGGCATGGTGACAGAAGCTGTCTTACGCCATAGCAATATGCGTAGAGTAGTAGGTTTGTGTAATGGACCAATTGGAATAGAACGTGGCATTGCAGAAACATTAAAAGTACCCAAAGAAGAATTATATGTTGAATTTACTGGGCTAAATCATATGGTTTTTGCGAAAAAGATTTATCATAAAGGGATTGATGTGACCCAAAAAGTACTTACATTGATGACGCAAGATACTGGCGATGCAGTTGGTCTGAAAAACATTGCTGATTTAGAATGGGAACCAAATTTTTTCCGAACACTTGGCATGATTCCCATCGGCTATTTAAGGTATTACTATCAAACAGCTACTATGTTGTCTGAGCAAAAACGATCAGCAAAGAAAGAAGGAACTCGTGCAGAAGTTGTGCAGAAAATCGAGCATGAGTTGTTTGAACTTTATAAAGATGAACATCTAGCAATCAAACCACCTCAATTGTCAGAACGTGGGGGCGCTTATTATAGTGAAGCAGCATGTAATTTAATTAATTCCATCTATAATGACAAACGTGATATTCAAACGGTCAATACAAGAAATAATGGTGCCATCAGTGATATCGATTGTGATTCAGCGGTTGAAGTAAATTGTTTGATTACAAAACAAGGACCGATCCCTTTGACTACAGGTGAATTACCTATTCCTATCAAAGGACTAGTTCAACAAATTAAGTCTTTTGAACGTATAGCGGCCCAAGCAGCTGTTACGGGAGACTATAACACTGCTTTATTAGCGATGACGATCAATCCCTTAGTTCCAAGTGATAGGACAGCAAAGCAACTACTTGATGAAATGCTTTTAGCACACAAAGAATATCTGCCGAATTTTTTTAAAGGAGAATGACAATGAAAGTAAAATACTATGTTGAGGCAAATTACCAGGAAGTCAGTAAGATCTGTGCAAAACTCATTTTAGATGTCTTGAAAGAAAAGCCAAATGGGTTATATTGCTTTGCAGGTGGTGATACACCCGTAGGAACGCTTAACATCATTGCAGAAGCAGCAATCAATAAAGAAATAGATTTATCCCAGGCAAAGTTTATTGAACTAGATGAATGGGTTGGAATCGATCCGAAAAATGAAGGCAGTTGTATATCTTATTTGAAAAGAAACTTATTCAATCGGGTTCCTATTGACCTAAAGCAACTTCACACATTTGATCCTTTAGCCGATGATTTAAATGAGGAATGCAAAAAAGCTGATAAATTTATCGAGGAGAATGGAGGATTAACACTGAGTTTGCTTGGGGTTGGAGTAAATGGGCACTTAGGTTTTAATGAGCCTGGTTCGTCCTTCGAAGATAAAGCTCATATAGTGAACTTAGACGAATCAACCCAAAGTGTTGGGAAAAAATATTTTTCAGATGAGAAAGTTGATCGTACGAAAGGAATTACGTTAGGGATAGGACAATTATTACAATCTGGAACAATGATCGTACAAGCTAGTGGGGCAAAAAAGAAATCTGCGATACAACAATTTCTATGCGGTACGATTACAAAAGAGTGTCCAGTTACTTCTCTATGGTTGCACAAAGATCCTGTATTGGTGGTTGATAAGGAAGTCGTGAACTAAAAGGAGGAAAAAAGATGCAGGTCATTGAGAACAAGGTATTGCCTATATTGCTGAAAATAGGCAATAGTAAACACTTAGTTGCTATAAGAAATGGGATTTCCATGACGATTCCTTTTACTATTGTTGGAAGTATCTTCCTAATCATTGGTAACTTTCCAATACAGTCATGGATGGATTTTGTGTCAAATTGGGGGCCGCAGTTGAATGCACCAGTCAATGTTACGTTCGGAATCCTTGGACTGATATCTGCCATTGGCATAGGCTATCATTTAGGAAAAGAGTTTGGTGTTGATGCTATTTCTAATTCGATGCTCACAACTATCGGCTTTCTTCTAGCAACATTAAACGATGACTGGACGATAAATTTGGCTAATTTTGGTGCTAGTGGTATGTTTACCGCGATCATTGTTGGGGTATTTGTCACTCATGCTTTTAAATGGTTTGTCACTCATAATATTGTAATAAAAATGCCAGAAGGTGTGCCGCCCACTGTAGCAACCTCTTTTGCAACGTTAATCCCAGGGGCATTTATTCTGACCGTTATATGGATCGTCAGAACTTTATTAGGGGTTGATATCAATGAAATCATTACTATTGTTTTCCAACCTTTAATGCAAGGGATGGGAACACTCCCAGGCATGCTGTTATACACACTTCTCGTTTGTTTGCTATGGATATGTGGAATCCACGGAGACAATGTTTTGTCTGGAATTGCGACCCCTGTTTTCCTAAGTTATCTTGCTGATAATACGGCAGCTTTTCAAAGTGGTGCAGAAGTACCTCATGTTTTTGCCGATGGATTTTGGATTGTCTTTATGTGTTTAGGCGGAACTGGAGCAACACTCGGTCTAGTGTTAAATATGCTCCATTCCAGAAGTAAGATGTATAAGTCGATTGGACGATTATCTTTGCCGTCAGCTATTTTTTGTATCAATGAACCGGTTATTTTTGGTTTGCCTATTGTGATGAATCCTGTAATGCTTATTCCGTTTATAGCAACGCCTATGGTCCTATGTATCGGTACGTATATCTTAATGAATATTGGTATAGTGGGACCGATTGTTATTCAAGTTCCATGGACTATTCCTCCTATTATTGGTCCTTATTTAGCTACTAATGGTAGTATTGGAGCAGCCGTTTGGTCTTTTGTATCGATTTTCATTTCATATTTTATTTATATGCCATTTTTCAAAATATTGGAAAAGCAGCAAGTGAAAAATGAAACCGCAGAGGCGCAAGAAACGGGAACAACGATTCCTGTGAGTATAAGTGAGTAGATAGAAGAAGCCTATTTTCCATCATTCATTAAGATAAGTATTTTTAGGTATTAGAAAATAACTTTAAAAAAGTATATTGGAAAAAAGACGATTGTCCTTCATGATTCTGATAGTTTCAATAATAAAACAACAAATAGCATCATTATCTAAGCGAATCAGTAAATGATTCGCTTTTTTTAATGTTGTATTTTTTATCATTTGCTTCTATCAATAAAACCTTCTCGAATACTTTATTGGATGTTATGGTAATCCTTGAAATCTCCTCTTCGGTCCATCGTTTTAAAAAAACGGAGTTTCAGTTGTGCCGAGAAATGATGGCGATTTCATTTTGTGCAAGCTATAGTTTAGGTGGGGGTAGCAAATATGATTCATTTCAAATTGACGTATCTGTTTTCAGAACCAAATATTGAGGCGTTTCTTGATTTGACGAAGTGGAGGGATGAGGATTTTTTGGCGGAGATTGCCAAAATCAATCAAATCACTGAACAGCGGTTGAATCAACGAATCATGATTCATGAGGGAGAAGTTTTGATTCCTTCACTGATTCAACGAAAATGGCCGGAAATTCTTTTCGATGTCCAGAAGAACACGTTGTTTTTTTCGGAAGAAGAGCGGCGGTCCATGATTTATCTTCTGACTTTTTCAGCAGAGAAAGACTTATCCGTCTACCAGTTTCAAGAGCTGTTCTATGTCAGTAAAAATACGATTTTGAAGGATTTAAAGGGGATCAGAGAGGAACTTGCAGCTTTCAAGATTCAACTATTGTACTCTCGAAAATATGGCTTTTATCTAGAGGGAGAGGAATATCAGATTCGCGCTCTTGCTTTTCGAAAAGTCAGTGCGTTATCCAATACGAAAAATGGGAATTTGCTTTTATTTGAGGGAATCTATGAGCAGAATAAAACGATGTATATTCAAATAAGAGATCGTTTGTCCGCAACATTGACTGCCTTCAATCTGGTGATCGTACCGAGCCGCTTCGAAGAAATGCTTTATTTTCTTAATTATTTATCCTTTCGGATGGCAGAAACGTCTGTTTCTTTAGCGGAGACAGAAACATCGCTGCTACAGTCGCTGCATGTCCATCAAGTTAGTCAGCAGTTTTTAGCAGAATTTCCTGCCATCAAAGATCGGAAAACAGAAGAACTTTATGTAACGATCCTGTTGAAAACGATTCTGCAAGGAGATATCGAAGATACTTCATTAGAGTTTTTATTGGAATGTGCCAGTAAGATCATTCATGAAATGGAACGGCTGGCAGCTATCGAGTTTGTGGACTATCGCACCCTTTTGATGAACACATTCTATCATCTTGTCCCGGCGTATTTTCGAATCCGCTACGGTTTTCCACTGGAGAATGTACTGATTGAAGAAATCAAGCTGCAATACAATGAGTTGTTTGAACTGACGAGACGAGCACTGGGTTCTTTAGAAGACCTAGTCGGTACGATCCCTGATGAAGAAATCGGTTATTTTACGATTTTGTTTGGTGGAGAAATCAGTAAACAAAAGGCCAAACGTGATTACTTCCAATTGAATGCATTAGTTGTCTGCCCAAGCGGCATCAGTTCATCCTTGATTTTGGAATCAGAATTAAAGGAACTGTTTCCCCAGATCCATTTTTTTCCGGCTCGTTCGATCGAAGAGTATGAAAATGTTCGTTTCAATGACGAGATTGATCTGATTTTTTCCAGTGCCCCGATCAAAACCAAACGACCATGTTATGTGATCAATCCGATTATGACGCCCATTGAGAAGGATGAACTGCTTAGAAACGTACAAGCGGCATTCTTTCCTTCAAAAACTGGTTTGCATTCCATTGACGATGTGTTAGAAGTGATTTTGCCCTATGTTGATTTAAAAGCAGGCATCAGTAAGCAAAAGCTGAGAAAAATTTTGCAAAGAAAAATCAATCGAGAATTGAATAGAAGGGAAGACCAACGTCCGATGTTATCAGATTTATTAACAGCAGAAACCATCCAATTTACTGAGGTGCCGCTGACTTGGCAAGAAGCCATTCGAGAAGCTGCTGCGCCATTAAAAAAGACCAATAAAATTGAGGAACAGTATATAACCGCCATGATCAATAAAGTGGTAGATCACGGTCCTTTTATCCATATTGGAAAAGGCATCGCTTTGCCCCATGCGCGTCCAGAAGATGGGGTCAATGCGATCGGGATGTCGTTATTAAAAGTCAAAGAGCCAGTGCTTTTAAATGATGATCCGCAACACCCCATTCAAGTGTTTATATGTTTGGCGGCGGTTGACAATGAGCTCCATCTAAAAGCGTTAGCGAGTTTAACAAAAATTTTGTCGAATAATGAAAAACTAACTGCGTTACTTTCCGCAACCACTGCGGATCAAATAATTGAAGTGATCAGAGAAGGAGAAGATGAAAAATGAAATTTGCAGCAGTGTGTGGGTCAGGATTAGGATCAAGTTTTATGGTGGAGATGAATATCAATTCTGTTTTAAATGAATTGGGTGTCTCAGGTGTGGAAGTGTCCCATTATGATTTAGGAAGTGCCGCACCCGATATGGCGGATGTTTTCTTTGTTGGTGGCGATTTAGCCGATAGTGCGCAGCATCTAGGTGAGATCGTGGTGTTAGACAGTATTATCGATCTCGATGAATTGAAGCAAAAGGTTCAAGCCGTTTGTCAGGAAAAAGGATTACTATAAAAAGGAGTAGACAGTCATGAACGAATTTTTAGATATTCTTGTTGATATCGCGAGTACCCCAGCGATCTTAGTTGCGCTGATCGCCGTTTTGGGGAATGTGCTGCAGAAAAAAGACATTGCCACGATCGTCAAAGGGGGCATCAAAACCTTTGTTGGGTTTCTCGTGGTCACTGCCGGGGCTGGGGTGATCGAAAGCTCTCTGGCGCCATTTGGGGAGATGTTCCAAGCAGCCTTTAACATGCAAGGGGTCGTACCTAATAACGAAGCGATCGTTGCGCTAGCGTTGACGACATACGGCACCTATACCGCACTTATTATGTTAGCCGGAATGGCCTTCAATATTTTGATTGCCCGTATCACTCGCTTTAAATACATTTATTTGACTGGGCATGCCACGTTGTATATGGCTTGCATGATTGCGGTGATTTTGAGCGTTACTGGAATGAATACTTTTAATCTAGTTTTATTTGGCGGCTTAGCGTTAGGGATCTGTAACACGATTTTCCCAGCGATCGCACAACCGTTTACTCGAGAAATTACTAAAAATGATTCCGTCGCATTGGGGCATACGGGGAACTTCGGCTACGCATTGAGCGGGTTGATTGGGAAATACGTCGGCAATAAGGAAAAATCTACCGAAGACATCAATTTTCCGAAAGGCCTGTCTTTCTTGCGGGACTCTACTGTTAGTATCACGATTACGATGGCTATTGTATACGTGATCGTAGCAATTTTTGCTGGGAGTGAATTTATTACAGAAAATCTTAGCAATGGCACGAACTCGATCATTTATTCGTTGCAGCAAGCTGGTTCGTTTGCCGCTGGTGTCTTTGTGATTTTAGCTGGTGTCCGTCTGATTTTGGCAGAAATCGTACCAGCCTTTAAAGGGATTTCCGAAAAGCTTGTTCCTAATGCGATTCCTGCATTGGATTGCCCGATCGTCTTTCCTTATGCGCCAAATGCTGTTCTGATTGGTTTTCTAACCAGCTTTGTCGGTGGGATCGTTAGTTTGATCATCATGGTCTTCACAGGAACAACCGTTATTATTCCAGGTGTCGTTCCCCATTTCTTCTGTGGCGCAACAGCAGGTGTTTACGGCAATGCAACGGGTGGTGTGCGAGGCGCCGTGATTGGTTCCTTTATTCATGGGATCATTATCAGCTTCATGCCGATCTTGTTGATGCCAGTCATGGGGGATCTTGGGTTCCAAGGATCAACTTTCTCTGATACCGACTATGGAGTTGCAGGGATCTTCCTAGGAAACTTAGCCAATATGGGCGGTCAAATCGCCATCTTCTCAGGGATAATTGCGGTAGTCGCGGTCTTGATCGGATTGACGATTTTCAAGAAAAACAGCCGGGCAAAATCTGTTTCTGAATAAATAGAGGATGGAGGGATAAATAGTGGCAATCAGTGAACAAGAATACCACGAACTCGAAAGATTAGCGGCAAAGATTCGTTTAGATACCCTTTGCAGCATCAAGAAAATGGGGCAAGGCCATCTGGGCGGTTCCTTTTCAATTGTTGAATTATTAGCCGTTTTGTACGGCAAACAGCTGCGGGTCAATCCACAAGATCCACAGTGGGCGGATCGTGACCGACTCGTTTTATCAAAAGGACATGCTGGCGCCGCACTGTACAGCGCATTAGCAAATACGGGCTATTTTGATCGGTCGTGGTTATGGACGATCAATGAGGGCGGCACGAGACTGCCTTCCCATCCGGATCGCTGGAAAACGCCGGGGGTTGATGCCACCACAGGTTCACTGGGGCAGGGGACTTCAATGGCTGCCGGGATCGCGACGGGTCTGCGCTTGGCAGGGAAGGACAATTTTGTTTATTTGATCGTCGGGGACGGCGAACTAAATGAAGGACAGTGCTGGGAAGCCTTCCAATACATTGCCCACTTCAAACTGAATCACTGTATCGTCATTATTGATGACAATAAAAAACAGCTAGATGGGCCAACCAAAGACATTCTTGATCCCTTTGACATCCAGCAGAAGATGACTGCATTTGGCTTTTATACAGAAAAAGTTCCAGGAGCAGACATGCAAGCCATTGATGAGGCAATCGAGCGCTGCAAAGCGATCGAAGACCAAGCGGTTTGCATTGTCTTGGACAGCGTGAAAGGACAAGGCATTCCTTTCTTTGAAGAATTAGATGCCAATCACTCCGTGAAGTTTACCACGGATGAAATCAATCAAGCGGCAGAAGCGGCAATCAAAGAATTGACGATAAAAATCGAAGGAGGACGCTAAGGCATGTTTACATTAAGCAAAACCACTGCTGCTGGTAAAGAGCTGCGAACATGTGTCGTTGACACATTGGTGGAACTCATGGATGAAAATAACCAGCTAGTTGCGTTGGATGCCGACCTTGGCTCTGCCAGCGGCTGGACAGCGATTGCCAACAAACATCCCCAACGCTTTATCAACATGGGGATCGCGGAAGCCAATATGGTTGGCGTTGCGGCTGGCTTGAGTTTAACTGGCTATACACCTTTTATCCACACCTTTGGGCCATTTGCGACGCGTCGGGTATTCGATCAGTTGTTTATTTCTGGCGGCTATGGCGGCAATACGATCAATATTTACGGTTCTGATCCAGGGTTTGCAGTCGGGCACAACGGCGGCACCCATACGACATGGGAAGATGTGGCTTTGATGCGAATGATTCCCCAGTCGATCGTCTGCGATGCAGCGGATGAAGTCCAAATGGCATGGATCATAAACACCTTTAGCCAATTATCCGGCATTCATTACGTACGAGGCAATCGGAAAGCGGTTCCGACGATTTATGAAAAAGGCTCGACCTTTGAACTAGGAAAAGGCAATGTTTTAAGACCAGGCGATGAACTGTTGTTGATTGCCAGTGGCCAACTGGTTTCTGAAACACTGCAAGTGGCAGAAGAATTAGCAGAAATAGGAATCAGCTGCGAAGTGATCGACATGTTCACCATCAAACCGATCGATAAAGAATTGATCATCCGCGAAGTTCAGGGAAAACGGCAAGTCATCACCATCGAAAATCATTCTATCACCGGTGGACTAGGGAGTGCCGTCGCCGAAGTGCTTGCTGAAACTGGCAGTGCTGTCCCCTTAAAACGTATTGGTGTCAACGAACGATTTGGCCAAGTCGGCACACCCGATTTCCTGCAAAAAGAATATGGCTTAGATGCTGCTTCAATCAAGCAGCAAATCGTTGAGGGGAAGGTCAAGGGATAGAAAAAGGAAGCATCAACGAATCAATGGTTGGTGCTTCCTTCTCATTTATTTCAGGACTTGCAAAAAACGTCAAACAACGCGTCAGTTCTGCTGTTTGACGTTTTTTTATGAACTACGACAAAAACCAGCGCCGTAACTTTTCTGCTTCGGTTAATGGGAAGTAGAAAAGCTTACTTTCGGTGAAGGTATCTTCGGTTTTGATGGTCAACTGTGACTTGCCCAGACCTTTTTTGTGCTGCCAATACGTCGTGGTGACGGTGAAATCTTGGATTTTATTTTTCTTCAGATAAGCGGTCACCTTTGTTAAGCCGCGAATCGTTTGACACAACAATACATGGTTATCTAAAAATTGATACCCTTGTATTTTGCCCCGCCAGATGCTTGATAACACGAAGGAGCCAAAGAACACGAAGAAAATCAGCGCTAACCACCAGAAAAAGAAGGCGGAGATTCCTACAACAAGCAGCCCGATAAGCAGTGGCCAACGGCAAAAGTACCAAAAGTTGGGTCGCGGATTTTTCACTAGAGCGGTTTGTTGAAACGACCATTCAGGTAAAAAGCGGGCCAATGTTTCGGTCAGCTGCGCCTCTTTCAAAATGGGGAACAGATAGACCGTATCATCGCTTTCTGAAGAACTGCCAGCAGCCAGCAGTAACTTGACGGAGCTTAGATGAAAGATTCGGCGATAAAGATTTTGTTCGACACTTAGCCCTTGGATCCTAGCGAGGGGAATCGTTTGGTGTCGTTTAGAAAACAAGCCTTGCGTGATCAGCAGCTGTTGTTGGTTCGTTTCCACCGTAAAGCCATAATAGCGGAAAAGATTTCTAGCGATCGCAAGGAAGAAAAACAAAATCAGCAGTCCTAGCAAAAGCGCAGCACCTAATAAAAGGCCGAGTTGTTGCAATTCCGATGCATAGGTAAAGAGATTGGGAATGTTGTCGATCACGTTGTAGCCGATGACTAGAACCAAGGTGAAAACAGAAAAATCAGTGATAGAAAACAAGAAAATCTCCTTGAATTTCAAAGTGAATGTTTCTAACGGCGGATTTGCTGTTTCCTCACCCGAAAAAACAGTAGCGTAATTATTGGTTGGTTCTTCTCCACTAGCTGCTTGGGCAGTCGGCTCTTGTGGTGTCGCAGCTGCTTTTTTTGACGCTTCGATGGAGGCAATGAGAGCCAGCGGCAATGCTGGGAAAAGAATTTCGGCTTCGCCACTTGAACTTGCGGCGCTTTCCAGCTTCACTTCAGCTAGTTTAAACGGACGTAAATAAAAGTAATGATTCTCTTGAATCGTTTGGATGCGTTCAAACGGCAAAATCGTTTGTTTTTGGATAAAGAGTCCTTTGTTGACTAGCACACTTGTTTGATCGATTTGAAAGGTAAAGCGGGTGTAAGACAGTACCGCAAAAATCAGACAGACCAGTAAAAATAGCAGAATGCCGCCCAGAATCATCGGCAAAGAAGGGGCGTCGTTGAATAATTTGAATACAAGCAGAAACGCTAGTACCAGAAAATTTTTGCAATTTTTGAACCAGTAAAGGCCAATGCACAGCAACGGCAGTCGTTGTTTTTCATAGATCATCTTTGACCACCTCGACTAAAGTCATAATGGTTTCTCGCAAGCGTTCGGCTTGCGCCACTGGTAGGCCTTCAATGGTGTGGTTGGTGGCAGCCGTATGGATCTGTAAGGAGACTAAGGAGTATTTTCGCAAAAAGATCCCTTGGTCTGTTTCGATATGCTGGATTCGGCGGATCGGAATATACGTGGTGCTGCGGAATAGATAGCCGTGTTGAATGGCGATATCATTTTCTTGGATCTCGTAGCGATGGAATTTGTAACGGTAGCTCATTAGCACAAAAGAAAGCAGATGGCTGATCAAAGTCAGCGCCAATAAGCTTGACCAAAGCGTGATCACCCAGAAATGCAGCCAGTTTTGCGTGGCTAGAAACCAAAAAGAAGCAGCGAAAATCAGGCTGAAAATAATCAGTGACGTAATCCTTCGCAACCGCCAAACACGAATGATGGTTTGAGGCATTTGTTCATTTAATAAGGGATAATTCAAGGGAAACATCCTCTCTACATAGAAATAAATAGGGTTACCCACAAATATAGTGGAGATAGAAGAAAAAAACAAGGTTAGGAATTAAAAATAGTTAATTGTGATTTAAATATTGATGCGAATAGGTACAAAAAAGAAAAAGCCACGTTTGGCTAACCAATGAGCATGAGTTTGTTCGTCATGAAAAAAGCGAATCTGCTATTGACTCTCCCTCAAGAGGAGCCAGTATGCTTTAGTAGAATAGGGCGATTTCTGTAGAAAATGATCGAGGTTGCTGGGCTGTCAAAAGAAATCAATGGACGCAAAACAATTGATCAACTGACCTTTTTGGTATTGGAATACCGCTGGTCGTACTATTTTTGACCAATAGGATTGGTGGAGATAAAGTGAGGGGGGCTGTTTCTTATACATCACAAGATAGTGGCAGATAGAAGAAGTACCAGAAGCAGTTTGTACGGTCCATAGAGGAGCCTATGCAGAATTTCCGAAAGCCTATGCTGCAGTTATCCAGTTTGTTGAAAACAACGGCTATCGAATCAAAGTGCCTTTTCGTGAAAGCTATATTGATGGTATTTGGAATAAAGAAAGTGAAGAGGAAGGGCTGACTGAGATCCAGCTTCCTGTTGAAAAAATCAGCAGGCGACAGTAAGCAAAGACGTAGTTTGATGCAGTTTTTTTGTTAGGCAAGGTGTGAATTGCAGTAAGAACTTCTTTTATCGAAGGAAAGCAGGCGATTCCCATTGACAAATCGACTAGCGCCTTCTAAACTAAAAGCAGAAAAACAAGAGAAAAAGGTGATGGCTCCGGCCTATCTGCTGTTATTCCTTCGTTAACAGGGGTAGGACTGGAAAAGAGTAAATAAAATCAATTTCATAGGCAAAAAATTGACTGCATGCAGTTTTATTTGAAGTGCCTATCATTGATTTTATTTTACTCTTCGCTTTTCGATCTTCATCGTTTGAAGGTTGACCGCAGAGTGAAATCTGCGGTCTTTTTTGTTTTTCAATTATTTTGAAAGGGGAAAATAAGATGTACCAAGAATTGAGAAAGGCAATCGAGCGGCCACCGCTCTATAAAAAAATGGCAGAGGCGTTTTGGGACGATGCGTATATTTCCAAGCAAATGTTAAAGGCTCATTTGGATCCTGATTTTGAGGGAGCTAGTAGAAAGGTTGACTTTATCAACGAATCCGTTCGATGGATCAGTCGCCTTGTTCCGCCAGAAAAACAGACGCAACTTCTTGATATCGGCTGCGGACCAGGGATCTACGCGGAAAAATTTGCAGCGCTGGGCTATGAAGTGACAGGCGTTGATTACTCCAGAAGATCCCTTACCTATGCGAGAGATTCTGCGAATAAGCGGGAACTAAATATTACCTATCTATTTGATAACTATTTGGAGATGGCATTGCCTCAGCAATTTGATTTTATTACCTTGATTTATTGCGACTATGGTGCCTTAAATCCAGAGGAACGCAAACTACTGCTAAAAAATGTGCTGGCGCATCTAAAACCGGGTGGCAGATTTTTGTTCGATGTATTTACGATTGCACAGTTTTTAACGCTTAATGAAGAGCAGACCTGGGAAAGTCACGAATCAGAAGGGTTTTGGCGGGGGGAGCCCCATCTTGTGCTATATCAACGATGGAAATATCCTGATCACGTCTTGCTGGAGCAAACAACGATTTTAGCAGAAGGTGAGACCACAAATTATTACTTATGGACGACCTATTTTACAAAAGATGCATTGCTGAGGGAAGTTCAGGCTGCAGGCTTTGATATCTGTGAGGTATTTGGCGATGTCAAAGGTAGTCCTTATAGCGAAGAAGGCTCGACAATGGCGATGCTACTGAAAAAACCATTCCCTATCTGAAAGAATAGTTTTCTGTAAATAGAAACAAAAAGAAACGACGATTTTTCGTCGTTTCTTTTTGTTTGGCTCGGAACTGATCGATCAATTTTTTCGTACTAATGATTGGGACTATTCAACACCACTCATTCAGCGAAACGTCGAACCATCGTAATATCTGTTTCCAAATAGCCCATTTTTTTGTATAGCTGATACGCAGATTGATTATGGGCAAAAACGTGCAAGCCGATCTCAGTGATGCCTTGCTGGATCGCCCACTTTTCCAAAGCTTGTAACGCTTTGGTGCCATAGCCTTTTCCTCGTTGGTCTTCCTCGATCATAAAGTCATAGATGAAGGCTTTCTGGGCAGCTGTGTTGATCCAAATCACCCCGATCGGTTCACTAAAATCAGCTGCAAATAAAGAAAACAAGTGATTGTTTTCAGTGGCAGTCCCTTGAGGAAGTAAAGAAGCAAAGCTTTCTTTGGCGAGGGAGAGGGCCTCGTCTTTGGCCCATGTGCCTGCTTGGACTTTGTCATTGGCGTATTCGAAAACAGCATTGGCTAAGTAGGCAGCGTAGTCGCTGTCTTTCATTGGTATTAAGTTCATCTATTTCTCCTTTCGTCCTTTTGGATTCTCCCTATCTTGCAGAATGATTGCAGTAAGGGGAAATGGGGACGCTTGATTGGTAACTATTTGTTCCCCCTTCAGTTGAAGGTCTCTGACAGCGGGTCTCGTCGTTGAAACAAAAACAGGTCATCCGGTGCAAACTGGTGGCGTGCATCGCAAGTATAGCCTCGCAACCAGTCACAACCATCGATGCGGCGAACGTAGAGTCCTTTGGGGAAATCATCGGTTTTCTCCAAAGGCATAGAAGCGATCGTGATTGCGGCAGCTGGCGCTTTTCCTTGGGATTTCAGTCCGGTGCTATTTGCCAGTTGATGATAACTGAGGCGAAAGTGTAAGGCCATTTCCAATGTACAATCGGTCAGTCCATAAGAAGGTGCAGCTGCAAAAATCTCCGTCAACGAGCCACCTTGTGTGAGTCCCAGTTCTTTAAGGGAAACAATCACACAAGTAGTACGCTGTTTATCGGCACTGAGGGAGAGGTGGGGATGGCGCAAGAGCTGGTTGGCATACGCGTTTAAGTGAATCTGCTGTTCTTCCAACTGCTGGCAAAGGCGGGCTAGCGAAACCCCGCCATAGTCTACGATCACTTCTTTCAAATCAAACACTCCTTTCAATAGGGATCCATTTCTTGAAAAATCAGTTCGCACCCTCGTTCTCAGTCAAATTGGCATAAATCGCAGCAACTTCTTCTTGGTAACGATTCTTTAGTCGAGGGGGACTTAAAATGCGTAGGCTTTTTCCAAAAGAGAACAAATAGGGCACCACCCAGCTTTCCTCGGGTAAATCAACGGTAACCACAGCAGTGCCTTCCTCCGTCAAAGTAATATCCTGATGATCGAACTCATCATATACCCGATAAAGAACGTCGGCTTGAAAGAATAGACGAGCGGGATAGGTGTCAACAGTCAATTCAATGGCAGAATTAGGCGCAGTGACCGGAAAAAAATGCTGTTCAGTGACGTGGACCTGACTCATACGGCTGATTTTAAATGTCCGAAAGGCATTCTTTTGCTGGTCGAAGGCTTGCAGATACCATGCTTGCGAACGAAAAAGCAGTTTGTAAGGCTGACAGACGCGTTTTTGCGGTCCCTGTTTACTGATATAGTCAAAGGTGATCACGTGGTTCGTTAAAATACTCTTTTTTAATAAATCAAACGTGTCGTTGCCGTTTTCTCGCCGATGCCAAGTGGAAAAATCAACTTCTAGCCAGTCTGCATCGTTTTGCTGGAATAAGGATTGCAGTTTTGCCAATGATTCTCCGCTGATCTGTGGCGTCAACTGGCGAATCCCTTTCAACGCCAAAAGCAGGTTTTTCCGTTCTTCCTCTGATAATAACACTTTATCCAATACAAAACTGCTTAACAAATAGACGCCGCCATTTCGACCCGTTTCGGTATAGATGGGTACGCCAATACTGCTTAGGGTATTGATATCTCTTGTGATGGTGCGAGTCGAGACTTCAAATTGTTTGGCTAATTCAGAAGTGGTTGCTTTTTCATGATTCAACAGGTGGTAGATAAGGCCGAACAGGCGTGTCGTGCTCACTGGGGTTACTCCTTTTATAAAAAGATGATAAAACACTGACAGAAGGTGTCTAGGTTTCTATCGTATCATAAAGACAAAGAAGGAGGAACTCCAATGAAATTTTCGATAATGGCAACGGAAAGAACCAATAATTTTACTGATCCAGCGATTCAAGCAAAAATCACTGGCTTATGGGAGAAAAACAGCGAGGCGGTCAAGAAAGCCGCAGAAAAAGGAACAGTCATCGCTTGCGTTTACCACGGGTATGAGTCAAACTATCAAGGAGACTATGCCGTTTCGCTTTGTTGCGAAGAAACGGAGCAAGAAGACTTTGATACAGACAAATTTACTTGGAAAAAGTATCCGATCGATCGGCGCGATGCGCAGGGCATTCTGACTACTTGGCGTCAAATCTGGTCAGAGGAAGAAAACCGGCAGCTACAGCGCAAGTATTCCTTTGATTTTGAACAGTATGCGCCAGACGGCGAAGTAACGATTTTTATCGCCATTGAAGAAAGCGACAAAGAGTAACCATTTTCCTGAATAGGAGGACAGTCAATGAGACAGTACGAAAGCAAAGCAGACTTGATCCAAGAGATCACAGAACGTTACCAAAAATTTCGCCAAGAATTTGTTGAAATTCCCGAAGCGTTACGAAATCAGCGAACAGCTGGGGTCGATAAGACGCCTTCAGAAAACTTGTCTTACCAAATCGGCTGGGTCAGTTTGTTATTGTCATGGGAAGCACAGGAACAACAAGGGATGAGCGTTCACACACCTGCTGAAGGGTATAAATGGAACAACCTTGGCGGATTGTATCAATCCTTTTATCAGACATATGGCAGTTTGACCTTAGCACAGCAGCAAGAGCTCTTAGACCAAAAAGTGACGGCCCTTTGCCAGTGGATCGAGGGCTTATCCGATCAGGAATTGTTTGAAGCAGGGCAACGGGATTGGGCAACCACCAAAGCACAGTGGCCAGTCTATAAATGGATCCATATCAATACAGTAGCACCCTTTACCAATTTCCGAACGAAAATCCGAAAATGGAAAAAGGAAGCACTGCATTGATCAATAGAGAAATGAATGAATCGAACAGGAAAATCACACCCTTTTCATAGTGTGATTTTTTGCTGTACATAAAAAAACGGTTTATTGAGAAACAATGGCAAAGAAGCGCCAGCGACTTGCTATCAATTGTGAGAGACTGAAAATCGTGCTATGATGGCGTTAATCAGAGCAAGGAGGAAAAAGCTGATGTGTGGTGGCATTATTTCCCAAAAAATTGCCTAAGCCCATGTAGATCAAGACCAGCAAAAAACGATTTACATGGGAGGAACAAATGATGAAAGAAAACAAATATGATGACCAAACGTTTTTTACTAAATACAGTGAAATGACTCGTTCACAAAAAGGCCTGCAAGGAGCTGGAGAATGGCAGACGCTAAAACAAATGTTGCCGGATTTTAAAAAGAAGCAGGTGCTTGATCTAGGTTGTGGGTATGGATGGCATTGCCAATATGCTGTAAACCATGGAGCGGCAGCAGTACTAGGAACTGACATATCTCAACGGATGCTCGAGGAGGCCAAGAAAAGGCACCCTGATCCGAAAATAACGTATCAATGTGTCGCAATGGAAGAAGTGACACTTCCTCCAGCCACAATAGACGTTGTTTTAAGTTCATTGGCGTTTCACTATGTGGCAACGTTCGAAACATTGATCAAAAGCATATCGGTCTGGCTGAAACCTGGTGGTGTACTCGTATTTTCGGTGGAGCATCCGGTTTATACTGCGGAAGGATCGCAAGATTGGCAGTATGATAGGCAGGGGGGAATCCAGCATTTCCCAGTCGATCATTACTATTATGAAGGCAAGCGGGAAGCGCAATTTTTAGGTGAAACGGTGACGAAATACCATCGTACCCTGACAACCTATTTAATGACCTTATTGCAAAACGGCTTCATTTTAGAAAAAGTGATTGAGCCGCAGCCGCCAAAAGAATTACTGGAAGTACCGGGAATGAAAGACGAAATGCGCCGACCAATGATGCTGCTAGTAGCTGCTAGAAAAAGCTGACTTAAAGAATTGTTAAACAGTTGATCTGTGAAGATCAGCTGTTTTTTTGTTTTGTGTCATCGTAAGAAACAACCGATGAAGCCTGTGATCACTTGATGTGTAGTGGGGTGAGTTAACAAAATAAACTGTTATTTTAATTGCTAAAGTGACGCGAAGGTGACAAAAATGAAACGCCATTACTTAAAAGGGTGTGCTATATTTTAGACAGTACTTGTTTTTTACGGAAAAAAGCCGATAGATGATGGCGTAACTTACGCAATCGCCGCCAATTGGTTTTATAGAAAAAACGCAAGACCATTACCTAGTCCGATGCACGTTTGCTGAATATTCAGCAAACGAAAAGTAAATGACTATGATTAGAAAGGGTGAGGATCATCGAAAACAACCAAACCATTGGCTTAACGTCAGGGGAAGTCAAGGCGCGGGTGCAGCGCGGTCAAGTCAATAAGACAAAAAAGGATACGACGAATACGTACCCGAAAATCCTGTTTACCAATATCTTTACCTTTTTCAATTTAATCAACTGTGTCCTATTCTTTCTCGTCTGTTTGACCGGTTCTTATCAAAACGGTTTGTTCGTCTTTGTTGTCTTCAGCAATGTGATCATCAATCTCTTTCAAGAAGTTCGTTCCAAACGAACGCTAGATAAGCTGGCACTGCTAAAAGTTGCCAAAGCCGATGTTTATCGGGATGGTAAGCTGGAGAAATTGCCGATCCACAAACTCGTAATGGATGATGTGTTACGACTGAAAAGCGGGGATCAAGTGCCGACGGATGCCAAAGTCATTCAAGGATCTTTAGAAGTCAATGAATCCTTGCTGACTGGTGAAATGGATACGATCCACAAACAGCCGGCAGACGAGTTGTTTTCTGGCAGTTTTATCACTGCTGGTGAAGCGTTGTGCCAAGTGATCCACGTAGGCGCTGATAACTATATCGCAAAAATCAACAAAGAAGCCAAGACCATCAAACGACAAAAATACTTGATCCAAGGCAGTTTGAATAAAATCATTCGTTGGATCAGCTTGATTTTGGTACCGTTATGTACCCTCTTGTTTGTCAAACAGTTCTATTTCTCTCATGCGGCTTTCAACACCGCCATCTTACGGACGGTGGCGGCAGCTGTAGGGATGTTCCCCGAAGGTTTGTTTTTATTGACCAGTGTCACATTGACCATCAGTGCCGTCTACCTGGCGCGCAAAAAAGTGATGGTGCAGGAATTGAACTGCATTGATGCTTTGGCACGGGTCGATGTTCTTTGCTTAGACAAAACCGGCACGATCACCGAAGGCAAGATGACGGTGGAAAAGACGATTTCCTTTCAATCGGAAACACCGTTGGCAGAAATCACCGGCAACTTAATGGCGCAGCTACCCGATCAGAACCCAACGGCAATGGCGCTACGAACCTTTTTTTCAGAAAAAACGACGTACCAGATGCAGCAAGTCGTCCCCTTTTCATCTGACCGCAAATTCAGTTGCGTCACGTTTGAAGGGCAAGGCACTTATTTCATCGGAGCTGCGTCGATTTTACTGGGAACCAACCATGAAGCTGTCTTAAAACAGGAAAGACAGCTGGCAGAAGAAGGCTACCGGGTGATCGTTTTGGCGCACAGTGCGCAAGGCTATGAGGAGGCAGGACTGCCGACGGATATTGAACCGTTAGGATTTTATTTACTGTCAGACACGATCCGTGAAGATGCCAAAGAGACCTTGGAGTATTTTCGTTCACAAGCAATCCAATGCAAGATCATCTCTGGCGATGATCCAGTGACAGTCAGTCAAATCGCGAAAAAAGTCAATCTACCAGGGGCTGCTGATTTTATCGATGTATCAAAATTAACTGCAGCCGAATTAAAAGAAGCTGTCAGCAACTATCAGATTTTTGGTCGAGTGACGCCGCAACAAAAGAAAGAAATGGTACTCTTCTTGAAAGAACAAGGGCATACTGTCGCGATGACTGGCGATGGCGTCAATGATGTTTTGGCGCTGAAAGAAGCCGACTGCTCCATCGCGATGGCTTCCGGTGTCGATGCTGCGCGCCAAGTATCAAATTTGGTGCTTTTGGAAAATCAATTCGATGCTTTGCCATCGGTCATGGATGAAGGCCGCCGAGTAATCAATAACATTACTCGCTCAGGTTCATTGGTGCTAGTGCAAGTCTTATTCTCCATCATGATCACTATGGGGACGTTGTTATCAGGAACGACCTATCCTTTTGAGCCGATCCAATTAACAATCATCAATGCCTGCTTTGTCGGCATTCCGACCTTCTTTTTAAACTTTGAACCAGACTTCAATCGGATCAAAGGGGACTTTATGACAACGATTTTCAAAAATGCTTTTCCAACAGCATTGACGATTACGGTAGGAACTCTGCTGATCATCAACTTTGGCTATTGGTTCAACAGTAGCAGCAAAGCTCTATCGATCATGAGCATTATTTTTACCGCTTGGAACTATCGCTTGATCCAGAAAAAAGTCTATCCAGCGATCAACAGCTATCGAACGATGATTTTTTTCAGCACCCAGATCTTGTACTTTGCTGCCTTGATCGTCGGTCGTGACTTATTTAACCTAGGCAATACCAGCTATCTCAACCTCATTCTCTTGATTGCCTTGTTGAATTTTTCCGCCTATATGCAACGCTTTGCGGATAAGGGCATCGAGTTACTGATGCGAAGGTATACGAAGAAACGAGCGCTGCAGAAAGTGCAAAACTAATAGAATAAGCCTGAAATGATTGTTATCCATCATTTCAGGCTTTTTTTTTGCAAAGAGGAGCTTTAGAAAATCATCTTATTAAGACTGTACTTGTGAAAGAGAATCCTTGTCTAGGGGAGCTTGATTCAATGCGCGTTTGCCGATATTGGTTACTAAGACGATCAGACTGAGGATTACGCAAGCAATTCCACCGAATAAAAAGGCTTGTTCACCCGGATTAATCGTTAACCAACTCAGGATTATAGGCGAGAAAATACCGCCCAGTGAGTTCAAAAATTGGAACACTGACATAGCAATTGCAATCTCAAAAGGTCGTGCCTTCAATGAGATATAGTAAGGAATGGTAGCCATAACCATAGCCATAGCAAATCCTGAGAGAATAGCACCGATCGACATGGTCAGTACCGTTGAAGAAAAACGGCTGATCAGAAACGTCAAAGCTAACGATAGAAATCCTAATGCAAGTGTTTTATCTTTTGTCACACGATTGATGTATTTCAAACTGAAGCCGGCAATGAACCCACCGACTGTTCCAATTGCATTGACTAATCCAGTCGTACTTGTACCGCCAATTTCTTTATGGTTGATCAAAATAGAGAGATTACTTGGATAAATTGTGTAAATAAATGACATGAAGAATGCGAGTCCTGCAATAACAAAAATCAGTTTACTCATTGATTTTAAAACATCAATGGGGGCTGAGGTTGACTGGTTCTTTTTGTCAGTTGCAGTTTGTTTAGGAATTTTATCCATAGGCAGATTCACTAGTAACAATAAGAAAATCAGGATCGTTATTAGAAAAATATAGTAGGTATTTTGCCAATTTGAGGCACCTAACAAACCGCCACCCAGCATCATTACAACGGAGCCTAACGAAGTAATTGCTGTTCCGATACCCATTAAGCCGGCTCGTTCTTCTCCTTCAAAGTACTCTGAGAGCAACATAGGACTGAGTGTATTCATAAAACCAATCCCAATGCCCAAAATAAGCGCAAACCCCAATAGGAGATTGATGCTTGAATGAAAGAAGATAGGGACTAATCCTCCAATAGCTGTTAAAAGGATTCCGAAGAGAGCTAAGATTTTTTTTGGACATTTCATCGCTAATATTCCTACGAATAGGGTGGTAATCAAAGACCCTAAACTAGGGATCGTACCGATCATTTGAATCTTCGCAATCGGTTCATTAGGAAAATCAGCAATAATGGCACTGTAAGCATTAGTCACAACTAAGGCACTCATACTCATAAAACTCAGACTAATGATGCCGATTTTTAACCTCAATTTACTCATATATTTTCTCTCCTTTAATCGTTAAATGATGTTTTCCAGATGTTAAATCTTTTGAGGTCTCTCCATATTGGAAGATTGCTTTCGTATTTTGTGGCACACTTAAATGGAATTGGTCATTGCTCCGTTCGATTTCAATGTCACCGTATGCGGTTGTATAATTCAAGTGATAGCTTGAGATCGCGGTTTGCTCAAGCGGTGAAATTGTAAAAGAAGTAAAACCGGGTTCTGTTACTTGCAATCCTGCCAAACGTCTCACTAGCCAATCCCCAACACAACCAAATGCATAGTGGTTGAAAGAAAAATTACAGACTGTACCATCAGGTTGAATCGATGCCCATGACTCCCAAATCGTGGTTGCCCCATGATTGACTTCGTAAAGCCAAGAAGGACATTCCTCTTGTAGTAAGAGCTTCAGTGCCAATTCTTGATAGCCATAATCACAAAGAACGTCAAGGAGATAAGGGATGGATAAAAAGCCAGTGTCTAAGCAATAATTGTTTGCAATAATCAGCTCGGTTAGCCTTGCTGCTGCAGCTTTTGACGCTGTTTCGTCTAAAAGATCAAACGCCAGTGCGATCACATAGCTTCCTTGAAAATCAGCGGTAAGGTGATCATCGCGCCAGTAATATTTCTGAAAAGCTGCTTTTACTTTATGACTAAAATCACTCCAATCTTCTTCCTCTTCATCCAGTAGCTGGCTGATTTGAGCAAAAAGTTGAGAAGAATGTGCTAGAAAAGCCGTACCGAAAAGGTCTTTCGTGACGAATGCTGTTTCCATCGGACCTTTAGCGTCCTTACCGATCATGAAGCTAGGAAACATCCAGTCACCAAAATGAAACTTTGTATCCCATAAATACTGTTTGTCATCCGTCTTGTCCCCAGCGGCGCTTTTTCGACTAAAGGAGAGCCAGCGCTTCATGGCTTGATAATTTTCGACTAAAATCTCTAACTTGCCGTACCGTTGATACAATGTCCAAGGAAGTAAAACGATTGCGTCGCCCCAACCAGCAGAAGACAAAGAACCAGTGAGTGACTCTCCTTTAAAATAATCTCGGGGGGCAGGGGTATAGTCGACGATTTGTCCATCTGCTTGTTGCTCCAAGCGGACATTGTCTAGCCACCGCCCTAAGAAGTCATAAACATCCATAAAGAATGTTGCTGTTGGACCGAACACTTGAATGTCACCTGTCCAGCCGACCCGTTCCCGTTGTGGACAATCTGTCGGAATCGATAGCATATTCCCTTTTTGACTCCATTGAATATTTTCGATCAGCTGATTTACTTTTGGATTGGATGTAGTAAAAGAGCCGGTTGTTTTCATATCAGAGTAAATGGC
The DNA here is from genome assembly GCF_050544075.1 of Enterococcus sp. AZ188. Taxonomy (NCBI): domain Bacteria; kingdom Bacillati; phylum Bacillota; class Bacilli; order Lactobacillales; family Enterococcaceae; genus Enterococcus; species Enterococcus sp. AZ188. The sequence continues at coordinate 598,476 of NZ_CP172943.1, forward strand.
GTATGCCCAAACAGACTGTTTATCTGGCAGGACGTCAAGCCCGTCAATTTTGATGTAGCGAAATCCGTGAAAGGTAAAGTCAGGCTCTAGCCAGGCTTCACGGCCATTGCCAATAAACACATCTTTTTGGTCTTTGTTTCTACCAACGATATTATTGAAAAAATGATCCTCCCGATCGAGCACTTCGCTATGCTCAATGGTGATTTCCTGTCCATCAGCCAATGGAATCTGTAACTGGACGCGACCTGCGATCACTTGGCCGAAGTCTACGATCACTGCGTCTTTTTCCCACCAAATACCCTTTGCTGCAAGCTTTTCTTGACGTTTGACTTGCGGTCCTCTTTGAGGAGTCAAATGGTCGAAGCCATAATCTGCTTTTGACACTTTCGTAAATCCAGTTAGGTCAAAATCGGTTTCCCAGTTTTCCTTTTCTAAACGTAAGTCTTGTTTTTCACCAATGAAAAGATCACTGTAGACGTATTTGCCGTGGCTGCTAAAAAAATCTTCGTCGGTCACAATGATTTCATGCGTACCGTCGGTATAGTGGATTTCGATTTCTCCTAAGATACCTAGTCGATCACCGAATTGAGCACTGCCGCCACTGACACTGACCCTGCCGGCGTACCAGCCATCAGCTAACGTTACCGACCAAACATTTTTTTCTTTTAACAAGTGAGTCACATCGTAGGTCTGATATTGAAGATACTGCGTGTAAGAGGTATAATCTGGCGCAAATAATGCTTCTGACACCGCTTGTCCATTGATTTTTGCTTGATAGATGCCATGTGCCGTCATCGTAAGGGATGCTTGTTTGATAGACTTGTTTTCAATAGTGAATATTTTTTTCAAATAATGTGGTGGGAGTAACCTTTCTTCGGGGGGATCCTGCACAACTTTTTTTCCTGAAAACATATCCGCCAAACTGAATGGTGGTTCTTTTCGAGTTGGCTCTTGCTGCGGTTCGATCCAAGTCGCTTGCCAATTTTTTGTCATAAACGGTCCTTCTTTCTTTCAAAATTTGCCCTAAATGAAGCTTGCAATTCTTTTAATGGCTTGTTAGTATTACTACTAAGTTTTTGATACCTAAATTGTAAGCGCTATTCTTTTTTGTGTCTTAGCTATTATTGCCAACCCGATTAGTAAAAAAAGACATTGGAGGATTTCACAATGGCGACACTAACGATTCTTGAAAAAGCATTAAAAGAGGTTTATTTGGCTTGCCCAGAATTAGAACTCCAGGTACCGTTTCATGACAAAGTCATTCCCAAAAATTTAGCTTCTAGCAAACGACTGATCCTAGAACAAATTTTCGCGGAATTCAGACCAGAACTCTCGGAGCACTACTTGATCGAAGAAAATGCTGACATTCAAGTGATCAAACACATTCGCTATCTACCAGCAAATTATCATGCACATGAATTTTTCGAGATGATCTATGTGGTAAAAGGTAGCTGTTATAATTTTTTTGAAAATCAGACCTATGAATTGAAGGAAGGGGACATTGTAGTAATTGCACCACGGACGATCCACGCAATCAGTGGATTTTCAGATGGCTTGGAAGCAGTCAATATTTTAATTCGCAAGAGCACCTTCAACGCTTCTTTCTTTGGGTTATTAGAGGATAAAGATATTTTGTCGCACTTCTTCCTGAATGCGCTTTATGAAAACAGCAAGCGATTTCTTTATTTTCATACACTCCCCACAGCAGGGCTGACGGACGACATTCTATTAATGACAGAAGAGATCAACAAAACGGATGGCTATTCTCAAAGAATGCTGAAGAACATTCTCGATACCTTTTTTATCAAGCTTTTAAGAGGGTTTCAAACCAATCAAGTCAGCCTAGATACTGAAGCAGGAGAGGAGTCAGAAACAATCGATATGCTTCAATATTTGCAGACTCATTTTGCGGAAGTCTCTATTGTCGATTTAACCAACAAGTTCAATTATAGTCAGCGGCAAATTGCGCGTATTCTAAAAAATAAAACGGGAAAAACTTTTTCTCAGTTAGTATTGGAGATGAGAATCAGCAAAGCAAAAGTCTATTTAAGACAAACCAGCTTACCTATCCAAGAGATTGCTGAGCTCGTCGGCTATGGGGATTTGAGTAATTTTTATCGCTATTTTTTTAAAGTAACGGGCAGTTCACCAAAGCAGTTTAGAGAAATGAATTGAGCGTTTATCAAAGAGAACTGCTCTTCTAGAAATGTTGAGCAGTTTTTTCGTATGCTATGTAGTAGTTAAAGAAAAAATAATGTGGCAATAGTCTTGCTATGAAACTCGTTTCATACCGTACAATCAACCAAAGGACCTTTTCAGAAAATTTATCGAAAGTGAATCAGTAAATTTTCTATGGTAGACTTAGGTCAATCGTAAAACAAACAGATAGGAATGAAGGAAATGGCAACGATACGCGATATAGCCAAAATCACTGGTTTTTCGATCACGACAGTCTCTCGTGTGATCAATGGCCATCCTTATGTCGATGAGCAAAAGCGAGCAGCGATTTTGGCGGTGATGGAAGAACTGGATTACAAACCGAATAAGATCGCCCAAAAGCTCAGCTCGGGGAAAACCTATAATATTGGGGTCATCGTGCCGTTTGTCAATCACGCCTTTTTTGATGGGATTCTAAATGGCATTATGGAAGAAGCCTTTGCTAAAAAATACAAAGTGACGTTATTGCCGACCAATTTTGATCGGAAATTGGAACTAGAATATCTAGAAGAATTCGCTGCAAAAGGGTTTGACGGATTGATCGTTATTACCCGTGCAAATCATATCGAGACGTTTTATCCCTACATGGAAAAAGGACCGATCGTTTTTTGTGAAAATTCGACCGGTACTGCTGTTCCTTTCGTTGCGATCGACTTGGTCGGCTCTGTGACAGCTAGTATCAATTATTTAAAAGAACAAGGCGTAAAACGTTTGGGACTGACGCTCGGGCGCAGCAAACGGCTTAGCTGCAATTCAGTCAATACCATCGCAAAAGCCAAGGAGCTGTTTCCTGCTTTTTCGGAAGCCGATATTTATTGGGATTGTATCAAAGCACAAGACGGGATTTCCGCAGCAGCCTTTTTTAAAGAACGAGGAATCGATGGGGTGATCACAAATGGAGACGAAATCGCAGCAATGATTTTGAATCAATACTCCCACGGGACAGCACCCATCGTGATTGGACAAGAAAACCTGCTTATCAGTCAAATGCTGCATTTTTCTTCCGTTGAGTTTCATCTGAATCAGTGCGGCAAAGAAGCCTTTCGCTTGTTTCAAGAAAGAAAACAAGAACAGATCATTCTGCCTTATGAACTTATTATTCGTGAATAATCATTGTCAAAAAAAGAACACACCTTATTACGAGAGGTGTGTTTTTGCCTGATTTTTAAAGGGAATTTGAGGAGATAAAATAAAAAAATAAAGAAAAAATCAATTTTGAATGCTTGCTTTTCACAGAGTAAAGGGCTACCATTGGTCTGTGGCTTTTTCGCCACAAAAATAGGAAACGTATCAGACAAGAGTACTTGGGGAAGATTCTCTTGGGGGAAGCCTGATACGTTTCCTTTTGTTCATTCTAACACTATTTATATATAAAGTAGAGAGATATTGAGTAGATAAATAAAAATACTGCTGTAATTGATGAATAGGAAAAGAGCAAGCTCACAAAGGACTACTTTCAAATCGTTTTCCTACAACATGTTGGATGGCAAATGGCTCCTCATGTTTTGGTTAATAAAAGAGGATCAACTAACTAATTGTGTGGCACCAACTAGAAAATTACATAGCTTAGCAACACCTGTTTCAGCTGTTTCTTTGATTAGAACAGTTGCAGTATTTTCGTAAACATGAATCACACTAACTTCTTGTAAACCGGTAAAGCCAATAACATTTGCCTGATAGTTTTGACCAGGGAACACTTGGTATTTTTCCATGTTTTTATCTCCTTCATTATTCTTATTTCAAAAGAATAATAATTAAAATTTAAGAAAAAGTAAAGTGAAACGATTTTTCATTCAAAAACACAGCCCTTTGGCGTTTGTCTCGAGTAGTTTCGATTTTTTTCTGCAATTTTTCATTATTTTTTTCAATAAATATGCGGTGGCTTATTGAACTTTATTCAAGAATATGTACCTCTTTTTTTAGCAGCAACCACAGATTTCATCTAAACGAATGGGAGAAAACAGCAGCTGAATTGTTTGTTTTGTACCGGATTGGGGCTTATAATAAAAATAGGAAGAAGGATCGACGTCACCGCTTCCTAAATCAATTGAAAAGGGCGTGGAAGTTATGGAAAACGTATACCGAAATAACTTTGTCAAAAGAACTATTCAACTGATGTTTGCACCAAAAAAAATCAGAAAGCGTCCACCAGAACAATGGATCAAAATGCCTACCGACCGAGGTATTCGGAGAAAGGACGCGTGATCCAGCATCTCGCAGCTATGCGTGAAATAGTATTTGAAGAGAAAAGAACGTTAGGAAGTCCCGAACGCGGGACTTCCTTTTTTGTGTCAGTGACATTGGGAATTTAACGAGAAAGTAGTTGCTAGCAGGTTCTCTTGTGAAGGGCTCCTTTCAGAAAAGGATATAAAAGGAAGCTTGCACTTTTCCTAGCGCTCAATAGACGAACGGAAGAAATCAATAGATAGCAGTGTTAGTGGATAAAGGATCGAAAGGATTCTTTCCAGCTGTTTTCAATTTTAAATTGGGTTTTCCAAAAAGTATGATATTCAAAGTGGCGTTAGTCTACCTACATTATCAGAATGGATGATTGATAAAAGAAGGGGAATATAAAAGCCACTTTTTTCGCACATAGATTCTGTTAAAATAAACTTAGAGGTTCAAACCTGTAAAATAATCTTATAATTTTTAAAGAAGGTGAAAGCATGGACTACCCAGAAATCGCAGGTCATTTCCAGACAACATCCTTTGATCCCCAACCGTTTGTGCAAACGGCGATCGATGATCGAAAGATAAGAGAGAGGCTAGTGGAGAATATCGTTGATGGTCAAAATCATATCAATGAGTATTTTAATAGTTATTTGATCATTAAAGAAGTAGCCGTTAAAAACCCTGAGCTGATTTATGATGAATGGGAACGGATCTGGGCCTTGCATACCCATAAAAACTCCTATCATCGGTGGATCGCTCATGATTTGATCAGTCAACTTTTGGTGATTGATCATGAAGACAAGTTTGAAGGGATCAAGCAAGAGTATGTACTGCTGCCTAAAGGAGAAAAAATTAGTAATTTCTTGAAGATGACTGAAAACATCAAGGAAGCCAGTCGATACAAAGACCTTCAGCAAGAGATTCAGCGTTTACTTGCGGATCAAGAATGGCTGTCCCACTTCAATGAAAAACAAGTGAAGCGTATTGAAAAAGTCCTTCAAACCCTTTTGGCTGAATGAATCAAGAAAAGCAATAAAACTTGTTTCAGAAGGAATTTTTCTACTATTTTTTCCCACTATTTTTCTTGATTACTAGGAATAGTAGTGAACAATGGGGAACACATTGCAATGATAGCTAACAATTATTTGCATGTATCGAATGCAAAATCTCCCTTAAGTCCTTGTAAGAAGCTAAGTGAAACTTTATACTAGAATGTAATACTTATTCAAAAAAAGGACAAATAAAATGAGGACATGAGCTTTTATGAAGAAATATTGTAAGGATAATGTGCTGGAAGCGGCGATGACGCGCCTGGAATATATTTTTGATACCTTTCCCCATGTTTATTTCTCTTTCAGTGGTGGAAAAGATAGCGGTGCCATGATTCAGTTGGCTGACCAAGTCGCCCGACAAAAAAAGAAAACTTTTGATCTGCTGATTTTAGATATCGAGGCAAATTATGATGCTACGAGAACGTTCATGGAAAAAATCAAAGCGTTACCAACTATCAATCAAACCTTTCACTTCTGTTTGCCCTTTTACGAGGACAACAACACTAGCGTATTTCAGCCACAATGGCTGATGTGGGATGAACAAGAACGTGAGAAGTGGGTACAGATGATGCCAAAAGATGCGATTTCACTTGCTGATTTAGATGAATCATTGATGGAAATCTATCAGAGTGCAAATATGAATCCAGATAAGTTCTTACGAAACTTTGCTCACTGGTACGCAAACTATCATCAGTGTGAACCCGTTGCTTGTGGCGTTGGCATCCGAACACAGGAAAGTCTATACCGATATCGGTCGATCACTTCGCCAAAGTATAACTTTCGGAAGCAATGCTGGATCAAACGGCAAGTAGCAGATTCCATGGTCGTCAATTTTTACCCCATCTATGATTGGAAGACAGAAGATGTCTGGGGCGCCTATGCCCATTTTGACTGGCCGATAAATGGCTTTTATGAAAAATTATATGATCATGGCGTTCCGATTCATCAAATGCGAATCTGTCAGCCTTATGGTATGCAGCAACGAAAAGGCTTATATCAATATGCTCTGGTGGAACCGGAAACGTGGGAACGGGTCGTCAACCGCGTGTCAGGAGCCAATTTTGGTCGATTGTATGCCCAGACGGGATTATTGGCGCATTACAATACGAGAAAGCCAAGTCATATGACTTGGCAAGAGTATGCGGTCTTTTTACTGGAATCAATTGGACTTTATTCAAAGAAATTACAGGACCATTATTACCGCAAAATCACGATCTTGATTGATCATTATCGAGAAAAGCACGGAATCGAAGTGGAAGACATTCCCGATGTGACCAAACGTAAGGAGTGGCTGAAAAACGAAGTACTCTGGCATGACTGGAAAGGGATCGCTCGTGCGTTAGAAAAAAATGATTTTTCTTTGAGCACGCGACAATACAGTCTGACGAAAAAAGATGAGACGGAATTGTATGAGTTGGCGGTCGATTTTGGGGCGGCGTTGGGAATCGAGCATTTACCCAAGTATCAGTTAAAAAAATTGAATGCCAAATATGAGTATTTAACGAAAAAAATCACCTAACGATGGACGAATGTGTCCCTAGAGAGGAAGGGTTTTGTGAACGAACGATTGGTTTTATTTTTTCCACCGTATAAGAAAAGCCAATTCTATCAATTGATGGGGGCATTTTTTGCGGAACGGGTGTATCAGCAGCAATTTCCGTACTTAGTCAATGATGAGAACTGCTACTGGTATGTGATTCTTGATGACGAAAAACGGGTGACCGCTTTTTCTTATTATGAAAAAGGCGTCAATAAAGTGGAGCTAGGGGAATTTTATGAAAAAGATCCAACTGCTCAATTTAAAAAGTTTCTTTTACGGAAAATGTTGGTGGATATCAGCCGCAATTACCCAGAAGCAGAGATTCTCGCTTCTAGTAACCAGCCTAGTGAAATTGCACTTTTGGAGTCAAAAGGGTTTGCGGTCTATCGACAAACAAAAAATTATTCATTTCTAAAAAGGAGTGTAGTACCTCATGAGCGATATCGATTTTCCAGTGTTAGCGGCGAAGCTGATCCCAGTCAGCAAGATTCACGCGAATACGTATAATCCCAACACCGTGGCTGCTCCAGAGATGGATTTGCTGGAACTGTCGATTCGGGAAGATGGCTTTACGCAGCCACTGGTTTGTTACCACGATAAGGAGCAGGACAAGTATATTTTGATCGATGGGTTTCATCGGTATGTCGTAGCAAAAGACCGCCTGGCGTTGCCAAGCGTTCCGGTCACAGTGATCGATAAGCCTTTTGAGAATCGCATCGCTTCAACGATTCGCCACAATCGAGCACGTGGTACCCATGGCATCGAGAAGATGGGAAACATCGTGCAGCAGTTGGTCGCTAACGAGTGGTCGGATGAACGAATTGCCAAGGAATTGGGGATGGACCGCGAAGAGGTCTTTCGCTTTAAGCAGCGCTCAGGCTTAAAAAGTGCCTTTTCCAACCATGAATTCAGCAAATCTTGGATTGAGTTTGAAAAAAGATACTATAAAGGCAAAAAAGAGACCTGAGAGGTTGAAAAAACTATCTAAAAAAGCTATCTATTAGAAGACAGCGATTCGTTAATAATTCTTTTTAAATTTTGAATAGGTGTTTTTTACAACGATAACGATCAGATTGATCACCATCGACAAACAAAGCGTCCCTAAGAGAATGGCCAGGATCACACCTAATGTGTCTCTTAGAAAGCTGAAGATCGCTTCAATGATAAACATAGTTTTTCCTCCTTTTCTCATCGTCTATTTTTTCTGACAATTGCAAAAATAGGCTCCTTGAGCAATAACTGCCTGCTACTAAAAACATGATCGAACGGTTTTCAAGTCCAGCCTTTTTTGGTGATTGTTCTTTTCCAAAGTAGAGTATACATTGGAAAGGATGAAAGAACGTTTCTATTTTTTATAATCGGTAAAAAATTCTGAAATGTAAAGAACAACAGTGGCTTTTTTATCTCCTGCGGATAGTATGAATAATCGTACCAGTTTGCATAAAAAAAGTAAAATGATAACAAAAAGTGAGTGGCGAAACAAGAGGCAATCATCTGATTGAATAATAATAAGCGAAATGAAAAGCTATGCTGCACAACGTCTGTAGAACAGAAAGAGGTTGTGCGGCTATTTGTTTTCACGCTGCTTCTTTGCTGCTAGAATAAATACTATCATTTTTTTTTTTGAAGAATAACTGCATAAAAATCGATCGTGATCAAACTGATTTTATAACAATTACAGTAAGCGCATTTTTAACTCAAAGACAAACTTTTTTGTAATATTCGGGAAAAGTGTCAATGGTTGCTTTGACAGTAAGCCAATCGTCATGCGGAGATTCGGTAAAGGCAGTGATAAAATTTTTACTTGAGCGCATGTTTGATCAATGATCGAACGCGGGACTAGACCGCAGAAGCCTGTTTGTTCAATCAAATAAGGAATCGTCGTGCTGCTGCTGACATATTCCCATTGGAGCGAAGGTACACACTGGTCAAGGTAGCCCTCGATATTTCTAAGTGCAGGACAGTCACCGCCGGAACTGTATAGATGGATTCCTGTAAGGTCGGCTAATTCCTTAATGATCAATGGGTTCGTGATCGAAGTGATGCAGCAGATTTCTTCTTGTAAAAGTTCTTCATAGACAAAGGAATCTTCGTGAGGAAGTGAGCATAACGCAAAATCAATACGATTTTCTTTTAATGCATCGGCTAATGCCAGCGTGGATCCCACCATGATCTCGAATTTTATTTTTGGGTATTGGTGGGAAAATACATGGAGAAGCTCCGGTAAAATCAACATGTCATAAGGGGGGACGATGCCCATCCGTAAAGAATATTCGACTGTGTTCGAAGCATTGAGCAACTGTTCTTTGACCTCCTCCCACTGAGCGATCAGACCAGGAACCGCCTGTTTCAACAATTCACCTTCCAACGTGAGTACATTGCTTTTTCCTTCCAAAAATAACGCTACTTCTAACTCTTCTTCTAACTTTTTGATATGGTTCGTAACCGTCGATTGGGCATAGTTTAATTTAGCAGCAGCTTTCGTAAACGTACCTTCTTCAACGATCGTTTTAAAGGAGTGCAGCTCTTTGATAAAATCCACATTGGTCCCCCTCTCTTTTTAACTATTATACAAAAAAGGAGCGGGGAGAAGATTTCTTTTTTTTCTAGTAAATAAAAAAAATAGATACAAAAGTTATTTAAAACATGCAGTCTGTTTTGATCGTATGTTTCTTTGCTTTTAAAATAACGCTTTTCACATTTGGTGCTAAGAGTAGCTGCTAAAATTTCTATCATAAAAAATACACCAAACATCCCAACTTTTCAGGGATTACGAGCAGCACACGAAAACAAGACAATGAATTTTTACGCTGCGCTTGAAAAGAAAAGCGTTTGTTAGGAGAGGAATCTTGAAAAAAGGTCTGATTTTTTTCGGATGTGAAAAAAATAGACACGCTAAGAGAAAAGAAAAATGGATACTTAGGAAAGGACTAAAATAGCAAACCATGCAATGAAAAAACTGACGGCGCTTCCTTCAAGAAGGCCGACAGTTGCCTTAGGTCAATGAATCGGTGTGATTCTTGGCTGAATCAGCTGTTCAATCGTTTTGTGGATGATCGTCCAGTCCGAAAGGGTAGGAACATTGGAAATTCGTAGTTGCTGAAATTTGGTGTTACTTTTCAGATGCAAGTCAAAATTGCTAACGATCAAATCAATTTCTCGATGGATCAATTCTTGTTCATCAGGAGCCACTTCAAAAAAATAACTGATTTCTGTATGGTCATTTTTGAATAGCTCTGTTGATGCGGCTAAAAAGGCATCTAATCCAGCACCACCTTGAAAAGCAAAGGCCACTTTGAGATGCTTTTTCAACTGATTGCTAGAAGAAAGTTCGCTTAACAAGGTCAACGTAACTGCGACATGCTCTAAGTGAGTAAACGAAAAGAAACGACTTTGTTCATTAAACTGTTTCAACCATTTATTCCAAGCAAGGTAGTCCGTCTTGAATGTCGCTTCAACAAAGGTTTTGATCTGGGGATCGGCAAATTCGTAATTCGCAGAAATCATCGTTAACAAGCGGAGATTTACGAGATATGCGATGATTTTGTGTGATGCTGCAGGAAGGATAGCTATTCCAGGTTTCTTTAAAAAGGCAGCAACTTCTGCGAGAATTTCTGGTTTCTCTGTATGGTGAAAAATGTAATCCGCCTCGCTTTCCCCATTAATATCCATCGTACTATACGAAATGCAGTGGAGAGCATTGAGGAAGATCCAAAGGAGTTCTTGTTGCGGCAAGTGGATGATCCGATATTTTTTCAAATAATGTTCGTTTAATATTTTTGAGAAAACAGCGAAGCGTTCTTTCTCTAATAGATTGCGTTCTAAAGACGGTGGCAATGTCAAAAAGTAAGAATAGCGCCACCTACGCTTGGCAATACTTAGCCATAGGGCAAGTCGATAATGACTGTAATGCAAATCTTTTTTGTTGGCTTCTTTTGCTTTTTGGACCAGAAGACGCGCATCTGCAGGGCTGTCTTTATCTAAGATCGTGCTATCGCCATAAGCGGAGAAAAAGACAAACAGACAAAAGCGAATATCGGCTTCGGTACCGATAAAATCAAGATGATTCGTTGCGATGGTCACAGAATAGGTTTGTAAAGATTTGTTCATATAACTGATCGTTCGCAACAGATGACTGCGGGAATAGCCAAATTCGATCGTTGCTCGGTGAATAGAGTATTTTTTATTATCAATGATACTAGACATGATTTTAAACTCCAACGTTTCCATGCCCAAAAGCTGAATGGCAGAATTGATTGAAGCATTTGGTGCATACTCAATCGAAACGATGTTGGATCCAGAAAGTTTGATCTTGACCAGATCTTCCGGCAAACTGTCGCTTAAAATACTTAATTCTTTAGAGACTGTAGGCAAGGAAAGTCCCAATAATGTCGCCAACTCTTGCGGGTGATACCCTGCGGGTGCTGCATTTAGCACTTGCAGAATTTTTACTTGACGAGAAAATGCCTTATCTCGATGTAAGTTGATGGATAAATTTTCTAACATTGATGTCACCACCTCTTTCAAGACCCTGTGGGAGCGATCAGCGATCGAATATAAAAACCATTCGTTTTAAGTAAATTATATAATACTCTGGGCCATTCAAGAAGTCTTATCCCTTGAAAATTGAAGGAATTCATGTTAAAGATGCGGCGCCCACATATTTTTGCGAAGGACAGTCATTTAAGGGAGTTATTTTATAGAAAACACCCCTGCCAGTTGCAGTCAACCAAAATTTGGACAGATTGGAACGGAAGTAAGTGTGAATAAAGTTTGGAAAAAGAAAAAGGAGAAAAAGTAAAAATGAAAAAACGCGTAGTTATAATTAAGAGTGGTTTAATAGGGATGCTGATTTTAGGGACAACCTTTCCAAGCACATGGCCGATCGCTCAGGCAACAGAAAGACAACAAACAGAGCAGCAAACACCATTCATAGACTCATCGGTTCCCTTGCTGGCAGATTCAACAGGAAGCATGAACACAGGAGAAAAGACAGATACCCAAGAAGGAAATGCTGACGTCATATCTTCTGAAGCAACCAAAAGTGAAGTGGTGACCACCACTTCAAACTCAGAAACAAATCAATCTAACGCAGCTGATGCTGCAGAAAAAACTCAAATTTCAGTTACTGCCCCATCTGCTGAAACCAATGTAGAATCTACGGATAGTCAACCTCTCGCTGCAGAATCAACGAAGAGTATCGAGAGTTTCAACTACGATCTGACTGTAGAATATGATCCGATCAAGTATAAAGCACTGGTTTTGGATTTGCCAATCCCGGAAAAATACGCACACCAAACACTATACCAAGACCCGCAGCTGACAGAAGATTTTTATGTCTACAAAACGGATAAGGTATACATGCTAGTGGGACTATGGTATACAAGTGAAGTGACTGGTACCAATCAATTAAATATATCTTGGACAAGCTTCACAGGTTTTACGATCAACTATTACGGTCTAACAGCGGTTTTAGAATATACCGACGCTAACGGTAACCTTTTGTTTACAGCAACATATAATATTCGCTTTACAAATAGCCATCTGACCATTAAATATGTGGATGAGACTGGTATGGAGATCTATCCTTACCAAACGATCAATGATAGTACCAATGAGCCTTATGATGTCTCTACAAGTGCGTTTATTCCACAAATTCCGGGGTACATCCTTGATACCAGTCAACTGCCAACGAATGCAAAAGGTGTTCTTCCTCGTGGCGAAGTAACGGTGACGTACGTCTATCAAAAAGCACCGACTGACTATACCGATCTGACCGTGAAAGATACCACTATTTATGAACAGGATACATGGACAGCGGCGGATAATTTTGAGCAAGCTATTTCAAAAGAAGGCAAAACTTTGACTTATGAGGAATTTATTGCTGAGGGTGGTCGTGTTTCCGGACAAGTAGATACTAACAAAGCCGCTACGTATAAAATCAGTTATCAATTGAATCATGTGAGTAAAGAAGCAACGATACTCGTAAAACCACGATTCACTGCGATTAAGGTTCATGATTCTTCGATATACGTCGGCGATGACTGGGCCTCAGAAGATAACTTTGATCAAGCCGTAGATCGGGATAACAACCCAGTTTCGTTTGCGGATGTGAACGTTGAAGGAAGCGTAGATACTAAAAAAACGGGGTCCTATGAGGTAGTTTATCGTTATGATGGAGTAGCATCAAAAGCTGTGATCACCGTCAAAGCTGACCAAACCAAGGTGACTGCCCATGACAGCGAGTTGTACACAGGGGACAACTGGAAAGCTAAGGATAATTTCGATAGTGCAACAGATAGAGATGGTTCATCTGTTGATTTTGGGGATATCACTGTCACGGGGACTGTCGATACAACGCAAGCAGGAAAGTACGAGGTCACTTACAGCTATCACGGCGTAGAAAGCAAAGCCACTATCACCGTCAAAGCCAACCAAACGGCAGTCAAAGTCCACGATAGTGAGTTGTACACAGGGGATAACTGGACAGCTAAGGATAATTTCGATAATGCAACAGATAGAGACGGTTCATCTGTTGATTTTGGGGATATCACTGTCACAGGGATTGTCGATACGACGAAAGTAGGCGAGTATGAAGTTATATACAGCTATCATGACTTAGAAAGCAAAGCCCTTATCACCGTCAAAGCCGATCAAACTACAGTCAAAGTCCACGATAGCGAGTTGTACACAGGGGAAAACTGGACAGCCAAAGACAACTTCGATAGCGCAACAGATCGGGATGGTAAACCTGTTGATTTTGAAGATATCACCGTTACAGGAAAAGCAGACACAACGAAAGCAGGCGAGTACGAGGTCACTTACATTTATCGTGGTGTAGAAAGCAAAGCCACTATCACCGTCAAAGCGGATGAAACATCCCTAAAAGTCCACGATTCAACGATCAAGCAAGGCGATGAATGGTTGCCAGAAACAAACTTTGATTCTGCCACCGATCGTGATGGCAAAAAAGTAGCCTTTTCAGAAGTAGAAGTCAATGGCACAGTGAACAACAACATAGTCGGTCAATACACGGTTTCCTACCATTACGGAGCAGTGATTGCCCATGCCGTGATTACTATACAAGCAAAAGTCAGCGAAACACCTGACGAAACGCCAACAGAAGTACCAGAAGAAAATCGCCCGGAAAGTGAGTCGCCTGGGACTGAATTTCCTGAAACTGAAGCGTCTGATCCAATAACAGAAGAACCAATTAAGGCACGTCCTGAGACAGAGACGTCAGAAACAAACGATGATGAGAAAAACGAAAAACGTCCATCAGAACAATCAGACAACCCCTCAGCAACAGGACAGACAACACCGATCAAAGCAAGCAAACAATCCACTGTTAAGCAACTGCCAAAAACAGGAGAAACAAGCAGTGTTTTGCTAAGTGTTACAGGTATCCTATTCTTAATCGGCGGGTTGGTGCTCTTGTACCGTAAGAAATCATGGAGAAAATAACAATAGGATCGACAAAAGAGCTAGAAGAATAAAACATACAGGACGAACAAGCTGGATGAATTGCTTTAAGAGAGAACAAAAAAGCAATCACAAACATCAGCAATGTTCGTCCTGTTTATTTATATAGTGAGCAGCCGAGAGTACTAAGTTTAGCCAGCACTTGTATTTATGAAACGATTTCCTCTTTTTCCAGACTAAGATAACGATAAAAAGTTGATCGTTTTAACCCTGTTTGGGCACAGATATCCACAACAGCTTTTCCTTCTTTTTGATAAAGGTTCAATGCGTGTTGAATCAGTCCAGGATCGATTCGTGGGCGACCACCGATATTTCCTCTAGCACGAGCGGATTCTAAGCCTTCTTTGGTCCGTTCGACGATGATGTCTCGTTCGAATTGGCTAAAGGCTTGGAAAACAGTCATCATCAATTTCCCTTGTGGGGTTTGCGTATCAAAATTTTCTTTAATACTGATAAGCTTTACTCCTTTTTTTTCAAAAAAGTAGACAAGATCAATGAGATCTTTGGTACTTCTTCCTAGTCGCGAGAAACTTTCAATGATGATTTTATCGTTTTCTTTCACTCGTTTTTTTAATTTATTTAATTCAGGACGATTCGCACGAACACCACTGATCTTTTCCGTATAAATTTTATTGCACTCATACCGGTCAAGTAAATCTAACTGACGCGAGAGATCCTGTTGTCTTGTGGAGACACGTGCGTACCCATAAACCATATTTGTCATACGAATTCCTCCAGTTGCACAAAAATAAGTCTACATAGAGAATACCTTGTTTGTTCACTTAAGTACACATTCAAGAAGCTTCTTAATGTGAATTTGGGAAATAGGAAGGTTTTTTTATGCACCTAAATATTGTACTATAGTAAAGACACTAGTCGGTGAGGAAGAAACACGGAGGGGAAAATGAGAGAATTGCAGTTAAATTTTATGCTAAATAAGACGACCGTTCGCTGGCTTCAAATGTTAAATACTTTTGAGCGAGAACGGACTTGTTCCATCGCAAGTTTAGCAAACAAACTTGATGTGACCCAACGGACGATCAGCTCGGATATCAAAGAATTGAAAACCTATCTACAAGAGGCAGCCGAATTTTCGCTTGTAGCCAATGGCTATCATTTTAGGGAAACGAATCCGAAAAAATACTTGTCCCAAAAAAAGGAGCTTGTTGCAGAAGAAGGAATGTATCAAATCGTGGAAGCCATTTTCCACGGTGAATTCTGTTCGGTTGAAGAGTGGGCGCAGCGCTTGTATGTATCAGAAAGTACGATGCGTCGTTATTTGAATACTGCTTCTGTGACGTTGCGAAAGTATCATGTGGAGTGGATCTTGCAACCGGTTAATTTGAGTGGCTCCGAAGCCAATATTCGCAAGTTCTTTAAAGATTTTTATTATGAATCAGATGTCACCCCTCATACGCTATTGCCCCCCAAAGAACTGATTGCACTAGTCAGTGATGTCTTCTCAGAAATGCCCGCAGAGCTGGTGAATACAGGCGTTTCTCCGAGTGATTTTTATTATAGCTTGTATATTGCGATCAAGCGTTACCAATTGGGAAAGACGGTTCAGATTCCTCAATCGTTGGAAAAAATCATCGAAACCCATGAGGCATTTGCCGTAATGAATGACTTAGCACCTAAAATCGAAGCGCTATACCGAGTAAGACTGCCGCAACAAGAAATTATGTGGCTTTATTTAGTGACCGTGATGAAACGGACTTTGACCGAGCCTGAAAAAGAGCAGCAATTCGTTGCATCGTTTGGACTGTATCCTGAACTCGAAGAACTGAGTCAGCGCTTCGTTCAAGAATGGGGCATTTCCTTTCAAGAGCCCCAACGGGTCAAGACGATGATCCACGCCTTTTTCCTGTCAAAGAAAATCAATGAGCAACTGGCGCCCGTTTTAAATCACTTGCTAACAGAAGTAAAAAATGAAGCGCAGAAGCATCGTTCTGCCGCTTATCAAAGGAATCTGGCATTTATGAAGCAGCACCAAGCGATTCTTGGGATCAAGCAGGAGTATCTGGTAGATATTTGTGCGGCACTGACCCTTTACAGTGAAGCAATCAGGGAGCTCTATGCTCAAAAAGTCAGACGGATCGCATTGATAATAGAAGGTGATCTCTATGCCTGTCACACGATTCGTGCGCGCTTTTTGCGTTATGTCGGCAATGATCATCTGGTATTTTTTCCAAAAATCAATGAATTGACGACCGATTATTTGAAGGGAAATGCCATTGATCTTGTGGTTACAAATTATAGTGAATATTTATCAGAGTTCATCTTATCGACTGATTATCTTTTGCTCAAAGCAATCCCCGATCATCAAGATTGGCAAAGAGTGATTGAAAAAATCGATCCTCAGTTAGGGCAAGCGTTAAACGCTCCCACAGCCTAATATACGTGTTGAAAAAGAGCATGACGAGGACATGTGTGGATAAATTAAAAGGAAAAGCCGCAACCGTTGCGATCAACGGTTGCGGCTTTTATTCGTTCATCTAATAAAAAAGGGAGTTATCTGAAAATAGGCCCACTGTTCCTGAATACCAAAAGATTGGGTTATTTTGGTGAAAGAACAGCCTACGTTGAAACAGTTAGTTGGCATTTACTAGTTTATCAAAAATTGCTTCAAAGGTTTTGAACGTATCACTATCTAACTGACAAAGCCATAAAAGGTAGCTTTTTTCTTTGAATGTCCATTCGATCGAAGGGTAAGAGGCAATCAAGGCATGGTATTTCTCTCGTTGTTCACTGGTAGCTAATAACCACCGCTTCTCAAAAATCTTTTTCTCTTCCATTTTTATCTATCCCCCATAAAGAAACGTTGCCTGAAACTTCACTAACGGGCAACGTAAATCTAATGATATGCAGATCTATGTTTAGTATACCAAAGAAAAATGAATTTTTTTAGAAGATGTGTAAAATTACATACAATTTCTTTTATTTTGCTTTTTTTGGGACCTTTTTTGAAGAAAAGAAGCGTTCTGTTGAAAGGAACTGTTGTTAAAAATGTTTGTGATAATACTAAGAATTAGTAGGCAGAAACCTTGTATCCATCGTATTGAGTCAAGTGGTTACAGGTAATAACAAAAATGGACGATCCTTTTTAAATGATAAGGAATCGTCTTTTTTTATAACACTTTTTTTTGCACAAACTTTTAAAATGCCTTATTTAAAAAGAAAATGAAAATCAATTTATTCATACAGGTTTGCAAATCTTGATTTATCGATTGATGATCAACCATGGTAAATTTAATCTCGTTAAAAACGATAAAATTTCGTCAAAAAAGCATTATTTTATAGCTCTAATTTAGGTTTTTAGAGAGTTTGTATCGAATAGGTTGTTCCGATAAGAGCTATAACTGATTTTTTTCGAGGGAGTAAGAAAGGGTGACTGATAAAAACGTGAAATGAATCTTTAAAGTACAAGAGAAAGAATAGAGAAAAAGGAGTTACTTATGAATAACAAATTTAGTAAAAAAGTCACAGGTTTATTGTTGATTAGTCATTTAACTTTATCGGCGTTGCCAATAAATGCGATGGCGACAGAAAAAACTGATAATTCTTCAGGAGTGACACAAGAGAGAATAGAAGCTCCAAATTTATTATTAGATAGTGAAGCAACTCAAAGCACAGAAAATGACCATACAGCAACCAATGAGCAAGCAGTTCAGGAAACAGAGGGTTCTCCTACTGAAAGTGAAGAAGCTCAAACAGAAGTTTCTACTGAGAACTCTTCAGAAAATAATGAAGTCGCAGAAAATGATGAACAAGCGGATGCACCAAATGAAGAAACCTCAGAAAGTAATTCTAACGAATCATCAGAAGACGCTGCTGAAACCCGTTCAACAAGGGCAAGTGTCCAAGTAACATCTGATGCTGAATTACGGACAGCGTTAGCCAATGCGACGGTTACACAAATCAGCTTAGCCAATAACATCACGATGACCAGTAGTGTGACATGGACAGGGACGACCAAAACGATTGAAGGTAATGGTCATACGTTAACCTTCGGGAATAATGTTCGGTTGTATGGAAATACGGTAAATCAAGGATTAAGTATCAGAAATGTGAGAATCGTGGCTCATGCAACAAATACGATCTATCAAAATAGAACGTCCAGTGTTTCCTTCACAAACGTTACTCATGAAAATAGTCATGCAACGGGGCGCTTACTCTATTTAGCCGCTAGCAATTCTTCAGCTAATTTCTTTGGCGAAAACCGATTAAATGCAGGTTCCTTGATTTGGGCTACTTCGAATGTCCGAATGAATATCGGCAGTGGTGCTTCTGTAGTTGCAAATAACAATGGAACAGCTCGTGCGATTTATCTTGCAAGTGGTGGTCGAATTGATTTAGGTGAAGGCAGTTTATTAGACGTTACTCAAAACAATCCTTCAAATACAGCAAAAGCAGTCTTGATCGAAGGAAGTGCCTCAAGCGTAGTAGTTAATTCGAATGCAACGTTTAAGATCACAAGTGCGCCAAATACGCAAAAAACACAAGAAGCATTGGGGTTGCGAGGTGCTTTGACCGTATTATCTGGGGGAACACTGGATGTCGTGGGAAGAAGCACGTATTCAACGGTAAACGTTGGACAATCAAGCACTTTCCACGAAGGATCAAATGTTCGAATCCAAAACAATCATACGAATGGAACCGCAATTGGGTCCTATCCAGGAACAACGAACTACACGATCCACTCATCGACAGGAATGCAAACTTGGAGAAGATCAGCTGATTTTTCAGGAGAGCCCAGCTTTAATTATCCAGAGTTTAGACAAGGTTCTTTCTCACTAAATACTTATACGAACAAACAAGTTACTTCGCGAATTGAATCCAATGACTCAATCTTCAACGCAACATTCAATAGTTCTCAAATCGGAAAAATCGCTTTTGGTGACTTTGTGGATACCGCAACGATTCAACAAACGACCATTGACGACTTAACCACAAGCTCAACGCACATTACGGGGCGAGCTGAGCCAAATGCCGATTTAGCAGTCACTATTGAAGGACAAGGAAGTTTAACGGGACGCGTTGCAAGTGATGGAACTTATCAATTTGCGATTCCGAACGCACCATTAGCAGTTGGAACAAAAGTGACTGTTACCGCAACGTCCAATGGTATTCAATCGGTTGCAGAAACAGTTGTAGAGGATAGTGAAAAAGAAACGATTGCCGAAACAACGATTTCCGAGCTAAATACTGACTCCACAAGTGTGACGGGAACGGCTGAGCCGAATGCTGAGATTACGATCAAAGCCGGTGACACGATCATTGCGAATGGACGAGTGGGTAGTGATGGCATCTATGCATTGACGATTGAGAAACAACAAGCTGGTACGGTAGTTACCGCCCAAGCAACCTTAAATGGCATTTCATCAAATATTGCAGAAACCATGGTTGATCGAGCAACGATCGCCGAAACAACATTGAATGAGGTGACAACCACATCCACTACCGTTAGCGGAACAGCCGAACCAGATGCACATGTGGAAATTACTATAGGCGATTCTGAAACGAAAAATGCGACTGTCGATAGTGATGGTAATTTTGAAGTAGAGATTGATCCGCAAGCAGCGGGAACCATTATTACCGCTCAAGCAAGCATCGATGGATTGCAATCAAATATTGCTTCAACGATCGTTGTCACTGATCCAGCAAACACCGAAGGCACGATTACACCAGCAAGCTACAATGTTTCTTCGGCCGATCAGTTCCTGAGAGGGGCGTATACGGGTGATGTTGTATCTGCCCGTGTGTATGTAAATGGATCATCCGTTCGTGGTGGGAATTTTGCTGATGGTTCGTTTGAATTCTTTATCGGCAATCGCATCCAATCCGTAGATGATGTCGTAGAAATCGAAGCCTTGGATCAATATGGCAAAGTACTTGATCGGACAACCGTTGAATTAACTAGAGATTTGGCTGGTTCGATCACACCGGATCAATATCGTGTTGGCGAAACAATGATTACAGGGACCTTTACGGGTGATGTCAATTTTGCACGTTTAGTGATCAATGGCACGCCTTCTAATGCATGGGGTGGTACCTTCAATGCCGATGGCACCTTCTCGTTTTATGTAGCGAATCTTGGAATCAAAGCGGGCGATAAAGTTGAGATCCAAGCGTTGAACCGCCAAATTAACGGTAACACGGAAGCAATCGAAGTGCTAGAAACCAAAGAAGTAACAGTGATTGATCAACTTCAAGGGACGATCACACCGGATCAATACAGTTACACCGATACCATGATTACGGGAACCTTTACGGGAGATATCAATTTTGCCAACTTAGTGATTGATGGACAGTCAGTAGGGAACTGGGGTGGCACATTCAATAAAGAAACTGGCCGCTTTGAATTCTTTGTTCACGCACAATTTAGAGAACAGATCAGAACGGCAACGAAAGTAGAATTGCAAACCTACCATCGTGAAACAGTCGATGGACAAACGATTGATCATAAGCTGGTGTTGCAGCCGATAGAAATCGTCAAAGCAGCAGGCACGATTCAACCAGTAGCCTTCAAAGTGACAGAGAGTGAAATTACTGGAACCTTTACAGGCGATGTGAATTTCGCCAACTTGATCGTTGATGGACGTTCAATTTCATGGGGAGGCACCTTTAACACCGCAAACCAGACGTTTACTTACTTTGTCAATCAAACGACCCGCGACTTGATTCGCGATGCGGAAACAGTTGAATTGGTTGCTTACCATCGGGAGGTTGTTAGTGGCCGTCCGGTAGACACCGAATTGGATCGCAGTGTAGTCACTATCGATAAAGAATTTACTGGAACGATTACGCCAAATCCATACAAGCTGGGAGACAGAACCATTACGGGGACCTATACAGGCGATGACATCAACTTTGCTCGACTTGAAATTGATGGCATGATCCTGTGGGTGAGCGGTTTTGCGGATGGTACCTTTACCGCCTACTTGAACCAAGAACAAGCCAACAGTGTGACAAAAGACAGCCAGATGACGATCTATGCATTGCATCGCTTTGCTGACTTAAGTACACGAGAGATTGCACAAGCAACCGTTTCAATCACAGAATAAGAAACAGAAACTACGAGAGCCCCTTGTACCTTGCCTGTTGCAAGGGGCTCTTCATTGATAGAAAGAGAGAAAGCAAATGAACATGAAGAAAAAAATCGTTAGCCTCTTTAGCCTTGCCCTCATGGGGAGTTTTTTAGCGGCTTGCTCGACGGATGACCAAGCAAAGACGGATACTACCCAAGGCAGCGAACCAATCGAACAAATCACGGATCAAAGCAATGCCGAGCCGCAATCGATCATTGGTGGATTAAAGATCATCATCGACAAACAAGAAATCAATCAAAAGAAAACAGAAGATGGGGAACAAGTTTTACATACATTTACCATCACAGCAGAAAACATGGGGTCAGTTGCCGCAGGATTAGGTTCGATTGATTTTCTTTTAGAAACTGAAGAGGGAGAATTTCTTGAACTTGATCATACCATGGCGATGTTTGGCAATGAGATCGCTGTAGGTGAAACCATCACTGGACAAGTTTCCTTTGCTTTAGAAGAAGGACAAGTGGCGAAAAAACTGATTTATAAACCCGGTGAAGAACAATTAGCAGAATGGGATGTTAAGAGCGAATGAAGGTAAACGTTATTGGATTGGGGTATATCGGGCTACCCACAGCACTTACTTTTGCAAACCATGGGATTGAAGTCGTTGGGGTTGATGTGTCTGAAACAGTCGTTCAATCACTTCAAGCAGGTCAGGCACCAATCGAAGAACCCGACATTGATCGCTATCTAGCACAAGCTTTAGCGAAAAAGACATTCAAGGCACAGTTGGTACCAGAAAAAGCGGATGTCTTTATTATTGCCGTACCAACGCCAAATATCGCCGATCAATTTGGTAGTTGCGACTTGTCCTACGTGAAAGCGGCGATGGCTGCTATCTTACCCTATCTTGAAAAAGGCAACACAGTCATTGTTGAATCGACCATTCAACCCCGCACGATGGAAGACATCGTTGGACCATTTTTTGAAAAAGCAGGTTATACCATTGGAGAAGATCTCTATTTGTTGCATTGCCCAGAGCGAGTTTTGCCAGGGAAAATCTTTGAAGAGCTGGTGATGAACAATCGAATCATTGGTGGCATGACGAGCGCTTGCACCCAACAAGGCAAACGCATTTATCAGTCCTTCGTCAAAGGAAACGTGCTGGAGACTTCTGCAAGTATCGCTGAGCTATCGAAATTGATGGAAAACACCTATCGCGACTTGAACATTGCACTAGCCAATGAATTGGTCCAAATTGGGGATCGCCTAAACATTGATGCACTCCAAGTGATTGAGTTAGCCAATCAGCATCCACGGGTCAATATCCATCAACCGGGACCTGGTGTCGGCGGTCATTGCTTAGCAGTCGATCCGTATTTTGTTGTCGCGGCAGCACCTGAAGACGCAAAGTTGATTCAGTTGGGGCGGATGATCAATACAGAGATGCCTGAATTCATTATAAAAAAAGTCGAAGAGATTTTAGCAATCCATGGCGGAAACAAGATCGCGGTCTTAGGGTTGGCTTATAAAGGCAATATTGACGATGCCAGAGAAAGTCCGGCAATTGAGATCGCCAAAAGACTGAAACAAAAGAAAGCACTGCAAGTCACCACTTATGACCCCTATGTCGCCACTTCTGATGTTGCACATCTCGAAGTAGCACTAACAGACAGTGATCTGGCATTGATCCTCTGTGACCATGATGCTTTTAAAGACATAGCGCCAGCCGCCATTCAAGCGATGAAACAAAAAATCGTTTTTGACACGAAAAATATTGTGACAGATAAAACGAGGTTCGATGCCGCCTATTCTCTTGGGGCATTACCAAGCGCCCAGTAAATGGTTTGATTGCTATTTATGTTATTGAAAGGGAAAACCAATGAATAAAGAAATAAACACAAAAAAATTGAAGCAAGTTTTTCAGCAAAGAATAGGCTGGATCCTCATGATCATTAGTGTTCCCTTACTAGCGATGTTGCTTTATCTAACCCTGTTTGCTGAACCCATTTACCAAAAAAGTGCACAGTTGCTGATTAGTCAGTCAGAAACGACAGCTGGCAATCGTCTGGAAAACCAGACGATTCAGGCAGACCTTCAGCTCGTCAGTACCTATAGCACCATCATCATGAGTCCTCGCATCTTAAATGAAGTCAGTGAGGCGCTAGAGGGAAGCTATGATGTGGCTGAACTGTCAGAGATTTTGAGTGTATCGAATGCCACTAACTCGCAGATCATTGAGATCAATGCCTACCATCAAAGTCCAAAGATCGCAGCGAAGATCGCCAATACGACCGCAAATGTTTTTAGTGAAGAGATCCCTAAGATCATGAACATTGATAATGTCACGATTTTGGCAGAAGGAGCCGTTTTACCGCAAGAAACGCCAGCTCGTCCAAACAAATTTTTGTTGTACAGTTTGACCGCTTTTTTAAGTCTTCTTTTCGCTTTTACGTATGTGTTCCTCCTGTTGGTTTTTGAGCGCAGTTTTGCTTCAAATACTGAAATCGAAGAGGTCTTAGGGGTAAAAGTCATCGGTGAGATAAGCAAAGAAAAACGAGTTGCTTCGTTTAAAACCATCCAGTCGAGAAGCCTTAGAGGAAGGAAGCGTGTGTGATGCGTAGCATGAAGGAAAATTACTCCATCATCAGCGAACAAGTAAAATTGATTCGCGAAAATGTCGACTATTTATGCCAACAACAAGATGCCCAAACGATTTTGATTACTTCAGGAGAAAGCGGTACGGGAAAATCCACGGTCTCAGCAAATTTGGCGGTCGCCTATGCCCAAAAAGGCAACCGAACCTTATTGATTGATGCGGATCTGCGTAAGCCCACCCAACATCATTTGTTTTCACAAGAAATGCATGTGGGTTTGTCCAATTATATTCGACGGGCTGTCTCCATCGAAAGCTGTGTCCAACAAGTGATTTTAGAAGATTGCGAATTTTCAATCATTACTAGTGGAGCTATCATGTCAAATCCCAATGATCTGCTCGCTTCTTCGAAAATGACCGCAGCTTTGCAAGAGGTCAAACAACTATACGATGTGGTCATTATTGATACACCACCAGTCAATGTCGTTTCTGATGCCTTGATCTTAGCCAAGAAAGTTGATGGTGTACTTTTAGTTGTTCATGCGGATAAAACGAACAAGCAATCCGCAAAAAATGCCGTCAAAAAACTGCGCCTTGTCAACGCAAACATCTTAGGTGTCGTCGTGAATGGCACGGATACAGCCGAAAATTACTATTATTAAGGAGGGGAACTTTGTGGAAAGACCCGCTTTAGACAAACAGCCAACAGTTCGGGTTACTGGCTATGTACGTTGGAAACGATCAATAGAAACCATCTTTAGCTTGGGCTTATTAGTCATCCTTAGCCCGCTGTTACTGCTGATTTGTATAGGGATCAAATTTTCTAACTGGCACGCACCGATCATTTTTAAGCAAGTCCGTGTTGGGAAAAATGAGTCCACGTTTGTGATGTACAAATTTCGAACGATGGTACCTGATGCCGATCAATTATTAGGACAGTATCTTGATAAAAACGAAATTGAAGGGGCCATGTTTAAACTAAAAAAAGATCCACGAGTGACGCGGCTAGGCCGTTTGTTGAGAAAAACGAGTCTTGATGAATTGCCCCAACTGATCAATGTCTTGAAAGGGGAGATGGCACTGATTGGTCCCCGTCCTCCTTTAGAAAGAGAAGTCATCAGCTATTCAGAAAAAGACAAGCAACGATTGTCTGTCACACCCGGTTGCACAGGGTTGTGGCAAGTCAGTGGACGAAACGAATTAAGCTTTCAGGAGATGGTCGCATTGGATCTTTATTACATCAATAACCTAAGCTGGTTATTGGACTTGAAAATTATTATGAAAACGATTGGCGTTGTTTTCTTACCCAAAGGAGCATTCTAATGGAGCAACAAACACGTGTGTCACTTTTAGGAAGCAATCTAGATTCTCTAAGTTTTCAAGAAACCATTTCTAAAATCGAGGCAATGATCGAACAAGGGGGCCCCGCACAACATGTTTCAATTAACGCGGGAAAAATAAACTTGATGCGCAATGATCCCTCGTTGCGATCGATCGTCAATCGGGCAGCTTTGATCACGGCTGATGGCCAGTCGATTGTCTGGGCAGCGAAATATTTAGGTTGTCCTGTACCAGAAAGGGTAACGGGCATCGATCTTTTTCGCGAACTCGTCAAGCTTGCAGCAGAAAAAGGCTGGCGGCCTTATTACTTAGGAGCAACTGCGGAAGTCGTAGAAGCCGTCGTCAAACATGACCAACAGCTTTATCCCGACCTCAACATAGCGGGTTTTCACCATGGTTATTTTTCCGAAGACGAATCATTGTACGTGGCAAAAGAGATTGCACGGACGAAACCAGACTTGCTGTTTGTCGCTTTTTCTAGTCCGCAAAAAGAGATTTGGCTCGATACATTCAGCGAAGTATTGCAAGTGCCCTTTGCGATGGGGGTTGGCGGCAGCTTTGATATCGTCGCAGGCAAAACCAAACGGGCACCTTTGTGGATGCAGCGGGCAGGGTTGGAATGGTTTTATCGCTTTGCTCAAGAGCCAGTTAGGATGTTTGATCGCTATATCATAGGAAATTTGCGCTTTTTACAGTATGTGTGGGGAGAAAAAAGAAGAAACGCATGAAATCAAAACAGCAAAGCCATCACCGCTTCTTTCTGGGGATTGTGGCCATTTTTCCGATAATCGACGTCTTAAACGGTTTATTTCTAAGTCTGGGCATTCCTTTTCCCGTTGGCGTGTTCTACCGTCTGCTTTTCTTTTTGTTCTTAGTGATTATGATCGTGACAGAAAAGATTCCCCTTAGCTACTATACGTATTTAACGTATGGGTTTATCGCTGTGACACTTACGCTTTTTCTGTTACAAGCGCTTTTTTTGGAGTACAGCTGGCAATGGGTGATTGAGGATCTATCGGTGTATATCAAATACCTCTTATGGGTACTGATTCCTTATTATGTCTATCAACGAAAAAACGACTTCTCCAAACTGCACTACGACAGCTTGTTTATTGTTATTAGTGTCTGCTTCACCTTGGGGCTACTGATTCCTTATTTTTTAGGGTTAGGCTACCAAACTTATGACAATTCTGATGCTGGGTATAAAGGCTATTTCTTTGCCAATAATGATACGAGCTTTGCCTTTATTGTTTCCATCACCTTTACAGTCCAGGCACTAATTGTTTCGATCAAAGAACAGACCCATAAGTTTTCGTTGTTTTTGGCTAGTTTATTCGCTGGAAATTTCGTCTGTTTGGTCTTGGTCGGTACGAAAACCGGCGTGTTTTATGGTGTCGGTGTCTTGTTCTATCTTTTAATCCGATTGGTGCTAGGGATTGATCGTAAAGCATTCCTGCAACAACTGTTTATCTGGTTTATGAGTTTTATTACGATTGCTTGGCTGCTTATTCAAGGACTACCATTGCTGATCCAAGCCGTCGAAGGAACCTATCTACGCATGGTGTATTTTTATCATCTTTTCGATGGAGACTTGATCCGCTTATTTTCTAGTTCAAGAAGTGATTTTTTGATTGGTGGGATGAACGCCTTCTTAAATGATGAGGCTCGTCACTTTACCATGATCTTTGGCCAAGGCTTTGAATACCGGTTGGCCCACTTTGGTCGTCTTGGCTTAATTGAAATGGACTTCTTCGACACCCTTTTCGGGCAAGGCCTACTAGGAATAGCGTTATTGCTGCTGATGCTCGCCTATTTTGTTTACTTAGCCTTTCAGCCGAAAAAGCGATCGGTTTATAGCTTTGTCTTGATCGTGGTGCTTTTTTATAGTTTTTTTGCTGGGCATGTTTTGTATTCGGCATTGTCTTCCACCTTTTTAGGATTGATTTGTGGAGGCATTATTTTAACAGAGAAAGAGTGAACAACTGATTGAAAAAATTACTTTTGAGGCTGGGCTTCTTCTCCCTCGGTTCGTTAGGTTCGGCGGTTTTAAACCTGGTGCTTTTGCCCGTAACGACCAGCTTTTTGACACCCGAAGAATATGGGAAGACCAGTATGTTTTTCCTGGCACAGACCTTTTTGATATACGTGATCTATCTCGGCTTCGACCAAGCCTTCACGAGGGAATACCATGACCACGAAAACAAACGCGAGTTGCTGCAACAAGCGATGCTCGTCCCGTTGCTCGGATCGCTGATCTTCCAGCTGATCCTAGTGGTTTTTGCCGCACCGTTTTCGCAGCTTTTGTTTGAATCTCCACAGTACACCCGTGCGATTTATTTATTTGCTCTCTCGTCGGGACTACTGATTTTTGAACGGTTTCTTTTATTAACGGTTCGAATGCAAAACAAAGCGATCCAGTTCTCCGTTTACAGTATTTTGGTGAAATTCATGGTCTTGTTCATCACGTTGCTGTTTCTCTTTTTTGGTCCGCCGACGTTCATTACGGTGGTCTATGGCATGCTTCTAGGACAAATCATCGGTGATTGTCTGTTGGTTCTGGCAAACCTGGCGCTTTTTAGGCCGCTCATTCGCCAAATCGATCGCAACCTGATCAAGAAGCTAAGTCGTTTTGGCTTGCCAACCGTGGTCGGTACGTTTCTCTATAGCCTATTAATGATTATCGACAAAATGATGCTGCGCTATTTTGCTGATTTTGCCGCTTTGGGCATCTACACGGCTGCATTCAAAGTGGCAAGTGCCTTGATGATTCTACAAGTTAGTTTTGCCAATTTTTGGATTCCCACCTCCTATGAATGGTTCAAAAAAGGCAAACCATTGATTTATTACGAACGAGTCAGTCACTTTATCATGTTCGTCTTGGCGATTTTCTTTTTAATGATGGTCTTTTTCAAAGAAACGATCGTCATCTTATTGTCGCAAGACTACTCAGAGGCCCAGTACTTGTTTCCCTTGTTATGTTTTTATCCCTTGATGATGACGATCAGTGAAACGACCAATCTCGGGATCGTTTTTTATAAGAAAAGTCATTTGAATATTGCTGCCTCTTTGCTGGCGGTCTTAGCCGCCTCCCTTGGTCATCTCCTACTCGTACCGACAATTGGCGCCACAGGAGCGGCTTGTGCTACGGCATTAGGGTACTTGGTCTTCTTTTTTGCCCGTACATATTTTTCGATGACCTATTGGCAGGGATTCTCAGTCAAACGCCAAATCAGCCTTTCGATCATGCTGTATTGCTTTGCGCTGTTTACGGCATTCAATCGGACTCTTTGGCTGGAAAAGAGCCTCGTTTTGCTGCTGATGCTCTTCGTCGTTGTTCTTTATCGCAAGGAACTAAAGCAGGTAACTAGATTTGTACAAGAAAGGAAAATCAACAAAGCATGAATATCTTACTTATCGGTCCAGATCCAGCAGCAAAAGGGGGGATCGCAACGGTCATTCATAATTTCCAAAAAGCACAAGCGCCAGAGGACGTGCGTTTCATCATTCATACGACCTGGTCGGAAAAAGGAAAATATTGGACGCAGTTCAAAGCGTTTCTTACCTTTCGTCGGCATATCAAAAAAGAAAGGTGCCAGATCCTTCATTTCCACGTCGCGCAAAAGGGCAGTTTCTATCGCAAGAGTTTGCTGTTGTTGCTAGCACCAAAACATTGCAAGACGATTTTTCATATGCATGCTTCGCAATTTGATCAGTTTTATCAAAACAGTCCTTCATGGGCAAAGTGGTGGGTCCGTTTTACGTTATCACGGGTGAATCAGCTTGTAGTACTAAGTAGCAGCTGGGCAGCATTCTACCAAACAATTACGGATACCTCGATCGAGGTCTTGCCAAATGCCGTAGAGGTGCCGGAGGAATCCGTTTATGACCCCACCGCAAAATGGGTCATTACTCTTGGCAGGATCGGGCAAAGAAAAGGCAGTTTTGATCTGTTGGCAGTTGCCAAAGCAATGGCTATTTCCTTCCCTGAGGTTCGCTTTATGTTGTTTGGGGATCAAGAAAATCAACAAGTTGCCCAGCAGCTCCAAGAAGAAGCCCTGACCAATGTGTTCTTAAATGAGTGGGTAGCAACCGATGCGTTACCAGCTGTTTTTCGCAAGGCTGCCGTCCATTTTCTCCCTTCTTATCACGAAGGCTTGCCGATGGCGATTTTAGAAACCATGGCAGCAGGTATCCCCAATGTAGCGACCAATGTCGGGGGAATCCCGGAGTTGATCCACTCAGGTGAAAATGGCTACCTAGTAGCTGCCGGTGATACTCAAGCAATGATCGAGACATTGAGTGAACTGTTAGCTAACAAGGAAGAACGAATCAAGATCAGTCAACAAGCCAGAGCAACGATTGAGCAACACTATGCCTTAACGGCGTATATGAAGCGCTGGCAGAAGATCTACAAAAAGCAACTTGATTAATGCACAAATTGCTGAAAAAAGGAGAAGTAAGATGCAAAAAATAAAGGTATTATCTATTTTTGGTACACGACCCGAAGCAATCAAAATGGCACCGGTCATCAAGAAACTAGCAAACGATCCACGATTTCTATCGAAGATCGTCGTGACAGGGCAACATCGAGAAATGCTTGAGCAAACATTAGCGGCGTTTGAGCTGACCCCTGATTACGACTTGGCTATCATGCGAGAAAATCAAACCTTGTCTAGTATCACCAGTCGTATTCTAGAAGGACTCGAAGGTATTTTTCAATCAGAAGAACCAGACGTGGTGTTGGTTCATGGCGATACGACGACGGCAGTCGCAGCTGCGCTGGCCGCTTTTTATCAGCAGATCTTGATTGGTCATGTGGAGGCGGGGCTGCGAACAGGTAACAAGAATGATCCGTTTCCGGAAGAAATGAATCGCCGGTTGATTGATCAACTAGCGGATTTTCTCTTTGCACCGACGGATCAAAGCCGTGCCAATCTCTTAAAAGAAAGCCACCCACAAGACCGTATTGTAGTCACGGGCAATACGTCCATCGACGCTTTGTACCATACGTTGGCACAAAAAAAAGAGCGAAAACCAATCATAGAGAAAAAAAACCTCTTAGTTACGATGCATCGACGAGAAAACATTGGGCAACCCATGGAACAAGTCTTTCGTGCACTAAAACGCATCGCTGTTGCTTATCCAGATCTGACGATCGTCTTTCCCATGCATAAAAATCCCCGCGTCCGTACACTTGCCCAGCACTATTTAGAAGGGCAGCAAAACATTCAACTGATTGAACCATTGGATGCCCCTGCATTCTATCAGTTACTGGCAGGCAGCTACCTTGTTTTGACCGATTCAGGAGGGATTCAAGAAGAAGCACCCTCCTTGGGTATCCCCGTCTTGATCGTACGTGAAACGACGGAACGCCCAGAAGGGGTGGTAGCAGGGACTTTGAAACTGATTGGCACTCAAGAAGACCGTGTGTATTCAGAAATCGTTCATTTATTGTCAGATAAGGCAGCGTACAAACAAATGGCACAAGCCAAGAATCCCTATGGAGACGGGCAAGCGAGCGAGCGGATCGTGGCTGAATTAAAAAGTTATTTCGAGTAGAGGAAGGCGAATCTATGAGACAATTCCAATCATCTTTTGTCATTAGTAAAACGACACTAAGGTGGCTACATCTGCTAGAACACATGGAGCATGCCTCTCACGTACCAATTCGTGGGTTGTCAAAAGTGATCAAAAGCTCTAGTCGAACCATTATTGAAGATCTACAAAATATAAAGGATTACTTCGAAGCCTCGATTGAAATGGAGACAACAAATAGTGGGTATCAGTTACAAATTATTGATGCAGAGAGCTACTTAGAAAAAAAGCGGAATTTAATCAGTAATGAACCATTGTTTCGCATCTTTGAGAGCATTTTCTTAGGTGAAATATTGACAATCAATGAATGGTCAGACATTTTGTTTATTTCTCCTGCCACACTGATGCGTTATTTCAGAAAGATTGATCCCATTTTAGCGCAATATCAATTGACGTTGAACAAAACCACCGTCGATCTCGTGGGAGCAGAAGTCAATATCCGGCACTTTTTTCTGAATTTTTTTTATGAATCCGACAGTACTCCTCATACCGTATTTCCACCGTTGATTATTCATGAGATCGGTCTAAATTTAAAAAAAGAAGAATTCGACAGCAATTTCTCTAATCTCGCCTTTGAGGAAATCAGTTACATGCTATATATCATTTTAGAAAGAACCTCTCATGGGCATTACGTCACGATCGATCCAGCCATCGTAAAACAGTTTCGCAAAGAGTATTATCTCGAGCTGAAAAATTTAAAGACGATGCTGTCGCATCATTTACAAACAACGATCGCCGAAAAAGAAATCATCTACTTTTATGCTTTATCTATGGGGAAGCGGACTGTGTTTGATATTGAGATGGAAAGAAATTTTTGCAACAAGCTAGGCAGAGATTCTCAGATCCTGCAATTAACCCAACGCTATCTAAAGGAAGTAGTGGTACCGCCCTATGCGTTTGAATACAGCACGGTTTTGATTCATTCCTTTTTTGCTACAGTCTTACTAAAGAACAAACTTTCCCCGGTCTTGAATAAAGTGATTCCAGATTTGATTTCATTTGTTAAAAAACAATTTCCCGAAGAGATGGCACAAAACACCACGTTTTTACAAAAGCAATTCAAGCATCTAAAAGGCTTGTCTTTAGAAATGATCGTGGATATCAGCGCAGTCTTAACGATTCACATGGACTGTGTCAAAGAATTGTACTGGGGAAAGCCCAAAAAAATCGCATTTCTATTGGAAGGAAATCAATTTATTTCTCAACGGATTCAAGTCACAGCACGTAAGTATCTTGGCAGCTACCAAAAACTCTATTTTCCTAATGTGTTAGATATTAATCCTGGCTATTTTGAAGCGAACCAATTTGATATTATCGTTACCAATTATAACGAGCATATGTCGAATTTTTCTTGTTCAGGAGTCTATTTATTATTCAATAAAATCCCGAACTCAACTGATTGGCGCAGACTCATGTCACTGATCGATTTTAAACTTTAGCCCTTGTCTATGTGCAAAAATATATTCAGATGAAAGATAGGAATGATGCAATCATGATGAAAAAAGGACATGTGACACCAGAAGCCTATTTGAAAAATTATAGTGAGCTTTGTTACTTACAGGAATATCCTTTGATCAAACAGGTGTGCACCGAGTTGCAGACACGATTCAAAGAAATTTGTTATACAAAATACGAGAATGTTCTCCAACAAATCGCTGATTTGTTAGAGATCGATGCTCAGTTACAAATGTTTTTAGATTTTTTTCGACATGATTTTTTTAAGGAAATCGAATTAGCAGAAGAAGAGATCGTCGAAATGATCAAAAAAGACAAAAATGTTTATTACAGACAAATGGCAGGGATTGGGACGAATCAAAAAGCGCCACATGGCTTGATTTATCTCAGCGAAAAATAGTAAAGATAGACTCTGATCGATCAAGACGGTCAGAGTTTAACTAATATATATCATCGTGTTTGATTGATTTGGAAAAAAGTTAGCATCGTTTGGTATAACTGATTATCTGAAGAGCGTTATGTTGTATACGTATATAGGAAGAAAAATCTAGCGATCTGACTTACACATTGTCTAATACAACCAAACGCAAGATTCGTGGATTGATTTGCTTAAGTAGTCGATTCCAATCGGTAGCGTCAGGAAATGACTTCAACAACACGCATTCCACTTCAAGCAAAAACTCTGTGGTGTATTCGGAATAGTTGGTGACCAGTAGATCGATGTTCTTTTCTTGGAGATATTTTGGTGATAATTCGCCGGCGTCAGGATAATAAAGCGTATGAAAAGGTGCCAAGTATTTTCGGATGATACTTTCCGCATATTCACAAGCATACTCATTTCCTTCGAAAATGATCGCGATCGTTCGTTGCCGCCCCCAATTTTCTTCTTTGATCGCTTCCATATGCAGCGTCAGACTGACGCAAATATCATCTAGGTAAGTCGGATCGTAGAATCGTTTGACAAGTTCGTGATGGCTTAAAAAAATTGGTTTTTTTGGTATTCATCAGTGAATTTTTCCTTGACGAATTGCGTTAAATCATCGATGGCGACATTCATTGTTGGAGAGAGTAGCTCTCTTAATTTCAGTCGGATGAAAAAGCTCTCTAACCATACTAAGTCCTTACTTTCATCAAATGATGAGCCACGAGTTTCTTTATAAAAGTCATGGGCTAGTTGTTTGATTTCAGGCCATTGTTCGCAAACAAGCTCACTTGTTAGTAGGGCAGGTTGGTTGATTTTTTGCCGACAAATCAGACAGATAAATAAAAAGATGACTTCTTCTTCAGGAAACGTACAATCAAAGAAACGTTCAATAATGGCATGTAAAGATTCTAATTGAAAAAATGGCTTGCTTTGGTCGTAAAAGTTTTTCAGCTCTGCAGAAAGATGGACCTGTAAGCCATTTTTGTTGCGTTCAATAGCGATATAGAGAATATAAGAGAAATAGGAAAAGGCGGAAGCCAGTTGGGTTTTATCCTGCCAGCATCGAGTTATTTCTATCACAGTATTTTGCACGTCAATCGAGGGGAACAGTGTGTTTACGTTAATCGCTGATTCATAATAAAAAACAAAAAAGAACTGGCGAACGTTGATTTCCGAACCAATCAATACGACGGGATTTGTGGCGATTTGCAAGTGAAAAGGTGCTAAGTAAGTATTGATTTTCTTAAAGTAATTCAACAGTGCTTGCTCGGATAAGTTTAATGCGAGACTCCAATCAAGTAAAGAATACTTTTCGTTGAAAAAAAAGCTTTCTAGCAGTTGAAAAATGGGTTCGTCTTTGACAAGAAGCTGTTTTTGCTTTAAATAACCGTCGGGATCAATTTCTTCAATGGAATACCCAAATTTTGTTGAGTGAATCGCAAGAGAATCTTTGAAGAACTCGCGGAGCGTTTGAATGTCAGTGATTAGGGTTCGCTTACTGCTTTGGGTGATCGTTGCTAAGCCTTTTAAGCTATAAGTATCATTTTTTTCAAATTCACTCAGTAACTGTATTTTTCGAATCAATGATCGATTTCTGAAAAACTTTAGTTGAAATTTTTTCATGAAAACCTCTCCTCTAAAAATAGGTGGTAGGTGAAAAAGGGCTCTTTTTTTGTTGCTTTACATATGAAATTTCGTCTCTCTCTGACTGAATAAAAGATGAAGGAACATCATTCTAGTGAAAAATTTCACCGGCTGGTGAAATTTATTATTTTTTTTCACGGACATTTGACGCTATAGTAATCATATAAATCGTTTCTTGAGCCAATCGCCAGTAAAAAAGGCAGTATTTTTATCGAAACTAAGAGCCAGTGCATGTTAACCAAGTTTTTTGCTTTAGAAGTTAGTCATAAAATGTTCGCTCTAAAGGTAAATACGTAAAATGGAATGCAATGGTTGAAAATAGAGGAAACTTAGTAAAAATGTTTTCTATGAAAGCAGGAACAAAGGAGAAGAAGGTATGCAGGCGAGAAAAATATACAATGCAACAGACTATTTGGCATATTTCCAAAAAGAACTCAATCAAAGAGAGGTGTTTCAACACTTTCCTAAAATATATGGATATTTCCAAGAACTTTCGGAAACGTTTCTAGCTGTGTTTAATAAAAAGTACGAGAATCTTTTTGTTCAGTGGGCCAAACTATTAGCGATCGATGCGCAACTTCAAATTTTATTGGAGCTTTGCAATCATGGGAAAGATGACTTAGTCACTGATCTAGGCCTAACTGAAGAAGAGATCATTGCCATGATTCGGAAAGAGCATCGCTTTTTCTATCGTGAAATCACAGGACTGAAAGTCACTCAAAAACCCAAAGTCGGTTTGATTTATATGAGTGAAGAATAGTCGTCTTTCTGTTCGTCAAGAACTTCATTTTTTGTGTTCACGAAATAAATTGCGAGAAACAACTAACGGCTAAGTAGCTTTTGAGGAAGCTACTTAGCCGTTTTTGGGCTGATTTTAGGAAGTATCCAATCCTGGGCTATTTTCGCAATACGCCCTCGATGGCTTGGTGGATCGCTAATAGGTCTGGCAAGGTGATCTGTGCATTGATCAATATTACCGGTATTTCTGCCGATGTTGCGGTCAATGGTGATGTACTGATACAAAGATCATAATCATCGTCTTCAAAGTGATCCCGCAGATCGAGGTTATAGAAACCTTGAAAAGGGGTTTGGATCAACTCCTTAATTGCTAAAGAAAGTGCGAAAGGCAGGTCCGTTTCTAACTTGATTCGAATTACTTGCTGAAAGCGAGCTGGAGGTAAAATCAGCGTCCAGGCTGTTGCTACATACAAAGCCAGTCCTTTGCGTTTTTCCAAATCCTCGTGATAGACTTTTAGATAAGCTAGCAATTGTTCGGAATGCAGTTGCAAATTCGGAAAATGTTCGGTAAGGAACTGAGCTGTGTTATAGCCCGCTAGCGTATGAACAGTTTCGCCAAACAGTTCGACGGATAATATCCCATTCAGGATCGTATTCAAAATGACTTGTTTACGTGGTTGGGAAATGACCATCTTTTCAGCTGGTGAAGTCATTGAAGCCAGTGCTTTTTGAATCGTAGTAAGTTGCTGGTCACTCGTTTTTTTCGAAGGAAAATAACAATTCAGTTGCTCCTCTGGAAACGTTCGCTCTAGATTGGACATCAGCCACAAAAAGCAAAACTGACATTCTTTTTCATTCAGAAAAAAGTGAGTCATTAACTCCTGTGACAGTTGGGTAAAAATCGGTGTTTTCGGATTCGTTGATTGTTGAAATAAGGTCAAGTCTAAGCCCTTTAATGGTGGTTGGAGCTGTAACTTTTCTTCGGCAATCGTTTGACCTTGGCGGAAACGCAAACAGATTACGGCTAGTATATAGGTCGTCTGTTTCAATTCAATCGTGTTAAAAGGTATGTGATTGTTGCGATAGAAAGCTCGAGCGATCTCCTCACATTTGCTTTGAGAGAGACGATTGAAAGGCCAATCAACACCTGAAAAAGTACGCCAAAAGAAGGCGACCATAAAATAGCGAATGCGCGCTTCATCACCATTCAGCTGTACATTTCCTTTGGATTTTTTTAATGTAAAGCCTAAAGGTGCCAAGAGATTCTCCAGCTCATAGACTCTTTTGCGCACAGTAGACTCCGAGAAAAAATAATCGTTAGCAAATTGAACCACATTAATCTCATTGTGCAGGAGCAATGTTTCTAATAATTGAAAAAAAGGATTCTTTGCTAGTAGTTGTCGTAACAGATGTTTATAGTCTGTTTTGTTTCCGTTAAATTTATATCCAGCTCCATGTTTGGCCAGTAAGATGGGGTGTTTTTCCTCGGCATTTTGCTCAAGCTGTTTTGTTAACGCTATGAAACTTTTTTGGATTGAGCGGCGATCAAGAGCAAGGGTGGCACTGATTTCTTCAATTGGGACAAAACGTTTTTGTAAATACAAGAAACGCAATAAATCGAGGTCTTTTTTCAGACTACTCCCAAAAAAAGTGTAGAATCGTTCCATCAAAGGACCTCCTATCTCCTTACACTATTGATGATTCATCTTCATCATAGCATAAAAAAGGATATTTTTTTGTATAGGAAATTGACATTTTTTTGTCTCTTTTCAGGGCTGGGATGCTCTATACTGTGGTCTGGTAAAAGAATAAGCTTTTGCGCTAGCAAACAGGAAGAAATGATTGGAAATAAGAGGAGTGATAGAAATGGAAGAAAAAAAAGGTTGGTTCCAACAAAACAGTCGCTTATTACTGATCCTATGTACTTTTATATTGAGTATGATCAGTGTCAGCGCGAAAGCGGCGACCTATGATTTTGACTATCAGGAGAACCAAGCGGGGCACTACCTTACCCACGGTACGGCTGCTGGAGATACCTACA
The DNA here is from genome assembly GCF_050544075.1 of Enterococcus sp. AZ188. NCBI lineage: Bacteria > Bacillati > Bacillota > Bacilli > Lactobacillales > Enterococcaceae > Enterococcus > Enterococcus sp. AZ188. The sequence goes on from NZ_CP172943.1 coordinate 635,816, forward strand.
ATTATGATTATGGAAATGCACCTGGAGTCGAGTTTGATAGTGAGAATTATGTCAATTATGATGATCAGGCGTATTTAAAGAAAAGTGTGCAAGAAGTTGCAGGAAATCAAGGATTGTTTGACGTCACCCTTGATGTTAAAGGAAACCAAACGAACAATGCGGTTGATTTAGTTTTAGTAGTCGATTTTTCTTCTTCTATGACTGGAGAAAAATTGAATAATGCGTTGTTAGGCTTGCAACAATTTGGCACGGAATTGGCAGACTCATTAGCAAATGGCTCTATTCGAATCGGGATCGTGGCCTATAATCGCTATGTTTACTCCACGAATGGTTTTTCAACAGATATCAATTACTTAGAACAGTTTCTACGTCAAACCGCAGAGTCCCATTCCGGAACATTTATGCAAAAAGGGTTATTAGAAGGTGAGCGGCTCTTGCTGGAGGAAAGTCGTCCAGAAGCTGAAAAACTTTTTATCCATATTGGTGATAATAGTGCCAATCGTAGCTATCTTCCTGTAGAGGGAGCGACTACCTATCCTAACACGGGGGAGATCACAGACTATAACGGTTATCACACCCAAAGCTATGTCAAAGATTTTCAAACTGATAATTCTGCGTATCATACGACAAGTTCATCTTCTTCGGATCCTCTTGCAATCCCTGTCAGTACTTTGGTAGTGACAGACGCGACTTTAGGCACGATCGTCGCGATCAAGGAAGCGGGCTTTCCAATGTATTCGGTAGCTACTGCTCCGTCTTCTCGCGGGGAATACATTGGTCGAAACTTAGCTACATCATCAGGGAATTATTTAACGATAGATGAAAATCTGGTTGGCTTAGGTTCAGCGTTGACGGAAATCGCAAATAAAATCGATAAGACAATCTCCAGTGGTACGATCACTGACCCAATGGGTGCAGGAATCTTGCTACAAGGTGCAGGTAGTTTTGATTCCGATAACTATCAACTGGTTGGGTGGCGAAAAGATGAACAAGGAACTTGGGTCGAAGCACCTGACCTAGTGGCAAATGTGCAAGTAGCAGAAGCCGATCAAACCATCACTGTCAGCAATCTTGCTTTGGGTGAGAACGAGCGAGTTACATTGACCTATCAAATCCGCCTTGATACTGAAGACTCTTCATTCCAAGGAGAAACGTGGGTTCTATGTAACGGTCGTACCACATTAGTGCCGGAAGTAGACGGAGAAGCAGTAGATTTTCCAATTCCATCGATTAAAGCGCCAGTGGTTTCGATAAATGTCCTTAAGAAGTGGGTCAATGTTTCTGCCGCCGAGATTCCAGAGCAGATCGAATACCAAGTGCAACGAATGACCACCACCTCGGAACAAGGTTGGCAAATTTCCGATCCACTGACCTTGAGCAAGGAAGACGATTTCCAAGTCACCCTCAGTGAGGTTCCTGTTAATGGTCAACAACTCGTGTTACCCAAATACAATAATCAGGGAGAAGACTTCAGTTATACAGTGACGGAAATCAATGTTCCTGAAGACTTTGAAAGTACGGTTACTAACGATGGTGAAACGATTATTCTAACTAATACCAAGAAAGAGACCGAACCAAGCACAACGGAACCAAGCACAACAGAACCAAGCACAACGGAACCAAGCACAACAGAACCAAGCACAACAGAACCAAGCACAACAGAACCAAGCACAACGGAGCCAAGTACAACAGAACCAAGCACAACGGAACCAAGTACAACAGAACCAAGTACGACGGAACCAAGTACAACGGAACCAAGCACAACGGAGCCAAGCACAACAGAACCAAGTACCACCGAATCAAATAATGATCATTCATCAACGAGCCAAACGAGTCAATCCAGTGATCAGGTCGGTGGTTCAGTGACTACCACCACTTCTAGTCAAAATAATGGGGGTGTGCTTCCGCAAACGAATGAAAAACGTGCTGCCTGGTTAGTAGTTTTAGGAACGATTATTGTAAGTGGCGTAGCTGTAAGTATTTTCAAAAAGCAATAGAACGTAGTGCTAACTTATAATTCTAGATAAACAGCTAGACGAGTGTCTAGCTGTTTTTTTGCGTAAAAAAACCACCACTGAATGCAACTATTTAAAAGGAATATTCTTGCTAGACATACAGTCAGAAAAAAAGATTAGTCACGCATTAAATGAGTTGCTAGCAGTCACATATAAAATAACTAATAGTATTTAACTGTAAGAGACAAGAATCGAAGGGAATTTAAGGAGAAGTCAATCTTTTTGCACCCTTGTGTGCAAATGCTGGTTAAAAAATAGGTGGTAATTTTGTTAGAATCAAACAAGAAACATTGCAATGATTCGAAGGTAGAGCAAAGGAGGGAGACTCAATTTGATTATCAATGGATAGGAAACTTACTAAAGGAGATTCAGCACGTGAACAGTCTTACATTCCAATTAGTAACGAGCTCAGTCAATCGAAGAAGTCTCATTCTTTTGGCACACATGGAAAATGAACACGTTTTAAGTGTCAAGCAGCTTTCAGAAAAAGCAAGTATTTCCCGTCGAACCGTTTTGACCGATCTAAAAGCAATTCGTGCATTTTTTGGAGACACGATCTCTCTTAATGGGACACATCAAGGAATGAAGTTAGTGATCAACGATCATGATGAGTATGATAAAAAACGACGTTCCTATTATGAAAAAGAACCACTTATTTTATTGGTACAGGCTTTTTATGCAGGCCAGACGTTTCCTTTTCTAGCTTGGATTCGTGCCATGCACATTTCGGAATCTACAGCAAATCGACTTTTAAAAAAATTGCAAATGATTCTTGATGACTACGAACTGGTAGTAACAAAGTCTTCGATTGGTTTAGTAGGAGAAGAAATCAATCAGCGGAAATTTTTCTGGGATTTTTATTGTGAAACGCATTATTTTGACTTGCCACCAATCGATCACCAACTTCAAGAAGCTCTTATATTACGAATTGAGCAAGAAGTGGACATCATATCAAAGAAAAAAATCATTAGTATTATCCGTTTATCTTTTCAGCGATCGACTTATGGCACATTGACTTTTGATAGCGAAATTAAGGCACTGGCGCAACAAGATCCACTTTATTTAGCGATCAACGAGACGGTCCAAGAAAGTGGTAGTCTGCAAACGATAGCAAGAAAACGTATTTCTGAAGAGGCTTGCTTTATTTATTTAATGCTATACGCTCAATGGACACTTCGTGGTAAAACAAGGATTCCCCTGAGCAGTATTTTGACAAAGAGTACTCACTTTAACCAATTATTTGTTCATTTTTTGGAGCTGCATCATTCTTATCTTGAAAAACCTTGTTCTAACCAACAAATCGTTGAAGATTTTTTAGTACGTCAGTATGCAAAAGTTGGCTTAGCACCTACTTTTTTAAAGAATTCGGATAGTACAAATCATTTCGTGTGTTCTTTGCCATTCAATCTGTATGAGCCGTTGATCGCATTTATGGAAGTAAATGAGATTCCGCATTATTTCGAAAATCGATTTTTCTCTGACTTTTGTTGTTCCTTCGTTCTGTACCTTTTTGGCAATCAATTGATCCGGATTTCTCGAAAAATCGTGGTGTTGCTTGCCAATAATTATGTGATTGATGAATGGATTTGTAGTATCTTTGAGCATCATTTTAGTGGTCGAATGGAAGTCCTGTATGAAGAACAGTTGTCATTCAAACAAATCAATCAGCTTGATTGCGATACTTTGATCACTAACATCGTTCCGTTTGAATACACCATTGAAAAGCAGCCACAAATCTTTTTTCTACCTAAATACATTGGTTATAAGGAAACGATTAAGATAGTCGTTTCAATCTTGAATGAAGAACTACAGGATTTTTTCTGTGTCTAGCGAAAGTTCTTTTAAAAGGAAGCGTGGCAGGGAAAGGGGGAGTAATGAAGCTTTATAGACTCAGTTATCTTGTTGTATTGTCACTGATAGTATGTTGTTTGTTTCGTGTTGATCCGGTGTATGCCAAAGAAATTGTTACTAGCCGAACAGAAGGGGTCATCCGCTTTATTGGGGATAATAACAAAGAGTCCAATCCAAAGCCGCCGGCAGGTGAATGGCTACCACCTGGAGAAGAAGAAGGTGGTGGAAAAATCGAGGATCTTCCGCAATTAAATAGTCAACAAAGGGAAGTTTATTGGATCGGGGTGCTATTCGTTAGTGTTAGTGTAGGAATTTACGTGAAAAAACAAAGACTCTCCATTTGAAGACAAGAAAATAAGCTGTACTAGAGAATGAAGTCATTCTGAAATTTAAAGTAGGCACAATGGGGTTTAGTCACTCAAATGCATTTCCTATTGGGATGAAAAGAAATCCGGACCACGCATCAATTAGAAAAAAGAAGAGGAGTATTAGTATGAAACGTATGAATTTAGTAACAATCGGCGTTATGAGTATCACCGTTCTATCTGGAGGAGTGACAGCTTTAGCAACATCAGTCATCCAAGGGATTACGGAAAATGAAGTAGAGTTCATTGCAGGGGACGATGAAGAGATCGATGTTGAATTACCTGAAAAAGAACCGGAAGTAGAAATCGATCCGATTGATCCAGATGTAAAAGGACCCTTTACTCTTGTTCATGTGCCAAAGCGTTTTGATTTTGGTACACAAGCAATCAGCACAGAACATGGGGCAGCGGCGATGCTTGCAGAGATGGAACGTTTGTCTGATGGTACAGGAACCGTTCCATATGTTTCTTTTGCTCAAGTATTGGACACTCGTGGGGAGCATAATGGCTGGACATTAAATGTTGATTTGGATCAATTCATGAGTACAGATGCTAATTCTAGCCATCTATTACGGGGAGCCTATATTGAATTACGAGATCCGCAGATTCGCTCAAATGCGCTAGATCCTGAGACTTTTCCAAGCGCACCGATCGATCAGTTAAATCGTCAAATCATTGATGCTGGAAGTGAAGACAACACATTGATGACTGCTGCGGAGGGACAAGGAGCTGGAGTTTCGACAGTTCAGTGGGGAAACCAAACACTTCTGAATCAGAAGCATGAGGCTGGAGAAAGTGACATTCTGAATGAAGCAATTTGGCTTCATGTGACAAAGGGAGCAAACCCTCAAGCGACTACTTATAAGGCGACTTTGACGTGGAATTTAAGTGCTACGCCAGAAAATTAATCGGTTCTGCTAAAAAGCAGTGCATCGAAGCTTCGTTTCGAAGAAAAAACTCAGAAAATCACAATAGGTTTCTCTATTAAAACATTCTTGAACGGGAAATAGGAAAGTGGTTCAGGTAATAGGCAGGAGGCACGTATTTCCTGCCTATTATGGAAGGAGCGGTTCAGTTATGAAAGGATATAACAAAAAATCAAGAATATCTAAGCAAGTGATGGGGATTGCTTTCCTGTTGTTTTTATTCATTGGCGCGCCCGGTATGAGTGGAGCAACAACACAATCGGAACTACCATTTCATGTAGTCCCAAATTTGCCACAAAGCCAACTAGCTGACGGAAACAGTGGTTACTTTGATCTGGAAATGGCACCAGGTACGAGTGATCTATTAGGTTTGACGATCCAAAACCATTCGACAGATGACATTGTGATTGAAGTTTCTGCACATACAGCTTTTACTAACGGAAATGGAGTTGTTGAATATGGCAAAGATGCGACTGAGCCAGATCCAACTTTGCTTCATTCACTAGCTGATCTGATCGATTCACCAGGTGAAATCACACTGTCAGCCAATGAAAAAAAGACGATCGAGTTACCAATACATATGCCAGAAGCAGCCTTTGCTGGGAGTTTAGTTGGCGGTTTACGTATCCGTGAGGTGATAGCAGAAAACACCGATTCAGAGGTGGAGGGTGTTGCGATTCAAAATCGGTTTGCCTATATCTTAGGAGTCGTAGTGCGGAATGAGTCTTCCCTCATTGAACCAGAGCTTGCCTTGCTAGACGTCTTTCCTGGTCAAGTGAATTACCGAAATGCATTTCGGGCGACGTTACAAAATCCACAGCCGCGTTTCCTGAATCAGTTAGAGGTAGTGGCGACAGTGCGGCGAGCAGATCAGGAAGAAATTTTGTACGAGGCACAGCGAGAAGGAATGCAAATGGCACCAAACTCGCATTTTCATTTCCCCGTTTCCTTAGCTGGAGATCGCTTTTATAGTGGAGAATATGTAATGTCTTTGACGGCACGATCAGAGGGTGAGGAGTGGTCATGGGAGTATCCCTTTACGGTTGAAGCAGATGTTGCAAAGCATTTGAATCGTGAGGATGTTACCCTTGATCCTGAGGCAAATTGGTGGCTAATCAGCACATTTGGTTTAGTAATGGTCCTTCTTGGAACGATCATTTGGCTGTTATGGAAAAACAAAAAGCCGAGAACGGATACGTAAGAAGCGAAAAAGGAGAGCTAGGAATGAAAAAGAAAAGCTTGGAACACTTGCTTCAATGGAGCCTTATTTTGATGTTGATTTGCTTGCCGAATGAGCCTTTCCTCATTGCTTTTGCTGAGACAGGAGAATCCGAGTTGGTGCAAACATTGGAGGAAAGCTCGCTGCTTGAGGAAATTGGCACACGCTCATTGCTCCCACAAGCGACTTTTGAGTTCAAGCAACCAAGATTTTCTGGTACTTTGGGCAACCCCCTCTTACTTGAATTGGTCAGTGATCTAGCGGTGGAAGAAGTGGTCCTAGAATTACCTCCAGAGCTTGAGGTGCTAACAGAGGAGCAACCATCAGAAAAAACAGTAATAAAAAAGGATACTAATCATTGGCAAATCAAGACAAGTCAAAGGCAGCAATCATTTGCTGTTCCGATCATTGCCAAACAGACGGGATGTTTTGTCGTAACAAGTGGAGGAGCAGAAGCCCTGGTCGAAATAAAGGCAGCAAATGATTCGAAAGAAGATACCCAAGAAGATACCCAAAAAGAGGTCGTGGAAACTGGCACTCTTGCATCTCAAGGGACAGATACCGGTGTTTCCGAGCAATCTGGAAGTAGTATAGAAAGCCCTCAAGATTTTTTAGAAGAAGCCGCAAGTGATGCCAGATCAAGTTCTTTTGACGGATCGGTTGTTGAAGTTGCTAGCATGGCCGAGTTCATGAGTGCCTTACAAAATCCAACTGTTTCGATTATTTCTTTGCAAGCGGATCTTACTCAATCTGCTAACAATGTGATGGATATCAATCGCTCCATCATGATTCAAGGAAACGGCCACACGCTGACATTCAATAATAATAATGCTTATTTTCGCCTAACAACTGTAAACGAAGAAACGACTTTCCGTTTAGAAAATCTGAGCTATCATAAAACAGGAAATACTGCTTTGATCCAAACGACCAATATTTTAAGCCGCGATTGGGTCGTTGAGGTAGCGAATGTTGAAGAAGTCGCTACGAACCGTTCTCCGTTTATTTTGGCTCGAGAAGCAAAAGTTCATTTTACCGGTGGGATCAATCGTTTTGAAGCAATGACTATGGATTCAGATACTTTATTTAATCTCAAAGAAGTGGAAGCAAGCAACCAAGCACAAGTAATCATCAATAAGCCGAATATGTGGATTTTTTATACTGCACCAGATATTTCAGATCCTAGATTGTTGATTGATGAGGGAGCTCAAGTAACTATTGTGACGCAACAAGGGGCCGCGAATACTATCGACCTTCGCGGAGACAACGGAAAAGTCATACTCGACCACAACGCACAATTAGACATTCAAAGCCCCGGTGCCGCTACGAATGCCACGAATGAAGCAAATAATGCCCTTATTCTTTCTGGGAAAAATCCGACTTTTATTGCGGCAGAAAACGCTGTTTTTTCGATCAATGTTACGGAAAGAAAACGAGGACTTGCGCTTACTGGCGATCAGCCAGAATTGAGCATCCAGTCTCGTGCGGATGTATCGATCAAAACAGTGAATGCGAATGCCATACTTTTGAATGGAGGCACGCCATCCATGACGATCACTGGTGAGAGAACGTTCCTCCGTGTCACGAATGAGTTTGCTGCAGAGGCTAATGCGATCGACATACGTGGAGATAATGGCGCCTTTTCCATTAGTGAAGAAGGATCGCTTTTCATACAAAGTCAAGGTGCAACGATCGAAGCTTCTAATAATCAAAATAATGCGATTATGATGAGTGGTGCCAATCCAAAGATGATTGTTAGTGAGGCTGCCTTCGTACAGATTGAAGCAACACAAAGGAGACGTGGCTTATTTTTGACAGGGGATAATCCTCACCTGGTGATTCAGTCTGGTTCAAAAGCAAACCTAACGGCAGGAAATGCTAATGCATTGCGAGTCGACGGAAAAAATGCCGATGTCACCATCACTGGACAAGATACTCATGTGTCGATTTCCAGCAAAATTACCGCAGCAGAAGGAGCAGCCTCTTTTGTTTTAACGACTCCAGCGAATGCCTCAGAATCAGGGGTGCTTATGGTCAGTGATTCAGCAGTATTGGAAGTCGAGAGTATTGACTCAAGTGCAATAAATGTCACTAGTCTGGGCTTTACCTTTGAGGTTCAAAGCAATGGGAAATTAATAACTAGCAGTCAATATGCTAATGGGGATCACGCGACGATCCGATTTTTATATTATGGTTTGGTAACTTTTCATGTGACCGATGGTGGTACAGTGAATGTCTTTAAAACAGGTGGCAGCGCTCCTTTGATTCGAATTCCTAGTGGAGGAAATTCGTTTGAAATATCGGATGGAGGCATCGTCGATCTTTATAATCCAGGTACAGGTACTCCTAGTGACGGCAATGTTGCTGGGGGAAACCAAGGGATTTTCTATGCAAGGGGTATCTATGAAAATGGCTCGGAAAATAATTTTTCGATCGTGGGTGTTAATAGTAAGTTTATGTGTGTAGCTAAGAGTGGTCCTGGGATTGATATGCACACTTATTTCAATTCAACGATTTATGTTGAACAAGGGTATTTTCAAGTGGAAGGACACACAAGTACGCCGAATGGAGGTGTCTTTCGTTCAGGAAATCTTTCTGTCATCTTGAACGATCCAGTCTTTTTTGATTTCCGTAACGAGCGCTTCGATGGTGGAAACATCTTCAGTGTCTCCAATCTATCAACATTAACTGCCACTAATAGTGATTTAGCTGTCTGGAGAAATGGTTCGAATCTTTCCGGTGATCCAGATTTAAACTTTCCAACCCTTGATTTTGCTTTTTCAGGTACTGATTTTGGTACATTGGGAGTGACGAATCAGCCAGATATACTGAATCTGGAGACTTTTGGAGACAAAGGATTGACAAACTATTCTCGAGTCAGTTCGAATAATGCACGCTGGGCGATTGCAGATGCTTTACGAGTTCCGACAAATGCCGATAAAAAAATCCATGGTAGAGTTAGTATCCCGGTTGGTTTTGATGGCACTCGCCCAGCGTGGGACAATGAAGCGAAAGTGACTGTAGAAATTGAAACTACTGCTGGTCACAAAGAGCGAGTCACGGCTAGTACGGTTGGACACACAGAGGAAAACCCCGGAATCAGTATTTATGGGGAAGAAGCGCAAGGAGGCGTTTTTGAAATTTCTTTAGCGGCGCCTTTGGAAGCAGGAACGACGGTTCGAATTGTAGCAGTCGAACTAACAAGTGGAGAGTTGACAGAAGGTGCGCTGAATCTAATTTTAGTCGGTCCTGTTGAAGTCTTTCCGATTATTCCCCCAACGCCCGCGGTTGTTTCTTCTTTGACACTTCTTGAAGAATCGACTGAACTACATGGCTATACAGAGGATAGAGAGGTTCAAATAAGCGCAACGCATAATGGCGTGTGGTTCAATACAGAGATGGCTGATATCGATGAAAATGGCCGATTTATCATTGACTTAAGTAGTCGTCAGCTAAAAGATGGAGATGAGATCCAAGTATTTCTGAAAGATTCTGTCGGTTCGGCGAAAGCAGCTGGTGTTCAGCATCCACCTGTCACAAATGATCAGACTGGCAATCAGAATCCTCCTTCAGAATTGTCCTTTCGTGATGCAGTTTTCCCCGCTGCTACAACGATCAAAATTGTAAAATCCGGTCCATTTCCGCCAGTTGATCCATTAGAACCAGAGATGGAAGTAGAGCCAGACAATCCTCCGCTCCTTCCTGATAACCAAGGAATGATCAGTCTTGATTTTGTCTCTCAGTTTCAATTTGGTCAAGTACCGATTCATAGTACCAAAGGAACCTATTATGCGTTGCCTCAACAAATCAGTCAGGAAGGGACAAGTGACACCGCCGACCGACCGAATTATGTGCAGATTACTGATCAGCGTAAGCTATTGGCAGAAACGAGCTGGCGTTTAGCGGCGACATTTGATTCACAAGGGTTCCGTGATGAGGATAATGATCATTTAATTGGTGCGCAAATCAATTTACACAATCAATACCTTGCGACTGCTTCGACCAATGCTGATGCTAATATGCCAGAGCTTGCTGTGGCTGATGATGGTACCATAACTTTATTACCGGGGGAAGGTCAGCTGCTGCTAACCGGTGGTAGCCGGAGTACTGGGACATGGATCTATCGTTTCGGCGATCAAGAGACGGCAGCTACCAGTGTTGAATTGGAAGTTCCGGCTGGTGCCAATCCAAAGACAGGGCGGTATCGAGCAACGATCGAATGGTCTTTGAGCAGTGTACCTGAGTGAAAAAATATCGGTACACCAATAGTGCTGTTTCAAGCATCAGAGGATTAAAAATATTAAACGACTGCCATAAGTTAGCTGTTTAAACTAACTCAGGGCAGTCGTCTTAGTATGCTTAGCCGTTTTTTGATTTACTAGGTGCGATTTTTTTGACATCTTGCAGAGTAAAATTATGGATGATTTTTGGGTTGATGGTTTTCAAAAAACTGTTCCAGTCTTCTGCATCTGGAATCGATTTGATTAGGAGGCACTCGACATCCAATAGATAGTCTTCAAGGTATTCAGCGTAATTCGTTACGACAAGATCAACCTTATTTCGTTCAACATAGTCCAAAGAAAATTCACAGGAATCAGGAAAATGCAGAGTATGGTAGCGCCCAAAATATTTGACAGCAAATGCATTAATATGAAGACAGATCAAAGCATCACCTTCTAAGAGAAAGGCGATCCGTCTAGGCGTGCCCCAATACTTTTCCTTCAAGCCTTCAAAATATAAGGTGAAACGGGCGCTGATTGCTTCTGTTGCAAAAATAGACTGGTTGAGAAGAAACTGTTTATTTTCCTCATACTCCACTGGGTATTGATTTTGAGCGTAGACCGTGATTTCTTCCATACTTCGATTATAGGTCGGAGAAATCAGTTGTTTGATTTTTTCTGTAATGAAGAAAGAGTGCAGAAAAACGAAATCGCGTGTCTTTTCATGGTCTGATATTTGTTGGAGCTGGCAAAACTGGGTCGTTAGCCCTTTTAACTCAGGCCAATGATCAAAGCGGTTAACGAATGAAATCTCAGCAAGATAGTTTTTTATGCCACGGTTGCTTGCCACAAGTGCAAAAAGATAGACCAACTCATCTAATGGTAAAGTCAAGGAGAAGGTGGTTTGTATACGCTGATTGAGACGTTGGAACTCTTGGAAGAATTCATCTGCTAAGACGATTCTTTTTAAATCTTCCGATAAAGCAACGGATTCCCCAGCTTGATAGCGTTCAAGGATAATATACAACCAATAACTGATATACCAAAAGGAAGAGGTGTTGTTGGTTTCACCACGAATCGTTTGAAAAAAATCTAAGACAATATTTTGGACAGCAATCGTTGGGCGAACGGTATGAGGGGTAGCGTCAGACTCGTAATAAAAGGTATGAAAGAATTTTCGAATATCTGTTTCTGATCCAATGAGGCGGAAATTTTTATGATCGACTGACAATTGAAAGGGAACCAGTGCTTTTTCAAAAAGTGATAAATAGCGCAAAAGTGAACTTTCAGAAACGTAAAAATACGCTGCCCATTCAGAAACGGACCGATACTCTCCTTTAAATTGATGCTCGAGAATAGCGAATAATGGCTCATTTTGAAGGAGTGCTCGTTTTAGTTCAATGTATTCTTTCGGCCGAACTTCATGAAAAGAATAGCCATTCGGGGTGGACTCGATCATCAGCGTATCCCCAAAATAGCTCCTCAACTCCTCAATATCATAAATGATCGTGCGCCGAGAACGCTGCACAGCTTCTGACAACTCACGATTGGAAAGGGTCTTGTGTCGTTCCAAAAGATTTAATAGTTTCAACCAGCGATTTGTAGTAGCAGAGGTAATAAATGCCATTTGAAAATTTTTCATGATCAGCACTCCCATATGGTCTGTTTGATGGATCGTTTCTCACGTCTGATTATCAGATATTGGTAGGAGCAACGCAAGGGAAATGATTTTCTGGAGACCTATCATGGGCGATTCTTGAGAATGAACAGAAGTTCATTTTGCAATATAAGTAAAAGGGACAGTGCAGCGATTTGTTTTCAAAATCGTTGCATTGTCCCTTTTTTCATCAAGCAGTTGCAAACTGGCTGTTATATAGTTGGGCGTAAAGTGAATCTTGTGCCAGCAATTCTGTATGGGAACCTTTTTCGACGACAGAGCCGTCTTTCATTACTAAGATCAAGTCGGCATTTTTGATGGTAGAAAGACGATGGGCGATGATAAAGCTGGTTCGTCCTTGGGTCAAACGATCCATCGCCGTTTGGATCATTTGTTCCGTCCGTGTGTCGACACTGGAGGTGGCTTCATCAAGGATCAGGATCGTTGGGTCTGCTAAAATCGCCCGGGCGATCGTCAATAATTGTTGTTGTCCTTGAGACAGTTCGCTTTCGGAGCCAATGACGGTATCATAACCGTTGGGCAGGGTCCGCACGAAGTGGTCGCATTGGGCGGCTTTGGCGGCAGCCAAGATGTCTTCTCGAGTGGCATCGGGATTGCCATAAGCGATATTTTCAGCGATGGTTCCTTGGAACAGCCACGTATCTTGCAGCACCATACCAAATTTTTTCCGTACTGCCGGTGCCGAAAAGGACATCATGTCTTGATTGTCCAGCAAGATCTTCCCACCATTCAATGGATAAAAGCGCATCAAAAGATTGATCATGGTAGTTTTTCCAGCACCTGTTGGTCCGACGATCGCGACCGTTTGTTTTGGTTTGACGGAAAATTCGACGTTTTCCATCAGGAGTTTTTCCTTGTTGTAGCCAAAGGAGACGTGTTGAAAATCGATTTTTCCTTTGATGGTTTGTGGAACTGGCAGTTGCTGGGTCGCTGTTTCTTCTTCAGGATAATCAAGGATCTCAAAAATTCGTTCGAGAGATGCTAAGGCACTTTGCAAGGTATTCATAATATAAGAAGCTTGCGTGATCGGTTCAGACACTCGGTTGATGTATTGCAGATAGGCTTGTACGAGACCAATGGATAATTGCCCTTGCAACACCATCAGACCACCAACGACGGCACTTAAGATAAAGCCAATTTGATTGATAAAGCGCACGAAAGGATTGATCGCTGCACTGACGAACTGTGCTTTTCGAAAGGCTTTAAATTGGGCTTCGCTCAATTCCGCCATTTCCGCTTCAACGGCAACTTGCTGGTTGTAGGATTTGATCAGCGGATTTGCGGTATAAAACTCTTCCGCACGACTGCTGACAGCACCTAATGTTTCTTGGTTTTTGGTAAAGTAGCTCAAGTTTTTTCGTGCGAGAACGGTAGTCACAAAAGCACTCAAAAGCAAAATCAGGACCACACCGATCGTCAGTAATGGGCTGAGATAAAGCATGGCGATCAAGCCGAAGGTAATGCTGATAGTTGCCGTGATCAACTGCATCAAACCGACTTGCAAGACTTCGGATACTTTATCTAAATCGAGAATCACTCGGCTTAAAATATCGCCAGTATGATGTTTGTCGTAAAAACTGATAGGCAGGCGATTGAATTTGTCACTGATTTGTTTGCGTAAAGTCAAGGTCAGGGTTTCACTGACACTGGCCATCGTATACTCTTGCAGCAAGGAAAAGAGACTGATCAAAAGCCACGTTCCCGCTAATAGGACGACTGGACCTAAAATACTTTGCCAAAAATCATTGATCTGCCAGCCTTCTTGTTGAAACAAGGCAATCAGATTATCCAGTCCACGCCCCAAGATCAAAGGGGCGATGGACATCAGTAAGGAAAAGAACAAGGCGGAAGCGATAATCAGTAGAAAGCGGGCTTTTTGTTCCATCAGCAAACGCTGCAAACGTCGGCTTGTATGTTTCATGTTTTTTGGTGTATCCATTGTTTGTTTACTCATCCTTCATTCCTCCCATTCCTTGAGATGAGGCAAACTCTTGATAAGTTTGGCAATTGCGTAATAATTCTTCGTGGGTTCCTTTACCGACCATTTTGCCGTTATCTAAAACAATGATTTGATCGGCATTTTTGACGGTCGATACCCGTTGAGCCACGATAATGACGGCGGCATCTTTCGTGTATTCTTTCAATGCACGCCGCAAGTTGGCGTCTGTTTGATAATCCAAAGCAGAAAAGCTGTCGTCAAAGAAGTAGATTTCTGCGGGCTTTGTCAACGCTCGGGCAATACTCAATCGTTGCTTTTGACCGCCAGAGAAATTGCTGCCTTTTTGAGCAACTGGACTTTCATAACCTTCAGGCAAGCCTTCGATAAATGACTTGGCTTGAGCAACTTCAGCAGCTTTTGCCATCGCCTCATGGGTTGCTGGACGATTGCCGAAACGCAGGGTTTCTTGAATCGTGCCGCTAAGCAAGAGCGCTTTTTGCGGGACATAACTAATTTGGTCCCGTAATTCGGCTTGTGAGATCTCTTTGATGTTACGGTCAAAAAGTGTGATCGAACCAGCAGTCACATCTTTGAAACGCAACAGCGCTTTGGCGATGGTGCTTTTGCCAGAGCCAGTTCCGCCAACGATCGCTGTCGTTTTGCCTCGGTGGATCTCGAAGCTGATATCTTCTAAGACAGGTTCTTCGGCGCCTTCATACGTAAATTGCACCTGATTGAAAGCGGCGATCGCTTCAGACACGGCGGCCTTGTCCAAGGTTTGGTCACCGTCGATCAAATCAATTGGTTCTTCTAACACTTCTTCGATCCGTTGCAAGGAAGTCAAGCCTTTAGGTACCATAACGATCACCATCGCTGCCATAGTCAAAAACCAAAGACTCAGGATCGTGTATTCGATGATGGCAGTAATACTACCAATAGCAAGATGGCCCTGCAGACTTTGATAGCCGCCGTAGACAAGGATGGTCGAAATCGAGAGTCCCATTACTAAATTGACGGTCGGATTCAAGACAGCAAAGAGGCGATTGACTTGGATCATGGTTTTCGCATATTCCGTCAAGGTTTGATCTGTCCGTTCTTTTTCGTAAGCTGCTTTGTCGAATGCTCGAATCACCCGAGCGCCGGTAAAGGTTTCTCGTAAGATCCGCATCATTTTATCGACTAGCTTTTGCGTGATTTGTGATAATGGGATCGCTTTGCGGATCACTCCATAAGCGATCATTGAAAAACATAGGATCGCTACGATTGGGACCCAAATCATCCGCAAAGAGACGGTGCCGGTTAGAAAAATTGAAGCTGCGACGATCATTGGGGCTGGCAAAATCATTTGCAACGCCATCATCAAAATTTGTTGGATGTTGTTGATGTCGCTGGTGGTACGTGCCAGCAAAGTGGGCGTACCATAGCCATCAACAGCGGATACAGAGAGTTCCTGTGTTTTTTTGAAAAGGCGCATCCGTAAAAAATGCCCGAATTTTCCTGAAAGGTGGGCAGATAAATAACTACCGCCTACCGAGACGATCACGGTGCCGATGGCAATGGTAAACATCCACCAGCCATTGTGCCAAATGGCCGTCGTGTCGACTTTCAAGATCCCTTCATCAATGATTTTTGCCAAAAAATACGGCAACAAGAGTGTGCCGAAGGATTGGACCAGCATCAAAAGAAATAAACTGAAAAAGAAGCGTCGTTCTTCTTTATAAAATAACTGTAATTGTTTCATGATTTCCCTCCAAAAATGTTGTTCTATGGTAGAATAAACTGTAACGTAACGTTACAGTCAAGCAAGGAGTGAAATTTTTTGAAAAAACAATTGACCATCAGTGAGATGTCCGCTTATGCCGGTGTGAGTCGGCGTACATTGATTTATTATGATCAGATCGATCTGTTCAAACCTCATTCAATAGGTGACAATGGCTATCGCTATTACGGCTTTGAACAATGTCTTGAGTTAGACGTGATTTTGATGTTGCGTTCTTTAGATATGCCCTTGCAAGACATTCGCCAATTTTTGAAAAACCGCAACCCGGAATACACGCAAAAGGAACTTGTGGAACGGCGAGGAGAAGTCCGTGACAAAATCGCAGCGCTACAAGAATTGGAACGAACTTTTGATCGCTATATTCAACGCTATGAAAAAGTACAGGAAGCTGATTTTGAGACCTTTACGATAGCGCATCATAAAGCAGAGGCGTTTATCGTTTCTGAAGAGATCGCCGGCGATGATCCAGAATCTGCTTATCAAGTGTACGCTCGTTTTTATCCATTAGTGGATTATAAAGATGCCTTCAGTGGCTACCCCATTGGCTTTTTAAGTGCCGGAACGACGTTGGAGGATCAGACTTTTCACGCATCTCCTTATCGGGCATTGATCTTGATTCCCCAAGATCGGCTACATCTCTATCCGGAAAAGCTGATTATCACACGTCCCGCTGGTACATATGTTTCTGGGTTTGTCAGTGAAGGAGAGGAACAAATTGCCGCTTTTACCCACCGCATCCGAGCCTTTCTAAAAAAGAAGCAGTTGAAGATCGATGGCGATGTTTGGGAATTGTTATGGCAAGATGAAGTCTTTACCACACAAAAAGAATTGCAGATATTTGAAGTGATGGTTCCAGTGAAGCCAGAGTAGTGGAACGTGCAACCTTAGATGAAGGAAACGAAAATCAAACTACTTAATAACAATGGTTGTTCCCGCTGGCTTTTCAATAGAAGCAAAGGAGATGGACAAAGCAAGATCTTTTCCCTACAAAAAGCCCTGTGAAGCGTTGAAATTCCCATTTTCCTTTTTTCTCGTTATACTTGAAAGAACAGATGAGAAAAAAGGAGAAATTTTAATGAAAAAAGAAACAGGATTACGCTCGCTGTATGCGTTGATTGGTGTCGCCATTTTAGGATTTGGGGCGGCATTGCTGAGGGTCGGCGGAGTCGGGCTAGACCCATACACAGCAGCCAATATCGGTGTCGGTGAGCTGCTAGGGTTATCCCTTGGGGTCTATCAATTGATGATCAATATCGCTGTCCTAGTATTGATTTTTATCTTTGGCCGTCGCCATATCGGTATCGGCACGGTCATCAATATGGTGCTGACAGGATTCTTCATCGACTTTTATACCAATGTTTTTGATTGGTTATCCGTCGGTCCAAATAATTGGTGGCAGCAAGGTTTGTTCTTGTTGATCGGGATCATCTTCTTTACCTTCGGAGCTTCATTTTATATGTCAGCGAATTTGGGCAGCGCCCCCTATGACGCGATCGCCCCAACCATCGTCGATCAGACGAAAGCTAATTATCGAGTGGTGCGGGTGATTCAAGACGTTGCCTTTGCCTTGATCGGACTCTTTACAGGCGGACCAATCGGGATCGGAACCTTCATCAGTGCCTTTTTAGTGGGCCCACTGATCAAATTCTGGGACAACCGTGTCTCTCAGCCATTCATCGAAAGCAGTGTCAAAAAAGCGATTTTTAAATAAAAAAGGTCTGCAGCAAAGAGAAGTCGAAGCGATTTAGTCGCCCACTTCACTCAGCTGCAGTTTTTTTGCCATTTGATCAAGGAATTCTTGCATAATTGCTTCTCAGTCGCTAGAATAAAAAAGCCGAGGAGGGGTAAGTATGCAATTACCAACACCATTTATTGAAAAATACCAACAGTTGCTAGGAGAAGAAGCATCAGCTTTTTTTACCGCTTTAACCGATAATCAGCCAGTCAAAGGCTTTCGCTTGAATATTGCTAAGCCGCACGCACAAGCGATGCTGGCAAAATATGGACCAGCTGCTGTACCCGCCCCCTATGCAGAAGCGGCTTATATTGGCGAAGTCAAAGGCCGTTCGCTGCTCCATCAAGCTGGCTATGTCTACAGTCAAGAACCTAGTGCGATGATCGTAGCAACGATCGCAGCCGCTCAACCAGGGGAGCGGGTCTTAGATTTATGTGCGGCACCAGGGGGCAAAACAACGCAGCTGGCAAGCCAATTACAAGGAAAAGGGCTGCTTGTAGCAAATGAGATTTTCCCCAAGCGTGCCAAAATCTTATCAGAAAATGTGGAGCGTTGGGGCTTTCCGAATGTAGTCGTCACCAATCAGGCGCCGCAAGAATTGAGCCGCCATTTTCCTCACTTTTTTGACAAGATCGTGGTGGACGCCCCTTGTTCTGGTGAAGGGATGTTTCGTAAAGATCCCGTCGCCTTAGAAGAATGGCAAGCAGATACACCTGAGCAGTGTGCGATCAGGCAAAAAGACATTTTGGCACAAGCCGTTGCGATGCTAAAACCGGGGGGCCAGCTGATCTATTCCACCTGTACCTTTGCCCCAGAAGAAAACGAAGCGATGATGGCTTGGTTAATGGAGGAGTATCCCTTCACGATCGAAGCGATCGACTTGGACAATGTATCTCATGGGCGCAGCGAGTGGGGAGAGGCACTAGGGATCGAGAAAACCATCCGCTTATGGCCGCATTTAAACCAAGGAGAAGGTCATTTCGCTGCGAAATTGACCTTCCAAGCAGAAGCAGCGCCAGTGAAAAAGAAGAAAAAAGGCAAAGGAGCGACAGCCAAGAGCCCATTAGATGCAGCGACTCAAAAGTTGTGGCAAGCCTTTCGCAAGGATTTTCCTTTTTTACAGGCACTGAATGCGACGCCACAGCTGCTAGGTGAAAACCTTTGGCTCGTTCCTGAAGAAATGCCTTCTTTAAAAGGGATCAAGTTTATGCGCCCAGGTTTGCATGTCGGCGTCGTTAAGAAGAATCGGATCGAACCAAGTTATGCGTTGGCATTGGCGATCCATGCAGAAGAAGGGGCACCGACAGTGCCGATCACTTTGCCGCAATGGCAGCAGTATGTGGCAGGTGAAACCTTGAGTGTGCCAGGAAATGCTGGGTGGGTGATTTTGATAGTCGATGAGATCCCAGTCGGTTTTGGAAAACAAGTCCAAGGAACCGTGAAAAACTTCTTTCCTAAAGGATTAAGATTCAAAGCGATTTAAACGAA
The DNA here is from genome assembly GCF_050544075.1 of Enterococcus sp. AZ188. Lineage (NCBI taxonomy): Bacteria > Bacillati > Bacillota > Bacilli > Lactobacillales > Enterococcaceae > Enterococcus > Enterococcus sp. AZ188. Next base: position 655,029 of record NZ_CP172943.1, read on the forward strand.
ATAGTGTTTTTATTTCAGTCCTCGTGCTATGATGGAAGTAGCAAAATAAGGGAGCTGATCGATATGAAAACATCATCAAAAGTAACGATTGGATTAAGCATTGCAGCGATCGCTGGGATCACTACTGCCGTCGTTGTATCAGACAAAGTATTCAATAAAGTACGCTTCGCTTGCAACCGACACAAAGTAAAGAAATTTGTCGATGACAAATTCAACGGCAATGAAAAATTGCTGGATGTCGTAGACGGCTTGTCTGACAATGAATTGGATTCGTTGTTAGGTGTGATGAAAAAAGTCAATGAGGGCCGCAACAAAATCTCTGTTTACGGAGACAACATCAAAGATTCGACAGAACATGTCAAAGACAAGTTGACGAGCTTTGTTGATTCCGTCTTTTAAGCCAATCATTCCATTTGAAACTCGCAGGGACATCGGTCTTTGCGAGTTTTTCTCGTCTTTCTGAGCGTTTTTCGTTATACTAACAAGGAAATGCACGCAATGGTGCGAGGTAGAGGAGTGAAAGAGAAGTCGTGGAAAAAACAAGTACCTTGACTGCCGAGGAAAAAGCCTTTTTTATGGAAGAAGCAATCAAAGAAGCCCGAAAAGCAGAAGGTTTGGCAGAAGTACCGATCGGTGCTGTTGTCGTCTTGGATGGCAAAGTCATTGGTCGTGGGCACAATCTACGAGAAACGCAGCAACAAGCCGCAGCGCATGCGGAGATGTTTGCGATCGAAGAAGCCTGTCGCACGGTCGGAAGTTGGCGCTTAGAACAAGCGCAGCTGTTTGTGACCTTGGAACCATGCCCGATGTGCAGTGGAGCGATGTTATTGGCACGGGTGGAAGAAGTGTATTTTGGTGCCTACGATCCCAAAGGCGGCACTGCCGGTACATTGATGAATCTATTGGAAGATGAGCGCTTCAACCATTGGTCCTATGTGGAAGGCGGCATTTTAGAAGAAGCATGTGGACAGCTGCTAACAGATTTTTTCCGAGCATTACGAGAAAAGAAAAAACAAAAAAAGGCTGGCAATCTCTAACGAAATACGTTATACTAAGTTTTGCCGAAAGGCTAGGACAATGGAGGTCTTGTGAAGCGTGTCAGATCCGGAAGGAAGCAGCACTAAGCAGGATTCTCCATGTGTCTGATTGAAAAACTGCTTGTTTTGAAGAAAGCAGTAGTACTAAATGAATCGATGACCATTCAAACCTGAGACAGACTGTCTTAGGTTTTTTTATTTTTTAAATTCTTTGTGAAACCAAGGGCTGTTCTAATTGTATTCTGCTTTAAATTTAGGCAATCGATAGCAGCTCTTAGAGGGGTAAGTTGTATTTTTGATACAAAGGCTTTATTCCTGTTGAGAACCTTACTCTGATAACTTTTCCGTTGGCGATTTTTATACTCTCAAAAACTAATAATGGTACATATCATAGGGGTGAATGATGATAGAGAATATCTTTTTTTTTGCTCTCAAAGAATCAGTAGTTCTGACGAACTGAAACATGGATTACCTCCTCTCGGTATTCGATAGAATCTTCGTTTCAAGAACTCTTCATTTTCGCTTCAACGAATTGCCGTGGCCGTGTTATCGATAGAACTTCCCCAAATTAATCAGAAAAAATCGCTTTCCTTTTTACAGTTAGAAAAGTGATTTTTTCTTTTGAACAACTGTCACTGCAACTGTTTCTTTTTTATAAAAAGTCACCATTCTTTTCCAAGCATTCCAATGGTTTCCCAGAGATTTTATGCTATGCTTATTTTGTAGAGAATTCCGTCGTCTTTCTGCTGGCAATCCTTGATGCCAAGAGAAACGGATAGTGATTTCAGGCGACGTATTTGAAAAGAGGCGCACAATGGAGAAAATTACGATTATCCATACCAACGATCTGCATTCCCACCTAGAAAATTGGCCGAAGATGCGGCGTTATTTGGATCAAAGAAAACGAGAAGCAGATACGACCGAAGAGACAGTGATCGCGGTCGACTTAGGCGACTTTGTCGATCGCTGGCATCCTTTGACAGAAGCAACTGACGGCAAGGCGAATGTCGATTTGATGAATCAAGGACATTACGATGCGGTGACGATTGGGAACAATGAGGGAGTCGGCAATCCCAAAGAGGTCTTGCAGCATCTATATGACCAAGCAGAATTTCCTGTCATTTTAGGCAATTTATTTGATAAACAGGATTTGCGTCCACCCAAATGGGCACAAGAATACAAAATCATGGAAAGCAATCAAGGCGCCAAAATCGGCTTGATCGCTTTTACGGCACCTTTTCCGCTAACATATGCCCCCAACGGTTGGGACATTCGCGAACCCTTGGAGATTTTGCCTTCATTGGTGCAGCATTTGCGCCCCGAGGTCGATTTGCTGGTCTTGATGAGCCATCTAGGCATCAATGCTGACCGCCAGATTGCGAGGGACTTTCCAGAGTTAGATGTTATTTTAGGTTCCCACACGCACCATTTGTTTGAAAAGGGCGAAGTCATCAATGGGGTCCAAATTGGCGCAGCTGGCAAGTTTGGTTTTAACATTGGCGAAGTCGAAGTGGTCTTAGATGATCACCACCGCCCAATCAAGCATCGCGCACGTGTGATTCCGACCGATTCGTTGGTGGCTTTTCCGCAAGATGAGGAAGAGATCGCCGAATATCTATCGATCGGTCATCGCTTGTTGCGGGCAAATCAGGTGGCAGAAATTCCAGCAGCTTTTACGAGGGATTGGCAAAGTCAACATTCCTTGGTTCGGGAGGCGCTTTTGGCATTATGTGCCAAAGGACAAACGGATGCCGCCATCTTAAATACGGGGCTATTTTTAGATGATTTGCCGCAAGGACGGGTTGATCAAGATCAGCTGCACACGATTTTGCCCCATCCGATGCATTTGATTCGGGTGACGTTGCAAGGCGCGGATGTCATTCGATTGATCTTAGAGATGGAAAAAAATCGCAACTTTTTGCGCAATTTCCCAATTATGGGAATGGGTTTTCGAGGGAAGATTTTTGGTGAACTGGTTTATGAAGGCATCCGCTTTGATGAAAAAAACCACCAAGTATTGTGGAAACAAGAGCCCGTCGATCCTGCTCAAAGCTACACGTTGACCCTTGTGGATCACTACTTGTTTATTCCGTTTTTCCCGACGATCGAGATTGCTGGAACCGTTGAGTTTCTTTTTCCAGACTTTATTCGCACAGTGGTCGGTGATTACCTGAGTCAGAAATACCCCATCCAGTAGTTCGTCACTCCTCCAGCTGGATTTTGCGAGAAAACCGCGACTATCATTGGGGAATAAAACAAGGTATAATAAACAACAGGTGGTGAAAAAATGACCGAAAAACAAACGATCACAGATGAAATGACATCTGTACTAGAAGAAATTATTGAAGAACCAGCGAAACAACCGCAAAAAGGCGAGTTGGTGACTTTGTTAAATGATGAAGAATTAATGATTGGCAATCGACAATACAAGCTGGTCATGGACTATCGTGAAGGCTTCAATCCAGAAAAGCTTGGCGAGCGTTACAGTGAAGTGTTGGCACGTTATGACTATATCGTAGGCGATTGGGGTTATGAGCAGCTGCGTTTGAAAGGCTTTTTTGAAAAAGATAACCGCAAAGCATTACCCGATCAGCGCATCGACATGCTGGAAGACTATTTGTATGAGTATTGCAACTTCGGTTGTGCCTATTTTGTGATCCAACGAGTTGGCGGCAAGAAAGAAAAAAGTACCTCCCGCCGACGCAAGAAAAAGCCAACCCAAAACAATCAAAATCAAAACACACAACAAAACGCCCATATAGAAGAAAAGCGTGACGCAGTACCGCAGAAAAAAAGCAAACCAACGATCAAAAATCGTAAACCAAAAGAAAAGAACGTCAAAAAAACCGAAACAACTACGGTGAAAAAAGGCAAAAAAGAGTTTACGATTCGACAAAGGGAAGAATAAGATGAAATATAAAGGCTATTTGATTGATTTAGACGGTACGATTTACTTAGGAAAAGAGCCGATCCCTGCTGGGAAACGCTTCGTAGAGTCCTTACAAGAAAAAGGACTGCCCTATTTATTTGTGACCAATAATACGACCCGCAGTCCCGAAGTCGTGGCGCAGCGATTGGCGGATGAATTTTCGATCCATGTGGCACCAGAAACGATCTATACCGCAAGCTTGGCAACGATCGATTTTATGAAAGACCATGGCAAAGGCCGCAAAGTGTTTGTGATCGGCGAAGCGGGGTTGATCGATTTGATCTTAGCTGCTGGGTTTGAGTGGGAAGAAACCAATCCGGATTATGTCGTGGTTGGTTTAGACAACCACGTGACCTATGAAAAATTTGTTTTAGCAACGTTAGCGATCCAAAAAGGAGCTACCTTTATCGGGACCAATCCCGACAAAAATATCCCGACGGAAAGAGGCTTGTTGCCAGGTGCGGGTTCACTGATTGCAATGGTGGAGACTGCCACCCAAACGCAACCGATTTTTATTGGCAAACCAGAAGCCATCATTATGGAAAAAGCGGTGGCACACATCGGCTTATCAAAAGAAGAGGTCTTGATGGTGGGGGACAATTATGAAACGGATATTCGCTCGGGGATCCAAAACGGGATCGATTCTTTGCTCGTATTATCTGGCTTTACCCCGAAAGCGGCAGTTCCGACATTACCAGTAGCACCAACCTATGTGGTTGATTCTTTAGATGAGTGGGATTTTGAACAATGAAAAAACAAGTGTGGCTTGAACGCTTAGGATTTGTCTGCTTGTTTTTGTTTTTGGTCAGTCTAGCGATCACCCTAACGATCAATTTTCGACCGTTATATTGGTTTGATGTCGATCACTTAAATCTGCTGGATTATACCTCGCTAACAAGAGAAGAGTTGTTGAAGAACTATGGCTTATTGTTAGATTTTCTAAACAATCCCTTTGCAAGTACGCTCGCCTTGCCCGATTTTCCAATGTCTGAAGCTGGCGCTGGGCATTTTTACGATGTGAAGCAGTTGTTTCTATTAAATTATGCCGTGATGATCGTCACGGTGCTGCCGAGTATCTGGTTCGTCAATCGGTTACGGCAAAAACAACAGCAATGGCGCTTGATTCGTCCCTTTCAATGGGGGATGATTTTGCCGCTGATTTTCGGTTTTTTGATGGCTGTCGGCTTTGACCGCTTTTTCGTTACGTTCCATGAGATTTTCTTCAGTAACGACGATTGGCTCTTTAATCCAGCCACCGATCCGATCATCAACGTGCTGCCAGAAACGTTTTTCATGCATTGCTTTATTCTCTTTTTCGTCTTGATTGAAGTCTTCTTTTTTGCCTTCTATTGGTGGGGGAAACGAGGCTTGAAAAAAACAGCGTAATGAAAAAAGATCAACGATCCACTTCCTTTGAGAGAGGTGAATCGTTGGTCTTTTTTTATTGCGTAATGTAATGAGATTTACTTGGGTGTTGATGGGCTAAGCGACTTGCGGCAGAAGCGGCGATGGCACCTACGATATCATCTAAAAAGGTGTGAACGCGGGGACCGTCGTGCTTGTTCAGTTCTTTCAAAATGCCTGGTTTGACTTTATCAATGTATCCGTAGTTAGTAAAGCCGATGGAGCCGTACACGTTGACGATGGATAGTGCGAGGATCTCATCGATCCCATAAAGCCCTTCGTCTTCTTTGACGATTTCTTGCAGTGGATGCAGCAGTTGATTTTCTTCTGCCAAAATATCTAACTGAACACCCGTTAAAATCGTGTTGTGGACTTCCCGCTTGCTTAAGACAGCGTTGACGCTTTCGATACACATCTCCAAGGTGATGCCTTCAATGTAGTCTTTTTGCAAAAACATCACCAATTCGCCGATGTCTTGTAGCGAGACACCGCGGTCGGCCAACAATTCTCTTGCTTTGTCTTCAAGTGTTTTGCTTTCTAATACCATATAGTTCCCCTCCATGTAAAAAAAAGTTTATTCAAAAGTCAACATGCGACTGATGGATTGCAATCATAAGTTGTGCCCTATTCTAGTTGCAGCCCATGCCGTTTGGGTTTTAGTCCCTTCTGGCATTTAGGTGTTTGCTAATTTTGCTTTGGCTGCCACTGCCCAAGGATGGGGGACCACTAAGTCACCGGCAAAGAGCCAGTCCATATAATAGCCAGCGGCAGATTCCAAGGAATCATCGAGGCGGTCTAATAAGCCGGTTAAAAAAGGTGCTTGATCTTTGCGATCCCATTTGATTTTGTCGGCTAAAAAAACGATCAGATCGAGACGACTATATTGGGCCTTTAAGGTGGTATGACAGCTGATGGCGGACAGAATCTCTGGGTCAGACACATGAAAAACCGTTTTTGCCAACAAAGCGGATTGCTGCTGATGCAGCAAAAAAGGTGCTTGCCGCTCCGCGTCTAAGATCGGTTCGCCTACCGCTATCTGCAAGGCGATTCGCTGGTCATTAGGGATGACGACGCTGACATCGTGCAGCAGTCCTGCTGAGTAAGCTTTCTCCGCATTGACTTGAAACCGTTCTGCCAATCCTTTGGCTTCTTGGGCAACGGCTAGATTGTGGACCGCCGTTTCGGCATGATCGAAGGTTTCCAGATACTGAACCATTTGCTCAGTGAGGGTCTTCCCCTGTAAAGGGAGAGTATAGGTGGCAAGACCAACTTGTTTCATCTCAGCTACTCCTTAAAAAGACTCGTACTGTGGGTGGGTTGCGTCCGCGTTTTGGGATCAATGTAATGGAGTGCATTGTTCACCGCAGTTGGGGCTTCCCCGAAACCAGTAGCGATCAGTTCGACTTTTCCATCGTATAAAACGACATCCCCACAGCCATAGATCCCAGGAACAGACGTGCTCATATCTGAAGAGACGAAGACTCCTTGGCGGCTGCTTTTCATGCCCCAATCCTTGATGTTCAATGTGGAAGAAAAACCGTAATTGACGATCAAAGCATCCAATGAAAGGCTGACCGTTTCATCACCCTTGACTTGCTGCAACGAGACACCAGTCAAACGTTGCTCTCCTTGGAGCTCTTGAATCACATAAGGAGTCAGAATGTTGACGGCAGAAGCTTGTAATTTGCTGACGCTATGTTCATGAGCACGAAATTCAGGACGGCGATGGATCAAGTAGACTTCACTAGCGATCGGCTCCAGCATCAATGCCCAATCGATGGCAGAATCGCCGCCACCGGCGATCGCTACTTTGCGTCCGGCATACTTCATCAAATCGGTGACAAAATAGTCTAAGCCGTATCCTTCAAACCGCTCGCTTTCTGGCAAAGTCAGTTTGCGCGGCTGGAAGGAGCCGTTTCCTAAAGCCAAAATCACGGCTTTCGAGTAATGGATTCCTTTGTCGGTAGTGACTTCGATATAGTCTTCTTGTTTTTCGACCGACAAGACGGTTTCTTCTAAACAATATTGGTGATTGAAGGTCGTCAACTGTTTTTCCAGGTTTTGGACAAGATCGCCCGCTTTGATTTTCGGATAACCCGGGATATCGTAGATGTATTTTTCTGGGTATAAAGTAGCAAGCTGACCGCCTAATTGCGGCAAGCTGTCGATGATCTTGGTTTTGGCGTTACGCATACCGGCATAGAAAGCAGAAAACATCCCGCTAGGTCCGGCGCCGATAATCGTTATATCAAAAATATCCATGTTATTCCTCTTTTCTAACCACGTTGGGGTGAAGCATGTTCGTGTTGTACGAATAGCTTCATTATAGCAAAAATTATCCAAACTAGCATTTTTTCAATTTTCTGCTATCATGGATTTATGAGAGAGAAGGAGGAGTTAATGTGTCTGAATTTCCACAGTTAGCATTAGAAAAACAAACTGGCCATAAAGCAGTCATCAAAACCAATCGTGGGGATGTAGTTGTACAATTGTTCCCAGAATTGGCACCAAAAACAGTCAAAAACTTCGTTGAATTAGCGAAAAAAGGGTATTACGATGGGATCATCTTCCACCGTGTCATTCCTGATTTTATGATTCAAGGTGGCGATCCAACTGGTACAGGAATGGGCGGCGAAAGTATCTATGGCGGCAGCTTTGAAGATGAATTTTCAAAAGAATTGTTCAATCTTCGTGGCGCTTTATCCATGGCAAACGCTGGTCCGAATACTAACGGCAGCCAGTTTTTCATCGTAAACAATCAAAATGTTCCTAGCAACATGTTAGGTCAATTAGAAGGTGCTGGTTATCCAGCTGAAATCATCGAAGCGTATCAAGCAGGTGGTACTCCTTGGTTAGATTTCCGTCACACAGTCTTTGGTCATGTGATCGAAGGAATGTCAGTCGTTGATGAAATCGCTGGCGTGCAACGGGGACCACAAGATCGTCCAGTGCATGATGTAGTGATCGAAACGATCGAAATCAGCGAATAAAACAAAAGAACCCAAAGCAGTTTCAACGGTCATCCTCAAGGAGATCGTTGAAATGGTAGCTTTAGGGTTCTTTTTTCATAAGAAAGAGTTAACCGATCGGTTGGTCTTTAAACGCGGCGGCGATTTGATTGAGTGCTTTTTCTAATAGCTCTTTAGGACAGGCAAAGTTCAGCCGCATATGGTGACTGCCGTGGGGACCAAAGATATTTCCTTGATTCAATACGACATTGGCTTCTTTAATCATTTTTCTTTGTAGCTGATTATCCGTTAGGCCATAGGCAGAAAAATCCAGCCAGATCAAGTAAGTACCTTCGGGCTTTTGAAACGTCACTGCCGGCAGATGTTCAATCAAAAAGTCGCAGACAAAGGTGCGATTTGCTTCTAAGTAGGTCAATAGTTCTTCTAACCATGCTTCAGATTCACGATACGCTGCTTCAGTAGCGACCAAACCAAACGTATTGATTTCCCCTTGAACGTTACGTTCCTGTGTTTTTGCAAAATGGCTGCGCAAGGTTTGGTCTTTGATAAATACCATCGAATTTTTGATCCCAGCTAAATTAAAGGTCTTGGTTGCTGAAGTCAAAATGATCGAAAAATCGGCAAAGCTTGGCTCGACTGTTTGGAAAGAGACAAAGTGATTTGGCGCAAAAACGATGTCTTGATGAATCTCATCACTGACAACGATCACCTGGTGCTTTTGACAAATCCGGCCGATCATCAGCAGTTCTTCTTTTGACCACACGCGTCCGCCAGGATTATGAGGATTACATAGAAGAAACAATTTTACTTTCTTTTCGATGATGGTTTGTTCCATCGCCTCAAAATCGATGACGAAGTGGCCATCTTTTTCCAGTAACGGTTCTTGAATTAAGGTACGCTGATTGTTTTTGACAACCTGGGCAAAGGGATGATAGACCGGATCGTGGATCAGTACGGCATCTCCTTCTTGGGTGTAACTTTGGATCGCCAGTGCAATACTAGGGACGACACCGCTATTAAAAAGAATCGCTTCTTTATTGATGGTATAACCATGACGTCTTTGCTGCCAATCGATGATGGATTCAAGCAGCGAATCAGGGATGGTGGAGTACCCATAGATCCCTTGGGCAACTGCTTTTTCTAAAGCTTTTTTCACTGATTCTGGTGCCAGAAAATCCATATCCGCTACCCAAAGTGGCAGCAGGTTTTCTTCCTTGTAGGTTTTTGCAATGGTGTCCCATTTGACGCTATTGGTATTTAAGCGGGGATGGACTTTGTCAAAATTGATCATGCGTTTCCCTCCTATATTGTGCAACGTTGTTTCTGATGCTTCAAATCTACCACTAGTTCAAGTATAATGAAAGTGGAAAAGAGAGGAAAGACTATGAATTATCAAATCGGGAACATTATAGAAGGAACAGTCACTGGGATTCAACCCTATGGTGCATTTGTTTCGTTAGATAAGGAAACACAGGGATTGATCCATGTTTCAGAGATCCAATCCGGGTTTACCAAAAATATCCATGAAGTCTTACAGATCGGGCAAAAGATCCGTGTACAAATCATTGATATTGACGAATACAGCCAAAAGATCAGTTTGTCCCGCCGTACATTGGAATCAAGTTTTGTTCAGCCACCCTTTAAGCGTAAACGCTACTTTACAAATAAGAATAAGCGGATCGGTTTCCGTACGATTGGGGAAGCTTTACCAGTGTGGGTGAAAGAAGCCAAAGAAATGTTAGAAAAAGAAAACAGCAACAGATAATCGTGCATATTTTCTGAAAATGTGCTAAAATTAGTTTACAAACAGATGAATAACTGAGGTGGGTATTTTGGGATCCAAAAAAGTAGCGGGTACAGTTATGATGCACTTAGCAAATGGTTCGAAACGATTTTTGATGCAAATACACGAAGGCACTGCGGAATTAGCGTCAACGGATTTTTCTGAAGATAAAACCGGCTTGGCTACGATCTTACAATTGTTTAAAGACCGTATCCACCTTGATGTGACAGCGATCGAACTCGTTGAACTCACAAATGGCAACATTGATACGCAAAACATTCCTTTATTTGTTTTTGAAACACAAGAAGCAGGACAAACGCAACAGCTGCCAGAAGGGTATGCGTGGGAAGAGCCTAATATCTTTCGTAAGATCATCGAAGACTATAAGATTGAAGGCGTTCCGTTCTTTTAGCACCTGTATACTAGTGAAAAGACTGAAGACCGTTATGACGGTCTTTTTTTATTGAAAACTTTTTGTAAATAAAATGAAATATTTCCTTGACCTGAGTCAAGAAGAATGGTAAATTAGTCAACGTTGGCAATTGAGTCAGCGGGTCAAAAATGCTTTTGAAAAAACTTCAAAAAAAGACTTGACCAAAAATGAAACAGATGATATTATAACGAAGTCGCAATTTTAAAACAGTTAATCGATGTTGATACATCAACAAAATTAATTAAAAAAGTTGTTGACAAATAACAAATCATTTGTTATTCTAATAAAGTCGCTGAGACAGCCGCTACGAAGTTGAAAAACAACGAGCGAAAAAAACTTTTAAAAAAAGAGTTGACAATCAAGCGTCGCTCTGATATGATATAAAAGTTGCTAACACAGCACGGTAGACCTTTGAAAACTGAACAAAGCAAGCAAACGAACCAATGTGTAGGACGTTTCAATTTATTGAAACAAATACATGCAAGCAATAGCTAGCAAAGTTAATTTTTATGAGCTTAATGACCGTATGGTCATTCAAACAAATCATTATGAGAGTTTGATCCTGGCTCAGGACGAACGCTGGCGGCGTGCCTAATACATGCAAGTCGAACGCTTTTTCTTTCACCGGAGCTTGCTCCATCGAAAGAAAAAGAGTGGCGAACGGGTGAGTAACACGTGGGTAACCTGCCCATCAGAAGGGGATAACACTTGGAAACAGGTGCTAATACCGTATAACACTATTTTCCGCATGGAAGAAAGTTGAAAGGCGCTTTTGCGTCACTGATGGATGGACCCGCGGTGCATTAGCTAGTTGGTGAGGTAACGGCTCACCAAGGCAACGATGCATAGCCGACCTGAGAGGGTGATCGGCCACACTGGGACTGAGACACGGCCCAGACTCCTACGGGAGGCAGCAGTAGGGAATCTTCGGCAATGGACGAAAGTCTGACCGAGCAACGCCGCGTGAGTGAAGAAGGTTTTCGGATCGTAAAACTCTGTTGTTAGAGAAGAACAAGGATGAGAGTAAAATGTTCATCCCTTGACGGTATCTAACCAGAAAGCCACGGCTAACTACGTGCCAGCAGCCGCGGTAATACGTAGGTGGCAAGCGTTGTCCGGATTTATTGGGCGTAAAGCGAGCGCAGGCGGTTTCTTAAGTCTGATGTGAAAGCCCCCGGCTCAACCGGGGAGGGTCATTGGAAACTGGGAGACTTGAGTGCAGAAGAGGAGAGTGGAATTCCATGTGTAGCGGTGAAATGCGTAGATATATGGAGGAACACCAGTGGCGAAGGCGGCTCTCTGGTCTGTAACTGACGCTGAGGCTCGAAAGCGTGGGGAGCGAACAGGATTAGATACCCTGGTAGTCCACGCCGTAAACGATGAGTGCTAAGTGTTGGAGGGTTTCCGCCCTTCAGTGCTGCAGCAAACGCATTAAGCACTCCGCCTGGGGAGTACGACCGCAAGGTTGAAACTCAAAGGAATTGACGGGGGCCCGCACAAGCGGTGGAGCATGTGGTTTAATTCGAAGCAACGCGAAGAACCTTACCAGGTCTTGACATCCTTTGACCACTCTAGAGATAGAGCTTCCCCTTCGGGGGCAAAGTGACAGGTGGTGCATGGTTGTCGTCAGCTCGTGTCGTGAGATGTTGGGTTAAGTCCCGCAACGAGCGCAACCCTTATTGTTAGTTGCCATCATTTAGTTGGGCACTCTAGCGAGACTGCCGGTGACAAACCGGAGGAAGGTGGGGATGACGTCAAATCATCATGCCCCTTATGACCTGGGCTACACACGTGCTACAATGGGAAGTACAACGAGTTGCGAAGTCGCGAGGCTAAGCTAATCTCTTAAAGCTTCTCTCAGTTCGGATTGTAGGCTGCAACTCGCCTACATGAAGCCGGAATCGCTAGTAATCGCGG
>NZ_CP172943.1:672500-1072500 GCF_050544075.1 Enterococcus sp. AZ188
GCAAGAAAAGCCCTAAATACAAGAGCACAGTGACTGCAGCATGGAAAAAAGAGCGCATTTCTTTCACCTCGAATCATTGTTCTCCTTATTTTACTGCATAATTGCGGAACCAAGTAAGGACATTCACAAATCTTAAAGGAAGTTTTAGGTCTCTTAAGAGTAGATCTCGTCATTTTTGTAACGCTTCCATTTTTTGTGGTAAAATAAAGAAAAGGAGGCGATTTGGATGTTACGTAATTCTCAAAATGTACTTGTTGCCTTAGATGGGTCGGATCAGTCAGAAAAAGCGTTCCAAGAAGCACTCGCGATTTGTCATAGGAACAAAGCCAAATTGTATGTCCTCTCTGTTATCAACAATGCTGAGTTATCCACAAGTGCCTATGCTTTTGCGAAAATTTTTGATCAAGAAAAATTACGTGTGGAAACGGATATGTTGAAAAAAATCTATGATGCCAATCAACATGGGGTGGAAGATGTTGAGGTGATCGTTGAAGTCGGCGATCCAAAACGTTTTATCATTCATGCAGCGACTGAATTGTATCCAATTGATTTGATCGTTATCGGTGCAACTGGTAAAGGCACATTGACCCGAGCTGTCGTGGGCTCAACCACCGATTATGTCGTCAATCATTCGAAATGTACAGTGCTGGTCGTGAAGTAAAAATTTAAATCATACGGAAAAAATATGTTATTTTTTAAGTTAACACCAGGCATCTCCTTTCAAAAAAATTCAGTTTAGTTGAAAAATCTGCTCTCTTAGCTTTAGGAGAGCGGGTTTTTTGTTGTAAAAAAGAAGTGCCTAAAACGGAGCTGTGAGTAACGATTGAAAACGTCTTTTCGTCGTTCTATCAAAAAAATATTTAGGTAAATTGAACTAGGTTGACCGTTAGAAAAGATAGTTTGTTACACTTTTAATAAGCAAAGGATGTAGGAAAAGTATTGGAGAGAGGGGCTGATAATTTACTGAGTTTCCATGATTCAGCTGGTTGCAAATGTTTATCATTGGAAAGGAGAATGAAATGAAGCATCTAGAAGAAAACTATTTGGTTGTTTTTTCGATTCTTTTGCTGATTATATGGTTAGGCTTGATCCAAGTAAAAGAATATTCCCAAGAAGCAGTTCTGTCGATCATTTACTTTATCAATCTATATACGCTCTTGTTTAAATTTAAAGATGCAGCGAGGATGGTGAAAGCCGTTGTATCTGTCCTACTATTGGGTTTTACGATCTTATTTCTTTTGTATATCGCAGGGAATTAGGGGCAATACGAATGATTAAGTTAAGAAAATATCGCTATATTTGGGGAATTAGACGCACAAAAAAAGACAACGTCCGACAAACGTTGTCCTACCAAAGCCACTTGACGGGCTTGAACCGTCGACCTCATCCTTACCATGGATGCGCTCTACCAACTGAGCTAAAGCGGCGTGTTATTTAACACAAGATATAGAATACCGTAAAGGCGCTGCTTTGTCAATCAGATTTTCGGATATTTCTTGAGAAAAACACTTTGCGGGAAGGGAAGTTTCTAAAAGGGGATTTTCTTGAAAAAAAAGGAACAAAAAATTGATTTTTGCTCTTGCTAAATTATCTGACTATTTGGTATAGTACAGATAGATTCTTCCGGCATAGCTCAGTTGGTAGTAGCGCATGACTGTTAATCATGATGTCGTAGGTTCGAGTCCTACTGCCGGAGTATCAAAAACGACCTTCGTTTCGGAAGGTCGTTTTTTTTTGATTGTGGATAGCCTGGGGATAATGGGTTCCCCAGTTTTTTCTCCAGAATACTTACTCTGCTGAGGAAATCTTCTGTACTAGTTCCTCATATAAGTCCGTCGTTTCGGCGGCTTTTTTATTTGTATAAAAAACGGTTGGGCCATCTTTGGTGGTGACTTTTAAAATAGGTGTCGAGTTTATGTCCACGAACATTCTGGCAGGATCACCGGCAACGGTAAACTTACCGATTTGGTAACTGGCGGTTCCTACACCCATGGTACGAACACGAGGCGATGGCAAAGCTTCGATCAATTCCACCGTTTCTATATCTGCCAAAGAGACCGTTGTTTTCCCGGTCATTGGTGCATCAAAGGTGACTTCTTGTCCTTGCACTTCGCCGGTGATCGCATCAGGAGCGAAATCTAAGCGGTACATTGGAATGATGGTACCGACCATTAACACAAGTAAGAAGACAGCGGTGATGCCTGCGACGATTTGTCCGCTGCGTTTGCCAAGATTGATGCCGATATTCATCCCAACACGGTCAGGAACGAACAGTCGCGCTTCATTAGGATTGATGTAAAAACCATATCGCCAGTAAGCATCTTCACCATAATAGCGCGGTTGTCCTGCTGGTTCTAAGAGCTGATCTTGTTTTTTACGCAGATCTAGCAACAAGAAGAAGGTAAAGACGATCAAGAAAACAACCAAAACAACAAAGAGAAGTAAGAGGATAGTACTGAATGCTCCAGTAGCGGACATGGACGCCAGCGGAACAGTCAACAAGAGCAGTGTAATGGTACAAGTGACAGCGATCAATAAGGACCAATAGCGCTTTGTTAAATCATTGATGTGCTGGTCGATAGCTGAATCACCGCTGATCCCGCGAACGGGTAAGCGGCTGATGATCACCCAGAGATAGATGAAGAGCGCAAAAATTGCTAAGGAGACACCGCCCATCAAGTATCCTGTAGAAAGATCAGGCAAGTGCCATGCTTGGTACAAACTGATCATTAACAAAATCCCCGCTGGAACGAGGCTATACCACGGCAGCATTCGTTTATTTTTGGCTTGAACGAGTTTTGTGTCGATCCGAATCGGATCGATGGGTAGTTCCCATCCATTGGCAAGGATCAATTGCCGCATTTTTCCGATGTAATGCACTTGTACCAAGTAAGCTGTCCCCAACAAAGCGGCCATATAAAGCCAGAATAGGGTAAGGATGATGGAGTCAGATAAATTGAACAAAAAAAGGAGACTTGCTACACTAAATGTACCAACGATTTGTAAGATACGCTTGCGAAATTCTGTGATCAAGCTGTGGACGCTAGGATCATCCAGATGCTCAGGGGCAAGGGTATTTTCGAGTAAAACATTTTTGTGGGGTTTACTGATCAAGCGTAAACCAAAGGCGGTCGTCCCACAGAGGACGAGGGCAATAATGAAAAAAAGATAAGTCATTTGCATTCATTCCTTTCAGGAAATTGGTCCAGCAGTTGTTGAACATCCGTTAAAAGCGCTTGCTTGCTTTTGCCGTGTAAGAGAGCGGTTGCTAGCTGTAGCTGCAAGTTTTGGCGATACTCCGCTTCTTGTCCGGAAGTAAACGGTGGTGGCGCGGCAACGGCGGTTCCTTTGCGGCGATCTGTGACTAACAAGCCTTCTTCTTTGAGGGAATTGTAGGCTTTTGAGATCGTCATGGTATTGATGCCGATCTCTTCGGCTAGTTGACGGACGGATGGCAGCAATTCGCCAGCGGCCAAATCGCCTTTTGCGATACCGACAATGATCTGTTCCTGCAACTGCTGGTAGATGGGTTGGTTGCTTTGGGTTTGAATATCAAATATCATCGAAAACAGCTCCTTTGTATTATATATATTAATACAAACGATACAAAATAGCAACTAGTAATCAAATGAACAAGAATCGTTAGAAAAAAGTAAATAGCTTGTTACAGTTCTGTTTCATGGATCAGGTATCCTTTGACAGATACAACTTAGAGGAGGAACTTTTTATGAGCCAATCGCAAAGAACGGCTTACTTTGATAATGCAAAATTTTTACTGATGATCTTGGTCGTCTTCAGTCACTTACTACAGCCTTTTATCGGCGATCAGAAGTTTTATCATGACCTATATTATTTTATCTTCACTTTCCACATGCCAGCTTTTGTTTTTCTGGCTGGGTACTTTGCCAAACCGTTGACGAAGGGACACAAGCTTCGTGAGCTGATGAAAAAGTTCTTGCTGCCGTATGTCTTCTTTCAGGTGTTTTACACCGTCTATTACTGGTTGATCGGTCTACGGGAGTCGTTAAAAATCCAACTGTTGAATCCGCAATGGGCACTTTGGTTTTTGCTTAGCATGTTCTTTTGGCAGCTCTCGCTGTTAGTCTTTCAAAAAATGTCTAAAAAGCAGGCGATCTTGCTGAGTATCGGCTTGAGTATCTTCGCTGGCTACGTGCCGTTTTTAAATCAAGTGTTGACCTTGCAGCGGACCTTTGTCTTTTTGCCGTTTTTCATCATCGGGTTTTATTTTCCCAAAAATGAGATGCGCTTTTTATTGAAACCAAAGATTCGGACCATCAGTTTGCTTTTCTTACCGATCATCTACACCTTTATCGCGTTTTTTCATGGGATGAACAAGTACATGGTTTTTGGTTCCAAGCCTTATGACGATTACTTGAGCTATCCGTTGTTCGGCGGTCCCTTGCGTGCGGTCTTTTTCGTGATCGGGCTGATGGGGATCATCGGCTTTCTGAGCCTCGTGCCCAGAGAGCACTTGTTTTTTACAAAGTGGGGCAAAAACACTCTGCTGGTTTATCTTTTACAAGGGATCTTCATCAAGGGCTTGCGGGCATTAGCGATCACCGACTTGAATCTATCGGTATTAGGCTTTGTGACGTTGGTGTTAGCCAGTGTTTTACTGACGATCTTGCTAGCCAGTCACCCGATCCGCTTCCTGTATGCACGATTTGAACGAGGACTCTCCTTTGTTTTACTTGGCTTTTTGCTTTTGATGCTCACCCTTTAAATCCTTGATACGAGCAACCGCTCTTAGAAAGATGATCCTTTCATTTTTCTAGGAGCGGTTGTTATTTGAGAGGCAGAGGCGTAAAATGGAAGGAACGGAAAGTGAAAGGATGAAGAAATATGTCAGAAATTTCAAAAAAGACCACCGCTGCCTTTGCGCAAGCGTATCAAGACAACAATAAACAAACGGCACTGCAACGGAGTGTTGTGAAAAATGGGATCACCGCTTCTGCAGAAAACGTGTCAGCAAAAGTCAACAATGTGCCGGTTTTCTCAGTCGATGTGACAACAGGGAAAGTCTCAAACCAAAAACAATCAGGTCGCTGCTGGATGTTTGCCGCATTGAATACATTCCGTCATAAGATGCTGAATGATTTCAATTTAAAAGAATTTGAATTGTCGCAAAACCATACCTTTTTTTGGGACAAATACGAAAAAGCCAACTATTTCTATGAAAATATTTTAGCAACTGCCAACGAGCCTTTGACAAGTCGCAAAGTTGCTTTCTTGTTGCAAACCCCACAACAAGATGGTGGGCAATGGGACATGATCGTTTCGATTTTCCAAAAATATGGTGTCGTGCCAAAAGCGGTCATGCCAGAAAGCAGCAACTCTTCTAATTCTCGTGACCTAAACAATTACTTAAACAAAAAACTGCGTAAAGATGCGGTTGCTTTGCGTCAGCTAGTAGCCGAAGGCAAAACAGCTGAAGACATCCAAACAGCCAAAGAAGCGATGTTGGAAGACATTTATCGTTTCTTAGCGACTTCTTTAGGCACACCGCCAGAAACCTTTGATTTTGAATACCGTGATGAAGACAAAAATTATCACATTGATCGCAACTTAACACCACAAAGCTTTTATGAAAAATATGTTGGTGTTGACCTTGACGATTATGTCAGCATCATCAACGCACCAACTGCCGACAAACCTTACAATCAATCGTATACCGTAGAAATGCTAGGCAACGTGGTTGGTGGCAAAGAAGTCAAATACTTGAACGTCGATATGCCGACCTTCAAAAAATTAGCGATCGCTCAATTGGAACAAGGGGAGTCCGTGTGGTTCGGTTGTGATGTCGGTCAATCTTCTACCAGAGATACTGGGATCATGGCATTAGATGCGTATGATATCAACGACTTATTTGACATCGACTTTACGATGACCAAAGCAGAACGCTTAGATTTTGGCGAAAGCTTAATGACCCATGCGATGGTCTTGACCGGTGTTGACTTGATCGATGGCGAATCAACCAAATGGAAAGTCGAAAACAGCTGGGGGGAAAAAGTCGGAACGAATGGCTTCTTCGTCATGAGCGATGCATGGATGGATGAATACACCTATCAAATCGTGGTTCGCAAAGAATTCCTGACAGCTGAACAATTGGCTGCCTTTGAAGCAGAACCAACGGTCTTAGCACCTTGGGATCCAATGGGGGCTTTGGCGTAAGGCAGCAATTTCTAATGATTGCCTGAATATTTTCTGAAATTTTTCAAAAAGACGAAATGAAAAAATAACGAACCAGTTGCCGCAATCTAACTGTTAGGAAAGCAGAAATCCTAGCAGCATGGGGGTGTGGTAACGGTTCTTTTTTTATTTTCTGAAAAAAAAGCGGTACCATCGCAGAAAACTGGAAACTTATTTATTGTAAGATGAAGCAAACTTCTTTAAAATGGAATAGTCACTAATGATGCCACACGTCTCATTAGAGTGAACTGTTGAAGAATGGTCACTGGGAACCTTTACTTCCTCTGACAGACTTTGTCATGTTTATTGAACAAAAGGAGGATTCAAATGACAAATCTGTTAACTATTATTGTTGTTCTACTTTTTGCTGCCCTTATTTATGGGTTCTATTTATTGCAAAAGCGTCATCTGAAGTTTTCAACGCGGGTCTTTGCGGCGTTGTTCGTCGGGATCGTTTTTGGTGGTGTGCTGCAGCTGATTTTTGGGACAGGCTCTGACGTTGTCACGCAAGCTCTTGACTGGATCACGATGGTCGGTAGTGGCTATGTGGCCCTCTTGCAAATGCTGATCATGCCCTTGATCTTCGTTTCGATCGTTGGTGCTTTCACCAAGATGAAAGAAAGCGAAAAAATCAAGAAGATCAGTTTTACGGTTCTTGCGACTTTGCTAGGGACAACGGCGATCGCTGCCTTGATCGGGATCGTGATGGTCATGGTCTTTGGTCTTGACGGTGCCAGCTTTACCGAAGGGGCAACGGAAACAGCGCGGATCGCAGAATTAGCGGAACGTTCGACACAAGTCCAAGATCTATCGATCCCACAACAAATCGTTTCCTTCATCCCAAGCAATGTCTTCGCCGACTTTGCTGGTACTCGTTCGACAAGTACGATCGGGGTCGTGATTTTCTCAGCCTTTGTTGGGATCGCCTTTCTTGGTGTCAAACGTAAATCACCAAAAGAAGCGGAAACTTTTGCGAATTTGATGGACAGCTTATATAAAATCGTGATGCGTATCGTCACGTTAGTTTTGCGCCTGACACCTTATGGCGTTTTGGCATTGATGACAAACGTATTAGCTTCAAGTGATTTTGAAGCCATCTTGAACTTAGGGAAATTTATCATCGCCTCTTATGCGGCTTTGATTTTGGTCTTACTCGTTCATTCATTATTGCTGATCGCTGTTCGGGTCAATCCAGTGACGTATTTCAAAAAGGCCTTTCCAGTCTTGAGCTTTGCCTTTACTTCTCGTTCAAGTGCGGGTGCCTTGCCATTGAACATTGAAACCCAAACCAAAGCGTTAGGTGTTGATGAAGCCACGGCTAACTTTGCAGGCAGCTTTGGTTTATCGATTGGTCAAAACGGCTGTGCGGGTGTTTATCCAGCGATGTTGGCAACGATCGTTGCACCAACGGTTGGGATCAATGTCTTTGATTGGCAGTTTATCCTGCTGCTAGTTGCAGTTGTTACGATCAGCTCATTCGGTGTTGCCGGTGTCGGCGGTGGCGCAACCTTTGCTTCATTGATTGTCTTAGGCTCAATGAACTTGCCGATCGCCATCGTAGGCTTAGTTATTTCTGTTGAACCATTGATCGATATGGCACGGACACTCGTTAATGTCAGCGACAGTATGGTTGCCGGAATGGTGACCAGCAGCCGTATCAACGAACTGGATCGTTCGATCTTAGATGATTCTGCCGCCGTGATCGAAGCCGAATAGAAACGTTTCGTAACAAGCGAAAGCAAAGAAAGACTGCGTGTGGTCTTTCTTTTTTTTTGTCCGTTAAAGCTCAGCCCATAGAAAAATCTAGGTTTCAGTGCCCTTAATAGCGAAGTTTCTGCTATACTTTTAACTAGAACATCGCGGGAGGGATAAGCAATGACACAATTGATTCAACTAGAACGAGCAGCAAACGTCAGAGAACTTGGCGGCTATCAAACGACAAACGGCACGACGATCAAACGAAAAAAATTGATCCGCAGTGCAGCGATCAATGAATTGACTGCTTCAGATCAAGCAGTACTGGCAAACTATGGGGTCAATCAGGTCATTGATTTTCGCTCCATCGCTGAAGCCAATGCACAACCTGATCGACCGATCGCCACAGCAAAGCAGCTTTTTTTACCTATTTTTAAAGAAGACGAAACGATGGTTTCCTTGTCGCCAGAAAGCTTGAAGCAGCGCTTGGAAGATGGGGAAGATGCCGAAGAGCAGATGAAAAAAGTCTACCGTCACTTTGTTGAAAGCGACTATGCCCGCCAACAATATCGGCAGTTCTTTGATCATGTGATCGCCAATGCGGAAGGCGAAGGAGCAACCTTGTTCCACTGTACCGCCGGCAAAGATCGCACAGGCTTTGGCGCTTTTTTATTGCTACATGTGTTGGCAGTGGCACCAACGACGATCAAAGAAGATTATTTAGCGACCAATCGTTATCTAGCCCCAATGCTAAAAGAAAAATTTGCTCCAATGACCCAGCATTTGCCGCAAGAGCTGTTAACGGCGATCACGGTTTTGATGAGTGCCAAAGAGAGTTTTCTTGATGAAAGTTTAGCTGCGATCGATCAGCATTTCGGTTCGGTCGATCAGTATCTTCTGCAAGGACTAGGGGTGACGAAAGAGGAACAAGCGTTTTTGACTGCCCAACTGACTGAGTAAAGAAAGGGAGATCCGTATGGAGGAAGCATTGTTCGCAGCAATCGGGATGACCGGCTCGCTGACGCCCATCAGTGGTGGGGATGTCAATCAAACGTATCGTTTCACTACAGGAGAAAATCGCTATTTTTTAAAGACCCATCCTCATGTTTCATCGATGTTCTTTCAAGCAGAGATCAACGGCTTAGCTGAATTAGCCCCTTTCGTGCGAGTGCCAAAAATCGAACGTCTCGGTCAGACCGAAGAGGGGGCGTTTTTATTGATGGAATGGATCGATGGTGGGGAAGGACAGCAGCGACGCTTAGGCCAAAGCTTAGCTCGGCTTCATCAGCAGACGCAGGAGTCTTTTGGGTTTTACGAAGACAATTACATCGGCTTTTTGCCGCAAGTCAATCCGAAAACCACCGATTGGCTTGATTTTTACACAGTCTGCCGTTTGGATGTGCAAGTCGAATTAGCGAAGCTAGGTAATCGCTGGCATGCCAAACGGGAAGCCGCTTATCTGCGTTTGAAAGAATTTTTGCATGAGAATTGGCGTGATCGCAGCGTCACACCTGCTTTATTGCACGGTGATTTTTGGCGGGGGAATGTGCTATTCGATCAACAAGGAGAACCAGTGTTTCTTGATCCGGCAGTCGCTTATGGGGATCGAGAAATGGATATTGCGATGTCCCAGCTCTTCGGCGGTTTTCGTCAGGAATTTTTGGAAGGCTATCAAGAAGTCTACCCATTAGATGAGGATTGGCAAGAGCGACTGCCAGTGTATCAATTGTATTATTTATTGGTCCATTTGAATCAATTTGGCGAAAGCTATGGACCCAATGTCGATGAACTATTGAGTCGTTTTTAGGAGGCAATTAGAACTATGGCAGCAAAGTATCAAACCACGCATGAAGTGGCGTATTATGAATGTGATATCAACCAAACGATGACGTTTCCAGCCATGCTAGGCATCGCCATCAAGACATCAGAAGAACAAAGTGCGGCGTTAAACCGCGGACCGGAAGTCATCGCTAGTTATAGCTTGACCTGGATCATTACCAGCTATCACATAACGGTGACTCGTTTGCCGCGCGTAGGGGAGCAGATCCAAGTGGCGACCCAGGCGAGAGAATACAATAAGTTTTTCTGTTACCGTTACTTTTGGTTATTGGCAGAAGACGGAACGGAACTGGTCAAAATCGAGGCGGTTTTTGCGTTGATGGACCCGGAGACGCGCAAAGTCAGCAGTGTACCAGATGAGATCGTGGCGCCTTTTGGCAGTGAAAAAATCAAGCGAATCAAACGCTATCCGAAGATCACCCCTATCACACAAGGACAATTTTTGCCGTATCGGGTGCGTTTCTACGATATCGATAGCAATCAGCATGTCAACAATGCCATGTATTTCAATTGGCTGATGGACGTCTTAGGCTATGAGTTTTTAACAAAACATGAAGTGACACAAGTGACGATCCGCTTTGATCGGGAAGTGGCTTACGGCCATTTGATCGAAAGCCATTTTCAAATCAATGAGAAGACAGTCGATGAAGCCGGCGAGGCTGTGCCGCTGCAAACGATCCACGAGATCAAGATTGGTGAGGATACTTACTGCGAAGCCATCTTTACTTGGCGAGAAAAATAAAACAACCCTTTTGCCTCCATTAGCGGAATGGCAAAAGGGTTTTTGTTTGGTTAATTCTCCATGAAATCAGGCAGTTCATCCATGGTCAACCCACGGTTTTTTGCTATCAGCAATTTGATGCGGGCTTTTTGGCTATTGATGCTATTGCAGAAAATCACCCCAAGAGCCTGCAATTCGATCCCGCCGCCTAAGTAGTCATAGACCGGCTCGGCAACTCCGTTGAAGCAACGAGAAACTAAGACGACTGGAATGTTTCTAGCGATCAGTTTTTTCAAAGGTTCTATGGTTTGCGGCGGCAGATTGCCAGCGCCTAAAGCTT
The DNA here is from genome assembly GCF_050544075.1 of Enterococcus sp. AZ188. Classification (NCBI taxonomy): domain Bacteria; kingdom Bacillati; phylum Bacillota; class Bacilli; order Lactobacillales; family Enterococcaceae; genus Enterococcus; species Enterococcus sp. AZ188. The sequence goes on from NZ_CP172943.1 coordinate 683,306, forward strand.
CGATCACTAGTCCATCGATCAGCGAGTCGGCTAAAGCATCGAACAATTCCCCAGTCATCCCCGCATAGGCTTTGACGATCGGAAACAGTCCGTCGACACGATCAACATCCAAATGGCGGTTATTTAACAGCTCTTGCATAAACAAGATTCGGTGCTTTGTGACTAAGCCAATCGGACCTAATGTCGGGGTACGGAACGTCGCAATATTGGTGGTGTGGGTCTTCGTAACATAACGTGCGGAATGGATCTCATCGTTCATCACGACTAAGACGCCTTTTCCTATGGCATCAGGTGATTTCGCCACCCGAATCGCACTTTCAAAGTTATACAGCCCGTCACTGCCAATTTCATTACTTGAGCGCATGGCACCAGTCACCACGATCGGTAATTGACCGCCGATCGTGGTATCTAAAAAGAAGGCTGTTTCTTCCAGCGTATCGGTTCCGTGAGTGATCACGACCCCATCGACACCACTTAAATGCGCCAGCTGGATACGTTGTTTCAGCTGCAGCATCTCTTTTGGCGTCATATGAGGACTGGGAATATTAAAAATATCTTCGACGATCAATTCAACATCGTCGTCAATGTGGATCGGTGCATCCATCAGTGGATTGCTGACATCAGGGCTGACGCCGCCAGTCAGGGTGTCTTCTTTCATGGCGATGGTGCCGCCAGTGTGCAACACGAGAATTCGTTTCATTTTTTCATCACCTGCAATGATTTATTTACTCTTAACTCAAAACTATTGTATACTATTAAAATAAGAAAACAAGGAGCGATGGGAAAAAATGATTCGAATTGGTTGTACCACATTTAGTGAACATGGCAGTCTCGTGCAAAGAAAAAACTCGAAATTATTTGAGTATGCCCGTTATTTTCCGTTAGTTGAGCTGGATACCACCTATCATTTTTTGCCAAAAGAAAAAGACGTGCGCAATTGGTTGACCCAGATTCCCGAAAATTTCCGCTTTGTGTTGAAAGTCCATCAAAGTGTGACCACCCAAGGGGATTTGCCAGATCAGTTGACCATGACTGAAGCGCTGCAGCTTTATAAAGAAGCGATCGCGCCAATGGTAGAAGCGGGCAAACTGTTTTGCCTACTAGCCCAGTTTCCCAACAGCTTTAAATGTACGAAAGAAAATGTCGCCTATTTAGACCAAGTGCGAGAATGGTTTGCGGGCTACCCAGTGGCGATCGAGCTGAGAGACAGCAGCTGGTATCAGCCGAAACTGTATCCGGGAATGATCGATTATATGAAGCGAAAACAGTTTTCCTTAGTAGTTGTTGATCAGCCGAAAAAGCTATCGACTACCATTCCCCTTGATCCAACCGTGACCAATCCCGCGTTTGTCTTGTGCCGTTTTCATGGACGCAACGACAGCGGCTGGACAGCGACGGGACCAGATGCCAAAAATCTGCGAACCTTGTATCGTTATGACCAAGCCGAACTAACGGAGTTAAAACACGCAGTCCAAGCCATCGAAGCCAATGCCAAAGAAGTCGCAGTGGTCTTCAATAATAATGCCGGTCGTGATGCCGCTGACAATGCCCGCGCATTGATCGATGCGCTGCAGATCGATTACGAAGCATTAAATCCTAATCAGCTGAAATTATTTTGAGGAGTCATATGATAAAAGCAATCTTTTTTGATATTGATGGCACACTGATTGCCAGCAACGGCAAGGCGCTTGCCAGTACCCGTGAAGCCATCAAACAAGCCCAAGCCAATGGCGTCCTCTGCGGCATTGCTACCGGACGTGGTCCGGTTGATTTAGAGAAGGTGATCGATTACTTGTCGTTAGACATGTTTATCACCTATAACGGCCAATATGTCTACACGAAGGAAAACTTGATTTATGCCAAACCATTTCCAAAACAAACGTTGGAAGCGATCGTAGACTACGCCGATGAAAATTACCGTCAAGTCATGTTTGGCGGAGAAACCCAGGTGGCTGGTAGCTTGACGATCCGTTTAAGCCAATCACCCGTCATGCAACGCTATTTGCGCTATGTGCCCAAAAAATTTCCCGTCGGTTTTTTAAAGAAAGTTTTGCAGCGCTTCAGTCCCAATCGCAACGCCAAACGCTATGAATCATTGGACATTTTACGAGAACCCATCTATCAGTGTATTATGCTGAGCCCTGAATCAGAGCGCGAAAAATTACGCTCCAAGCTGCCGCAATGTGATTTTAAGCGATCCAATGCCTATTCTGTTGACATCGTGCCGAAAAACGGTTCAAAAATCAAAGGCATCAAAGAGTTTTTGGCCTATGAAGGGATCGCGATGGAAGAAGCGATGGCCTTTGGGGATCATTTTAATGATGTGGAAATGTTAGAAGGCGTGGGAATCGGGGTGGCGATGGGCAATGCCCAGCCTATCACTAAAGCCAGTGCTGACTTTGTGACGGACACCAACGATCATGACGGCATCAAGAAAGCCTTGATCCATTTTGGGATTATTGCCGAGGATGCCCAAGCAAGGTATTGAATAAAAAAATAAACAAGGTGTAGCCAATCCATGAAGCAACGTAGGAGACAGCGTAGAACCATGAAACAGAACCATTAGAAAAAGCAGAAAGAAGCGAGTAAAATGAGTCCATTTGAAATGACGGAAGAGTTTCATAAAACCTTTGATCCAACGCGACCGCCATATCCACAAGCTTTTTCAGCGGAAAAAGCCCAGTTTCGTGCTGGTTTTAAAATTGAAGAATTAGTTGAGTTCCTTTATGCTGCCAGCAACAATGACGAAGAGACCTTCCAATCAGGTCTGGAGCATTTGCATCAAGCAATCGATCAAGCCCAAGCCAAGCTGGCGGCCAAACAACAGCCTGTCAGTGATTCCCTAGTAGAACAAGTCGATGCGCTCTGTGATCTGCTGTATTTTACCTATGGCTCTTTTTCACTGTTAGGGGTCGATCCAGCGCCGATCTTGGCTATCGTTCATGAAGCCAACATGGGGAAACTTTTCCCAGATGGGCAGCCCCATTACGATCCTGAGACCCACAAAGTCATGAAGCCGAGCGATTGGGAAGAACGGTATGCTCCTGAACCGCGAATCAAGGCAGAAATCAAACGCCAATTGGCGCAAAAACAAGCGCAAGCCCAAGAATCGTCAGAATAAAACAGAAACGTGCCAGTTGCCCGTTCCGATTGCTTATCAGCAAAAGGAGTGGTGCAACTGGCACGTTTGGTTTAATCAAAGAAAGTGTAGTAAAGGGTTCTGACAGCGGCTTTTTCTTGTTCTTTGTGGATGCCGAACATGATGCTGACCTCAGAGGACCCTTGGTTGATCATCTCTAAGTTGATATTTTTCCGCGCAAGGGCAGCGGTACTGTCGGCAGTGATTCCGACTCTTTGACGCATTCCTTCACCAACGACGACGACCATGGAGAGATCGTGGGTCATTCGCAGTTCATCGGGATCGATCTCGTAGGCGATCTTGCGTAGCAGTTCTTCTTCCAATACTGGATTCAACTGGTTGGAGCGCATAATGATCGAGATATCATCGATTCCTGAAGGCATGTGTTCATAATTTAAATCAAAATCACGAAAAATCTCTAAGACTCGTAGCGTGAACCCAACTTCACGGTTCATCAAGTATTTGCGGATATAGATCATACAAAAGCCTTCGTCACTGGCAACGCCGATCACCGGCTGATCCAAGTTGTCTCTTTGGTTGGTGATCAAGGTACCGGGATGACTTGGGTTATTGGTGTTTTTGATCACCACGGGAATTTTTGCATGGTATGAAGGCATCAACGCCTCATCGTGCAACACAGTAAAGCCGGCATAAGACAGCTCCCGCATTTCTCGGTAAGTCACTTCTTTGATGGACTCTGGATGATGAACGTAGCCTGGATGAGCAGAAAAAATCCCATCGACATCGGTAAAGTTTTCGTACAATTCTACTTGCAGACCAGCCGCCACGATGGCACCAGAAATATCTGATCCCCCTCGAGAGAAGGTACAAATCTCGCCGGCTTCTGTGTAACCAAAGAAGCCAGGAATCACTAAGATTTCAGAACTATCGCGCCATTGTGCGATCTTGGCGTACGACTTGTTCAAGATACGGGCGTTTTGGGGTTCATCCGTCACTAGCAACCCAAGTTCTTGCGGATTCATGTAGCGAGCAGCTAACCCACGACTTTGTAAAATCCCTGCGATCAATTTGGCATTGTTGTCTTCGCCGCTTGCCAAGACCGTATCATAGAGATGCGGATTGTCTTGGGTAGGCAGCGTTTGAAAAGCCGCCAATGATTGCCAGATGCGATCTAAATGGACTTGTTCGATATTAAAAGGGGCGGCGATCGCGGTATAGCGGGCATAGATTTCTTCGATTAAATCAGTAATTTCTTCTTGAGCACACAGACGGGTACAGACTGCTAGTAACAGATCGGTGACTTTCTGATCGTCACTGGAACGCTTACCAGGCGCTGAAACAACGACAAACCGTCTTTTAGGATCACTTTCAATTATCGCAACAACTTTTTCGACTTGTTCGGCTGAGGCAAGGGAACTGCCTCCGAATTTCGCTACTTTCATTTGACATTACTCCTGTTCAAGCTTTTTACTAGAGTACAGTTTCAATAGGGAGAAATCAAGCGGTTTCTTGAAAAAAATCGGAAAAATCAGAAAAAAAGTCACTTGTTGATGTAAATTTCACGATTTGTTTTCATTATCGATGGAAAAGCCGTGAATGATTTTATTCAATGCGAAAAAAGTCGATCTTTTTTGCCTCAATCTAATGCTTGATTTTTTTCTTTATGCTATAATCTAGCGTAGATGCTTTTTTATAAAGGGACTGTCTGTCCTTTTTATGCTCAATGAACTTATCAATCAATCTGCTGATCAGCAGGTTTTAGACGAAACATGTATATTTGAAAATTGGAGGAACCACAAAATGGGAACTAATATCATCTTTGGAATTGTCATTGCCATCATTATCATCGCAGCGGTCTTGTATGCAATTGGCTTTTTCATGCGGAAGAAAAACCAAGAAAAGCTAAATGACTTGGAAAAACGCAAAGAAAATCTGTTTGACTTACCGGTGATCGAAGAAGTCGATGAAGTAAAAAGAATGCACTTGGTTGGTCAAAGTCAAAATACCTTCCGTGAGTGGAACCAACAATGGACAGATATCTCCACAAAATCTTTTGCTGAACTTGAGAGTCAAATCTTTGAAGTGGAAGAACTAAACGAACGCATCCGCTTTTTCAAAGCAAAAGGGGCGATCGTCCAAGCCGAAGCGACCATGGATGAGATGGAACGTCAAGTAGAAGAGATTCGCGCCGGCTTGAAAGAATTACGAGAAAGTGAAGAACGAAATTCACTAGAAGTCCAAAAAGCGTTGGACGTTTACGAAGACTTGAAGAAGAAGCTACGGGATCAAGGGGAAGAATTCGGTCCTGCTTACAATGAGCTGCAAAAACAAATCAAAAACATTGAAATTGAGTTCACCCAATTTGTTACCTTAAATACTTCAGGCGATCCTGTGGAAGCACGGGAAGTGTTAGACCAAGCGGAAAAACACACCTATGAAGTGGAAGACTTAATGAAACGGATCCCAGCGGCCTACGAAGAATTAAACCGCACCTTCCCAGATCAGTTGAAAGAAATCCAAGATGGCTACAAAAAATTATTAGAACAAAAATATGTGTTCCCAGAAGCAAACTTCCAAGAAGAAATCAACCGTGTGAAAAAACGAGTTGAAAACTCCATGAACGATCTAGCGAAAACAGAAGTCGCTTCCGTTGAAGTGGCAAGTCGTGATACTGCAAGTGATATCGATGCCTTGTATACGGTGATGGAACGTGAGATCAACGCCAAGAAATATGTCATGAAAAATCGCCAAATCATTGAAGACTATATTGACCACGCAACGAAGAACAACCGTCAATTGTTGATCGAGTTGGATCATACGGCACAAAGCTACACATTGAATCATAATGAATTAGGTCGCGTCCGTGGTTTCCAAACGGAAGTCGACGAATTGGCTCGTCGCAACAACGAGTACCTACCACAATTAGAAAAGCACGAAATTCCTTATTCAGAAGTGCAAAGCTTCTACAAAGATGCCTACAAGATTTTGGATGATGTGGAAAGCCAGCAAGTCGAAATCGATGATTCCCTTGCGGAATTACGTCGTGGCGAAAAAGTTGCGCAAGAAAAAGTGGAAAGCTTCGAATTCCGTCTACGCAACTTGAAGCGGTTTGTTGAGAAGCAACGCTTACCTGGTTTGCCAGGCGAGTATTTAGAATTCTTCTTCGTGGCAACAGATCGGGTGGAAGAATTAGGCAAAGAATTGAACAAGATTCGCATCAACATGCAAGAAATCAATAAATTGGTTTCTGTCTGTGAAGAAGATCTTGATCTTTTAGATGAACAAACGAAAGACTTAGTGGATGCTGCGGCATTGACTGAGCAAATGATGCAATATGCCAACCGCTATCGTCATTCTCATCCAGATATCAAGGCAGCGATCGACAAATCACTTTACTTGTTCAGTAAAGAATATCGCTATCAAGATGCGCTAGATGAAATCGGCACAGCGTTGGAACGAGTAGAACCAGGTGCCTTCAAACGGATCGAAAACTTCTACTTCAATAACCGCGACTTAGTATAATACGAAAGCCAGCAGTGAAAAACTGACTGGCTTTTTTCATGGAAAGAATGGCTCGTTGCATGAGTACCGCTTACGAAGGAAGGAAAAGTTTCCTTTAAATAAGGGCAAAGCCAGCGAGTCACCTTGAAACTCAGCCCAAGAGCAGTTATAATGGGAAAGAATTTTTTTAGAGAAAGGGTCCTATCATTGATCTATTTTGACAACAGTGCAACAACCGCTATTTATCCACAAGCTTTAAATACATATGTCCAAGTCAGTCAGCGAATCATCGGCAATCCCTCAAGCCTGCATGATTTAGGAAATCAAGCCAATCGCCTGCTGCAGCAATCACGTCAGCAGATCGCCGATCTGTTAAACGTTTCTTCCAAAGAGATCGCATTTACCAGTGGGGGAACTGAAGGAGACAACTGGGTCATCAAAGGGACTGCTATAGCGAAAAAAGCCTATGGAAATCACCTGATTATTTCCAGTATTGAACACCATGCCGTCAGTGAAACAGCGGCTCAATTGGCCGAGTTAGGGTTTGAAGTCAGTGTTGTGCCTGTCGATGCCCAAGGCTTTGTCAACGTGTCAGAATTAGCAAAGTTAATTCGCAAAGAAACGATTTTGGTTTCGGTGATGGCGGTCAATAATGAGGTAGGATCGATCCAACCGATCCATGAGATTGCAACCGTGTTAGCGGACTACCCAACGATCCATTTCCATGTAGATGCCGTCCAAGCCATCACAAAGGTCCCGCAAGAGCAATGGTTCAATGAGCGAGTCGATTTTGCCGTGTTCTCTGCACATAAATTTCACGGACCTCGTGGCGCCGGCTTTATCTATTGGAAACAAGGCCGTAAGTTGGCGCCATTGATGACTGGCGGTGGGCAAGAGCAAAATCAACGCAGCGGTACCGAAAATGTACCAGCAATCGTTGCTATGGCAAAAGCCCTACGTTTAGCGACCGAGCAAAAGGCTGAAAAGCCGAACCATGTTCAATTATTAAAAGGCTATTTGCAAGAAGCACTGGCTGGGTACGAGAAAGTCACGCTTTTTTCTGGCACTGAAGGGTTTGCGCCACATATACTTTGTTTTTCATTAAAAGGGATCCGAGGAGAAGTCTTAGTCCATGCCTTTGAAGAAAAGCAGATCTATCTTTCGACGACAAGTGCTTGTTCCTCACGTAAAAAGATGGCCAGCAGTACGCTTCATGCGATGCACGTTCCGGAACAGTTAGCGACATCGGCTGTTCGTATCAGTTTAGATGAGAGTAATACGATGGCTGAAGTCGAACAGTTTCTGATCGTCTTCCACCAGTTGTACCAAAAATTTTCGAAAATCAATTAAGCACGACAGACCACTATAAAATCAATCCAAATCAAAGGAGTTTTCTCGTGAATTATTCAGAAATCATGGTTCGTTACGGCGAACTGTCAACAAAGGGCAAAAATCGTCGTAGTTTTATTATGCAATTAGCTTCAAACGTCAAACGTACCTTAGCAGATTATCCCCATGTCAAAGTTCATGCCGAGCGAGATCGCATGCACTTGCTATTGAACGGTGAAAACAGCCAAGAGATCATTCCTAAGCTGCAAAAAGTCTTTGGTATTCAAAACTTTTCCCCTAGTATTCGGGTTGAAAAAGACATTGAGGTATTAAAGAAAGCCGTTCAAGACGTCATGGCAGAGATCTATACGGGCGTTGAGACCTTTAAAATCACAGCCAAACGCAGTGATCACTCGTTTGTGCAAGATAGCAACCAGTTGAATTTGACCTTAGGTAATGCGGTGATCGACCGTTTTCCTGATATCAAGGTCCAAATGAAAAAACCAGATATCAATTTGCGGGTAGAAATACGGATCGATGGCGCTTATTTGTCCTATGAAACGATCCAAGGAGCAGCCGGCTTACCCGTTGGCACCAGCGGTAAGGGAATGTTGATGCTTTCTGGCGGTATCGATTCGCCCGTTGCAGGCTACTTTGCTATGAAACGCGGCGTTGAGATCGAAGCGGTCCATTTCGCAAGTCCTCCTTATACGAGTGAACAAGCATTACAAAAAGCCAAAGATTTAACGAAGAAGCTTGCGCCTTATGTAGGAAGCATTCAATTTATCGAAGTTCCGTTTACGGAAATCCAAGAAGAAATCAAAAACCGCGTACCGCAAGGTTATTGGATGACCATCACTCGTCGGATGATGCTGCGTTTGACAGATGCGATTCGTGAGGCTCGTCACGGTTTGATCATCTTAAATGGTGAATCATTAGGACAAGTCGCTTCACAAACTTTGCATAGCATGGTCGCCATCAATGAAGTAACCAATACGCCGATCGTGCGCCCAGTGGCAACGATGGACAAATTGGAGATCATTGAAGTTGCCGAAGCCATTGATACCTTTGAATTGTCGGTTCAGCCCTTTGAGGATTGCTGCACAATCTTTGCGCCTCCTCAACCAAAGACGCGCCCAAGACTGGATAAAGTACATCAATATGAAGAGCGTCTCGATATCGAAGGGATGATGGAACGGGCGATGGCTGGGTTGAAACTGGAAGTAATCACGGCAAATCAAGAAAAAGCAGCAACTGAATTCGCTGAATTCTTATAATAATCTCTCTTTTTTAAACTACGACCACAACTGTTATGGAACATTTGTGGTCGTTTTTCATCGTGTGAGAGAGTTTGTGAATATTTTCTTGCTATTGAAAATGGAACATGCTACACTCAATATGTGAATCATTTAACAAGGAGGGTGGACAGGATGGAAGCATTAAGAGATAAAAAACTTCCGAAAGCAACGGCAAAACGTTTGCCAGCTTATTTACGACACTTAAAATTACTGGATGCCTCAGGTATTCAGCGAATCAAATCAAAAGAGTTTGCAGAAATCACGCAAGTTCCTTCAGCCACGATCCGCCGGGATTTTTCTCATCTAGGAGAATTGGGTAGAAGTGGCTATGGCTATGATGTTCCTTATTTGATTGAGGTTTTGAGCTATATTTTAGAAACCAATGAGGAGAAAAAAATCGCCTTGATTGGTTATGGAAATTTAGGAAAAGCGTTAGCTAACAACAATTTTCGCAGAAATGAAAATCTTTCCGTCATCGCGGTTTTTGACAATGATCCAGAAATGATTGGCCAGACCATTAGTGGACGTTATGTCTATGGAATGGACCAATTGGCGGAAGTCGTAGCGGAAAAAGGGATCACCGTAGCGATTTCGACTGTTCCTAGCCGCTATTCACAAATGGCGATCGATGCGATCGTGGATGCTGGGATCACAGCAATCCTGAATTTTGCCCCTGATCCCGTCATCGTGCCAAAAGATGTCAATATCCAATACATTGATTTGACGACAGAATTGCAAACCTTGATCTTTTTTGATACGACCTACTCGCAAAAATCGAAAGTCTGAGCAAATCCTTTTCGTTTTTTGACAATCTTTCTTATACTGGGAGAAAATGCTATAGGAGAGATGTTATGCAAGTTACACGCAAAGAAACGGTTTATGAGATGCCCGGCAACCAACCAAAAGTAGGGGATAAAGCAGCTGATTTTCGCTTGAAAAGTTTAGAGGACAAGGAATACACACTGACTGATTTTTTAGGAAAACCAACGATCATCAGCGTTGTTCCCGATATCGTGACACGCGTTTGTGCGTTGCAGACCAAGCGTTTCAACCAAGAGGCAAGTCAATTGGATGATATAAATTTTGTAACGATCTCTAACAATACAAAAGAAGATCAAGCACAATGGTGCGGCCAAGAAGGCGTCGACATGATCATGCTTCATGATCCGGCGAATACCTTCGGTGAGGCCTATCAAATCATGATCCCAGACTTCGGTCATTTTGCCCGAGCAATTTTCGTTTTGGACCGTGAAGGCGTGATTCAACACGTTGAGATCGTGCCTGAGATTTCCCACGAACCGGATTATCAAGCAGCCATTGATGCGGCGAAAGCAAACCTCTGATTGACTTTCAAAAAAGTTCATTGTAGAATGTAGCAAGATGAAACAAGAATCTATGATAGCAAGACAATGTTCAAGAGGAGTATCAGTGACCCTGGCGGTCAGAGAGAAGTCGGTCGGTGCAAGACTTCCCCAGACACTGAAAAGGTAGCTTGAAGGTCTTTGATCCGAACCACGGTTTGTTTCTTGCAGACAAAGCCGCACAGTAAGATCAAGCGCGTCGTGAACGTTACCTCACGTCAAAGTGGCAGAGCAATCTGCAATTTAGGTGGTACCGCGTATCAGCGCCCTAATGCCTCGGCATTAGGGCGCTTTTTGCTGTGAATCACTGCGAGTGGCCCACAAGTGGGACAGAGCAGATGATGAACAGTACTAGGCGACCATAGGGAGCGTAGTAACCGTACTAGGAATCACAACGACTGGCTTGCGGAGCAAGACAGAATAGATGATGAACAGTACAAGGAGTCACCAAAAATGGTTCACGAAGTGAGCCATGACCTCTGTAAGCAATTTTTTTTCCAACAATAAACTGCTAATAATTACCACCGCACTCATCCTGAACGATTCAAACATTGTCACGCTTTACTTGGCAACTGGCACCAAAAAAACTACACCAACCATTACGCTTAAAAAACGTAACTTTAGGAGGACCAACTATGACAGAAACTGAGAATCTATCCACCAAGTACAATCCCCAAGAAGTAGAAGCGGGGCGTTACCAAGATTGGTTAGAACATGACCGTTTTAAACCAAGCGGCAACAAAGAAGCAAAACCTTATTCTATCGTGATTCCACCACCAAACGTAACAGGAAAATTGCACTTAGGTCATGCCTGGGATACCACGTTACAAGACATCATCATTCGTCAAAAACGGATGCAAGGGTATGACACCTTATGGTTACCAGGAATGGACCATGCTGGGATCGCTACCCAAGCCAAAGTAGAAGAAAAGCTACGGGAACAAGGAATTTCTCGCTATGACCTTGGTCGGGAAAAATTTGTTGAACAAGTATGGGATTGGAAAGAAGAATATGCCGGTCACATTCGGGAACAATGGGCGAAACTAGGCTTATCTCTAGACTATAGCCGTGAACGATTTACGTTAGATGATGGATTATCCGAAGCGGTTCGTAAAGTTTTCGTGACGCTCTATGAAAAAGGCTTGATCTATCGTGGCGAGTACATCATTAACTGGGACCCGCAAGCCCGCACGGCATTATCTGATATTGAAGTGATCCACAAAGACATCGAAGGTGCTTTTTACCACATGTCTTACGAATTAGCAGATGGCAGCGGTGTGGTGGAGATCGCAACGACTCGTCCAGAAACAATGTTGGGGGATACAGCAGTCGCGGTTCATCCAGAAGATGAACGCTATCAAGCATTGATCGGTAAAAAAGTGATTTTGCCTTTGGTCAATAAAGAGATCCCAATCATTGCTGACGAGTACGTGGACCAAGAATTTGGAACAGGGGTCGTAAAAATCACTCCTGCCCATGACCCGAATGACTTTGAGGTCGGTAACCGCCATGACCTACCAAGGGTCAATGTTATGAACGATGATGGAACAATGAATGACTTAGCAGGTACCTATGCAGGAATGGATCGTTTTGCTGCTCGCAAGCAAATCGTGAAAGACTTAGAGGCGTTAGGTCGTCTGATCAAGATCGAAAAAATGGTCCATAGCGTAGGTCACTCAGAACGGACAGGCGTAGTAGTCGAACCTCGTTTATCAACACAATGGTTCGTAAAAATGGAACCATTAGCAAAACAAGCCATCGACAACCAAGATACCGACGAAGCGGTGGACTTTTATCCGCCACGTTTCAACCAAACATTCTTACGTTGGATGGAAAATGTCCATGACTGGGTGATCTCTCGTCAGTTGTGGTGGGGCCATCAAATCCCAGCTTGGTACCACAAAGAAACGGGAGAAATGTATGTAGGACTTGAAGCGCCAGCAGATGCCGAAAATTGGCAGCAAGATCCAGACGTATTGGATACCTGGTTTAGTTCTGCTTTATGGCCGTTTTCAACAATGGGGTGGCCAGATGAAAACAATGAAGATTTCCAACGCTACTTCCCAACGAATACATTAGTGACCGGGTACGACATCATTTTCTTCTGGGTAAGCCGTATGATCTTCCAAAGCTTGGAATTTACTGGCAAACGACCATTTGAAAATGTCCTGATCCACGGATTGATCCGTGATGAACAAGGTCGCAAAATGAGTAAGTCGCTTGGAAATGGGATCGATCCGATGGAAGTCATTGAACAATACGGTGCCGATGCATTGCGTTGGTTCTTATCAAATGGCTCTGCACCGGGACAAGACGTGCGTTTCAGCTATGAAAAAATGGATGCCGCTTGGAACTTCATCAATAAAATTTGGAATGCTTCCCGTTTCGTCTTGATGAATGTCAGCGAAATGACTGCCGAAGACATTGATTTTTCTGGTGAAAAATCAGTGGCGGATCGTTGGATCTTGACGCGCTTGAATGAAACGATTGAAAAAGTCACTGATCTTTTTGAACGCTTCGAATTTGGGGAAGCGGGTCGTCAATTATACAACTTTATCTGGGATGACTTCTGTGACTGGTACATTGAAATGTCGAAAGAAACCTTATACGGTGACAATGAAGCAGCGAAACAAGTCAATAAGAGCATCTTAGTCCATGTTCTTGATCAAATTTTACGCTTATTGCACCCAATCATGCCATTTGTTACAGAAGAAATCTGGAGCAAACTGCCGCATACAGGGGAATCATTAGTTGTTGCTGAGTATCCACAAGTGGCACCAGAATGGACCGATGAAAAAGCGGCGCAAGGGATGGAAGTGTTGAAAGAATTGATTCGTTCGGTTCGAAATATCCGAGCAGAAGTAAATACACCACTTTCGAAACCAATTACTTTGCTGATCCAAGCAAATGAGCCTGAGATCGAAGAATTCTTGATTGCTAACAAAAACTATATCGAACGCTTCTGTAATCCAGAAGAACTAGAAATCTCTAACAGCTTGCAAGCTCCTGAATTGGCGATGTCAGCCATCCTGTCAGGTGCGACGATCTACTTGCCACTAGCTGGGTTGATCAACATTGAAGAAGAAATCGCGCGTTTGGAGAAAGAACTAGCGAAGTTCACTCAAGAAGTTCAACGGGTACAAGGCAAACTGGCGAACGAACGCTTCGTTGCCAATGCGCCTGAGGAAGTCGTGGCACAAGAACGCAGCAAAGAAGCCGATTATCTTGAAAAACAAAAAGCCGTTCAAGAACGGATCGAACAATTACGCACAATCCAATAGGATGAGCACATCACGCGCAAACAAGCATCTCTCGAAGATGCTTGTTTTTGCTTAATCAATAGAAACAGGGCGAATAACTTTCTCGTTTAAAGGAAAGAAAATGGGAAAGCCGTTCATTTTTTGTTAAAATAGGAGCGAGGTGAGCGAGATGACAAGCGAAGAAGCAACAGCGTGGATCCATTCGCGTTTGACATTTGGGCAAAGACCCGGATTGATGCGTGTCGAAGCATTATTAAAACGGATGGGGAATCCTGAAAAAAAGGTGACCATGATCCATATCGCCGGAACGAATGGCAAGGGATCGACCGTCAGTTATTTGCGCAGTCTTTTAGAAGAAGCTGGGCAGCAAGTGGGGACCTTTACTTCCCCACACATTGAAGCGTTCAATGAACGAATCGAAATCAACGGACAATTTATATCAGATGAGGACTTGGTCGCTTGGGTGGAAAAAATCCAGCCGCTGGTTGCTGAAATCGATCGTGATGAAACCTTGACTGGCATCACTCAGTTCGAGATCATTACCGCTATGGCATTAGGCTATTTTGAAGAAAAAAAGGTCGATGTTGCGATTATTGAAGTTGGCTTAGGGGGACTCTTAGATAGTACCAACGTTATTTCTCCTATTTTGACCGCGATCACGACGATCGGCATGGATCACATGGATGTCTTAGGGGATACTATTGAAGCAATCGCTGCCCATAAGGCAGGGATCATTAAGCCACAAACACCCCTTGTTACTGGCAATATCGTTGAAAGTGCGCTTTCGGTGATCGATTTGAAAGCTGCAGAAGCACAGGCACCCGCTTATCATGCAGGGCAAGAGTACCGTGTGACCTATCGTCATCCCGATGAAGAATGGGGCGAATTGTTTGATTTTGAAAATGAGCATGGCAAAATCAAAGGCTTGAAAACGCCGATGTTAGGCCGCCATCAACCAGAAAATGCCGGTGTTGCGATCCAATTGTACAGCCTGTATTGCGACCTGCGACAACTGCCGTTTTCAGCCAAAGAGATTCGCAATGGCTTGCGAAAAGCCTATTGGCCCGCCCGAATGGAACGAATCAGCAGTGAACCGCTGGTGATTATCGATGGTGCCCATAACGTACACGCCATGGCTCGTTTAGTAGATACAATGAAAGAAGAGTTTAGCGACTATCGCATCCATGTGCTGTTCTCAGCCTTAGAAACTAAAAACGTCAATGAGATGCTTCAGCAATTGCTGGCGATTCCCCAAGCCGAGATTTATTTAACGACCTTTGATTTTCCCAAAGCATTGCATTTGGCAGACGGCTATCAGGAACTCGATAACAACCGAATCTCGACGGTTTCTTTATGGCAGTTTGGTTTGGCAGAGTTATTAGAAAAAATGACCAATGAAGATTTGCTACTGGTGACAGGATCCTTGTATTTTGTTTCAGAAGTTCGTGAATTGTTGTTGGCAATAGGAGGAAAAAATGGCTAAGTTACGTGGTGTGATTTTCGATATGGACGGCTTGATTTTTGACACGGAGCTGCTCTACTACCAAGCAACTCAAATCGTGGCGGATCAAATGGGTATTCCCTATACAAAAGAGTTGTATCTAGCTTATGTGGG
The DNA here is from genome assembly GCF_050544075.1 of Enterococcus sp. AZ188. Lineage (NCBI taxonomy): Bacteria > Bacillati > Bacillota > Bacilli > Lactobacillales > Enterococcaceae > Enterococcus > Enterococcus sp. AZ188. Next base: position 698,770 of record NZ_CP172943.1, read on the forward strand.
GGTCTCGGATGAAGAAGTTTGGGCCGCCTATCATGAACGGTTCGATGAGGCCTTTGGTCATCAGATGATTGAAGAATTTATTCAAGCGGCTTTTCAGCAAACGCTGGAAATGTTCCAACGGGGCGAGGCTGAATTGAAGCCAGGTATCCACGAGTTATTGCATTATCTTGATGAGAAAAAGATTCCCCGAGTGTTGGCGTCTAGCAACCAGCGCAAAGTGATCGATACCTTGCTGGAAGCAGCAGGCTTAACGGCGGAATTTCCTGAGATCGTCTGCTTTGATGATGTCACACGGGCAAAACCAGATCCTGAGATTTTTGAAAAAGCCCGCGCATTATTGGCGGTACCAAAAGAAGAATTGGTGATCCTCGAAGATTCGGCCAATGGTATCCATGCTGCTCATGGGGCAGGGATCTCAGTCATTATGATTCCCGATTTGATCGCGCCGACGACCATCATTGAAGAAAAAGTTTTGAAAGTCTTACCATCACTAGAGGATGTCCCAGATTTTCTAGAAACGGCTTTTTCTTTCTAATGGCGATTTTTTAAAAGCATCGGAATCAAATAGTTCCTCCTTTGCGTATTTCTTATTAGACCGACGCAAAGGAGTTTTTTTATGATCAATGAAACAGTAATTCCCCAAAGCTCGTTTCCACGAGAGCGCTTAGTGCAATATGGGGTTGATGCCCTTTCGAACCAAGAACTGTTGGCCATTTTGTTGCGAACTGGCTCACGGCCCCTAAATGTCCTGGAATTGGCGGCTAGTGTCTTGAATCGTTTTGAAGAATTGTATGAATTAAAAGAAGCGACAATCGATGAATTACAAGAAATTCGCGGCGTCGGACAAATCAAAGCCATTGAGATCAAAGCGATGGTTGAATTAGGCGTGCGGATCCAGCGGTCTGTTCAACCGAAGTACGGCAAGATCAACTCCAGTATGGCGATCGCTCATCAGCTGATCCAAGAATTAAAAGACTTTCGTCAGGAGCACTTGCTAGGAATTTATTTGAATACCAAAAATGAGATCATTCAAAAAAAGACGATCTTCATCGGATCGTTGAATCAGTCGATCGCTCACCCACGGGAGATTTTTCATTGGGCGGTACGTTATAGCGCCGCACGTGTGATCGTCGTTCACAACCACCCAAGTGGAAGTCCTCAAGCCTCGGAGGCAGATCTACTGTTTACACGCCGCTTGATCAAATGTGGGGACTTGATGGGGATCGAACTACTAGATCATTTGATTATTGGCGACAATGCCTATGTTAGTTTGCGAGAAGAAGGCCTCTGGCAACAAGAAAATTGCTGACACAACGGCTAATTTGCGAACATTATTAAAAATAAAGGTGAATTGTCTAATCGTCTGTCTTGCAAAAAAATACGGGCAAGTGTAAAATATTATTGTAATTTTGTTTGCTGAATAGATGTTGAAACGCACGTTAGGCCTCTATCGCACAAAGGCAATGTTACACATAATTAAGTGCTTATGCACGAGGAGGTTTTTTTATAATGGAACAAGGTACAGTAAAATGGTTCAATGCTGAAAAAGGGTTTGGTTTTATCTCTCGCGAAGACGGTACAGACGTATTTGTACATTTTTCAGCGATCCAAGGTGAAGGATTCAAAACTTTAGAAGAAGGTCAAGCAGTTACTTTCGACGTGGAAGATTCTGATCGTGGACCTCAAGCAGTTAACGTAAACAAAGCGTAAGCTTTCAAACAAACTGCCAGTAAGAACACTTTGAAATCAAAAACCCAAAAGACCATCAATTGATGGTCTTTTTTTTGCTTTTGGCAACGGAAAGGAAAAAGGGGAGTTCTCAGTAACCTGAGAACTCCCCTTGCATGTAAGACTATAAATCATCCGGCGTCATGATCATTGAAAGGATCATTGGATGACGTTCGGTTTTTTCAAATAGGAATGGCTGTAACGCCGAAGACATCGCTTCTCTTAATTTGTGTTCTGTTGGGTCTGGTTGGTTCAAGACTTCCCGCAATGCACGGAAGAGGATCTGCTGTGCTTCGTTGATCATCTCGCCAGATTCCCGCATATAAACAAACCCACGAGAAAGGATATCTGGTCCAGCAAGGACTTCTTTCTTCGCCACATCGACTGTCGCGACAGCTAAGACGAGGCCTTCTTCTGAAAGAATGCGACGATCTCGTAAGACGACATTTCCGATATCACCGATACCGCTGCCGTCAACATAAACATCATTGGCATTGAAATGACCAGCCAAGCGAGCGGTATCCGCCGTTAAGGCCAACATGTCACCATTTTCCATAATGAAACAATTTTCTTTTGGTACACCGACATCTTGTGCCAATTGGGTGTGGATGTTCAGCATCCGAAATTCCCCGTGCACAGGCATAAAGAATTTTGGTTTCATTAGACGCAACATCAGTTTTTGTTCTTCTTGGCCACCATGACCAGAAGTATGGATGTTGTTCAATTTTCCATGAATCACGTTTGCGCCAGCTTCCAACAGCAAGTTGATCAGCTGATTGACACTCGTGGTATTTCCTGGGATCGGTGAGCTTGAAAAAATCACGGTATCATCTGGATGAATTTGGATTTGACGGTGGGTCCCATTGGCAATCCGACTCAAAGCAGCCATTGGCTCTCCTTGTGAACCCGTACAAAGGATCATGGTTTCGTTTGCAGGCAAACGATTGATCTCATGAGATTCCACAAAGGTTCCATCTGGCACCTTGATATAGCCAAGGCGCTGTCCGTTGACGATCGCATTTTCCATACTGCGTCCAAAAACGGCGATTTTACGTCCAGTCGCAACCGCCGCATCTGCAGCTTGTTGGAGACGGAAAATGTTGGAGGCAAAGCTGGCAAAAATGATCCGACCATCGATTTTTTCAAAAATCTTTTGGATCGAGCTGCCGATCGTTTTTTCTGATTTGGTAAAGGTTGGAATTTCTGCATTGGTACTATCGGAAAGGAGGCAAAGGACACCTTCTTCACCAATTTTTGCCATTTTGTGCAAGTTTGCTGGTTCGCCCACAGGCGTAAAGTCAAACTTGAAATCGCCAGTTGCGACGATATTGCCAGAAGGCGTTTTGACAACGACACCTAAAGCATCTGGGATACTGTGGGTCGTTCGGAAGAAGCTGATGGACGTTTTACGGAAACGAATCACCGTATCTTCATTGATTTCGTGTAATTCTGCGTCTCGCAATAAGCCATGCTCATCTAATTTGTTGGTGATCAAAGCAAGTGCCAATGGTCCCGCATAGATCGGGATATTGGCTTCCCGCAACAAGTAAGGGATTCCGCCAATATGGTCTTCGTGACCATGAGTGACGATCAAGCCTTTGACTTTCGGTAAATTTTGAACGATGTAGCTATAATCGGAAATGACATAGTCGATCCCAAGCAGTTCATCTTCGGGAAATTTGATTCCCGCGTCTATTAAGATGATCTCATCTTGGAATTGAACCCCATAACAGTTTTTTCCGATTTCGCCAAGTCCACCGACGCCGAATACGCCAGTCTCATTATTTTTCAGCGAAACTTTCATCTTAAAACTCCGCTAATTTGAAATCAGCGTTTTCTTTTTCGTAAGCTAAATGTTTTTCATCTAGTTCTTGAACGAACTCGATGTTGTATGGGGTATTTTGTTCAACCAGACGGCGTGCGATCACTGCATCGTCTGCTTCAATGTACAAAGAGTGGGTTTGTTCTCTCTTTGGGTTGCGGTCTTTTGTTTCTTGGTAATAAATTTTGTAAATCATATCTTTTCTCCTTTATCTGCTTTTCGCAGTAGTCTATTTGGTTGATGAATTCGCTGCATCACAAAATCGAGGTCCGAATAAAGTGACCTGAAAAGAAGGCTTCGAGAGCCGCTGCATGCTTTTTTCAGACAATCGTTGTGAGAAAAAAGAGAAAGCCTCGTCTTTGCTTTCCAAATGTCGTCATAAAAAATTCACCGGGTTTGTAAGTCGTTCCACTACAAGTATCCCTAGTTTATCACAGAAAAACGAATAAGTATAGAAACACGTCATTTTGAAAAGGCTTACTGAAAGAAAATGAAAGGACTATCCTCGAAGTTTACTTTTTTTCGCTGATAGTGCATTACAATAAGAATATTCCTATGCTATAGTAGAAGTAATGAAGTAAAAAAGGAGGGGATTTTTTGAAATTAATGTGGCACTATACGATGAGAAACAAAAAACTGCTGGTTTTTAATTTCATCTGTGTTTTTGGTTTTATTTTGATTGAATTAGGTTTGCCGACGTTATTGGCAAGAATGATCGACAAAGGGATCGCCGCTGGTGATCGCGACTACATATGGAAAATGGGTGCGGCGATGATCGCGATCACCATTGTGGGGATCACGATGAACATTTTGTTAGGCTATTTCACGTCACGTATCACCACTAACATTGTGGCAGATATTCGTGACGATCTTTTTGAAAAAGTCCAAGGCTATTCACATACTGAATATGAAAAAATCGGGGTTTCATCATTGATCACCCGTGTGACCAATGATGCGTATCAAATCATGCTGTTTATGCAAAGTATCTTACGGACGGGTCTGATGACACCCATGATGTTTGTGGTCAGCTTGTACATGGTCATGCGGACAAGTACACAACTAGGGTTGTATGTCTTGGGGGCATTGCCGATATTACTGATGGCCGTCATCGCCATTGCCAAAATCTCGGAACCATTATCCACCAAACAACAAGCCAATCTAGATAAAATCAATGGCATCTTGCGGGAAAATCTCTCTGGTTTACGAGTGATCCGTGCCTTCGTCAATGAAAAATTTGAAGAAAAACGCTTTGGCAAAGTCAACCAAGCCTATGCTTCTAGTTCTCGCAGCTTGTTTCGCTTGATGGCAACGGCACAACCAGGCTTTTTCTTCTTATTCAATATCGTGATGATTTTGATTATTTGGACGGGAAGTATTCAAATCGATCAAGGGCAGCTGCAAGTCGGTGACTTGATTGCATTTATCGAATACATCTTCCATGCGCTGTTTTCTTTCATGCTGTTTGCGACCGTCTTTACGATGTATCCACGAGCGGCGGTTTCTGCTCGCCGAATCCAAGAAGCGTTAGATGCGACTTCTGAAATCAAAGAGCCAGAACAGCCAGTGACAGAAACTAAGACGAAAGGCTTCTTGGAATTTAAAAATGTTACCTTTGCTTATCCAGGACATGCCCAAAGTCCAGTGATCCGTAATGTTAGCTTTACCGCTTCACCAGGGGAAACCGTGGCATTTATCGGTAGTACCGGGAGCGGGAAATCAACCTTGATCCAATTGATCCCACGTTTTTACGACGTCAGTGAAGGCCAAGTCTTGGTGGATGGCGTTGACGTTCGGGATTACAGCTTAACGACATTGCGCAACAAGATCGGGTTTATCCCTCAAAAAGCGTTGCTATTTACAGGGACGATCGCAGAAAACCTGCGCTATGGGAAAGAAGATGCCACGCAAGCAGAGCTGGAACGAGCGGCCGAGATTGCGCAAGCGGCAGATTTCATTTCTCGCACACCAGATGGCTTTGATGCTCACTTGGCAGAAGGCGGAACCAACTTCTCTGGCGGACAAAAACAACGCTTAGCGATTGCCCGTGCGGTGATCCGCCAACCAGAGATCTATATTTTTGATGATAGTTTTTCTGCATTGGATTACCAAACGGATGCAAAATTGCGGGCACGCTTGAAAAAAGAGACCACGGAATCGACCGTTTTGATCGTTGCTCAACGAGTAGGAACGATCATGAATGCCGATAAGATCGTCGTCTTGAACGAAGGCGATGTGGTTGGCATTGGCACCCACAAAGAACTGCTGCAAACTTGTCCAGTATACTACGACATTGCGGCGTCACAATTATCAGAGGAGGAGTTGGCACAATGAAAGCAATCTCTTCTTTAAAACGGTTAGGTGCTTACATCAAACCGTACAAAGTACAATTTATCCTAGTCTTGCTGTTTACTGTTGCAACCGTCGGCTTCAATGCGGCAATGCCGTATGTTTCTGGATTACCGACGACAGAGATCAGCCGCAACATCGCCGCTGGCGAAGGCGTTAATTTTGATTACGTGATCCTTTGCTTGATCTGGATCGCAGTCGTTGGTGTCGGTTACTGTTTCTCACAATTGATGTCAGGGCTGCTGATCACCAACGTTGTCCAATCGGCGATGCGAGATTTGCGGCAAGACATTGAAGAAAAAATCAATCGTTTGCCCGTTTCTTACTTCGACCGCAACCAGCAAGGGAATATCCTGTCACGGGTGACCAATGACGTGGATGCCGTCAGCGGTGCGATGCAGCAAGCCTTGATCGGGATCGTCAATGCCTTCTTAGGAATCGTTATGGCGGTTTCCATGATGTTTTACATCAATACCTACATGGCATTGGTTTCATTGATCATGATCCCAGCCTCCTTATTGATTTCTCGCACGATCGTCAAAAAGTCGCAAAAAGACTTCCAAGGCATGCAAAATGCGTTAGGGGATCTGAACGGCTACGTACAAGAAAACATGACTGGATTCAGTGTCTTAAAAGTGTATGGACGGGAAAAGCAAACACTTGAAGGGTTTAAAAACGTTAACCACCAGTTGCGCTATTACGGCTTTCGTTCTGCCTTTGTGTCAGGATTGATGATGCCACTGGTGCAAATGACCGCGTACTTTACCTATATCGCAATGGCAGTCATGGGTAGTTTTTACGTAATCAGCGGTGTGATCGTTGTTGGTCAGCTGCAAGCGTTCATTCAATACATTTGGCAAGTCAGTCAGCCAATGGGGAATATAACCCAGCTGTCTTCCGTTTTGCAAAGTGCCTCAGCAGCAGCAAAACGGGTCTTTGAAATCTTAGATGAGGAAGAAGAGCCAGTCAATCAAACCGATATCCAATTGCCAGAACAAATCAGAGGCGACGTGACCTTTGAACATGTCGGCTTTGCCTATGATCCGAAAAAACCGTTGATCAAAGACTTGAACTTTGAAGTCAAAGCTGGACAAACCGTGGCGATCGTGGGACCAACAGGTGCTGGGAAAACCACCTTGATCAATTTGTTGATGCGTTTTTATGATGTCAATGAAGGGGCCATCAAGATCGACGGTATCGACACGAAGAAGATGGAACGTCATGATGTCCGTTCATTGTTTGGGATGGTTTTACAAGATGCATGGTTGTATGAAGGCACGATCGGCGACAACATTCGCTTTGGGAAATTAGATGCCACCGATTATGAAGTCGTTGATGCAGCGAAAACCGCCAATGTCGATCACTTCATTCGTACGATGCCGGATGGCTACGAGATGATCATCAATTCTGAAGGCGATAATGTCTCTTTGGGACAAAAACAATTGTTGACCATCGCCCGGGCAGTCATCTCTGATCCAAAGATTTTGATTCTCGATGAAGCCACCAGTTCGGTGGACACCCGCTTAGAAGCGCTGATTCAAAAAGCAATGGATAAAGTGATGGAAGGTCGTACCAGCTTTGTGATCGCCCATCGTTTGTCAACGATTCGTGAAGCAGATCTGATCTTAGTAATGGATCAAGGATCGATCATTGAAAAAGGCAATCACGAAACCTTGTTGGCAGCTGGCGGCTTTTATAGCCAACTGTATCAAAGTCAATTTTCAGAAGAAGCCGAGTAAGCCGAAAAGAGCGTCCAGTCTGACTGGCGCTCTTTTTGCATTGTCGCAAGGGTGGTGCTATAGTGAAAAAAGAAAGCGCAGATCCGTTTATGGATTGGAAGGAGAAGTTGATGGACAAAGAACAATCAGGGAATGAAACCCACAAAACAGTTTCGCCCGCCTCGTTGCAAGGAACGCCTTGTTTTGTGGCAAAAAATGCGACGATCGTAGGAAACGTGACTCTAGGAAAAGAGAGTACGGTCTGGTTTCAAGCAGTGATTCGAGGCGATGCCAATCGCATCGAAATCGGCGCGCGTACCAATATTCAAGATGGAACGATCATCCACGTTGATCACGATGCCCCGACGATCGTGGAAGACGATGTGACTGTTGGGCATCAGTGTATGCTTCATGGCTGTACCATCAAAAAAGGGGCTTTGATCGGCATGAGCTCGATTGTTTTGAATCATGCAGTGATCGGCGAAAATAGTTTGTTAGGTGCTGGTTCGTTAGTAACGGAAGGAACCGTCATTCCGCCCAATGTGTTGGCGTTTGGTCGTCCTGCACGAGTGATCCGCCCGTTGACAGAAGAAGAAATCGCCAAAAATCAGGCAAACATCACGCATTACGTGGAAAATGGGTATGCTTACCAACAGGGCGAATATGGTGAAGTCTGACGCCGAATCCAAAGACGCAAAAAGGTGTACGAATTGCTTCGTACACCTTTTTTTATGCAAGCTTATTTCAATTTGTTTGATTCCATGATCTCGTCGATCAAGCCGTAATCTTTGGCTTCTTGTGCGGTCATGAAGTTGTCGCGATCGGTGTCGCGTTCAATCACTTCGATTGGTTGACCAGTACGTTCTGACAAGATTTTGTTCAGACGTTCGCGGGTTGCCAAAATGTGGCGGGCAGCAATTTCAATCTCAGTTGCTTGACCTTGTGCGCCACCTAATGGTTGGTGAATCATGATTTCGGCATTTGGTAACGCAAAGCGTTTGCCTTTTTCACCAGCGGTCAATAAGAATGAACCCATAGAAGCAGCCATCCCCATAACGATGGTTTGGACATCGGCTTTGATAAAGTTCATGGTATCAAAGATCGCTAGACCAGCAGTAACGCTTCCGCCCGGCGAGTTGATGTACAAATAGATGTCTTTTTCAGAATCTTGCGCGTCCAAGAATAAAAGCTGAGCAATGATCGAGTTTGCTAAGTCATCGGTTACTTGACCACTCAACATAATGATCCGGTCTTTTAATAGACGAGAATAGATGTCATACGCTCTTTCACCGCGAGATGATTGTTCAATGACTGTAGGAATTAAATTCATAGTGATAGTCCTCCTAAAAATCGTTATAGATATAGTTTAGCATAAAGTTTTCGCAATATCTAAGAGATAGTATACCGATTAGGTCAAGAAAGGTCAAATAAAAAGTTCGTTATCTTTTTTGCGAAACTTTCAAATATGATACAATATGAAAAAAGGAATGAGGAAGGATCGAAGAATGGCAGTAGCAATAGCAGGTTTGATCGGCGTCTTAGTGGGCGCATTGTTAGTAACCATCATTTTTAATTTACGCATTCGGTATGAGGAACAAAAAGAAAAACAACGCCGTTTGTTGGAGCATAAAGTCAAAGAAATCGAAACGCTGGTTTTATTGAATCAAAAAATCAGTGAGATTCTACAAAAACGGGTCATGCTGATGGATGAGTATGTCAGCTTTGATGCCTTTGACGACTGTTATATCACCATCGATGATTTTGCCTATCTACAATCTTTTGCGGCGCAAAACAGTTTTTATCTACCGAATTTTTTCTTGGAAGAATTTTTCAAAAAAATCGGAACACGTCGGGTGATTTTATCCCCAGAGGAAACTGTTAAAATCGGTGGGTATACCTATAAAGGCGGTCGGATCATTATGGAAAATTTCCTTGATCAATTAGTCGAAATGGTCAATGAGCGTAAAACCCAAATGAAAAACATGACGAGCGAACCGTTGACCTATTTTTCAAAAACGATTTGATTCTACTGGTCAGTCGGTCGCCTTGGTTAAGGTAACCAAACCAGAGTATCGACGATTGCACTTTTTCAACTGATCACACACACTCTTACTGCGATCATAGTAAGAGTGTTTTTCTTTGACCGAAACAAAGCGCTGTCCCCCTTAAAAGGATCAAAACAAACAGAGGCTTTTTGGTTCTAGCAGATTCCATGGTAAAATAAAGAATGAGAATGGAGTGAAAGAATGATGGTACAAATCGTTGCCCACCGCGGGAGTAGCGGCAACCGACCTGAAAACACGCTACCGGCATTTGCGGAAGCGGTGCGGGTCAAAGCTGATATCATTGAGTTAGATGTACATCTATCAAAAGATGGCGGCTTGATCGTCATGCATGATGAAACGGTTGATCGAACGACCAACGGCAAAGGTCGGATCTGTGACCTGACGGTTGCTGAACTAAAAGAACTCAATGCCGGCAGCTGGTTTTCTGAGGAATTCCAAGCCGCCAAAGTCCCCACGCTAAAAGAAGTGTTGGATTTACTTGCAGCGAAGAATTATCGTGGCATTTTGACGATCGAATTAAAAACCGATCATTATGAGTATGAAGGAATCGAAGCCAAAGTATCCGACTTATTGAATAGCCAAGAATGGCCCTTTACTCATTGGTATTGTTCCTTCAATATCGAGACTTTGGATCGCATGCATGCGATCGAACCGGATGCGATCCTTGATTTTATTATGGGACGCGGGGAAGACAAACCACCGTTGGCGCTCAGCCGACCGTATATCGAAGGGATTCATCCGGCCTATCGCTGGATCCAAGAGACAGCGACGGTCTTGACTGATTTTCCGATCGCGATCCGTCCGTGGACTGTCAATGAAGAAGCGGCGATTCGCACCTGCTTGGCTTTGGGGTTGACCGGGATCATCACCGATTTTCCAGAAAACGCTCGGGCAATTGTGCAGCAGGTCCGCGAGGAAACAAAAGGATGAAAAAAGTCTTAGTGATCGTGGGACCGACCGCAGTCGGTAAAACCGCCTTGAGTATCCAATTAGCTCAAAAATACCATGGGGAGATTATCAGCGGGGATTCCATGCAAATTTATCGACAATTAGATATCGGTACCGCCAAAGTGACCAAGGAAGAAATGGCAGGGATTCCTCATCATTTGATCGATATTCGTGCAATGACGGAAACGTATTCTGCCGCTGATTTCCAGCAAATGGGACGTGAAGCCATTGAGACGATCCAGCAACAAGGAAAGTTGCCGATCGTTGTGGGGGGGACAGGGCTATACATCCAAGCGCTTTTGTATGACTTTCGTTTAGGAGCAGAAGAAGGCGACCCAACGATTCGTCAGTGCTATGAACAAGAAGCAGCAGCCATCGGCAAAGAAGCTCTATGGCAAAAGTTGCAGGCGGTCGATCCCTTGGCAGCATCGAAGATCCACTACAACAATGAGCGGAAAGTGATTCGTGCGTTGGAGGTTTTTGAAATGACTGGCGAAAGTATTGCTGCACCAAAAGAAACACCGCAAGTTTTGTACGATTTCTTCATGATTGGTTTAACCACTGAGCGAGAATTGTTATACCAGCGAATCAATCAGCGAGTGGACTTAATGATGGATCAAGGCTTGATCGAAGAAGCAAAAGCTGTTTTGCAGTATCCAGAAACGCAAGCCGCCAAAGGGATCGGCTACAAGGAATTTTTGCCCTATTTTCACGGGCAGGCCACATTGGATGAAACCATTGAGCAAATCAAGCAAAACTCACGCCGCTACGCCAAGCGGCAGCTGACGTGGTTCAATAACCGAGCACAGCCCCGATGGATTGATTTAGTGAGACAACCTGAAGAACAACGTACCCTTGAAACAGAAATCGACCAATGGTTGGAGGAGAAAAGATGAGCCAAGAACGTGTGATTCTTGTCGGAGTAGAAACGGAGAAAAACTATCTTCATTTTGATTCGTCAATGAAAGAATTGAAAAGCTTAACAAAAACCGCCAATGGCGAAGTTGTTTTTTCACTGGTGCAAAAACGGCAGCAAGTCGATCGACAAACCGTGATTGGCAAGGGGAAAGTTGCGGAATTGCAGCAGTTGGCAGAAGCACATGAAGCAGATCTAGTGATCTTCAATCATGAACTGACACCAAGGCAAAGCCAGTTGATTGGTGATGCGCTAGAAGTGCCAGTGATTGATCGCGTCCAGCTGATCCTCGATATATTTGCGATGCGTGCCCGTTCCAAAGAAGGAAAGCTGCAAGTAGAATTGGCGCAGCTGGATTATTTGCTTCCACGCTTGATAGGGCAAGGAAAGAACATGTCTCGGCTAGGGGGCGGAATCGGAACGAGAGGGCCAGGGGAAACCAAGCTGGAGACCGATCGTCGACACATCCGCAACCGCATCACCATCATCAAACGGGAATTGAAGGAAGTGGCAGCCCATCGAGACCGGACACGTCAAAAGCGCAAAGACAGCCAAGTCTTTCAAATGGGCTTGATTGGTTATACCAATGCTGGAAAATCAACTATTTTAAACATTTTGACCAGTGCAGATACCTATGAGCAAGACCAGTTGTTTGCGACACTCGATCCTTTGACGAAACGCTGGCGGATGCCAGAAGGATTCGAAGTCACCATTACCGATACGGTTGGTTTTATCCAAGAATTGCCGACTCAATTGATCGATGCGTTTCATTCCACACTGGAGGAAAGTCAAAACATGGACTTCTTGCTGCATGTCGTCGATGCCAGTTCCGAAGAACGGGTCCAGCAAGAGGAGACGGTCTTAAAATTAATGGAGGAACTTTCTTTGACCCAATTACCGATGTTGACGGTCTACAATAAGGCGGATCGCATCGACGCCGATCAGTTTGTCCCAACGTTATTTCCCAATGTCTTGATCTCGGCAAAGAGTACCAAAGGCAAAGAGCGCTTGACTCAAGCAATCAAAATGGAATTGATGCAGATCATGCAGCCTTATCATCTGGTGCTGCAAGCCGATGAAGGCAATGCGCTGAATCGTTTAAAACGGGAGTCGCTAGTGTTGAGTAATGCCTTCGATGAAGCAACACAGACCTATCATATCAAAGGATTTGCGCTGGAGGATACCTATCCACTACGCAGAATGGTGCAAGAACAGGAATAAACAGAAAACGGTGCAGCTGATGCACCGTTTTTTTTGTGGTGACAAAATTATGGAAGTATAAGTGGTTTGACTTCCTTCAAGTGCAAAACCCGAACATTTTTGGCTAAGGCACCATTTCTTCCAGAAAAAGGACTGCTTGAACATGCGATCAAATCAAGGGTCCAATGAAAAAATCAAAAAAATTTGCATTCATGTCACTTTTTCTAACATGAGGGGTTGACACGCAAAAAAAGAATTGGTATAGTTTCCATAAAGTTACGCAGCATCATTGAAACGGAGGGGAGCCAAGTTATGCGGGAAAAAGAATTGCGGCGCTCAATGTCAGTCTTTCCTATCGGAACAGTCATGAAATTGACCGATCTCACCGCCCGTCAAATTCGTTATTACGAAGAACAAGAATTGATCCACCCGGAACGCAGCGATGGCAATCGACGAATGTATTCGCTGAATGATATTGATACCTTGCTAGAGATCAAAGACTATCTTTCCGATGGACTGAACATGGCGGGAATCAAACGAGTTTATGAAATGAAAGTTGCCAAAGAAAAAGAAGCGAAGAACAAACCGCCGCTGACCGATGAAGATGTACGTCGAATTTTTTATGATGAACTCTTGGCTCAAGGTGGATTGAATCAACAACAGCCATACCAGCAAAAAGGTCCACGAATGTAGAGCATTAGTAGATCATTGCTGTGATATAAAATAAGAATTGGGAAAAAGGAAGGGATACTATGCCAAAATTTGAAAGAACTGCCGAAGACATCAAACAAATCGTAAAGGATGAGAACGTGCGCTTTTTACGCTTGATGTTTACTGATATTTTAGGAACGAACAAGAACGTTGAAGTACCTGTAAGTCAATTAGATAAAGTACTGGAAAACAAAATGATGTTTGACGGTTCTTCTATTGAAGGATTTGTCCGTATTGAAGAAAGTGACATGTATCTGTATCCTGATTTGTCCACCTGGATGATCTTCCCTTGGGAAAGTGAACATGGCAAAGTGGCTCGTTTGATCTGTGATATCTACAATCCAGATGGCACCCCATTTGCAGGCGACCCTCGCGGCAATTTAAAACGGGCATTAGCGGACATGCAATCCCTTGGCTTTACTTCTTTCAATCTTGGACCAGAACCAGAATTTTTCCTATTCAAATTAGATGAAGCAGGCGAAATCACAACGGAATTAAACGACAAAGGCGGCTACTTCGATTTTGCCCCAACCGATCTAGGGGAAAACTGCCGTCGCGATATCGTATTAGAATTAGAAAGCCTTGGCTTTGAAGTTGAAGCGTCTCACCATGAGGTGGCACCAGGGCAACACGAGATCGACTTTAAATATGCGGATGCAGTGGAAGCATGTGACAACATCCAAACCTTCAAGCTTGTCGTGAAAACCATTGCTCGTAAACACGGCTTGCATGCGACCTTTATGCCAAAACCATTATTCGGCATCAATGGTTCAGGCATGCACTGCAATATGTCCTTGTTCAAAGGTGATGAAAATGTCTTCTTTGATGAAGAAGGACCAATGCAATTAAGCCAAACAGCGTATCACTTCTTAGGCGGTTTGATCGAACACGCCCGTGCTTACACGGCTGTCTGCAACCCAACGGTCAACTCTTACAAACGCTTAGTGCCAGGTTACGAAGCGCCTGTATACGTGGCATGGTCAGGACGCAACCGTTCACCATTGATTCGGGTACCAGAATCAAGAGGCTTGTCAACGCGTTTGGAATTGCGTTCGGTTGACCCATCCGCTAACCCATACTTAGCAATGGCTGTTTTATTACAAGCAGGACTTGATGGCGTTAGACGTGAGTTGACACCACCACCAGCTGTCGACCGCAACATCTACATCATGAACGAAACAGAACGCGCAGAAGCACAAATCGAAGATCTGCCGTCAACGATCCACAATGCCATCAAAGCATTGCGTAAAGACCAAGTGATGATCGATGCTTTAGGCAAACACATCTATGCCAACTTTGTCGAAGCAAAACGATTAGAATGGGCAGCCTTCCGCCAAACAGTCTCCGAGTGGGAAAGAGAACAATACTTGGAACTCTATTAAAATCGAAGAAAGCCGCTAGAGATAAACAATCTAGCGGTTTTTTTATGATGAACTCAGCTTTTATCCTAATGATTCTCGGTTTATTTATTTCCGATAGTCAATAGCTACTTGATCAAAGCTTGAGCAGAAAAAACCTTGCGAAGCTAGAGCGGTTCTGTCTATAAGAAGCGTAAATCTTGCCTGACCATTGAGAAAAAATAAAAAATACCAGTCGGGCGAGGACTGGTAAGAGGAAGAAAAATAGTTTTGGTATGACGTTAGCATAGCCGGTCAAAGTAAAATGAACCTTAAAAAGTAGAAAGTTTCTTGTAAGAAGTCCTTATTCGTCAAAGGTTTCCAGCTCAGACAGTATTTTTGCGGGGACTTCTGATTGAGGGACTTCGTTGGGACCCGAGATGACACGGGTTTTACTGATCTCTGCTTTGACTAAGGTATTTGGCGCGAATGGCTTCACATTTTCACCAGAAAGATCATAGGTCATGAGTTCTTTCTCGCCGTTTTTCTTAACAAACTCAAACGTGTACTTATACGTAAAGGAGCCATCGATTTTTTCACCGGAATCGCTGTACGTTTGGGTCTTTTCTGGGACTTTGTTGGGCGTGATGGCATAAGCCGTTATCCCTTGATAAGTTGTTGTGTAGTACGTGTAGCCAAAGTAGCCACCTACTGCTAAAATCAAAACGCCAAGCGTCAAAAGTAGTTTTTTCATGTGCATCGATCCTTTCAATTACTGGGTTTACTATAGCATGATGGAGCCAAAATCATTCATCGAAATGGATAACAATATTGTAAGTTTACTGATTATCAACAAAAAGCTTGTAACTTTCTGTTTAACAATTGTGATAATGAAAAATATTTCTGAAACCTTCCTGCAATATTGTAATGTTATTCTCTTACTTGTGCCCGATAGCGGGACAAATAATCAAAAGAGAGGTTTTTTCATTTGAAAAAATTTGCATTTACAGTTGTTGCAGGATTTGGTTTATTCGTTGGAGGAACAGTTGTTTCAGCAGCAGAACAAACCCATGTTGTCGAACCAGGAGACACCCTATCTGGGATCGCTGCTACTTATCAAACAACGGTCGAAGATCTTTTAGCTTTGAATGATTCGATCGAAAATCCCAATATGATTTTTGATGGCGAAACATTGTTGGTTTCTAACGATGGCCAATCAGTAGAAAACAAAGAAACAAGTACGAAAGAAAGCACAGAAAAAAGTGAATCTACAGCGACTGCTAACGTGAGTCAAACCCGTTCAAGCATTCCTGGTGCTGGTTCTGGTGTCTTGAATCCAGTGGACGGTATCAACTACTTCAATGGTGTGAGAGAATCGTACTACTCACAAAAAGTCTTGCCTGGAGGCGGATTGAACATCCCTGGTCGCCATGTAGCATCAGACGGAACCATCCGTGATGCCGATGGGTACATCGTTGTTGCCAGTGACAATCAACCGAAAGGTTCGACCGGTCAATCATCCTTAGGTGCCTATAAAGTCTATGACACAGGTGTTGGTCATAGCGGTATTGATGTTTATACGAATTGGTAAGCAAGTAGAATACGAGTAGAGACGAGCGCATTTTAGAGCTCGTCTTTTTTTGATTGGCGAGAAAAAATCGTCATCTGGTCTAGACTAATTATTGTAATCAAACACAACCTGTGGTATTATTGGACTATACCAAATAGAAACGGAGCGCTGATCATGGAAATTATTCGCGTTAAAGATGCTGCTCAAGGCGGAAAGAAAGCTTTTGAATTGATACAAGAAGGTATGGCAAATGGCGCCAAGGTGCTAGGTTTAGCAACAGGAAGCACGCCAGAGACCCTTTATGCAGAAATGACTGCCAGTGAAGTTGATTTTTCAGAAATGACTTCAGTCAACTTAGATGAATACGTAGGACTAGGCGGCGAAGACGAACAAAGCTATCGCTACTTCATGAATGCTCATTTATTCAATAAAAAACCATTCAAAGAAACCTTCGTACCAAACGGTAAAGCGGAAGACTTAGAAGCAGAATGCCAACGCTACGATAGCGTGATTGCGGATCACCCAGTTGATATCCAAATCTTGGGTATCGGTCAAAACGGACATATCGGCTTCAACGAACCTGGTGCATCCTTTGAAGGAACGACCTCAGTCGTTGATTTGACTGAATCGACTATCAATGCCAACAAACGCTACTTTGATAAAGTCGAAGACGTCCCAACGACGGCGATTTCCATGGGGATCGGTTCAATCATGCAAAGCAAAAAAATCATTTTGATGGCATTTGGCGAAGTCAAAGCGGATGCAATCCAAAAAATGATCGAAGGACCCGTAACCAACGAATTACCAGCTTCAGTTTTACAAAAGCATGATGACGTGATCGTGATCATCGATGAGGCTGCTGCCAGCAACCTGTAAAACAAAATCAGCCCTTTTCAGAAATAAGTCAGAAGGAAAAACGCGCCATCCTTGCAGCTTCCCCCTGCGCTTGTGCAGTAATGCCAGCGCAGCTGCGAGCGATGGTTCGGATCTATCTTGCTTATTTCTGAGGAGGCTTTTTTTATTTGGCCGCTCTAGCGATGTTTTTTCCTTTTTTCCATCAGAGATGCTATAGTTAAAAGAGAGAATACGAAGAAAAGAGGGATGCAAATGGTTGATATGCATTTATCCATTCCTGAAGTAGCACTGAGGTTGCTGTTGGCGATGGTCATGGGTGGCGCGATTGGGTACGAGCGGCAGTACAAAAGCCGACCAGCTGGTCTTAGAACCCATATCTTGGTTTGCATGGGGGCTTGTGTCATTGCTTTGATCCAAGTGGAGATCGCCACAGGTGCCATGCGAGATGCGCTGGATCATCCAGATTTAGCAGGCGTGATTCGTTCGGACGAAGCACGATTGATTGCGCAAGTCGTCAGCGGGGTCGGTTTTCTAGGTGCCGGAACGATCATTGTGACGAAGCGCTCGGTGACGGGGTTGACGACGGCTGCTTCTTTATGGGCGATCGCCGGTTTAGGAATTGCCATCGGGATGGGCTTTTACACCATCGCATTAAGCAGTTTTATCGGGATCTTCTTTGCATTGACGATCGTTAAGCGGATCGTCCGCGTACCAACAGCAAAGAAATTAGAAATCCAATACATCCACCGCACCGAGACCAAAGAGTTTTTGACGGAGTACTTCCAAGAGAAAAATATCGTGATCGAAGATGTCAATTTTGATGTCAAATTCATGGAAGACTATCGCATTTATACCAATATTTATACGATTGATCTTCCGCGAGGACTAGGCTTTTCTGAAGTGATCGAAGAATTGTCTGTCTACAAAAATGTCACGAAGATCCGCTTGGTGGATATTGCTTAACGGATATTGAATCAAAAAGCAGCAAGACACCTCACGTTAGTGAGATGCCTTGCTGCTTTTTTTATGATGCGTTAGACATTTTTAAGTAAAAGAAACACACAGTCAAAATAACGATCACGATTGAAGTCAGCAAATTGACCCCTTCATTCGTTACAAAGGAAAGACCGCCGACTTGCTTGGTGGCAACGTCGTGGTGGACTTTTTTTTCGGTGTATTGGTGACAGACAGGGCATTGATAGCGCACCTGAATCGTTGCGCCCAGTAAGCTGTCCAAGAGACTACCGCAAAAGCCTAAGACAGTCAAGGTCAACCAGAGATCAAAGGAGAACGGCTTGCCGTTCAACCATAAGGCTGTTGCGAATAAACCAGTGATGGCGAGACTCCCTGCTAGGGAAGCGGCAGTTCCCAACCAACTGACACCGCCGGAAAGTCCCGGTGGTAATTTTTTTCCCGTTAGTAAGTGACGCGGTGCACTTGGACTCAGCACGCCGATTTCTGAGCCCCAAGTGTCAGCCGTACAGCTAGCGATTCCCGCCACAAATCCCCAAAGGAATAGCGGTTCTTTCGTCCAAAAGGCAAGCAGTAGAGCAAAGATGCTTGGTGCGATGTTCGCAAAGACTTGTTTTGCATCACGGCGAGCACCTTTGGCAAGCACAGCTAACTCTGGCTGACGGCGCATTTTCTTTAAAAGACCAATGATGCCAGAGCTGGCAAAGAAAAATCCAATCAAAAAGATGCTGTACCACGGACCAAAGCCAATGACCAGTGTGCCGCAAAGAATCGCAGCCAGTGCGCCAGAAATAGTCAGCCACTGAAAGACGAATGCTGCCGCTGCAACGAATATGCTGGCAAACAATCCTAGCATGAATTGATAAAAGAAAACCATTTGAACACTCCTTTGCGTATAGTGTAGCATAGGTCTCATTTATTTTACCGCAGTTAACAAAATAATAGTAAGGAAGATAGCTTTTTACTCGTCAAATGAGAGCGTTTCATTTAAGCTAAGGGAGAGAGGTGATCCAATGAAAATCATTATCGTAGGCGGGTCCTTTGGTGGTGTCAGCTGCGCCCGTGAAGCACGCCGATTATACCCTGACGCAGAGATTTTATTGATAGAAAAAAAAGCCCATCTTGGGTTTGTTCCAAGCGGTTTGTTATTGCTGATCGAAGGCAGGATCGCTTCACTGGATGAAGCATTCTTTTGTACGAAGGAGCAGCTGGAGGCAGAAACAATCGACGTAGCCTTAGAAGAAACCTTTCTAGAAGTCTTTCCTTCTGATCATCGGATTCGGACGGATCAGCGGGAACTAAGCTATGATCGACTCGTCTTGGCGGCAGGTTCCAGTCAAGATTCCACTGTTTTGCCGCAACCAGAAGAAGCACTACTGACCTACAAAGAATATGAAGCAGCGAAGCATTTCTTACAGCAATTGCCCCAAGCAGAGTCGATTACCATCGTCGGTGCTGGTCAAGCCGGGATGGAAGCGGCGAATACCTTAACGATGATCGGCAAAAAAGTCAGTGTGATCGAATCAATGTCGTATCCTTTATTCAAATACTTTGATCGCGATTTTTTGCAGCCCTTTTTAACGGAGATCGAAAAAATCCCCAACTTGCAGCTGCATTGGTCGGAGCCAACTTTGGCAGTCGTTAAAACGGAAACAGGCTTTCGGATCGAAACCGCCGATCAAGGTTATGAAAGCGATCTGGTATTGACGACAGTTAACGTTCATCCTCGCTTGCCAGAGGCATTTACGGTCTTTGAATTACACAGTGATCAAACTATCTGGACAGATGCCTACTTGGAAACTTCTGCCACGGATATTTTTGCGGTCGGCGACTTGATCCAAATTCCAAATGCTATTACGAAAGACACGGTCTACATGCCCTTAGTCAATAATGCTGTTCGCTCAGGGATTGCGGCAGCTCGCAATCTAGCAAACAAAACGACCCCGTTTCGTGGTGGATTGCGGACAGTCGGTACACAATTGTTTGAGTGGTATTTAGCCAGTACCGGCTTGACCGAGTCGGATCAGTTTTTCTATGAATCACCGATCGTTTGTCACACTTTTACGACTACCGTTTCCCTTTTTGATTCGACGCAGGTCCATGGAAAAGTGATGATCGAACAAGCCAGCGGCCGAATCGTTGGTGCGCAGCTATTATCAAAAGCCAATATTTTGGAAAAAATCAATTTACTAGCATTTGCGATCGAGCAGCAGGCAACGATGGAGGAGCTGACCCAAAAAGACTTTTTCTTCCATCCACGGTTCACGAATGTGTTGGATCAAACCTTCATATGGTCGGGAAGTGATGCCGATGAGACTTGATCAGTTATTAGAAAAAAAAGAAGCAAAACAATTGCAGCTGCTCAAAAAGCTTTTACTGGTGGGCGGAAAAATGGAGACGCACGAGCTGGCGAGCTATCTTGGTATCAGTAAGCCTTCCTTGGAAAAATATGTGGAGGAGTTGCAAGATGAGCTGGCTCACTACCAAGAGCAGTGTCGATTGTATTACCGAAATGGTTCACTGGTTTTTGAAATGAGTCCCACCTTTTCTCTTAACCAAATTGAATGGGCATTTTATCGTTCGGCATTGAAATTTCAAATTCTCGAGCATCTTTTACAACATCAAGAAGTGACGACTGTCCAGCTGGCACAAAAATTAGCGGTCAGCGAGTCATCCTTGTTTCGCAAAATCAAAGAGCTAAATGGCTTGCTAGCAGAATTTGAATTAGAGATCTGGCAAGGAAAGCTGATTGGGGAAGAAACGCAGATTCGTTATTTCTATTTTGAACTCTTTTGGTATGTTCATTCTTTTGACAGTCAGCCATTACCGATCGATGAGAAATATGTCGGTCTGATCACTCGCGGCCTGAACATGCGTTTTACGAAAGAAGCCCAGCAGCGCTTGTCCCTATGGCTGAGGATCATGAAAGCGCGACTGAAAATTGCTACTCAATCCTTTCAAGTTTTACGGGAGAAAATGGCATCTTACATGAAAGACCCTTTGTTTCAACAATTACGTGAGTTGGTATTTCGTGGGTTTGGCCATTATGCATTAGAAGTCAGAGAAGAGGAGGCGATGCTGCACTTTGTCTTTTTACTGTCGTTCTCGGTGTTATCCGAACACGATCTGCAAGTGTATATGTTGCAGCGTTCTCGGTTTACGCCAACTGCCTTGACGGATACCTTGATTTTGGAACATATTTTGCATCTCTACCGCCCATCGTTTGTTCCCCGTGAAATCGAAGCCACTTGTTATGGGCACCTGCTGCAGATCCACAGCCGCGTGTATTTTTTCAAAGGGGATGTGGAGGTTTTTGATCGAGAAAATATTTGGCAGTTAGAAGCGCAGCTATCTAGTCGTAACATCCAGCAAATCAGTCACGAATTATTAGATAAGGCCCTAGCAGAGTTAAATATCAAGCCGTCCGATAAAAATAGTCTACTGATGATGACGATGGTCAAATACTTGAGCGTGATCACGATCATCGATTATCAAATCAATCGGGAGTTTCGCGTCGGGATCGCTTTGAAAATGGATGAACTGTTTAAAGAAGCCCTCTACTATATGTGGCTGCTGTATCTCAAAAATTTGAATGGCGTAGTCGTGGAGCGCTATCGCCCGGAACAAGAATATGACTTGATCTTGGCAAATTATGCTATCGAGACGAAAACACCGACTTATCGAATCAGTGAACTAGGTACCGCTTATGATCGGGAAACGATCAAAAAAATGATCCGCGAACGCTTTCAATAGTGGATTTCGTCAATTTCTTAGAAATTTGAAAAAAAATTGACGAACCACATAGCGAAAGTTCAGCTAAAATAAAAGCAAGTCAGAAAGCGCTAACAAGAAAAGCGTATAAAAAACTAAAGGGAGCGAATCAAATGGCAGAAAAAAATTATGTAATGGCGATCGACCAAGGAACCACTAGTTCAAGAGCAATTATTTTTGATCGTAACGGGAAAAAAATCGGCAGTTCACAAAAAGAGTTTCCGCAATACTTTCCAAAATCGGGTTGGGTAGAACACAACGCCAACGAAATTTGGAACTCTGTCCAATCAGTCATCGCAGGGGCATTTATTGAATCAGGTATCCGACCAGAAGCAATCGCTGGCATCGGGATCACTAATCAGCGTGAAACGACAGTGGTTTGGGACAAAACGACAGGGCAGCCAATCGCGAATGCAATCGTTTGGCAATCCCGCCAATCTTCACCGATCGCTGACCAATTAAAAGCAGATGGCCATACAGAGATGATCCATGAAAAAACTGGGTTAGTCATTGATGCGTATTTCTCAGCGACCAAGGTGCGTTGGCTTTTAGACAATATCGAAGGGGCACAAGAAAAGGCGGATAATGGTGAGCTACTCTTCGGAACGATCGATTCATGGCTTGTGTGGAAGCTGACAGATGGACAAGTCCATGTTACCGACTACTCAAATGCTAGCCGGACGATGCTTTACAACATTCATAAATTAGAATGGGATCAAGAAATTTTGGATCTTTTGAACATTCCAAGCTCGATGCTACCAGAAGTCAAAAGCAACTCAGAAGTCTATGGTCACACCCGCAGCTACCATTTTTACGGCAGTGAAGTACCAATCGCCGGAATGGCTGGAGACCAACAAGCCGCCCTCTTTGGACAAATGGCCTTTGAAAAAGGTATGATCAAAAATACTTACGGCACTGGGGCATTTATTGTCATGAATACGGGTGAAGAACCACAATTGTCTGACAATGACCTACTGACGACCATCGGGTATGGTATCAACGGCAAAGTCTATTATGCTTTAGAAGGAAGTATCTTCGTTGCTGGATCAGCGATCCAATGGCTGCGGGATGGTCTACGCATGATCGAGACTTCGCCACAATCAGAAGAAATAGCTGCCAAAGCAAAAGGTGATAATGAAGTGTATGTGGTGCCTGCCTTTACTGGATTGGGTGCACCTTATTGGGATTCAGATGCAAGAGGAGCCGTCTTTGGCTTGACTCGTGGGACGACGAAGGAAGATTTTGTTCGGGCAACACTGCAAGCTGTTGCGTACCAATCAAAAGACGTCATCGATACGATGAAAAAAGATTCCGGTATCGATATCCCATTGCTGAAAGTCGATGGCGGGGCAGCCAAAAACGATTTATTGATGCAGTTCCAAGCGGACATTTTAGACATTGACGTGCAACGAGCTGCGAATCTGGAAACAACCGCATTAGGTGCAGCTTACTTGGCAGGGCTAGCGGTTGGCTTCTGGAAAGACTTGGATGAATTGAAATCAATGGCAGAAGAAGGGCAAATGTTTACGCCAGAAATGCCAGCAGAAGAAAGAGACAATTTGTACGAAGGTTGGAAACAAGCGGTGGCGGCTACTCAGACCTTCAAATTCAAAGCGAAGAAAGAAGGCGAGTAAGCCATGACCTTTTCTCAGAAAGATCGGAAGGAAACCATTCAAGAAACGGCAAAGACCACCTATGATGTGTTGATCATCGGTGGTGGGATTACCGGCGCAGGGGTTGCTGTTCAAACCGCAGCCGCTGGAATGAAGACGGTGCTTTTGGAAATGCAGGATTTTGCCGAAGGGACGTCCTCGCGGTCCACGAAACTCGTTCATGGCGGTATTCGCTATTTGAAAACCTTTGACGTGGAAGTGGTCGCTGACACCGTGCGGGAACGGGCGATCGTTCAACAAATTGCTCCGCATATCCCGAAACCCGATCCGATGCTTTTACCGATTTACGATGAACCGGGGGCAACCTTCTCCTTGTTTTCTGTTAAAGTGGCGATGGATCTTTATGATCGCTTAGCGAATGTGACAGGCAGTAAATACGAAAATTATCTGCTGACGAAAGAAGAGGTCTTAGAACGCGAACCTCAGCTGCAGGCGGAAAACTTAGTCGGTGGCGGTGTCTATCTTGATTTTCGCAACAACGATGCCCGCTTGGTGATCGAAAACATCAAACGTGCACAAGCCGATGGGGCAGCAATGATCAGTAAAGCCAAAGTCGTCGGCATCTTACATGATGAGCAAGGCATCATCAATGGGGTAGAAGTGGAGGACCAACTGACAAACGAGCGCTTTGAGGTTCACGCCAAAGTCGTGATCAACACGACAGGCCCTTGGTCAGACATCGTTCGTCAATTAGACAAGAATGATGAGCTGCCGCCACAAATGCGTCCGACGAAAGGTGTCCATTTAGTGGTCGATCGGGAAAAACTAAAAGTGCCGCAACCAACCTATTTTGATACTGGGAAAAATGATGGTCGGATGGTTTTTGTGGTACCAAGAGAAAACAAGACCTATTTTGGCACAACCGATACGGACTATACAGGCGATTTTGCCCATCCGACGGTCACACAAGAAGATGTCGATTATCTACTGACCATCGTGAATGAACGCTTCCCACATGCACAAATCACCCTTGATGATATCGAAGCGAGCTGGGCTGGTCTACGTCCATTGATTACGAATAATGGCGGTTCTGATTACAATGGCGGCGGTAAAGGCAAACTATCGGATGAAAGCTTTGAGCAGATCGTTGAAAGCGTCAAAGAGTATCTTGCAGATGAGCGGCAGCGACCAGTTGTAGAAAAAGCCGTAAAACAAGCACAAGAACGAGTAGAAGCC
This sequence comes from Enterococcus sp. AZ188, assembly GCF_050544075.1. Taxonomy (NCBI): domain Bacteria; kingdom Bacillati; phylum Bacillota; class Bacilli; order Lactobacillales; family Enterococcaceae; genus Enterococcus; species Enterococcus sp. AZ188. Next base: position 723,579 of record NZ_CP172943.1, read on the forward strand.
AGCAAAGTGGATCCATCGCAAGTTTCTCGCGGCAGCAGTTTGGAACGCTCAAAAGACGGACTATTGACGTTGGCAGGCGGAAAAATCACCGACTATCGTTTGATGGCGGAAGGAGCAGTCAAACGGATCAATGAATTGCTTCAAGAAAGCGGTGCTTCCTTCGAGTTAGTGGATTCAACCACGTACCCAGTTTCTGGTGGGGAGCTTGATGCAGCCAATGTAGAGGAAGAATTAGCGAAGTTGGCTGACCAAGCGCAAGCCGCTGGGTTCAATGAAGCAGATGCGACGTATTTGGCTCATCTTTATGGGTCGAATCTTCCCCAAGTGTTGAACTACAAGACGAAGTTTGAGGGCTTAGATGAAAAAGAAAGCACTGCCTTGAACTATTCCTTGCATGAAGAAATGGTTCTGACGCCTGTCGATTATCTATTGCGTCGGACCAACCATATCCTATTTATGCGAGATACCTTAGATGAAGTCAAAGCCGGTGTCGTTGCAGCTATGACCGACTTCTTTGGCTGGGACGAGGAAGAAAAAGCAACCCATGTAGCAGAATTGAACCAAGTGATCGCAGAATCAGATTTAACAGCCTTAAAAGGAGGAAAAAAAGATGAATGAAACAACCCAGATCTTTAGTGAATTTCTAGGAACGGCTATTTTGGTTTTGTTAGGGGATGGTGTGTGTGCGGCTGTCAATCTGAAAAAGAGTAAAGCGGAAGCCTCTGGCTGGATCGTGATCGCGATGGGCTGGGCGACAGCGGTAACGATTGCCGTTTACGTTTCAGGGTACATGGGACCTGCTCACTTGAATCCAGCCGTTACATTAGGCATGGCGATGACAGGGAATTTTTCTTGGAGCTTAGCTGTACCGTTTATGCTGGCGCAGATTGCTGGTGCGATCGTAGGGGCAATCCTCGTTTGGCTCAACTACTTGCCATTATGGGATGAAACAAAAGACCAAGGCGCGATTTTAGGTACCTTTGCAACAGGGCCTGCAGTTCGTAATTTAGTATCGAATACGATCACTGAAGTAATTGGTACCTTTGTCTTAGTCTTTGGCTTATTGGCTTTTGGTGCCAATACCTTTACGGATGGATTAAATCCCATCGTTGTTGGGATCTTGATCTTAGCGATCGGACTGTCGCTTGGTGGACCAACTGGCTATGCCATCAACCCGGCACGGGACTTAGGACCACGGATCGCTCACCAAATCTTACCAATCAAAAACAAAGGGACTTCCGATTGGGGCTATGCGTTAGTACCAATCATCGGTCCAATGATCGGTGCAGCGATCGCAGCTGGTTTGTTTATGATGTTGCCATTATAAACGATGTTATTTTAAGGATGGTGCCTATTGGTATCATCCTTTTTTAATCTTTAGCGATTGTCATTGAATTTGCTAAAAAAACATGGTTAAATGAAAAAGCTGAAACAGAACGAAGGAAGGAGCTTTTGCGTGAAAAAAATTCTGCGCTTTTTCATGTGGGTGGCGATTGTCCTGATCGGACTCTTAGCTGCCGTTTTTCTGGCTTTTCAACTCTCCCCACGACCGGGGGCTTTTTTGATCGGTCATCTGTTTAACCAAGAAGTGACCATCAAGGATGAGGCAGCTTATCAAAAAAGTTTGCCGAATGTGACGGTCAAACAGGACTTGACGTATCAATCGGATTATCAACGCAGTACCTTTGATCTATATTATCCCAAAGAGGCACAAGGCCCTGTTCCCATCATTTTTTGGGTCCATGGGGGCGGCTATGTCGGGGGAGACAAAGAAGGCGTCAAAGAGTTTGCGACCTATGTCGTCGATGAAACCAAAGCCGCTGTGATTTCGATTAATTATGAATGGGCGCCAAGTTTGCATTATCCGGGACAGGTCAAACAGTTAGCCCAAGCGGTAGACTCGATCAAAGCAGATGCCCAAGCATACCCCATGCTTGATTTCGATCAACTCTTCTTTGGTGGAGATTCTGCAGGTGCCCAAATTGCCGGGCAATATGTGGCGCTGCAAACCAATCCAGCGTATGCGAAGGAAATGTCCTTTGATAAAGACATTCCTGCATCGGCCCTGAAAGGGTTTATTTCCTATTGCGGCCCCCTTGATTTGAAGCAGATCGTTGGAACTTCTTCGGATGATCGTTTTATGAAATTCTTTGTTAAAACAGTGGCTTGGTCGTTATTAGGCAAAAAAGAATGGCAAGATAGTCCCCAACTGCAGGAGATCTCACTGGTGGATAAATTGACGGCTGATTTTCCACCAACGTATATCACTGATGGCAACGCCTATTCCTTTGAAGACCAAGGCATTGCCTTTGCCAACCAGCTACAAGCTCTTGATATTCCCGTGACAAGTCGTTTTTACAAAGGGGATTCGGAAACGGTGACCCACGAATACCAATTTGATTATAGCTTGCCACAAGCACAGGCCTGTTTGACAGAAACATTGACCTTTATCAAAGACCAGCTGGCTCACTAAAAAACACCTTGTTTCTCACCCTCTATTGGCGAGAAACAAGGTGTTTATTTGTAAGCAAATCAATCAAGTCCGATGAAGTAGTCATCGTCTTTCATCGCTTCCACGGAACCAAGCAGATACCCGTTCCCAACTTGTGAGAAGAAGTCGTGATTGCTGGTACCAGTTGAAATACCGTTCATGACGATTGGATTGACATCGTTGGCGGTGTCTGGGAAAAGCGGGTCTTGTCCTAGATTCATCAAAGCCTTATTGGCATTGTAACGCAAGAAGGTTTTGACTTCCTCGGTCCAGCCGATCTCATCGTATAATTCTTCGGTATAACGCTCTTCGTTTTCATACAACTCATACAACAAGTCGTACATCCAGTCTTTCAGCTTTTGCTGTTCGTCTTCTGGTAATTCGTTGAAACCTAATTGGAATTTGTAGCCAATATACGTGCCATGAACGGATTCGTCACGAATGATCAATTTGATGATCTCCGCTACGTTCGCTAGTTTGTTATTGCCTAAGTAGTAAAGGGGTGTATAGAAACCTGAATAGAATAAGAAGGTCTCTAGAAACACACTGGCGATTTTTTTCTCTAGCGGTGTCCCATTTTTGTAAATCTCATTGATTCGTTCGGCTTTCTTTTGTAAGTAAGGATTGGTATTGGTCCATTCAAAAATATCGGCAATCTCCGCTTTTGTATTCAAGGTGCTGAAAATCGATGAATAGCTTTTTGCATGGACAGATTCCATAAATTGGATGTTGTTCAAGACCGCTTCTTCATGTGGGGTGCGGACATCTTTACGCAGTTGATCCATACCGCTTTCTGATTGAACGGTATCTAATAAGGTCAAGCCGCCAAAGACGTAGCCCACTGTCGTTTTTTCTAATGGTGATAGCGTCCGCCAATCATCAAGGTCATTTGATAAAGGGATCCGCGTATCTAACCAGAATTGTTCTGTTAATTTTTCCCAAGTGGATTTATCGATGATATCTTCAATCTCATTCCAGTTGATTGCTTCATAGTAAGTCTTACCCATAGTCGGTTCCTCCAATAATCGTATCAAGACAACAGCCGACCCGCTCTCAAGAAAGAGCAGGGGCAGGCGGTTGGTTCGTTTTCAGGCAAAAGTTGGATTAGATGACACAGCTTTCACATTGGTTGCTGCCGATCTCTTCTGCATCATCTGTAAAGGTCCGTATATAGTAGATCGATTTGATGCCTTTGTGGAAAGCGTAGTGACGCAAGATGTTCAAATCACGGGTGGTTTGTTTTGTCGTTTCTTTCCATTCGTAAAGACCTTCTGGAATATCTGAACGCATAAACAAGGTCATACTCATCCCTTGATCGACGTGTTTTTGAGCAGTTGCGTAAACATCGATCACTTTGCGCATATCCATATCGTAGGCTGATTTGTAGTAGCCGATCGTCTCATTGCTCAAGTATGGTGCTGGATAGTAGATCTTGCCGATTTTCTTTTCTTGGCGTTCTTCGATCATCCGAGTGATCGGGTGGATGCTGGCACTCGTATCATTAATATAAGAGATCGAACCATTTGGTGCAACGGCTAAGCGGTTTTGGTGATACAAGCCGGTTTCTTTGACGGTTTGTGCCAAGGCTGCCCAATCTTCACCAGTTGGTAAAAAGACGCCTTCAAACAATGCTTTGACTTTTTCCGATTTTGGTTGGTAGTCACCTTGGATATAGTCAGTGAAATAGCTGCCATCTGCATAGGCTGATTTTTCAAAGTTATGGAAAACTTCGCCTTTTTCTTTGGCGATGGCATTGCTTTCAACCAATGTCCAATAGTTCAACAACATGAAATAAAGATCAGTAAATTCAAGAGATTCTGGTGAACCGTATTCCATTTGATTTTTTGCAAAATAGGTATGCAAGCCCATTGCGCCTAAACCGATCGTGTGGTTCAAGGCATTCCCATTTTGGATCGATGGTACCACGTCAATGTCAGACGCATCAGTAACAAAGGTCAAGGCACGAGTCATTGCTCGAACAGATTTCCCAAAGTCAGGGCTGTCCATCAAGTTCACGATATTGGTGGAACCTAAGTTACAGCTGATATCTGTTCCTAAAACCTCGTATTCTTGTTTGCCGTTGATTTCAGATGGTGCTTGGACTTGAAGGATCTCGGAACAAAGATTACTCATGATGATCTTGCCATCGATTGGGTTGCTGCGGTTTGCGGTATCGATATTGATGATATAAGGATAACCAGATTCTTGCTGCAATTTAGAAATTTCGTTTTCTAAATCACGGGCTCTGATTTTGGTTTTGCGAATCCGTGGATTCATAACTAAGTTGTCGTATTCCTTGGTGATATCGACATAAGAGAAGGGTACGCCATATTCTTTTTCGACACTGTACGGACTAAAGAGATACATCTCTTCATTTTTACGCGTCAATTCGTAGAATTTATCAGGTACGATCACGCCTAATGATAAGGTTTTGACACGGATTTTTTCATCCGCATTTTCTTTTTTCGCTGATAAAAAGCTGATGATATCTGGGTGGAAGACGTTCAAGTAGACTACGCCAGCCCCTTGCCGTTGACCCAATTGGTTTGAATAGCTGAAGCTATCTTCAAACAATTTCATTACAGGCATTACACCACTTGCTGCACCTTCGTAGCCTTTGATAGGAGCGCCGGCTTCCCGCAAGTTTGATAATGTGATCCCGACACCGCCGCCGATCCGTGAAAGTTGCAGCGCGGAGTTGATCCCACGACCGATCGCGTTCATGTCATCAGTGATTTGGATCAAGAAACAAGAAACCAATTCACCCCGACGTTTGCGTCCTGCATTCAAGAAAGAAGGAGTTGCTGGTTGGTAACGTTGGTAGATCATTTCATCTGCCAAGCTCATGGCTAACTCTTCATTGCCATCCGCAAAGTAAAGGGCGTTGAAAGCGACCCGATCTTCGTAACGTTCTAGATACGCGGTACCATCATTGGTTTTTAGTGCGTATTGTGAATAAAACTTGTAAGCAGCCATAAATGATTTGAAAGTAAAGTGTTGCTCGTCTAAGAATTGATACAAGTCCTCAATAAAAGCAGGACGGTACTTTTTGATAAATTCTTCTTCTAAATAATCATTTTCAATCAAATAATTGATTTTGTCCATTGCAGTCGCAAAGGTTAAGGTGTTTGGTTCAACGTTTTCTTTAAAGAATGCCGCTAGGGCTTCTTTGTCTTTATTTAATGGAATTTGACCATCTACTGGACGGTTGATCTCATTATTCAATTTGAAATAACTGACATCTTTGATTTCTTTCAAGCTCATAAATGGCTAACCTCTTTTCTTGTTTTGTTCGTATAAAAAAGGACTTGCGGTCTGGACGACTGACAAATCCCTCAAAAGCATCACATTGAGAAAAATCTTAGCTCGCTAATTGACGTAGTTGATCTGGACGGAAACCGATGATCGTTTGCGCATCAGAGGTAATGACTGGCACACTTTGGAATCCTTGTTCTTTCAAAAATTCTAATGCTTCAGGCTCATTATCGATATTGATTTCTTCAAAGGCAATCTGATTTTCACTTAAAAAGCGTTTCGCCATTTTACATTGCATGCAGTTGTTTTTAGAAAATAGTTTGATATTCATAATTGTTTCCTCCGAGTTGTAATAGTTATAAACCTAGTATAAATAAGTCTCGGAGAAAGTCAACGAAAAAACACTATATCTTGTGCTTGTGAATTCGACATACACAATTTATAGTGTTTCTGTGTTTTTTATGCAAATGAAAAAAGCGGAAAATACGTAGAATTACAAGGTTTTTGCGTAATTATTAGAGGGGATATGCAATCAAAATGAGTAAAAAAAATCTCCATTGTGAAGGAAGATTCAAAGTTAAGTCGAAAACAGATTGACTTCCTGTGGAAATGGCTCTATTATAATGATAATCATTCTCAATTAAAGTTGGTTAATTAAAACAACACTTCACAAAAGGAGTAAGAACCAATGAAAATGGCGCAAACTCGGGCTTCTGGGACATACAAAATCGACTCGTTCGCAACAACCAAAGAAATCACGGTTCATTTAAACGATCTTGGCATTCGCACGGGCGTTGAAATCGTTGTGATACAAAAAGATCGCAAAGGCGGCATCATTTTGCACCAGGGAACGCGGATTGCTTTAGATGCAAGGGTCATGGAACAAATCGATGTCACAGAGATCCAGCAGCAAACCGTCATTACCTCTTTGGATCAGCTACAAGTCGGTGAAAGCGGGAAGGTCAATCAGATTGGTGCAAAAGGTGCTTTGCGCCGTCGTTTGATGGATATGGGTCTTACGAAAAACGTTCATTTGGAAGTAGTGAAACTGGCTCCATTGGGTGATCCAATGGAGATTCGGCTCCGCGGCTATGAATTGTCTTTGAGAAAGCAAGAAGCAGCGTTGGTTTTTGTCGAAAAAGGAGTCGAAACGGTATGACCTATCACTTTGCATTAGCAGGAAATCCCAATAGCGGGAAAACAAGTACTTTCAATCAATTGACTGGTGCCAAACAAACAGTGGGCAATTGGCCGGGTGTCACCGTAGAACGTAAAGCGGGGCGACTGCGAAAAGACCGGCACGTGTTGATCCAAGATCTGCCCGGGATCTATTCCTTGTCGCCTTATACGCCGGAAGAACTGATTTCCCGCAATTATTTGATGGAAGCATCGCTGGATGCGGTAATCAATATTATTGACGGAACTAATCTTGAGCGAAATCTGTATTTAACCTTGCAATTATTAGAAATGAATGTTCCCACCGTGGCAGCCATCAACATGATCGATCTATTAAAGAAAAAAGGTTTGCAGATCAACTTCGAAAAATTGGCTTACGGATTAGGGATTCCGGTAGTGGGGATCAGTGCTTTGAAACAACGTGGTTTAGCCAAAATGATCGAGGCAGCGAAGCACGCAGTCAACACACAACAGCTCCCTCCCCGCTACGATGATCGTTTAGAAGCTGGCTTGACCGAGATCATGGCGATTTTGCCAGAGACGATCCCTCAGCAGCAAAAACGCTGGTTTGCCATAAAACTCTTTGAAAAAGATGAAGCGATTCAAGCAATGTGTAAACTGACTGATTCCCAGCAAGCAGTCCTTCAGGAGACGATTTCGATTTTAGAGATGATCTTTAAAGACAGCAGTGACGCCATTCTCGTTAATGAGCGCTATGGCTTCATTGAAGAATTGTTGGCGCTGGCAGTCATCAAGGAAACAGATCAGCACTTAGCCTTCAGCGACAAAATCGACCGCGTGTTGACCCATCGCGTATTGGCACTACCGATTTTTGCCTTCATTATGTGGGGAATCTACTATTTATCGATTCAGACGATTGGCACGATCGGCACCGATTGGGTCAATGATGTATTATTTGGCAGCTGGATACCCGAAACAGCAGCGCACTGGCTAGAACAGCTGCGGGTCGCCCAGTGGCTGCAAGAATTGATTTTGGATGGCATCGTGGCAGGGGTCGGTGCGGTCTTAGGCTTTTTGCCGCAGATTTTCGTGTTGTTTTTTTGCTTGGCTATCTTGGAGGACTGTGGATACATGGCACGGGTGGCATTTGTCATGGACCGGTTGTTTCGCAAATTTGGTCTATCCGGCAAGTCGTTTATCCCTATGTTGATTGCCACAGGCTGCGGCGTGCCGGGGGTGATGGCAAGCCGAACGATTGAAAACGAAAAGGATCGTCGGTTGACGGTGATGGTCACGACCTTCATGCCTTGTTCTGCCAAATTGCCGATCATCGCATTGATCTCCGGAGCCTTTTTCCCTCATTATAGTTGGGTCGCACCATCGGCCTATTTTGTCGGCATGGGCGCTGTGATTTTTTCAGGGATCGTCTTGAAAAAAACGCCGCTTTTTGCAGGTGATCTGGCACCATTCATTATGGAACTGCCAGCGTATCATTTGCCGCAGGTCAAAACGATTTTGAAAAGTGCCTGTGATCGAGCCATTGCTTTTGTAAAAAAAGCCGGTACGATAATTTTTGTAGCTTGTATCTTTGTCTGGTTTACCTCCAGCTACAGCTTTACCTTGCAGCGGGTCAGTGAAGACCAAAGCATTTTGGCCTTTTTCGGTCGACTTTTGGCGCCACTTTTCGCTCCCCTAGGCTGGGGAACTTGGCGAGGCGCCGTGGCGACGATCACTGGCTTGGTGGCCAAAGAAAATGTGATCGGCACATTCGGGATTCTCTACGGACAAACCGGTGAGTTGTCAGAAAGTGGGACGGAGATTTGGCAAGTGTTGCGCGGCGATTACACTGCTGTGGCGGCATACTCTTTCCTCGTCTTTAATTTACTATGTGCCCCCTGTTTTGCTGCCATCGGTGCGATCCACCGTGAAATGGGGGACAGCAAGTGGACATGGTTAGCCATTGGCTATCAATGTGGCTTGGCATACTGCGCCAGTTTGTTGGTCTACCAATTCGGACACGTCATCTTTGAAGGCGGACACCTCACGCTAGGTGTTTTCGCGGCAATAGTCGTTACTGGTCTATTGGTATTTGCTCTGGTGAAGAAACCATTCCGAGGGAGTGCGCCCTTGATCCAAGTCGTAGGAGGCGAAAAATGATTGCTACAGTAATTCTAAGCGGACTGATTTTTGGCTATGGCGGCCGTGTGGTTTACCGCATGGTGAAAAAGGATCATTGTTCTGATTGCCACAGCAGTTGTCCCGTGAAGCATGAGGAAGCAAAGTAGAAAATAGCAGTTGCAAGTAAAAATTCGTGTGAAAATACCTACGGCTAGAAATACAATTAAAACGGTAGATCTATAGCCATGAATAGAGTGTTTGCCTTAAGAAGTTCTTAGTTTATTTAAGAGCTTCTTTTTTTGTGGATGCAAGCAAAAGATCTGTCCATTTTTGGTTCACTTTTTCCTTGATAGAATAAGTTTTGTGAACTGCTCAAGAAGGTTATCGAGAAAAACTGGAGGCAAATAAAAAAAATAGCCAGTATACCTGGTCTTTTTGAGAAGAGCAGTTCACTTAATCTGGGAGCGTGTACAAACATGTGGTCTAAAATCGTCTATTCAGGCCGAAACTTTTCACTTATAGTGTGTGTATAGGAATTATCTCGAGAAATTCTTTACTAAGACCTAAAGAAATTTTTTAGAAAGGAAATTGTCGTTTGCAAACTACATTATTAACAAAAGAAAACATTTTACTTCAGCAAGAGAGTACCAGCTGGCAAGAAGCAATCAAAAAAGCTGCCCAGCCGTTATTGAGGAATGGCAACGTTACAAAACAGTATGTCGAAGCGATGATTCAATCCGTCTTAGATGCCGGGCCGTATATCGTGCTTATGCCTGGATTTGCTTTGGCGCATGCCCGATCAGAAGATGGGGTTTGTCGCTTAGGACTAAGTGCGATGACATTAAATACCCCCATCTCATTTGGTTCGCCCAATGATCCAGTGAAAGTCATTTTCTGTTTGGCAGCGATAGACCCGACCAGTCATTTGGAGCTGATGGGTGAGTTAGCAGAAGTTTTAGCAAGGGACAGTATCATTGATCGTTTAGCAAATGTGGAGACACCAGAAGCATTTATACAACTATTAGAAGAAACGAGGAGTTAAGATGGGATTCTTTCAAAAAAAGAAAAATGATGCATCGATCCAATCAGATGCAAAACCTAAGGCGAGTAATGGCAAGAAATTTTTGATAGCGGTTGCATGTCGTGCGGGGATGGGAAGTTCAACGCTGCTTCACATAAAAGTAAAATCAGTGATTGAAGAAAACGGCTATCCCATTGAAACGATTCATGGAAATCTAGACGTTCTCATTGGTTTTACCGGCGATGCCTTTATGAGTATGGCAGATATCGCAGCGGAACCTGATTTTCAAAACAAACCTTATGAAGTCATAGGCATTCAAAATATTATGAGTAAAGAAGAGATCCAAGGAAAACTAGAAACATTTCTTGAAACGATGCAAACAAAATAAATTGATGGAGCGAGGAATAAATTGAATGGCAATTTTAGTAATGAACCAATTCAGAAATACTGCTGTGTTGCTAATGATTTTGGCTTTGATCGGGTTACTTGCACAAAGAAAGCCTGCGAAGGAGACCCTGAGCGGTGTCCTCAAAGTGGGCATTGGGTTTATGATTTTTAATATTGGTGGAGGTCATGTAGGAACGATTGCTGCAAATTTCGCCACGTTGTTTCAGACCGCATTTGGTGTTCAAGGGACGGTTCTAGCAGTAGAGCCTGCTACAGCGTTAGCTATGGATGTATATGGTTTTGAAATATCAATGATTATGGGGCTAGGGTTCATATTCGGATTAGTTATTGCGAAATTGACGCCTTTAAAATCAATTTTCTTAACCGGTCAGCATTATCTTTTCTTTGCTGCTGTCATTGGGTTGATTTTTATTTCGAATGGTATGCCCACTTGGGTAACAGTTATCTTTGGTTCTTTGGTGCTAGGTTTTGCAGGAGCAGGGTTGCCCAAATTGGCTCAGAAATATACAGATGAGCTGACAGGTAATGCAGGGGTTGTACTAGGTCACTTTAACTTGATTTTTTACTGGTTCTCAGGTGTCATCGGCAGTGTCATTGGCGGGAAAAATTGGCAAGCAAAGAAAGAGAAAGCAGCCAATCGCGAGCTTCCTGATTTCTTCTCCGTATTCCGAGATTTTGTCTTCTCTGTTGCATTTTTCATGATTATTCTTTTCTACATTGCAACGATCGCAGCAGTTTTAAGTGGTCATATGGATGTCGTTCAAGAAATGGCTGGCAACGACTTATGGTTCTTGTATCCGTTGATTCAAGGGTTGCAATTTGCGGCGGGGATGTCTGTACTGATTTATGGTGTGCGTCAATTTATTGCTGAATTAACAGCTGCCTTCGTAGCGATCTCTGAAAAATATATCCCAGGATCAATGCCGGCAGTAGATGTTCCTGTGTTTTTCCAATATGCGCCAACCATGGTTCCTGTCGGTTTTATTACCTCGTTTATAGGTGGGTTAACAGCGACGTTTGCCATGGCTGCTATGGGTTCTCCCGTTGTGCTTTTGCCAGCAGCTGGGATCGCTTTTTTCTCGGGTGGAACCATGGGTGTCTTTGGTTCAATAAGAGGCGGGTTGAAAGGGGCGATCATCGCATCCTTCTTAGGCGGTATTTTGCTGACTGCATTGCCTTTGGTACTTTTCCCAGCTTTTTCTGAATTAGGCATCACAGACGCTGGATTTCCTCAAATCGACTACAATATTATCGGAATTTTACTAGACAAAATCTTAAAACTATTTAGTTAAAAAGTATGATTAGCAAGGAGAAGGATGAATACCATTTCTCCTTGCTATAAGAAAGGAAAATCTGTATTGAATGAAAAAAACGTTTTGTTTGCATATAGTACGAATTTAAAAGCCCAAAGCGATGCTCAATTTTATCGGCTTGAAGACGAAGAAGTCAATCAACAGATGGTGAAGGCCAAAGAACTTATTCTCCATGCAGAAAAAAATCATAAGCGCGTTCATGTAACCGGCGTGGGAAAATGTTCCTATGTAGCAGGCTATGCAGCTTCACTTTTCTCATCTGTCGGTACACCCGCCTATTTTTTAGACACAACCGAAACCGTGCACGGATCGGCAGGACAAGTCGTGGCTGGCGATGTAGTGATTGCGATAAGTAATAGTGGGAATACCAAAGAATTAGAATATGCGCTTGCTACCTTAAAAGCTAATGGCGCTGTAATTTTAGCGGTAACAGGAAATGAAGATTCTTCCCTAGCTTCCTGTGCTGAAGTCACATTGTCTTCTTATGTTTCCCAAGAAGGGGACTCATTGAATAAACCGCCACGTTCCTCTGTGATTGCCCAAATGATCCAGCTGCAGATTCTGTCGGTGTTGCTGCAAGAAGCAAAAGAAATCAATTTAGAAGATTACCTTAAATGGCATCCAGGGGGAAGCTTAGGAGCAACGACAAAAAAGGAGCTTACACAATGAAAATCAGAGGAATTATACCAGCAATGGTCACACCATTAAATGAGAACGGCATCAATGAAGAGGGCACCAGAAAGCTTGTAAGGCATTTGATTGCTGGTGGTGTCCACGGGTTGTTTATTTTAGGAACCAATGGCGAATTTCATACCTTAAGCAAAGAAGAGAAAATCCAGTTTGCAAAAATCGTTGTCGATGAAGTATCGGGCAGAGTACCAGTATTTGCAGGTGCCGGAGACATCGCAACGAATAAAGTGATTGAATTAGTAAATGAGTTTGCAAAAATCGGCGTTGATGCTGCTTCCATCATAACGCCATATCTTTTGAAGTATACCGATGAGGAGCTGATTCATCATTACCGTGTGATTACTGAGCAAACGACATTACCAATCATTTTGTACAATATTCCGCCAAATACTAGAAATTTCATCAATCGTCATGTTTTCTCGGAATTACTCAAAATTGACTCGATTATTGGGATAAAAGATTCAAGCGGTGATCTAGAAAACTTCAAGGGCTATCTTGAATTAAATCATCGAGAGGATTTCTCTTTGCTGATGGGAAGCGACTCTAAGATTTTAGAAGCATTACAGTTAGGAGCAGATGGCTCTGTGGCTTCAACCGCAAATGTTGTGACGAAAACAGATGTGGCGATCTATGAACAATTTGTAGCTGGAAACATAGAACAAGCGCGGCAAGCACAAGCAAGTATTGATGATTTTAGAGAAGCCTGCAAATGCTCAACGATTCCGTCTGGGCTGAAATACTGTTTGCGGGCAATCGGACAGGATGTTGGGTTACCGAAACTGCCTGTTCTAGATCTTACTAAAGAAGAAAAGCAGCAAGTAGATCAAGTGCTTCAAAAATATGTACAAGTGGAAGGATTTACATTGAAAGTAGAACAGTAGGCTGCAGAAATGGGGGAACATTGATGGTAAAAATTGACTATAGGACGAGAAAGATGATGATGGCTCTGATTGAAAAACCAACCATCAGTTACGATTATCTTCAGCGGAATTATTCTATGAACCGCACTCAAATAGAGTATACCATTGATAAAATCAACCAGTTTCTATCTGCCCAAAAACTACCACTTAGCGTGAATAAGGAAAGTGTGATTCGACTTCCTGAGAAAAGCAAGGAATATTTGTTGGAGTCATTTTTACGTGAGCGTATGTTTAAATATTATGAGATGAGTTCAAAAGAACGAGGAAAATATATCTTTTTGACGCTCTTTTACTACGAGAAAGACTATCTGTCGGTCAACCATTTTTTAGATGCGTTAAAAATCGGCAAAACAACCTTTATGAGTGATCTGCGCAAATTACAAGCGGAATTACATGGGTACGATATTTCAATCAGTTATTCGAGAAAAGAGGGGTATCACTTAGCAGGTGATGAACTGATGATTCGTTACGCTTTATTTCGAATGATTTTGGAAGATGTGACTAGCAAGGACGATGATTTTATTTACCGTTACTTTATTCATAACGAACGAATACAATTGGCGGATGAGCAGGACACCTATCTTTCTCTTCTTTTAGAAAAACATGCGATAGAGTTAGTTGAAAATAGGTTGATTGAATTGAACTATATCCTTATTTTTTTATACCCAAGAATGGGCTTGAATGAATTTGATCTAAAGCCCTTTTCTAATGATCATGAGTTAGTAAAAATGAAGGAGTATCGCTTTGCTGAAGAAGTTTTAGAAAACGCAGGGGTGATGAATAGTATAGAAAAGAACTACCTCTGTGGGTGGGTCCTGGGAATGGCATTAGGAAATGAAAAGGAATGGCTTAAAGGAAATTTGGTCATCATTGACTTGGTAGAAAGAATCGTCGAGCGATTTGAATTGCTTTCAGGTATTCGTTTCAAGGATAAACACTCTGTCATCAAGCAGTTATATAGTCATTTTCGACCGACCTATTTCCGGATGCTGTTTCGATTACCGATCATCAATCCTATGCAGGAGAAAATTTTTGAAAAATATAATGATCTTTATCAGATCGTAAAAGAAACCTTGAGACCAATCAGTGATAGCTTTGATTCAAAGCTTCCAGATGAAGAAGTAGCCTTTTTAACAATGCACTTTGCGCTTTTGATCAGGAATTCTGAAGAATATATGGTGCAACAAAAAGTGGGGGTCGTTGTTTGCCCCAATGGTATTGGAAGCTCAGCAATCATTTACAATGAATTAAAGGAAATCTTTCCCTCTTTTATCTTATTGGGACCGATTGAAACAAGCGAACTACATTCATTTGATCAGTCGTACGATATCATTTTTACGACAAAACCCAACTTTCAACTTTATCCGTTAAAAAAACCGATTTTTGTAGTAAACCCGATCATGTCTTACGAGGAACGAACCCAGTTGTTTTTAGATGTCAAATTCGAAACCAGTACAAGTATCAAGCCCAATACTGTTACGATCGACGGCTTGATGCAAATTATTCAACAATATTCAACAGTTACTAGCGAGTCAGCTCTGCGACATCAGCTAGAGAAATTTGTACAAGAGACCTGCTCGCCAACGGCATCTATCATGTCTCAAAAAGAGAAAAAGTCAAAAGAACCTGCAATGCTGTTGGATATGATGCGTCCAGAATTGATACAATTAAACAAAAAAGCCAGAACGTGGGAAGAGGCCTTTTATCTCGCAGCCAATCCATTGATTGAAAGAAAGATCATCACTAGAAATTACATCGATTCGATCATTCAACAAACCAGATCAGAAGGTGCTTATATGGTGATATTCGATCAAGTTGCCTTACCGCATACGGTTCCTGAAGTAGGTGCAAAAAAACTTGGCATGGGATTGACAACATTAGAATCTGAAGTATATGTCTTAGGAACGATTCCTGTAAAGTACATCTTTACTCTTTCTGCGTTAGACAGCAAGCAGCATCTAAATGCGATGACTCAGTTTATTACCCTTATTGAATCCAAAGACTTTTTTCGAGAATTAGAAAAACATGAATGTCCTGAAACAGTTTATCACTGGTTTGCTGAGATTTTACGTACAGGGGATACGGAGTCCATATATGATCGGAAGTCTATCATCCATGATGAATGAGAAGAATCCTTAGCTAAAAATCGCAGCCTAAGATACTAAATGATACAAGACCTTAGACAACACAGACCTGCAGGAATGATTTTAGAGGAATCCACTGCTAAGAGATGTGTGAAACAGTTCGATTACGATCGGGCTGTTTTTTTATGCTTTGTAAAATGACCTATTAAAGGGCTGATAAGTATAGTATAATTATTTAATAAAAAGATAATATTTAGTAGGGGTCGCAGGAAAAGGAGAAGGGAATCTAGTTAGAACGTAAATGAAGATAGGTTTTTGATAAAGCAGAGTGAAAGGGTGAGGGCATGAGACAACAACGAAGACAGGAACGTCAGAAACGCCAGCGGATCATTGCGGGGTTAAGTATAGCGCTGCTGGCAATCACACTTGGAGTGATTTATCTAGTGATTCAAGCGATAGGTATCCCCGAACAGCGTCTTACAGCAGAATCGACAAAACCGACAAAAACAATGCAAGAATCAAGTAGTTCTACCGAAACAAAGTCAGAAGTAAAAACCATCACAGTGACAGCTAGTGGTGATATGCTTTATCATACACCTGTTTATTTAAGCGCTTACGACGGAAAGCGTTATGATTTTGACAACGATTTTGAGCAGGTCAAACCGTTGATTGCATCGGCGGACCTTGCTTTAGGTGATTTTGAAGGAACCATCAATCCTAATAAACCGCTTGGCGGTTTTCCCCTATTCAACGCCCCTATCGATGCTGTTACCAGCATCAAAGACGCGGGCTTTGATGTGATCGATCTTGCCCATAACCATATTTTAGATACGGGGATCGAAGGAATCAAAACGACGGCGGCTGCTTTTCACGACCAAGGCTTGGCAACGATTGGTGTCACGGTCGACAACAGTGGAATCCTGGTCAAAGAAGTCAACGGGATCAAAGTTGCTCTCTTGGCCTATGCCTACGGCTTCAATGGCCTTGAAGAAAGCTTAACTCAAGCAGAGTATGATACCTACTTGAAAGACTTGTCGTTAGATAAAGTGGAAGCAGAGATCAAAGAAGCGGAAAGCTTGGCGGATATCACCATCGTGATGCCTCAGTCTGGTGTTGAGTATTCTTTAGAACCAACGGAAGAACAACAAACTGTTTATCGGAAGATGATCGATTTTGGTGCTGATATTATCTTCGGCGGCCATCCGCATGTAGCAGAATCAACCGAAATCATCGAAAAGGACGGCGAAAAGAAATTTATCATTTACTCAATGGGGAACTTACTGTCGAATCAACGTTATGAAACCGTCAATGACAACTATTGGACCGAACGAGGCGTCATTCCAGAAGTTGAAATCTCCAAAGAAGGGCAGCGAACCTATTTAAGCCAGATTGCCTTGCATCCAACTTGGGTCTCCAAAGAACCAATCCCTGATCGTACCTATTATGATCCAGAATACGGCGTCTTGCAGGCCTTTGATTTTCAAGTCTGCCTTGCTGAAGATTATCTGCCAGATGGGCGATATGCCAAAAATGTTCCTGAAGAAAAGCGCCAGCGAATCGAAACCGCCTACCATGAAATGCTGGAGCTGTTGGATTTGAAGTGGGAGCAGTGATGAGAAACTCAAAATGGCAAATACGGCAATCTCACAACGGTTGTTTTTTATAGGTTATCGAAAAAACGAATTATGAAATGAACGCTGATCCTTCCCACAAAACATGACACCATATCAGCATTTATGAACAAAAAATGACACCTCAAGCGGATAAAAATAAGTAATAATGTCAACATAAAGCATTCAGAAATGAGTCCGAATGGATTCAGTAAATGATTTCTGAATAAATGGGGAATGAAAGCAGGATGTGTCATGAGAATTATTATACTGACAAAAAACATATCATATGAGATTGATTTGCAGCGGGAGCTACAGATGTTGAGTCATGAAGTATTCGTAGGGAGAACTACGAAAGAGGAAGAGTGGTTGATAGAAAGCGCCAAGTTATTTGACTGTTTATTTGTTAGTGAAACAATTGCTGATCCAGAATTTTTATTGATCAATCAGACATTGGCTCCTTATTATCAACAGCGGATCGTCCGCATTTTGGCAGGGGATCGTGAACAAGAAGGTATGATTGAAAAAGCTGAGAATGCCACGTACCTGAATCGCTCTTTTGTCGAGCTGAGAGAATTTTTAGCAGCATTACCACCAAATAGTCGTAAATTAGAAAAAGCATCCGTCACAAAAGAATCCTTTCCTAAGTTTCTTAGTCTGCAAGAACAGATTTTTTTTAACAATTTAGGAGAAGAACAATTCATCAACCGGGAAGATTTGTGTTGGAAAATTTGGGGGAATGGTGGAACGAACTCAAGAAAATCCCAGTTGTCGATATTAGCGAAACGCATCAATGAAAAACTAGATGAATACGACTATACTGAAAAGCGGGTGCGAACCGCTTGGGGCAAAGGCTATATTTTACAATAAAAAGAGCCAATGTGTGATAAGAAGTGTATTGAAGCTTTTTCTATCAAGAGTAAACCTCTTTAAATCAGTCTATTTTGTAGAAGCGACTCTGTTTTCAAATTGAGTCGTTTTTTATATAAAAACATTAGTATTAAATGAGTGATGGTATTGAAAATTATGATAATGCTTTTTTTTAGTGTTAAAATAGAGATAATCAGTAATGAAAAGGAATACTGCAGGATTTAAAAAGTGCTTGGTAGAAAAGTGTTGTAGTATCTTTCAGAGGAGGAAATGGCGTGAAGAAGATTGAGTGTGTGATATTTGATTTGGACGGAACTTTATTGGATTCAAAAGAGTGCAGTGTTAAGGCAACAAAAGCAGCTTTTACAGAGATGGGACTCAAAGTACCCAGTGAAGTAGTCATTGAACACTATATGGGGATACCGATCGAAAAATCATTTTTAAAAATGTCAGAACAGCCATTAGATCAAGAAATCGCAGCGGAATTGATTCGGATTTTTCGTGCCTATTACCAAACATATGAAGAAAGTACCTTGAAAGTATTTCCTGAAATTCCCCATATCTTAGAGAGTTTAAATAAACGAAAGGTTCCTTGTTTCGTCGTTTCAAGTAAGAAGACAGCAGTCGTCAAACGAAACTTGGCTGCTCAGAATCTTGTGGATTTCTTTGAGGAAATCATCGGCTCAGATGCGGTGTCCTACTACAAGCCTCATCCAGAAGGAATCAATCAATTAGTAACGCAGTATCAGTTTGATCCGACCAAGACGATCATGGTAGGAGATGCTATTTTTGATATTCAGATGGGCAAAGCAGCTGGTGTCAAAACCATCGCCGTAACGTGGGGCAGCCACAATGCAAAAAAACTTTCTGCCGAAAAACCAGATGCTGTGGCAGAGACACCGCAGGAGATTTTAGATTATATTTATGCTTGATCCATTTTTACTGACACTGTCCCAAAGTCCATTCTATTTTTGACCTGTAGCGTGATAAAATAGTATGGACTGAACGTCTTCTTCCAACAAAATATTTAAGGTTTCGACCAATGATCGATAGATTCGATTATTGGTTTTTTTTGGTATGGATAGGAGGTGTCTTTGTTCCTTGAAGCAACAACTTTAACTATCTGTTGATTTTTATCGATATTGTAGTCATTTTCTTTTTACTAGAACCGATCTAGTTTCGTTCGAGCACTACTTCTTAGTAGAAGGAAACGAGTTGTCCGCCACTTTTTCACTCTTATTTCTCTTATTTAATAAAAAGTAATTATAAGAGGACACGAAAGGGAAACTATAATAGGAGTAACTGATTTTCTTAACGTGTCTGCACTGGTAAGAGCTAAGGACCCAATCACTTTTAGTCGTTTTTGGACAGCTAAGCTTCAATTTGTCTGAGCGAATAAAAACACCTAGTGGAAGAAAATCAAAGCGAGCAGAAGTGATAGCGCTACTTTCACCGAAAAAAACATAGATGTAAAGGAGTAAGGATATGATATCAGAAAATATCAAGGAACCGAAAGACTATTTGTGTTATTCAAAAGAAGTGTTGCTAAGTGTAGGGGTATTGACTGATTACCCAAAAATCTTCCATTATTATCAAGAACTCTGTGATGAATTTGAGCACATTTACTATGATCAATCAAAGAGTTTATTTGTTCAGCTCAAAGCACTTCTAGCAATAGATGCGCAGATTCAAATTTTACTGGAACTTTTTGAAAATAGTAGAACAAACTTATGCCAAGAGTTTTGTATGGATGAGCATGAAATAATTTGTATGATCAAAAATGATAAAAAATCATATTATCGCGAGCTTACAGGCCAAAAAAACAATCAACTACCAAAATGGAGCTTAATTTATTTAAGTGAGGAGTAAGCACAATTTAGGAAAATTCAACCATCTCAAGAAAAAACACATGGAGTAATAGCGCGATGAACACGGAGTAAAGGAATAGAAAGAGCGACCACAATAACAGAATCCCATCTTATGATCAATTAAAATAGTCTAGCGCACTTTCCTTGTGATTTGTTATACTAAATCTAAGTAGCTGATCTTGACACCTTGTATTCGGCAAGTACGTTCATGTGAGCGCTTTATTGATGGAGTGAGAAAAGAGGGAAAGAAATGACGAAAAAAATTGTCTTTTTAGATGTAGATGGAACATTATGTGATGACGCGGGGAACGTACCAGAAAGTGCACGCCAAGCAATCACAGCGGCACATAAGAAGGGACATGAGTTTTTCTTATGTACCGGTCGTTCAAAAGCCGAAATCACAGAGGATGTACTGACGCTGCCCTTAAGCGGAATGATTGGTGCCGGCGGTGGTTACTGTGAAGTACATGATGAGGTGATTTTACACAAAGTTTTTGAAAAAGAAGCTTTATTAAGATTGGTCGATTTCTTAAAAGAAAACCAAATCGAATATTATTTAGAATCGAATCAAGGATTATTTGCAAGTACCAATCTACGAAATCGCTTGCTGGAGATCGTCTTGGCAGGTGAGCCTGTTGAAAGTGAAGCAGGAAAACAACGCGTTCAAACTATTCAGTGGTTCCTTGACTTACTGATTGAGGACGAAGCGAAAATTGATTATGATGACGTGAATAAAGTTTCCTTTATCAATCATTCGATTCCTTATGAACGGGTCCATGACCAATATCACCATCAATTCCAAATGATTCGCAGTACGGTACCTGTTTTTGGCAAAGACAGTGGCGAGATCGGCATCAAGAATATCCATAAGAAAACAGCTATCGATTTTCTCTTGAACCATCTAGGAATCGATAACAAAGATACATTGGCGTTTGGTGACGGCCATAATGATGTCGAAATGTTTGAAGCTGTTGCGACAGGAATTGCGATGGGCAATGCCTGTGAACAGCTATTGGCAGTAGCTGACGAGGTGACGGCTCGACCAGAAGACGGCGGGATTGCGCAAGCGTTACAAAAGCACGGTCTTGTGTAGCCACCAAAAAGCATGTCCAGCACATGCTTCTTTATGCTAGTCAGGTTTCATAGTGACAAAGTTCAGACGACCTGCGAAATGACCGATAGAGTAGTTTTTTGCTCCATTATTGTGAAGAAGACTCTGATTAGAAAGAAGTACTATCAGTGACGCTAGAACATACCATAGGTAGAAGGGGACAGAAGCCGAATTCTGTGCCTCTTTTTTTATTTCTAGATAAGATTTAACTGGGGACAAGACATGCACCCCAACTTTGGAAACGGATACGTTATAATTTAGATACAATCAAACTTGGCCAAGGGAGATTAAAAAAAATGGATAATAATCGATTGAATTTCATTTATAAGCTTAATCATATTGTGAACGAAAATGAAGTAGGGACGGTTGAATTTGAACTTGCTAAATTTTTCTTAGAGAACTTCAAAAGCGTGACTCGCTGGAACATTTATCAGATTGCAGAAGAACAGCATGTATCACGGGCCTCCATTCGACGATTTGCGAAACAATTGGGTTACGAGAACTTTTTAGATATGAAAAAAAACGCGGAAACTTTTGATGATGGAATCAATGAATTTCTAAAGTTTTACGGCTACTCTGATTTTTTGCCTAAGCTTCAAGCCAATATTACTTCGCTAATGGAAGAATTAAGTCTGCGGTTTAACACACAAGAAGTCGATCGTCTTGTCCGATTAATCAATGATAGTCGAGAAGTTATGATTTTGTGTTCAAGCAATATTACCGGTAGTGTAAAAACTTTCCAACAGCGAATGGTTATCTTCGGCAAAAGAATTACTCTATTAACGTCAAAGAGCGACCTGACATTAGCCTTGGAACATTGCCAAGATCCCTTGATCATTGTTTTTTCGCTATCGGGTCTCTTCGTCTCTTCTATGCTTGAGATACTAAAAGAGGTCAAGGCACCAACGATTTTGTTTACAAATAATAGAAACCCGATCTATAACCGCTATTTTGATAAACTGTATCATTTAAGTTCACAAACACATGAAAAAGAAATCAATGAGCTGCTTTACTATACGTATGGCATTGATTTCGTACTTGATCTACTATTCAATGGTTATTTACTTAAATTTAAGAGAGAAGGCAATGGGCATGCATTATAAAGATAAACCACTATTTCCAAAGGATTTTTTATGGGGGGCTTCAAGTGCGGCGTGGCAAGTTGAAGGGGCTGTAGCAGAAGATGGGCGTTCAACTGCGATCATCGACTTAAACAGTAAAAAGAAAAAGCCCTATACAGATAATTCGATCGCCGCTGATCATTACCATAAATACAAAGAAGATGTCCAATTAATGGCTGATGCGGGCTTTACTTCCTATCGCTTTTCGATTGCTTGGCCTAGGATCTATCCTGATAATTCAGGGGTGCCCAATCAATTAGGAATTGACTTTTACAATCAGCTGATTGATGAATTAGTTGAACATGGCATTACTCCAATCGTCACTTTGTATCACTACGATATGCCAGTCTGGGTTGATGAAGAATTTAATGGTTGGTACGACCGAGGCATCATTGATGCATTTGACCAATATGTTAGAACCTGTTTTGAGTCATTCGGCGATCGTGTGAAATACTGGCTGGCAATTAATGAGCAGAACATGCAAATTGTCTATGGAGACTGGTTAGGAGTATGCAAATACCCAGAGACTTGGTTCGAAGATAAGTGGAAAGTCAATCATATTATGAACCTATGTCATGCAAAAGCGGTGATTGCGTGTCATGAGTTGGTTGAAGACGGCAAGATCGGCCCGGTTCCTGGGATGGTTCCGTTTTATCCTGAGTCAGCAAAACCAGCAGATCAGATTGCAGCGATGAATGCAGAAGAACTGACGGAAAAAATCTGGAATGATTTTAATGCAAATCGTGAATACAATGGTTTTATTAAACGTTATTGGAAAGAAAATAATATTGACCCAGATATTCGCCCTGGGGATATGGAATTGGTTGCACAAGCAAAAATCGACTTTTTCGGCATCAATTGTTACCGTAGCAACGTAGCGAAGGAGTCACCAGTGGCATCCGATCATCAAGAAATTGGGTTGAACAAATCGGGGAAAAAAGGGGAATTTGTTTACCCAAATAATCCAGGGATTTTTGCGCAAACGGTCAATCCTTTTGTCGAGACAACCGATTGGGATTGGGAGATCGATCCAGTTGCTATGCGTTACTTGTTACGGTATATGGAAGACCACTATCATTTACCAATGGTGATTACTGAGAATGGCTACGGGGCGCATGAGACGCTAGGTGAGGATGGACAAGTACATGATCAAGAACGAATCGATTTTTTAAATGATCAGATTTATCAAGTCGGATTGGCGATTGAAGATGGCGCAAAAGTCTTTGGTTATAATCCATGGTCATTTACTGATCTTTTGAGTACGGGCAATGGGATGGCGAAACGGTATGGACTTGTCTATATCAATACAACTGATGAAGAGTTACTGGATTTACGTAGAATCCCGAAAGATTCTTACTATTGGTATAAAGAAGTGATCCGATCAAATGGTCAAGCGTTAGCACGTCCAAAAGGATGAGAAATGAGCGATAGAAGAAAGAGCTTCTATCGCTCCAAAAACTACTTTAGTGAAAGCGGTTTATTAAATAAAGTGAGGATGAATCACTATGTCAAACTATCATGAACTGGTTGCGTATATTATAAAAAATATCGGAGGAATCGAAAATGTTCAAACAGTCAATCACTGTGCCACTAGGCTTCGTCTGCAGTTGAGTGATCCAACCGCTTTTGATGACAAGCAATTAAAAGAAAACAAACTCATTTTGGGCACAGTGAGAAGAGGACATGAAGTTCAACTGATCATCGGTCCGGATGTGCCAAAAGTGTATGCAATTTTTACAGAAAAGCGAAATCAAATGAATGGTCAGACAAAGGAGGAACGAAAAACGAAGCGCACCCTCAAAGACTACGGCTTGCTGGTTGTCGATTTTATCAGTGGAACCTTCGTTCCAGTTCTGCCCGTATTGGTAGCTGCTGGGCTGGTATCGGCGGTATTGAATATTGGTGTGACCTTTTTCGGACTTGCAGCTGACAGCGGGACCTACACGATTTTAAATGCCATCAATGATGCGGGTTTTTATTTTCTACCGATTTATATTGGGTATAGTGCTGCTAGAAAACTTGGTATCAATGGTTTGATGGGTATGTTCCTAGGTGCGATCCTCGTCCACTCATTGATCAATGGCGTGGAAGGATTGAATTTCTTAGGAATCGCTATCCCAACGATGAGCTATAATACAACGACTATTCCTGTAATATTTGGCGTTTTGTTTATGGCGGTAATGGATCGAATCGGGGATAAGTTTATTCCGCAATCGATCAAGTATTTCGTCAAGCCATTATTAGTTATTTTAATTACCGTACCTGTCACACTAATCGTATTAGGGCCAATTGGCAATGCAGTGGGCGGATACATTGCTAGTGGTTTGAGCTTTTTATACGACAAACTCGGCTGGTTTTCAGTTGGTGTCTTAGGAGCAATGACTCCGCTATTAGTCATGACCGGCACTAATCAAGCGTTGTTCCCCTTGGTCTTTGCTATGTTAGGAGACTACGGCTATGATTCATTTGTTATGCCAGCTATGCTGGCAGCTAACGTTGCCGTGGGTGCATCAGCCTTAGCTATTTCTTATACGGAAAAAAATACTGAAAAAAGAGCGTTGGCTCTTTCTTCAGGACTGACTGGTGTGATGGGGATCACCGAGCCGGCTATTTTTGGCGTCTTGATCAACTACCGAAGTGCTTTTATAGGGGCGATTCTAGGTGGTGCAGTAGGTGGGATCATGGCAGGGTTTGTTCAACTAAAACAATATGCAGTTGTTTCACCAGGTCTGGTTGCGATCCCGACTTTTATCCCGACAGATGGTTCTGGATTCAATAGCAATTTTTGGTTTGCAATTGTCGTCATTCTCCTAGCTGTATGTGTCTCTTTTACTACAACGATTCTCTTAGAACAAAAACGAGTTCAAGCAAATCAAATGAGTAAAGCCGAAGATGCTTTGAAGGTTAGCAGCCCAATATCGGGAAGTGTTATTTCTCTTGAGGCAGTCAAGGACCCGATGTTTTCGGAAAAAATGATGGGGGATGGAGTGGCGATCATTCCTTCTGATGAAATTATAGTCGCTCCTTTTGATGGCTATGTGATTATGACTACACCCACCAAGCACGCGATTGGCTTAAGAGGAGAGAATGGTGTCGAACTTTTGATCCACATCGGGATCGACACGGTTCATTTAGATGGAAAAGGATTTACTCTTTATGTAGCTGAAAATCAATACGCTAAAGCTGGAGAAAAACTGATTTCTTTTGACGAAGAAGAAATCAGTGCAGCAGGCTATGATCTAACGATCCCCATCATTGTCACAAATACAGCTGATCATGAACCCTTTGCTCAGACGATACAGCAAAAAGTAAATAGCAGCGATTATTTATTTTCAGTTCAATAATGGGTTCCTAATTACTTCTTTTTCACGCTCCTAGGCGCGGACGTCAACTATACCTTCAAGTGAAAGCCCTGTCCTGAATTTGCGGCAGGGCTTTTTTTATTTGATGCCCTTTCTTTGTTTCTACCAATAAAGTGTATCTAAAAAATCCAGAATATTTCGAAAAATACCATTGCTTATTTATGGCAAAACCATTAGTATTATTAGAAAAACTGATGGTGAACCGATGATAAAGCATAGTTTAACAACGGAAAAGCCGAATCAGTGGCATGAAATAGGAGTGATAAGTGTGGAAGAGTTATGGAATGTATTGAAGCCAGCCGAACAAGTCGAACTGAAATTAAGAAAATTGTATACGCAGCATCATTTTTCCCCTTATCACTCGAACAACTTTGAAGAGTATCGCAACTATCAGCAAAATGATCCGTTCTTACGTGGTTCTTCCATCATCACGTTTACGGGTACGGATGGTAGGACGATGGCGCTAAAACCCGATGTCACCTTGTCGATTGCCAAAAATACACCGTCTGGAGAAGCCCGCAGAGTGTATTATGTGGAAGATGTCTATCGACAGGATCGTCAAGCAGGGGAATACCAAAAGATCGATCAAATCGGTTTGGAGCTCATTGATCAAATCACGTGGGAAGATCAACTGGAGGTTGTAAAACTGGCTTGGGAAAGTTTGGCTCAGGTGGGAAAAGGGACCTTAGATCTGTCCCATATGGGGATTTTGGATGGCATCTGCCAACGCTTCCCCGAAGCGGATCGACAAAAAGTACTGCACTGCCTGCGGGACAAGAGTTCTCATGGCATGGATGCACTGACTGAAAAAGCTGGCTTGTCAGCAACAGAAGCTGAAAAATTAGCGAAACTGGTACGTTTGTCAGGTGATTTTGAAACCAAGTATCAAAAAGCCAAAGAGCTGCTGGCAGAATATCCCCAAGCACAAGCTGGTTTAGCAGAACTGAACCAACTGTATCAAGCATTGCAAAAAGAACAACTGTCAGCCTCCATTCGGATAAGGCTGGATTTTTCGATTTTAAATGATGCCGATTATTACAGTGGTTTGCTGTTTCAAGGATTTATCGAAGAAGCAAGAGAGACGATTTTATATGGCGGCCGTTATGATCGCTTGATGAGTCGGCAAGGCAAAGAGCAAGGAGCGATCGGTTTTGGCATGAAGCTCAACCATGTTGGACAAAAGTTGCCAACTGACAACGAAAGTTCAGGCTATTTGAACATTGCGTTGCCAAAAGGCCGCATGGGGGATGCCGTATACGACTTATTCACCAAAGCCGGTGTGGCTGCACAAGGTGTTTTCAAAGACAATCGCCAACTGATTTTTTGTGATGAAGAAAACAAGCTGCGCTTTTTCTTAGTCAAGCCTAGTGATGTGGCAATCTATGTGGAGCACGGAGTGGCGGATATCGGTGTCGTGGGCAAAGATATTTTAATGGAAAGCAAGGCAGAAGTCATCGAATTTCTTGATTTGCATATGGGGGTCTGCCGTTTGGCAGTAGCGGCGCGTACAGATTTCGAGGAAGATTTCTCCCGCCCGCTGCGGGTCTCCACAAAATATCCGCAGATCACCCGCCAGTTTTATCAAGGGTTAGGTCGATCGGTGGAATTGATCCAACTGCATGGATCGATTGAATTGGCTCCTTTGTTAGGTCTCTCCGATGTGATCGTTGACATCGTCGAAACGGGGACGACACTAAAAGAAAATGATTTGGAAGTGATCCAAGACATCGCGCCGTCTTCAGCGCGCTTAGTGATCAACCACGCCACGTGGCGTTTCAAGCAAGAACGTATTCAAACAGTGATTGAGAAGGTGAGGGAGCAATTATGAGAATTTTTTCGACCCAAAAAGATACGATCGAAACGATTGTGGCAAGGAAACAGTCGGAAACAAAGGATGTTTCAACCGTTGTCGCCCAAATCATTGCCCGTGTTCAGCAGCAAGGAGATCAGGCGTTGTTTCAATTAATTGAGGAAATCGATCAAGTGACCTTGTCTTCCTTAACCGTCAGTCCAAGGGAGATAGACGCGGCTGTCCATGCCGTCTCACCCGAGCTGCTTAATGTGATGGAACAGGCGAAAGAAAACATTTTGGCATTTCATCAAAAACAAGTCCAGCAAGGCTTTGTCTTAACGAAGGAAAATGGCGTTGTGATGGGACAGCGGGTCTTACCATTAACAAAAGTCGGGGTCTATGTTCCTGGCGGCACAGCAGCTTATCCAAGTACGGTTTTGATGGATGTCCTGCCGGCAAAAATCGCCGGGGTCAAAAAAATCGTTATGATCACACCGACGGACAGTCAGGGAAAAGTTCCGGCTGCTATTTTAGCGGCAGCTTCCGTTGCCGGAGTGGATGAAATCTACAAAGTCGGTGGGGCCCATGGCGTAGCGGCATTGGCTTATGGAACAGAAACAATTCCCAAAGTCGACAAAATCGTCGGACCGGGAAATATTTATGTCGCCACAGCGAAAAAAATGGTGTACGGCGAAGTTGATATCGATATGATCGCAGGGCCCAGCGATGTGCTGATCCTCGCTGATGCCAGCGCAAATCCTCGCTGGCTGTCGGCGGATCTTTTGGCACAAGCCGAGCATGATCCCTTAGCGCAAGCTATCTTAGTCACAACAGAAGCAGCTTTGATTGAAGAAGTACAAGCCGAGCTTGAGTTGCAGCTGAAGCAACTGCCCCGCAAAGACATTGCTGCTGCGGCGCTTGAATCTAGCGGAAAGCTGATTCTGGTCAAAGATTTGACCGAAGCACTTACCATTGCCAATCAAATTGCTCCAGAACACCTTGAATTAGCGGTGGCTGATCCTTTTGCATTATTGGGACAAGTAGAAAATGCGGGTAGCGTCTTTTTAGGTCACCATACACCGGAAGTACTGGGAGATTATTTTGCTGGACCAAACCATACCCTACCGACAGAAGGGACGGCTCGTTTCTATTCGCCGTTATCAGTGGATGATTTTATTAAGAAAAGCAGTTATTTGTATTACCCAGAGGCAGCCATGAAAGCAGCTGGTCCAGCTGTAGCGTTGTTCGCGGAAACCGAAGACTTGATCGGCCATGCCCGTTCGATCAATGTACGAAGAGAGGGAGAAAAATGACCTTTTTACATCAAAAGTATCACAAGCTGACTCCTTATACACCGGGGGAACAAGTAGATGAGCAAGTCGTTATTAAACTGAACACCAATGAAAGTCCTTATCCGCCAGCGCCAAGTGTTCAAGCAGCGGTTGCTGATGCCGCCCAAAAGCTGAATCGTTACTCGGATATTGCTGCTGAAGTGGTGACAAACCCTCTGGCTGCCTATCTTGGCGTTACGCCAGCCCAACTGTTTCTCGGTAATGGCAGTGACGAAGTCTTGTCCTACCTCTTTCAAGGCTTCACGGAAAACGGCATCGCCTTTCCCGATGTGACCTACGGGTTTTATCAAGTATATAGTGCCTTGTACCAAGTCGCTGCCACCGTTGTTCCGCTGCAAGAAGATTTCTCAATCGCGTTAACGGACTACGATTCACTCAAAGGGACCGTCATTTTTGCCAATCCCAATGCCCCGACTGGGGTTTATCAAGAACAAAGCGAAATCTGTGCCTTTCTAAAACGGCATCCCAATCGCTTAGTGATAGTCGATGAGGCCTATATCGATTTTGGCGGCTCTTCAATGGTTTCTTTGATCGATCAATACCCAAATCTCTTGGTTGTGGGGACGTTTTCGAAATCTCGGCAGCTGGCAGGAGCACGCTTAGGCTTTGCGGTTGCCAATGAAGGACTGATCCAAGACTTGAATCGGTTGAAATTTAGCTTGAATCCGTACAATGTCAATAGTTTGACCCAAGCCGCTGGTGCAGCCGTTTTGCAGGAACAAGCGTATGTCGATGAGAAAATCCAAGCAACGATCCACGTGCGTGAGTGGAGCAAGCAAGCCCTAGCGAAATTCGACTTTGAGCAGACCGACAGCCAAGGGAATTTTTTGTTTGCAAGGCACCCTGCGATTGCCGGTGAAGAGTTGTATCAGGCACTGAAAGAGCAGAAAATCTTCGTCCGCTGGTTCAATCAGCCCCGCATCAAAGAGTATTTACGAATTACGGTAGGGACGAAGGCCCAGATGGAACGACTGATGACGGTGCTAACAACGATCATAGAAGAGGTGAAGGAATGAGAAAAGCAGAAGCTACCCGCAATACGACGGAAACCAAGATCCACCTGCAGTTGACGATCGATGGTACTGGTCAGCAATCAATCAAGACTGGTGTGGGGTTTTTAGACCACATGCTGGAATTATTTGTCCGCCACGGTCGCTTTGATTTGACGTTGGTTTGTGATGGCGATACAGAAGTAGATGCCCATCACACAACAGAAGACGTTGCCATCGCCATTGGCCGAGCGTTTTCAGAAAGTCTTGGGGAGCGACGAGGTATCAAACGCTATGGTAGTATGCTGCTTCCGATGGACGAAGCCTTAGTTATGACAGCGATCGATATTAGCGGTCGCGGCATGGCAGTCGTAGAGTTGGCGATACCGAGTGAAAAAATCGGGCAGCAGTTTGATACGGAGTTGGTTGAAGAATTCTTCATTGCTTTTGCCCGTGAATTAGGTGCTACGATCCATCTCCATCAAATCGCTGGCAAAAACAGCCACCACATTGTGGAAGCTTGCTTTAAAGGTTTTGGGCGTGCTTTAGGTGAAGCGGTGGCGATCAATCAAGCAGCCCCAGATGAGATCCCTTCAACCAAAGGGACGATCCAGTGATTCATGAGGGGAAAAATGATTACGTATCTTCCACACAGAGGGATGAGATAAGGAAAGGGGCGTATTATGTTAGCAATCATCGACTATGGGGTCGGCAATTTGTTCAGCTTGTCTCGTTCGCTGGATTATTTGGGTGTTGAGTGCCAAATCACGCGTTCACTAGCAGAATTAAAAGCTGCCGACCGCATTCTTTTACCTGGCGTAGGCGCTTTTGGCGATGCCCGCCAAAAGTTGGCAGAGTTGTCGCTGATCGAACCGATCCAAGAATTGGCAGCAGCTGGCAAACCCTTTTTAGGCATTTGTTTAGGGATGCAGCTGTTGTTTGATAGTAGTGAGGAGTTTGGCACACATGCGGGGCTCGGTTTGATTCCAGGACGGATCGTTTCCATGCAAAGCGCCTTTGAAGAAGCCAAACTGAATCTGAAAGTGCCGCAGATTGGTTGGAATCGGCTGACTGTCAGAAAGGAAAGTCCTCTAGTCAGCGGGCTAGGGGAACAAGACTTTGTCTACTATGTCCACAGTTATTTTGCTACTGATTGCCAAGAGTATGTCATAGCAGACAGTGACTATGGTCTAGCAATTCCCGGTATCGTGCAAAAAGACAATGTCTTCGGTACTCAGTTCCACCCAGAAAAAAGTGGGGCTGTCGGGTTGAAGATTTTAAAAGCATTTACGGAGGTGCCGCTATGAAAATTTTTCCAGCAATTGATCTGTTAGATCAAAAAGTGGTCCGTTTGTACCAAGGAGACTATGAGCAAAAAGAAGTGTTTGGGGATGATCCAGTGGCATTTGCTCGTTCATTTGAAGAAGAAGGTGCCAACTATCTGCACCTCGTCGACTTAGATGGTGCCAAAGCTGGCAAACTCCATTACTTTGATGTCGCAAAAAAAATCGTCCAGCAAACCAATCTGTTTGTCGAAGTTGGCGGCGGGATTCGTGAGGAAGAAACGATCCAGCATTGTTTGGCAGCAGGCGTTCATCGGGTGATCCTCGGCACGATTGCCCAGAAAGACCCAGCATTCACAAAAGCGATGCTTAAGAAATACGGCAATAAGATCGCGATTGGGGTCGATGCCAAGGAAGAAAAAGTGGCCGTGGAAGGCTGGCTCGAGAAAACGGCAACAGACGCGTTTACTTTTTGCCAACAATTGGTGGAATGGGGCGCGCAAACGATCATCTTTACCGAAATCTCACGTGACGGTACAGGAGAAGGCATCAATCTGCCGCTATACGAAAAACTCAATCAATTGGATTGCGACATCGTGGCTTCTGGCGGCGTGGCTTCATTGGCAGATATTAAAGGATTAAAACAGTTGGGCATCTCTGGCGTGATCGTTGGGAAATCCTTATATAACGGCAGTCTCCAATTGGCGGATGTCTTAGCAGCAGGGGAGGCAGAAGCATGATCGCCAAACGAATCATTCCTTGCCTTGATGTGCGAGATGGGCGAGTCGTGAAAGGGGTCAATTTTGCTGGCTTAAAAGATGTCAATGATCCAGTGACTTTGGCGCGCTTTTACAATGAACAAGGCGCCGATGAGCTGGTTTTTTATGACATTACTGCTTCTGCAGAAGAACGCGGCTTATTCACGGACATTTTGCAGCGCGTGGCGTCAGAAGTGTTTATTCCTTTGACGGTGGGCGGTGGCATCAATCAAGTAGCAGATTTTGAACGAGTCTTAAACTGTGGCGCCGACAAAGTCAGCGTCAATTCGGGGGCACTTCGCAGACCAGAGTTGATTGCAGAAGGCGCGAAACGCTATGGCAGCCAGTGCGTTGTTTTATCCGTTGATGTTCGCCGTGTCGGTGAGAACTGGCATGTGTTTGCCAAAGGCGGACGGGAAGATACAGGCTTAGAAGCATTGGCGTGGATTCGCCAAGCTGAGCAGTTAGGTGCTGGTGAACTAGTCATCAACAGCATGGATACCGATGGCGTGAAGCAGGGGTTTGATTTAGACTTGCTGAAAGCTGTCAGCGAAATCACCAAATTACCGATCGTCGCATCGGGTGGTGCTGGCAAAAGTGCCGATTTTATCGAGCTGTTTCAATTGCCAAATATTGAAGCAGGGTTGGCGGCCTCGATTTTTCACTATGGCGAGGTAAAAATCCCAGAACTGAAAAAACAATTACAGGCCGTCGATATTCCCGTACGAATCGTATAGCGTTGGCGTTTTGATAGGCAATAGAAGGAGTGGATAACATGGTGCAAGTACGATTTGATGAACAAGGATTGGTTCCAGTGATCGTGCAGGATGTGGAAACGAATGAAGTTTTGACCTTGGCTTATATGAACCAAGAAAGTTTGACCTTGACCTTGAAAGACCGATTGATGACCTTTTATTCCCGCAGTCGCCAAGAATTGTGGCGCAAAGGAGAAACCAGCGGCAATTACCAGCATTTAGTATCATTGACCGCAGATTGCGATCAAGATGCTTTAGTCGCCAAAGTAAAAAAAGACGGACCTGCTTGCCATACAGGCACAGAAAGCTGCTTTACAGAGGTGCTTTATGGTACAGAATCCTCTCCGACCATCGATGCGTTGTATGAGCTGATAAAAGGTCGTAAAGATACGCCGCAAGAAGGCAGCTATACCAGCTACTTGTTTGAAAAAGGCAGTGAGAAAATCTTAAAAAAAATCGGCGAGGAAGCAACCGAGGTCGTGATTGGGGCGATGAAGGAAGACCGCCAAGAAACCGTTTATGAGATTGCTGATTTGGCGTATCATACATTGGTTTTAATGGCAGAAATGGGGATTGATTTAGCGGCTATTCGCCAAGAGCTTGCCAAGCGTCATGTTGTGGATAAGAAAGTCAAACAAGAACGGATGCAATAACGGTCAGGGGTTTTCAGTAGAAAGAAAGCAACTGACGATAAAAAAAGAAGCCCTTCAGCCATTGTTTGAAGGGCTTCGCAACCGTGGCGATAAAGTTGATCTGCTGGTACTTTGAGTGAGCACACAAACTGGCTATTTGTTTTCCAACTCTTCGATCAATTCTTTCATTTCTTTGATTTCTTTTTCCTGTGCGTCAATGATTTTTTCTGCAAGTTCTTTTACTCTTGGATCAGACAAATCGGCATTTTTACTGGTTAGAATCGCAATCGAATGATGGGGAATCATGGCTTTCATCCAGGCCGTATCTCCCACGGCGGTTTGGCTTCTGACCATAAACAGTGAACCAAAAAAGAGTACAACACTGACAACTAAAATTCCGATATTCATTTTCTTGTTGTCATACATCTTCCACATAAATAACAGCATGATGATCGCCATCATCGCGCCCATCATTAGTGCCATAAATAGGCGGGTTTGGCTGAAAAAGATATGATCGAGGGCGTAGACATTGAAATACATCATACAAAACATAATCACCGTCGATACCCCAATCATTACCAAAAATTTCCCGTATTTCTTCATTTCTTTCCTCTCCTTTTTGTGTACAAAATAAAAACAATAAAGCAATCCAAAACATCATCGGAACAGATGCTTTTTTTCGTTTATTGTTTTGTTAGAATAAATTTACTCCCTAAATCAAGTATAGCGGAGGAAGTAGAATGAGAGAAGCGATATACATTTGAACGAAAACAAATGGGTTCTTAGAGTAAAAAAGCGAAAACGGGATTACTCGTCTAGGTTTATTTGTTATAATCAACCTAAGAAATGGATGGTGTATAGAATGAATCACAATGATCGCTTGACGCGTTTACGCTATGCTTTGGATATCAAGGATACCGACATGGTGAAAATTTTTGAACTTGGCGGCGCTTCTTTCACAAAAGAAGAAGTAAGACAATTATTGAAGAAAAAAGATCCTGAGACCTACGAGATTGAGTGTACCAATGAAGCCTTTGAGCGTTTCTTAAATGGTTTGATTCGCTCGCAACGAGGAACAAAGCCAGATGCTGCAGAACCTGTCCTAGAGTTGAACAATGGCAATGTAAATAATTTGATGCTGAAGAAAATAAAAATCGCCCTTTCCCTAACAACAGATGAAATGCTGGACATTTTCGAGCAAGCGGGAGTTAAAGTTTCAAAAGGTGAATTAGGCGCCATTTTACGAAAAGAAGGCCATCGCAATTACAAACCATGTTTAGACAAATATGCCCGCAACTTTTTAAAAGGATTGACGATCGAGTATCGGGATAACTAGTAAAAAATCAATAATAGGCTGAACTTACAATGGGCCGCCCAAAGAGATGCATGTTATGTGTCTCTTTTTTTGTGTGTAAATTAAAAAAAACAATTTAAATCAGTGATTATAACGCTAACTGAGGCCAAGCTTGGAGCATGAAGGAGCAGGTGAAGTGAGCGATCTGTTTGCTTGAATAACCTGTTTGTTAAAACCTGACAAGTTTGGTCATTTCTGATACAAATGTTGACGTGTTCAGAATGATGAACCATGTAATACTATCAAAATGAACAGGGGTATCCTGTGTCTAAAGATTGTAATTAACAAGTCGTCACCATCATCAGAAGGGGAAGTTTGTCGATAGGTGAAAGATAGGAAAGCGTATCGTATTTAAACGAATATAAAAGGAGAATGTTATGAAAAGGAAATTTTGGGGCTATTTGTCATTGGCGATCTTGTTAAGTCAGCCTGTGTTGGCACCTTTGGCACAAGTTATGGCTGAGGAACAGGAAACCATTCCATCAAACAAAGAAATCACGACATTAGGAACATTAGAAAAAGTGGAGGAGACTACTGAAACAGTCGATTCTTCTCGTATAAAAGAAGAAATCAACGGTGACACCACAAGTAACTCAGAATCGCAAGAAGTGGTTAATGATGATGAGAAAAGTGGCTCGACGGAAAGTACAGAAAAAAACCTCCCTGATTCAAGTAAAGACACAGCTAGCTCGGCAACTGAATCATCAGCGGAAATGAAAGAGGCATTCTCTAATCGAAGCGTTTCATTAGACGCTTGGATGCCGGATAAGAATTTGCAAAATGAGGTAGCGAAAGGGCTAAACAAAACAGTTGATACGATCACTCAAGAAGATATGGTGAATCTAAAACAGTTAGATTTTTCTTCTTTAGTCAAAGACACAGTAGTCGATTTTACTGGTTTAGAATACGCTAGCAACTTGCAAGCGTTATACACGACGTCTATTATTGCTACGAATGTTCCCCAAATCACTATGGCGGAAAATGCAACATTGTTTACCCGTCCTAATGTACTAGCACACGTTCTTCCAAAAGGATCTTTTTCAAATATCCACATAGGAAATTATGATGCCTATTTGACAGCCCAAGAATTAATTGGGGTTGGTCAATATCTTAGTGGATGGGTAACAGATTATCTGACGGTCTATGCAAGTAGCATGACGGATTTTTCTAAGTTAGAGCTATCTCCAGAACACCATCAAAATTCCCAACTATCTATTATGACTCAGGAGAAAATACTATTAGAGCCAATGCTAGTAACGTAGTGATGCAGCGCCAGTGACGGTCAAGTATGAAGATACAGAAGGGAATCAACTATCTGCACCGACGGTATTGAGTGGCAAAATAGGTTTACCATATACAAGTAAAGCTAAAGCCATCCCAGGCTGGTACGTTTCCCAAATGCCAACTAACGCTAATGGGACTTATAGTGAAAATGCGCAAGAAGTTACCTATGTTTATGAACGTAGTGATGCAGCACTGGTTATCGTAAGATATGAAGACATGGAAGGAAATCAATTAGCTGAACCAACGATCCTTAATGGAAAAGTTGGCTTGTCTTATGAAAGCAACGCCAAAGAAATATCTGGCTGGCGGGTTTCAAAGACGCCTAAAAATGCAAAAGGTACCTTCAGTGATGCCGTCCAAGAAGTTATTTATGTTTACAGTGCTGATAAAGAGAATGAACCGGGAGAAGATTCAGGAAAAGATACACCAGAATCAGAAAACAAGACGCCGGACGAAGAGAACGGGAATAGCTCAGGAAATAACAGCAAGCAAACAAACACACAAACCAAATCAAAAAATAAGTTGCCTGCAACAGGAGAACAACTTACAGGTCAACGAATCATGGGCTTTTTGGGAGTCATCACTGTTCTGTTTTCTTTCGTAGTAATTTTGAGACGAAAAAGAAAAACTGAAAATTAAAAGCTTTTCAATAGAGAGGAAAGAGCATCCAGAATTGATTGTTTTCTGGATACTCTTTGTTTAACCCTATTTAAATATGAGCGAGAATATAGGTTTTTATCAGTTATCTTTCGAATGTTACGTTCTTGAATTCATCATTCAAGCCATCACGATAGGCAATAGTCAAGACTAATTTTCCTGTTGTTTTGTCATAGTCTTCCACGTTTAGTTCTAGAGAGAAGTTCTTAACATTGGCATCAATATAAGAAACAATTTCTTTTTCTTCCTCACCGATTTTTATCGAAAGTGTGCTTTCTCCTAATAAATTCGCCTCCTCCAGAACTGTTTTGGCTGAGCGTATTTCAGGCTGATAGAAGACAGTGTTTGTTTGAGTTAAATAGATTCTACTTATTCGCAACGGAACTGTGATCTTTCCAAAGTCATTTGAGACAACGATCCCAGGTTTATTACTAGGGGAGACAAAGACAGCGAGACTTATTAAAATTGGAACGAGAATACTAGCAACACTTGACCATACTATTTTTTTTGATATTTTCATTGATTTCAGTTCATTCAGCGAAGCATGAACACCTGTCCCCCCATTCTTTTTATTTAATGTAAGAAGTTAGCTTGATTATGGCGAAGATACTTTAAAAATAACTGTACTAATTTTCAACTTTATATAAGCGTAATTGATAGAAAGTAAAAGCTTTTGGAATTGTTGAAATGCTCAAAGGCTACCTAACTCTTCGATTGTAAATACTCCTAAAAACCGACTCTCTTATTATCGTAGCAAAATATACGGTTTTTTACTTTTATTATTATAAAATAATTTTTTGATAAATAGCGCTTTGGACTGTTTTGTCGTCTTAAACTAGCTGTTAGAAAGAGCAATGTTCTCCAGACGTAGTAACTCGTAGTTCTAAGTAGTTGTAGCCATGATTTTGCTTATCCTAAATGATTCAGAAGGTGATAGTTTCAGAGACAGCTTCTTATAAAATGAAATAAGTAGTCAATGAATACACACTGAATGAAAATAGATCGTGAAAGGAGTATAATTACCTTAAAAATAAAGTTAAGAGGTATTATTATGTATAAATTTCTTTTAACTAAATTAGACCAAGATGTTTATGAATTGTTTGCGCATTTTTTTGAGCAGGCTGTGGAGCGTGAAAAACTAAATGTTCTTGCTGAAAAGACAAACTTATCAAAACGACGAATCGTCTTAGTTTTTGAGCGAGCACTCGATTTGCAAACGGCGTATCCTTATTTTGAGATTGCGTTGCATGAAGGTAGAGAGATGACGCTTTATTTTGCGCCGAATTTTCTTTTGTCTAAGCTTTATTCGGTCATGCTAGAAGAAAGCATGCCATTTCAAATTTTAGACAGACTCTTTAGTGATAAGTATGTGTCGCTGGAAGAAACCGCCCAACAACATTATGTCAGCAATCGCACGGTTCAAAGAAAACTAAAGGAAGTAGAAACGATTCTTGAAAATTATCACATTCGATTGAACCTAAAAAGAAAACCGCTTTTTGTGGGCGAAGAATACCGCATTCGGCATTTTTTCCACATCATGTATTGGCAGATCTATGATGCAACGAACGTGCGTTATAGTGGATTGACGAAACAAAGTGTCAGTACATTGAAGAAAAAGTTGACAAGTTATCCCAGTTTTTATCGCGGGATTGATCAGGAGAAATTTGTTCAATTGTTGGCGTTAAGTATTTATCGTTTTAAAAGAGGCTTTCCTGTAAAAGAGATTCCTCAAGAGATGAGGGAGATGAGGCATCTGACGATTTCCTTTGAAGAATTTAAAGAAGAGCTGATCAAGCCATTGCTAAGAGACAATTTGATTCTAAATGGGCTTCCAGAAACAGAATTTCTCTTCTTGTATTATATGTTTTCTGTCATGATGACGTACTTACCTGAAGAGATTCCTAGTCAGTTAACAATTGGGGATCATTTTTCTCCACGAGCAATCGCTGCAGCAAGGCTATTTGCGGAAAACGCTCAGAAAGTTTTTCTCGTTTCTGAAAGCAATATTGATTATCTGTTGGTCAATGCCTTGAATATTCATTCGGTTTCGCTTCTTTTTGCATCGAAAAATAAGATCGATGCCTTTGGAAAAAGCACCACGGACAAAGATTATCGCCGTGTCTTTTCTAAGATTTTTCCGTTTGTTCAGGAGATGTACGAATCGTTAGCGCAACAATCACCAATTTTTTCAACCATGTATGAAGCGAACAATCGCTTGCTTTTTCAATATAGTATGCTTCTTTCTCTGGTAGCGAAAATTGATCGTTCTACGGTTCGTATTTTTCACGAATCAAAATTCGGAAAAATCCAAGAAATCAGACAAAAGGAACGATTGAAGCGCTGGTTTGAGTACACACTTTCATTTGTTTCCGAAAATCCCGATTTTGTCGTGACAGATTATCCCGTCAATCGGCAAGCTTTTATTGACCAAAATCCCAACGTCCAATTTTTTAAATGGAATAGTTTTCCAACGGGGGATCGCTGGCTTGAACTGATTGAAGCAGTTGAAAAGTTCCAGAATGAGTTTAGTCAAAAACATACGTAAAACTGTGGATTTCACAGTATGAAAAAAAGGAGGATTCTCAAAACCAGAGAATCCTCCCTTTTTTTAGTAGGAAGCGAAAAGTTTTGCACAGCGTTTCTCAGATTTCCTATGTAGTTTGTCAATCGCTCAATCGGCTATTGGGCTTGTTTACTTTTATGAAACTAAAATTGATACGATCCAACCCGAAGGTATCTAACAGGACTTTATTTGCTTCTAACAAACAAATGATTGGCGTCTCCTTTCCTAAAAAACATGTAATAATGCAGGCATAAAGATCTCGGTCAACAGAAACGTTTTACGAAAAAGCGAAGGTAAGAAAGAGTGTTCGAATCCTCTATTTAACGTAATGCTAGTGATTTCAGCCTAAAGGTCGATTTCCTTTCAATATTTCCATAGAGTACGCATCGACGTATTCGTTCCAACGATAAACACATAAACAGGATTTTACATAAGATTCACCAATCAATAGAACAGGAGGACTAAAGATGGAGTCAGCATTTAAGATCCATTCAATGGAAGAATATTTAAACTTCTACATGGAAGAAACGGAGCGGCTTTTTTTCAAGGAAGAGTTTCCAGAACTCAAAGAAAAGATTCTTGCCAATTGCTTCGAAATCAAACGAGCGATCCAAGAAATCAATCACGAAAACTTTTTTGAACAGTATGCGAGAATCAATACATTAGAAGCAGAGATTTTGATTATTTTGGAATGCAGTGAATTGCGGGGGAGTGACAATGTGGTCCCTTTTGCTGAGGCAGAAATTTTGCAAGTGGCGAAACAAGATAGCAAAACCTATTTTAAAGAAAGATGTGGGCTGACATTGATCGCGCCTACGCCCCATTCATTGCATTTTTCCGTGGAGTAGTTGAAGTAACAACAAAGATCATTCGTGAGGAAAAAGTGTTATAGGAAGTTTGAAAGGAGCCTTTCATTAAGGTTTGTGCAGGAGTAATTGTTTTACCAAAAGAAAAGGCTGCAGTTTTTTTATGCAACTTTGGAGGCATTGTGGAAAAAAGCTGTACCTTTGATATAAATTCATTCAACAAATAATTGGAGGTCACAGATGAATGCAATAGAAAAGAGGATCCAGTTTATTGTCGAAGCTGACAAGCTTAAAGCCATCCTTAGACAATCGACACTGATCTATGATAGAAACCAACGGGAAAATGATGCAGAGCACACCTGGCATTTGACATTATGTGCACTATTGCTTGCAGAACATGTCGCAACCGAAGGGCAAGTGGATTTGTTGCGAGTACTCAAAATGTTAATTATTCATGATATGGTAGAAATCGAAGCAGGTGATACCTATTGTTATGATGAAGCTGGGTACCTGGATAAAGTACAGCGAGAACGGGAAGCAGCTACAAGTTTATTTTCTACATTACCGAGAGAACAATATGATGAATTTATGGATTTGTGGGAAGAGTTTGAGGAGATGGCAACCGTAGAAGCAAAATATGCAGCGGCAATCGATAGGTTACAGCCTGTCTTGCAGATATACTACTGTGACGGGAATACCTGGTTAGAAAATAACATTGATGTTGAACGCGAATTAAAACGAAACGAGGTCATCAAAGAAATTATGCCAGAAGTTTGGGACTATGTTAGAAAACTTATAGATGATGCCGTAAATAAAGGTTGGCTGAAGCAATAAAGCAAAAATCAATAAGCTGCTAAACATGAGCCGAAGTAGAAGAGCATCATCAAAATGAACACCAAATGTACTAGAAGAGAAGGAATGGTTATGAGTATCGGGGAAGTAGGGTATATTTTTACAAAGTATTTTATCGTAACAGTGTCTATTCTTACATCAATATATACAAGATCGTCAAAAAGCATTTAGATGAAGCGGAAACAATCGTGATTGCGACCGACAGCGACCGAGAAGGTGAAGCAATCGCCCGCTTGATTATCAACCTTTCGGGAAATAGCCGGAAAACCATTAAACGTTTATGGATCAACTCGCTTGAAACTAGCGAAATCAAAAAAGGATTTCAAAATCTGAAGGACGGACAGGCGTTTTATTCCACTTACAAAGAAGCAGAAACCCGACAAATCGCTGATTGGCTGGTAGGAATCAATCTCACCCGTCTTTACACGCTTTATATGCAGAAAAACGGCATGAGAGGCGTGTTTAGCGTTGGACGCGTCCAAACCCCGACTTTGTTCTTGATTTACCAACGCAACGAAGAAATCAAACATGCATTGGCACTTAAACTCTTATTACTGGAGTTAAATTCATATGATTTTTAATCTGCAAAAAAGTTTATAGCACCGTCGCTTATACCAGAAAATATAACAAACGCCGCATTGTTTTTTTGTGCACTTTAATAATCTATTCAACTAAGGAATTAAGCTGGCTGTCAAGAGAGTAATATCGTATTGAATCTCAGGTGGAAATTTTCTGCGGTATCTTTTTTGACTGAAATGACATTAGTGTTTTTTGGGGATTGTGTATGTAAGTATTTTTTAAAATCATTTTAACAAGTTTTGGACAAAAATTCTCATGAAAAAACAGAATTTAAATAGCATGATAAATTAGAGAAGATAGTTTAATGTGCTTATAGGAACACCCCACTTTTACAGTCACAATCAATAACCTTGCTACTTTCTTTCGAAATTGATAAGAGTCTAAAGGATTGACAACGCTTGATAGTGAGCATAAACTTAATATACGCTAGTTAGTTTACAAGTGCAAACTAAAAAAGTATGATGTGTCGTCTCTGAAATTCTCCCTGATTCAAGTCATAACCAGAGTACATATCGGTTATTTTTTGATTCCATATTTTTTCCTTTATGTGCTGAGGATTAAGGGGTACCAATTGTAATTGCGCGTTATATGGTCTTTGTTTAGAATCGCTCTCCAAAAAGCCAATTTTTTGCATAGAATTTTAGATGTGGTACCATTAATTAGAATTATTATAAATAAGAAGTAGGTATCATTGTTTTAGTAAAAAGACTAGGAGGAATGGAAGATGGAAATAGACTACAAGGATCATGGGAAGAAGCCGTATATCATTAATATTGAAGACGCCACCACAGGAAATGATAATTACCGGACGACCATTTGGACAGGCAGTAAACTGCAAGTCACCGTAATGTCCATTCAACCGGGCGATGACATCGGTTTGGAAGTGCACGAAGGCATTGACCAATTTATCCGTATTGAAGAAGGAGAAGGCGTGTGTAAAATGGGGCCTTCTAAAGATAACTTACATGTTCAACAAAAAGTGATGGATGATGACGCCGTATTTGTTCCGGCGGACATGTGGCACAACATCGAAAACACCGGTGATAAGCCGCTCAGACTGTATACCATTTATGCTGGTCCAGATCACCTTGAAGGAACGGTTCACCCTACTCATGAAGACGCCAAAAACGATCCAAACGAACACTGAGGTACACTAGGATGAAACAAAAGCCCTGCACCCGTATGGATGGTCCACTGGTGCAGGGCTTTTTTATAAAGGAGAGAAGTGGTATGAGTGATTCATTGTTTCAATTAGAGAAGGTTGGTTTTCAGGCAAACGGAAACCAAATCCTTCAAGATATCTCTTTTACAGTAAACAAAGGGGAAGTGATTGTTTTTTCTGGTCCTTCTGGAAGTGGAAAAAGTACCCTTTTGAAATTAATTGGTACGCTGCTTTCCCCAACTTCCGGAAAAATTTATTATCGAGGTACGGATCTGCAAAAAATCGATCCTGTGGAGTATAGAAAAGAAGTCTCTTATTTCTTTCAAAACGCTTCTCTATTCGATGAGACAGTTCAAGAGAACTTGTCTTTTCCTGCCCGCATAAGAGAAGAAGGATTTGATCGGGAACGTGCAAAAAAATTGTTAGAACGAGTTCAAATACCTGAAACTTACTTATCGAAAGAGGTCAAGGAACTATCAGGAGGGGAAAAACAACGGGTTGCATTGGTCCGAAATTTGATGTATCAACCGAAAGTGTTGCTCCTGGATGAAGTTACCAGTTCATTGGACCAAGAAAACAGAGCGATTGTCCTTGATTTAGTACGAGACATGATGAAAGACCAACAAACTACGGTGTTGGCCGTCACTCACAACCAGGAAGAAATCGACCAAGCTTCTCGTCTGATTACTATCAAAGGTGGAAAAATGGAGGAATCGAAATGACAAACAATTTGGAAATCAGTAATCTTTCTTTGCTTTTATCCTCTGTCCTCTTGATAGTTGCCTTGTTGATTGATTACAAAGAGAAATTGGGATTAGGAAACGACATTTTTATTGCGGGAATTCGCGCTGTCGTTCAATTATTCCTTATTGGATATGTATTGAGCTACGTATTACGAGTGGATAACAACTTTCTCACTTTAGCGATGGTTTTGTTCATTGTGTTCAACGCTTCTTATAACGCCCATACACGCAGTGAGGGGATCAACCGCTCTTTTAAAATTTCAACGACGGCTATTGGAGTAGGAACAGCCTTGTCCTTACTCATTCTTGTTTTTTCAGGAGTCATTGACTGGTCCCCTTCCCAAATCGTTCCAATTACAGGCATGATTGCCAGCAACGCCATGACTGCGATTGGAGTGACCTATCGGTCTTTGAATTCAAAATTTACGGACCAACGCCAACAGGTATTGGAAAAATTGGCATTGGGAGCCAATAAAAAACAAGCGTCCATGAGTATTGTAAGAGAAAGCGTCAAAACGGGCATGGCTCCTTCTATTGACCGAACAAAAACGGTTGGACTTGTCAGCCTACCAGGTATGATGTCAGGGTTGATTTTTGCGGGAATTGATCCTGTTCAAGCGATTCGTTACCAAATTGTTGTGATGTTTATGTTGATTTCAGTTACTGCGATTTCTTCGTTTATTGCTAGTTATATGGCTTACCGTGAGTTTTATAACAATCGCAGTCAATTAATTATATGATTTGGGATGATACACTACTCTTAAAACCAGTGGTTACAATTTTATGTAGTTAAAAGAAGACCTCACGAGAATAATTGCAAAAAGAACTTCATTTTTTAAGGAAGAAGGATATTTTTGTCATCGAATCTTTGGAACGACTAGGGCGAAACTATGATGAAATTTTTTATATAGTGCAGCAACTGGATTGATTGAATCCTTTAATAAGCAAATCAAGAAATACAGCCACCGCAAGGAACAGTTCCAAAATGAAGAGTCGATGGAACGTTTCTTAGTCTCGTCTTTTGATACTCACAACCAAAAATTCCTAGGTCGCAGTCATAAAGGTTTCCAACAGGCCGAAGGCGAGCTCGAACAAATGCTGAGTCAACCGATGGAGAATTAGAAACAATCTACAGTAGG
The DNA here is from genome assembly GCF_050544075.1 of Enterococcus sp. AZ188. Classification (NCBI taxonomy): domain Bacteria; kingdom Bacillati; phylum Bacillota; class Bacilli; order Lactobacillales; family Enterococcaceae; genus Enterococcus; species Enterococcus sp. AZ188. Next base: position 767,658 of record NZ_CP172943.1, read on the forward strand.
AAAGAACCATTTACACAAAATTATTGACGCTCCCAAGCTAAAACTCCTATTAATCGATCTACTAAAAATAAATAAAAAATTCTTTTCAATTTTTATTTATGGTATGACATAAATAAAGTAAAGTTATTCTTCTAGGTTAATCTTATTAATACTCTTTCTCACTAGTGTTGCATGCAACACTAGTGAGAAAGAGCATTAAATATACTGCAAGGCAAGACATTTGGTAATTGAAGAATAACAAGCAAAAAAATAGCAGTCAGGTCTCTTGACAAAGTATAGTTGCTATTCTTTTTTTAGGCCCTACTTTAATGAAATTTTTGTTTGGAGGGAACGACTTCATTCCTTTGATTATTTCAGTTGAATTTAATAGAGAAGCCTGGCGTCTATTAAGAAATACTTTTCTTGATGAGCGTCAATTTTTTTAACGGAAATCTATCCTATACTAAATTCAGTAAAGAAAAAGGAGGAATCAAAGAAAGCTATTTTAAACAAACCAAAATTATAGGAGGAATAAATCATGACTGAAAATAAAGCTACTCAAGAAAGAACACCCCAAGAAAGATTGCAAGAAGAACAAGAACACAAGGAACATGTTCATCATACGAAAATTAATGCAGCGGCCATTGCGGATCATCTTTTAGGCAACATGCATACATTACATGTGAAACTGCACCAATATCACTGGTATGTAAAAGGAGCCAATTTCTTTACGTTGCATGAAAAATTTGAAGAGTTGTATAACGAAAATGAAAAATGGTTCGACAAACTTGCGGAGCGTCTAATTACTTCTGGGCATAAACCTGCTTCGACAACGGTTGAATTTGAAAAATATTCGATGCTTTCGGAAGATGCAGTTAATAAATACGCTAAAGCAGAAGACATGGTTGAAAATATTATCGAGGACTTCAGAAGCACTCGTGACCTAACTATTCGCGCGATTCGTTTAGCTCAAGACGAGGGTGACGATGCTTTAGAAGATACATTGATTGCTTTTAAAAATGACTTAGACAAGAACATTTGGATGCTGCAAGCGTTCATTGGTAAAGAAGCATTAGAAGATGATGACGCTCTTGATGAGGATGAAGATTAAGGTAAAAGTAGAAGCTGATTTAGGGATTGGAATTCTTTCCAGTCCTTTTTCCATTTTCTTGATGTGCATCAATTTTTTTGTAGTAAGAGACTTATATAATAAAAGCAGCGAATATAAACAAAATAAATAAAGGGGAGAATGAATTGACTAAACATACCCATCATGAAATTTGCGACCACGCAGCCTGTATCCGCTTGGTTCCAATATTCAATCACTTAGAGGATAGCGCGATGAATTACATTGCTGAAAAAGCCCACACGAAACAGTATCAAAAAGGAGAGTTTCTGTTTCGTTCACAAGAAAAAGAGGATACTTTATATATTATCAATCGTGGGAAAATCCGTATTTATCGATTGGCAGACTCTGGCAAAGAGCAGCTAGTGCGGATCTTGAACCCTGGTGATTTCACCGGAGAATGGACCTTGTTCAACCCGGATGCAGTACACGAGGAATATGCCGAAGCAACCCGAGATACCGTTGTCTGTATGATTCAGCAAAAAGATGTCCAAGATTTTCTGGAACAATACCCAGCTATTTCTTTAAAACTATTGGCGGAAATGTCTAAACGGTTAGAAAGTTCAGAACGTCAAACGACACAAGTAGCCTTGGAGAGTGTCATTACCCGTTTAGTTTTGTTTTTGGCAGAAAATGTGGAACCTGAAATGGGCAACTCTCCCACCATCACCCTGCCGATGGAAAAAAAGGACATTGCTTCCTATTTAGGAACGACACCTGAGACCATCAGTCGCAAATTTGGAGAATTGGAGGACGAGGGATTGATTCAACAGCTGTCTGGGAAAAGGATCAAGATTCAGGATTTAGATGATTTATTGCTTTACAGCGAATAATCGGACACACTTTTTTCTACACGTTGGTGTTCTGTCGCTCTTCATTAACAACGGGACAGAACTCAGTGCTTTTGCTTCCATCTGTCCGTTTTTGGCTTTTTTAAGACAGAACGACCTTCATTCATTGGAAAAATAAAAGCACAAACATGATAACCCTCAAGTTTTTTTGTTTTATTTTTCTTTAAGATAGGGTTGTCGAACAAAACGTAAAAATAAGTAGGGGTGAATGTGCATTATTTTTGGGTGATAGTTGCCATCACGTTGTCAGCAGCGGGTGCATTCTTTGTCGTCCCTTTCACCAAGAACACGATTGGCGGCGAAGCAAAAACGTCTAACGTTGTTGAGGCAGATAGGTTAGCTATGGAAAAAGAAGAGGAAGTTGTAAAAGGAGCCGGCGTAATCGGACACGGAAAAGTGGCGTATTACGAAGCGAGTGACCAGGGAGATAAAAGTGTATTCACTGTTTGGTTTCCATGGAGCTTAGCCGGAATCTTGTTCAGCATCACCATGACTAGAATGACGCGAAAAATTGAAGAAATGGAGCAAATAGAATGGAATTCGTATTAGGCGTTTTGAATCCCCATGCGGTGGAGATTGGTTCTGTTGTGATTCATTGGTATGGAGTCATTATTGCAGCGGGCATATTAGCGGCTCTCCAGTTGAGCACCAAGGAAGCAAAGAAAAAAGGACTGGAAGAGGATACCATTATCGATATGGCCTTATGGGCAATTCCGATTGGACTCCTCGGCGCTCGGCTTTATTATGTGTTATTTGTACTTGGTTATTATCTGCAAAATCCAGGACAAATCCTTGCGATTTGGAATGGCGGCATTGCGATTTATGGGGGATTGATTGCAGGAGGGGGTACGCTATATTGGTATGCAAAGAAAAAAGGTACTTCTTTGGCACTCGTTCTTGATATTTTAGCGCCCAATGTATTGTTAGCCCAGTCCATTGGTCGTTGGGGCAATTTTATGAATCAGGAAGCTCATGGTGGACCGGTTACTCGTCAATTCTTGGAAAATCTTTATTTACCTGAATTTATCATTGAACAAATGAATATCAATGGTACCTACTACCATCCGACTTTTTTATACGAGTCATTGTGGAGTTTGTTGGGCTTTGTCCTCATCGTCACTATACGGAACCGAAAACAGCTTTTGCGTCAAGGAGAAGTCGCTTTGAGTTACGTTTTGTGGTACTCAGTGGGTCGGTTCTTCATTGAAGGTATGCGAACGGACAGTTTATGGATTGGCGAGTGGATCCGCGTTTCGCAAGCCTTGTCTCTGGCCCTGTTTATTGGCGCGATTGTAGTATGGTTTATACGCAGACAAGACTATCCACCAATTTATTATTATTCTGATGGCAATAAGGGGCAGAAAAAGACTATTAAGATGGTGAATTGAGCAAAAAGATAAAAAGAAGTGCAAAACTTGATATGCGTCAATTTTCGTTTGCTAAAAGTGAGCTATACTACAGTTGTAAAGAGGAAAAGGCAGTGTTCATTAATCTGCTGCGGATAAAATAAAAACACATAAAGGAGATAGGAATTATGGAAAAAGCTATATTGCAATTAGAAACGTTGTCTTGTCCAAGTTGTATGCAAAAAATTGAAGGTGCCTTGAAATCAGTTAACGGTATTGATAAAGACAGCATTAAAGTATTATTCAACTCCAGCAAAGTCAAAACCAATTTTGATTCAGCTGTCACTTCGATTGAAGAGATTCAAAAAGCTATCGAAAACGTAGGCTATCCGGTCCTTAAAGCAAAAGTCAAGGCCGCTTAACAGATTAAATGAACTAGGCAATTCTGGAAGAAAAGCTATTTTTCCGGGATTGCTTTTTTGTTGCAATCCGATTCGAGGTGCTTAGAAACGATAAAAGAGAACTTTCTAAACTTGATAGCCGTAAATTTTTATTCGATAAAAAGAGGGTATCGTTATAACTGTAAAGAGGAATAAGTGTCATTGAGGCTGTTAGATCAAAAAAATAGTGAGAAGGGACACGTATTTTTTCAAAACTTGATGTCAGTCAATTAATTACTTAGGCAATTATCTTATACTGTGTTTATCAATAAAAGAGAAATTAAATTTGGAGGGAAAAAGCATGCAACAATATATATTAAGCAAGAAAAATGTTATCACCGTCATCAGTGGATTGTTAATCGCACTCGGTTTCTTCAGTCACTTTGTTTTAGAAAACGTAGGACTTTCAGAGTGGTCTTTGATCATCGCCTCTGTCTTTGGGATTACGCCAATTGCCATTCAAGCGTTTCAAGCAATGAAAGTCAAAGTCATCAGTATTGATGTCTTAGTCAGTATTGCAGCGATTGGTGCGCTTTTTATTCAAAATTATGAAGAATCGGCTATTGTCACGTTCTTATTCTTATTCGGACACTACTTGGAACAACGAACATTGAACCAAACGCGATCTGCTATCAAAGAATTGACTGAAATGGCACCCGAAAGCGCCTTGAAACAAATGGATAATGGCGAATTTGAAGAAGTAGAAGTGGATGATGTAGATGAAGGGGATATCTTGCTCGTTAAAACGGGTGCGAAAGTTCCAGTGGATGGCACAGTCCTTACGGGCGAAGGGCATATCAATGAAGCTAGCATTACAGGGGAAGCTGTTCCGGTCAACAAGCTAGCTGATGCAGAAGTTTTTGCAGGAACCATTTTAGAAAACGGAACGATTCAAATCAGAGCTGACCGAGTTGGTGAGGACACCACATTTGGAAAAATTATTGAACTCGTGGAAGAAGCACAAGATTCTAAATCCGAAGCGGAACGGTTCATTGATCGCTTTTCTAAATACTACACACCAGCTGTCTTGGTTCTGGCAATTGTTGTATGGGCGTTCAGTCAAAATATTGAGTTAGCAATCACCATCTTGGTTCTAGGTTGCCCAGGCGCATTAGTTATCGGAGTGCCTGTCTCAAACGTTGCCGGTATCGGGAATGGTGCTCGTAACGGTGTTCTTTTAAAAGGGAGTGAAGTCATTCAAGACTTCAGCAATGTGGATACAATTGTATTTGATAAGACAGGTACTTTAACTGTCGGAAACCCAACCGTTGCAGCGACTGAACTGTATGAAAAAGATTCTGCTGAAACGCTTGGCTATCTGGCCAGTGTGGAACGGGAATCAGATCATCCATTAGCAAAAGCGGTCTTAAATCAAATTGGAGAAACAAATTTTTATCCTGTTGAAGGAACTGAAGTCGTGAAAGGCGGCGGAATCGTTTCAAGTGTAGCTGGACATAGAGTGGCTGTTGGGAATGTGGCCTTGATGGAAAAAGAAAATGTCACTCTCAGCAAAAAAGTGCAAAAAGATGTCAAACGGTTTGAACAACAAGGGAACTCTCTCGTTTTGACAGCGGTCGACGGTGAATTAAAAGTACTGATGGGCATTCGCGATCAAGTCCGTCCGGGTGTGAAAGCTAATTTGCAGGAATTAAAAGACTTGGGCGTGAAAAATCTAGTCGTTCTTTCAGGAGATAACCAAGGAACCGTTGATGTGGTCGCCGGCGAACTTGGTTTGACCGAAGCTCACGGCCACATGTTGCCGGAAGACAAATCGGCTTATATCGGAAAACTTCAACAACGTGGTCAAATTGTAGCCTTTGTTGGAGATGGCGTTAACGATAGTCCGTCCTTAGCTTTAGCAGACATTGGAATCGCAATGGGAAGCGGAACGGACGTAGCGATTGAAACATCCGATGTCGTTTTAATGAACTCGAACTTCAGCAACTTGCCTCACGCATTAGGATTAGTAAAAGCCACCGCAAATAATATGAAACAAAATATCGTGATTTCAATTGGAGTAGTGTTGGTCTTGTTGACCAGCGTCTTCTTCAGCGAATGGATGAATATGTCTATCGGAATGTTGGTTCATGAAGGTAGTATCTTGGTGGTAATTTTCAATGGCATGAGATTAATGAAGTATAAGTTGAAAGGTTCTGTTGCAAAGTTCCAAAATGAACAATACTAGTCTAACACTAGCTATAGTTTATGCAGGTATTCCTAATAATATCTTCATTTCCGTGCAGACTGAAAACCCGAAGAGAGTGCCTTCTTTTCGGTTCTTCTTATATAATCCTCGAATGGCTTCCATGCCTTTAATCGTGGTTGAGGCTGTTCGTAAGCTTCGATAAAATTTGTTTCGTCTCTTGATGGGACGATGATCTTGTTCAATGAGGTTATTTAGATATTTCACCGTGCGATGTTCTGTTCGCTGGTAAAACCCGTGTGCCTGTAATTTTTTGAAGGCACTGGCAATAGAGGGAGCTTTATCGGTCACCAGAACCCTTGGTTCATCGAACTGTTTAACTAATCTCTTGAGAAAGGCGTAAGCTGCTTGTGTATCTCGCTTTTTCCGTAACCATATATCCAGAGTGAGACCATCTGCATCAATGGCGCGATAAAGATAATGCCATTTTCCTTTGATTTTAATATAGGTCTCGTCCATTTTCCACGAATAAATGGACTGTTTGTTTTTCCTCTTCCAAATGTTGTAAAGTAGTTTCCCATATTCCTGTACCCAACGATAGACAGTGGTGTGAGACACGTTAATACCACGGTTGTACAGAATTTCTTGGACGTCACGATAACTCAGGTTGTACCGAAGATAGTAGCCTACAGAGACAATAATCACATCTTTCTGAAATTGTTTGCCTTTAAAATGGTTCATCTTCGTTACTCCTCCTAGTTCCTATTAAACTCAGTTTACCCTATAATAGATCTGAGGGGAAACTTTGCAACAGAACCTTTTATCTTAATGGTCAATATTTATGTAAAGCGTGTCAACGGGAGTATCGGAAGGTCGATGGAAGAGATCACTTTATCCTGGTTAAACCAAATGAAGAATGATGTAGGTGGTAAACTAATTTCTCTTGAAGATAGAAGAGAAAAGGCTTGGACAGTGATCGTTTTCAACCATTTTTCTAAGGAACTGATGGGCTTTTTAAGCAACGCTGCGACGGTTGAGAATTTGCAATTTACGCAAAGAAAAGAAGAGTTAGGTATTTTTAAGGAGAACGAAGCAAAGGCAATCCTTGATTCCATACATGCGTTAAAAAATGAAGAGGATGTGAATTGTTCTTCTGACGGCAGTAGTAATGATTTTGTTAAAGAAAAGAAAATGAAATATTTTGATTAAAAAGAGTGTCCAGAAAATGCTAGTTTCTGGACACTCTTTTTAGATACTATAATTTATATGTATCACTCTATTTTTGTGTTCATAGACTCGTAACTAAATCATTGTTCAATTGAAATTTAGATTTATGAGTATTAGGACAAATCTTGGATGTGGTCAGAAACTTAATAGTTTTTGACCACTTATTTATTATCACTTTAGTGGGCTATTAGACAATCATTCAATTAAGGGAAATTTAAATAATTATTAATATTCCACCATATCAACCTCTTTCGGGTAATCAATCATTTAAAAATAGTATAGGGCTAAACAAAATTATTGACTTTTTTTGTTTAGCCCTATACTATTTATTTATAATTTAAAGAACGAGGTGCTCGAAATGGATTCTAAAATGCAATTTATCCAGTTAACTGAAGAATTTCTTAAGGTAAATAACCTTATTACACAGATTCAAAAAAAACCCATCAACATAACTAGTGAACATAAGTTGAGTACAAGCATGATTCATTTAATAGATTTGGTTGGTAAGTATCCTGGAACGACTATTACTGAATTGGCTGAATTATTGGGAGTTACTAAAGGTGCTGTTTCTCAACAGATCCCAGTATTAAGAAAATTAGGACTTATTGAAATTTCACAAAAAAAAGACAATAAGAAAAACAAATTTCTTTCATTGACTAGTGAGGGGGAGAAAGTATTTGATGCTCACAATTCTCTACATGAAGAGTTGTATAGTTCGATACAAGCGAGATTAACTTCATTCTCACCAGAACAGATTCAGACAATCCATGAGATTTTAGAAATTATTTCGATTAGTATCAATGATTATCAAGAAAAACTAGCAGAGAGGAAGAATAAATAATGAAAAAGATGATCTTTGAAATGAACGGAAAAGTAGTTTCAAGTATGAAGATTGACGAGTGGGAGCTACGTCGGTTAATAAAAGAGTATCATTTTCTAAAGAAAAAGGGGTTTAACTTTAGTGAGAATTTTGATTTATATATAAAAAGTCAAGATTTAGATAAAGCACGAATAGAACTAGCACAGGTAAAAGCTTCTTGTGAACCGCAAATATTTAGAAGGTTGTTAAAAAGAAAATACACAATTGGCAATGTTGTTTCAAAAGTTGCCGTTGCTATATCAAGAGGGAGAAAGTACAGCATTACTGATGTAGTGATCCCAAATTCGAGTAAATCTCCAGAAGAAGTAAGGGATGGACTAGAAACTATTATGCTAGAAAACACGATGGAGCACTTGTATATGAACTTAGCGACAAATCCCGATCACTTCGTATTGATTAGTACAGAAAAAAATGTACAGGAAATCATCGAATTCACTGGTGGAGCGCCTTTCCCTACTCGTTTTTTTGCTCACTATGGGGAGGAAAAAGGGTTGACTTCAACACTTAATGAGGGATTTACTGTCCAAGTGGCAGGAGCAGCGAAATTGGCAGATGGTACTATTATTGGTGGAGTTCGTCATCAAATCAAAAAAGAGCATGATGGTTTTCGTTTTAGAGCCTTAGTTGAATTTCCTTCCGTTTTACCAAACTATATGATTAGAAAACACCAGTATCATTTAGCATGTGAATTCAGACAATGGCTTGGTTATGTTATTTAGACAAAGAAATGATGAGTTTAATCTTTATCGGAAACCACTTGTGATGTATAGTCACATTTTATCTTTGTAAGATATCTAGCTCAATGTGCACAGGATGAATATTCAAAAAATTTTTATGATTTGAATAAAAATAGATTCAGATTTAACAGAAGATAATTCAAATTGTTTGTTTAAAAAAATTAATAAATACACATGGAAATGTTATAGCTATTACAATCATAAATAATTACAAGTTAAAAAAATAAAATGAAAATGCACTAAGCTCTTTGCTCTTGTGCCGAGAAATAATAAAAGTATTTATCATTTTCAGTAATGATGCTAATTATTAGCAATAGAGAAAAGCTTATATTTGAAGACGAGGTGAGAAACATTAGGGACTTACAACTAGCGTTCATAAGTAATCGAACGACCAAACGCTTTTTCCAGATATTGAGTACTATGGAACGCGCTCGTTTATTTACGATTGGTGAACTAGCCGAAAAGATTCAAGTAACACAACGAACGATTGCGAGCGACATAAAGTACATAAAGGATTATTTTGGTGATTGCATTGCATTGGTTTCAGGGAGTAGTGGTTTTCTTTTTGAAGAAAAAAAGCCTTCTATTTACCAAGAAAAAAAACAAGAATTTTTAGAAAATGAATGCCTATTTGAATTAATAGGAGAAATTTTTAAAGGGAATGTGTCAGAAGTTGACGAATTAGCACATCGGTATCATTTTTCAGAGACCACTTTCCGACGTTTGTTAGGGAATTCAGCCACTGTATTAGCAAGTTACGGTTTACAATGGTCTTCGAGTCCGTTGACGATTGAAGGAAGTGAAGCGAATCTTAGAAAATTCTTCAAAGATTTTTATTATGAAGGAATTGATACGACTTACACACTTGTGCCAGATCCTGAATTGCATGAATTGATTCTAAATCAATTAAACAACAAACTAGGGCAACACGAAATTGGCTCTGGAACGACGCCAGCTGCATTTTCTTATACCTTTTATATTGCCATCAAACGGGCAAGTTTTGGCTTTCCAATAACAATTTCCAAAGACCTGGCTGAATTAGCTTATAAGGGAAAGAGTTTTTCATTACTATATTCGTTAAACGAGGGAATCAAAAGACTCTACGGGATAGAATTAGCAAAAGAAGAATTTGCTTGGATCTATTTGGTCACTATTTGTAAACGTACGTTAGATCAGACAGAGTCCGAGAAAAAGTTCTACAAACAGTTTCATCAAGGATCAGAAATTGCCCAGCTTACGGATGCGTACCTAAACGTATTTGAACTCGCTAAAGACAGTCGTTCTCAAATAAAAATCTTCTTACAATCATTCTTCCTTTCTAGGAAAGTCAATCACTTACTTTCCCCTGTACTGAATAAAGAGGCGCAAGATATCAAAGAAGCGCTCATGCATTCTGATAACGAAAACTATGAACGAAATTTACGATTTTTAAAAGAAAATCAAAGAATAGATTTTTTAGATACCCCTTATATTGAAGATATTTGTGTAAGTTTAACAATCTACAGTGATTTGATTTTCGATTTTTATTCGCGAGAGAAAAACATTTATTTTCTTCTGGAAGGTGATCATTTCATTTGTCAACAGATTCGAACACGTGCTATCCAGCAATTTGGTACAAAGCACACGTTGACTTTTTTACCTTTTCAACACCTCACTCAAGAAATTTTAAACGAGGAACACATTGATCTGATTGTCACAAATTATAATCGTTATCTATTAGACTTTATTATTGAGACCGATTATCTTTTGTTAAAATCCGTTCCTGACGAGCAAGATTGGCAGCATTTGGAAAGGAAAATCGATCCTTACAGAAAGCCTTTTTTCTAATCCCCAAAAAACAATTACTAGGAACAGGAGTGGATATGCATTTTCATATAGTCATGAAAATAACGGTTTTATGTAGATTAGGTTTCCTTGTAAACTAATGTCAAGTAAGAGAGCGACGTGCAAACTTACAAAAATATGTTTTAAAAACAGGTTATTAGAGAAGCAAGTCAAATAGCTATTCTAGTTAACTGGACGGTTAATATATGATAAAAGAATAAAAATTATATTAACCATTTTCATCAGATAGATTCGTCTAAAAAACGTAGGATTTTTAGATGAACAAAGGAGGAGGGACATGTGTAAAAAAAGAAAAGGGAGGCTAGTGGTTGCTATTGCGATCTTCATTTTTCCATTTACTATGGTAAGTGCTACAGAAGTTCAGCAGGTTGAAACCACGGGGACTATTGGATTTACCGGTGTTTACGAACCAATAGGAACACCCGATCCTACACCGCCTGAAAGTATTGTGAGACCACCAATTACTGAAGTGGCCAAGCCGGATGGCACATTGCCGCAAACAAATGAATTAAGTCATCCATGGTTCATTTGGCTAGGAATCCTCATATTAAGCATGGTTTTCCTTTTGTGGATTCGAAGGAAAAAAGAAAAAAAACAACTAAAACAATAAGAAAGTAGGAATTATCAAATGAAATTTATTCGCTTAGCAACAATCGCTGCATTATCAAGTACTATTTTAGCTGGAGGCGCAGTTTCTGTTTTTGCCGATGAGGCAAGAGAAGTAACGACCAACGGGCAAGTTGAGTTTCGCTCTGCCGGAGAAGAAGATGGTGAATTGGAAGTAATTAACCCAGAACCAGGTCCAGATGTTGAAATCGAACCGGAGATCCCAGGAACCACAGGCCCATTATCAATTGTAAAAGCTGCGACAATGAACTTTGGCTCACAAGTTATTTCCAATCAAAACCAAACCTATAATATGGTTGCAGAGATGCAACAATTGCGCGGTACCGAAGGTGACGAAAACAAAGTACCTTATGTTTCTTTTGCCCAAGTACAAGATTTACGCGGAACAAATATTGGATGGGACTTACAAGTAAGCTTGTCGGATTTCACTTCTGAGACACAAAACAATGTTTTAACAGGCGCAGAGATTGAATTTGTTGGTTCTCGCATCCAGTATGAAGGGAGCAATGCAGAAAATGCCCCTACAGCCCACGAAGATGGATTGACACTATTACCTAATGGCGCAGCACGTTCTGTGATGACCGCAGCACAAGGACAAGGTGCAGGAGCTTCCTCAGTAGTATGGGGAGACCAACAAGACTTGACTGCACAATTCGAAGCAGAAGACTTTGATCCTGAGACAGATGTGGTAGAAAATGGTGCAATTCAATTGTCGATTCCAGGTTCAACTGCCAAAGATGCGACAACGTATACTTCGACTTTGACATGGGAATTAACAACAACGCCAGGAGAAGATGGACCAGAAACTGACGCATAAGTCACTTGTAAGTATTTGATGAGAAACTCTCAGTAGCGCCGCATGTATTTGTGGCGCTGTTTTTCTAAGAAAGGAGACTACCATTGAAACACTCAAACTTAGTTAATCGTCCTCTTAGAGCTACTTGGTGGCTACTTCCTTTGTTTGCCCTACTTCTTGTCTTCTTCCCAGCAGTAGTTCAAGCGGAGGAAACACTTCCTTTTTATGTAACGCCAGAATTTCCTGAAAGCCAGATCGAGGGATCTAATAGTTACTTTGATTTGAATCTGACTGCTGGCGAGACAGAAACACTTGCGCTAAAACTACAAAACGCTAGTGGTGAACCAATTCAAGTCCAAGTGACTCCTCATACAGCTTATACCAATGTTCATGGGGTCGTTGAGTACGGCAAAGATGCTCAAGAACCAGATAGTAGTCTTTCTTACTCGTTAGACGAATTGATTAGTCCATCAGAAGTTATTGAATTGGCAGGAAATGAAACCAAAACAATCGCTGTTTCTTTACATATGCCGGATGAATCGTTCGAAGGATTTTTAGCTGGAGGCTTACGCATTACTGAAGTCAAAGAAAAACAAGAAGAAACGACAAGCTCTGAGGAAGGCGTTGCAATCAAGAATGAATTTGCCTATGTGGTAGGTGTTATTGTAAGTAACACCCGAGATTCAGTCCAACCTGATCTTGAATTGTTAGATGTTTTTGCGGATCAGTTAAACTACCGCAATGTTATCAGCGCGACAATCCAGAACTTCACCCCCACTTTCGTGAACCGAATGGCAGTGGAAGCGACTGTTCAACGAGCAGGAGAAAGCGATATTCTCTATGAAGCTAGTGAAGAAAGGATGCAGATGGCACCAAACTCCAACTTCAATTTTCCAATCTCGTTAGAAGGGGATCGTTTTCAAAGCGGAGAGTATGTGTTGAAACTAAAAGCAACTTCTGGAGAAGAAGAATGGGAGTGGGAAAGAAACTTCACTATTGAAGCGGATGAAGCACGTTCATTGAATCGAGCAGATGTGACTATCGATTCAAGCTTAAATTGGTGGATGATTGGCTCAATCATTTTACTCGTTCTTTTACTTGGAGTCATTCTGTATCTACTATTACAAAAAAAGAAAGTAAATACTAAAGAGCAAGAGTAAAAAAGGAGTGAATTTGATGCCTATTATCTTAAGAAGAATAATGATTGTATTAAGTACGACCTTATTAACGGTACAGGTGTTTTTTATGCCAATAAGCATAGTATACGCAGGGACAACGATTGATACAGAGGAACAAGAACAAGTGGAACTTCCACCGATGAAAAACTATCTTGAAAAGGAACAGGCTAGTGAGCCGCGCTTTTTCTTTACTCATTCTCGGATGCAAAGAACGGCAGAAGAACCAGTTCAAGTGACATTCTTTTCTGATCAAGAAGTGTCCGAAGTACAAGTATTCTTACCAGAAGAAGCGAAGCTCTTGAAAGATCAATTACCAATAGGGATTTCAGTTGAGGAAGGAGCGCAACCTAATGAATGGATCGTTCAATCAAAACGTGCGCAAAATACGTTTGTTCTTCCTTTAATATTTGAAGAAGCGGGAAACTATGAACTGTCGGTGGAAGAAACGACGGCCCATCTAGAAATTAGTGAGCAAGAAGAGCCTGGTGAAGAAGTCCCAATCGAGGAAACAGGAGCTTCTGATGAGGAGCCAGCAGGACAAGAGGATTTAAAAGAAGAAAATCACGATAATGAACAGTCTAAAGAAGAAGTACGTGAGCCTGTTGCAGAAGCTCCTCAGGAGCAACAAAACGATGAGGCGTCACAAGTGGTCGAACCTACCGTCTTTGATGGACAAACAGCAGATGTCACTACAATGGCAGAATTTATAGAAGCAGTTGCCAATCCTGATATTGGGATTATTTCTGTTCAAGCCAATCTGACAGCGGCTACTATAAATATACTAAGGATCGATCGTCCGCTGCTTGTTCAAGGAAACGGATATACATTGACTTTTGGCAACAATGGGTTTTACTTTCTATTACAAGAAGTAGTTGAAGCTAGTGCCTTTCGTATTGAAAATGCGACACTGACAAAAGTTGGTGTTACACCATTAATCAACGCAACGGTAGGAAACGGTAAAAATTGGACCGTTGAATTGGAAGATATAGCTGAAGTGAATGCGAATACCATGCAATTAGCCTATCTTCCTGAAGGAAGTATTCACTTTACAGGTGGTGTATCAAACTTTACACGTACAACTTCTGCACAACCGTTCATCGAAGCAAAAGAAGTCTTAGCAACAAAACAAGCAGAAGTCACTATTAGTCGAGGAAATGCGACAGTCTTCTTTTCTAATGCTACAGTTGCTGATCCAAAGATCACGGTAGAGCAGGGCGCAACAGTTACGATCACAACTACCGCAGGAGTGGCTAATACCATTGAATTAAGAGGAGCAAGTTCGGAAATATCCATTCAATCGAATGGACAATTGACGGTAAATACAATAGGACCAGCTACTACAACAACACCGTCAGATACTAGAAACAATACCATAGTTCTTTCTGGCATATCACCTAAAGTCACTGTTAGTCAGGGAAGTGTATTTTCAATTAGCACCACATTGTCAAAAAGAGGCATTCATTTAGTCGGAGATAATGCACAACTTGTTGTAAGTGATTCTGAGTTATCTGTTACTTCTGCGGCACAAGCAGCTATAAATATAACTGGCGCTCACTCATCTTTTTCGTCAGAAAATGGCACGATTCAGCTTGTTTCAACGACGGGCATTACAACGAACATAACTGGTGAATCGCCCCAAATAATTTTTGATTCATCAATGGTTAGCTTTATCAGTACCACTGGCCAGCGAATCAATTTGATTGGTGCCAAATCATTAGTATCGATTTCTAGTACAGAGTTGACTATGAATGCTTCAACTGGGCGAGGAATTTTTTTGCAGGGAGAAACGCCTCAAGTGCTCATGGAAAACAGTCATTTGCTTATGAGTGATACTGGCGCTTCGCAAGGAATGATCTTACAAGGAACTGACGCGTTGCTTTCTTTGAGTAACCAGAGTGAACTGGCAATTACAGGTGCAGGGTCTGGAACAACAGAGAATATCCAGATTGGGAATAACAATGTACGCCCGGAACTTTCGGTTACCGATGGATCTAAGATTTCCATCACAACAACAAGTGGGACAGCCGCTGCGACAGTTGCAACAAATAATGCTATAAATTTAAGAGGTAATCACTCTAAGTTATTAGTCTCTGATCAATCTCAGATTAATATAGATATAACTAGTGGTTTTAAAAATGGAATTATGAGCGAATACATTCATGTTATTGATAATTCAAAATTGAGCATTTATGGTACGGGGAGTGGTATAAAGCAACGCGGACACAGTACTGTTTTTGAGATATCAGATCATTCTAATGTAGATGTAGATGTTATTGGAGTAGCTTATGAAGTTTATTCAACTGAAATTTCAGCTGAATTTTCTAATAAAAACAATGCTACCATTAATCTAAAATCTAGTGATAATATTACTATGTATATCCAGAGTATCGAGGGATCTGACTTTATTATAGATCAATCATCCAAAGTATTTATTGACACCGTAAGAGATTCCTCCATATTCTACAATTTTTATGGGGCAGCTAGGTGGAAAATTGAAGGTATTTTGGAAGTGGTAAATGAGTCTGAAAGCCAACCAGCCATAAGTTTTCTAGGACAAGGAAATATGATTGAGGTTGAGAATGGAGGGACTCTTAAAATTATTGCTAATGGAGATGGCGTGAAGAGGGATCCAGGAAATGATAATAGAAACCAAGCTATATATTATCGTGGAGGAAGTCCCGCAAATACCAATGAATTTAGAGTTAGGGGACTAGGTAGTAGTATAGACATAACCGCAACGAATGGGGCAGCTATCGACATGCAACGATCAGTTACATCAATCATAGAGGTAGATGAGATGGGAAGCTTTATTGTCGATGCGAATACCGCGAGTGCATCATCAGGAGTTTTTTATGGTGGAGCTTTAGAAATGACTGTTTCAAACCCTCTATTTTTTGACTTTAGGAATAATAATAAAGGAATGGTATTCGATGTTAATAATTCTGCTATATTTAACCTTGATGACAGTCCAATATCCCTTTGGAAAAATAGTAGCAATATAAATAGCAGTCCAGATTTGATATTCCCTAAAACAAAGACTGTGTTTTCAGGTGCCAATTTTAATACCATTAGTGATACTAGTCGACCAGATTTGCTAAATACTGAGACACTAGGTACAAATGGGTTGATACCATATACTAGAATTTCTTCAACTAATAGTCGATGGGCCATTGCCGATGAATTACGAGTTCCAACCAATGCTGATAAGAAAATTCATGGTCGAGTAAGTATTCCAGAAGGGCTATATGCCAGCCGACCGTCCTGGGATGATGAAGCGATCGTCACCGTAGAAGTCATCCCACCTACAGGTCAACTGAGAGAATACACCGCAAAAACAGTCGGTGACTCCGATGAAAGTCCAGGTATCAGTATCTATGGCGAAGAGCCTCGTGGCGGACTCTTTGAAATCGATTTGGATGAACCGCTAGAAGCCGGATCGAGAGTTCGAATCATTGAAGTTGAACTAACCAGTGGCGAACTTACGGATGGCTTCGAACACCAGATTTTAACAGATACCGTTGAGGTTTTTCCAATCATACCACCAACACCAGCACAATTTTCTTCGTCAATCATTGCGCAAGATAGTACTACGATCCAAGGTGTGACGGAGAATCTAGATGCAGAAGTAACAGCCACACATAATGGTGAACTACTCAATACTGAAGCGGTCACGGTAGAAACTAATGGTAGGTTTACATTAGATTTAAGTGAGGTTTCTTTAGAAATGGATGATGAAATACAAGTCTTTCTACGTGATGCAGAAGGATCAGCTGTAGCTGCAGGAGTTATTAATCCTCCAGAAACAAATAATACTCGCGGAAATATCAATCCAGCCACTGAATTAACGTTTCACGATGTATCTTTTGAACCGGCTACGACATTAATCGTGGGGGATCTAGGGCCTGTATCACCAGTAGATCCTTTAGATCCAGAAATTGAAGTGGATCCAGAAAATAAACCGGAATTGCCAGAGGATCAAGGACAACTAAGTATTGACTTCGTTTCGTCCTTCAACTTTGGCTCACAAGTCATTTCGGTTCATGATCAAACTTATTATGCACTATCACAACGATTATTGAATGAAGATGGTACCGTTAATGAGACTGAAGAACGGCCAAACTACGTTCAGATCAGTGATCGACGTTCGGAAAATGAGCGCAATGGCTGGGAACTTGCAGTCACACAAAAAGAGCAATTTAAAGGCGAAAATAATCAAGTGCTAAATGGCGCCAGTATCACACTGTCGAACCAACAAGTCATTACTGCTCAAGGTGGGACGGCTCCCGGACTACAATCCGTTCCATGCGAACTCGTACCTGGGAATCGAAGAACATTGCTCAAGGCGCAAGGAAATGAAGGAACTGGTACTTGGATCTATCGGTTTGGTGATTCTGAAACAGCTGGAGAGAGTGTTACACTCAATGTGCCGAAAGGGGCAACCCCTGAAG
This sequence comes from Enterococcus sp. AZ188, assembly GCF_050544075.1. NCBI lineage: Bacteria > Bacillati > Bacillota > Bacilli > Lactobacillales > Enterococcaceae > Enterococcus > Enterococcus sp. AZ188. Next base: position 785,281 of record NZ_CP172943.1, read on the forward strand.
CAACCACTTATTCCACCACCCTTGTCTGGGAATTAAGTGCAGTTCCCGATAACTAAAAGAAAAGGAAAAGAGAAGCCTCTCTTTTCCTTTTCTTTTAGTATTAATAACAGGATATTTTTTAGAAAGGAGAAAAAATGAGTCAGTTATTTTATGATCTGATTTATCAAGAAAAAACAAAGCGTTGGTTAACGATTTTAAATTATCTGGAAGTAAATCAAACTATGACGGCCAAAGAATTAGCTGAGAAGTTAGGGTGTACCACACGAACGATTCAAACAGACATAAAACAAATAAAACGCAATTTTGATGCGTCAATTCTCCTACTTGGTGATGAGGATGGATATCATTTTTCATTTCAAGATCCTGTGATGTATACCAATAAAAAACAAGCTTTGTTAGAACATGAACCACTGTTTCTTTTAGAGGATCAGCTAATTGCGGGGACTCGAAGAACCAATAAAGAATGGGCGGAAGTCTTATCTCTTTCCCCTGCTAGTTTCGGACGACTAAAACGTTTTTTTGTACAATTGTTAAATGACCGTTACTGTCTAACCATTATTGATAAAAGCAATCGATTATATGGTGAAGAATCAGCAATACGTCAGTTCATGTATGATTTATACTTTACACTCCCTCTATACCCAAAGTATTTTGAAAAACGTATCGAGTCGTGGAGTTCTTTCAATCAAGTGAAAAGAACAGGTAGTTGGGAACTAGATCCTGTCTGTCTAAATCAGTGGATTCAACTTGCGCAATGGCGTATCGATCAGGATCAGTACTTACAACCAAAAGAAAGCCAAGAGGAAACGCAAAAGCAATTGGCTAATGCTTTTGATGAAACAGTTACCTTATCTTTTCCATTACAAGAAAAAGCGGCTTTGTTTCTGTTGTCGTTGAAAGAAGAACAGTTTCTTGATCATTTACGACAAAAAGAATTTATTCGGCAGTTTTCTTCTGAGAATGGTTCTTCTTTTTCACAGCTGGATTCTGAGGGTATTACATTTCGTTTTTTTGAAACAATGATTGCTTTAATGAATCAATTCTTTCTTATAAAACATTATAAAGGAAAGGAAGACTGGATAGAAGAACAGACAGACGAAAAACATTTCATAAATAATCTGATAAAGAACTACTACGAAAGTAAAACACGACTTGAACGATCATTACTACTTGAATTCCAATTAGAGGGAAGCTCAGCTTTACAGCGATGGATAAAAAAGGTGGTCCGCCATCAATTACAGTCGAAAGGCTACTACTTAATAGAGAGCGTACAAAAAATACCGTACACTCATCAAATAACCGTAACGAATACAAGAATACCACTAAAAAAGCCACACATGGTGTGTCTGTCGAGTATTCCAAAAGAAAGAGAAATCGAACAAGCGTTAAAAGTAATAGATTGGTGAGTTTTACAAATCATTAATAGTACGTTGCATAAAATTAAATAGAGGAGGAGGCAACAATGCCCAAATTTATAACAAATAAAGAGTACATGAACCAATTTCAACAATCAGTCGACAAAGCAGGACAAGAAAGAATTGTGTTGAAAATTTACTTAAATAAGCAGTTCCAAAAATTGAATCAGTTAATAGAAACTATTTCGAACGAGACATTTTGGCAGGTATTTCCAGAAATTTTAGGCATAGATGCGAAATTAACCTTACTAACTGAAATGATTTCTTTTGATGATTTTTCGAATGAAGAAATTATTCGGATTGTTGAAAATGACTATCAAGATTATTTTAAAGAGTTATGTGGGTATGACTTGAAAATGAAAGATAAGTATTCGATGATTTTTAATCTAGTATAAATTTAAGATGTCGAAGAATAAAAAAAGGATCTAGAAAATCTGTTTTCTGGATTCTTTTTTATCATTTAATATTAAACAAAAGATTATTTTTTCTTGCTCGTAATACCTATGCTAAGTCTCTATTCGAGACAATATATTAATGAATTAAGATTAATTATTCCTAAGTGTCAGAAACTTAAAAGTTTTTGATCCTTTTTTAATTGCCCATTTTATAGATTCTCAAGCAGCTCAATTAATTAGGTCAGAAATGTTTTATTTAGAGAGTAACAGAGTATAATGTTACGATACTAGTGCTTAGTGGGTGTATTGTTTTTTTATGGGAGTTCTGCTTGGTGGATTAGGAGCTTACATAGAAAATAAATACAAAAATGAAAGGAATGAAATTGAGCAAAAATTGTTAAGTTTAGAAATTTCAGGATCTATTGGAAAAGTCATTGATAGCTTTTCAGATGACTTAGGATTTTTATCAAAAAGTTTAAATTATCAAAGGGTATCTTCGATTAACCAGTTATTGCTAAAATTAAATGAACAAATACATAGCTTTAAGAAAAAGTATCCCAGAGAAAAGTTGAAAACAGATCAATTTGAAGCAATAAGTAAACAATGTAATATTATTCAACAAAAACTAATTGTACAAAATTCAGTAAATGAAATCTTTCAATCCCCCCCTCCGGCTATTAATGGTTCAACTGTTCGGAAAGATATTGTGATAGAATACAATGTTGATATTAAAACAATAGATTCTATAAATATAGACATATTTGAAGAAGATAATTGGAAACGAGTGATAAAAGGTTTATTAAGAGAAGCAAAATATCAAATAAAATTAATTAATCATGCAGAGGAAGTTATAAATGATTGCTATAGCGGAGATAAAGTAAAGCCGAACATATCGAAAAAAAAAAATATGAAGAAATAAATAAATTGGTTAATAAAATTAAGCGTTTGTCTGATAAAGTAGTTTTGAAAGAGAAACTTAAGGAAATTGAGAGAAATATTGAATTAAGTAATTAAAAAATTTTAACCTTTGTAAAAAAAATCGCAAACTGTGTTTTTTCAATTCGATTTTATTATGGAAAATCCATAAGATTTTAATATAATTGAGATTTTTCATATAATTTATATTGATTAATTAATCACATGAAGCGATTCGTTTGATGTAAGTAATAGAAACAAAATATTCAATTTTTCATAGACCAGATACATTATATATTAATAGGATAACCATAACCTTATTAAGTTTAAATAACATAGAATAATCTTACCAAATTGTAAGGATTATAGTCTACAAATCAATGTCTCGTATTATTGAATTATATTAAAATGGTTCCAGAATATTATCATGAGGTGAAATTTTGTGAAAAAATTTATGAATAATAGACCTGAGAGTCATGTACTTACTTTTGTGTGGAAAACTATTTTATATTTTTTTGTTATCGTTATGATAATTTATCTTTATCACTATAAAAACGTGCAAGGTGGCGCCTTTATCTATAATGAATTTTAGGAGGAATGTTCATGAACGTGGTGAATATTGTGCAAGCCATTGAAGAGTGGGCAAAAAAAGATTCAGAGAGGATTGCCTACCGGGAAGATCACCAAGTATATACTTATGGACAATTAGCAGCTCGATCCAATCAATTAGCTGCCTATTTCGAGGAAACGTTGGAAACTCGCGGACCGATTGTTGTTTATGGCGAGTTAGAATTTGACATGCTGACAGCTTTTTTGGCAGCTTCCAAAACTGGTCGGGCATATATCCCCATTGAAAGTACCACACCAAAAGAGCGTGTTGAATTGATCCTTTCTGTGGCTACACCAGATTTGATCATTAGTGTAGCTGACTGGCAAGGTCCGGAAACAATGATTCCAATGCTAGAAATAAATCAATTGGAAGAAATTTATCAAAGCGGGCGCAATTTAGGTAACGCAAAAACGCTCGGAAAAGATGATATTTATTACATCATCTTTACATCAGGAACGACCGGCATCCCTAAGGGAGTCCAGATTAGTCACGGGAATTTATTGAGTTTCGTGCAATGGACATTGAAAGATTTTTCCTTACGCGACGGGATGTATTATTTGGCGCAGGCACCGTATTCCTTTGATCTCTCTGTCATGGGGGTGTACCCAGCATTAACTTCTGGCGGCTGCTTGGTACCTTTAAAAAAGGTTGTCATTAATGACTTCAAAACATTATTTGCGATTTTGCCGCAATTGGCTATCAATGTTTGGATCTCGACACCTTCATTTATGAAACTATGTTTGATGGAAGAGACCTTTGACGGGATGCACGTTCCTCAGTTGGAGCGTTTCTTATTCTGTGGGGAAGAACTACCGAAAAAAACCGCTCAAGAGCTACTGGAACGTTTTCCGAATGCAAAAATCTACAATACTTATGGACCTACTGAAGCGACTGTTGCCGTATCCGGCGTGCAAATCACTGAAGAATTACTGGAGCAATATGATCGGGTGCCAATTGGGTATGTGAAAGAAGATTCGACGGTTTTCTTTATGGAAGAAGATCAACTAGTTCCTAAAGGGCAAGTAGGTGAGATTATCATTAGTGGTCCTAGCGTTTCAAAAGGATATCTGAACAATCCCGAAAAAACAAAAGAGGCATTTTTTGTCCATGAAGGGCAACCAGCGTATCGAACCGGCGATAGCGGCAGAATGACGGAAGATGGTTTGTTGCATTATGAAGGGCGTCTTGATTTTCAAGTGAAGTTCCATGGGTATCGAATGGAACTAGAAGAGATTGACCATCATTTAAGCAATAGTTCGTGGGTCAAACAAGCCGTCGTAGTCCCTAAATATCAAGAAAAGAAAGTGGAACAGTTGATTGCTTATGTCGTTCCCGAAACGCACCCCTTCGAGAAAGAGTTTCAACTGACAAAAGCCATCAAATCTTCACTGAGTGAAACGGTGATGGAGTATATGATCCCGCAGCGATTTATCTATGTTGAGCATCTGCCCCATACGGCAAATGGCAAAATCGACCGCAAACGGCTGACAAATGAGGTGAATCCTTCATGAACCTGCAGCATATGATTCCTTATGCAAATCCCACCTATTTCATTTGGCTAATGGTAGGATTGCTTCCGATGATGCTTGTGCTGCTGTTCAAACAAAAGCGTTGGCAATGGTATCAAACGTTACTCACACTAGCGGTATTGTACGTAAGTTTTGGTGGTGAATATTGGCAGCAGGGTCTGGCGCTGATCGGGTACGTCGTGTATCAGACATTACTCGTCTATGGCTATTATCAGCATCGTCAACGAGCAAATACTTCAGGCGTCTTTTATGGTGCAGTGGTAGCAGCGATCTTACCATTGGCATTGAGTAAAGTCACCCCTTTCTTTGTTGGGCATGCCTCACTGATTTATTTCTTGGGCATCTCTTATCTGACCTTCAAATCGGTGCAAATGATCATGGAGATACGGGATGGCCTGATCAAAGAATACCATCCTTGGCGTTATATCCAGTTTTTACTATACTTTCCAACGATTTCTTCGGGACCGATCGATCGTTATCGTCGCTTTGAGAAAGATCTGCTGAATCCACCGACAAAAGAAGTGTATCTCGACTATTTAAACAAAGGAGTCGCCAAAATAATGCTAGGGCTCCTGTATAAGTTCATTCTTGGTTATTATCTCGGTCAAGTATTACTACCGATCGTGACCAAAGAAGCCCTGCAAAATGGACTGTTCTCTTGGGGAATGCTAGGGTATATGTATGTCTATAGTATGTATCTGTTCTTTGATTTTGCTGGTTATAGTTTATTTGCAATTGGTATCAGCAACTTCATGGGTTATGATACACCAGCTAACTTCAATAAACCTTTTCTGGCGCCCAATATCAAAGAATTCTGGAATCGTTGGCACATGAGTCTGTCTTTTTGGTTCCGAGACTACGTATACATGCGATTGATGTTCACCCTGATCAAAAAGAAAGTTTTCAAAAGTCGTATAGTAGCATCTAATGTCGGTTATTTCGCCCTGTTTCTATTAATGGGCATTTGGCACGGTCTTACCTGGTATTACATTTTATACGGGGTATATCATGCGACACTGATTTGCGGAAATGATGCGTGGATCCGTTGGAAGAAAAAACAAGGAAATCTACCTTCGAACAAACTAACCAAAGCGGTGTCCACTGTATTGACCTTCCAAGCAGTTTGCTTTAGTTTCCTGATTTTCTCAGGAATCTTAGACAAATTATTCGTTAAATAAAAGGAGAAAAGAATATGACAACCAAAGAAGCAGTATTAGACATTTTAGTATCAGTTACAGGAAGTGACGAAGTAAAAGAAAACGAAACAATCGATCTTTTTGATGAAGGATTATTAGATTCATTAGGATCTGTTCAATTGCTGGTTGAACTAGAAGGGCGGTTAGGAATTGAGTTTCCTGTATCAGAATTTGACCGGGCAGAGTGGAATACACCAGCAAAAATCATTGAGAAAGTAGACACGCTGCAAAGCCGATGATGAAAAAACGACTATTCACGGCTTTTGGACCGCTTCTTTGTGCGGTGATTCTTGTCGGGGGACTCTTCCTTGGCCCTTGGAAGATCAATAGCCACGATCCGAAAGTCATCGCTCAAGCGGCGACGGCAATGAATGATGCGGTGTTTCGTGGGGATCATATCAAAAATGAGGCAATAGCAACAGGAAAATATGTCCCATTTTTTGGCTCATCCGAACTAAACCGTGTGAGTGCCACACATCCTTCCGTATTGGTACAGAAATATCACCGTTCTTATACGCCATTTTTGATTGGTGCACCTGGCACCCAGTCGCTGACCCAGTACGCCATCATTCAATCAATGGCGAAAGAATTAGCAGGGAAAAAAGCAGTCTTCATCGTTTCCCCTCAATGGTTCGTTCCTAAAGGGTTGAAAGGAGACTATTTCAACCATCATTATTCCGAACAGCATGTGTACGATTGGCTCTCTTCGTTAAAGAAAATCTCTGACACCGATCAATACTATGCCGAACGTCTCTTAGACTATTCGAAAGTGAGAGAAAATCGCTTGACGGAACAAGTCTTGAATGAAGTGAAATCCGGTAAGATACCAACTGATTGGCAGAAAAAACAGATTGATCTGCAACGATCTATTTTGAAACGGGAAGATGAGCTTTTTAGTGGTCTTGGGTTGGGGCATAACTTGACTGACAAAATCACTGCTGCTGCAAAGAAATTACCTTCTACCTATAATCTCGCTCAAATAGAACAAGTAGCCGATAATGAAGGAAAAGCAGAAACGACTAATAATTCTTTAGGGATCAAGAATTCTTTTTACCAACATAATCTGCAAAGCCGCATAGATAAAATGAAAGGCTCTCAAAAGAAATGGGATTATCGTTTTGGACCAGAATATAGTGACTTTCAACTAGTACTGACAGAATTTGCTCGCAACAATGTGGATGTCTTATTTGTGATTCCGCCTATCAATCAGGAGTGGATGGATTATACTGGCTTACCGCAAGAGGTGTTGACTGGTTTTGACAAAAAGATCCGCTACCAGTTAAGAAGTCAAGGCTTTATGAATATCGCTGATTTATCAACGAAAGGCAATCAACCCTATTTTATGGAAGATACGATTCACTTAGGCTGGCGTGGCTGGCTAGCAGCAGATGAATACATTCAGCCATTCTTGGATTCTAAGGGCAAAGAGAAACCATCTTATGAAATCAACCATTATTTTCTATCCAAAAATTGGCAGCAAGAAGCACCAAAAGATATTCAGGGGGAATGAAAAAGGAGGACTGTTGGAGAATAGAAATGCTGGAGGCTTTATTCAATGAGTAGACATACGAAAAAACATGCAAAAAGAAACGTTCATAAACTAGTGCTTGGGATTGATATCCTTGTGATTATTTGTGGTCTCATTGGCCTCTACTACTTGTTTTTACCAACGGAACCAACGGATGCTTCTGATCATTTCAGTGAGCAAGTTGTACATTCCAGTACTGCCAGCAGCTACTCTTCCAAAAATGAGCAGCCCGCATCCAACAAGAAACAGGACTTGTTGGATGCGGGAAACTATGACAATCTCATTAGTAATCAAGAAGTCATCACACCTGAAGGAGCTATCTACGATCAGAAAATTATTTCCAGTGGCTTTATCGGAAGTGCATTGGTTGTAAAAAATGGGAAAGTCCTGCTGCATAAAGGGTACGGATATGCGGACAAGGCAGCTGATATTAAAAATACTCCGACAACATTATTCAATATTGGCTCGATACAAAAAGGTCTAACAGCTGTCTTGATTATGCGAGCAGTTAGGGACGGGAAATTATCCTTGACAGATACGTTAGCCCGCTTTTATCCCTATATTCCAGGTGCTGCTAATATTACGATTCAGCAAATGCTGCAGATGGCTTCCGGACTCAAGCTTTCAGAAAATCCCCAAGGACTGGAAGACGTGCAGCAGATTCTCGACTGGGATGCTGCACATGCTGTCTTATCCGGAACCCAAGGAACATTCAAATACAGTCCCATCAACTACAATTTACTAGCAGGCATTTTGACAAAAGTAACAGGAAAAAGTTATGATATGCTGTTAACGGATTATTTTATCAATAAGAATGGGTTGAAACACTCTTTCTTATATAAAGTTTTTTTGCAGCAGGATCATCCTACGGTCAACTACAAAACGGATGGTGAAACAGATCCTTACGGGAACCCTAACGATATTTCCTCAGCTAACTTGGCAGCTGAGGTAGGAACTGGAAATCTCTATATGTCAGTTGGCGATTTGTATCGCTATTATGATTTATTATTGAATGGGAAACTGTTAGATAAAGCTTCGCTGGAGCAAATGTGGCAACCAGCCGCTGGCGGATTCTATGCAGCAGGTTTTTATGACAAAGGGACTTATTTCCGTGCTCATGGTGGTAAAGGAGGATTCGAATCGTTTGGGTTGTTTTCTAAAGATAATAAAACTAGTGTGATTCTGCTCTCTAATCGTGGACGTAAAAGCGACACGGAATTAATGAATCAACTGTATCATCCGCTTTCAAATATTGATGTCTCTTTTTAATCAAATTATATGAGGAAATTAATTATGATATATGCTTGATTTCCTTTGTCTAAATATTATAATTCTGTTGATAGGACTCATTTTTATGATATCGCAGATTTTATGTATCAATACTGCATCTTCGGCATAAAATATTAAAAAATTTTTGTTTATCTGTGTATTAACAATGAAACAATGTATGGTTCTTATTCAGAATTGATATGGAACAATCTATTAGCTATCACTAAGTAGTAAGTGATAGCTAAAATACATACAAACCAAGATAGCGGTTTCATATTTAGATTTTATAGTGTTGCCAAAGCTGTGCTATATTGCTTATCCGATTAATTTTTAAATTAATACTTTGAGGTGGTTCTATTTACAGCCTTTTTTTTCACAAGTGATAGAAGAAGTCGTAGACTGCCAATCTTGTGGATTGTCATCAATTCTTGCTCCACAACCAGTATAATTACCTTCTTTTCTATGAATTTTTCCGTTTTCAGATTTCTTTGTGTCATTACCAACATATTTTATGTTTGCCATAATGCTTCCTCCTAATAATAGTATTTCTTTTTTTATTTTTGGCACTACTACTAAATCTTAAGTCTATTTTAATTCAAAAAGTATAAAATGCTAATTATATTTGAAAAATGATGTATGAATAATTTCAGTTTACATAACATAGATTTTATACAAAGTTGTCTCTTTTAAAAAGCTATAAATCAATATAATTAAAAACATGTAAATGTTTATGTTAACTAAAAATCTCGATCTCTTAAGCAACATGATAGTTCGACCCCTACTCTTCCATCAAATGGCGCCCTATTATCAAACAAACTACAAGATTACCTGTACCAATGATGGTTTATATTTGAATCTTGAGGTTCTTTCACTATTTAATGGAATGGCAATATTGTTTTCTTGTAACTATGATTCTATTCATTTATATCTCCTCTTTCTTCAATTTCTATTTCAATCTTAGCTATCGTAAATATTTTTATAGATATTGTTTTTCAGAAAATACTAAACTCAAAATCCTTTTCATCTACTCCCTCTTAAAAAAAAATATCTTGTTGGAATTTGAAGCTGATTACTTTTTTAAATTATTTTATAAATCTAGTCATCAGTTAAATAATTAATCATACTATATTTATATAGATATTTTCTTTTTTCAGCACATCGTTTAGTTAGGGGATTCAAAGGCCAGCAGAGTATACTCTGTTGGACACTCCTTTAAACAGATTTTTAAATCATTAATAGTGTCCATGTAGATTGTGCAAAAAGCTTTCTCGAATCATAAAAAATTCATAATGAGTTATTTTGAGTAAGAGTGTTCAGAAAATGACTAATTTCTGGACACTCTTTTTAGATACTGTAATTTATATGTATCACTCTATTTTTGTGTTCATAAACTCGTAGCTAAATCATTGTTCAATTAAAATTTAGGTTTATGAGTATTAGGACAAATCTTGGATGTGGTCAAAAACTTAAGGGTTTATGAGCTCTCTTTGATTGCTATAACTATAAAAGAGTTCAAGATAGAATATTCTTTAACAGTTCTTCTATGCTAAATTAACCTATAGTGAGAGTACTAACTATGCTATTAATTCCTATTTACTTAGAAATTATGAGTAAACAACTTGACCTTATATAGATGGTTGTCTATATTATATATATAGACAACCATCTATATAAGGAGGGTCGAAGAATGAATTATGAATCTCTTTCATTAGTATTAAAATCTCTAGCGGATCCAAATCGTATGAAAATAGTAGATGTGCTTTCTTGCGGTAGTTTGTGTGCATGTGATTTACTTGAATATTTTGATTTTACGCAGCCTACACTTTCTCATCATATGAAAGTACTTGAAAAAGCGGGTGTCGTTTGTGTAAGTAAAAAAGGGCAATGGCACCATTATTCATTGAGGGAAGAATTTGTTGTAGAATTTATGGAATCTATTCAACAATTACTTGTAAATAATGAAGACAACTGTGTATGCAAAGTAAAAGAAGGATCTAAGTAGGAGGAAAGTAAAAATGAAATCAAAAGGTAAAGCTGAAGGGTTAGGCTTTTTTGAAAAGTATTTAACTCTATGGGTAATCTTGTGTATGATAATCGGAGTATTGATTGGACAGTTTGCTCCAGCTATTCCTGATACATTAAGTCAATTTGAGTATTTTCAGGTCTCAATTCCAACGGCTATTTTGATATGGTTGATGATTTATCCTATGATGTTAAAAATTGATTTTACCAGTATTGTTCGTGCTGCTAAAAAACCTAAGGGATTAGTTATCACGTGCGTTACTAATTGGCTTATTAAACCGTTTACGATGTATGGCATTTCAGCACTCTTTTTTTATGTGATTTTCCAACAATTGATTCCAATAGAACTAGCAAAAGAATACGTCGCTGGTGCAGTTATTCTAGGAGCAGCACCATGTACAGCGATGGTTTTTGTGTGGAGCTACCTAACAAAAGGTGACTCTGCCTATACTTTGGTTCAAGTCGCAATCAACGATTTAATTATCCTAGTATTATTTGCACCTATTGTTGCTTTCTTGTTAGGTGTTGATAATGTAAGTGTCCCCTTAGCTACTTTATTACTGTCTACTGTTCTTTTTGTAGTTGTTCCATTGTTTTTAGGCTTCATTACTCGAGTGTTGATCATAAAAAAAAGAGGTTTAACCTATTTTGAAAATGTCTTCTTGAAGAAATTTGATTCAGTGACGATTATTGGTTTATTACTAACTCTGATCATTATCTTCTCCTTCCAAGGTGAAAGAATCATTGCTAATCCATTGCATATTTTATTGATTGCAATTCCTTTAACGATTCAAACGATTTTAATATTTACAATTGCTTATAGTTGGGCAAGATTTTGGAAGTTGCCACATAATATTGCTTCTCCTGCTGGAATGATAGGAGCAAGTAACTTTTTTGAGTTGGCAGTAGCGGTATCAATATCACTTTTTGGATTACAGTCGGGAGCAACTTTAGCAACAGTCGTAGGCGTACTTGTGGAAGTGCCAGTTATGTTACTTTTAGTTAAGGTTTCTAATAAAACAAAAGACTGGTTCATAAATCCGGAATCTTTGAGTGAAATCAAGAACGTATAAAGGATAGGTGTGGAGAAATGAAAATCATCATTATTGGATCTGTCGCTGCTGGAACAAGTGTCGCTGCAAAAGCAAGAAGAAATACGGAAGATGCAGAGATTGTTTTGTATGATAAAGATATGGATGTGTCTTACGCAGTTTGTGGGATTCCATATGCAGTGGGGGGAGAAGTGGAAAACTTTGATGAACTGACGCCTCGTAATGCTGAATGGTTTAAAAAAAGGTACGACGTAGATATTCATACCTCTCATGAAATAACTCAGGTTGACTATGATAAAAAATTGGTGCACGGAATCAATCTAATTACAAAAAAATCATTTACTAATAATTTTGATGTTTTAGTGTTGGCCACAGGATCGGTTTATAATACCCCAGAAATATTTGTTAATAGACATTTTGAGAATGTTTTTCAGGTGAAAAATATTTCGAGTGGGAAAAGTATCAAGAAGTTTGTAGATGAAAACGAGCCAAAAAAAGCAGTTGTCATTGGTGCTGGATATATTGGTTTAGAAATGGCCGAGCAGTTACAGAGACTAGGTCTTGAGGTCTCGTTACTTCAACGAAGTAAATATCCCATGTCCCATTTAGACCGGGACATGTCTTCAAGAATCATTAATGAAATGAAAAGGAAAAACATTGCCTTTTTCCCTGAAGAAACCGTCAGAAAAGTTAACGGTGATGGTAGTCTGAAGTCTATTGAAACGGCTAAAGGAACTATCTTTTCGGCAGATATTTTTGTATTAGCTACCGGAGTAAAGCCGAACACCGCATTAGCAAAATCCATGGGAATTAAATTAGGAATTACCGGAGCTATAGAAGTAAACGATAAGTTAGAAACCAATTTTCCAAATGTTTATGCTGTAGGTGATGTTGCAGAAAGTTTTGATCGCATAACTATGCGACCAATTTATCGACCTTTAGCTTCAACAGCCAATAAAATGGGAAGGATCGCAGGAGATGTTATTACAGGTGGCAATCTACGACACAAGGGAATCTTAGGAACTGGTATTTTACGATTCTTTGATTTAACAATTGCTCAAACTGGTCTCACAGAAAAAGATGCTTTAGCAAATAATATAGCTATTACTACTTTATATAATATTAAACCTAATAAGCCGGACTATATGAATGGTAAAGAAATGGTGATCAAAGCAATCGCAAATAAAGAAAATGGGAAGATACTTGGGGCTCAAATCATAGGTTATGATGGGGTAGATAAGCGGATCGATGTGCTTGCTACTGCTATTTCATTTGGCGCAGCTGCTGAAGATTTATTTCACTTGGATTTAGCATATGCTCCACCTTTTTCTACAACAAAAGATCCCATTCATTATACTGGGATGGCTTTGAACAACGATATAAATAATGATACCCCGTTAATGACCCCTATAGAGCTATTGAGAAGAATTGATAGCGGCGAAAAATTACAAATTATTGATACCAGATCAAGAAAACAGTTTGAAACTTCGAAAGTTGAGGGAGCAATTCACATACCTTTAGCTGAGTTAAGAGATCGATATGAGGAATTGGATAAAGAATGTGTGACAGTAACTTATTGTAATAAAGGCGTTACTGGAAATGCAGCACAAAATATTTTACTGAACAAAGGATTTAAACAAGTTTATAATTTATCCGGAGGAAATAAAAACTATCAAGAAGTTTGTGAAACGATACAAAAATTATGATAGAATTCTAAATATTGGATTAATTAGGAAGAAACTTATTTTGAGGTTTGATGTAAAATTTGTATTTTTTTCAAGCTTCATTTTTTTATATATTATGGACTACTAGAGGTGAAATTGAAGATGGTAGATTTAACTAAAATTGAATACCGAGTTTTGATTTCATTATATGAATGCGAGGGAGGGATAACAAAACGTAACTTTGTAAAAAAATACCCAGAATTTAAGCTGAATACAGCTTATTTAGTTATTGATCGGCTAGTAGACAAAGGGTACTTAGAAATGAATTACTCAAAAAAAACTGAGTTATCAGAAAAATTGTTTAGTCCAATCAAATCAATAACTGACTTCTATTCTGATATGTTTGGTATTTGCGCTGTTGATCGTACGGTGAAAAAAGTAATACGTGAACTAACTGATTATAGTCAAACAAGTTTTATTCTAGATAAAATAAGAGAAGCAAAAAGATATGCAAAATAAATTTATATAGTTGGAATGAAAAGGTAAAATCTCATACTTATAGTCTTGGTATACAGTAAAAAAGAAATGGAGAAATGTCTATGGGACTTTTACATTTGCTTTATGTAATATTGTATTCAATTATAGTAATTAGCTTACTTATTTCCTATGATTTATTTGTAAAAAATTTTAAGAAACTCCATTTACGATATTCTTTTAAAATAATTATTGGTTTAATATTATTTGTATCGCAAATGTATTTTATCATAACTTTTGGGAGCGTCAATAATTTTGTGTAAATGATTCTTCCCTACTGCAGATTGTTTCTAATTCTCAATCAGTTGGCTTAGCATTTGTTCAAGTTCGCCTTCGGCCTGTTGAAAGCCTTTATGACTGCGACCTAGGAATTTTTGGTTGTAAGTATCAAAAGACGAGACTAAGAAACGTTCCATCGACTCTTCGTTTTGGAACTGTTCCTTGCGGTGGCTGTATTTCTTGATTTGCTTATTAAAGGATTCAATCAAGTTCGTAGAATAAATACTCTTGGGTATGGCCAAGGGGAAATCATAGAAAGTGAGCAAGTGATCGTTCGAAAGAATCGATTCAACCACTTTTGGATAGCTGGTTTTCCATTTTTCCGCAAAAGCACCACGTGCTTCCAACGCCACCTCTTTAGATGAGGCTTGATACACCATTTTAAAATCATCACAGACTTCCTTACGATCATCGACACGCACTTTGTGACTGATATTACGGGAAACGTGTACACAACAATGTTGAAAACGAGCTTTGGGATAGAACCGACTAATCGCTCCTACCATCCCCTTTAAGCCATCCGTGATGAACAGGAGGACATTTTTCAAACCGCGCTCTTGAAGGTCCAATAAAATTTCCTCCCAAATCGTGATGGATTCAGTCGGTGCAATCGCATAGCTCAATACTTCCTTTGATCCGTCCGGGCGAATGCCAACTGCGATATGAATAGCTTCCTTGGCGACGGTTTTCCGCTTTAACGGAATATACGTTGCGTCCATATAAATAGCAGCATAACGGTCATGAAGCTCCCGCCCTTTAAACGCCGTTACCTCTTCTGTAAATGATTTTGTTATATTGGACATGGTTTGGGGCGTGTAGTGATGCCCATACATTTTCTCAATCAAGTCTGCGATTTCCGACATGGTAATACCTTTTCGGAAGAGGTGAATGACGGTCTCCTCTAACGTGTCATTCGTCCGTCTATAAGCAGGAACAGTCTGTTGCTTGAACTCACCATTGCGGTCGCGCGGAATCTGGAGATGAAGTTCCCCATACTCGGTCTTGACCGTACGGTCATAGGAGCCGTTACGAGAATTACCCGTGTTAAAACCAATGCGATCATACTTTTCGTAATCTAGGAAAGCCGTTAACTCCGTTTTGAGAAGCGTATTGACTGCTTTCTCCAAATGGACACGGAATAATTCATTCAAATCGCCTTTGTTCGCTAGAGTCTTTAGAATTTCTGTAGTAAAATCGTTCATAGGGAAGTCCTCTCTTCTGTGAATGTGTTGTGGTAACTCTATTCTACAGAAGGGACTTCCTTTTTTCTATTTACACAAAATATTTTACACTCTCTAACTTTTTCGATAAATAATGTGGGGCATGTTTATTATGAATATACATTACCTTTATTTATCTTATACTTTAACTCATTCAAAATGAAAAATTATTTTCTTTTATTGGCTCTAATGATGGTGTTTATCGGACTATCGTAATAAGTATTATTGATATCAAGACATTACTTAGTATTCTAGTTCTAAGTATACTGGCATTCACTTTTAGTTTCGTAATTAAAAAAAGCTTTTATAAATATAAAATACAGATACCGTTTTATATATTTTTTGTTTTAATTACTCTAATGATGGCTGGATTGAATTCTATGCTCTTTTTTGAATATAAACTTACTTTTTGGGAATATCTATCTTTGTTTATAGGGTCTATAATTATTTGTATTTCTTGGCAATACTATCTAAGTACTCAAAAATAATTCTTAAAAGATATAAATAGAAAACTTATTGAGAGAAACTACGATGAATTGACGAAAGTTAAAAATATTAGAAGCTTAAATGAAGACGTAGATAGTATGACAGATGTTGAAAAGGAAAAGCTTATTTTTGTTATGATGGATTTAGATCATTTTAAAAGAATTAATGATCACTATGGACACATTACAGGAAATCGTGCTTTAATATTCTTTTCAAAAAAAATAACAACTTTTCTTAGTGAAGCACACCAAGATCAAGTAGAGGTTTATAGATATGGAGGCGAAGAATTTTTAGTTATTTTCAAAGACAGTACATTAAAGTCTGTTCAAAAGACTATATTAAGATTTCAGGCATTCTTATTAAAAAATAAGTTGAATATTGGAGGGGAAAGAAAGATTACGCTTTATTTTTCTGCTGGCATTTCTAAGTATGATTCTTCTTTAGATGTATATGAACTCATCAATCAGGCTGATCAAGCGCTGTATGCTGCAAAAAAAAGGAGGTAGAAACACAGTTGTTGTTTATTCTTGATTTATTATGCAATTAAACATGATTTTGGCTTGATCAAGATCACTTGGACGGTTAATTTAAAATAGTATTGTTTAACAAGGGCATTTTACTTGCTATATATAAATAATTGTTCTAAAATTTTCTAGTGTGTCTCATTAAAAGAGTAGCGGAGAAAGCAGATTGGGGAAGTCTTCTTTTTATATGTTGCTTTTATATTTATAGGTGAGTAAATCTACTGTAATGATAATATATTTATCGTTTTTCAGAAGGTTTCATCAAAGGACGCAAAGAGAAAGTTCTATTTTTCTCTTTGCGTCCTTTTCTAAACTATTTATTGGAAAGTAAAGATCTACTAAACTGAAACCAATCATTGATATAACAAATCAGCACATAACTTAATATTTCTCATGCTATTGGAGGGCTTATGGAAGAAAATAAATACATCGAGATTGTTAAAGTGTTCTCAAAACTTGGGTTCTTTGCTTTTGGTGGACCAGCTGCTCATATCGCTATGATGGAAGAAGAAGTCGTGGATAAAAGGCAATGGATGTCTAAGGAAGAGTTTCTAAATTAATTAGGATTTACTAACTTGATTCCTGGTCCAAACTCTACAGAGATGGCAATTATATTAGGTCATCGGCGTGCTGGAAAATGGGGATTATTTTTAGCAGGTATTTCATTTATTTTACCAGCAATGGTCATTGTAATGATTATAGGGCACTTTTATAAATTATATGGAGACCTTCCTAGAGTTCAAACAATTATGGAGTATATAAAGCCTGTCATTGTAGCAATTATTGTAGCAGCTCTAATAAAGCTTTTTAAAACAGCTATAAAAGATATGTCTACATTTATTGTTTTTTGCCTGTCTCTGCTTTTGGTTGTTTTTGGTGCTTCGGAACTCACTGTGTTAATAGTTGCCGCAATACTCTTACTATTAATAAAAAAAGATTGGAATTTTAAAAATTATGTCATAGAGCCATTTAGTCTCTCAATTTTATTTTTAACTTTCCTGAAAATAGGTTTACTTTTATATGGTAGTGGCTATGTATTACTTGCGTTTATCCAATCAGAATTTGTTGATAAGTTACAAGTATTGACCCAAGTTCAAATGATAGATGCCATATCTGTAGGCGAATTTACTCCTGGGCCTGTATTTACTACAGCAACTTTTATTGGATATTTACTTTTCGGTATCCCAGGTGCTTTGGTAGCTACAGTAGGGATTTTTTTACCATCGTTTCTACTGGTTCTTATATTAGCACCACTATTTTCCAAGCTTAAACAATCCAATACATTTTCCAAAATGTTAATTGGTATAAATGCGGCAGCATTAGCATTGATGGCTAATGTTACCATCCAATTAGGACAAAATATATTTGTTGAATGGTATTTCATTTTAATTTTTTTTATTAGTCTATTAGGTATTCTTAAATACAAAATTAACTCTGCATTCTTCATTTTAGGGGGAATTCTATTAGGTCTATTTTTATGATTTAGATTAGATGATCTAATGATAAGAGTTTTGCATAAGAATGTTAGGGTATTTATGTATAAAAACAATAGATTTTTTTGTAGGTAAGGGGTAACATACTATTGTAAAGATATCTGATGTTGAATTGAAATTTATTTGATTACGTAATATGTATTTTTAAATAGCAGAAGTGGTTAGTTAATCTCTCTTTTCGCTGAGTTTTTTATTAAGGGAAGGACGTGATTTTCCTGAAAGTTGAGAAAGAAGAATTTAAACGAGTTATTAATGACGCGTCTCACTTAGAATATAATTATATTCATCGGGATTTAGAAAAGATTACTGATCCTAACTTGAAGGACGAAGAAGTAGAGTATTTGATTGTAAATCAGATACATCACAGACTTTTAAAAAGTTCACACAAATCGTTATTTGGAAATAAAATAATAATAAAAAGTATTGATGAAAAAGATTACAAGTTATTAAGATATTATGTGGAAGCATTATCGGAAAACCACTATAGAATAAAATAATATTCCTTAAAGTCTTATGTTTCGAAAAGTTAATTATTACTTATGTGAATGGTTTTTAAATAAATGATTGCTTGATAAAAAATGATTATGAATTCTACAATATTGATTTTAACGGATCAGAAATTATAGGATTTTGCTCTATTTTAAAATCGAGCTGAAGCTGGATCTAAGAATAGGAGACAATAAATAGATGTACTGCTTTATTAACATAAAAAAAGCAATTTTTAATCTGTGATGATTGGCTTGCTAGTTTGTGATATTTTTTAGTTAAAAGTTACTTGCATTTGCTATGTCTAACTGTAGGTAATACCATTTTGGAGGGATGATATGGAAGAAAGTGAGAGTTTTGAACAGCACTGGCTATTATCATTTAGTATCCAACGTGTAAAATATCTGAAACTTCTTTCCGCCTATCCAAAAACTACTTGGACGGAGGAGGAAAAGAAGGTATTTCTCTGGTTGTGTCAGATGGATATCGATACACTTGAAACAATGGAGATCATTTTTAGCAAATTAGCACACAAAAAATGAATAAGACAGCTACTCATTCTTACAAGTAGCTGCCTTTAATATGAAAAGAGCTTGGCCATTAGAGAGTTTCACTCCTTATGCTAGTTTTTCTAATTCATGTACTGCATTTTCGATTGTAGTACCGGTTGCCACTTTGGTTTCATCATTTTTAGAAAAAACAATAAACAAGTTTAAGTTAGTGTCCAAAGTAACACGATAATCAATTGTTTTGTTAGTGAATGTCATAATACATTCTCCTCTCTCAAATAGTGACGAAAGGTAACGATAACGTTCATAGCGAAATTCTATATAGATAGTATAGCACATTAAAAATAAAATAGTGTATAGTGAGTGATAAGTTTATAAAAAAATAATATTTTTATGTAAAGTTGCAACTAAAGAGTTTGTGTGGTATACTACTTGTAGTGATAAACTTTGAAACGTATTAAGAGTGCTATACATAAATTTATACTCTCCTTTTGCTTATCAAACAATTATTGCAACAAAACGCATTCGTAATGATGCACAAGGAGGAAATAGTATGAATAAAGGTACAGTAAAATGGTTTAATTCAGATAAAGGTTTTGGGTTCATTACAGGAGAAGATGGTCAAGATGTCTTTGCTCATTTTTCAGCGATTCAAGCGGATGGATTTAAATCTTTAGATGAAGGTCAAGCAGTTACTTTTGATACTGAAGAAGGTCAACGCGGTTTGCAAGCTGCTAATATCTATAAAGCATAAAAGTGCCTTTTAACCCGTCTCAACATGTGTGAGGCGGTTTTTTCATACTTCAAAGGAGGGGTAAGAATGAGTTTTTCACAATGGAAACCACAACAACTTTCAATAGAAGGCCAAGCTTTTCATATAGATCAACAGGTCATATTTCGATATAGAAAAAAACAAGCAGCTGGAACAATTATAAAGCTACTCAGCAATTCGGCAGTTGTAACCCTTTCAAATTCAGAAGTGACGAATACTACGGAAAGAACAGTTATAAATTATAAAAATTTAATGAGTAACTGAAATCAATGAAGAATAGATTGAGTTTTTTAATCACGTACTATGTATATGTAAACTGGATAGACGATTGGTTTGAGTGGAGGAATAAAATGCAAAAAGAAGCTATTCATCAGTTAATCGTAAAATTGACACTTAACAAAAATTGGCTTAATGACCCAATGATTGTTAATCAAGTGAAATATCTAGGAGATCAACTTTCTTGTACACGACGTCCTCCGATTAATTATAATCAGATTCAGGGAATCAATGTTTATTATCTGGATGGTTCTGAAAAAATGTATACTTCTTTAAAAAGTTGCTGTGAAGGAGAAAAACTCTTCAAAGGAACCATCCAGAAATATATTTTATCTGATTCACCCATAGCAGATGGCAGATATTTCTGTGTCATTCGCTAATCTATAAACTTCTAAATCCGCCACCATAAGTTTAGCGATAAATATTTCTTTTTATTAACCAGATTAAGGATGAACATTTAGTTCATTAGATACAGATATACAAAAAAACTAGCTATGATCAGCTAGTTAAATTATTTATACATAAGAGAGTTACATCTAGATTTAGCTTCCTCTAAAGTAGAAAATTTTTCGATATCAATATCGTAAATAAATAATTTGAGTTGAATATTGCGCAACTCTTTCAAATTTAGCACAGCAAATGACGTGATCAAAGGTGGTCTCGATTGAAAATCATACAAATTTGTTTTTGCTTTTGATGAATATAAACGGTAGTCCGAACTAAAAACTTCCACTGGATAAAAATTAGTATTCATATTTGAACACCTACTTTCATGGTACTTATCCAGTATAGCACTTAAAAGAAGTCAAAAGTAAAAATAGAAAAAACGTAAGGGATTCCTAAGCATTGCTTCTACATCGTAATTACTTGCAAAAAAGAAATATATAGCGTAGGCTGATTAAGCAACATGCATTAATCTAAGAAGAGTACCGGCACAGAAAACTTGGGGAAGTTTTTCTGGACTGCGCCGAATACTCTTCGTTTTTTTATTTTAACATTATTCTTACTTAATAAACATTAGAATATGAGAAGTTGCATTTAACTGATTTTATCTATTGCTTAATATTTTAATAGTCTACGGAATGTGAGGAGGTATTTAGTGTAGTATTAGCATAGAGACAAGAGGCTTCTGGTTTCTCTAGAGTTAACTCCATGGTTTATTATAAATAAGAAGAATGAGGAGGAGATTCGATGAATATAAAAAAGCAGCTGGAATGTTTGATTTAAGTGTGGATACACTAAGCTATTATGAGCGTGTTGGCGTGATACCACCCGTTCACCGCCACGAGAGCGGCTACCGAGATTATACTACCAATGATTTAAATTGGATTTATCTAGCAAAAAACTTGCGAAATGCTGGATTGTCGATTGAATCTTTAATTGATTTTGCTCAACTAGCTCAATTACGTGAAACACAAAATGATGCTATATAGATAGAAGGAAAAATTTGGGAGGTTATCATTCTGGATGAAAAATAAGCGTAGCTATTAAAGAATTTTACATTTAACTGCTGAAAAGGGATGGTAAGATTCTCCAAAAATTGTCAATGAGGTTCAAACGATAGAAACAACTATTTTAGACGGACGCGCTTCGCCCATGAACTATTAGGAGTCAAACGGAATAAGAGTTACTGAATCATAAGAACAATGTCAGAAACTATGCAACGATCAGTGGCTGCGTAGCTAACGAACTACCGTGTCGAGTAATTATTACAAAACTTATTAAGAATAAAAGCAAAGCAAACGACGGTAGAATCTTCACTACCTTCAAATTTTTTCATATTTTTTTATTATGATATACTTAAATTTGTATATTTAGAGTTGCGCTGCCCGTTATTGAAGTTTCAGGCAGCGCTCTTTCCAATACCTGTCTTCATTGATTTCCTTGAAATTACATGTTAAAATATACATGCAAATGAATTATTGGACATGAAAACACCACGAAACCCCAGAGAGGTCGGATTCTCTGGGGTTTCATTTTGTGGGCCGATGTCGCCTTCGTTGCTTTACTTCTTGTCTCGATTATTCAGCCAATACTCGAAGAGGGCTACTAGTAAGCCGACAAGAAGGGGGCAAATGAAGAATTGAATCATGAAAACACCTCCCTCCAGTCGCAAGACTGTCGGATAGGCGACTACTAATTTTAACATATTAAAAGTTCGTGCACTAGATTGATTACTAGTAAGTGATCCCACGCAAGTGTCACAATAGGTCAATTTTAATTATGTTCATTATTTTTAAGAATACATAATTATTTTAGTTTACATAAGATATATTATGATAAGTTACCGATAATGAATAGCTTTAAATCAGGATAATTGCTGCATTGATTATATTTATGTCAACTAAATTCCCAATATCATAAATATAATCAACTTAGTTAGATGAATTTAACATGATTGTCTATCTTGATAACATAACTATTGATAATTACGTGTAAAAAAAAGAAATCATACAATTAGTTGATCCAATTCTTTTTTTATCCGGTAAATTGTTTGCCTAGTCACATTATAGTCTTTTGCAATCTTTGAGATAGCAACTCCATTTTCAAGATCCTGAACGATGCTTTTATAAACAAGGCGCCGCTGAGGATCTTTTGTGTCTGCACTGTATAACTTAGGACGACCTTTATAGACGCCGTTTGCTTTCGCGATTTTAATTCCTTGTGCCTGGCGTCGTTTCGATTCAGTACGCTCTTGTTCAGCAATCATGGCCAAGATCTGAATGATTAGGTCTTTGATAAATTTATCTAGGAGTGGATTTCCGATTGCTTCAGCCATTATTGGTAAACTGGTGATAATGAGCCGCACATTTTTCTTTTTTAGATAATTAACTGAATCGATAATCTCGTCATAATTACGTCCAAGTCGGTCGATGGCTTCTACAATAAAAATATCCTGTTCCCTAACAAAATCTAATGCTTCTTGAAAAATCGGTCTTTGAGTAATAGTCGCTCCGGATTGTTTTTCGATGAAAATTTTTTCTGCACCGAATTTTTTCATTTCTTCGATTTGACGTTGTTCATTTTGATCGATCGATGATACTCGGATATATGAAATTTTCAAAAGTTTTACCTACTTTCTACAAGTATTTAAAATACACCCTAATCATACATTGAAAAACCATATTTTTCAATGTTATATTCATGTCTATTTAGGGTACGCTTTAAATATACAATTTGATTTAGAATGATAAAAGCGGTTCTGTTGCAAAGTTTTAAATAAAGAATAAAATCCCTTACGGTATCTATGATTTAAGCTGGGATTCCCAATAATACCTTGATTTCAGTACAGACCGAAAACCCGAAGAGAGTACCTTCTTTTCGGGTTTTCTTATATAATCCTAGAATGGCTTCCATGCCTTTAATCGTGGTAGAGGCAGTGCGTAAACTTCGATAGAATTTATTGCGTCTCTTTACTGGACGATGGTCTTGTTCAATCAAATTATTCAGGTATTTAATGGTACGATGTTCTGTCCCTTGATAAAAGCCGTATTCTTTTAGTTTCTTAAAGGCACTTGTAATAGAGGGGGATTTATCTGTGACTACAACCTTCGGTTCATCAAACTGCTTCACTAACCGCTTAAGAAAAGCATAGGCTGCTTGTGTGTCCCGTTTTTTACGTAACCAAATATCCAAGGTTAAACCATCTGCATCGATGGCTCGATACAAATAATGCCATTTTCCTTTAATTTTGATGTACGTTTCATCCATTTTCCATGAATAAAAGGATTTTTTATTTTTCTTTTTCCAAATTTGATAGAGTAGTTTGCCATATTCTTGCACCCAACGATAAATCGTCGTATGAGAAACGTTAATGCCACGATCATATAAGATTTCTTGAACTTCACGATAGCTAAGGTTATAACGAAGATAGTAGCCCACGGCTACAATAATCACATCCTGCTGAAATTGCTTTCCTTTAAAATGATTCATCGTCATTCCTCCTGCTATCTTTTTCTATTATTCTACCTTATTTGATAGTAGATTTAAAACTTTGCAACAGAACCCTAAATAGTATAGAACCATATTTTCGTTACAAGGTTAAGAATGACGACTATAGTTTTTCATCTACTAATTTTGTTTTATTGCTCTCCATGACTTTAAAAAATGGATAGTAGATGAAGATGCTGATGACGATCAACAGTAGGCAAAAGAGAATATTGCGCCAGTCCATACTTGAAAGATAAGCTTGTGCAAAAAAAGGTGTGAAGGAAGGATCGACGATAAATCCAATCCCAATCCATCCTAGTTGCTGAGCAAAGTAGGTCAGCAATAATGAAATGATGGGCGTAATCAAAAATGGAATTGCCAAAATAGGGTTAAAAACGATAGGTAATCCGAAAATCACTGGTTCGTTGATGGAACAGATTCCAGGAACCAATGACAATTTTCCAATTGTGCGATATTCGGGTACTTTGCTTCGCATCATCAATAAAACCAAACCCAAAGTACCACCGGCTCCACCAAGTACAGAAATACGGAACATTTGTAAGT
Source organism: Enterococcus sp. AZ188 (assembly GCF_050544075.1). NCBI lineage: Bacteria > Bacillati > Bacillota > Bacilli > Lactobacillales > Enterococcaceae > Enterococcus > Enterococcus sp. AZ188. The sequence continues at coordinate 809,949 of NZ_CP172943.1, forward strand.
TCATTAAGTGTGTCATGGTCTCACCATTTGCCAGTTGTTCAGCATTCAAACCAGTTTGAGCCATTCCCAATGTAAAGACGATAGGGAAAATAATTGACGAGCCATTGATACCAAATAGCCATAGGATGTTACCCAAAGTCACGATCAATAAGAAACCACCTAGACTGCCAGCGATGTTCGTTGCTGGAGTCAGGACTTCCATCACTGCTTCAGGGAAGATTTTGTTTGTTGCTGCCAAGAAAATCAGATTGATGCCATAAAAGATGAATATATTTGTCAGCAGTGGAACGAGCATATTGATAAAGGTTGCTACCATGGGTGGAACTGTATCTGGGAGTTTCAACTTAATATTTTTTACTTCAAATAGTCGGTTGATTTCCACTACTAGCAAGCCGATGATAATTGCGACGAACAATCCGTTTGTCCCAAGGAAATTAAGATTGATGGCACCTTCTTCCACTGGTGTACAAACCATTAGATAAATGACAGATGCAACCATGCCATTCATGGAAGGATTAATTTTGTATTCATTGGCAAGGGAAAATGCAATGCCAAAAACACTAATGAATCCGATGATTCCCATTGTCAAATTATAAGGGGCTGTGATGAGATCATAATTTGCTACGGCAAAATCTTTCCAGCTGGCCATAAATTTCATGAAAATATTAGCTGTATCTGGATTGTATTGATCAATATTGATGGGTGGATTTGCAAAAATCAGAAAAAAAGAACCGATAACAATAAAGGGTAGGCCAAACATCATACCGCTGGATATAGCTTTTAGGTGGCGCTGATTACCTATCTTGGCTGCGATGGGGCTAAGTATGTCATTCAGTTTCATGATAAACGCAGAATTTTCCATATAACTTCCTCCTATACTTGCCAAGGATTAAATGAAAACGTACTTGGCACGACGTGATCTGGATCATAGGTCTCGATGATTTTTTCGTATTGTTCCTTGTAGTCATTATCAACTTTTGCTTGGGGGATCACTTTACTTGCTTCATGCAAAAAGTGTTCTGAACCACGCCCCATTGCCTGTCCCCGAACAGTATGTTTATCCAACGCAATATCAGGAATTTCTGGAATATATCCCATAGCGAAACTCTTGATAACAATGTTCTTAAGTAAATCCGATGAACGATCTTTTTCAGATTGGCATAGGTAACGAATCGCGTGGAAAAAATACATCGCACGATCGGATTCATTGTATTGGAATTCTTTGCGCATGGCGTTTAAGTTATTGATCATGATGGCGGCCATAGGATTGCCCATGCCCACATCCTCAACACTGATCGCCAATAGCCTTCTCCAGAGTTTCTCTTCAAATTGTGGTGAGGTGATATACATTTCATAAGCAAATTCACATGCTTCTTTTTCTTTGCCTCGACGAATCGATTTCTGTAATGCTGAGATAGCTTCATCTCCACGTAAGCCGTTACGGGTAGTCATTTTTGACCACGGATCTTGAATAAATTTCGTTTCTGTCATGATATAATACTCCTATTAGATAAAATTTGAGGTGAATCTTATGGATGTTGAAATGCTTATAGATAAATACCAACTGAATGACTCAGAAGCTGAAGTCTTACGATTTATGAAAAAAAATCGTCAGTCTTTAAAAAATATTGGGATTCGTGACGTTGCCAAAGCATCGTATGTTTCTACTGCAACGATTATCAATATGGCGAAGAAAATTGGATATTCCGGTTATAGTGAGTTGGTATTTGCTCTAGGAAACAGCCAATCTGACATTACGATGCCAAGCACATTCTCCAATGAGGAGAAGGAAGCATTCATACATTTAATGTCTGCGTATCGCGATAAACGGATTATGATTCTTGGCTCAGGTTTTTCGCAAAATCTAGCCAATTATTTTTCGGAATCTCTTAATCTATATGGATTTCGTGCGACGGCCAATAGTCATTTAGAATTTCTTAGACGGCAAGTGCAACAAGATATTCTGCTTTTTATTATTTCCAATTCTGGTGATACAGTTCGATTAGCCGAATTAGCTAAAATTGCGAACGATCACTTTATCGATGTGATCGCATTTGTTGGGCAAAAAAATTCAAAAATCGGTACGCTGGCAACATTAACCATTAGCACGGAAACCTATATTCCACAAAAAATATCTGATTACCAACCAAATCTTTTCTTTGGCACGACACTGAATCAATTTGAGCTTTTGTTGAGCGCGGCGCTGAAGGCTATTTATAAATAGAAGAACGCTGTGGCCACTGTTTCTTCAAAATCTAGTATAAAGAATCTTCTTTAGAATGTAAGTGTTTTCTGTGTGTTCTGAACATGTTTAGGAATTTCCAAACTTGTTTAGAAAACTTTCTCATTCCCTCCGCTGTAGAATTGAACTCACATAAAAAACATCTAAACCAAAATATCTACAAGCTTGGAAAGGATAATAGGTTGTTATTAAAAATAATTTTTATTCCTGAATAATTCATAGCTTTAATTCTTTGACAAATCATATTCTTATAAATTAGACAAGAGAAAATAAATATTCCATATCTACTTTATTGGATCCATAACATGACTAAATTCTGAATACTTTTTAAAGCTTATCATTTGGTAAAACTGAATATAAGTTAATTTTATAGACTGAAAATTTTGAATTTTCAGAATAGAATAACTTAAAAGTACTGACAAAATTTTTTAAAGGGACAATATTAATGTTCTGAGATAATCAAATCTTACCGAAAATATCAAAACCCTAATGTGACACAATCAGATTATGTCACATTCGCTAAAATCGCTCCATCTTAGAGGCTCTAAGAGGAAATCACTTTTCTTTTAGGGCCTTGTCATTTTAATATTTAAATGGCGCATAGTTTGCTTCATAACTAGCGTTCAAAAAAACTAAAAATGTATCATAAAAAGAAGGCACGCTTATAAACATGCCTTCTTTTATTTGTTGTGTTATTTAACTTTCATCAATCGTAATCCGTTTAATGTTACTAAAAGCGTTGCTCCCATATCTGCTACAATAGCAATCCATAGTGTTAGCCAACCTGGTATGACTAGTAGTAGAGCTAATAGTTTTATACCTAATGAGAAGGTGATATTTTGCTTAATTACTTTTAGAGTTTGGCGGCTAAGTCTAACAATGAATGGTAATTTTTGTAAATCGTCGCCCATTAGAGCAACATCAGCAGTTTCGAGAGCCGTATCTGTTCCTGCACCGCCCATTGCAATACCAACCGTCGATGCAGCTAATGCTGGTGCATCATTAATGCCGTCGCCCACCATTGCTACTTTATTATAAGTTGTCCGCAACGCTTTAATCGAATCTAATTTTTCTTGAGGCATTAGATCTCCTTTTATTTCAGTCACACCTAATTGCTTACCAATAGATTCAGCGGTTTTAGTATTATCACCAGTAAGCATAATAGTGTGTTCAATTGACAACTTGTGGAGTTCAGAAATAACGGCAGCACTTGAATCTCTTACTTCATCCGCGACAGCAATTACTCCTAAAATTTGTTCGTCAGTACCGAAATACATGGCGGTTTTCCCTTGTTCTTGAAATTGTCTGTATTGTACTTTGACCGCTGTTTCTTCGATTACTGATGCAGAAAACAGTTTAGGGCTTCCAATATAGTAACGTATGTTTTGATGTATACCTGTAAGTCCTTTACCTGTGATAGATTGGAAATCCTCGATTTGTATTGACTTGTAATCCACATTAGTTTTATCCGCTTCGTTTAAAATAGCAGAAGCTAATGGGTGTTGAGAAAGAGATTCCAACGATGAAATAATCGATAGATAATTTATATCAGTTTCAGAACTGGTTGCAATGAAATCCGTTACGACAGGCTTTCCTTTTGTTAAGGTTCCAGTCTTATCGAAAGCAATTGCTCTCAAATGACCAATTTCTTCCAGATAGACTCCGCCTTTTACTAAAACACCATTTTTTGCTGCATTACCAATAGCCGAAACAATTGAAACAGGTGTTGAGATCACTAATGAACAAGGACATCCGACAACTAAAATGGATAACCCTTGGTAAAGCCATTTATTCCAGTCACCACCAAAGAATAGCGGAGGAACAACCACTATCAAAAGGGCCATAATAATTATGAATGGCGTATAGTATTTTGCAAATTTATCTACAAAGGCTTGTGCAGGAGCTCGTTCTCCTTGCGCTTCTTCAACTAAGTGAATGATTTTGGCAATCGTTGTATCCGTTACTTTTTTTGTTACTTTGACTTCAAGAACACCTTCTTCATTTAGTGTTCCTGCAAACACTTCATCATCTAACTGTTTTTCAACAGGAACCGATTCTCCTGTTATTGCTGCTTGATTTACTGAAGAATGACCGTTGATAACAAGCCCATCCATGGCTATTTTTTGTCCGGGTTTAATGATCATAATATCGTCGATATCGATTTTATCGACACTGACTAATTGCTCTACATTGTTTCTCCTGATAAGAGCTTCTTTGGGAGCTATATCCATAAGAGAACGAATCGACTGTCTTGCTTTATCCATTGAAAATCGTTCCAAAGCTTCGCTAATAGCAAATAGTATTACTACAATAGAACCTTCGGCCCATTCTCCAATAAATGCGGCCCCAATAATTGCAATAGTCATTAAAGATTCCATGGAGAAGTCCAATTTGATCAAATCAGAGAACCCTTCTTTAAATAAATCAAATCCACCAATTATTATTGCCAATATATAAAGAGCTTTCGTTAATAAATGATCTTCGCCCAATGATAGTTGGGAAATCACAGCAACAAGTATAAAACCAAGAGAGATGATTAAAGCGATATTCCGTTTAATAAAAGACTCTTTTGATCTAACTTGTTCATCATTTTCTTGATCATCACGAATGATAAGATTTTCGAAGGCTCCCGCTTCTTCGAGTTCTTCAATTGTTGTTTGGCCTTCTACTGAAATCTTACTTGCACCAAAGTTTACTGTTGCACTCGTAACTCCTGGCAACTGTTTTACATTTTTTTCAAATTTACCTGCACAATTTGTACAGCTTAATCCTTCTATTCGATAGGTTTTTTCGGTCATTTTCTCACTCATGCTAGCACCTCTTCTTTAAAATTTACGCCAAGCTCCATAAGATTTAAGATTTTGATATTTTTAATAAAATAGTAGACTAACTTACCATCCTTGTGACTATCAACTACTCCCAATTTTTTTAAGGAGTTCAGATGGTGTGAAGTTGTTGCGACCGAAGCATCAATGATATTAGCAATATCACAAACACATAGCTCATCTTCATGGACTAAAGCATGTACAATTTTAAGTCGATTTTCATCTGACAATATTTTAAAGAAACCACTTACTGACGGAGTATCAAAGTTTGCTAGTTTAGATTTAGCACGATTAACTTTGTCTTCATGAATACAAGTTATTTCACAAATTTCATTATTCATACGATCATTCCTTTACATTCAAATGTTTGTTTGAATGTATTGTATCAGAACATCCATCTATATTCAAGTGAATGTTTGAATGTTCATAAAATGACTAATTTCTGGACACTCTTTTTAGATACAACGATTGATGTATATTGCTCTATTTTTATGTTCATAAACTCGTAACTAAATCATTGTTCAATTAATATTTAAATTTATGAGTATTAGGACAAATCTTGGATGTGGTCAGAAACTTAAAAGTTTTTGATCCTTTGTTTATTTCCTTAATTCATAGATCATTCATTGGCTCGCTTAATTATGTTCAATAAGATATTGATTTCGATCATTATAGTGTTCTTATCTGTATGCTTTTGGTGATCAGACTGATAGATATATCAAAGGTTTTAAATGAAAAATAAACAATAAAAGAGCTGCCGACAGAAATCAAGTAATCGCATTGATTTTCAAACTAATGAATAGATTAGTGGTATAATAACGTTGTTTATAAATATATTTTCATGGAAAAATTATATGACCTTAGACGCAGCAATATTCCTTATTCTAAATTAATTTAAATATTTGGAGGATAGAATGACTGAATTGAGTATTTTTATGCTTAAGAATAAAAAAAGTAGTAGCATAAACAGTTTTATAGACGAGAAATACCTCAGATATTCTTCTGAGGATCTATTCGAAAATGCAGAAGATATCAATGAGTTTAATTTAGTTATATTTCCTTTAGATGATCAGTTGAGAAGAAATCATAATGTAACCGGGAAAATATTTATACTGCAAGAGAAACAAGCAGAAGTAAGGTGGTTAGAGAGCGTCAATTTATTTTCTGAAAGGCAGATAGATTTTACTACGCCTAATATACTTAATAAACCATTAATTATTATTAAAAGTACCAGCAGTAGTATCTATGCTATTTCATATTCTTATGGATATACTCTATTAAATAGAGAACATGTAGTACCTGATTTTGGATTAAATATCGCTAGAAAAGAACTAAAGTTACATACTATAAAGCGTGTAAAGAACACGAACTTCTCAGACACACTATATGTGAGTAATTTTTCTAGCAATAATAAGATTAATTTAAATGAAATTTCCACTTCACAATCCACTCCCAATATAGTTGATGAAATCTTTGGGGAAATGACAATTAGTTTTACAGATGGAAATAATAATATAAAAGCATTAAATATATTTGCGAGTAGTAAAGATTCAATTAAGATTAATGGTAATTTTTCTATAGAAGACGATCTCGTTCCAATTTTAAAACAATTAGGTAATACATACAGACAAAGGAGATCAAAAAGAACGTTTTTGGATAAAGAGATCCTAGCAGTATCACCTAGAAAGAAAGAGTATCTTAATAAGAATCTTGATGATTATCTATCCAAGTTGATGGTCACTTTCAAAAATAATAGCAATGAATTTAAAGTAAATGATCTAGATAAATTATTTATAGATATACCCTTAAATAAAGTGAAGTTTAAAATTGAAGATTTAGAATTTAGAGTTCACAGTATTTTTAGGCCAGATGAGTATTTCAATTTTTTCGCTAATACTCAGGAAGAAATATTTTCTAAAATATTTTCATTTTTTTTAAAATACAACGTTCAAGAATTTGCTGATAAACTAAAATCTATAAAAGTATCTATAAAGAATCGGAAATCCGATTCATCGAAAGACACATCTATTGGAAATCTATTTTCCTGTCTATATATGGAGTTAGATCATGATTCTGATAAATATATTTTGTATCAAGGAGATTGGCTTAGTGTAAATAAGAACGTTTGGCGTGAAACTAGAGATTTTGTTAATAGTCTATCTTCCGAGGCTCATGGTATAGACTTTAATGAGTTTAATAATGAGGATGCTAATGAAGGTGATTACAACATCAAGATTTCCAAACTAGATTCAAATAAGGGGTTGATATGCCTTGATAAAGAAAATTTCGGAAACCAAAATCTGGATGGTGGATTTGGCTTATACGAAATAAATGGGAGGAGTCAAATCGAACCATGTGATATTCTCAAAGTAAATGAAGATAGCGCATTTTTTTGTCATGTAAAAAGAGGAACAGCGACTTCAGGACTCTCACACTTGTTATCACAGGCGAGAGCCTCGTGCATCTTATTGAAAAAATCGGAAGACTTTGTAAATCATATTAATTCAGCAATAAAAACTGAATCGTCTGAGTCAGGAGCAATTTTTCTAAATGAAACAAACCTTAAACGTTCCAAAATAATTCTAGGAATTATTATTCCAGAAAAAAAAGTTCATTTTAAAAACTCAAAAGTATTTCCTGTCCTTTTTTCTCTAAACTTGGTAGCGTTAGTGAATGCATTATCCTTAGAAGGATTTGAGGTATCTTTGGTTAAAATACCTGATAAAAAGGGGAAAAAAAAGAAAACTTAGAATTTAGATATTTAAAAACCAATGAGACACAAGCTGGTTGTGTCTCATTGGTTGAACAGGCGCTATCCATTGTGGCTCTAAGAGAAATGCACATTTCTTTTTGAGCCTTTTTCTTTCACTCGTTTTAAATAAGACATATTAGATGTTATAATGGGATTAAGTCTTATTAGAAGGGAGAGAGAAAATGAAGACAGTTGAACCTATTCGAGACAAAAAAAAGATCGATGCCAAGAAAGCAATTTTGGCTTCAGGAAAATATGGCCAACGAAATTTGGTTCTTTTTTCAATCGGGATCAATACGGCGTATCGAATTTCTGATTTGCGTCAATTAAAACTGGCCGATGTGTTAGAAATTACTCGTGGCCGAGTAGTGGTAAAAGATCGACTATCAATGAAGGAACAAAAAACGGCGAAACACAATTCGGTGTACATTTCCAATAAATTGCGAAAAACGATTTTAGAATATGTGCAGCAAGAATTTCCGGAGCAGCTCCTTCAGCAGGAATTTGATCACTACTTGTTTCCAAGTCGCAAAGGAACAAACGAACCGCTCAATCGCCAAAGTCTTTGGCGAATCATTCATGATGCTGGAACTGCAATCGGGTTAAAAGATATTGGGCCGCATTCGATGCGAAAAACGTTTGGCTACTTTCTCTACAAGCAAGGAACCAAAACAGAAATCATTCAATCGCTGCTTAACCATTCCTCCCAGCGTGAAACGTTACGTTACATAGGGATCACGCAAGAAGATAAAGATACCGCAGTGAAAAGTTTAGATCTATAATTCGAGTTAACAATGGAAAGTGGAGGAATGTAATGGAATTTTTGAAAAAAAATAAAAAATTTGTAGCGTGGGCTTTGTTGGTTACACTTGTCCTAATCCCTTTATTTATTCAAGTACTTATTAATTGGGACACCATGAATAATGGATCAGATGATGGATGGTTAGGTTTTTGGGGTGGATATCTTGGATCTATTATTGGAGTCGTAGGAGCCTTAATCGTGATTCAAATCCAGTTGTCCAATGATAAGGAGCGTTTTGACAAGGAGACAAAAGCTAAAAATAAAGAGTTAGCAGAAGATAAGAAGCGCTTTGAATTACAAATTTTAGCTAGAGATAAAGAGCTAGAAGAAGAGAGAAAGGCTAGAAAATCAGAGCAAGTAGATAATACCTTCTTTAACTTGTTATTGCTTTTTAATGATCAAAAGAACACACTCTTGAAAGATAATAACCATTTTGAAGAATTAAGAGAAAGTATTTTTGATAATAGTGTTTTGGAATTAAGAAGAATGGGAATCGATAAATTATATGAGTCTAGTGATGAGTTAATTTCAATTTTGGAGAACATGATCAAAGAATTCGATATTGATTTTAATTCCAGAAAAACACAATATTCTCAGAATGTTCTAGATTGTTTAAGTGCTATCAGGAAAGATTACATAAACCAGACAGCATATCTTCATAAATTTCATGTAGGTGAGGAAGACTATGAAAGTATCCAACCAGAAATCGATATGGTACAAGTAGTTTTTATGATTGAGGATGATTTAATTCAAAATATTAAAAATAAAAGGTTTGCAGAAAGACCACAAACGCTTAATTACAATTTAAATAAGCTAATTAATGAATTACAAGCTGTTTCTAGAGTCGATTTCCTTGATTCAAAATCAAAAAAGAATTTGGAAAAATTTATAGGAAAACTATTGCTTTACACGGATACTAGCAATTTGAATTTATTAGAATTACCATATAAAAAAGTTGCTATTGAAAACTCTATCAATGGATATTACGCTTCGATTGACTCCTTCTTTTCTATGATTTTAAGAATTTTAAGCTATATCCATGCAAATGTAGATGAAGAAGAAAATGTAGGATTAAAAAGAGATTACATCAGTTTCTTACGAGCAAATATCAGTGAGATACAGTTAGTTATTCTGTATTATTTTGCCTATTATGCCGATAGAGGTGCTACTTTGAATAATGAACTATTAGAGACGTCATTTTTTGGTGAACAGGATGAATTGAGCAGTTTTGATAAGGCGTATTTTTTCCAAAAAGAGTCGCTTATATGGGGGGAAGAAGATTTAAAAAACATGCAGAAATTTTGCGTAAAAATTCTATAGTAATTGTGGAATAGAGCATATTAAGAACAAAAAATACGCACCAATTCGTTGAACTGTTATCAATTTTTGAGGAAAGGAAAAGTGGAGATAGAATGGATGATAAAGATGATTTTATGAAAAGTGAACTAACGTTTATAGATTTAATTGATACTTCAGAAGCTGAAAAAAAATTCTTAGAATTACTTGAACAGAAAAAAACATATTTTTTAAATGGTCCATGGGGTTCCGGAAAAACAACCTTTCTAGAAAATGTAGAAAAAATTGAAAGAAAAAAGAGAAATTGGAGATCACAAAAAAAGTTTATCTTTCTTGACCTATGGAACTTAAAAGATGATAGATCTACTATTCACATAGCAGCTTCTAGAATTAACCGAAAAATTTATCTTCTTTTTAGAATGGCTATTATTTCCTCAGTTGTAATCTCAATTTTAATGACACCCGCGTTTGATTTGGGACTTGGGCAGAAATTTTTAATACACACGTTCAGACTACCAATTACTATAATTGCATTGTTTGTTTCAGTCTGGCAATTGCTTAAATTTAATAGTGATAGATTCTATACTGCATTATACGATTCGTGTATCGGAAGTTATTTATGTAGAAATAAAGTATTAATTATTGATGATTTTGATCGGATTTCTCCTGACACTCAAAAAAGTGCATATAAGCTTTTCAATGTATTAAATAATAAACTTCCTATTGTTTTTGTAGGTGATTTTGAGAATATAATTAATAATGAAAATGACTATCTAAGAAAGATTATTGATCAAAGGGTTGAACTTCCTTATGTTTTACATCCTCAAAAAATTTGGGGAGACTATTTTGAAAGATTGGGTACTATCTTTGATTTAGAAATTAAAGAAAGCTTAGCAACAATATTTATAGAAGATAATAGAAATTTACGTGACTTAGATCAATTTAGTTTTTACCTAAAACAAGAATTAATAAAATACAAGAAGCTAGGACATACACAAATTGAACAACAATTGGCAATTATTTATTTGTACTTATTTTATCCAGATAAGTACAAAGATACCCTTAAATCAAAAAAATTTTTAGGATCTGTGGAGTATCAAAAATATAAGAATGATGAAAAAAATCCTACACGTAGTTACCAAAAAAAAACTGAAGACTTACTTTCAGATATACTTGAATATAATCAAAATTATCCCCAATGCTTCATTGATAATCCTGAGGGCTATTTTATTTATGAAAGTATCTCTGGCTTATCCATTGTAGACTGTGAAGAGATATTAAAAGATTCGGAACTTCTGAGAAAGAATATAAAAGGAGTAGAATCTTTTAATGACGATTTTTTCCATTTCATTAGAAGTAGGTTTGAAAATTTTGATTCTACTATGAGAGATAACTTATTACATCTGTCATGAGTTGACTGCAGAATCAGAAGATCTTGAAGTAACTGTCACTTATTCGCCAAACATGATCGAATCTACGGAGACCAAAGAGGTCAAGCAAACGATCCATTATGTTTATGAGGACGGTAAACAAGCCGCGTCAGACAAGACGGACACTGTGACTTTTACACGGACAGTGACAACGAATGAAGCAACAGGTGACAAAACTTTTGGTGAATGGCAAGCCAAAGATGATGATACAACGTTTGATGAAGTGAAAAGTCCTGAAATCAAAAACTATCACGCAGACAAAACAAGCATTGAGGAAGTCACAGGTTTGACAGCAGAGGACAAAGATCGCGAAGTGACTGTCACTTATTCGCCAAACATGATTGAATCTACGGAAACCAAAGAAGTCAAACAAACGATCCATTATATGTATGAAGACGGCAAAGAAGCCGCGTCAGACAATGTAGACACGGTCACGTTCACACGCACAGTGACAACGAATGAAGCAACAGGGGAAAATACCTATGGAGAATGGCAAGCCAAAGATGATGATACAACGTTTGATGAAGTGAAAAGTCCTGAAATCAAGAACTATCACGCAGACAAAACAAGCATTGAGGAAGTCACAGGTTTGACAGCAGAGGACAAAGATCGCGAAGTGACTATCACTTATTCGCCAAACATGATTGAATCTACGGAAACCAAAGAAGTCAAACAAACGATCCATTATATGAAGGCAGTGCTGTTTTTAAAAATAGCTACAATCCCGCAAAAGGAAGTGCGGTTCTAGAAGCAAGTAAAGAACTAACTGGCAAAGCACTAAGTGCAGATGAATATCGATTCCAGCTGTTGGACGAACAAGGGGAAGTGCTCCAAACCAAGACCAATGATGCCAACGGAAAAATTTACTTCGATGCAATCGACTATGACCAAGCTGGCACATACAAGTATACGATCCGAGAAGTCGTAGGGACAGATAGCACGATCACCTATGACCAAACAGAATACCATGTAACCGTAAATGTGGAAGACCAATCGGGGCAATTAGTGGCAAGTCCAAGCTATGAAGGCAGTGCTGTTTTTAAAAATAGCTACAATCCCGCAAAAGGAAGTGCGGTTCTAGAAGCAAGTAAAGAATTGACTGGCAAAGCACTAAGTGCGGATGAATTTCAATTCCAGCTGTTGGACGAACAAGGGGAAGTGCTCCAAACCAAGAGCAATGATGCCAACGGAAAAATTTACTTCGATGCGATCGACTATGACCAAGCTGGCACATACAAGTATACGATCCGAGAAGTCGCAGGGACAGATAGCACGATCACCTATGACCAAACAGAATACCATGTAACCGTAAATGTGGAAGACCAATCGGGGCAATTAGTGGCAAGTCCAAGCTATGAAGGCAGTGCTGTTTTTAAAAATAGCTACAATCCCGCAAAAGGGAGTGCGGTTCTAGAAGCAAGTAAAGAATTGACTGGCAAAGCACTAAGTGCAGATGAATTTCAATTCCAGCTGTTGGACGAACAAGGGGAAGTGATTCAAACCAAGAGCAATGATGCCAACGGAAAAATTTACTTCGATGCAATCGACTATGACCAAGCAGGCACATACAAGTATACGATCCGAGAAGTCGCAGGGACAGATAGCACGATCACTTATGACCAAACAGAATACCATGTAACCGTAAATGTGGAAGACCAATCTGGACAATTAGTGGCAAGTCCAGCGTACCAAGAATCGATTATTTTCAAGAATACTTATGTATCACCAAAACTTGGGAAAGTAACTCTGAAAAAAGTAGACAGCGAAACAGGAAAACTACTGGCAAATGCAGAGTTTGAGCTGCAAGATTCGAAAGGAAATATTGTACAAAAAAACATAGTTACGAGCAAAGATGGAAAGGTTGAGATAAGTAATTTAGAAGTAGGAGAGTATCAGTTGATTGAAACCAAAGCACCGAGTGGTTATCAAATTGATAAAACACCGATCAAATTTTCAATAAATGATCGCTCCACTAATATATCGAAGCCAAAAGTGTTAGAAAAAGAAAATAAAAGGATAAAAAAATCAGACAGTGCTGCTCTGCCTAAGACAGGAGAAACTGCAGATCAACGATATGTTCTCGTTGGATTGTTTTGTATTATTGGTTTCATCTTGTTAATGATATTTAAAATTTTAAAGGTCAAGAAACAATCTTAATCTTGCATACTATGAATGAGAAAAAGAGCTATCAAATAAGATTAGTCATATCAACAAAAGGAGCTGGATTCCCCAGCTCCTTTTATAATTGCTTTATACAGCTCAAAAAGTGGTGATAGTCACTATTTTGCAGGATTGCTTGTTGAATATCTTCACGATCCATCAACTCTAATAAAAGACTATAGATTTCTTCGGTATCTTCATATTCGTCTTTTTGAATCGCAAAGAGAAAGACGAATTTAACCAAATCACCATTTCCCCAATCAACGCCGTCAGGAATGATCGCCACTGAAACGGCTGAGCGTTTTGCCATCAAGGTCATGGGATGGGGGATAGCAAGCCACTCGTTAATATTGGTCTGATTGATTGCTTCTCGTTTTTTCACACTGTCATAAAAATCTTGGGGCACAAAATCTTTTTGGTACAGTTGCTGCGCCATTTTCTTTAGTAAGGTTTCTTTATCTGCATGATTTTCATGAAGAAAAAATGCTTTTTGAAACAATGAATAGATACCATCTTTTGATTCACTGAGCGTTTCAATGAACGGTTCGATTTTGCCAATTTCTTTATCTAGCTTGGCCATGTTGATGTAAATAGAAGGAACCGAGAACTGTTCTAATGGAACGGTTGTGATCACAAAATCAATGGCAGAAAGATCACATTGTTGTAGCTCGACGTAAGAAAAGCGATCAACGACTTCGATCGTTTCTTGATAGTGCTTGATAATTTTTGCTTCAATAATACGACTCATGGCTCGACCGGTTCCGCAAACAAGGATGACGCGATGTTTATGATGATTTCTGATGGAACTCCTTTCCATAGCACCTGCGATGTGCAAAGCGATATAGCCGATCTCATCAGGAGAAAAATAAAAACCGTGTTTCAGGCTTACCGTTTCTAAATGAGTCAAACATAAATCATAAGCCTGTGGAAAAGATTTTCTGATCGTTGCCAGCAATGGATTGCTACGGCGTGCATCCATTAGATTCATGTTGATAAAGCCCTCAATATGAGATGTCAAATCGTCTATTAGCATCTTGTCTGTCTCTAACGCATAGTTTGACGTCTGTTTGATCGCAGTTAATAATTCTTCCACAATGGCTTTCGCAGTTTTCGTGGAAGAATCGCTTGCATCGCCTGTTTCAACTAAACGTGGTGCATTCATCGCAAGATAGTAAATGAAGTATTGTTTTTCTCCAGCAGTCAATTGTATATCAAATGCATGATCGATTTCTTCTAAGAAGTGACCAACAACTTTCTGGGCGTCTTCTTTGAGCGCGGGCACGTGCAAGGGAAATTCGTTGATCTGATGGCCAGCTATAAAGCGACTGATTGCTAAAGCAAAATGAGAAAGAATGTTTTTATGATAGTAGTCAGAGTCTAACAAGTCTAAGGGCGCCAGATGATTTAATGACAATTCTTGCAAGCGGGTCAGATCAATCGTATCAAACAACTCAAGTTCCATTTCCGTAAAACCCACCAAATACTCTTGGAGATCTTTTTCAATCAAAAGATCACTGATTGCTTGTCGCTTGGCGAATTCGTTACCCAAGACTTCAAAGCCAATATTTGGACGATTTACTATTTTTAATTGATAGGTCGCTAAATTGTCTCGAGCCGTTTTTAAGTATGAGTAAAAGGTGTTTTTACTAATAAATAATCGATCAAGAAAATCATCTAAGGATAAAGGGTTTTCATTCTTAAATAAAAGGAAAAGTAGATAGGCTTGTCGTTCTTCACTCGTAGTTAGAAGGGACTCGGTAGTCGACATACTTTCAGTCCACCAGTCATGAAATCGTTCTTTTGAACCAATAGACAACAAATAGCCTTGCCCTCGAATCAACTTGATGGAGGCACCCACATTTGTTAACAAATCATTCAAATTTGCAATGTCGGTCCGAACCGTTCGCTCAGAAATCGAGAAGCTTTTTGTTAACTCCTTCATTGGTAGCGGCGCCGTTTGTCTAGTTAATACTTCCATTAGATCATCTAATCGTTGATAAGCAAGTTTTGACACTTGTTTCACCTCCGTGCTCTTTCTCATCATACAATAGAAAGAATAAGAATGAAATGCTTCACCAGTACCGAAAATTTCCAGAAGAGTTGGCAATCATTTTGGAAAACGCTTTACTAATGATTGCCACTTGAATTGGAAATTTGTTGTGTTTACATCGTGAATTAGAAACCGTAAATTAAACGTGTACAGAAAATAAACCACACGAATTACGCTAATGGTTTCATAATAAAGGAAAGGAGCAGATGAGATGGATTTTCAGAAAAAAAATATTTTCTTGAATGTGGCTGTTACATCAAAAGAAGAACTGTTTCACGTAATTGCGCATCATGCCTATGAATCAGGGATCGTTACCAATGCAGCAGATACATGTGCGGCATTCATTGAACGGGAAGCACAATATTCAACCGGCTTACAAGAAGGCTTTGCTATTCCACATGCAAAAGCTGAACCCGTTTTGGAACCGACCGTTTTGTTTATTCGTTTAGAGCAAGCCATCGAATGGGAAACCTTCGATGATTCAGCAGTCAAAAATGTGTTTGCTTTGATGGTTCCTAAAAAAGATGAAGGAACGGTGCATCTGCAAATGTTGAGTCGCCTAGCAACCGCATTGCTTGAAGAGACATTCATCCAGCAGATTCAACAATCAGAAGACAAAGCTTATTTAGCAGAATTGATCAAAAAGGAAATGATGGGAGAGAAAATTGTATGAAAATAGTAGGAATTTCCGCCTGTCCAGCTGGATTGGCACATACACCGATGGCGGCAAAAGCTTTAGAAAAAGCTGGTGTGAAACTTGGCTATGAGGTCAAGATCGAACAGCAAGGCTCATTAGGGCAAGTCAATGAGATCACTGCAGCCGAAGCAAAAGAAGCGGATTTCTTGCTTTTAGCGACTGACCAAAAAGTTGTTGGGATGGAACGGTTTGAAGGAAAACCGCAAATTCGAGTAAATATCAATACGTGTATCAAGGCACCGGAAGCGGTGCTGAAGAAATGTGTAGCTGCTGTTGAACAAAGAAACGCAAACTAAAGGAAAGAGGCAAGGATGATGAAAAGAGTTCTAGCAGATTTAAAAGGCCACTTGATGAGTGGAATTAGTTTTGTACTGCCATTGATTATTGGTGCTTCACTGGTTGTTGCCATTCCGAAAATGATTGCTCTTGGTATGGGGATCACAAGCTTAGATCCTTATGCTGACACGGAAGGCTTTAAACATGCGCTTTATTTGATTGAACAAGTAGGGTGGGCAGGAATCGGCTTGATCAATACTGTCTTGGCTGGTTTTATCGCGTATTCTGTTGGAGATAAGGCTGCGCTAGGTGCCGGCTTTATCGGTGGTGCAGTCGCTTCTAGCACCAATGCTGGGTTTTTAGGGGCAGTTATTGCTGGGTTCTTAGCAGGATACTTAGTGAAGTGGGCGAAAGAACATATCAAATTACCGGAGTCGTTTGCTGGGGTGATGCCGTTGGTAATTTTACCTTTGATTGCTACATTGTCCGTAGCAATCGTCATGGGCGCCTTACTCTCTGAGCCCTTGGCGTGGATCAATACTAGTTTGGTTGAATGGATCCGAACCATGATTGAAAATGACGTTAACAAAATTTTACTGGCATTCATCATGGGGGCAATGATTGGCTCTGACTTAGGGGGACCTGTAAACAAAGCTGCTTGGATGGCAGGAAATGTGTTACTAGCGGAAGGAGTCTATTTACCAGCCATCATCGTGAACGTTGCGATTTGTGCGGTACCATTTGGATATGCCTTAGCAACTTTGTTCCACAAAAATCGATTCAACAAAGAGCTACTGGATGCTGGGCGTAATAACTTTATTATGGGGTTCATCGGAATCACAGAAGGAGCAATTCCTTTTACATTAGTCAATCCATTACGGCTTGTGCCGATCAACATGTTGGGAGGTGCAATTGCTTCTGGTTTGGGGATCGCATTAGGAATGTATGACAAAATGCCACCAGTTGGGGGAATCTACGGCTTCTTCACTGTTGGAAACGGTTGGGCGTATTTGATTGGACTATTTGCAGGAGCAGCCTTCATCGGTTTTGTCGCGCCTTTATTCGTGAATTTCAATAAGCAAGAAGAACAAACAGAAGATATTGCCCTCGATGATATTGAAGTGAGCTTTGAAAACTAAGTAACAAGGCTGATTAGCTAAATAGTAGCAAAAGAAAAGGCACGAGCAGGTGATTTTTCAAGAACGCTTTAAGGTATCTGACAAGGACAAGACTTGGGGAAGAAAACAAGAGTATTTGAAGAGAAACGATTTTCAAAATTCGAAGCATTTATGTAAGGATCAAATGATGCGTACCAGATGGTAAAAAAATTGAGAAAAATTAATAGGCACGAACGACACCCATCGTTACGTGCCTTTTTTAATCACGGGAGAGGAATGATTGAATGAAAAAAACAGTACATGTCGTACCCCACAGTCATTGGGATCGCGAATGGTATTTTACGACGAGTCGCTCGAAAATCTATTTGATGCACGATCTAAAAAACGTCATTGAACAACTAGAAAAGGATGATCCTTATGAAAGTTTCATTTTAGATGGACAGGCTTCTCTGTTAGATGATTACTTGAAATGGCGCCCACAGGACAAAGAAAGGATTCAACAACTTGTTCAACAAGGAAAATTGATCATTGGCCCATGGTACACACAAACCGATCAATTAGTGATCTCGGGAGAAAGCATTGTTCGTAATATGTTATATGGCATGAAAATTTGTGAAGCATTCGGAACCTACATGAATGTCGGCTATGTGCCAGATTCTTTCGGACAAGCAGCTAGTATGCCACAAATCTATCGTGAGTTTGGTATCACAGACACAATGTTTTGGCGCGGTGTCAGTGATGACGATGTTAAACACACAGAGTACAAATGGCGTGGAGAAGATGGTTCTGTGGTCAATGTTTACCAGATCCCAAGTGGGTACTACATTGGCGGTGCCATTCCTGAACGAGAAGCAGAATTAGCAGAGTTCTTACATCAAGAACCGTTTAAAACGACTTGGGGGCGCAGTGCAACGGATCAAGTGTATTTTCCAAATGGTTTCGACCAAGCACCAGTTAGAGAAAATCTTCCAGAATTGGTTGATCGAATGAATCAACTGTATCAGGATGAGTATGAGTTACAATTTTCAACGATCGAAAAATACATTGCTGCGGTCAAAGTACGCCATCCTGAGTTGGAAGAAATCGCTGGTGAACTGATCAACGGCAAATTGATGCGAATTCACAAAACGATTTTTTCTTCACGTCCTGATTTGAAGGCGATGAACACACAGATCCAACATTACTTAGTCAATGTCATGGAGCCTATCTTAACCATGGCTATGCAATTAGGATTTGAGTACCCCGTAGAAACAGTCATAGAGATTTGGAAGTTAATGTTTGAAAATGCGGCGCATGATTCGATCGGTTCTTGTGTTTCTGATACGACCAACGAAGATATCTATATGCGCTATAAGCAAGCGCGAGATATTTCTATGAATCTTGTCGAATTGATGTTACGACAGATTTCTACTGCAATCAACAACCCACAAGCAAAAGAAATTACTTTTACGCTTTTCAATACCTATGACACAAAACGTAATGGGGTGATCGAAGCAGAGGTTTATTTGCCGCAAAAAGATTTTGCGATCCTTGACCAGTCAGGTCAGGCGTTACCTTATACGATTTTAGAGCTTACCGACCAAACGGAGTATGTGTTGAATCAGGGGAACATATTAGATCCAGTCAAGGAGATCTATTTGCCGGAGAAAGTCTATAAAGCAAAGATTGCCATAGAAACGACTGATGTGCCGAGTATGGGGTATACCCAGCTGACAATTGATTTAAAAGGTGATACAAGCGCACCATTGCAGGAGATTACAACCAATACGATCGAAAATGAGTACTATCAGATCACTGTCAATAGCAATGGCTCTTTAGATATTCTAGATAAAACCAATCAGGTGCTTTATCAAAATCAAGGGATCATTGAAGAAAATGGCGACGATGGTGATTCATTCAATTATTCACCACCTGTGAAAGATTTTGTGATTTCATCAATTGATGCGCAACCAACGATCTCGATTCAGCAATCAGCAATCTACCAAAAGATTGATGTGGTATTCACGCTGAGGGTTCCGAAGGATTTAGCTGAACGTGCAGAAAAGAAGGTCTCGGCTTCACTACCGATCCAATTGACGATCGTGTTGAAAAAACAATCGCAACAAATTGATTTCAACTTAACGGTTGAAAACCAACAAGTGGATAGTCATCGGGTATGTGTGCTATTTGATACCGGAATTGCCTCGAAATTTTCGCTGGCTGACCAACAGTTTGGCACGTTGCAGCGCCCTGTTGTGTTTGAAAAAGAAATGGCTCTTTGGGAAGCTAATAAAGAGCAATGGAATGAGCAGCCGATCGCCATAGAAACTTGTCAATCGTTTGTCGGTTTATTCGATGCATCCCATGGCGTAGCAGTCATGCCCAAGGGTGTACGTGAATATGAGATCGTGGGGAAAGCGTTTGATACGATTCGCTTAACGATTTTCCGAACCTATGGCTTCATGGGGAAAGAGAATCTACTGTATCGACCAGGGCGTGCTTCAGGAGAATCAGTGATTGCGACACCAGCTGCGCAGTGCCACAAAACGATGCATTTTGATTTCTCTGTTGCTTACTTTGCTAAAGGATTTGATCAAGCAAATGTTGCACAGAGTGCCAAACAAGCAGTAACACCGATCACTCTTTATCAATCCGCAGAATTCCTGAATTCGCGCTTGATATTTACTTTAGGACCGGTTGAACCAACCTTACCGGCAAACTTTAGTCTTTTTGAGATCAATGGCAATTTGACCCTGAGTGTATTGAAAAAAGCCGAAGATCGTCCAGGTTATATTTTGCGTCTATACAATGGGCTTTTAGATGAAGGTGGATACGCGACGATCACATTCAACCATCAAGTGAACGCAGTAGAAACAGTCGATTTAAAAGAAACTACAAAAGAAGCACTTGTTGTGGAAAAGAATGTAGTTACTCTTGAAAAGATAGGCCATGCAAAATTTGTGACATTGTATGTAGAGTAATTGCCAGTGATCGAGAGTAAGGATATCCAAATGCAGAGTTGAAGAAAATTCATAGTTAAAAGGTCAACCTCCCGTATACATTCTAACTAGATGTGTACGGGAGGTATGTTTTATTTTCGGCTATTTTTAGCAGTTTTTTGTTGAGAGTCTATCAATTCATAGCAATGACAGGTAAAGAATTTTCTCAGCAACAGCTTTTCCTAAAATTTCCCCTCCAGTTTGAGAAAAATGCAGATGATCCCCCGAATCAAATGCAGAAGCTAATCTTGTTTTATCAGAAGGATCTCTTACCATATCATTGATATCGATCGTATTTTCTTGCGTCATTAACCATTGATTAAACGCAGTTCGGATAGCTTCTTTTTCCTCGGTCCAACTCGGCTTTCCTTGGTTGTAAGAATAGTTAAAAGGGGGAAGCGTGAGGGGAACAAACGGAATGTCTGCTTTATTTGCCAGATTTATTAGAACTTTGTAGTGTTGGATCAACTCCTCTTTGGTAGGTAATTCTGAAAGCGGAGAGCCCGTTCCTGGATGAAATAAGTCATTCAACCCAATCAATGAAACGATCAAATCTGGCTTTTGATCCACGACATCTGCTTGGAACCTGTTTATTCCTGCAACGCCAAAGCTGTCTTTCCAACGAGAAATTCCTGAACCAGCACATGTCAGACGATTACCTGATATGCCAGCATTAAAGCTTGTTGCAACCAGACCACGTTTGTTTAGATTGTCGATGACACTATCGCTAAAATATCCTTGATTCGTCAAAGAGTCACCAAAAAAAGCAATGACTTTTGCATCAACTTTCGTTTCTAGAGCAACTGAAGTAATTCCAAAAATAAAGTTATTGGTTTCTCTTATATTCGAATGGACTACTTGATCAGACAGCAAGTTTGCCGAGGAAGATACGCGATTGATCTCGTTAGAAAATAATGCCTCTATCAGAATATCGGCTCCTTTGGTTACTGTAAAATCAATGTCATCTGTCCATAAAGTGGCCCCAGCTGGGACAATGAATTGTGGTCGATTATCTAAGGTAATAACACTGGATTGTTGGTTTCCCGGATCACTACTGATTTTTATCGACTCTACGTTTAAATCAAAAGAATCATAGCGGTTACAAAGTTCAAGTGCTAATCGTTTTCCAGAAAGCGGCTGCTTGATTCTCAAACGTAATTTACGTCCATTAGGAGAAAAGTTTAGTACTTGGTAATTAGAAAATACTTGATGCCAAATTATTTTTTTCATCATATATCACCTTACAGTTCATCTGCAGCGTTCATTTTATCATTGAAACCAAAAAGCCAAGTCAAAAGAAAGGATAGCAAAAATGTTCCTATATGAGAGAGTAGATAAGCATAGAAATTTTTATCGATCCCTGCAACCGGGTTGATAAAAGAGGCAAAGCCTATAACCCCACCTGCAAATCCATAGTTGACCAAGTGAAGGAAGCCTGCTAGAGCACCACCAAAAATATTTGAAAGGGTCACGAGATAGAAAACTTTTTTGTATTTTAGTAGAATACCATAGATTGCCGGTTCGCCAACACCGCATATTTGTGAAAGAGTGGCAGCAAAGGCAACTTGTTTTAGTTGAGCTTTTTTTGTTGTTAATGCGATTGAGCAAGTTGTACCCGCAATACCCATCATCAATACAGACGAGAAGGCATTCATCATACTAAATCCGTTGACAGTTAAATCGTTGACGATGATCGGAATCAATGGCCAGTGCATGCCGAAGACCACTAAGACTGGAAAAAGTGCGCAATAGACTGCTCCGCCAATAATCGTGTTAAAGTCAAAAATGGTACTAATTCCGAATGCAAGCCCATCACTAATAATCGTTATGATTGGTCCGATGATAAGAAGAACGGCTAAGCTTAGTACCAGAACTTCAACGATTGGTGACACAATGGAAGAAATCACGAGAGGAACAATTTTCTTTAAAAACTTTTCAACATACGTTGCTAACCAAGCAGCGACCAGAATAGGGAAAACCGAAGCTGTATAATTCATAATGGGGAATTCTATGCCAAAAATAGCGACCTTCGCAGCTGTACTTGAAGCAATAGTGACTATATTTGAATGAATGAGTGTCGCACCCACGACTGCCAGAACAATAGGATTCACCTTTAATTTTTGAGCTGCAGTAAAACCTAAGATGACAGGCAAAAAATAAAAAATGCCATCTGCAATCGTATTAATCAATAGATAAGATTGCGAACTATCTTGTAATAAATCAAACGTCACCAACGAAGCTTGTAATCCTTTGATTATTCCAGCTCCTGCAAGAAGACCGATGACGGGCATCATTGAACCTGTAATTATGCCAATAAACTGATTGAAGCCATTTCGAAATAGCTGAAGAAAATCACTATTGGAATCATTTTCCACCACTCCTTCTGTAGAATCAAAGGCTTGATCATTGTTTAACTGGCGCATTACTTCCTCGTAAATAGCATTTACTTTGTTTCCAACAACCACCTGATATTGTCCTTGGGCTTCTACGACGCCCATTACACTATCCAACTCTTTTATCTTATTTGTATCGGCTTTCTCTTTGTCCACTAGATAGAAACGAACACGTGTAATGCAGTGGATTACATTTTTGATATTATGTTTTCCACCAACGTACTCAATCATGTACTCTGCTAACTGTTTGTCACTCATACTAAAACCTCCTCATTTCTTTATTTCTTTTAACCGGTTACGCTCATTTTAAATTTGTTTAAACAAATAATCAAGTATTTGTTTAAACAAATTTAAGTTTTTTGTATAGGTAGAATGATATCATGCTATAATTAACTGAAAGAGTGAGGTGGAACTATGGTGAACAAGTTTCGGGATATATATGACACTTTGAAAAATGAAATTAATGAGGGACTCTATAACGATACAATGGTTTTACCGACCGAAATGGCGTTAATTGAGCGATTTGGTACTAGTAGAAATACAGTTCGCCGAGCGATTCAACTGCTTAATGAAGATGGATTGGTTTATAGTGTGAAAGGAAGAGGGGTAGTGATTCTTGAAAGAATCGAGATTGACAAGAAGTCATTCAAGGTAGGCAATTTTCAAGGATTGAAGGCACTATCCTCAGATACTGAAGTCGAAAAAAAAACAATTGTGCAAGAATTTCGCGAGTTGACTGTTGATGTTTCATTAGCAAAAAAAATTTCATTTCCGGTTGGTGAAAGAGTATACCTTGTGAAACGATTACGAATCATTAATGGGAAAGCGATGATGTCAGATACGAGTTATTTCAAAAAAAGTATCGTTAAGGGACTTAATGAGAAAATCATAGCCGGATCAATCTACGACCATATCAAACAAAACTTAGATTTTAAAATCGCTGCATCAAAGTCCATTATGAAAGTTGAGTCTGCAAAAGATTCTGACTTTAAAGAATTAGCTTTAGGAAAAAATAATTGTGTGGGGATACTGGAAAATGCGGTCTATAATGATATGGGAAAATTATTTGAATATACGACCATCAGGTATATACCTAACGAGTACGCACTCATTTCATTTGATCAGACGTAAATATTGATTTAGCAAAATAACTTGAAGGAATTTAGCAAGCGGGAAAAAGATAGTGAAAACAATAAGGTGATCGCTAGTATACTGTCTGTATATTTCCGTTTTCTATTGTGGTTGCACAAAGCGACTACTTACCATTTTTCCAAGTTGAAAATGAAATTAAACTTTCTAAAGAAATGACCGAACCAAAAGCAAAAGACAGGAGAATATCATGAAAATTAGAGCCGCAGCATTGTCTGATCATAAAGAACTAGCTCATTTGTCGAAAGTACTAGGCTATCCAATCGAAGAAGAAGTATTGATCGAGGGTTTAAAGAGGATCATAGCTGAGGAGGACCATCTCTTGCTTGTTGCTGAAATAGAGGGAAAAGCAGTTGGAATGATTGAAGCACAGCCGTATTCAACAGTTTATTCTGCCGGGCGATTTTTTAATGTCCTAGGTTTAGTAGTGGATGATCAAGTGCAAAAGCAAGGCGTTGGGGGGAAACTACTGTCGGCAATTGAAGAAGAAGCCAGACAGCGAGGAATGCACGGCATTCGATTAAATTCGAATGTCAAACGCCATGCTGCCCACAGGTTTTATGAAAACCATGGCTACCACAGCAGTCATGAACAGAAACGGTTTATCAAGGAATTATAAAAATACAAAGACGCTGGAGGAGTGACAAACGACACTCCAGCGTCTTTTTTTGTATTCATTTTAATTGGTTCAAAAGACTAATATTTATGGAATCAATGCCAACAACAGTCGTTTAATCTCCTCATAAACCTTTCCGATTTCCGGCGTCACACGCTGACGATTCTGAATGATAAAAAGATCACGATAGCGGTACTCTGGATCAAGTTCCTGCCAAGGCAACTCTTCTGGTAATGAGAGTTTCGAAATGATCGATTTGCCGATGTTTTGTTTTAGTAGGGACAAAATCACTTCACTGTTATTGGCTTTGATGATTTGCGGATTTAGGTGCTGTGCGTATAGATAGGTTTCGTTAATGTAGTACATCCCCGAGTCATTTTCCCGCAAGACCCAAAAATCAGAAGCGAGGTTGCCTGCTAACACCAATTCATCACGATAAACGAATTCTTTTTGGATCAATGGCGAAACGATTGATTTTTCAATCAGGCCGATATGGGCTTTGTTTGATTCGACGGCATCGATCACTTCTTGCGAATTCATGATTTTGATTTCAAAGGCAAATGTTGGAAATTCTGCAATCAGCTGTGCCATGATGCTGGGCAGTAAGTAAACGGCGGTGGTATTCGAACAAGCGAGCACACACTCTGTTTTAAAATTTTTGGCGTCTTTGGCTTGCGAAAAAATAGTGGACAATGAGCGGAGAGACTCGACCACACGAGGATACAAAAACTCCGCTTGGCTGGTGGGTAAAATCAATTGTTTTCCTTTACGTTCAAAAAGCTTGAAGCCAAGTTCCGCCTCTAATCGTTGGATTTGTAAGGAGATCGTTGGCTGAGTTTTATAGAGCTGTTTGGCGGCAAGACTAAAGTTTCTCGTTTCATAAACAACAATGAAGGTTTTGAGCAATTCAATCATTTTGCGGACTCCTTTATTATTAATAAAATTTATAATTAGTATTTAAAAGTACAATTTTACAAATAGTTAGCAGGTGATTATAGTATAAGTGTAGAGAAAAAAGAAAGCAAATTTAATTGAAATTTTCATACATTAAGAAAGGATGAGTTGATGAAAACATCGATCCAGCATTTTTTACATTCATTGCCAATCCCGATTTGTGGGTTGATTTTAGGCACTGTGTCTTTGGGGAATTTATTGTATTCAGAAGGAATGGAGACGGTTGGAAATGGGTTTTGCACCCTTGGTATTTTCATCATGGGGCTCTTCCTTCTGAAAGTATGCTTTACATTTAAGCACACGATGTCAGAGTTACAAAACCCAATCGTTGCTTCGGTGGCGCCGACCTTTACGATGGCGCTGATGGTGATTTCCACTGTTTTTGAACGGGTCATTCCCAATGCAGTGGTGAATGATCTGCTCTGGTGGGGGGCTATCGGCTTACATTTTGCTTTAATGATCTATTTTGTTGTCGTGCATATTTTGCCTGTCGACCTTTCGCTGGAATACATTTATCCAAGCTGGTTTATTACCTTCGTCGGGATTGGCGTCATTCCCAATACTTCTGCGGTCTTTTTTAAAGAGCTGGGGGAAGTGGTCGTCTGGATCGCATTGGTATTGTATTTTGCGCTTTTGCCGATTATTTTAAAACGAATCGTCCATCAGAAGCTGACGGAACGTGCGGCAGTTCCGTTGATCACGATTTTAACAGCACCAGGTTCTCTTTGTTTAGCGGGTTACCTCTCCGTATTTGAACAAGGCTATGCTTGGTTTGTCGCCTTTATGCTGTTATTGTCACAAACGATTTATTTTTGTGTCGTCGCTTATATGAAAAACATGTTGGCAGTCGGGTTTTACCCAAGCTATGCGGCATTTACGTTTCCTCTTGTGATCTCGGCGACTGCTATGTTCAAATCAGCGCTGTTTTTTGCGAATCACCCACTGATATTTGGGTTTCTACAAGCCTTAACGATTATTGAAACAAGCTTTGCCGTGATTGTCGTCTGCTATGTGTTAGGAAAATATGCTGCTCATTTGTATCAGCAAACCAAAGCGCTGATTGCCGGTCATAGTTATTAAGGAAACACAAAAAATCATCCATTTTTTGAGAAAATGCGTACTCTACGCAAAACAATAGCACAAGTATTTGAAAAGAAAGGGAAGGGATCGCACATGAAAAGTACAAGCAGAAAAGTTGTCGTTGTCGGAACAGGTTTCGTTGGAACGAGCATTGCGTATTCCATGATCAATCAAGGACTGATCAATGAATTGGTCTTGATCGATGTCAATAGAGACAAAGCAGAAGGAGAAGCCCTCGATTTGTTAGACGGTATGTCATGGGGGCAAGAAAACATCAAAGTTTGGGCGGGAGAGTACTCGGAATGTAAAGATGCTGATATCGTCGTTATTACTGCAGGGATCAACCAAAAGCCAGGACAAACACGGCTTGAATTGATCGATGTGAACGCCGAAATTATGGCAAGCGTCACAAAACAAGTGATGGCTTCAGGCTTTGATGGCGTGCTTGTCATCGCTTCAAACCCAGTCGATGTCTTAACTTATCAAGCATGGCGTGTGTCAGGGTTGTCAGCCAATCGTGTCGTTGGTACGGGAACGACCCTCGATACCACAAGACTTCGAAAAGAAGTGGCGGCAAAATTAGCCATCGATCCACGAAATATTCATGGGTATATCATTGGGGAACACGGTGATTCGGAAGTCGCTGTCTGGTCCCATACAACGATCGGTGGGCAACCGATCGTAGAATTGATCAAGCAAAAGGATCGTTTGACCGTTGCCGATCTAGCGGTTCTTTCTGAACGAGTAAAGAATGCCGCCTATGAAATCATTGATCGAAAACAAGCAACTTTTTACGGAATAGGGATGAGTGTCGCAAGAATCGTTCGAGCGATCTTAAATGATGAGCAAGCGATTCTGCCGGTGTCTTCCTACCTTGATGGGGAATATGGCATCAACGATTTATTCACAGGTGTTCCTGCAGTCGTGGACCAAAACGGCGTCCGCGAAATTATTGAATTGACGCTTACCCCTGAGGAAAAACGGCAGTTTGATACTTCGTGTCATCAGTTACGAGCAGTAATTTCCACAATTGGACAAAGCAAAGTCAGCTGATCTCTAGAACACCAATAATGAAATCCTCGTGTTCGTTTTTGCCAAAGCATGGTTCGACTATTTACGGTCTGCCATGCTTTTTTTTCATCTAGCAAAGAATGTTAAAAGGAAATGGCGTATTTTACGCGAAACGCCCAGTATTCAACTTTCTTTATTTACACTCCTTTAGGAAAAAACATCCTCAGTGAATGACAGAAAAAGAATGATCGATCAACCTTACAAACTTTCCGAGTTGTAAAAAGTGACAAAGTGTCACCTTGTGTGGTATTCTTCAAAAAGTGACACTTTGTCAACATTTGGAAAACAGGAGGAAAGAGCAATGTTTCTGGCTATAAAAGAAATGCGTTATTCAAAATTAAGATATGGGCTGATCGTAGGAATCATGTTTTTGATCGCCTATGTTGTTTTTATATTGTCTGGCTTAGCTACCGGACTTAACTGGGATTTTAAAAAGGCCATCGTCGATTGGGATTCATCCGCGATCGTTTTATCAGAAGATGCGAATGACACATTTGCGGCTTCGCAATTGACGAGAGGGGATGTAGACCGTGTAGAAGGGACCCAAAAAGCTCCGATTGGTTTATACAGCAGTGTCATCACGGTCAACGATGAACAAGTCAATGTGACTGTTTTTGGTACACAAGACGATGCGTTCTTGTTACCAGAAGTTTTAGAAGGCAAGTCATTTTCAAAAGAAAATGAGATCACGATTTCAGAAAACTTAGCAGAAGAAGGTATCAAGGTCGGGGATCAAGTGAAAATCGGGCGTTCAGATGAAACCTTCAAAGTCGTTGGGATCACCCCAGAAACGTCTTATACGGTGTCACCAGTGATTTATACTTCTCTCGATACTTGGACAAAAATGAAGTTTGCTAATCAACCATTTGCATCTGAAAAGGAGCAGCCAATCAATATCATTGTGACCAAATCAAGTGAGCCAAAAGTCGATAACCAAGAAGGAACACCGCTCAAAGTGTTGGCAACGGAAGACTTTATTGAAAAGCTTCCTGGATTTTCTGCCCAAAACTTGACCTTAAACGCCATGATCTACTTCTTGTTTGTTGTTGCAACGGCAATCGTGGGAATTTTCATGTATGTGATCACCCTACAAAAAACGGCGATTTTTGGTGTGATGAAAGCCCAAGGGATTCGGACCAGCTTTATTGCTAAATCAATTATTGCG
Source organism: Enterococcus sp. AZ188 (assembly GCF_050544075.1). Taxonomy (NCBI): domain Bacteria; kingdom Bacillati; phylum Bacillota; class Bacilli; order Lactobacillales; family Enterococcaceae; genus Enterococcus; species Enterococcus sp. AZ188. Next base: position 839,003 of record NZ_CP172943.1, read on the forward strand.
CAAGCATTTATGGTCGGTGTGATCGGGGTAGCCCTAGCCTTTGCGGCGGCATACGGCACCAGTTTATTTTTACCAGATGCCATGCCATTTTTCTTTGAATTAAAGCAATGGCTGCTTTATAGCGGCATCTTGATTCTCGTGGCAGTTCTAGGCGGCTTATTCTCCATTCGGACGGTCACAAAAGTCGATCCAATCACGGCAATAGGAGGGTAACAAAGATGAAAGACATTTTAGTAATGAAGGATATTATAAAAAAATTTGGCAAGCAACATACGGAAGTAACGGCATTAAAAGGACTGAATTTTCATGTTCAAGAAGGGGAGTTTGTCAGTATCATCGGCCCTTCTGGTTCAGGGAAAAGTACCTTTTTGACCATCGCTGGCGGCTTACAAAGTCCAACATCTGGAGAGATCATCATCAACCAGGTGAACTTTTCCCAATTAAATGAAAAGCAACGAGGGAAGTTGCGTTTTAAAGAGATTGGGTTTATCTTGCAAAGCTCGAATTTGATCCCTTTTCTAACGGTAAAGGAACAATTTTATTTGGTCGACAAAGTTTCAGGAAAAGCCAAGGAAAAGGAACGGATTGATGAATTGCTTGCTTCATTAGATATTCTCGACCTTCAAGACAAGTTTCCCCGCGATTTATCTGGTGGGGAACGTCAACGAGTAGCGATCGGCAGGGCGTTGTTTAATGACCCAAGCTTGATTTTAGCGGATGAACCAACTGCCAGCTTAGACACCGATCATGCGTATGAAGTCGTGAAGTTATTGGTGAAAGAAGCACATGAGAAAAAGAAAGCGACAGTCATGGTCACCCACGACGAGCGAATGATCCAATGGAGTGATCGCATTTTCCGAATGGAAGATGGCAATCTCATCGAACAAAACGCCCCATCAAGAGAAACTGCACAAGTCTGAGTGGAAAAGTAGAGGGATTTGTTTATAATAGAGGGAGTAGATTGCGAATGATGGAGGAGAATCCCTTGCCAAGTACAACATTTTTTCATTTAAAACAAGAGAAAAAAGAAAAAATCGATGCCGTGCTTTTAGAAGAATTTTTCAGCAAGCATATCAGTCAAGTCAAGGTCTCTGCCATCGTCGAAAAATCGCACATTTCTAGAGGGGCGTTTTACAAGTACTTTCAAAACTTAGAAGATGCCTATGACTATGCGATCACCAACTATTCCAACCAAATCCATTCTGCGATTTTTACGTTTATCAACCGCAACAAAAATGATTTTTTCAAAGGGATCGAAGAATACTTGGCTTGGTGCAGTCAATGGTCACCTGAAGATGATCATTGGAAAATGATCCACTTATGTACCCAAAGCAATGCCTGGACGAAGCGCGATGCGATCCCTGACGATTCGCCCATGATTCGTCAGTGGTTGGAACTGTTAGAAGAAAATCGCTTTACGATCCATGATACGCAAGAAGCCGTCAGTTTCCTTTACTTTATTATGGCGGTTGTGATGGATAGTCTGACAGATTTCATTTCGAATGAATGGACCGCAAAAGAGCTGATCAAAGATTTTCGCTATAAGGTGCAATGGATCAAGTATGGAATCAAAAAGGACGACAAAGAGGAATGAATGCTTCGGCAAGAGGATGGACCAAATACCGCGAGCGGCGAAGAAGTTCATTTACAAAGAAAGAGGTGTCCGACAACTGAAATAGTTGTCGGACACCTCTTTTTTGAGGGAATGATTATTTTTTATTTACACGTTTCGCAATGATCGGCAAGATCAAGCCAATCAAAAGAAAGGCGATTGGCGTAATGATATTTAAGGCCAATTGGAAGAACCAAGCTTGCGGATCTGCCGCATAATCAAGCTTAGGAACCATCCCTAAAATGCAGGCAAAGGCCGTGAACAAGAAGCACCATAAGCCGATCCCAAAGCCAACCTTGGTGTTTTTCACGAATTTATAATCGGAAGTAAAGCGATTGGCATGTTTGTTGACTAGCATAAAGGCTAAGAAGACCCATAAGTAACGCAATGGCATGACAACTGAATTCAAGTTCAACAACCAACGATACAGTTCGGTCATATTGCCGATTCCTAGTGCTGGAATAATGATCAAAATGCTGACTAGGATACCAGTCATAATATACCCATTCACTGGTGTTCCTTTTTTGTTTAGTTTTGCTAAGCCATTTGGTACAAATTCTGAATCAGCATCAGACAATAATATTTTCAATGGGGCATCAATTGAAAATGCCAACGCAGAAATTTGCGCCAACGCATTGGCGATGGAATAAAGAATGACAAAAAAGTTGCCAATTCCGTAGAAGTTTCCTAGTCGTTGAAAGGCTTCATAAGCGCCGTTGACCATCAAATCTTCTGGAATATGGTTGGCATCAAAAAGCATCCCCATTGCAATCGAGCCGAGCAAGGCACATAACGCCACCATACCGGCTAAAAAGATCATGCCTTTTGGAAATTCTTTGGCAGGATTTTTTGTGTTATTTACGTAAGGCGAGATTTTTTCACAGCCACCTACTGCAAATACCAGCATCGAGATCGTGGTTAAATAGGTAAAGTCAAATTTAGGGATATAGGTTGAAACAGATGACATGTTTGGTGTAGCAATTTCAGCACCAGTCATTGCTGGAGCAGTCACTGCTAAAAGGATAAAAAGAATCGACATCACGAACATGGCTGTTCCGGCGATGTTCCCAATCATTTTTAAGGTCGTCAATCCTTTAGAGGCAATCCATAAAAAGAATAGAAAAATAGCTAAACAAATCAACGATACTTCCATGGAACCCATCGTCGATACAAATGTACCATTTCCTTTAAATAACCAACTCAATGATACTAAGATTCCTTGGGGTTTTTGTGCCAAGTAGGGCACGTGAACGACCCAATAAGTCCAAGCAGCAAAGAAAGCCAACCGCTTTGTTGAGGTTTCTTTGATCCATGAGGAGACCCCACCACTTGACTCTTTGAAGGTCGATCCTAACTGACCAACACTTAATGCATAGGGTACAAAATAAAGAGCCATAATTAATAGCCACGAAACAACAACAGTCAACCCTTGTTGAGCGTAGTTGTTTACAACATTTCCCAGTCCCCAAACAGAGACGAACGCCATCAGCGCAATATTATACCAGCGTAATTGTTTCTCATTCATCGCTTTCTCCTTCTTAAAATGATTTTTCTGACTGGTTAAAATAGAGCGTTTTTTGAAATTTAGTGAGAAAAAAATTTCTTTCCATAAGCGCTTGATCACTATCAAGTTTCTTATGCATTTTTTCACAAATGTCAAAGGTCAAATTGAATAAAAATTTCACTTGCTTCTTTTTTATCCAGTCGTCGATTTTCCATAGTTAGGATAAACCTCTGAATTCTTTTGGTCAAGAAAAATTAAATTGTTATTTTAAAAAAATAATAAATTTCTGATGATTGAAAAAGCAAACATCATCATTCATTAATAATCTGAAAGAAATGCTACTACATTCGGTCAAGGGGATGGATAGGAGAGGGACCATTTCATTTAAAAGAAGCGATGGCTCTTTCTAAAAAGAAAGAAGAGGTCGGTATTTCTTAAGCTGATATGGAGAAATTGTTAGATGAAGTATAGAGTATTATACATGCCTCAGCTACAAAAACAACTAAAGAAAATGGGTCGAAATCAAGCAAGAATAATTGTCGCTTGGATCAGAAAAAATTTAGAAGGAACAAGCAACCTTCACCAATATGGGAAAGGATTAAATGAAAACAGTAGTGGCAAATGACGTTATCGCATTGGCAATTATCGTATTTTAGCAAATAGAAATGAATCAGAAATAGTGATTGAATGATTTGCTATTGGTCATAGAAGTATTGTATAGATAAAATAAAAAGCGGCAGCTGCCATCAAGGATGCTGCTTTTTTTGTGTTTAGAAAAGACAATCACTCTACGAAAAGTTCTATAGCATCCCCAAGCTTTTTAAGTTATGATAATCAGAGAAAGCGGACAAGGAGAACGACAATGAAAGAACAATTACTCGCGTATTTGCAAAATCAAACAGCTTTTTTCTCTATCGAAAATGTAAGCGATGTCTTTACTGCGAAAGATATTGCCGAGAAGTTTTCCGTCAAGAGAAATACCATCAGTCACTACTTGAATCAGTTAACGGAAGAAGGTCGCCTTGTGAAAATTGCGACCCGACCCGTTTATTTTTTTCATAAGCAGGCATTTGAAATCCAAAATTATCCTTTAACAAAAAACGTGTATGATAGTCTGGCTGCTGTGGCGGAAGAAAAGCCTTTTTTTGATCAAAAAGAAGATTTCTTTTCCAGTGTGATCGGCAGCAAAGGTAGTCTGGCAGAAGTCATTGAACAGATTAAGATGGCAGCCTTCTATCCAAATGGCGGGCTTCCCTTCTTATTGACGGGAGAAAGTGGAACTGGGAAGAGTTTTCTCGTAAAAATGTTCCATCATTATTGTGTGGCAAATGAATTACTAGAAAGTGATGCTCCGCTGATTACGATCAATTGCGCACAGTATGCCAATAACCATGAGCTATTAACGAGCAATTTATTTGGACATGTAAAAGGAGCCTTCACTGGCGCAGAAGAAGATCGCGGAGGTGCATTTGAAGCAGCAGACGGTGGAGTCCTCTTTCTTGACGAAGTTCATCGACTGAATGCTGAAGGACAGGAAAAATTATTCACTTTTCTGGATCAGGGAGTTATCTATCGAATGGGGGATACGGGCCGGCCAATCTCAGTTGATTGTCGGTTGGTGTTTGCGACCACCGAAGATTTGAAACAAACATTTCTAACAACCTTTATACGGCGAATTCCGATCCAAGCGACATTGCCCGCTTTGGAAGAACGGACGGTTTCCGAAAGGAAGCAGTTGATTTTGCAAGCATTTATTGAAGAACAAAAACGTATCGGTTTGCCGTTAGAGCTCTCACCTCAAGTAATCGAAATTTTAACAACCAGTCATTTTTCTGGGAATGTCGGTGAATTGAAAAGTACAATCAAAATTATTACAGCCAAAAGCTATACAGCCAGTTTAAAACGAGAAGTAAAAAAAATAGCAGTCACTGTGTATCATTTGCCAGAACACTTACTGCAACTGACAGAAGAACCTAATGAAATGGGGACAATGCAACCGGTTCTTATTGATAGTCAAACTCAAATCCAGCAGCTAACTGCGGAAAGTGAACCAGAACAACAAAAGATCATCCAAACGTATGAACAGATCTTGCTTAATTATGTCCAAGCAGGGCAGGACTTTGCGGCGGCAGCCGAGCCTATTTCTAAAGTGATCGAAAGGCTTTTCGAAAATTTATTGTTTGATCATAAACAGGAACAAAAGCAGCGGACAATGATTTTTGTGACAGAGCATGTTCAGCGAATGATGGAGCATATCGAGCATTCTTTTCAAATCAGTTTTAATGGGAGCATGGTTTATACAATCAGTTATTATTTATGGTTGCGGAGAAATGTGGAGTGGCTGCCGGATGATCAAGACAAACTTTTATTGACAGAAAATCTATTGAAAAGTGTGAAAAAGCATTATTCTACAAGTGATCGTTACACCGAGAATTTGCTAGGCCTAGTGCAAAAAGCATTGGATATCGAGTTAACAAGTATGGACCGAATCATTTTTACACTTTATATCAATGATATGGGGTATTCCAAAGATTCATCGCTTCCCCGCAGCATCATAGTAGCCCATGGTTATGCAACCGCCAGTAGTATCGCGAATGTTGCGAACCGCTTATTGAATGAATCGGTTTTTCAATCTTTCGATATGCCATTAGAGGTCACGCCCAAACAAATTGCGGAAAGGGTTACCACCTATATTCAGAAAAACGATGTATCTAATGGACTCGTTGTCTTGTTCGACATGGGGTCTTTGAAAGAAGTCTATCAATATATTCCAGAATTGGCGGTTCCAATTGTTATGATGAACAATGTAACGACAAGTGTAGCCATCGCTGTGGGGGAGTGTATCCGACAGAATATTTCGTTGAGAGAGATTCCAGAGCGAGTAAATACCTTTCACCAAAACGAATGGGAAATCATTCTTCCAAAAGTGAAAAAAGAGAAAGTTGTCATTACAACTTGTTCAACCGGAATTGGAACTGCTGTTCAAATCTCTACCTTATTAGAAAAGAGTATTCCTGATCATTTACAGATTCGGATCCTTCCTTATGAATTCAACCAGCTGGAAAACAGTGAACATATAAGACAGACATTGGCAGCGTATGACATTGTTGGTGTTGTGGGAACCACTAAACCTCGCCAAGAGCTGGCTCCTTTTATTTCTTTAGAAGAACTAATTTCGGGTGCTGGGACAGAGGAGCTATTAAGTTGGCTAAAAGAAGAATTGGATGAAGAGATGATTGCCTATGTGAACAATCAATTAGTAAGAAACTTTTCATTGGATCGAGTGATTCAATCGGTAACGATTCTAGATACAGAAAAAGTGATTTCTCAAATGGAATTTTTCGTGGGAAATCTGGAGCGCATGTGGCAGCAACGGATCGCCAATGATCGCAAACTCGCGTTGTTTGTCCATACGAGTTGCTTAATTGAGCGTCTTATTCGAAATGAAGCCATTGATACTTATCATGCCAGCGACACATTACTCCAGTGTCATGAAAAGCAGCTGAATGAGATCAAAAAAGCATTTAGTGTCATTGAAAAGGTTTACAGTGTCGCAATACCGGAATCTGAAGTTTGTTACATCTATGACGTTTTGTTTGGAAACACTGATTCTTCAATGGTTGAAGCGGATTTTTAATCGATAAGAAAAGCGTGCCACTTTTTTTGGCACGCTTTTTGCGTTTAGTAAGATGTAACTTGGAGCAAAGTGAGGTGAAAGCAGTGGAACGACTCGTTATTTTAGCATCCCACGGACGATTTGCATCAGGAATCTTGCATTCGTTAGAACTTATCTGCGGTAAAAAACAATCAGTCCTTGCGATTGACTGTTATGTGGACGAAGTATTTGATCTAACGACAACGGTAGATACCCTGATGGAAACATATAAAGAACATGAAGTGATCGTTATCACAGATATTTTTGGCGGCAGCGTGAACAATGAATTTTTGCGTTATATCCAACAACCCAATTTTTATTTAATCGCAGGTTTGAATTTGCCATTGTTGATTGAATTGACGACACAACTTCAAGGGGGAGGTGCAATTTCAGAAACGATCCATCAAGCGCTGGCAAATTCGAAAGATATGATCCAGTTTTGCAATGATAGTATAGCAAAAGAAATCGAAGAAGAAGAATTTTAGGAGGGACGACATGATTATTTTGACACGAGTCGATCATCGGCTATTACACGGCCAAGTCGCATTTTCTTGGACCCAAAATTTAGGCGCAGATTGTATTCTGATTGCCAATGATGATGTACCGACAAATGATATTCGTAAGACAACGATCAAATTAGCAAAACCGCAAGGCGTAAAACTGGTGATTAAATCAATTGAGGATTCAATTCATGCCCTGCAAAGCGGTGTGACGGATAAATACAAATTATTCATCGTAGTTGATTCCATCAAAGATGCGTATAAGTTAGCAGAAAACTGTCCAGAGATCGACAAAATCAATTTAGGTGGGATCAAAGCCAAAGAAGGCTCTAAAAATATTGGCAAAGCAGTCAATGTTTTACCAGTAGAAGAGGAACTTTTGAAAAAAATGGTTGCAAAAGGAATCGCTGTCGATATCCGTCAAGTACCTTCGGATAAAAAAGTCGCTGTCGAAGATGTTTTATAAAGAAAGGAGCAAAAGAGATGCTGCAAGCAATATTACTTGGAATTGTTGCATTCATTGCGCAGTCTGAATACGCATTAGGAACGTCATTATTGTCGCGTCCGATTGTCACTGGGTTGTTTACAGGAATCGTATTAGGAGACGTAAGTACAGGAATTATTATGGGTGCAACACTTGAATTAGCGTTTATTGGCTCGTTTTCTGTCGGTGCTTCTATTCCACCAGATGTCGTAACCGGAGGGATTCTGGGCACAGCTTTCGCAATTACGGCAGGAGCGGGAACCGAGACGGCTTTACTGTTGGGACTTCCAATCGCTACCTTGACCCTTATCTTGAAAAATGTTTACTTGGGGCTGCTTATCCCAATGATGAACCAAAAAGCCGATTTATACGCGGCAGATGGAAACTATAAAGGTGTGGAACGAATGCACTTATTAGCAGGTTTTGGCCTATCTCTGATGTTAGCCCTTGTAGTGACGATCTCCTTTATGGTAGGCAGCAATACGATTAGTAAATTATTGGCTATGATTCCAGCCTTTGTACAGAACGGCCTATCAGTTGCAACTGGTTTGATTCCAGCCCTTGGGTTTGCCATGTTGGCTAGGTTACTGATTAACAAACAAGTTGCACCGTACTTCTTTTTAGGTTTTGCATTAGCAGCTTATTTAGAGATTCCTGTTACAGGGATTGCAATCTTCGGAGCAATAACGGCTGTTATAGTCGTGAATTTAAGAAACATTCGTGGACAAGGGCAATCTATTCAAATGACTTCAGGGGAGGTACTAGATGATGATGAAGACTTCTAATGAGAAATCCGAAATTACCAAAAAAGAGTTGAATCGTGTCTTCTGGCGTTCATTTCAAATGGAGTTCTCATGGAACTATGAGCGACAGATGAACCTAGCTTATGTCTATGCGATGATTCCGATTTTAAAGAAACTCTACAAAACAAAAGAATCGATGGCCGATGCGTTGAAACGGCACCTGGAATTTTTCAACACGACCCCGCATATCGTCACGCTTATTTTAGGAATCAATGCGGCGATGGAAGAAGAAAATGTCAATGATCCAAATTTTGATTCTTCAGCGATTGATAACATCAAGACCTCTTTGATGGGCCCTTTAGCGGGAATCGGAGATTCCTTCTTTTGGGGAACATTGCGGCTAATTGCTACTGGGGTAGGAACTTCATTGGCATTACAAGGAAATATCCTAGGTCCGATTCTGTTTCTAGTGATTTTTAATGTTCCTCATCTACTATTTCGTTATTTTGCGACTGGTTGGGGATATAAACTTGGGACAGGATTTTTAAAGAAAATTCAGGAAAACGGTTTGATGGAAAGTTTAACCTATGGCGCTGCAATCATTGGTTTGATGGTCGTAGGAGGAATGACCGCTACGATGATCGATATCAACATTCCGTTGCAGATTGGTTCAGGAGAAAATGCAGTTACGGTTCAAAGCATCTTTGATGATATCGTTCCGAAAATATTGTCATTGGGTGCGTTTGGGGCTGTCTTCTATCTTTTGAAAAAAGAAGTCAAGCCGCTAATTATTCTGCTGGGATTAGCAGTCGTAGGTATTTTAGGATCCTTGATTGGACTCTTTTAAGGAGGAATTGTTGTGGCAACGATGATGGACTATATACAAGAAGAGCAAGTAACACTAGTTGAGATCTTGCAGGGGTTTGTTCCTAAAAAAGAAGAAAAAAGAGCTGCAATCGAGAATTTACTAATTTTGGCAACGGGCTCTTCTGCCAATGCCTGTTTAGCAGCAAAGTACGCAATGGAGAAATTAGCGCAAATCACTGTCACGATTGAAGAGCCATACCACTTTAATCATTACGGCCATCTTTCTAAAGAAGTCGAGACAGTTTTGGCGGTTTCTCAAAGCGGAAAAAGTGCTTCTACGATTGATGCAGTGGCGCATTTGTCAGAACAAGGTCTTTATACTATTGGTTTAAGTAGTGATCCCGAGAGTCCCTTAGCTCAAAAAGTAAATGAAAGAATTGACCTAGGAACTGGGATCGAAACCGTTGGATTCGTGACCAAAGGATATGTAGCAACAGTATTGCAACTCTATTTAATGGGGGTATCTATTGGCTACAGTAAAGGTATATTATCCGACGACCAAGTGTCGATGATCAAAAATCAGTTAGAGGAAATGATTGAAGCCATTCCTCAGGTCATTGCTAAGACAATTGATTTTTTTGAGAAAAACGCAAGTATTTTTAAACTAGCGAATCGGTTTGTGGCAGTTGGTTATGGACCAAACTGGGGAACCGCTAAAGAATTTGAAACGAAATTTACGGAAACCATTCGAGTGCCTTCGCAAGGATTTGAATTAGAAGCGTATATGCACGGGCCGTATCTTGAAGCCAACCATGAACATGTGCTTTTCTTTATTGAAGCACCAAGCCCGAATCAATCAAGAGCCCAACTGTTGCATGATTATTTAGCATCCCATGTGGGAAAAGCTTATACGGTCACCACAGCAGCGGCAAAGAATCCCGATACACTTGGGCTGGATGTTGCATGTGAAGAAACGTTTTCTTCTTTGCTCTTAGTTATTCCGTTCCAAATTTTCTCCTATCTCGGGGCTGCTGCTAAAGGGATTGATTTGAGTAAACGTATTTTTGATGACTTTGATCAAGTGCTAAAAAGTAAAATTTAGAGGTGGAAAAGATGCTGAAATTTAATGAACAACAACAAATTGATGATATCCAAGGAATGTTAGCGTTACGTCCAGAAGTTGAAAAATTAGTCGACGCCATTGACGAAAAAGGCTTTGACGCCATCTATTATCTAGGAATTGGCGGTACCTATGCTTCTGCGATGCAAGCTGTCACTTACATTAATGGAAAAAGTGACTTACCGGTTTACGTCCAACATGCGGCAGAATATTATACAACCGGCAACCGTCGTTTGACCAAAGACTCGTTAGTCATCTTGTCCTCTGTTACTGGAACGACACAAGAAGTGGTTAAAGCAGTTGAAGAAATCAAAAAAGTAGGAGCGACATTACTAGGATTTATTGATTCAAAAGGCAGTATTTTGGCGGAACAATGTGACCATGTCATCACGTATCCTGCACCGGGAACCGAACAAATCAAATTCTTTATGGTTGCCGATCGATTAATGAAAAACCATGGAGATTTTCCTGATTACGACACCTACTATCGAGAATTGGATCAATATTTAGCAAAAGGATTAGTAGAAGCTGAAAAGCAGGCGGACGAATTTGGGCGAGCATTTGCGGAGAAACATCGTCACGATCCGATGCATTATTTTATCGGTGCGGGAAATCAATGGGGTGCTGTCTATTCTTATGCTATGTGCTATTGGGAGGAGCAAAGCTGGTTGCGTTCAAAATCGATCCATGCTGCTGAGTTTCTTCACGGAACGTTGGAAATCGTTGACGAAACCACACCTGTCACAGTATTTTTAGGAGAAGATGAGCAACGTCCATTATCAGAAAGAGTAGCTAAATTATTGCCAAGAATTTGTGGAAACTATACATTGATCGATACCAAGGACTATCCTATTTCAGGAATCAGTGAGAAATATCGTGGCCGAGTGCTGTCCCACTTATTGATGCATTGTGTGACGCAGCGCATTGATGCCTATGTCGAACAAATGAATTGTCACCCAATGGAAATTCGGCGCTACTATCGCCAATTCGAGTACTGATAGGAAACAGAGAGAGATAGGATCGATAGAAAGATAACCCAAAAGAACACTGAAATATAATGTTTCTATAGAGTGGATAGCTACCTTAATAAGAAAAAGTGATCTATTCTTAAATATCATAAATGAAGAACACCTGAATTCATAATTTAACAATGTATAGAGCGTTTCGTTAACTAAATGTTGATGGAACGCTTTTTTGGTATTTATTGGAGGAGCAAAAAGAAACGAAAAGATAAAGGAAAAGAATTTGAAGGGACTTAAACAGTTACAAAAATCTAATACCTCCTTGTTGATAATAAACTAACGAAATGCAATTAAGTTAGTTTAAAGTTAACGGGAAAAAGAGGGAGGCCGAATCAAAAGGTTTCTAATATTTGTAAAAAATGGCAGCAATCTACCATTGAAAGACGTCTGAGAAGTGGGAGTTCTTCCTAAGAAGTTAGCCCGAATTACTTTGATTCTTGAAAAGAGCATAGCTGAACTACTTAGAAGCGAGGTGTTTTTTGGGGATAGAGATAAGTGTTAAGGATAGTCATATAAGTTTCCGAATGATCAGCAGTGGAGAAGGAAACCCTGGTGCATCTTTTCAAGGTGATCAAAAAAGGCTTAAACAAAAAAATGGAACAGCATAAATGTTTTCGAAATGCTTTCGCACCAACATTTACCTGTTCCGTGGGTTTGGCACCCAATGGGCCGTGAGGGGCTCGAACCCGCGACCCGCTGATTAAGAGTCAGCTGCTCTACCAACTGAGCTAACGGCCCGTACCAAAAGTACTTCATTATCTTAGCACTCCGGTGTTTAAAAATCAATCATTCTTTTGAAAAAAATGTGCGCTTTTTTCAGTTGGAAAACAGGGGTTATCTTAAAAAAACACCATTCGTTCCCCAATTTCAAATGATAGGAAATTCTTAAAAGATTGATCAGATTGCTTTAAAAACTCAGAAAACCGTGATAAAATGTATCTAGTTATCGAAACTAGATGATTAGTTTGTGATAATCTAACCTTCTGTTAGTCAAAATGGAGGATGACATGGAAAAATTACAATCGGACATGAAAACATGGGGTGAATCGCTGCTGGAATTCCATCTGCCTAGGTGGGAAGAGTTGCCAACCCTGGAACTGTATATGGATCAGGTAATCACTTTGATTGACCAATATTTATCACCTGTGATCCAAACAGAAAAACATCCGCTATTGACCTCTTCTATGGTCAATAATTATGTCAAAAAAGGGATGATCCCCGCACCAGAAAAAAAACGTTACAACCAAAAGCATCTCGCATTTTTGATCGCGATCACGATGCTGAAGCAAGTGTTGACAATTCCAGAAATAAAGACAGGCATCCTTTTTCAAGGGAAAGCTGTCGGAATCAGAAATGCCTATAATGTATTTTGTGAAGAACAAGAAAAAGCAATCCATCTTGTTGGCAAAGAAGCAATGGGAGAGCCCGAGCAAATGGCATTGGAACCAATCCCGATTGAATTAGTGGCCATGAAAGGTGCAACGCGTTCCTTTGCTAATAAATTATTGGCAGAAAAAACAATCGAATTGGAAGTCATTTATTTAGAAACACATAAAGGAGAAGCCCATGAATAAAGAGAAAATTGCCCTATTAGTTGATTCAGGTACCGATGTTCCCGCACAGATCATGGAGCAATACGGCATGTATATGCTGCCATTGCAAATAATCTATAAGGATCGAACCTATACCGATAAAGTTGATATTACTGCCGAAGAAATTTACGAGCGCTTGCCACAAGAGATCCCTAGTACCTCGTTACCTGATGGCGCGGCGATCGGGGAAATCTTTGATCGGATCAAAGCCGATGGGTATGAAAAAGTCCTTGCCGTAACCATCTCCAGCGGATTGAGCGGAACATTTAATGTCGTTCGACTGTTAGGTGAACAACGGACGGATCTTGAGGTTTTTGTACTTGATACGAAAAATATTGGGATCGGTGCAGGGCTGCAAGCGATTCGTGCGGCAGAACTGTTAGAAAAAGGCGTGGCTTGGGAAGAATTGCGGGCACAATTAACGAATGAAGTACCGAAAAACAAAGTCTTTTTCAACGTAGCTACCTTAGAGTATTTACAAAAAGGCGGCCGCATCGGTCTGGTCGCATCCATCTTAGGTAATGCTTTGAAATTGAATCCAATTATCTCTTGTAATGAAGAAGGGATCTACTATACGGTCGCAAAATCTCGTGGACGGAAGAAAAGCTTGGACAAAACCGTTGACTTGATCAAGCAATTCATCGGTGATCATCGCCATGTGCGTTTAGCCGTGGCCCAAGGTGATGCACTACAAGAAGCCAAAGAAATGAAAGCACGATTAGAAGCCGAATTTCCTAAGGTCAAAGAAATCTTATTTGGACAAATTTCTCCCGCATTAGTCGTCCACACGGGTCCTGGGTTGTTAGGGATCGGTATCCAGCTTTTAGAAGAGTAAAAAAGAAAGGCCCCGTGCCTTTCTTTTTTTGTGCTTTCCTTAAGAATAAGGCCGCGGTTTTTGGGAAAGATGAAAAGCCCGTTTAAATAATGTATAATAAGTAAGAAACCAAAAAAAATTGAGGTGACATTTTTGAAAAAGATCCTAGTCGTGGACGATGAGAAACCAATTTCTGATATCGTCAAATTTAATTTAACCAAAGAAGGATATGAAGTATATACCGCCTATGATGGAGAAGAGGCATTAGAAAAAGTAGCCGAGGTCGATCCTGATCTGATTTTGCTTGATTTGATGCTACCAAAAATGGATGGGTTGGAAGTTGCACGGGAAGTGCGCAAAACCCATGACATGCCAATCATCATGGTCACAGCCAAAGATTCTGAAATCGATAAAGTACTAGGCCTTGAGCTTGGTGCGGATGATTATGTAACCAAACCATTTTCAAACCGGGAATTGGTGGCCCGCGTCAAAGCCAATCTGCGTCGCGGCTCGGCAGCTGCGAAGGAAGCAGACGACAATGCCAACAGCGAATTAACGATTGGTGATTTAACGATTCATCCCGATGCCTACATGGTCACTAAAAATGGTGCAGCCATCGAACTGACGCACCGGGAGTTTGAATTGATGCACTACTTGGCAAAACATCTTGGTCAAGTGATGACCCGAGAACATTTATTACAAACTGTCTGGGGCTATGACTACTTTGGTGATGTCCGAACCGTTGACGTGACGGTGCGCCGTTTGCGTGAAAAAATCGAAGACAGCCCGAGCCATCCAAACTATTTGGTTACTCGTCGCGGAGTGGGCTATTACTTGCGGAACCCAGAACAGGAATAAGCTATGAAAAATAAGGTTCGCTTTTTTCAATCGGTGAACTTCAAAATCGCCCTGACTTTTATCTTGATCTTATTGATTGCGATCCAGATTATCGGGGCGTATTTTATTCGCGAATTGGAAAGAACAACGGTCGATGCCTTCAAACGCGACATGGAGGCACGGGCCAGCACGTTAGTGGTGACATTAGGCTCTGAATTGAGTCGCATGGATAATGATGACGGGTTGGATTGGGATTCCATGAATGCTTCCCTGAATCGAATCTTAACGAGTACCAACTCTTCAGAAATTTTGGAGATGCGGGTGGTGGATGAGCAAGGGATTATTCGTGCAACCACCAATATCAATGATCGTGGCTCGGTGGGAGAAAAAAATGATTACCGTGATTACGATACGAACCGCAGTGAAGTCCTTTATGATGAATCCAGCGGTCAGCGGGTGTTCAATATCGTCCAGTCGATCCAATCACCGACAGGGGATACCGTTTTAGGAACCCTTTATTTACGGAGCAATCTAGAGTCAAAGTACAATGAAGTCAGTACGACGGCGGTCATTTTTGTTACCGCCTCGCTGATAGCGGCAGTGATTTCGATCATTGTGGCACTATTGGTCTCTCGTTCGATTACCCAACCAATTGGAGAGATGCGGGAACAAGCGATTCGCATCGCTAAAGGAGATTATAGCCGCAAGGTCGCGATTCATGGGAAAGATGAATTGGGACAATTGGCGGAAACCTTCAATCAACTAGGGGAACGAATCGAAGAGACTCAAGAGGCGATGGAGTCCGAGCGAAATCGTTTGGATAGTGTCTTATCCCACATGACAGACGGCGTTGTTGCCACCGACCGACGAGGCAAAGTCATAACCATCAATGAGATGGCGATGTCCTTGTTGAATGTCACTAACGAAGAAGCGATCGGGCAGTCGATTTTGACGTTATTGGAAATCGATGAAGAATACACGTTGCGAAAACTTTTGGAAAATCCTGAAGACATGCTTTTGGAACGTCCTAGCAATGATTTGACGGGAACAAATCTGATCTTGCGCATCGATTTCTCCATGATCCGTCGAGAGTCCGGGTTCATTTCCGGTCTAGTTGCGGTAATGCACGATGTCACGGAACAAGAAAAAAATGAGCAGGAACGGCGAGAATTTGTCTCCAACGTTTCCCATGAGTTGCGAACACCTCTAACGAGTATGCGTAGTTACATCGAAGCGCTGAGTGAGGGTGCTTGGAAAGATCCAGAAATTGCACCGAACTTTCTAAAAGTGACCTTGGATGAAACGGATCGGATGATTCGCATGATCAATGACCTATTGAGTTTGTCGCGGATGGATAGCGGCAATTCGCAACTGCAATTGGAATACATCAATTTCAATGAAATGGTTAATTTCGTGTTGGACCGTTTTGACATGATGGTGACGAATGAAAGCAAAAAATATCTGATTCGTCGGGAGTTCACCAAACGAGAATTGTGGGTGGAAGTCGATACGGACAAAATGATCCAAGTGATCGACAACATCATGAATAATGCCATCAAATATTCGCCAGATGGTGGGATTATTACGGTGAAATTGATGGAGACTCATAACAACATCGTCCTTAGCATCAATGACCAAGGACTAGGAATTCCGAAAAAAGATCTCACGAAGATCTTTGATCGTTTTTACCGAGTCGATAAAGCTCGAGCCCGGCAACAAGGAGGTACCGGCTTAGGGTTGGCGATCTCACGTGAAGTCATCAAAGCTCATGGCGGTGCGATTTGGGCGGAAAGTCGAGAAAATCGCGGGTCAACATTTTACATTATGTTGCCGTATGAACCGTATGAGGAGGATTGGTGGGTATGAGAATCTCAGAAAAAATCATTCGAGCAGGTTTGATCGTGATGATCGCCTTGAGTTTTTATTTCTCCTATATGATTTGGCTAAATCCGACCGGGTTCAACAATGCCAGCACCGAAACAGATACTGGCGTCAATCCTTCGGTTCAAACGTACAAACAAAAAAGCGATTTGTTTTTGCCCCTATATCTAACATGGAATGATGAAGAGGATATCAAAGAAACCAACTCTGAAGCGGTGATTCGAGAGATCCAAGAGGTGATCAACGAGGCAACGATCAGTGATTTGACCCTGCGAACCTATGGTGAAGAACAGGCTTTTTCGAAAGCCCAAGAGGTCGATCAAGGAATATCCTTAAACTACTATACGACATTTTACTTGAAAGATTACGAGAAAACCTTTGATAAAGAACTGTCCTTAGAGGACGAAAGTGAAACAGAGGATTTTCCGTTTTCTCGCATCCAGTTTGATCTCGAAGAAAATACGATCCAATTTGTTGACTTTACCCATCAACGAGTAGTTCGAGGCAAGATCGACTGGGATAAAAGCCAAGTAAAACACTTGCTAGCAGACAATCCTCGGGAATGGACGGCAATGAGGACTGATCAAGAACGATCCAGCAATCAATACTATACGCAGGATTCGATCAAGCTAAAAAAATACAGCTACTATTCTTCGACACAGTCTCAGAGTTTGTTCCGAGAAGCCTTTTTCAGCAATCCTAAAAATGTCAAGATCAACGACGAAAGTGTCGATACCTACTATTATGAAGGTGGGCAAAACATGACGGTCTTGCAAGATCAGCAGCAAGTCAAGTTTGAAACCACCACAGACGGTTCCGATGAAATGGATCTGGCAATGTTGAGTGCGGATTACATTATTCGTCTAGGCAATAACTTTGGGACGATCCGCTATTTTGATCAACAAGACAAACACTTGGATTATCGGGTTTTCGTCGAAGGCTATCCAGTCTTTAGTACAGGCGGCCAGGGGGTGATCAGTGTCGCTTTTTCAGAAAGTGGTCAGACCGGCAGTCGTGAAATGACGATTTCTGCCAGCTTGAATGCGATCCAAGTGCCGATTCCTTCTGAAACGGAGATTGAATTGCCTTCTAGTTTGTCAGTCAAAAATGATTTGATTGCGGCAGGGGCTGACCCAGCGTTGTTGCAACAGATCATCGTCGGCTATCAGTGGGGGGAGATCAAAGATGCACCACTGGTTGATTTGACGCCTGCTTGGTATGTCAATTATGACTCGTCTTGGATTAGCTATGATGCATTAATGACAAAATTAGCAGAAACGGAGGAGAATTAATTGGATTTTAAACGAATCGAATGGATTTTTTTCCTCGCTTTTCTTGGTCTGAATGTCTTTTTATTCAATGTTTATAGTGAGGCTCGCAGCGAGCATCAGATGGTTTCACAATCAAACCAAACGATTCCTATCGAACAACGACTCGATTCTGAGGACATTCGGTATTCTGGTGAATTATCAGACGAGGTCTTGAGTGGCTATTATTTGAGCGGTGAACAGACGGATTTTGAGGCAGAACTACGAAATCCGCAACTCAATACTCAGTTCAAAAGAGGGTCGACGGTCAAAGGGCAGCAGTTGATCCATGTCTCAACCAATGGCTTTTATATCAGTGATGATTCTCAAACGGAAGAAACCGTCAATGGTTTCTTGCAACGTAAAGACCAAGTCCTGTTTGGGGATGAATATGACTATTTGGAAAACCTCTCTGTCTTGAACGCCAATCATCCGACGGTGGTGGCGGTCCAGTCGTATGAAGGCATTCCTTTCAATGACAGCTCAAGTCGGATCGATATCACCTTAGAACAAACGGATGATCTACTGCAGATTGCCCGTTATACGCAAACACATATCTCCAATATTACGCCTCTAAGGGAAAAGATGACGGTCTATTCAGAAAAAGAAGCAGTAAATACGCTTTATCTGAACAACAAGCTGCCAAGTCACTCGAAAATTCTCTGGACGGAATTAGCCTATACGATGATTTTGAAGGTTAGGGAAAAAAACGTGTATATTCCTGCATGGTTTATTGCTTTCCAATTAGATGGCGATGACACCATCCAAATCGAAACGGTCAATGCCTTCAGCAATCGGATCATCACGAATAATGCCGTTCAAAAGGTAGAAAATCCATAAAAAAGCGGGTATAATGGAACTCGTTGAAACAACCAGAGAGGAAGTCACGTAAACCATGATGAAGGAAAATGCCTTTCAAGTAAGTATTCTAGCCAGCGGAAGCTCAGGGAATTCGCTCTATATCGAAAGCAATAAAAAGCGGATCTTAGTGGATGCCGGTTTGAGCGGCAAGAAGATCACTTCATTATTGGATGAAGTAGGGCGCAAACCAGAAGACTTGGACGCCATTCTTGTGACCCACGAACATCGGGACCACATCCACGGTGTTGGAGTACTGGCACGAAAATACAAACTTGATGTCTATGCGAATACAAAAACATGGCAAGCGATGGATCCAATGATCGGTAACGTCGCTGTCGAGCAAAAACATATCTTTGAAATGGGAAAAGTGCTGACCTTGGGTGACTTGGACATTGAAAGCTTTGGCGTCTCTCACGATGCTGCAGCGCCGCAATTTTATCGTTTCCATAAAGACGGCAAATCATTCGTGATGTTGACGGATACCGGTTATTGCAGCGATCATGTGCGAGGCATCATCAAAGGCGCCGATGCATACCTTGTAGAAAGCAACCATGACCTAGAAATGTTGCGAATGGGTCCTTATCCATGGAGTCTCAAGCAGCGGATTCTTGGAGATCGCGGTCACTTATCGAATGAAGATGGCGCACTTGTCATGACGGATATCTTGACCGACAACACCAAACGGGTCTATCTTGGTCATTTAAGTAAAGAAAACAACCTGAAAGAGTTGGCGCACTTAACGATGGTCAACACCATGAAAGAACATGATCTAGGTGTTGGAGAAACGTTTGAAGTCTTTGATACCGATCCTGACAAAGCGACGGAATTATTTGCGATCTAATCGATCATCAGAGCGATGAATTTGTTGGGTGGAGGCAGTGGGATGTTTGATGAAGAAAAAATCAAGACTTTGAACGAGCTTGAAATGGCAGTTTATAAATACATTGTCCAGCATTTTGAAGAGATCGATCAGCTGACGATTCGCGAATTGTCAGCTGCATGCCACGTCTCAACGTCGACGATTTTACGATGTATCACGAAATTGGGCTATCGTGGATATTCAGAGTTAAAGTATGCAATCTGTCAAAAAAAGGAACAAGACGCACGAGCGTTTGATCTTTTCTATGATGCAACGATTCAAGTCAATACATTCTTAAAAAAAGTCAATAATGAAGATTACCGTAAGTTTATCCAACCGGCAGTAGAATTGATTCTTTCCGCACGCCATGTGGCGTTTTCCGGTATCGGCACAAGCGGCATTCTGGGCACCTATGGCAGTCGCTATTTTGCCAACTTAGGCATTAATGCTTATAGCATCGTTGATCCCTTTTTGCCAGTACCGTCTCGTGGAATGGAAAATACGTTAGCGATCATTTTATCGGTGTCGGGTGAAACCATTCAAATGATCAAGCAAACGGAAGACTTCAAACGCTATGGAGCAAAAGTACTCAGCATCACCAATGATGAAAAATCGACGATCGCCCAAATGGCGGACTACAATATATCGTATTATATGCCCGTCGTAAGTGGCGGAAAAGAAGTCGATTTGAACCTGACAACGCAAGTCCCGGTGATTACACTGATCGAACTTTTAGCCCATCAAGTCTACAAGCAAATCTAAGCGATCGTAAAAAAACAGCTTCGGCTGTTTTTTTTGTTGGAACATGTTTCATAACTTAGAAAAGCTATAGGCAAGGGGAATATTATCCATTAAGATTTATTTGTAAGCGAATTCACTGGCCGGTGGATGGAATTTTATTTTAGGAGTGATGTGAGATGAACGAATGGATCAATGAGAAATTATTACCCCCAATATTAAAATTTGTTAATACGAAAGCAATCACTGCATTAAGAAACGGTATGCTTTATACGATGCCCTTTTCAATCGTAGGATCGATTTTCTTACTGTTAGCAAACTTTCCCGTCCAGTCGATTGCGGATTGGGTAACGAATAGCGGCTTAGGTGAATACTTCAACCAAGCCTATGGCGCCTCTTTTGCAATTATGGCCTTTTTCGCCGTAATGGGCATCGCCTATTCGTATGTAAAAGCAGAAGGTTACGAAGGACTCCCTGCAGGAATGATTGGTTTAGTTATTTTCTTATTAACTATGGAGTCAAGTGTAACGGATGCTGAAGCAAATGTGACCATCGCAAATGTCATTGATAAAACATGGACTGGTGGACAAGGCATGATCAGTGCCATCTTAGTAGGGCTTTTTGTGGGTTGGGGCTATACTTGGTTCTTAAAACGCGACATCCGGATCAAACTGCCAGAACAAGTACCCACCAATGTTGCAAACTCATTTACAGCGTTGATTCCGGCAGCTGTTTTGACGACCATCGCATTAGGCATTTATGTTTTCTTTGATAAAGCCTTTCAGACAACCGTGGTCGAATGGATCTACACCGTGATTCAAAGTCCAATGCAAGGTGTGACGGATTCTCTTGGCGGTGCAATGATGCTAGGCTTCTTAGTACCATTCTTGTGGTTCTTCGGGGTTCATGGTTCGACGATCGTGGGCGGCATCATGGGGCCGATTTTACAAGCCAATTCATTAGCAAATACGGCTATTCTTGAATCTGGTAAAGCATTGACATTGGAAAATGGCGGACACATCGTGACCCAACAGTTTTTAGATCAATTTATGACGGTAACTGGTGCAGGAATGACAATTGGCATCGTGCTATACATGGTGGCTTTTGCCCGTTCAGCGCAGTTCAAACAATTAGGACGTCTCTCCCTGATCCCAGCATTCTTTAATATCAATGAACCAATTATTTTTGCGACACCGATCGTCATGAACCCAATCATGGTCTTACCATTTATTTTGACACCGATGGTTTCAGGCGTGATCACGTATTTTGCACTTTATACTGGTATCGTACCGTTATTTACTGCTGTGCAAGTTCCGTGGACGACCCCGCCGATCATTTCAGGATTTCTAGTAGGGGGCATCCGGACCGCTATTTTACAATTTGTTGTTTTAGCAATCGGCTTCTTTATTTACTATCCTTTCATTCGTAAGGTCGATAGTTTGAACTATAAACAAGAAACAGAGATCGTTTAATACCAAGGAAGCAGGTTGAACAGAAATGAATAAACTTAGAAACGATTTTTTATGGGGTGGCGCAGTCGCTGCTCACCAATTGGAAGGCGGCTACCGTGCGGGTGGAAAAGGCGTGAGTGTCGCTGATGTCATGACTGTAGGAGGCAACGGAATTTCTCGCCGAATCACGGAAGGTATCCAACCGGGCGAAAGCTATCCCAATCATGAAGCGATCGATTTTTATCATCGGTATCCTGAAGACATCAAGCTTTTTGCCGAATTAGGGTTGAAGTGCTTCCGAACATCGATTGCCTGGACCCGTATTTTTCCAAAAGGTGATGAACGCGAGCCGAATGAGGAAGGCTTGGCCTTTTATGATCAATTATTCGATGAGTGTTTAAGCTATGGCATTGAGCCGGTTATTACCCTTTCTCACTTTGAAATGCCCTATCATTTAGTTACCGAATACGGAGGTTGGCGTAACCGTAAGTTGATCGATTTGTTTGTCCGCTTTGCAGAAGTTTGTTTTACGCGCTATCAAAAGAAAGTGAAGTATTGGATGACTTTCAATGAAATCAACAATCAAGCAAACTACAAAGAAGATTTTGCGCCGTTTACCAATTCCGGTCTGTTCTTTACCGAAGGAGAAGACCGAGAAAAAATCATGTACCAAGCAGCCCATTACGAACTCGTTGCCAGTGCGAAAGCGGTGGCGCTAGGGCATGCAATCAATCCTGCGTTTCAAATCGGATCGATGATCGCAATGTGTCCAATCTATCCGTATTCTTGCGATCCCAAAGACATGATGGCAGCCACGGTGGCCATGCAGCGCCGCTATTGGTTTTCAGATGTGCATGCCCGTGGACACTATCCGAGATATATGCGTAGCTATTTTGAGAGAAAACAATTTGATTTAGATATCACCCCTGAAGATGAAGCAATTTTGGCAAACGGCTGTGTTGACTACATCGGCTTTAGTTACTATATGTCTTTTGCGATCAAAGGTAAGGAAAATGATCCAACCTATGACTATGATGAGAGCCAAGATCTGGTGGATAATCCCTATGTTGATGCTTCCGAATGGGGCTGGCAGATTGATCCCGTGGGCTTACGCTACGCCATGAATTGGTTCAACGAACGCTACGAATTGCCGCTCTTCATTGTAGAAAATGGCTTTGGTGCCGTAGATACAGTGGAAGAGGATGGGCAGATCCATGATGACTACCGTATTGATTACCTGAAAGCCCATATCGAAATGATGAAAGAAGCAGTAGCTTATGATGGCGTCGACTTATTGGGTTATACACCGTGGGGCATCATTGACTTGGTTTCTGCTGGTACAGGGGAAATGAAGAAACGCTACGGTGTGATCTATGTGGACAAAGACAATGAAGGAAATGGGACCCTTGATCGTCGGAAGAAAGATTCATTTGCATGGTATCAGCAAGTGATTGCGTCCAATGGCATGAAGGTATAAAGAAAAAAAACGTTACGCAAAATTTCTGCGTAGCGTTTTTTTTCTTTAGGGCATTTGGATATAGCCGTAATGAAGCAACAACTGAATAATAATAACTAAAGTGTTCATTCCCACATGGGTAATCATGGAAGTCCAAATGCTGCCGGTCAAGGCATAAAGCCCAGAAAAGAACAGTCCTAAGAAAATATAGACTAAGAGATGATTGTCATTATGGGCAAAGGCAAAGGCTACAGCGCTGACCACTACACCGACCCAAACATTGCTGTATTTCCCAATGATGCCAACTAAGGCTCTGCGGAAGACAAATTCTTCCATAATTGGTCCACCAACCATTGCCGCGAGGGCGAACAGTGGGTTTTGCAGCACAATAGCAATGATATTTTCGGTATTTTGCGAAGCACTGACTTCACCGAAAAGCGATTCGATAAAAATGGCTAGATTTTGCAACAAGATCGCTGCAATAATACCTGTCAGTCCATAAATAAGAATCGATGAAATTTTTGATCTTTTGTGTTCAAACGATAACGGTTCCGTTTGTTTGAAATACAAGAAAAACATGATCGCAGCACCAACTAAATAACCAATCGTTGTTGCGGCCACTTGATGTCCGCTAGGGATGAAGGCGATCGGTAGAAAAAAGACGATGCCGTAAGTAAGAATCGTGGACAAAGAATATTTTGATAAAGACATAGTTGTTTCCTCACACTCCTTTGCTTCATTATAGACTAGGTTGCTTCTAGAAACAAAAAATCCTACTATTTTTATCAATCAAATAGAAATGCAAAAAAAATTTAGCAAAAGGCTTGCAAAAATTTGGGAAAATGAGTAATATTGAAACTGTAAGTTAGCACTCGATACAAGAGAGTGCTAATACTAAATTCTATAACATTCATTGGAGGGATTTATCGTGTTAAGACCATTAGGTGATCGTGTGATTATCGAAGTCGCAAAAGAAGAAGAAAAAACTGTAGGCGGAATCGTGCTTGCATCAGCAGCAAAAGAAAAACCACAAACGGGTACCGTTATTGCAGTCGGCGAAGGACGCACGCTCGAAAACGGTGAAAAAGCTCCTGTTGCTGTCAACGTTGGCGAACAAGTAATGTTTGAAAAATACGCTGGCACAGAAGTGAAATATGAAGGAACAGAATATTTGATCGTTGCTGCAAAAGATATCATTGCAGTAGTAGAATAAGAAAAATAAAAAATACTTGAGGTGATGAAATCATGGCAAAAGAAATCAAATTTGCAGAAGACGCACGCGCAGCAATGCTTCGTGGGGTAGATAAATTAGCAGATACAGTAAAAGTAACCTTAGGTCCTAAAGGTCGTAACGTGGTTTTAGAAAAATCTTACGGTTCACCATTGATTACAAATGACGGTGTAACGATCGCTAAAGAAATCGAATTAGAAGATCATTTTGAAAACATGGGCGCAAAACTTGTTTCTGAAGTCGCTTCAAAAACAAACGATATCGCTGGTGACGGAACAACGACTGCTACGTTATTGACACAAGCAATCGTTCGTGAAGGATTGAAAAATGTCACCGCTGGTGCGAACCCATTAGGTATTCGTCGTGGGATCGAAATGGCAACAAAAGTGGCTGTAGAAGAGCTACACAACATTTCATCAATCGTTGATTCAAAAGAAGCAATCGCACAAGTTGGTGCTGTTTCTTCTGGTAGTGAAAAAGTTGGTCAATATATCGCTGATGCAATGGAAAAAGTCGGCAATGACGGTGTTATCACTATTGAAGAATCAAAAGGGATCGAAACAGAATTAGATGTTGTGGAAGGAATGCAATTTGATCGTGGGTACTTATCACAATACATGGTAACTGACAACGATAAAATGGAAGCAGCGTTAGAAAATCCATACATCTTGATCACTGACAAAAAAATCTCTAACATCCAAGATATCTTGCCATTGTTAGAACAAATCTTACAACAATCAAAACCATTATTGATCATCGCTGATGACGTTGATGGCGAAGCATTACCAACACTTGTCTTGAACAAAATCCGTGGAACATTCAACGTTGTCGCAGTGAAAGCACCAGGATTTGGTGACCGTCGTAAAGCAATGCTAGAAGACATTGCGATCTTAACTGGTGGTACAGTGATCACTGAAGACTTAGGTCTTGAGTTGAAAGATGCAACCATCGATAACTTAGGTCAAGCAAGCAAAGTGGTTGTGGATAAAGACAACACAACGATCGTTGAAGGTGCTGGTGAAAAAGAAGCAATTGACGCACGCGTTCAATTGATCAAAAACCAAATCGCTGATACAACTTCTGACTTTGACCGTGAAAAACTACAAGAACGCTTAGCAAAACTTGCTGGTGGAGTTGCAGTGATCAAAGTTGGGGCACCAACTGAAACTGAATTGAAAGAGTTGAAATTACGTATTGAAGATGCATTGAACGCAACACGTGCCGCTGTTGAAGAAGGCATGGTCTCTGGTGGTGGAACTGCCTTAGTCAATGTCATCAACAAAGTTGCAGAAATCGAAACAGATGGCGATGCAGCAACAGGTGTCAAAATCGTTTTACGTGCATTAGAAGAACCCGTTCGTCAAATTGCTGAAAATGCAGGCTACGAAGGTTCAGTCATCATCGACAAATTGAAAAACGCTGACTTAGGTGTTGGTTTCAATGCAGCAACTGGCGAATGGGTAAACATGCTAGAAGCTGGGATCGTTGACCCAACAAAAGTAACGCGTTCTGCATTACAAAACGCAGCTTCTGTTGCCGCATTATTGTTAACAACTGAAGCAGTCGTTGCCGACAAACCAGAACCAGCAGCGCCAGCAGCTCCTGCAATGGACCCATCAATGGGTATGGGCGGCATGATGTAAGCAAGCCTTGAGAACTCCTCTTTTGAGGGGTTCTTTTTTTGTACGATCAAAAAATACTTTAACACAGAAAAAGACAAAAAACCTCTCTTCTTAGTATTCTAAGCACCAAAGAATTGGTTCATTGCTTGAATAAAAGGAGAAAGGACTGGTAGATATGATCTATCTGTTTGTCTTGTAAAGGCAGCGTGTTTCCTAAGGAACCGTGAATTACAACCGTTCCCAAAATCCTTGCGCAAAACCAGTAATAAATTCATAAAGAGCCGGCAGTATCACCGAAATACATAAAACGACAAAGACCATTTTCTGAACAGCAGTTAATTGTTTGAGGAAATGGTTTTTTGTGAACAATAAATACGCGATACAGATAACGGCAAGCAGCTGCAATAGATCAAATAAAATGGACAAGAAAATCACCTTTTCTGATTAGATTGAATGGACGATAGAATGATGGATTCTCTCAACATAGAGCAAAGAGTTGAATGATATGGTTCTGAGAAAACGTGAAGATCAACGTTTATAAAGAAACGGTATTTCGACTCCAAAGAATGCGAAGATCCCGCTTAAAAGAAAGTAAGTCAATAAGCCTAGATAAAAAAGGACTTTCCAATTCAATTTCTTTTTCATTCGATCCACTCCTTTTGTGTATCATAGCATAAAAAAACGATAATATAAATAAATAATGTTAAGATGCAAATATGCATTTTTTTAGCAAGTGTAAGCTCTCTCAAGCTACATTTTCGCTATCTTGAAAAACCTGAGCTAAAATAGAAAGAGGAACAAAATCATGGCTCACTTTGATTTTTTAAATGAACAACGAGTCGAAAGAAGGAGACATTTCTTTGAAAAAACCATGGATAAAACGCAAAAAGAAACAAAACGAAAATGAATTATTAACGGAACAGTCCGTTCAAGTCGAGCAAAGTCAAACGGGAGAGGAGCTGCAAGAAGAAGCGGAGTTTACTTCTTTTTTTGCGGATGTCATGATGCGAATGCCGAAAAAATCGGCTGCCCTTGTGATGAAAGGCTATGACGGATCAAAAGCCCAAGCGGAAAAAGTGTTAGCGAAAAGCAAGGATCAATTTGATCAGGTGTTTGAGGAGTTTTTGGTTGGCGTAGATGATGAAACGCGGAAAAAAGCCCACCGCACGATCCATGCGGCTTCTTTGACGGCGGCGATCATCGGCTGTTCACCGATTCCTTTTTCAGATGCAGTGTTACTTGTGCCGGTTCAAATGACGATGATGGCACGTTTGTATCGCATTTTTGGGCGAACGTGGCGTGAAGGGTTAGCGAAGAGTATCTCGAAAGAGTTAGTGGTGGTGAGTTTTGGACGCAGTGCCGTTGGCAATATCTTGAAATTTGTCCCAGCAGTAGGCACCGTTGCTGGAGCTGCGATCAATGCCAGTGTGGCTAGTGGTATCACCGAAGCATTAGGCTGGGTGACTGTCAAGATGCTGAATGATGGGGAAGATGTGTTTGAGCAAGTGATGTCCTTTAAAGGCCAATTTCACACGCTGTTCAATGCGTTGAAAGTTGGCAAGAAATCCAAGTAGGTCAAAAAGAAGAACGAAGCAGGTCCATCAAAAGACGACTTGCTTTTGTTGCTTCTTTTTCTTCACAGCAAAAAATACTTTTTAAGGAGTGAGTAAAATGAAACAACGAGTGACACGGGAAGAAGTCAAAGAACGGTTGGTCACCGATGCGTATTTTCAAAAAGGTCGTTCTGCTTTGAAGACCCGCCAAACGATTTTGACGATTCTTGCTTGGCTGATGGTCTTGGTTCCGTTTGTCTGGCTGGCCATCCCGCTGACTTTACCGAATCTAGCGGATCGGATCGCCTTTCGGACATATCTGGAAGAAGCAGTGACTTTTGATTTTTTGGCGTTGTTCCTAGGAATTTCTTTTTTGGTCTTGGTTCTGACATTTACTTTGTTGACCTTGAGGAACAACCGGCGTTTCAAAAGATTGTTGCAAAAGCAATCGATGCATGACGAAGTTGCCTTAGAAAAACGCAAAGAAGTATTAGAAGCTTTTTACGAAGAACGCTTCGGAACGAAAGAAGAGCGTCACGCTGCCAAGTACTATGCCGTTACTCCTGAGCAAAACATTGGAGAAACGGAGATCCAAGAACTTTTCCGTAGAAATGGGGTGGGCTGATGGTTGTCAATTTTGATACTGGGTTCCCGTGGTTGGATACATTTTTAACGGTTGTTTTAATGATTCTGTTCACGTATCCCATTTTAGGCGGCTTTGCTTGGTTCATCGGGGTGATCTGCAATCGTTTTTTGTTCCGCTATCGTCAGTTAGAGTGGATACCGATCCCCGAAGAAATCGAGCCGATGATCACCATTATGGTACCGGCTCACAATGAAGAAGTCGTAATTGAAGACACGATTCATTATTTAATGAACAATCTAAACTACAGCAACTATGAGGTGTTGGTGACGGATGATGGCTCAACGGATCAAACTCCTGTGATACTAGATCGATTGATGGAACAGTACCCGAATCTAAGGGTTTTGCGTATCGAAAAAAACCAAGGGAAAGCCCATGCCTTTAATATTGGTGTAGGGTTTGCTAAAGGGGAATTGATTTTGAGCAACGACGCAGATACGGTCCCTGAACCTGATGCATTGTGGAAATATGTCAATTATTTCATCCGCCAAGATTCCATCAATATCTCTGCCATTACGGCGAATATGGACGTTCAAAATCGCACAACGATCGTCGGGAAATCGCAAACCGTTGAATTTTCAAGTATCGTAGGAATTATCAAACGAACCCAGCAAGCCGTTTTCGGCGTCATCTATGCCTATAGCGGTGCCAACACAATGTATCGTAGAGCCGCATTGATGGACGTTGGTCTCTTTCGACAAAATCGTGCCACGGAAGATATCAGTATTGCCTGGGACCACCAATTCCATGGTTGGTTGTCATTATTTGCGTCACGAGTGATGTTTTTCATGGAGGTGCCAGAAACACTCAAGATGCTCTATCGGCAACGGAAACGTTGGGCGAAAGGCGGAACGGAAGTGTGGTTGACCAATTTTAAAAAAGTTTTCTTACACCCTTTTGAAAATATCGGACGAACCGCCATGTTTGTGGATCAGTCCTTAAGTATTATATGGTCATTCTTTTTCTGGTTGTCTTCGGCTTTGTTTGTTTTTTATCTGATTTATTATGGGGCAACTGGGAATTACGAGCGGATCTACCATATGTTTACGATGGCCTTTCTCTTTGTTTGTTTTGAGATGATTGCAGGGGTCATGCAGCTATTTACCAGCCTTTTGGCGGATGACAACCGCAGCAAGCTGAAGTATTTCCGCTTTGCCCCTTTTTACATGCTGTTTTACTGGATGATTAATGCCATAACGATCGTCACTACCTTTATTCCAGCCGTCAAAACCATCCTTGGCTACGGTAGCGGCGTTTGGGTCAGTCCCGAGCGAACGGCGAAAAAAAACGAAGAATCTTAACGAGTTCACCTTTCCTAGACAATAAAAACAAGTCTGAGTTTTCTTCAGACTTGTTTTTTTGCCATTAAGGTTCAGAAAGATAGTAAATCTCACGATTTTGGTAAGGATAACGAGTTTGTGAAAATTCGAAGGGCCGTCCGTCGGAGAGACGAGCAACTTGTTCTAATTCTAAGATCGGATCATTGGGATCAACTTCTAAATATTTGATATCATAGGAATCCGCTTTGTCGGCACGGATTTTACGTATGGCGGGGCCTATTTTGAGGTGTAAGGAATCAGTGATATATCGATAGATCGAGTGTTCAAGGATCGCCATATCAATATCGGGAATGGTTTTGATGGGCATGATCGTGTACTCCAATTCAAAGGGTTCGTTATCAACATAGCGCAGTCGTACGATATCATAAACAGGTTCGTTTTCTCGCAAGGACAAGTAATCCATTTCGTTGGCTTCTGGGAAACGAACATTGAAACTAATGATTTTACTTTGCACTTTATGCCGCCCGCCATATCGGTTGACTAGACCGATATACTCATTGATCTGTCCTTGGTAGGTCGCTGAATTGACATAGGTGCCATGACCTCTTTTGGTGGAAATCAGGCCTTCTTGCTTCAGTTGATTTAGCGCTTTTTGGATCGTCATTCGCGAGGTTTGAAATCGTTTGGCTAACGCCGTTTGTTCCGGTAGTTTTGATAAAGCTGGAAAAACACCTTCATAAATATTCGTCCGCAACTGATCAACAATCTCTTTGTATTTTGTCATAGTCATCACTCCTTATGTAAAGAAATTCATGGACTTGAGTTTTGTTTGAAGGGGATAAAAACAAGGTATATCATTAAAGAATCAACTGCAATTCAAATGTACAGAAAAAGATTTACATGTGTGTTTGAAAAATTTACATGCCGATTTCACCTAATTATAATAGGTTTTGTAAGCGAATACAAATGATGGAGGAATCACTATGACAACATTTTATTGGGGGAACAGTGTCAGCAGTATGCAGACAGAAGGTGGTTGGAATGAAGGTGGTAAAAGCTTATCCGTTTATGATATACGGGAAGCTTCGGAACAGGCTAGCGATTGGCATGTAGCAAATGATAACTATCATGCGTATACAGAAGACTTTGATTATATGCAAGATTTGGGGATGAACATGTATCGTTTCCAAATTTCTTGGTCAAGGGTCGTTCACGATGGAGATGGTGCTTTTAATGAAGAAGGGATCGCCTATTACGATCGTTTTATTGATGATCTGTTAGCTCGAGGAATCGAGCCTATGATTTGTTTGTATCATTTTGATATGCCCCTGCATCTGGCGAAAACCTATAACGGGTTCATCAGCAAAGAAGTGAAGGACGCATTCATTCGCTTTGGTAAAGAAATGGTGGATCGTTTTGCGGATAAAGTCCATTATTGGTTAACCTTTAACGAACAAAATCTTTTCCACCAAGACCATGGTTTTAAGATCAGCGGCTATTTAGAAGGGGAAGAAACAACAGAAGAATTGTATCAAATTTTCCACAATGTCATGGTTTGCCATGCAGAGATCTGTAACTATCTTCATGAAACAACAAATGCGAAGATTGGCGGCATGCTGGCGTATTCTGAAGCGTATCCAGCGACTTGTCGTCCACAAGACATCAAAGCAGCAAGAGAGTTTGATGAATTTGCGAATTTTACTTTATTAGATTGCTATGCGCACGGCAAGTATTCGGCAGCACAAGACCGATACGTGAAAAATCATCAACTCAATATGAATATTTTACCTGGGGAATTAGAAGCGATCGCAGCGCAGAAAAATGATTACATTGCCTTTAGCTATTATGCTTCTTCTACCTTGAACGCTGAAAAAATCCCTGAAGGAACGCCGCCAAATCGGTACATGACTTTTGGAAAACAAGACAATCCGTATATTGAAACGACGGAATGGAATTGGCAAATTGATCCGCTCGGCTTCCGTGATGTCTTAAATAAAGTCTATCAGCGGTACCGGTTGCCAGTGTTTCCGATTGAAAACGGAATTGGTGTCAGAGAGCATTGGAATGGCAACGAACCGATTCAAGATGATTACCGGATTGCCTACCATCAAGAGCATATTCGAGCGATGTTTGCAGCGATGGTGGAAGATGGAGTGGTCTGTCTTGGTTATCTTGGCTGGGGACTGATCGACATTTTGAGCTCTCAAGGTGATATGGAGAAACGATACGGACTTGTGTATGTCAATCGTGGCAATCATGAGTTGCGAGATATGAAACGTGTGCCGAAAAAATCGTATGAATGGTTCAAAGAAGTGATCAAAACGAATGGTAGTACGATCTATACAAACCCATATGCAGAATAGGAGGAACAGAAAATGGCAGCAGAAAAGCGCACGTTTTTAGATAAATTTACAGAGTTTTCGGTCCGTCTCGGCAATCAGGTTCATCTCAAAAGTCTTCGTGATGCGTTTGCGACCTTAATGCCTGCCTTTATTATCGCAGGGATCGCTGTGTTGTTTAATAATGTCTTCTTTCCGTGGTTCTTAGAAGGGGCTGCCTTGGCGCGAATGCAAGTGTTTGGCAATTCCATCACCAATGGAACATTGAATATCGCCGGTTTGCTGATTGCTCCGATGATCGCCTACTTCCTTTGTCGCAACAAAAATAATCCAAGCGCTATCAATGCAACTTTTGTGGCAACGACTTGCTTAGTGGTCATGTTGGCGATGGCTCATGCCGTGATGCCAGAAGGCGCCCAAGCAGAAGTGACCATCAGTGGTGTGATGCTGTTTGATGATGTCGGGACCAAAGGGATGTTTTCTGGAATCATTTGTGGGCTAGTTGCCACGGAATTATTTATTCGGCTATCAGAAAACAAGCACTTAAAAATCAATTTAGGGGATCAAGTTCCTCCTGCCGTCAGCAAATCCTTCAGCACGTTGATCCCTGCTATTTTAGTGATTTCTTTCTTTGCCTTAGTTGCGACCGTGCTAGCAGCCTTTGATACCGATCTGATTCAAATCATTTCCACAGTGATCCAAGAACCACTGCGTTTATTGAACACATCGATTTTTGGGTTCTTGATCATCTATTCAACGGGCAACTTTCTGTTTACTTTAGGCATTCACCAAACCGTCATCAATGGCACCTTATTAGATCCATTGCTGTTAGTCAATATGAATGAAAACATGCAAGCCGTGCAGGACGGTGCTGCGCCGCCCAATATCTTAAATTCAGCATTCGTGACGGTTTTCGCACAACTAGGCGGGACTGGATTTACGATCAGCTTGATCATTGCAGTGCTCTTATTCGTCCGCAATTACCAACCTTTTCGGGATGTCGTCAATCTATCCCTAGCTCCGGGTATTTTTAATATCAATGAGCCAATCATCTTTGGTTTACCGATCGTCTTCAATTTACCCATGATCATTCCCTTCGTTGCAAGTCCAATTGTGGCGACGTTGATTGGCTACTTTGCTACCGCAGTAGGATTCATTGAGCCACTTTCTGTGATGGTTCCTTGGACGACACCACCAATTCTTAGTGCATTGTTGGCATCAAAAGGGGATTTTAAAGTTGTTTTGGTTCAAGTGATCATCATCGTCGTCTGTGTAGCAATCTATTTTCCATTTTTAAAAATCGCTCAACGGGTTGCAATCAAATCTGCTGAATTGGAGCGGGCAGAATAAAAAAAGGGAATCCTATATTATAGTGACCTACAAAAGTTAGATCAAAATTCTAACGTTTTGGGGTCACTATTTTTTGAGGTGATTTTTTTACTAAGTTTCTATTTTGAATTTTAATTAAATGGTATACTATCCCAAAAGGAGCGACTATGAAACTATCAGAAATGCAAAAAGCGATTTATCAAAACAAGATTGATCACCAATTCAATGTCACCAATATTGAAAAAGAGTTTTTGGCTTTATATGGTGAAATAGGGGAGGCCTTTGATGCCTATCGGAAGCAACAAGAGGTAGGAGAAGAATTGGCGGATGTGGCGATTTATCTTCTTGGGTTAGCAGAAATCCTTTCCATTGATCTTGAAGCAGAGATTCATAAAAAAATGGCCGTCAACCAAAAGCGCCGTTATATCAGTTATGGCAATGGCTATGCAAAACGAATCGATGATTGATACACGCACAAAAATTAGTGGATTCTTCGAGTATAGGCTCGACCGAAATAGAAAGGGAAGCAGGAGATAGGATGGAAAAGAACGTAAGCATGCGTGAATTAACAACGGCAGATTTAGCAGAAGTCGTGGACCACTATATTGCTGTATTTTCAGCAGAACCATGGAATGACCAATTGACAGTGCCGCAAATCACCGACTATGTATCATCAATGATGGCAATGAATACTTTTATTGGTTATCGACTAACAAACCGAGCATCGAATGAATTGATTGGTCTTTCATTGGGCTTTATCAAGCCCTGGTATCAAGGAAAAGAGTATGTGGTCGACACCTTTTTAATTACAGGCACGCACCAAGGAAAGGGCTTGGGTTCCACTTTCTTAGAAATGATCAAAGAGGATCTGCTCAAGAAAGAGATTCCAACGATCCTGTTAGATACCGAAGAAAGTATGCCCGCAGCGGATTTTTACAAAAAGAATGGCTTTAAACCGTTACCAGATAATGTGAGCTATTATTTATCTCTAGATTAATTCAAGCATGTCAATAACTAAAAAGTCTGCGAAAAAATCGCAGGCTTTTTAGTTATGCACAGTTTCAACAGGTTTATCCACAATATATTGTAGGAACGTGTTTTCGCCTACTAAATATTGTGTTTAAGACCCGTTGGAATAAGAAACTGTCGCTTCTTTTGAGGAAGAGTTTCCCTTTATTGCATTGATGGTAGTCATTCGGTGATTTTCAAGGTGAATTGACAATGGTTGAGATAGAAAGTATCATAGCCTGCTTTTTTTTCGATTACAATAAAGACGAGACTCGCCACCCTTCGGCGAAGCCTCGTCTTTTTACAGATCAACAAAAAAAGAAAACGCAGGATTCTACGCTTTCTTTTTCTGTTCTTCTTTTTTCTTGTCTGTGGTCGGTACGGAATCTAGGGCTTTTTTGAAAATCTCTTCTTTTTTCGTTTTGTAGTTATGTTGTCGTTCAGCATAAACTTTTTCTTTCGTCTTTGTTTTCATACTCGGTCACCTCTTCCTTTTTTTTAGTATAGCATAATTTCACAAACTTATGCAAATTCTTGGTTTTCTCCTTGGTATTATAAACTTTCGTATGAAATACATTGTGAAAATATTTCTTTCGGTAGAAGTGAGGGACTTCTCTATCAAAAAATTCGTATCCAGTTGGAAGCGATGTAACAGGATTTCATCATAGCGTCGATCACACTGGTGAAAGAAGCATTCTTTTTGAAAAAACTTTTTCACAGAATCCCGTGTGTAAAAAAGGAATGATAAATGGGTGATTTTAGTATCGATTTTTGAAAAAGGGGATCAGGAAAGAAATGTTATTCAAATAACAGTCTTGATTTTCAAAAAGTGGGTTTGTTTGCAAAAAAAATCCTGTTTTTATTCGCGAATTAAAATAACGTTGAATGAAATAGCATTTTTTTGTTGTTTATAGAAATCTTTGTAAATATAGTGTCAGTGGTCAGCGTCAAAGAGAAAGTGATTAAAAAGAATAACGCAGGAAAATAAATGACACGTTTTATTAAACGCAAATTAAAAAAATACAAAACGAAAACAATATCAAAAAATATTAATTTTTGTTAAAATGGGGTACAGGGGGTGTTTTATTGGAATCTCGGAAAATCAAACGGAAGCGTTTAGTGAAACAAAAACGGTCCCTTTTCGTACAAAAAGGATTGGGTATCACAGCAGCGTTAGCATCAACTTCAGGTGTCTTTACGTCTCTTGCTCATGCGACCGAAACGACGAA
Organism: Enterococcus sp. AZ188; assembly: GCF_050544075.1. Classification (NCBI taxonomy): domain Bacteria; kingdom Bacillati; phylum Bacillota; class Bacilli; order Lactobacillales; family Enterococcaceae; genus Enterococcus; species Enterococcus sp. AZ188. The sequence goes on from NZ_CP172943.1 coordinate 874,480, forward strand.
CGCTTCGTCATCAACCAACACAACTGCTACTCTTGCCAGATCGTCAGCTGAAACGGCGATCAATCGACAATTTAAAACAACAGCTTCACTGAATGTTCGTTCAAATGCTTCAACGAGCGCCTCTATCGTAAGTGGTGTAGGAGCAAATACAACAATCACTGCGGTGGCTCAAAAGAACGGTACCTCAGTGAATGGCAATACAATATGGTATAAGCTATCAACAGGCGGCTGGATCTCAGGGGCTTATGTGAAGAGCACCTCAGGCTCTTCTTCTGCCAATACAGGCTCGTCCAATTCGTCGTCTTCTTCATCGGAAAAAGCAATTTCGAAATCAGTGAAAACGACTACTGCATTGAACGTCCGTTCAAATGCAACGACAAGTTCTAGTGTCGTACGCGGTTTGAGCAGTAATGCGACAGTACAGGTCGTTGCACAAAAGAGTGGGACATCGGTGAATGGCACGACCACTTGGTACAAATTGTCCACAGGCGGTTGGATCACGGCAGCCTATGTCAAAGATGTTTCCAGTAACTCCACAGGCAATAGTTCTTCTGGCGGCAATACAAGTGTTTCTGCAGAAACGGCTATCAGCAAGAACGTGAAAACAACAGCGGCATTAAATGTTCGTTCGAGTGCGTCAACAAGCGGCAGTGTCGTTGGCAGCCTAAGCAACAGCACGACGGTGAAGGTCGTTGCCCAGAAAAATGGCACATCCGTTGGCGGCACCAATGTTTGGTACAAAGTATCGACTGGTGGCTGGATCACAGCGGCATATGTGCGTGACGTCACGTCTAGTTCTGGAAATACAAGTAATAACAATAATTCAAACACAGGTTCAAACAATACTGGTTCATCAAACGGCTCAAGCAATGCGAGTGAGCAAGCCATCAATAAGACGTTCCAAACAACCACTGGGATGAATGTGCGCTCAAATGCATCGACTTCTGCAAGTGTGGTCAGCAGTTTGGGCAGTAATGCGACCTTCAAAGCAGTGGCTCAAAAACAAGGCACGTCAGTCAATGGCAATACCACTTGGTATAAGTTATCAACTGGTGGCTGGGTATCTGCAGCATATGTCAAAGAAGTCAGTGCGACGACTCCTGGCAACAATAACAACGCAGGCAATACCAATGTTCCGATGAGCGTGAACGGAGCAGCGATCGTTGCAGAAGCTAGAAAACATATCGGCACTCCTTATCAATGGGGAGGCAAAGGACCAGATGTCTTCGACTGTTCTGGGTTTACACGCTACGTCTTCTTAAAAGTGACGGGCAAAAACATCGGTGATTGGACAGTCCCACAAGAAAGCGCAGGGACGATCATTCCTGTCTCGCAAGCACAAGCTGGCGACTTGCTGTTCTGGGGTCAAAAAGGGAATACCTACCATGTAGCGATCGCTACAAGTAATACAAGCTATATCCATGCGCCAAGCACGGGTTATACAGTCACCGAAGCACAATCAGGCTTTTCGACTGCTAGCTTCGCTCTACGCGTGAAATAAATATTTTATTGAAAAGGCAAAGGGTTTGTCCTTTGTTAGAAACGCCCCTAAGAAAGCTGCAATCAGTTTTCTTAGGGGCGCTTTTTGTGCTGGGCGCAGATCTTCTAAAAGGTGGGATTTTGCCCTTGTTTTTTTGACAAAAAGGCCGATTTGTCAAAATCACTTGTTTTTACTAGTACAAATTTTTGTCAAAAAAAATAGTTACTGATACCATAAAAACGTACCAATATTAGGAGGGATCTACATGAGATATACGAACGGAAATTACGAAGCTTTTGCAAGAAGCAGAAAACCGAAAGATGTCGAAAAGAAAGAAGCCTATATTGTTGGTGGTGGATTAGCAGGACTTGCTGCGGCAGTCTTCTTGATCCGTGACGGCCATATGGCTGGTGAGAAAATCCACGTCCTTGAAGAACTTTCTTTATCAGGCGGTTCATTAGACGGAAAATTCATTCCCCATGATGGATTTGTGACCCGCGGCGGTCGAGAAATGGAAAATCATTTTGAGTGTCTGTGGGATCTATTTCGCTCGATTCCGTCTTTGGAGGTGGAAGATGCTTCAGTGTTAGATGAGTTTTACTGGTTGGATCACGATGATCCAAATTCGTCTAACTGTCGGATCATCCACAATCGCGGCCAACGAGCAGCAGATGATGGAGAATTTACCTTGTCTGCTACAGCACAAAAAGAATTGACTCAATTATTTATGACTTCAGAAGATCAATTGATCGGGAAAAAAATCGAAGATGTTTTTGGCGAAGAATTCTTTGAATCCAATTTTTGGCTATACTGGTGTACGATGTTCGCCTTTGAAAAATGGCATTCGGCGATTGAAATGCGTCGCTATGTGTTGCGTTTTGTGCATCATATCGATGGCTTGCCTGATTTTACCGCGTTAAAATTTACCCGTTACAACCAATATGAGTCATTGGTCAAACCACTACTTGCTTATTTGGAAGAACAAGGAGTCGACTTCCAATATGAATGCACAGTCAGCAATATCGATGTTCGGATCGTGGGCGAGGAAAAAGTTGCTCAAAAACTTGTGCTAGAAAAAGCGGGGGCAATCGAAGAAATTCCTTTGTCAGAAGATGACTTGGTCTTTGTTACCAACGGATCGATCACTGAAAGTTCCACGCAAGGGGACCATTATACTCCAGCGCCTATCTCAAAAGCACCTGGTGGTAGCTGGCGTTTATGGAAAAACTTGGCGGCGCAATCGCCTGAGTTTGGTCATCCAGAAGTCTTTTATGAAAACTTACCTGAAGAAAGCTGGTTTGTTTCGGCAACTGTCACTTGGCAAAATTTTGATGTTGAACCTTATTTAGAAAAATTGACCCATCGCAAGTTGCGAACAGGCAGAATCGTCACTGGCGGGATCATCACCATCAAAGATTCCAATTGGATGATGAGCTTTGCGACCCATCGCCAACCGCACTTTAAAGAACAAAAAGACCAACAAACGATCACATGGGTGTATGGATTGTTGTCAAATACGCCAGGAAACTACATCAAAAAACCAATTGAACAATGTTCGGGACAAGAAATCGTGCAAGAACTGCTTTACCATTTAGGCGTGCCGGAAGCAGAAATCCAACGCATTTCAAAAGAATCAAGTGTGGCAGTTCCGGTTTACATGCCGTTTATCACTTCCTACTTCATGCTGCGTGAGCCAGGGGATCGGCCATTGGTTATTCCAAATGGCTCCAAAAACTTAGCTTTTATCGGTAATTTCGCAGAGACTGAAAGAGACACTGTTTTTACAACAGAGTATTCCGTTCGGACTGCAATGGAGGCTGTTTATCAGCTATTAGATGTGGAACGCGGGGTACCAGAAGTGTTTGCTTCCGCTTATGATCTGCGTACCTTGGCCAAAGCTGTCTATTATCTGACCGATAAGAAAAAAATCACGGAAATGGAGCTACCATTTATCGAACGGAAACTATTGGAAGGATTCGTTAAGAAAACCGAACATACCTACATTGGCGATCTGTTGAAAGAAAACCATTTGATTTAATTAAAACACAACGACGGCGAGGCGAAAGAAACTGCTCGTGGTCGTTGCGTTTTTTCATTTACTTTTTAGTGTTGTTTAGACGAATCCTTATTCCTCAGATAAAATCCGTACTTGGATCTCTGTCAAATAAGCTTGCTCGTTGCTAAGGGTCGTTTCATGGATCGATCGTTCATAGAAGTAGTCATCGATTTGCCATTGGTGCGCTGCAATCAGCTGCTTGAGTTTTTGATAGAACTGCTTCAATCCTTCGTCATCCCCCTGATAAATGGTGGTTAAATAGCAACCTGCTGGTTTCACGAAGGAAGCTCGTTGTGGTTCTTCTTGCCGCACATAAACGTAGTCGATGTCCTGCGTATTGTCTTTGTTCGTCCGAATCATAAAACCGTATTCGTTATTCGAGAAAAGATAAGGCTGTGCCATCAAAAGGTCGTAGGCTTGGGTGATCATCTCTGGGATGCTGCTGCCGTTTAATCTAGGACTAAGGGAGAAATACTCCTCTGGCTGTTCCTTCAAGGTGAAGGGGGAAGTTTTTTCTGCAGCCAGACGCAAGTCCGCTGCTTTTCGTTCGATGATTTTTTGGATGTTGGACAACTGCTGAATTTTTTCATCGATGGTTTGCCGCTTGGCTTCCAATAAGTTTCTCATGGTCTCGGCATCCCCCTGCAACGCTGTTTGAATCTCTTTTAAGGGCATCGATAATTCTTTCAATGACAGGATCAATCCGAGATCCAAAAGTTGATCAAGGGAATAATACCGGTACCCGTTCTCGTCTTTGCTGTTTGGTTGAAATAGCCCAATCTCGTCATAATAGTGGAGTGTCCGAGGATTGATTCGCGCTAAGCGTGCCATTTCCGATACTTTTAATTTGGTTTTCATGGCGCTCCTCCTTGACTTTACAGTTACTGTAAACTTTATACTAAAGATAGTCAACTACTGGGAGGAAGATAGAATGAATAAACAAGTAACATATCGACCATTTAAACGAGAAGATCTGCCTGCGCTTGTGCAAGTAATTATTGATAGCTGGAACTACGACAAGCAATTTGACCAGAAGACCGCCAAACACTTTGCTCATGTCTTTTTGTGTTATGAACTTGCCCGTGCTACCTATTCACGTGTGGCTCTTTTAAATGGTGAAGCTGTCGGTATCTTATTAGCAGACAGTAAAAGAGGGAAGAAGCTTCATCCAATGCGCTATTGGGGGAAAACGATGTGGCATGCTGGCTGCTTAGTGCTTTCTAATCAAGGGAGAAACACGCTGCTGCATTATGCCAAAGAGGTGGCTGAGTTAAATCAAGCGATGTTGAAAGACTTACAAATTCCTTTTCAGACCGAAGTTGGTTTGTTTGCCGTTAGTCCCAAAACACAAGGATTGGGTGTAGGCAAGCAACTCTTTACTTCCTTCTTAGCGATGGTCCAGCATGATAAAACAGCTCCGTTTTTCCTTTATACCGATACCACTTGTAATTACGGTTTTTATGAGCATATGGGCTTGAAGCGGGCAGCTGCTGTGAAACGCTGGATCAAAAAGCCGATCAAGAAGGAAATCGAGTTTTATATCTATACTTCCTAAGAGTGCAGCGATGCACTCTTTTTTTCATTGGCTAGTATGGTAAACTGGAAGCAAAGAAGGACAAGAAAGCTGTTTTCGTTTTATGGAAACGGCGCTTGTTTTGGTCGAAAGCGATGGATCAATTCGCTTTCGTAAAAAGGATGGGAATGGGAAAGGATGGTTTATTTGGAAAAAAAGCAGATTGGGTTTATTTTAAGTGATATCGATGGGACGATCTTGGATCATAAACATCAAATCGATCCGGTTTTGATTGAAGAAATCAAACGGTTGAAGCAGCAAGCGATTCCTTTTGTTTTGGCTTCCGCTCGCTCCCCGAAAGGAATGCTACCGATAGCTGAAGAATTAGAGATAGAAGACTGGCCCTTGGCTTGCTACAACGGTGCCCTGATTGGACGGTACGATCATACGGGTACGCTTGTACCAATATTTAGTCATGAGGTCAAAAAAGCAGAAGCAAAGACTTTGGTTGCTCGCATCAAAGCTGATTTTCCTGCCGTTTCCATCAATGTCTACTCTGGTGATCAGTGGTATTGCGAAAGAGTGGATCAGTGGGCACAGGCAGAAGCGGCGATTACCAAAGAGACCCCTTTGGAAACTTCATTGGAACAACTGTTGGCACAAGAAGCTTTTGAGGTACATAAGTTTCTTTTGATCGGCACAACGGCAGAAATCCAAGCGCTTCATGCTGCCTGCCAGAACGCTGACTTTTTAGAAAGCGCCTTTTATTTATCCAAAGAGAATTATTTGGAAGTCACTCATCAAGCTGTGGGAAAAGATAAGGCGCTAAATGAATTAGCGGCCTATTTCCAAGTGCCGCTGGCGCAAACCTTAGCGATCGGCGATAATTTTAATGACCTGCCAATGATTGCTTCAGCCGGTATCGGTGTTGCGATGGAGAATGCGCCCGATTTGGTCAAAGCAAAAGCTGATTTTGTGACGGCTAGCAATACAGACCATGGGGTTGCTGATGCATTGCGGCGATTTGTCACAGAATAAATAAAAAAACTAGGTTTTTTGAACAAATTGATTGACTTTCATTTCTACTCTCCTTAAACTTTTAGCTATACCTAAAAAGGTAAGTGTTTGTTGGAAAGAAGGAGAAAAATGAATAAGAAGATCGAGAAGACATTGACCAAATTTGCCGAGCCGTTGGGGCTCTCAGTTGATACTTCCACCGGGGTGATTTATGGAACGTATCATAGTTATAAACTTTTTTTAGTTCAAGAGAATAACAATAGTTATTCTCTTGTGGCTCATTTTTCCCTTAGCAAAGAGGGGGAACTTCCGAACCAAGAAGAAGTCAAAGAAGTTTTAAGTGAGTCAAAAGAGATCACCGACTGTGTGATCCAAGGATATCAAGTTGCCTATACATTACGCGGAGCGATGACTGCAGGGAAAACTGTGGACAAGATCCGTACTGCGTTGGACCAATTGACGAATTTCTTGAAGACGAAAGCTTACCAAAATGCTTGTACCTTCTGCGGAACGATCACTGAGCCGGTTTCGCTGTATGCTATTAGCGGCACTCCCGTCATTGCGTGTGAAGCTTGCTTTAAGAAACAACAAGAAGCGGTCCTTGCACAAGAACGGGAAAAAGGGCAGAAAAAAGAAAATTGGCTAGCTGGAACAGTGGGCGCGTTTCTTGGTTCACTGATTGGTGCCGGCGCAATTATTTTATTAGGACAACTGGGATATGTAGCTGCATTGTCTGGAATCGCAATGGCGATCTGTGCCATCAAAGGGTATGAATTATTAGGTGGAAAACTCAGTACAAAAGGTATTATTAGTAGTATCATCGTCATGATCATTATGGTCTATGTCGGGAATCGTATCGACTGGTCGATCAGTGTAGCGAATTATTACACAGACGTTGATGTCTTCTACGCTTTCCGTATTTTACCTGATTTGATTCGTGAAGGGTATTTGGAAGCGAGTCAATATTACGGGAACTTAGGTCTGGTCTATCTCTTTACGGCGATTGGGGCTATTCCAACTATTATCGCTGCGGTACGAGAGGGGAAAGTGACGCGTCAAAGCTATAAAATGGAGTAATCCACTTTTCTATCCAAAGATAAAAAAACGCAAAGCGCGATCTCTTTCGCTTTGTGTTTTTTGTTTTTGTGTCATAAATAATAACATGCAGTGTTAACATAAAAAATAAATAATAATAAAATGAGAAAAATAGCTTGCTTTTATAATTAATATTTATTAAAATCTTATTTACATTCAGAGTTTTGTAATAATTCTGAAAATTTTGGATTTTCATAAGGGGTAGGTAAGATGAAGAAAAAATGGGGATATGGTGTCATCGCTGTTTGTGGAATCGTATTAGCAGGTTGCTCAACAGGAGGGACATCAAGTACAGGTGAAAGTTCAAGTGGTAGTGGGACAGCAGCTGCCGAACAAATTTTTAATGTTGTGGTTCAACAAGAAATGCCTAGTGCTGATCTATCCTTAGCCACCGATACGATCAGTTTCAGTGCTTTAAATAATGTGTATGAAGGGTTGTACCGCTTAGATGCTGATAGTAAGCCCGAACCAGCAGGTGCCGCCGAATTAGCGGAAGTCAGTGAAGATGGTCTGACCTATAAATTGAAATTACGTGAAGATGCCAAATGGTCAAATGGAGAACCAGTAACAGCAGCGGATTATGTCTTTGGCTGGCAACGCACCGTAAGTGCGGAAACAGGTTCTGAATATGCGTACTTATTTGCGCCCGTAACCAATGCCGAAGCGATAACAGCAGGTGAAAAAGATGCCTCAGAATTGGGGATCAAAGCAGTCAGCGACTATGAATTAGAAATCACGCTGACGACACCTACGCCATACTTCCAATACTTATTGGCATTTCCATCCTTCTTCCCACAAAGCCAAGCAGTCGTAGAAGACAACGGCGATCAATATGCTTCAACAAGCGACAATGCCGTTTACAATGGACCGTTTGTGTTAGCTGGCTTTGATGGTCCAGGAACCGATACAGAATGGTCATATGAAAAGAACGACCAATATTGGGATAAAGATACGGTGAAACTTGATACGATCAATGTCAGTGTCGTAAAAGAATCATCGACCTCTTTGAATCTATTCCAGGATGGGCAAGCGGACGACGTCATCTTAACAGGAGAATTGGCGCAGCAAATGGCCAATGATGAAGCGTTTGTGTCAGAACCATTAGCCCGTACTTCCTATATCGAGTTGAATCAGCGAGAAGAAGATTCGCCATTTCGCAATGAGGATCTGCGTAAAGCAATCTCTTATGCCATCGATCGTGATGCATTAGTGACATCGATTTTAGGTGATGGTTCATTGGCTTCCACAGGATTGATACCAAAAGGAATGACCTTTAACCCAACTGATAATACTGATTTTGTCGATGAAGCGGAAAGTGTCATTGAATACGATCAAGAAAAAGCCAAAGAACATTGGGAAAAAGCCAAAGAGGCTTTGGGAATCGATTCTTTAAGTTTTGAAATTTTGGCCTCTGACACAGACTCAACCAAAAAAGCCATTGAATATATTCAAAGTGCGATTCAAGATACGCTTGATGGGGTGAAAGTTAGCCTAAGTCCAGTACCTTTCTCCGTTCGCCTTGATCGTTCAAACTCAGGTGATTTTGATGTCGTTATGGGTGGCTGGGGTGCTGACTATGCGGATGCCAGCAGTTTTACAGATCTATTTGTAACCGATAATTCATACAACCGAGGTCGTTGGACAAGCGATGAGTACGATGCAGCAGTGAAATCATCTGCCACGACAAATGCTGGCAATCCAGATGCCCGCTGGCAAGATTTGTTGGATGCAGAGAAAATCATCATGGATCAACAAGGGGTTATCCCTGTGTACCAAAACGTTGAAGCTCATTTACGTGCACCAAAAGTAAAAGGGGTCGTTTCTCACGGTGCCGGTGCGCAATACGATTACAAGTGGGCAGTTATTGAAGAATAAGCGCCTAAAGAAGAAGCTGGTTTTGCGTAAGCAAGCCAGTTTTTTCTTGTGCTTTGTTCTTACTTACACAATGTTAGTAATGAGAGCGGATGCAATTGTTTATAAAAAAACAAAAAAAAGTTGACAAGGATCAATGATCAACTTGTCAACCTCGTTTTTTCTTCATCTATTTCACAGAAATCCAGTGAAAGATTATTCGCTAACTGTTACGTCGCCTGTTACAGAAGCGCCATCTTCGTCAAGTGTTGCTGAATCTTGGAATTCTTTTGAAGTGAATGTTACGTTACCTTCAACTTTTGCACCGTTCAATACAAAGCCGTTTGCATTCACTTCAACGTCACCTTTGATTACACCGTGAACGATGTTGAAGTTTTCTGAGTTAACGATCAATTTAGGAACAGTTACTGTGTACTCAGCTGTTACGTTGCGGTCTTCATCTTGTGAGTACAATGCAAATTTACGGTAGATATCAGCTGAGTCATCGCCTTTATCATGGAATTCGCCATCAACGGTTACATCGTTATCAAATGTCATGTCAGCAGTTACAGCAACGATCCAGTTACCATCTGCACCCAATGCTTTTTCAATGACTGAAGTTTGGTCACTGATAGAAGCAGTTGAAACAACATCATCTGATGATTCAGTTGATGCAGCAGTTGAAGCTGCTGTTGATGATGAGCTTGCAGCTGTGTCGTTATCTGAACTACATGCAGCTAAAAGAGTGCCTCCCATAAGCAATGATGCAGCGATTAAAGTGATTTTAGTTTTTTTCATGTTTCCTTCTCCTTTGTATTCCCATAGTTTTCTTAAAAACAAAATGATTATACCATACCGAAGTGAAGTTTGTGAAACAAAAAACATAAATGAGGAGAAATTTAATAAATATCAGCCTAGGATTAAAAAAATTTCAAAGAAACTAGGAATAAATGCGTGACGCTTACGAATGAATGAGACATCTCATTCACAAAGAACCCTCCATTATGGAAGAAATGCACTTCTTCTATAATGGAGGGTCATTACTACATTCGCTTTCGATCAGTCAACTGCTTGAACTTCGATACGATCAAATCCATGATGAACTGATACATAAAGGCATGGGTTTGGAAATGGGTTTGATGAGGGAAGATGATTGCTTCTTGGACAAAGGGAAGTTCCGAGATCTGTGGGTTGGCGGTGATCACGATGACTTTGGCTTTGGTTCGATCAAAGAAATCTTTTCGAGGCGTTCCATTTCGAATTTGTTGCTTGGTCAGGTAGTCACCGGAATTGGTAAAAATAATAAAAAGCGATTCTTCATCGGCAGATTTGATGATTTCTTCCTGTACGAGATCGTCTTGGAAGGTCCGAATGAACTTGCCGTTGTAAGCTAGTTTGATCTGGAAATCAATAGCAGCCGATTCTGAGAATAATATTCCAAAAGCAAAGACATTTTTATGCGAAACAATTGCTTGTGCGACCCGTTCGATGGCTGGCAGATCAAGATGATGCCGCAGATAATCGATGTCTTGTATCACTGCGTCAAAATAGGAGTCTACGCCTTCTTGCTCCAAAGCAGACAAAATATTCGAGCGATAATTTAGCGGATTGTTGAAGCGGTTCTCGATGAAAGCTGCGTTGTCTTTTAAATCACCATAGTCATCAAAGCCTAAGGTACGGGCGAATTTTGAAACGGTTGACTTTGACACATGGCAAAGAGCGGCGAATTCACCAATACTTAGAGTTTGGATCTGATCGTAATAGTTGATCATGGTCAAACCGATATAGTAGTTGGTGGAATCAGTGGGTGCATTATTTAAAAGATTCAATAAACGAATGATTAAGAGGCCCATTTTCTTTCCTTTCTTGTAAGCAGTTTCCAAATTGCGAACTTTCGCAGGTGTGAGAAAAAAATCTGCTATAGTAACGCCATAAAGCGCTTTATAAATCAAACACGGGAGTGAGTCATTTGGCAAAAGATTATTCAAAACTTGCTAGTGAAATTATAGCACAGGTCGGTGGGGAACAAAATATCGTTAGCCTGTATCATTGCATCACTAGATTGCGTTTTAAGTTGAAAGATGTCGAGTTGGCACGAAAAAATAAGAACAAAATTCAGCAGCTTGATGGGGTATTGTCAGTCATTGAAGGAAATGGCCAGTTTCAAGTCGTGATCGGGAATCATGTGGCAGATGTTTTTCAAACGATCATGAGCAAGTATTCGATCCAAAACGCTTTGGAAAGTGATGGAGATGCCGAAGAATCAACAGAAAAACAAGGCAATGTATTTATCCGATTCTTCAATGTATTGTCTGCGATCTTTAATCCAATCATTGTTGCGCTTGCAGGGGCAGGGATGTTGAAAGCTTTACTAGTTGTTTTTACGACCTATCATTTGATGGACGCAGAAGGAAGCACCTATAAAATATTAGCTGCTGCTGGCAATAGTGTCTTTTATTTCTTGCCTTTATTTTTAGCGATCAGTGCAGCGCGGATTTTCAAAGTCAATATGTTTATTGCTTTAGCAATCGTTGGGGCGTTGCTGGAGCCGAATTTTACAGCAATGGTGACGGAAAACGGTGTGACGGTTGATTTCTTTGGCATCCCAGCTGTGCTGATGGGGTATTCGGGTACCGTGATTCCAGCGATCGTTTCGATCTATATCTACTCGCACTTGGAACGCCTACTCAAACGGATCATTCCTAAGAGTATCGAGATTTTTGCTCTATCGCTAGTGGCTCTTTTGATCATGGTGCCTCTGACCGTTTTGATCATTGGACCGGTAGGTGTAATGCTTGGGGACGGTTTAGGCAATGCCATGAACTTTATCAGCGATAAGAGTGGGCTGTTGGCTGGCTTGTTGATCGGTGGCGGTTGGACATTCTTAGTAATGATCGGGATCCATTGGGGAGTTGTACCGATCATGGTCAATAACCTAGCGGTATATGGCTATGATACGCTGCGCCCGATGATCGCAGCAGCAACATTTGCGAGTGCTGGGGTTGCTTTAGGTGTATTTTTACGCTCTCGCAGAAAAGAAACCAAAGGTCTGGCGCTATCTTCCTTGCTTCCAGCATTGCTTGGAGGAATTACAGAACCCATCGTCTATGGACTTTCGGTAAAATTTAAAAAGCCGTTGATTGCTCAAACCATCGTTGGTGCCATTGCTGGTGCGTTTATGGGCATGATGCAAACCAAGGCCATCGTCTATGTTTTTCCAGCATTGACGACATTGCCAGCTTTCTTTGGGGACACCTTTGTGTACTATTTGATCGGCATTGCCTTTGCGTTCTTCGGTACTGCTATTTTGACCTATGTATTAGGATTTGAAGAAACGCTAGAACCTGTTTTAGAAGAAGGTGCAGGGCTGCAAGTGATGACACCAGTTGCTGGTGAAGCGATCACGCTTGATGATGTCAAAGATGAAGTATTTTCTTCTCGAGCAATGGGGGATGGATTAGCCGTTTATCCATCAGCCGGCGATATTTATGCGCCACTTACTGGTACGGTTGTGACAGTTTTTCCAACTGGACATGCTTTTGGGATCCAATCAGCTGCTGGGACGGAAGTGTTGGTTCATATCGGCTTAGACACGGTTGATTTAGCAAAAGGCGTGTTTGAGATTTCGGTGAAACAAGGGGATCAAGTCGTGAAGGGGCAAAAAATTGGCACCTTTGACTTAGCAAAAATTATTGAAAAAGGATATGATCCGACAACCATGTTGGTCTTTACCAGTGTGATCAAAGAAGATGCATTGACAGTTGTGGATCAAGCGAAAAAAGACGTTACCGCTTTGGTAGCAAATGATTTATTAAAAGGAGCGATTTCATGAGTGTATTTCCAAAAAATTTCCTATGGGGCGGCGCGATCGCCGCAAATCAAGCCGAAGGAGCTTATTTGGAAGGAGGAAAAGGATTAAGTGTAGCAGATATTTTACCAGTTGGTGAAAAACGTATTGAGCAAGTTTCACTGCAGCTTGAAGAGGATAACTTTTATCCGAGCCATGAAGCCATCGACTTTTATCATCGGTACCCAGAAGACATTGAACTGTTTGCGGAAATGGGCTTGAAGTGTTTGCGTACCTCAATTGCTTGGAGTCGCATTTTTCCGAATGGGGATGAGACGGAACCCAATGAAGCAGGTTTACAATTTTATGATGATTTATTTGATGCCTTGAATGAAAAAGGGATCCAACCAGTTGTTACGTTAGCCCACTTTGAGACGCCACTGCATTTGGTGACGAAATATGGTGGTTGGCAAAATCGTGCGCTGATCGATTTTTTTGATCGGTATACAAAAGTGGTTTTTGCACGCTACAAAGGGAAAGTGAAATATTGGATGACTTTCAATGAAATCAACCATACCCATACGATCCCGTTACTCGCAGCAGGTATCGATGTGTTTTCTTTCGAGACTGAAGAAGAAAAATTACAGGCACTTTATCAAGCAAGTCATAATATGTTTGTTGCAAGTGCCAAAGCAGTTCTGAATGGGAAGGCAGTAGATGAAAACAATCAGATTGGCTGTATGCTGTCACTGAGCCCGATTTACCCTGCGACGTGCAACCCGCAAGATGTTTTTGAATCGTATCAACTGCGCCGTCGTTCCTTGTTCTATAGTGATGTGCAATTGCGAGGAGCCTATCCGGAATACTTCGACCGCATCGTGAAGGATAATCATCTGTTGCTGGACATTACAGAAGAAGATCTAGCGATCATTAAAGCGGGGACCTGCGATTATTTAGGCTTTAGTTTTTACCGCAGCTCATTGCATGAAGCAGGCATGAAAATTTTAGGCAATACTGGCGGATTACTAGGGAAAAAGAATCCTTACCTAAAAGAAACTGCTTGGGGATGGCCGATCGATCCGCTGGCATTACGCTATGTTTGCAGCGAATTGACTGATCGCTATCAAAAACCATTATTTATCGTTGAAAATGGAATTGGTTTAAAGGATGTTGTCAATGAAGATGGATCGATCGTCGATGAAGAACGGATGGCCTATTTGAAAGACCATGTAGAAGCAATGGCGGAATCGATCAAAGATGGCGCAACGATTCTAGGCTATACATGGTGGGGACCGATCGATATCGTTTCTGCGGGGACAGGAGAGATGGAAAAACGATACGGCTTTATCTATGTCGATAAGCAAAATGATGGTAGCGGAGATCTTTCCCGCAAGAAAAAAGCTAGTTTTGCGTATTATCAGCAAGTGATCGCCACGAATGGGGAAGCGTTGGCGTACGAATCATTTTTGAAAGGCGGCAAGTAAAATGAAAAGTTATTTTCCAAAAGATTTCCTCTGGGGAGGAGCAACGGCTGCCAACCAAGTTGAAGGAGGTTCTGGAATCGATGGAAAAGGCTTGTCGGTTTCTGATGTCTATCTATTCGATTCCTCAATGCCGAAAGAACGATGGACGGACCAATGGCATATGATGACTCATCAGCAAGTTGCAGAAGCACAGGATCCAAACAGCACGAAATACTATCCGAAAAGACAGGGAATCGATTTTTATCATCACTTTAAAGAAGATATTCGTTTATTTGCTGAGATGGGCTTCAAAGCCTATCGGATGTCAATTGCCTGGACACGGATCTTTCCAAAGGGGGATGAGGTAGAGCCAAACGAAGCTGGATTGGCATTTTACGACGCAGTCTTTGATGAGTGTTTGAAGTATGGGATCGAACCAGTGGTATCACTATCCCATTATGAGATGCCTTTGTATTTAGTGACTGAGTATGGAGGATGGCCAAACCGGCAAGTGATCGACTTTTATGTCCGTTTTGCCAAGACGGTGATTGAGCGATACCAAAAGAAAGTCAAATACTGGGTGACTTTTAATGAAATCAACTGTGTTAAACACCATCCATATGTTAGTGTCGGGATCATTGAAGAAGGTCATCCTAATATTGAACAAGACAAGTACCAAGGGGCGCACCATCAATTTGTCGCCAGCGCAATCGTGACTGACTATTGCCATCGATTGATTCCCGATGCCAAGGTCGGCTGCATGATCAGCTATCAATTATTAACGCCGTACAGTTGTGATCCAGACGATGTCCAAAAAACAGTTGAAAGTCAACGTACCTCACTCTTTTTCAGTGATGTGCAGGCAAGAGGCTATTATCCAGCATATGCCAACCGCATGTTTGAAGAAAAAGGAGTGGAATTGGTGATCGAACCAGGAGACTTAGAAATCATCCGAGAAAACCCTGTTGATTTTGTTTCCTTTAGTTACTATATGTCCAGCGCAGTCAGCGCGCATCCAGAACGCTTGGAAAGTGCTGTCGGGAATCTGATCACTGGTGGGATTAAAAATCCCTATTTGCCAAGCAGTAAATGGGGCTGGCAGATCGATCCCAAAGGGTTGCGAACAGCATTGAATCAACTCTATGACCGCTACCAAAAACCTTTGTTTATTGCCGAAAACGGTTTGGGAGCAGAAGATGTCGTAAACGAAGATGGCACCATCGATGATTTTTATCGAATCGACTATCTGCGTCAGCATATTGAACAAATCAATGAAGCGTTGCATGATGGCGTCGAGGTCTTTGGCTATACGGCATGGGGCTGTATCGATATCATTAGTGCCTCAACCTCACAAATGTCGAAACGCTATGGTTTTATCTACGTCGACCAAGACGATGAAGGCAATGGCACAAAGAAACGCTTGAAGAAAGCGTCTTTTGATTGGTACAAAAAAGTAATTGCTTCAAACGGCGCAACTCTTTGATTTTTGATTCTTCCAGATAAAGCAATTCCTAGGCTTAATCATAAGGTTTCTTAACAATTTCGCTTATTATCAAGAAAAAAGCCCAAATTTATTTGCTATTTTATTTTAACCATGCTATGATGAATAGGTAAAGTTCTGATATGTTAATACTTGTTTATCTTTTCTATTGATACACACTTCAATTACACATCATTTTCTATTACAAACAAATAAACACAGTCGATGTGTAATATGGAGGTATACGTTTATGAATAACGGTACAGTAAAATGGTTTAATGCAGATAAAGGTTTTGGATTTATTACAGGTGAAGACGGCAATGATGTATTTGCTCACTTCTCAGCTATCCAAGGCGACGGCTTCAAAACTTTAGAAGAAGGTCAAGCAGTGACTTTCGACGTTGAAGAAGGCCAACGTGGCTTACAAGCAACAAACATCGTTAAAGGTTAATTGACGTTAACAAGCGAGAATCCATTGGGTTCTCGCTTTTTTTTGTTTTATTTTATATAAGTATTGAAATGGATAAGGTTTCCAGGATCTGTTACAAGAGAATAGTTGCAGGATTTGAGAGCCTAACATGGTAAATAGTACATCTTTGCTTTCGATAGTCAACTAACCCTAAGCGTTGTGTTTTACTTATCCATGATTTCTCATTCGATGATAAGCGTATAAAAAGAGGAAAAGAGAAAGAGGGCACTATACCGTATTCAATAAATAAATGCTTTTCACAGTAAATGAAAAAGTGATTGAACAGGTTTAGTAGCATCGCTATCAATTAAAATCACTGATCGCAAGTGATTCAAATGGCATGTCTCATTATGAATAGAATAAAGAAACAGGTACAGTGGAAAATGCCACGATTCAATGTCTGGTCCCCCGTACTTATACAAGAGTAATCGATGTGCAAGATCGATAATTCTTATTCGTTTCATCGATATTGTCTTGAATCAATTGCAAAAGTAGAATATATTGATACAAATTAGATACTTTTTTTATTGCAGATGGGAACAAAGATGATTACCTATCGAGGGGGAATCTATATGAAGCCAAAAGAAATACTTTGCCAATGGGTTGATGCGTTTAATCAAGCAGATGTAGAATGTATTTCAGAATTATATGATGACAATGCAATAAACCATCAGGTTGCCAATGAGCCAGTTATTGGGAAAGAAGCGATAAAGCAGATGTTTGAGCAAGATTTTTCTGACGCAAAAATGGTTTGTATCGTTGAGAACATTTTCGAAGATGGACAATGGGCAATTTTAGAGTGGCGTGACCCATTAGGTTTGAGAGGCTGCGGTTTTTTTCAAATAGTAAATGATAAAATTTTATTTCAAAGAGGCTACTGGGATAAATTATCTTTTTTAAAACAGCACGACTTGCCTATTGAATAAAAGGAATTCCCGTATAGGAATGGTTAGCAGATATGCATGACAGGAAGGTTAATCGCTTCACGTAAAATTCTTAAAGGGCAACACTGTATGAAAACAAAGCTTTTTGTTTAAGTAATGTTTAAGAATAAGTACGTTTCCTTCCATTTGCACTCTGTCTCGTGGTATTGTTATTAACAAGCGACAAATATTTTTGTACCACACGTTACTTGTTTTGAAGAAATTTATTCAAACCTGGCGTAACTTCAGAGTTACAAGGATACAATAGAGGTTAGGGATTGTATCGTTTAAATGAGAAATAAATAATAGTAGTAATAGTATGCTGCACTTTCAAAGAATAAATATTGACTCGTCAGATAGCCTTCTCGTTTACCCAAACGAGAGGGCTATCGTTCATTAGAAAAGAAAAAGTGTCTTTTTCCTAAAAGAAAGGAAGAAGACACTTTTTGGCTTTATTCTGCTTTGAGGGGGATCGTCAGCTTGCGATCATCGGTTTGATCGTCGAGCATTGAATCGACATATTGCTTCAAAAAGTAAGAATAGGTCGCTAACCACTGATACTCCTCGGAGTCTTTGATGGCAGCTATTTCCTCGACTGAGTAAGTATCATTGCCAGTAAAAAGGGCCGTGTTCAGCTTCGTGACAAACGTGCAAAGTTGTGTGATCTGGGCTTCTGACAGTTCAGACACGGCGGACAATTGGTCGCGGACCAGTTGGTCGGTGTCATTTTCAAAAATACTTTTCTGGTAGTTTTGATAGTCCAGTAACTGTTCATCAGTTTGCTTCGTTTCAGCCGCCCAAGCATCTAGATCAATTTGACGAGCTTCATAGTCGATTTCCTTGTCAGAAAGAGAAAGGACGCCGTAGCCTAATTCTGCTGTTGAATAAGACCCAGTGACTGCTTCATAAAGCGAATCATTCCCTTCGTTAATGTCTTGAATGTGGATATGACCAGAGAAAACGGCTGGCACGTTGAAACGGTCCAACAAAGCGACAGTTTCGGAGGCATTATCGAGAACATAACCGTCTTGTAACAATTTATTATGACCAAACAAGTTATGATGTAAAAAGACCAGTGGTACTTGCTCTGCTTCTTTTGTCAGGGTTAATTGCTCCTCCAACCAGGTTAGAGTAGCTGGTTTCAACTCACCATTCGTTGTAGGATCATCCCAATTAACCTCAGAATCGTAGATACATGAATCTAGTAAAAAGAGGCGATACTTGTCATTTAACTGAATGCTGTAGCTAAGGGAAGACTTGTCGATACTGTTGGCTTTTTCGTAACCTTCAGCAAAAATCGTTTGAAAATCCTCAGGACTGATTTGATCGGCATAGTATTCCTTTTCACCTTGAAATGCTCGCGCCCAACCATTGTAAATCTCGTGGTTGCCAGGTAATGCTAAAACCATAATGCCAGCTTCTTGCAATGGTTCAAGCAATCTTGCCAACTCTTGAGCACTTGCTTTCTCGCCATTGAGCGTCATATCACCGGTCAAAATAATTCCCGTTGGTTTCTCCTTTAAGGCTTGAGCGGTGAAGGCCTCGATTGATTGTTCTTGATACATCATCTCTTTGCCAGCAGCTCCTTGCGTGAAGGTCTGAAAGGCTTCGCCATTATCATGAAGCGTGGAGGAAAGAAAATGAATATCACTTAAGAGCCAAAACTCACTGTTGCTTGCCTGTTGCAAAGGTGTATCGGCTTCATGCACCTTACGAAATTGAAAGAATAACAGGAAACAGGTGACAAAAAGTGTAAGAAGTGCCAATGGCCAAAACCATTTTTTGTGTGTACGAATCGCGATTCCCTCCTCGCTTGTTTTATTTATTATAGGAAGGAAAAGGAATCTTGTCACATAAAGGGTCTTTTTTTGAAAGATTTCTTGTTTTCATAGTTTTTCTTGTTAAAATAATTCCGAAAAAACTATAAGTGCTCTTATTTGGGTGCTTTTATGTGATAAAAATAACTAAAATAGAAAGAACATCATTTTTTGAAAATGAAAAGAAAACGCGGTGTTTTATTCAGAAACATTGATTTAACGGTCTTTAATTGTTCTGTTATTTATCGCTGAGATAAAGGCAATGTTAGATTGAAACATTTTTGTAACATTTCCTTTATCTGTGTGTCATATCATTATGGTAGAATTCATTTGTCGTTAAATCGAACATTAAACTTTCTTAGACAAAATTAAGTTTTTATAAAGGCAGTTCATCTGTCAAATCAACCAGCTAGTCGGAGGAAAAACGAGTGAAGAATAGTTTGTTATCAGCATTAATGGTGTGTTCACTAACATTAACCGCAGTTGCAGCACCTGCATTAGCATTTGCAGATTCCATTGATGATCAAATCGAGCAGCAAGACCAAAAAATCAATTCTCTTAAAGGTCAGCAAGCTGACGCCCAATCACAGATCGATTCTCTAGAAGCAGAAATTGAAACAGTGAGTGCAAAAGTTGCTTCATTAGAAGCAAAACAAGTTGAGTTAGGTCAAGAAGCTGAGAAATTGCAAGACAAAATCGCAACATTGAAATTGCGTATTGCCAAACGTGAAGAAGCAATTCAAAAGCAAGCCCGTGATGTACAAGTTAACGGTCAAAGCACCAATTTCATTGATGCTGTTTTAGAAGCAGATTCTTTAACGGATGTTATCGGTCGAGTACAAGCGATGACAACGATCGTCAATGCAAACAATGATTTAGTTGAACAACAAAAACAAGACAAACAAGATGTTGAAGACAAAGTCAAAGAAAACGAAAGCAAGATCCAAGAAGTTGCTGCAAACCAAGCAGAACTTAGCCAACAAAAAGATGCCATTGCAGCAAAACAAGCTGATTTAAATGTCTTGAAAGCAAACTTAGCAGCAGAACAAGCAACTGCTGAAAAAGACAAAGATGCATTGAACAAGAAAAAACAAGAAGCGGAAGCTGAAAAAGCCCGTGTCTTGAAAGAACAACAAGAAGCTGCTGCTGCTCAAAAAGCAGAAGAAGAAAGACAAGCTGCTGCTTTGAAAGAAGCACAAGAAGAAGCTGCTGCCCAATCAACAGAGAGCACGACAGAAAATACAGTTGCTTCTACTGAAACAGCAACAAGTAGTTCTTCAAGCAACACAAGCTCAAGTTCAAGCAATACTAGCAGTTCTAACAGCTCAAGTTCATCGAACACAAGCTCTTCGAACACTGGTTCAAGCAATTCAAGTTCAAGCAATTCAAGTTCAAGTAACTCAGGTTCAAACTCTTCATCAAACAATGATTCTACCGGAAGTACTTCTACAGGCGGCGGAAAAGATCATTCAAGCTCAGGGAACATGTATGCTTGGGGTCAATGTACTTGGTACGTGAAAAACCGCGCTCCTTGGGTAGGTACTTACTGGGGTAACGGGGCCCAATGGGGTGCGTCAGCTGCAGCTGATGGGTACACTGTCAATGGTACACCAGCAGCCGGTGCTGTTGTAGTCTTTGCCGCTGGTCAATCAGTTGGTGGCGTTTGGACTGCTGATCCAACTTATGGTCACGTAGCCTATGTTGAATCATACAACCCATCAAACAATACGATCACGATCTCTCAAGGCGGAATGGGCTTTGACAGTCCTGGTGGACCAAACACTGCAACATTGAGCGCATCTGGATATACTTACATCCATCGCTAATCAAATCAAAAGCAAAGCATCAACGCAATCGCGTTGATGCTTTTTTATTGGCTCTTTGTCAATAAGGACTGATGAGTTGTGCAAAATCAAATCTGGGTCAGAATGAACCACATTCTGGCTCAGATTTTTTGTTATCTTACATTGATTAATTGATTGATCAAAAAGATTCTAATTCTCATGTTCTCGAATGATTTAAATCCGTAGGATACTCGTTTCATTGTCTTTATGTGGGTATTCTTCGCTTCTATTTTTCCATTGGAATAAGGATAGATCATTGCGTTGGTGATGCCTTCTTCATAAGTCAGAAGGTTTTGAAGCTTCTCCCGAAAGCCGTCATCTAACGTTTCGGGAAGTTCTGCCAATATGCAGAAAAATAAGTCAGGGTCTTTGTCTCGAAAGGCTTCAACTAATTCATGAAAAAAGGGGTACGCCTCCTTCAGGGGCGTAGAAAACTCAAGCAATCGATCAATCATCATTGCTTCAGTAAGAAATGGGTATTTTGGTGCTCGGAAACTTTTCCATGTTTTGTATTCATAATGGTTGATGTTTGCACGATTTTTTAGCAAAAAGCGCCAGTTCTTTTTCAGTTTTTCTGCCTGGCTTTTCTGTCCCGCTTTACGAAGTTCATTCATTTCACGGATACGCAACTCATTGAACGCTTGATTCATGTGTTTGACAATATGAAACCGATCAATCACTACTTTCGCATTTGGCAGAACACGTTTGGTGAGCTGGAAGTAGGCGGCGTTCATGTCTGTCACCAAGAATTCTACTTCTTCTGGATTGGTACAACCTAAGAAATAGCTTGTTAATCGAGGTAATTTACGCGTAGGCAAAACATCTATTAATTTTCCTGTTTCGCCATCTGCGCAAATAAAGCTCATTTTATCTTCTATGGAAGCATGCGAACGAAATTCATCAACCATCAATACTCTGGGGAGAATCTTCTTAGATTGCTTTGGTAAATAGCTTTTAAACTCTTTCAATGTACGAATAACGGTGGTCAAAGATACCTGACAGCTTTTCGCAATAAAAGATAAAGATACTTTTTCAGTCAGTAAAGAAGCAATTTTATATCTAACATGATTTGCGATTGAATGTCTGGGTTGGACAAAATAACTTTGAGCAGTCCAATGGGTTCGGCAGTTTTTACAGGTATAGCGCTGCTTTTTTAGGCGCATAACCAAAGGCATATGATTGTATTGTTCAAAACGGACAATCGTTTCCTTCTTCCCATTTTTCACTATAATTGCTTTCCCGTTTCCATCTACCACAGTAGAACCACAACTTCTACAAGCACGAGGAGTAGGCGAGAGAACAGCATCGACGACCAACGTCTTTTTCTTCTGAAGGGTCTCGTAAGAGACCTCTATAATCATCAAATCTTTCTCTATTATTCTCAGCATTTTTTTGATAGAATCATTCATATAGCATATCGTCCTCTCAGTTGTTTATTTTGTGGTGATTTAATCATACTAGAGAACGATATGTTTTTTAATACCTAAAATGAAAATGGGACTGAAGAATCAATTCTGATTCATCAGTCCCATAAATTATAGAGCCTTTTTATTTGATCGATCGCTTTCTAAATCGGTCAGACAAGAGAATTACCCAGAGAGACAAGACAGGGTTCTCTCAAATCTTATCAAGATTCTATAGAAAATAGGAGGTTTCTCGTTCTACTATCAAATAGTGAGAAACGGTGAAAAGGTCGTTTTTGAAGTTACCATCAGTTCTTCCATTGCACGAGAAATCGCCGTATAGAGAATCCGCTGATCTTGATCGGTATGATAATTTTCTGCTGAAACATCATATAAAAGAACCTGCTTAAATTCCAATCCTTTGGCAAGATGAATCGGTAAAACCGTTCCATGAAATGACACGGCCTGTTTATCGAAGAATTGTTTAAGCTCTTCACTGGATCGACTATCTTTTGTGATGATCGTTACTGGCTGCTTAAGTTCCTTTACTATGTCTACCAAGGCAACGTCAGTCAGATTGGCATAAAACTGTGGCAACTTTCCTGCTGGTCGAACGGCAGAGATTTTTAAATTGGTTTCTTTTGGTAGCATTTGAGCAAATAACCGTGTGATTGCACCGCTAGACCGATAACTCGTAGTCAGCTGATACGTTTCGAGGGATTTCGCCTGTTGTTGAAATATCGTTTGGATTTCTGATACGGTGATGGCACTTGTAAAAATCGCCTGTTGCTGATCCCCCACGAGGGTGAAAGCGGTCATAGGAAAAAGACATAATAGAAACTGCAGTTGTGCTGGCGTATAATCTTGGACTTCGTCGATAAAGAGATAGCGCAAAGCAGGGACAGGTTGTTTTTCGGCCACCAAATGACGTATCAGCAATAGACAAACAGTATAATCCAAACTATCTGTTGTTTGCGTCAAAGTGATCTGTCCATGAGTAAAATAGTCGGCACTGTCTGCTAACAATTGTTTCGTATCAAACCACGTAAGGTCGTTGATTTGTTTCGTAACTTTTGCATATTTTTTCTTTAGGAGGCGAAGGGCTGCTTTCTGAATCGTTTTTTCTGAATCATCTTTTAAAACTGTCCCTAAAAGGGATCGTAGTTCATCTTCAGTCAAAGAACGAACTTGGTCGTGAACATTCGCTGCTAAGGCATTTTTTTGCAATCGTTCCTCCCAAGCGTAAGCCAATTTCTTTTTGACAGCTTGGATGCGATCGCGCAAGGGTGCCTGTTTCGGTGTTTCTTGGAAGAAAGTGTCGATCGTTTCTTCAGAAAAAAGGACGACGTTTTTTCTTTTGATTGGTTTAAACTGAAGCACAAGTTCTTCTGGCAGCTGTTTGCTCAAGGATTGAAGAAAGCGGCTGAAGTCAGCACTGCGTAAAAGTTCGATTGCTTCACTGGGTGCTTGCTGGATGCGGTCAAAATAAGCCTCTTCCGATTCTAAGTCAACGCTAGGAAATGCTTGGCAAAACTGCCGCATGGTCAACGTCAATGGATTTTTTTCACCGAGGGAAGGCAGCACTTGCGAAATATAATCAATAAACCGCGAATTCGGGGAGAGGATCAAGACATTCTCTGCGGTCATCTCTTCACGAAAATGGTACAGCAAAAAGGCGATCCGCTGCATGACAGCAGAAGTTTTTCCGCTTCCAGCAACACCGTTGACCAGTAGGTTTTTATGCGCTAAGTCACGGATGATGACGTTTTGTTCGTGTTGGATCGAAGCAGTGATATCCTGCATTTTTTGGCTATTATTGGCTTCAAGGGCTGCCAGTAACACGTCATCTTGAATCGCCACTGAGGTATCAAAGGCTTGCTTCAATTGATCTTTTTCGATAATAAATTGACGGCGTTGTTCAAGAACGGCAGAAATCGTCTGATTGTTCACTTGATATGAGACCGGACCCAAGCGTTTGGCATAGAACAATTCGGCAATTGGGGAGCGCCAATCATAGATCAGCCCTTCCTTATTTTCATTAACAAAACCATTGATCCCAATGTAAAAATCTTCTATCGTTTCCTCATCTTCAAATTGTAGGGAGATTTTACCAAAGTAGGGACTATCCAGAAGACGGTCGATGGCAGCTAATTCACGTTCAGCAGATTGAAGAGCGGCGTTCATTTGGTCGATCTCACGATTCTTACTTTCGATGGCAGCAAAAGTATCTAAACGGTCAGCAAAATTATCAAAGTTTAAGCGAATCTCTTCGCCGATGCTTTGCATCGCGAGGCGATCTTTTTTTCTGCCTTCAGTCAAGAAACTGTTCAGCACTGTCTTTCGTGTCAGCAATTGCTGGTACGTGTCTGCGAGATGCTTCTTTTCAGCCTTTAGGTTGTTCATTCAGACTCACATCCATTCTCCAAAGTAACTCAATTATACGGGCATCCACCAAAAATACTAGTCTATTTTTTTGACTCTGGATGCGGTATAATAATAGTGGGAAGAGGCATCTGATTGTTCCAATGTCATGGGAGCAAGCAGAATGCGTCTATTTTTTTGTTTTAAAAATGAGAAAAAGGGTCATTGCTTGTGTTTTTGAAGGGGCTGTTTATACTGAATATAGAGAAAAATACAAAGCGAAAAATCGTTGAGGGAGTGTCAACATGTCCAAACTATTGTCACCAGTGAAGCTAGCGAATTTAACATTGGCCAACCGCGTCGTTATGTCGCCGATGTGTATGTATGAAGTAAAAAAAGAAGACGGTGTTGCGGAGCCCTTTCATTTTGTTCACTATGGGGCACGAGCATTAAGCAAAGCCGGATTGATCATTATCGAAGCAACTGCCGTTGAACCAGACGGACGAATCACAAACAATGATCTAGGGTTATGGAATGAAGAACAGCAAACAGAACTGACGAAATTGGTGGAACTGCTGCATGGGTTCGATGCGCAAGTAGGCATCCAACTAAGCCATGCAGGACGAAAAGCAGTTGATGCCACCAATCCTTTGGCACCAAGTGCCGTTGCCTTTAACGAACGCTACCCGTTACCGTCAGAAATGACCCTGTCGGAAATCAAACGGGTGCAAGATAGTTTTGTTCAGGCTGCCCAACGAGCAGCCAAAGCGGGTGTCACGATGATCGAACTTCATGGGGCTCATGGCTACTTGATGGATCAATTTCTTTCCCCTCTCGTCAATCAACGCACCGACCTGTATGGTGGTTCCTTAGAGAATAGGTATCGCTTTGTAAAAGAAACGGTACAAGCAGTTCGGGCGGTCTTTTCTGGGGCATTGTGGATGCGCTTGTCACTGACAGACTATGAAGAACCAGGACGCCAAAATTCGTTGGAAGATTGGCAGCAAGTAGCCCAATGGCTTCAAGCAGATGGCATTGATTGTCTTGACTGCTCCACAGGCGGTGTGGTGGATAAAAAGCCTAATATTCCGATCTATGATGGCTACCAAGTGCCCTTTGCTGCAGCCATCAAGCAAGTGGTCGATATTCCCGTAGCAGCAGTCGGTTTATTGGATAATCCTGATCTTTGCGAATATCTTTTGCAAACCAATCAAGTGGATTTGGTTTTACAAGGGCGCGCATTGATCAGAAATGCCAACTGGTTGGCAGATGCAGCGGCTAAACTTCACGATAAGTCCTTTCAAGCGTACAATGATTCCTATCAACGTGGGGTGAAACGTTGATATATTTGATAAAAACATCTCCTAGAAGAAAATTCTTCTTAGGAGATTTTTTTATTCTGCTAGAATATTTTCAAACGAGTGATGAAAGAGCAATAAGCAAAGCCAGAAACAAGTGTCTTGCTTGTTTCTGGCTTTTTTTACATAGAAAAAGCATTATCCTGAGGAATCTTTCTGCTTCATGCTACACTAAAAAAGAAACGGAGGGAAATCAAGATGTTGACAACAGATCAGTTCTTTCACGGCCACGACAAGCAGACCGCTTTTTTTGAAGGCTGGTACCATAAACACCAAATCGGTGAAGAAGTCTATGCTTTTATTCCTGGTTTTTCGATTCAAAAAGACGGGACCAAAGAAGTATTCATTCAAGTGATCAATCATGAGGGTGCGCATTACTTTTCCTTTCCAGAAACTGACTTTCAAGTGTCAGAAGAGGAGCGTAAAGTAACGATTGGTGACAATATCTTTAGTGAAGCAGGCATCCAAGTCTCTTTAAAAAATAACGAACTTCAAGTACAAGGGTCAGTAAAGTATAACGACCACAAACCGATTCAGCGGACACGTTATGCGCCGAGTATCATGGGTCCTTTTTCGTATCTGTCATTTATGGAGTGTTATCACGGGGTCTTGAGCATGAGTCATACCTTAGAAGGTACGCTGCAGTGGAACGACGAAGCAATCGATTTTACGAACGGGATCGGTTATTTGGAAAAAGATTGGGGAACCTCCTTTCCAGCAGCTTATATTTGGGTTCAATGCAACAGCTTTGATGCGCCAGATGTTCGGTTCTTTTTCTCCGCAGCCGACATTCCCTTTGCTGGTTTTGCTTTTTTGGGAACGATTTGTGTTCTGCAAGTCGGGAGCCAAGAATATCGTTTTGCTACTTATCATAGTGCAAAGATTCATGATGTCAAACGCACGGAAGACCGTTTAGTGATCCATCTCAAACAAAAACAATGGTCCTTAACGATCGAAGTTTTGACGAAAGAAGGGCATTCTTTGAGGGCACCTTCTATTGGGCAAATGAATCGGATCATTCGCGAAAGTGCCAGTACGGAAATCACCTTGACCCTTTTAGAAAATGGGCAGGAGATCTTAAGGCAGACAGGGATGTCGGCTGGTTTTGAAGAAGTAGCGAATTTGCGAGGATTTCACTATTAAAAAAAGCAGAAAAATTCGTTTCTTTTGATATACTAGTAGGTAGTTACTACGAAAACACGTATATTTGGA
Organism: Enterococcus sp. AZ188; assembly: GCF_050544075.1. Taxonomy (NCBI): domain Bacteria; kingdom Bacillati; phylum Bacillota; class Bacilli; order Lactobacillales; family Enterococcaceae; genus Enterococcus; species Enterococcus sp. AZ188. Next base: position 901,609 of record NZ_CP172943.1, read on the forward strand.
GGGAAATGGATGAAAAAAATAACGAATGAGACACTGTTTGAACTGAAAACGATTGCGCAGCCTGCAGTGGGGCAAAATCAGGTTTTTTACTTGGAAACGATAGTCAACCCAGAGACCAACACGTATGATTCAGCGATTTTTAGTATTGACGCAAAGACCAATGAACGGCGTGAGTGGGGAACAGAAGCGACGACCCACAACAGTCTAAAGGTCTCGCCAGATGAGCAATGGCTCAGTTTTGTGACGACCGATCCAAAGAAAGGTGAAAGTACGTTATGGACGATGGCGGTGTCCGGCGGCAAGCCCCAAGCACTTGTCACTGAAAAAGGTCTGGGCGACTATTTTTGGAAGCAAGACGCAACGGCTATCTATTACCAGCTGGCACAAGAGGAGACGGTTTCAGAGAATCAAGACGACAAAGAAAAGACGGACAAGCAAAAGGAATTTCCACAAGTAAAAGCTACTACGAAAGTCAATTATTTGGCGGATGGCGTCGGCTTTTTAAAAGAAAAAAAACATTCGATCATCAAAAAAACGATCGCGACACAAGAAACGGAACTGATTTTTGAGCATAAGTATCCCTTTGTGTTCTCTGGCTTAGCGGATGATCAAGAGACTTTGTTTTTCACTTTTGACAAAGAGGAAGAAGACGAGTGGGATTATGGCTCGAAGGTTTGTCTCCTAAATAGTCAGACGAAAAAGACAGAAAGTTTAGAAAACATTCTGCCAGAAGGAACGTATACTTTTGCTGCAGCGCACAATGATCAGCTATTACTATTAGGCAATGATCTTTCCTATGGTTTTGTGACCTTGGATGATTTGTTTTTGGTCGACTTAAAAACAAAAGCGGTCAAAAATCTTTCCCAAGATCTTGACATCGCTTTTGGCAATGCGATCATCAGTGATTTTCAACAAAAAAATCGCGGCGTAGCGATCACCTGGTTGACGGATGACACATTCCTTGTACCCGTAACGGAGCATGGCAAGCTACAATTGTACCGCGCCTCGATCCAAGGAGAATGGACCAAACTGCTTGATGAAAAAATGGATATCCTTGATGCGGCGATCTATTCGGAAGCCAAACTTGCTGTTGCTTATGCGACGCCATCGATCCCTAGTCGCTTAGGCTTGATTGACTTAACAAGTGGCGAAGTAACTGATCTATATGATCCCAACCAAGCAATTATGTCACAGTTAGCGATCAGTAAACCCGAAGCGTTTTGGTACGAAGGAGCAGATGGTTGGCAAATTCAAGGCTGGTATTTGCCCCCGACCGAAACACAAGAAAGTCATCCAGCAATTTTGTACATCCATGGCGGTCCGCAAGTCTGCTACGGCGAAACATTTTTCCACGAGATGCAAGTCCATGCCGCTAACGGCTATGGGGTCATCTTGTTGAACCCTCGTGGCGGGCAAGGGTACGGTCAGGCGTTTGTCAAATCGATTTTAGGTGATTATGGCAATAAAGATTATCAAGACTTGCTGTTGGGGGTTGATGCCGTGGTGGCAAACCATCCAGAAATCGATACGAACACGATCCATGTAGCTGGTGGCAGCTATGGTGGCTTTATGACCAACTGGATCGTTGGTCATACCGATCGTTTTTGTGCGGCAGTTACGCAACGCTCGATCTCAAATTGGATCAGCTTTTATGGGACGAGCGACATTGGACCTGCCTTTGTCAAGTTCCAATTGTTGCGGGAACTTGATGAGACCGAAGGACTTTGGAAGATGTCGCCTTTGGCCTATGCCAGCCAAGTCAAGACACCTACGCTAGTACTCCATGGGGAAAATGATTTGCGATGTCCGCAAGAACAAGGACAGCAGTTTTACATGGCGTTGCAGCGTAAAGGCGTCGATACGAAGCTGATGCTGTTTCCTCAATCCTCTCATGGTTTATCACGCAATGGCTTGCCGAACTTGCGGATAGAACGCTTGCAAGCGATCAGTGAATGGCTTGCATCACATGAGAACAAATCAGTAAATTAATCGAAAGAAATCACCTGATAAAGGATCACGACGTGGGCTGCTTGAAAAGCCCGACCAGTGATTCCTTAAAGATCAGGTGGTTTTTTTGCGCGATCAAAAGCTACAGGTTCCTGTTACCTTGCCGCCAATGACAGCAACGATTGAAAACAAATTCATATGACGTTTTCTTCACGTGTTAAATAACAAAAAGAAGAAATAGTTTTGCTTGCTTCCTATGTTTGAGTGTGATATGATACAAAACGTAATCGTTACACTTTAACCTTTTTTGGTGTGACGCAAGAGAAAGGAGCTGGTTATTATGAGAAACAATATTATTTTGGCATGTGTGGAGACAGGGGAAAGACTTTATTTGACTAATAAGAACCAGCGCAATACGCCGGAACGTTTAGAATTAAAAAAATATTCACCAAAGTTGCGGCGCAGAGCGATTTTTCGTGAAATCAAGAAATAGGAAGGACAATAACTGAATGGCAAAAAAATCAAAAATGGCAAAATACAACAAGCAAGTACAACTGATCGAACAATACCGAGCAGTGCGTCAAGAATTAAAAGCGCAAGGAGATACCCAAGCATTGGCCAAACTACCGAAGGATTCGAATCCGACTCGTTTGAAGAAACGGGATATGATCGATGGTCGTCCTCGGGGCTACATGAATAAATTCGGCATGTCACGGATCAATTTCCGTAAGCATGCACACCTCGGAGAAATTCCCGGCGTTACAAAAGCAAGCTGGTAACAGAAAGGAGTCAACATGGAAAAAACGGACTTGTCTAGTGCGTATCGACGTTTAAAGAGCCCGAACATCAAAACAAGGAAACGCGCATTAAAAATCATTCATGAATTTAAACGAAACAAACGAAAAAATGCATTGCAGCTGCGTGCATAATGAAAAAGTGACAGAAAGTTGGAAATGACATGGCAGTACCTGCAAGAAAAACATCAAAAGCAAAAAAGAATAAGCGTCGGACCCACCATGGCGTCAAATCCCCAGCGATTTCGTTTGATGGGACAACAGGAACCTTCAAGCGCAGCCACCATGTATCTTTAGCAGAATACAAAGCACAGCACCCAATCGAAAAGAATTAACGCCGTCTTATGACGCCGTCCAGAAAGCAGGGGGAAAATGGAGATCATCTATCCGTCATTGATTGAAGAAGCCTATCGTCACAGTAAAAAATTTCATCCAGAGATCACCAAAGAGGCCATCTATCGCCATTTTTACGAAGCTGGTTTAATCAAAGAAAATGGCGATCCAACGGAAAAAGCCTTGTCAGAAGGGGTCGTTAAAGATTATACTGAGGACTGGGATCTTACCTTTGAAGAATTTTTGATGATCTACCCCGTGTTTCGTTCCTTTGACCCAAAGCATTTCAAGAAGATCGATCATTTTTGGGAAATGGATTTGGCTTTGCAAGAACAAATTCTTGACCAATGGGAGCAAGAAACCTTCACAGAGGAAGAGATCATTGATCTAACTGCTTTTTTCGAAGAGCGATTACCTTCTAAAAAGGAACAGTGAATGAACAGTGAAAGGCGTACATGTGATGAAAAAGACGATCCAGCCATTTTTAAAACTATTAAAGCCCTATGATTATCTATTGTTTGTTCTATTAGTTGTTGGCTCTTTTTTACCGCTTTTTCTATTTGAAGCGCAAGCCCAAAGTGATACTGGGGATCGTTATGCGATCGTGCGAATCAATGGGGAAGAAGTTGACCGTTTCAACTTGGAAGAAATCGATGCGATGGAAAAAACGTATTATCCAGCAGAAGGTCAGTACAATATCGTCGAGATCAAAGATGGTGCGATCCGAGTGCGTGAAGACAATAGCCCGGACCAAATTGCTGTCAAAACCAGCTGGATCTATCGCAATGGACAGACGAGCATTTGCCTGCCTCATAAGCTAGTGATCGAGATCAAGCAAGCTGGTGCTTCTGACTATTTAATTTATTAATCGAACTTCGTGGTAGTTGGAAACTACACTATTTTGTGTTGGTGGGAAATCGTTGGATTTTCTACTGACACTTTTTTATTGAAAATAGAAAATAAGTGCGTCTAACTGGAGACAATCTGTCTATCAAACTCAGTCTCATTTGATAAGAAACGAGGAGCATATGAAAAAGATAAGTTTCTGCAAACATCCTTCAAACCAAAGCTATGTCAATAATGCTGTATTGCCAGAAATGGGGAACGGTGAAGGGGAGAAGAAAGGATCGTTCCGTTTGTTCAACAAATTTTCTTCTAAACCTAGAAAAACAGTTCAGCATTACGAAGCATTGGTTGCGTCTAAATCGCTTGTCCAATAAAGAGGAACGAAAACCCTAAAAATCCTTTTTTATGAAGGGCTATAAGTTGAAGATTTTTTTTATTTGCGATAGGCTATTAGTAAAGCATTCGGGAGATGAAAACACATGAAATTTAAATTGAATCTAAAAGAAAAAGTAACGGAAGTTGCAGAGCATGTCTATGATGTGGTGAAAAAGGAAGATTATGCGATTCGTGTGGCTCCAAAAGGAATCAAAGTAACGAAACAGCGCAAGACGAAAGACACGATCAAATGGCGTTCAAAGAATCATTAATATTGTTTTCAACAATAACAAATTTTTAATGAGTAGAAGAAAATGAGAAAAAAGCATGATGCAAGCATCAATGCTTTTTTTGTTGCCTGAAATAGAAAACCAACAAGCAGCAGGAGTTAAATGGTTTGATTAATTAATCGTTCAGGTCGTCTATAGAATGTTATGTTATATTATTATTAATCGGTTTTTTTCGATTTCATTAAAATCGTCTTAAAAAAGTATTTTTGTAATTGTTTAAGACTCTTTTAGACGAAAATATTCTGATATGTTAAACGAAATAGGTGGGTTATTTATACAAATTATAAGTTTTATATTGAGTATCTGTTATCATATGGTACTATTGATTTATATCTTAAGCGCTTTCATAGGTTAGAGAGGCTTTTCTATCGTCAGTTGTGGGCTAAAAGAAGAGCCAAAAGTCCTTGCTTCATCCTCGCTTGGGTAGATTATTTATCAAAAGAAAGAGGATGACAGGTAATCACATACTTCGGCATCCTGATAAACAGAAGAATCAGGAGAAAAAGGCAATAACGTCCTAATCTCTATCGTTTAAGAGCGTGCATTGCAAAGCTAGAAGTAGATTGGAAGCAAATGAAGCAAGTAGTGAATAATAGTTAAACGTTTACGTATTGCTTACGTAAACGTTTAACTAAAAGTGATTTTTTAAGTCCTTAAGGAAAGTACCTCCATTTCCATAAGAAAAATAAAAGACAAAAATATAAATGAGGAGTGTTTTGTATGAAAAAAAGCAAAATAGTAAGGTCGGTCTGTTTGTTCTCAAGTTTATTCCTTTTAGGAGCTTGTAGTAATTCCAATGATCCAGATACCACAGAATCTGGAAACCATGTTACATCTGATGAAGAAGGGGATTTGGCATGGCAAGAAGAGGAGATTGATCTGGTTTTTGCCAGCCGCTATTATGGGGAAGAAAATAGCGAAAATCCAATGTGGTTAAATATTGAGAAATTTATGGAGAAGTATCCAAATATCAACGTTATTCGCGATGCGCAATTTGCCAATGGCGAGAATGGAAACTTTGAACAATTGGAAATGCTGAATGCTCGTGCGCAAGACAATGACTTACCAGACATTTACTTTTCGCCGATGTCTGCTGAAGTTTATGATCGTGAGTTTACGCTTGATTTAACACCTTATTTAGAAGCAGATGATGAAGCGCAATGGATCTCTGATAATGCGATGGAGTTTTTACGTACCCATGATGGTGAAGAAATCTATGGCTTGGCTTGGCAGTCTGTTTCCCAATATGTATTAGTGAATACACGTCTTTTGAGAGAAAATAATCTCTCGATTCCAGATTATAACTGGAGTTATGAAGAGTATGAAGAGCTTCGAAGTGAAATTGCAGTTTTGACAGCCAATAGCCCGATCTTTCCCGGCGTTGTTGGGTTTGGGGAAATAGGACCTAATTATTTTGATGATATTCCCAATGGGTGGAAAGGGTTCAATATTGAAACAGAACGATGGGATTTAGCTAGTGCGACAAACTTTGGCGAGTACTATGAGCGATTTGCCCGTGAAGCGATCGAAGGATTGCATTTTTATGATCTCAGTGAAGAAGAACGAGTTGCAAAAGTCGGCAACTTGAGTTGGGCATTTGGTGATGGCTTGCAAGTCTTAGAAAGTGGTTGGTTGTGGGCATTAAGCGGCGATGTCTCTGAATTGATTGAAACACGAGACATGGAGATCGATATTTATCCAATGCCAACTGCTCCTCGTGGCGAAACATACATTCCTGGTTACTATGATACTTTTAGTATCTCTAGTCAGTTAGAAGATGATCCGGTGAAGGCTCAGGCGGCGTTTGAGCTGTTGAAGTGGCTAACTTATGGCGAGGAAGGCTTACTTTCAAGATGGGCCTTGATCGATGAATACTCAGGTCTTCCAGAAGATGCACCATTACGAGCTGAGGATCGTTTGATGGACTTCATTCAAGGATGGCCAATTACGACTAATCCAACGGTGTTAGCGAATCATCCATTGGTAAAAGGGTTCGATGAAGAGAGTGGATTAGCTAACTACAATTTCGCCGCTTTTAAAGAAGAAGCCTTCCAGCAACAATTATCTAACCCTGTCGCTTATCCGAGACAAATGCCTGGTTTCTCTAATGTCCAAGGGGATGTTGATCCTTGGGAAATCATGCATCAAATCAAGGATGAAGGAGTTCGCTATAGTGACATCGCTAGCGAATGGGACCGCAGAATCAATGAACAGATCGAAGAATACTTACGACAATACAATCGTTGATCACTTCTATCAGTACCTACCTTGTTATGGTCATTTGAACCATAACAAGGTTTCCTTACATCAAAAAATGAGTGATAGGTTGGGATTCTATGACAAAGAAAAAAAGAAGTATGTTTCAAATAGCCTGGTCAATCGGCATCACAACAGTGATCGTATTGGCATCCGTTCTTTTTTCTAGAAATGATACCGAACAAGAAAAGGAAGTAAGTCGGAGTGATCTAAGGAGTACGGAAGAATTAATGGCTTTTTCCCACGAAGCAGATCATTACTATGCGGTAACGATGGAACGATTACGAGAAGGGCTTGAAATACCTACTGAGGAGTCAGTTAACTTAGCGCAAGAGCGCCTGGGTGGTGAATTGGTGCCTCCTTCTCAGAGTAAGAACTATGAGGGATATGTCACGAATCTTCAAGCTGGAGATAAAATCGAGTTGACCATCAATGCGCCTGTTGGGGGTTTGTATGAGGTTTGGCTGGATTACCGTGTAGAAGAGCAGACATTTTTAAACCCAGAACTGTCCTTCGAAATCAACGATACGACTCAGTTTAATGAGATGAACGCCTTAACGTTGCCCTTGCAATGGCAACAAGCGCACGAGGAATCTGCAATTCAATTTGATCGTTATGGCGATCAGCTTCAGGTGCGATCAGAGCTAGCTGGGGAATGGGACCAACAACCATTGAAAGACCCAAATCATTTCTTTGCTGATCCGTTGAAGTTTGAACTAACAGAAGGTGAGAACACGCTTTCCTTCGAATTGATTGAAGGAGCTATTTTACTAGGAGATATCATTATCAAGAACACGCAACGATCCATCCTTTCCTATGAGGAATATCTTGTCGTGCACGAAGGCGCATCAAAACAAAATGATCAACAATTATTGACGATCGAGACAGAAAATCCTGTGACTAAAAGTCGAAGAAGTATCCGCGGTCAATATCTTCGTAACCCAGCATTAAGTCCCTATGACTATCAAACCCGATTATTGAATGTTTTAGATGGTGCTTCTTTTTCTGAGCCTGGGGACCAAGTGTCGTATGTTTTGACTGTGGAAGAGAGTGGCTTTTACCAAATCACCTTCAAATACTTACAAAACATGAATAACGGAATGCCTGCTAGAAGACGAATCGAGTTAAATGGCGAAGTTCCGTTTGAAGAATTGAGTACTTATTCCTTTGATTATTCAAATAAGTGGATCCATGAAACACTGAGTGATGATGAGGGAAACGCCTTTTTATTTTATTTAGAAGAGGGACAACATACGCTATCGCTTGTCATTGACAGCACGCTTGTTGCAGCACCATACCATGAATTGTTGGCATTACTGGCAAAGATGGATGGCATCGGTGCGGAAGTGGTGCGCTTGACGGGTGGATTGGTTGATCGTCAGAGAGACTGGCGGATCGAAACCTATTTCCCAGAACTCAAAACATCATTAGCAGAGATCCTAGATGGATTGAACGCACAAAGAGAAGTGTTGATCGATTTATTAGGCAATGAAAAATTACCGATTTTGACAGAATTAGCGGTTGCAATCGCTATGGTCGAGAGTTTCTATGAACAGCCGGATACATTGCCTCATTATTTAACCCGTTTTAATCAAGGCTACTCCTCGGCCTACGGAAGGATCCAATCTGTCTTACCAACTTTAATTGCTAGTCCCTTATCAATGGATCGAATTTTTATCCATGATGCGAATGTCGAACTGCCAAGGGAGCGAGTAGGGATTTTTACCACAGCTTTGGAAAGCGTAAAGGCATTTGCTTATACGTTTATCAATCCAAGATATCGTCAAATAAATGAAACTGAGGGAGAAGCAATAGAGGTTTGGGTCAATCAATCGCGTTTAAATTTAGAGATCATTCAGCGACTTGTTGATGAAGAATTTACACCTAAAACGGGCATCCAAGTGAATTTATCCTTGTTGCCTGATGAACAACGAATCATCTTAAACAATGCTGCAGGAAGTGTGCCGGATGCGGCCTTAAGTGTCAGTCATGGGATGCCTTTTGAGTTGGGACTGCGAGGAATCATCGAAGATCTAAGTGAGCTGGAAGGATTTGAGCAGCTTACCGCTGAATACAACCCAAATTCCTTTACGCAATATATCTATGACGAAGGAGTCTATGCGATTCCAGAAACACAGACAGTCAAGTTACTTTATTACCGTAAGGATCTGTTGGAGATGATCGGAGAAGAACCACCGCAAACATGGGAAGAAATGATCAGCATCATTCCATTATTACAAAGATACGATATGAATATTTATATCCCTTTAGGATCCGACAGTTCACATAAAGGATTCGACACGACCACGCCGTTTATTTATCAGTATGGCGGGCGGTTGTTCGATGACACTGGGAGTCAGACGGAGATTCATTTAGGTGGTTCCTATGAAGCGTTTGATTTTATGACCAGTCTTTTTACAGTCTACAACATGCCCTTGACTACTGCGCAATTCTATCAGAGTTTTCGTGATGGGAAAACTCCTATTGGGATCGGCGATGCTAATCTCTATGTGCAATTGAAGCATGCAGCGCCTGAAATTGCCGGTCAGTGGGGGATGATCCCAATTCCTGGGATCGAAAATGACAGTGGAGAGATCGAACGATGGGATCCTACCTATGGTTCTGCGTCGATTATTTTTAGCGATAGTGAGAAAAAAGCAGAAAGCTGGTCTTTCTTACAATGGTGGAACAGCAGCCAAACACAGGCGACGTTCTCCTATGATCTGCAGGCGACTCTGGGACACCAATTTCTCTATTTGCCAGCCAACCTAGAAGGATTCAAAGCAAGTGCTTGGCCGCAAGAATCAAAGCAAGTGATTTTAGAGCAATGGCAATGGATTCAAACAACAGGGAGAGTTCCCGGTGATTATATTGTAGAAAGAGAGCTTAGCAATGCTTGGAACAAAGTAGTTCTCGATGGAGAGAATCCGCGGATCGCCATCGATCATGCGGTCAGGATAATCGACAAAGAGTTGGAAAGAAAATTGAGGGAGTTTGGGTATATCCAAGAAGACGTCTTGGTTCGGCCTTTTAATGTTCCCGTACTAGAAACAATTGAAAGGTGGATACCAAGTCATGATGGGGATAACTAAATCAAATCAAAAGACAGCCAAAAAAGAGTATCGCTGGCTAGATCGTCTGCTGAATTCATCGTTTCTCTTTCTTTCGCCTTATGCGCTATTATTTGGCTTGTTAATTTTATTGCCAGTCATCGTCGCATTTCTTTTGTCCTTTACCTATTTCAATACTGTTCAATTTCCAGAATTCATCGGGTTTCAAAATTACATTGATTTGATTATGGGAGATACGATCTTTTTACAAAATGCGCTGATGAATACGATTTTGTATGGTGTGATTGTTGGGCCTGTCGGCTATATGCTCGCTTTTTTTCTCGCCTGGAATATTTCGCAAGTTACCCATCGAATGCGGACCATTTATACAGTGATCATTTACTCACCTTCGATTACAGGCTCCATCATGATGGGGACAGTTTGGCGGGTTTTATTCAGTGGTGATGAGACCGGCTACTTGAATCATTGGCTCTTAGAGTGGGGCATTGTGCGAGAGCCGATTCAATTTTTACAACAGCCAACGATTTTATTTGTCATTATGATTTTTATCGGGATCTGGAGTAGCATGGGGGTCGGCTTTTTAGCTATGCTAGGCGGGTTATTGAATATCGATCGCTCACTTTATGAAGCAGGAAGTATTGATGGAGTGAAAAATAGATGGCAGGAAGTCTTCTTTATTACCATTCCTTCCATGAAGCCACAAATGCTATTTGGCGCAGTCATGGCCATCGTTGGCACGTTTAACACAGCTGGCTTGGCGGCAGCTTTGAGTGGTGGCAATCCACCACCTCAATATTCCGGCTGGTTGATCGTCGATCATGCCCAAGATTTTGGCTTTACCCGGTATGAGTTAGGCTATGCCTCAGCTGTTACAGTTGTGCTATTACTTCTTGTGATTCTATTTAATCGTGTCAGCTATAAGCTGTTTAGTGAAAACTAAAATTATTATTTAGAGAGTGGTGAAAAGATGTCCAGTCCCGTCAAAGTGAATCCGCAGCGATTTCATAAGGATCAACTAAAAATACATGTACTTTTGGTCTTCGTCTCATTGATCATGGGGTTACCAGTGATCTTTATTGTGAATCATGCATTTAAACCTTTTACCGAGTTATTTGCTTATCCGCCGACTTTTTTTGTTCGACAACCCACATTAGAAAACTTTCAACTACTGACCAATTTTTCCAATCAGTCAGGCATACCAATGAGCCGCTATTTATTCAATAGTTTATTCGTAGCGTTCACGTTGATTGTCTTGACGTTGTTGATCAGTTCCTCTGCTGCCTTTGCATTGTCTAAACTGCATTTTAAAGGTAAGGAGACCTTCAATAAAATCAATACTTTGGCGCTGATGTTCGTTCCGGTTGCGGTGGCGATCCCCCGATTTCTGATCATTGTTCAATTGGGCTTATACAACTCGATTTGGGCACATATTATCCCAATGTTGGCAATGCCTGTCGGCTTGTTTTTATTGAAGCAATTTATCGATCAGATCCCAGATTCTTTGATCGAAGCAGCTAAAATGGATGGAGCAAGCTTCGCCCGAATTTATTGGAGTATTATCATGCCGATGATCAAACCAGCACTGATCACTGTTTCGTTGTTGACGTTTCAGTCCGTATGGGGCAACGTAGAAGCTTCAGCGATTTTTATGGATAGTGAAACTATCCGTACGCTTCCGTTTTATATGTCGACCCTATCTTCGCAAACGGGAAATGTCGTCGCAAGTGCGGGTGTCGAAGCGGTTGGTGGACTGATTATGTTTGTCCCTAATTTATTGTTGTTTATCATTTTACAAAATAAAGTCATGAATTCAATGGCGCATACGGGGATCAAGTGATATGAAAAAGATGACGATGCTTATTTTATTTGTTATGGTCTTCGCAACTATTTTACCGAATAAAGCCGTTGCCCAAGAGGTTCCATATTTTACTTTTACGACGGATAGTGAAAATTATTTTTTGCGGACCCAAACAGCCTATACACCTGCAAAAGAAATCACAGCGTTTGATGGTCATTCATTTGTCGAACCAAATCATGTTTTTGTTGATAATGAAGACAATGTTTATATTTCTGATACGGGGCTGAATCAAGTCATCATTCTTGATAAAACGTTGTCCTATCAAGGATTTCTAGAGAGTGAAGAATTAGTGGAAGTACATAGTACTTTCGTGACAGAAGATATTATTTATGCAGTAGATACGAGCCAAAATAAAATTTTCTCATATGACAAAGAGAGCCATGAATTATTACAAGAAATTGGTACGCCAGATGCACCTGTATTCAATGAAGGCTATCCTTTCTTACCGACGCATCTTGCGGTGGATATGCGAGGGAACATCTATGTTCGAAGTTCTGAATCAAGTAATGGCTTGATTATGCTAAATCGTGCAGGAGAGTTCGTGACTTTTTTTGGTGCCAATCCCTTAAATGTCCCCCTCTTAGATCAAATCCGTTCCTTCTTTTTAACAGAAACGCAGCAACAAGCGATGGAAACTGTCTTTCCAAACATTATCGCGGATGTGAGTATTGACCAAAAAGGATTTGTTTACACGGTGACCTCTTCGTTGGCAAATGGTGCGATCAAAAAGTTTAACGTTGCAGGGACCAATTATTTTCCAGACAATTTGTTAGGTGAGTTTAATATGGAAAGTATTTGGGTCGGTCAGCAGGACAGTGTTTATGCAGTTTCTTCAGATGGTTGGATCTATGAGTACGATTCTCAAGGGCAGTTGCTCTTCGTATTTGGAGGGAATGATGTGATCTCTAGTCGTTTCGGGATTTTAAGCCGACCTACGAGTATTGCAGCAACGTCCGAAAATGAGCTGATCGTCGTCGATCAAGGAGCCGCTTCGCTAGTGAAGTATGAACGCACTCGTTTCACCGAAGCGGTCCATCAAGCCATGAGTAGTTATCAACAAGGAGAGTACCGAGTCAGTCAAGAACTTTGGGAATATACCTTGAATTATAATTCAGTGTTTGATAATGCACGGATCGGATTGGGTAACGCTTACTTGCGAGAAGGTGAAGCACAGTTGGCGTACCAAGAATTTATGAGTGCTGAGTTTACACCAGGAATATCAGCGGCTTTTTGGGAGATTCGACAAGACTGGTTGAGTGCCAATTTAAATACGTTGTTTGTCTTGATGATGGTTGGATTGATATTGTGGAGTTTATGGCGATTGGTGAAGAAATTTAGTCGGCGTTCTATTTCACTCACTCATAAGCTTCAATGGCTGAAAAAGTATAAATTCGTCGATAATTTTTTGTTTATTTTCGAGTTTCATCAAGCAATTTTTGATGGGATCTATACGATCAAGCGTCGCAAACGGGTATCCGTGTTCTTCTCTATGATTCTCTTTCTTCTCTACATCGGTTTGTTTCTCATGTACCATCAATGGACGAATGTGATCTTTGTAGCAGATAATCCTTATCTTTTGTATGAGCTAGCAACCTTCATTTTTGTCGTCTTGTTATGGATGGTATCGAATTACTTGATTTGCTCGATCAATGATGGGGAAGGCACGTTTCTTCAAAGTGTCAATGGGACAGCTTATGCGATGACACCAATATTGTTTGTTTTCCCAGTGGTGATTTTGCTGAGTAATGGTCTTACTTTAGAACAAAGCGTCTTTTTTTATCTCCCACAAGCGATTGCAGGTCTTTGGGTCTTATTTTTAAAATTTTTTGTGATCAAAGATCTACACAACTATGAAGTTGGCGAGACCTTTACGATTATCTTCAAAAGTATTTTTACCATGTTGATTATTGGATTGTGTGTGTTTGTCCTTTATACATTAGGCAGCCAGCTAATCAACTTTATTCTAGACGTGATAACTGAGGTGAGTGCCCGATGAATAAGAAATGGCTGACTTATATACTATTTTTACCAGTGATTGTTTTACTGGGATTTTGGTTGTTCGATTCGCAAGAGGTAAGACCTACGATCGAGCCGCTGATGAATGATTTTCAGGCGGTGACTGTCAATACCGCAGCAAACGTTTCTGAGGGGAGGTATGAGGCACCATCAGAAATTCCAGACACTTTTCGATTAGCGGCTGAAAATGAACAACTCGTGTTGTATGTCGAGGAGGAGACGGCAGCAATTCTTGTCTTTGATAAGGTGAATGGTGAGCAGTGGGCGTCTTATGATTACCAAGCAGACTATGTTGAGATGCAGTATAGTCAAGAAATCATCAATTATATCAAGTCCGGTGTTTCGATCGTTACCTATGACCGAGCCACACCGGGACGGCGTACCCTGATGGACTCAGGGGTCACGAGGGAATACCAATTTCATGAGGATGGCTTTGTTGTTGCAATTGATTTTACTTCACAAAAGATTCGTTTTGAAATGAGGGTCACTATTCAAGGCGGGGATCTTCTTGTTCATATTCCGAAGGAGAGTATTGAAGAATACAATGAAAACCTTTGGCAGCCGGGAAACAATAATATTTCATTGAACCAATTGATCATGTATCCTTTTTTTGCTAGTACAGAAGGGGAAGAAACGGGGTATTTGGTCATACCCGATGGTCCTGGAGCAACCATTCGCCTTGATGAGACACCGCGGTCATTGGTGGGGTATTCGGCACCAGTCTATGGTTTAGATCAAGGATATGAGGACAATCCTCGAGGCGGTGCCTATCCTTCAAAACCAATTGAACTTTTGACATTGCCTCTTTATGGTGTGATCAAAGAAGAGAATAGTGCCGGTGTTTTAGTCATTTCTGAAAACGGAGAAAGCTATGCCACGTATAACTATCGACCCAAAAATACGGATACACATTTCTATCAATCCTATTTTACTTATACGTATCGAACCGCCTATTCTCAATTTCAAAGTCGGATCAATGAAGATCAGCATATCCTAGGTTTTCAAGAGCTTCCCAACGAGTATGATGTCGTGCAACGCTATGTTTTCTTGCGAGAAGATGAGGCAAATTATGTTGGGCTGGCAAAGAGTTATCGCAGCTTTATTGAACAGCTTGGAAAAACCAAAGAGAAAGAAACGCCCGAACAATCGCTGCCTTTAAAAATCGATTTTTTGATGAATGAAGTAAAGATGGGGAGTTTGGGGATTGAGGAAATAACCTTGACAGATCCTCTTCAAGCAAAAGCTATCACGGAACAATTACTAGAAAATGGCATCGAGCAATTAACCGTCACTGCCAAAGCGTTTCTGCAAGACCGTTGGACGTATGGCATTGGCCCACAAAAAAATCTGAACAATGACGATGATTTCCAAGCGTTACTGGCTTACTTTCATGAACACGAGGTAGATTTCAATTTTTACGTCGACTATACAAAAACGTATCACAATGCAAGCAATCAGCAAACATACAAATTAAATCGGAATGACTTTCAATTTTTTGATCCTGAAAAGGCAACCCTCAATTATATGAACAGTCCGTACTTCTATGCTTCATCTTTAGAAAATGATTTAACGACACTCGCTGATCTTGCGGGAGTAAGTCTGGCTTTGGCTGGTTTTGATCACAATGTATTTACTTTTTTTGAAGAACGTCAGATCCATAGTAGTCTTGTGACGATGACCAGTGTCAAACAGCTGCTTGAGCGGTTGGAAGCAGCTGAAATAGCAACGAATATCTATCAACCAAATGCGTATCTTTTCCCTTATCTTGATGAGTATTATGATACACCCATCTACTCTTCCGGTTTTGTGTTTATTGATGAAACGATTCCTTTATTGCAGCTGATTTTAAGTGGCCAAGTAGAGATGTATTCTACGTATCTTAATAGTGTTTCCCATGATCAAGATACTCTTTTGCGGCTGATCGAATTTGGTGTTTATCCCACATTTGTCTTGACGGGAGAGCCTGCATACAAAATGAAAAATACTGGGGCGAGTGCGATCACTGTTTCGGAATATGAGTATTTATCAGAGCGAATCATGTTTTATTATGAAGCGATGGATGAAGCTTTGTCAGTTGTCAGAGGGAGTGAGATGGTCGATCATCAACTCTTAGCCGACGGAGTCGTTCAAGTAACCTATGCAAATCAAAAGACACTAACAATCAACTATAATGAGACAACCTTTGAAACAGGAGAAGTCATAGTAGAAGGAAAGGGGGTCGTTGTACGGTGAAATTATCCATGCAAAAGAAAAAGAAATTAACAGGGCTGCTTTTTGTTAGTCCATGGATCATTGGGTTTCTGACATTAGTGGCCTATCCGCTTACTCGAACGATCTTCTTTAGCTTTCATAATGTCTCCTATGGCATTCGTTCTGGCTGGCGTTATAATTGGGTCGGTTGGGAGAACTATGACCGAATTTTGTTTCAGGATATTGACTTCGTGATTGCCTTACAAGATTTTTTTGTTGCTACCTTGTTTCAAGTTCCTGTGATTATCGCTTTATCGGTGATTATTGCCATGCTTTTGAATCAAAAAATTCACGGCAATTGGTTCTTTCGCTTAGTCTTTTTTCTACCAATCATTATCTTAAGTGGCAAATTGATGACTATGATCAGTGAGTATGGTGGTACAGGGATCGTTGAGAATCTAGTGATTCTCAATATCTTAGATTTATTTATTCCTTCACAAGCCGTTGTCCTGCTGGTTGCAGAATTATTTGAAATGATTGCGCAACTATTGTGGTATTGTGCAGTTCCGGTATTGATTTTTCTAGCATCCCTCCAAAATGTCAACCCGAGCATTTATGAGGCCGCATCAATCGATGGTGCTTCTTCTTGGGTCAGTTTTTGGAAAATCACCTTACCAATCATTTTTCCACTGATCAATGTAGCGGTCGTCTTTATTGTGGTTTTTTTAGCGAATTTTGAAGCAAATCCGATTGTTTCGATCATTCTGGAATCGACCTACGATGGAGCGAGAAGAGAAGGCTATGCGTCAGCGATTGCTATTTTATATACGTTGTTCCAATTCATAATGATTGGTATTTTGTATATGGTCATAAAAGAACGCAAGAAAAGTAAGGCGGGTTAAGAATGATGATACGACGAAGAGGAAATACCCATAGAATGAAAAAACTGTTACTGGGAACCAATTTTACAAACGGCTTATTAGGAAAAATCGTCATTTATGCAATCTTGATCGTGCTTAGTTTTGTCTTTATCTTCCCGCTGATCAATATGATAACTGTAGGATTGATGTCAAATTTAGATTTGGCTGATCACTCGATCGAATGGATTCCTTCAGAATTTTATCTAGAAAATTTTCGGCTTACGTGGCGGGCGTTACGTTTGCCAGGGAGCTATTTCACTACGGTACTTGTTGCAGGAGTATCGACCGTTTGTCTGATGCTTTCTTCTGCTTTGATTGCATACGGGTTAGCCCGTTTTCAAGTACCTGGAAAATTTCTGATCTTTTCATTGTTGCTTTTTACGTATCTTGCGCCGAAGGTGTTGTTTTTTATTCCTCGCTATCAACTCTTTACGACGTTAGGATTAAGCGGAAATATGGGGGCGCTGATTTTTCCAGCTCTTATGGGTCAAGGAGAACAAGCCGCTTTATTCATTTTGATCTTTTATCAGTTTTTCAAAATGATCCCAACTGCATTAGAAGAAGCAGCCTTTTTGGATGGAGCGGGTGCCTTTAAAACCTTTTATAAGATCGCCTTACCGATGGTGAGACCTGCATTTGTGATTGTGGGGATCTATGCGTTTGCGTTGTACTGGAATGAAACCTTGTTGACTTCTTTCTATTTAGAAGGAAACATTCAAACAACTCCAATGTTACTCAATTCATTGGAAAGTCAATTTAACAATGTCGTCAACAATACCTCGAATCTAGGTGATCCAGGAGTCAATCCCAATCTTAGTTATACAGAGGCGGTAGCCTATTCGGGAACGATTCTGAGTATTTTTCCATTGATCTTCTTCTATGTTTTTGTTCAGAAATGGTTTGTTGAAAGTATCGACAAGTCTGGGATCACGGGTGAATAAGCAGGTATCTTAGAACCAATTTCCATCGTTTTCCTCCGATTAACGATAGCTAGAAGTCGTTTTTACTTCTTCTAACTATCGTTTTTTTCTCAATATTTGTTAGAATGGAAGAGACACTTGGCTGAAATTGTCGGCCAAGTATGGAAGGAACAAGCCTTTTTCTATTCGATCGAAAGAAAAGGCAATGAAAGCAGATAAAAGGAGTTTTGATATGGCGGCAACTATCAAAGATATTGCTCGAGAAACAGGCGTTTCAATTGCCACTGTGTCGAGAGTGCTGAATAATATTGGCGGATATAGCAAAGAAGTTGAAGAACGTGTTCTTTCGGCAGTCAAAAAGTTAGGATACCGTAAGAATGAAACTGCTATCAGTCTTGTAACGAAAACGACAAAGACGGTGGGGATCATTATGCCGAACTCCGACACCTCTTTTTATGTAAAAATCATCGAGGGGATTGAAGAAGAAGCACACGCTAGAGGGTTTAGTGTGATCGTGACTCATGCAGGTGTTGGTGGAGAAGGGTTTCAGAAAAGTTTAGATCTTATGGCTGAACGTCGAGTCGATGGTATTATTGTGTTTTCCATTTTTTTGTCTAAATACGATTTAGCACCGATCGAAAGCTTGAATATCCCGATTATTCTAGTTTCTAGTACTGATACAAACAAAAAAATTCCTTCGATAAAAGTGGATGACTATTTGGCATCTTTTACCGCTGTTGATTATCTGATCAAACAGGGGCACTACAATATTGGCTTGGCAGGATTAAGCTATGATGATGAAAATACGAGTGTGCCTAGGATCAAAGGGTATGTCGACGCCCTAGAGAAGAATCAGATTCCCGTAAATAAACAATTTATTGATTATGGCTACTTTAGTTTTCAATCTGGAAGACGTGCAATGAGCGGGTATTTGGAGAGGAAAGAACCGATTACAGCTGTGTTTTGTGCGAGTGATGAAACAGCACTAGGGATTATCTCTATTTGTTATGAAAACAAGATCGTCGTCCCCGATGATCTTTCGGTAGTCGGTTATGATAATTCTCGGATTGCCGCAATGGTCAGTCCACCGCTGACCACCATTTCCCAGCCTTTTCATGAGATGGGGAAACGCGCTTGTTTAAAGCTGCTTGACTGTATTCTTAACGGGAAAAAAATCACCTCAGAAATCATTCCTTTCGAATTGATTGAACGCAAATCTGTCAAAAAGAACGTAAATAATCGGTAAGAAACCCGTCCATGTGATCAAGCGATCTGGACGGGTTTTTCCATGATTCTAGAAAAAAATAAACGGTTAAACGTTGTTAAAATGAATGCTCTTCGCAAAAAGGGAGCGACCCCCTTCTCTTTGGGCAAACCAGTAAAGTGGGTTTGGCAGCTATTCCTCAATCTCAATCCCCAAGACAGTCAGGTGGCCGTTTGCCACCAGTTTGATGACAAGTTTTGCTAGATGGTCGGGTGTCATCGTTGTTTCTGCCGTTAGCCACCAATGCAAGGTACCAACAAATATCGAGGTCATATAGTCAATGATGAAGTCTAAGGGCACTTCAATGTCTCCTTCGGTGATTCTTAACGTTGAAAAGATCTCTTGGTAACGTTCAGTCAAAATCAGGCCCAACTTTTTACGGATGATCTCAATGGCAGAGGCATCCATGATCGTCAAATAAAAGGAACGATTGTTTTGAATGTGTAAAAAAAGTTCGGTCATGGCCGCTTCGATTTTGCGGATTTTGATGCGATTTCCTTGAACAAAATCTTCAAAATCAAGAATCGCGGTAAATGATTCGACAGCCAAGTCAAATATCTTTTCATACAAGTCTTGTTTGTCTTTGTAATGGGCATAAAAGGTTGCACGGTTGATCATGGCTTCATCGGCGATATTTTGGACAGTCACTTGCTCGAAGCCTTTTTCTTCCACTAAGCGGATAAAAGCTTCAATAATGTACTTATTGGTTCGTTTGACACGTAAATCCAATTTTTTCATATTGTGAATTTCCTTTCAAAATAAACAACAAAAAACGGGTAATTGTTGTTTATCCCACACCTTCCTTAGAATTGTTTGTTGAATTATCAATCAAAAGAATTACAATGAACATAAGTATTATAACAAACGGCTTGTTAGATAATCAACAAAGTGTTGTTTAGATGGAGGCAACAAATGAAAAAATATAAAGCGGGCATCGATGTCGGGTCGACAACAGTCAAGATGGTTCTGTTAGATGAAGGCAATCAAACGTGTTTTTCAAGATATGAACGGCACTATGCAGATATCCAGAAAGCAGCGGAAAAAATCATTAGAGAAGCGCAAGAAGTGATCGAAGATCAGCCGCTTGCGCTGGCGATTACCGGATCAGGTGGGATGGGTCTGGCGGAAGTTTTGCGGATCCCATTTGTCCAAGAGGTCATCGCTTGTACCAAAACAGTTGAGACAGTGATTCCCGAAACCGATGTGGCCATCGAGTTAGGCGGCGAAGATGCGAAGATCACCTTTTTTGAAGGGGCATTGGAGCAGCGAATGAACGGCAGTTGTGCCGGTGGAACGGGTGCGTTTATTGATCAGATGGCGGTTTTATTGAAAACGGATGCCAATGGGGTCAATGAACTAGCCAAAGATTATCAAACCCTTTATCCGATTGCCTCACGCTGCGGGGTCTTTGCCAAAACCGATGTGCAGCCGCTGATCAATGAAGGAGCAGCAAAAGCAGACATTGCGGCGAGTATCTTTCAAGCGGTGGTCAATCAAACGATTGCTGGCTTGGCTGCTGGTCGTAAAATCAAAGGCAAGGTAGCCTTTCTAGGTGGACCGTTGACGTTTATGTCGGAATTGCGTCAACGATTTATCGATACGTTGAACCTGCAAGAAGCAGATATCATTTTTCCCGAGAACCCAGAACTGTTTGTGGCGATGGGGGCTGCACTATATGCAGAAGAAGAGCAACAGCTTTCCGTGCTATTAGCCCGCTTAGCCAACGGAGAAGATGGCAAACTCGCGCCAACTGATACATTAGCCCCATTGTTTAAAGACGAGGAGGAATTGACTGCTTTTCGTGCTCGCCATGCTCAAGCGGTGGCCACAGAAAAAGCGTTGTCTGAGCATACAGGCGCTGCTTATCTAGGCATCGATGCAGGATCAACCACAACGAAAGTGGTTTTGATCAATGATGCAGGGGAATTATTGTTTTCTTTCTATGGCAATAATGAAGGTGAACCGTTAGCGACAACGATGGCGGTTTTACAAGAGCTTTATCGTCAGATGCCTTCTGACGTTTACATCGCAAAGTCAACGATCACAGGTTACGGCGAGCATTTGATCAAACATGCACTGAAAGTCGATATCGGTGAAGTGGAAACGATGGCCCATTACAAAGCTGCCGAACATTTCCAGCCGGGGGTTGATTTTATCCTAGATATCGGTGGACAAGACATGAAGGCGATGACGGTTAAAGATGGCGCGTTATCTTCGATTCAATTGAATGAAGCCTGTTCCTCAGGATGCGGCTCCTTCATTGAGACTTTTGCCAAATCTATGAATCAGGATGTCAAAGAATTTGCGTTGGCAGCTACAAAAGCCCAAGCACCGGTTGACCTTGGTTCGCGTTGTACCGTCTTTATGAACTCAAAAGTGAAACAGGTCCAAAAAGAAGGGGCTTCTGTTGGCGACATTTCAGCCGGCTTGTCTTACTCGGTCATAAAAAATGCTATCTATAAAGTCATCAAGGTTCGGCGACCTGAAGACCTCGGCGAGAAAATCGTCTGCCAAGGAGGGACTTTCTATAACGAAGCGGTTCTGCGCGCTTTTGAATTGATCAGCGGCCGTGAAGTCGTTCGACCATCGATCGCCGGTTTGATGGGGGCGTATGGTGCCGCCTTGATCGCTTTAGAAGAAGCAGCCCTTGACGATGTTAGTACGTTGTTGTCTCCAGCAGAAATGGCCGATTTCCAAGCAGAAAAAGAATTTACGAATTGCGGTCTATGCGAAAACAATTGCTTGTTGACGGTGACCCTCTTTTCTGACGGTCGAAAATTTATTACCGGGAATCGCTGCGAACGTGGTGCGCGAATCAAAATCAAGAAAGAAGACCGCAAAATCAATCTTGTGGATGAAAAATATCGCCGCTTGTTTAAGTACCGTTCCTTACGTAAAAAAGAGGCCGTCCATGGCGAAATCGGCCTGCCAAGAGTATTGAATCTTTATGAAAATTATCCGCTTTGGCATACCTTTTTCACCAAGTTAGGGTTTCGAGTAACCTTGTCGCCACGTTCCAACAAAGAACTATATGAGCAAGGGATTGAAACGATTCCTAGTGATACGGTTTGTTACCCAGCCAAACTAGCCCATGGACACATCCAAGCACTGATTGATCAAAACGTACCGTTGATTTTTTATCCAGGTGTTATTTTTGAGCGACTAGAGAACACTGCCGCTGAGAATCATTTTAACTGTCCAATTGTGCAAAGCTATCCAGAAGTGATTCGTAATAACGTCGATGTGATTCGTGAAGGGGCGGTTGACTACCGCTGTCCGTTTTTGAATTTGGCGGATGAAGCCTCAATGGTCAAAACTTTAACGAGTACTTTTCAAGATTTTGGTTTTGTAGAAGAAGAAATTGCCCAAGCCCTACGCAGCGGTTTCGAGGAGCTGGATCAGTTCAAGACAGATATTGCGCAACGGGGAGAAGAAACGCTACGTATGCTGATGACGACCAATCAAAAAGGGATCGTTTTATCTGGAAGACCATATCATTTGGATCCTGAAATCAACCATGGGATTGCAGAAGTCATTACCCAAGAAGGCTTCCATGTATTGACTGAGGACAGTATTGCTCATTTAGCAAATGTCGGCGATCTGAGGGTTGTGGATCAATGGGTCTATCATTCGCGATTGTATGCGGCAGCTCGAGTGGTCGCGAAAAACAAACAATTAGAACTGGTTCAATTAAACTCATTCGGTTGCGGGATCGACGCAGTCACTACTGATCAAGTCGAAGAGATTATGGCGCAGTATGGGAAGTTATATACGGTGTTGAAAATCGATGAGGGAGCGAACCTTGGGGCAATTCGGATTCGGTTGCGTTCCTTGAAAGCAGCAGTCAACGAACGGGACAAACAGCACTTTGTACCTAAAAAGCAATACGAGGAACCGGCAAAGATCATTTTTACCAAAGAGATGCGCAAGCAGCACACGCTCTTATTGCCGATGTTGAGTCCCATCCATCAAAGCGGGTTAGTCGATGTTGCTTTGCAAGCTTCTGGGTATCAAGTGGTCTGTCTACCTAGTGAAGATCGTGAGGCGGTTAATGTCGGTTTACGCTTTGTCAATAATGATGCGTGCTATCCGGCGATCATTTCCATTGGACAGCTAGTAGAAGCATTGCAAAGCGGAAAATATGATGTTGAAAATACCAGTGTTTTGATGACTCAGACGGGCGGCGGATGTCGTGCAACGAACTATATTCCTTTGTTACGTAAAGCACTGAACGATGCAGGATTTCCACAAGTGCCGGTGGTATCTATTTCGATGGGTAACACCGGGGTTGAATCAAATCCGGGCTTTCGCTTTACCTTACCGATGATGAAGCGTTTGGCGGTGGCATTTTTATACGGAGATCTCTTTGAACGGGTCGTTTATCGCACCCGTCCGTATGAGCAAGAAGCAGGGGCTGTCGATCGGCTCCATCAAGAATGGCTGGAAAAAATTGCCAAAAACGTTCGTAATGGCTCCTTCAGTCTGTTTAATCGAAATATGAAAAAAATCATTCAAGCCTTTGATCAAGTGCCGATAAGAGATATCAAGAAGCCGCGTGTCGGTGTCGTGGGAGAGATTTTAGTGAAGTATTCACCGACTGCCAATAACGATGTCGTTCGCCTGTTAGAAGCAGAAGGAGCGGAAGCGGTCGTACCAGATATTGTCGGCTTCATGAATTATTCCCTCTACAATCAGATTTGGCGCTACGAGCATTTGGGGATGGCGAAGAAAAGTAAAATGATCGCTGATTTTGCGATCATGGCGATTGAAAGGCTCCAAAAACCGATGGATAAAGCACTGAGGGCGTCAACGCGTTTTGATGGTATCCATTCGATCCATCAGCTTGCGGAGCAAGCGAGCGAGATTGTTTCCATTGGTAATCATACGGGAGAAGGCTGGTTCTTGACCGGTGAGATGATTGATCTATTGGAAAATAATGTCAACAATATCATTTGTCTGCAACCATTTGGCTGTCTGCCCAATCATGTGGTAGGAAAAGGTGTTATGAAAGAATTACGTCGTCAATACCCGCAGGCGAACATTGCGGCCATTGATTATGATCCAGGTGTCTCAATCGTCAATCAATTGAATCGTATCCGATTGTTGATGGCCACTGCCAATAAAGCGTTGGCTGAATAAATTCTCAAGCCAGCGACCGAACCAATTTAAAAGAAAAGCGACTGCTCTTGTTTGGACATTTTGTGATAACTTCTTTCTTCTGCCTATAAAATAGGGAAAGAATTCGCACAAATTGAGAAAAAAAGAGCAGTTTTTGCTTTTTTTATTAGCTATTTAGGTATATACCAGTTATAATAGGAGGGGAACGGAGGAATGTGTAGTGGTGGAAAAATTACCTGTTTATATCCAAATTCATGATCAAATTAAAGCCAATATTGAAAACAATACATACAAAATCGGCGATCGTCTGCCCTCAGAGCGCGAGTTGTCGAAACAATTCGGCGTGAGTCGCATGACGTTGCGACAAGCGATCCAAACCTTAGCAGATGAGGGGATTCTTGAGCGTAAAATCGGTTCCGGCACTTATGTGGCTCGCCAAAAAGTACAAGAGAAAATGACGGGCACGACGAGTTTTACCGAAATCATGAATTCTCTTGGTCGTAAGCCTTCCAGCAAAGCGGTCGCTTATTTCTTGACGGCACCTAGCTCCAGTGAGATGGAAAAGCTGCAATTAGAAGGTCACGAAACGATTTTACGGATGGAGCGGATTCGGTATGCGGATGATGTGCCGATCTGTTTTGAAGTAGCGAGTATCCCTGAAAAGTTTATTCATGACTTTAGCAAGGAGGAGATCATCTCTTCCCTCTATAAAGTGTTGGAAGAAAAAGGACAGCGGAAAATTGGCGGCGCTTCGCAAACGATCTCAGCTATGGTCGCTTCCGAGCAAATTGCTGATTACTTACAAATCAAACGCGGCGATGCGATTTTACGTATGCGGCAAATCACTTCATTTGAAGATGGTCAACCATTTGAATACGTGCGCACCCAATATGTTGGTAATCGTTTTGAATTTTATATGGAAAAATAACCTGTCTATTTCAATTGGCAACAAAAAGCCCAAAAAAGCCGAAAGGACCCTACGAGCGTATCTGCTGTTGCTTAGCGTCGCTGGTTGCATGACCGTTTCGGCTTTTCAAATATTTGGGCTTCCTGCATTGGTTGTAGCAAACTTGGCAGCGTCCTCCTTGAGGAAAAGAGCACACACTGGAAGGTCTTTAGTAAGCTGGCTTACTCTGTTGACTGCTCGATCAAGCGTTCTACATATTCGGTAGTCCCTCTGGTCAATTGCACTTGACCTTGTAGCAAATCGATCAGAGCGGCTTCTTGGTCGGCAAGTACTGCTTCAGGAATCATTAAGGTGACAACGATTTTCTCCGTATAAGCAATATCTTTTATATAGATATTCTGCAGTTCTAAGTAGTTTTGGAGCTTGCCTAAAAGGGGATACTCGATGGTCAAGGCAAGTTCTTGATGCAAAATACCCTCGACGATTCCTACCTCTTTGATTCCAGCAGAGGCCGAACTTGAATAAGCGCGAATCAATCCACCAGCACCCAGTTTCGTTCCACCGAAGTAGCGGGTAACAACGGCGATCACATTGATCAGTTCGTTTTTCTTTAACACTTCTAAAATCGGTACCCCAGCGGTGCCGCTCGGTTCACCATCATCACTGCTGCGCTGGATCTCATGATTTTCACCTAATACATAGGCGCTGCAATGATGATTTGCCTTCCAATGCTCTTTCTTGAGGGCTTGAATAAACGCTTTGGCTTCGTCTTCTGATTGAATTCGTTTTAATGAACAGAGGAAACGCGATTTTTTGATTTCTATTTCTGTTTCTCCGTCTTGTCGAATCGTTCGATAAGTCACGCGCACGATCGCCTCCTTTATGTTTCTAGTATAGGCAATCGGAAGGAAAGTTACAAATAGAAGAAAGAAACAGGTACGAACATAGACTCTAAAAAGAGGAGGCAGTTGCTTTGGGTAGACGCAAAAAGTACGATACGATCACTCACTATTTAAAAAACAACGGTGGTTCGCAAATCACCTTAACGTTTACGCAGTTTGATGAATTTCTTTTCCCAGCATCCGGTTTGCCCAAAAGTGCCCGCACCAGTAGCGATTGGTGGGCGAATGATTACCGACATCCAGAAAATGGGGCTTATGCGTGGCTGAATGCCGGCTACGAGGTAGTCCTAGTCAATTTAAAAAAAGAGTACGTCGTTTTTAATCGTTTAGTAAAATCAAACTGGTTGCTGGATAGAAAGCGTTGACAAATTTCAAACTTGTTCTATACTAGAGATAGGAAATGTTATCTTATTCTTAAAATTCAAGGAGTGTTCGATATGGCGAAAAAAACAATTATGTTAGTTTGTTCTGCAGGGATGAGTACAAGCTTATTAGTAACAAAAATGCAAAAAGCAGCTGAAGCAAAAGGATTAGAAGCAGATATTTTTGCAGTTTCCGCATCAGAAGCAGATCAACATTTAGAAAGCAAAGACGTAAACGTTTTACTATTAGGACCACAAGTTCGTTTCATGAAAGGCGATTTCGAGAAACGTCTAGCGCCAAAAGGAATTCCATTAGAAGTAATCAACATGGCAGATTACGGCATGATGAACGGCGAAAAAGTCTTAGATCAAGCTTTGACATTGATCGGCGAATAAGCAAGACCTGCTGTTGAAGCAAACAAGAAACCTGTAATCGGTTCAAGTACTTTTCAAAAAGTACTTGAACCGATTTTTTTGCGTAGTTAAAACTGAGGTGTATGTTATGACCAATCAAAAAGGAAGACAATTTTTTGTTTTAGATGAAACAATGAGTGTAGGAAAAACTTTTGATTCTCGACCGGCAATGCTCGAGCAGGGGAAGAGAATCGTTTGTCAGCGTTGCGGTTCTTCCCACCACAAGACGTCGGTTCTATTGCCGATAGGCTGCTATTACTGTCCAACTTGTATTCGCTATGGTCGGATCACATCAGATGGCCAACTCGTAATTCAACAAACGGATCTTCCAGCCTTTGATCACAAGATCGTTTGGCCAGGAGTGTTGACTTCGTTTCAGCAAAAAATTTCTCAGCAACTAGTGGCAAATTGTCGACAAAAGAAATCGTCTCTTGTTTGGTCAGTCACGGGTTCAGGGAAGACCGAGATGATCTTTGAGACGATCCGCCACGTACGGCAAGAAGGTGGTCGTGTGGCGATCGTCTCGCCACGGATCGATGTCTGCCGTGAACTGTTCCCCCGGATTCAACAAGCGTTCCCACAAGAGGAAAGCCTGCTCCTTTATGGGAAATCAGAAGAACCTTATCGTTATACAACGATCCTTATTGCCACCACTCATCAGCTACTGCATTTTTATCGCAGCTTTCAACTGATCGTGGTGGATGAGATAGATGCATTTCCCTACGAGGGCGATGCGCAGCTGCGTTACGGATTATACAATGCCTTGGCAGAAAACGGGTGTCTGATCTATTTAAGTGCGACGCCTTCAAAACGATTGTTGCAAGAAATTCATTCGGAATTTGCAGTGTTAAAAATGCCTCTACGGTTTCATCAGCGTCCGCTGATCGTTCCGAAACCTATTCATTATAGCCGCTGGGCGCAGGCTTATCGCAAAAAACGTTGGCTGCGACCATTGCTACAGCACTTACAGCGGTTGGTTAAAAAAAACTTTGTCTTGGTATTTTGTCCAAGTATTCAGCTGATGAAGGAAATGGAAGGGGCTGTCCGCAGGCAAGAAGCATCATGGCTCCTCACTAGTGTTTCTTCACAAGATGAAAAACGGAGGGAAAAAGTCCAATCGGCACGCAGCCAAGTGTACAAGGTGTTGTTTACAACGATGATTTTAGAACGAGGTGTAACGTTTGAAAATGTCTCAGTGGTGGTACTGGGAGCCAATCACCCGGTCTTTACAAAATCGGCGTTAGTACAAATCGCTGGCCGTGTCGATCGCAAAGGTGCGTTTACAGAAGGGGAAGTCATTTTTTTCTACGACCAAATGACAGAAGCAATCCGTCAAGCAATCAAAGAAATCAATGAGATGAACCAATTAGCAAGGAGCTGGTTGACCGATGGAGTGTAGTTGGTGCCAAATATTTTTTTCAAGAGAGGTAACGATCATTGAGCTGTTGGCTCCTTGGCGCATCCCCGAAAAAGAATTATGTCCACAATGCGCTCAGCGATTTACAGTGATTGATTGGCAAAGTTGCTGCCCAACATGTGGCAAAAAGGATACCATTTCCTGCAGTGACTGTCTCTTTTGGGCGAAAACCTGTCCCATGATCCATTTGCAGCATCGGGCACTGTTCGCTTACGATCAAGGGATGAAGGAGTGGATTCACGAATACAAATTAATGGGAAACTATCAGTTGCGAGAGACCTTTGCTGCTGCCATCAGACAAAAGATCAACAACTTTGATTACGATTGTTTGATACCCATCCCGCTATCGGCAGAACGTTACCAGGAGCGAGGGTTTAATCAAGTGACCGCTGTGCTAGACGCAGGCGGAGTTAAGTCGAAAGAATGGCTGGATAAAGTGGTTGATACCGCACCACAAGCTCAACGTTCTCGCAAGCAACGATTAGAGGAGGTGCAACCTTTTGCGGTGAAGCCAGAGGCAACGGTTGAAATAAAAAACAAGAAACTGTTGTTGATCGATGATGTTTACACTACCGGTAGAACGTTATATCACGCAGCTGAAGCATTGCAGACCTTTGGCCCCCAGTCGATTCGATCCTTTTCCTTTGCCCGTTGAATCGTTATTTTGAAAACGCTTAAAGAAATTTGTTCGATTTACTAGGCAAATGAGCAAGAGTTCGATATAATAGAGTTAAGAAGAAGAAAAGAGTGGTCCTTTTCCTTCTTTACTGGTAGACGAAAGGGGTAATTTTTATGTTTAGATATAATGTGCGCGGCGAAAATATCGAGGTAACAGAAGCGATCCGTGATTACGTCGAGAAAAAAGTAGGTAAATTAGAACGTTATTTTAACGATGTGCCGGAAGCAACAGCACATGTTAATTTGAAAGTTTATACTGAAAAAACAGCAAAAGTAGAAGTAACGATTCCTTTACCATTCTTAGTTCTGCGTGCGGAAGAAACCTCACCTGATCTATATGCTAGTATCGATTTGGTTGTTGACAAATTGGAACGCCAAATCCGCAAATTTAAAACAAAAATCAACCGCAAATCTCGCGAGACAGCATTGGTTCCGCCAACAGATGGTGATTTGTTCACAACTGAAGCAAACGATGAAGAAAACAATGGTTCTGAATTAGACATCGTACGTACAAAACGTTTGTCTTTAAAACCAATGGACAGTGAAGAAGCTGTTTTACAAATGAACATGCTTGGACACAACTTCTTTATCTTTGAAGATGCGGAAACGAATGGAACGAGCATTGTGTATCGTCGAAAAGATGGCAAATACGGGTTGATCGAAACCGATTAACAAGTGTTGATACCTTTTTCTCGACACCCCAAAAAAATAGTCTTTTTTGACAGAGTAGCTGAGAAGCCACTCTGTTTTTTTATACTCGTTAAATTGGCTGGAAATCTTTTTTATATAGAGAGTGCCTTGGTTCTTCTTTTGGTTTATTATGTTATACTATAGATGAAATAATACAAGGAGAGTGAATCATGACTACGCTAGCAGATGTTGCTAAAAAAGCAAATGTTTCCGCAATGACCGTTTCTCGAGTGATCAATCATCCGGACAAAGTAACTGAAGAGTTAAAGCAGCTGGTTCATCAAGCGATGCTTGAATTGGATTATCAGCCGAATATTGCTGCCAAATCATTAGTTTCCAAGCGTTCCCATATCATCAAAGTGTATATTTTAGAGGAGATGGATACGACGGAACCTTACTATATGAACTTATTGGTTGGGATCGCTCGTTCTATTGGTAAAGCACACTATTCTTTGCAGCTAGTTACGACTGACGGGGTGGATCGTGGTCCAGCAGATGGCTGCATCATTACGGGCTTTCGCCAGGCTGACATGGACTGGATAAGAAATTTAAGAAAGCCTGTGGTGTTGTTTGGCGAAAATGAAGCTGGGTTCAGTTTTGTTGACAGTGACAACTATCAAGGAATCGTTTCTGCATGCAAACATGCTATCGACACCGGCTATCAACAATTGGTCTATATTGGTTTAGAGTTGGAAGAAGCGTTTACGAAAAGCCGAGAAAAAGGGTACATAGATACAGTCACAAAAGCGGGAATATCACCAAAAATCTATCGTTTTGACAACCGATCTTCCGCCGCCCGCAAGTTTATCCAATCGCAGAATGAGCATTTAATGAAAAACACTTGTTTTATCTGTGCCACAGATCGTTTAGCGTTAGGCATCAATCAAGGCTTACAGTCGATCGGAGTGGAGGTGCCAGATGATTTTGGGATCATCGGCTACGATGGCGTATTCCTTGATCAGGTAAGTTCGCCAAAATTGACAACGATGAAGCAAGCCATTGTGGAAATGGGGGAAGTTTGCGGCGAATTATTGATCCAAAAAATCGAACATAATGATACGAGCCAGCGACAACAGCGCTTTTTACCTCAACTCGTGGTTCGTGAATCCACAAAATGAAAAATTAAGCAAATGGTTGCGCAATTTCTTTTCGATTCCTCGACATCTTAATTTAAAGGCTTTTTCTATTTTTGTTATCGCTAACATTTAGAAAAGGTTTGCCATTTTAAGAAACCGGTTGCATAATGGAGTTACAAATTGCAGGAGGTAAACAGGATGAAAGTGAATTGGAAAAAGGCAGCTCTAGGATTAGTTTCAGGAAGTGCGTTGTTAGCGCTTGCGGCGTGTGGCGGCAACGGTGGTAGTACCGATGGTAGTAATGCAGATGCAGGTTCAGGTAGCGATGAAAAAACGCTCACGGTCTCTGTAGGCGCAGACTATATTGATTATATCAATGAAGTGAAATCTGACTTTGAATCTGAAAATGATGTGACCATCAACGTTGTAGAAATGGATATGTTCGATCAAATGGATGCGCTTCAACTAGACGGTCCCGCTGGGAAAGGTCCAGATGTTACGATGTCTCCTTACGATCGTGTAGGTCAAGTAGGCTCGCAAGGGCATTTGGCAGAAATGACTTTGCCAGATGATGGACGGTACAGCGATACAGACAAGCAACAGGTAACGATCGATGATAAAATCTATGGCGCACCAGCAATGATTGAAGCAGTTGTCATGTTCTATAACAAAGATTTGATCGATGAAGCGCCAGCAACTTTTTCTGATTTAGAAGAGCTAGCAAAAGATGATCGTTTTGCAGAAGGCGATGACAATGTTGGTTTCTTAGCTCGTTGGACAGACTTTTATTATACGTATGGTCTATTAGCTGGTTATGGTGGTTATGTCTTTGGGGATGAAGGGACAGATCCATCTGATTTAGGGATTAACAATGAAGGTTCTGTTGAAGCAATCACGTACGCAACTGATTGGTTCCAAAATGTCTGGCCGCAAGGAATGCTGGATGTATCAGCCAACGAAAACTTGATGTTAGATTACTTTAACCAAGGCAAAACAGCAGCCATCATTTACGGACCATGGGGCGTGAACGGCTTTGAAGAAGCAGGGATTAACTATGGCGTAGCGAAAATCCCAACGCTGAGCAATGGCAATGATTATGAAACGTTTGGTGGTGGAAAAGCATGGGTTGTTTCCAACTACTCACAAAACAAAGACGTTTCTCAACAATTTGTCGAATATTTAACAAACGAAGCTAATCAAGAGAAATTGTATGAAATGCGTCATGATATTCCAGCAAACATTATGGCTCAAGAAACAGTTGCTGCTTCTGATGATCCAGTAGCAAAAGCAGTGATCGAGCAATACAGTGTTTCACAACCAATGCCAAATATCCCTGAAATGTCTGAGGTTTGGGTAGGGGCTGAAAACATGCTGTTTGATGCAGGTTCAGGCAATATGACTCCTCAAGAAGCAGCGGATAATGCTGCCAAAACAATCGAAGAAGCGATTGAGCAGAAATATTAATAAATAGCCGATTACGGTCTGTCATTCATGTCGACGATTCTATAGAGGATGTTTGTCAAAAGGATTCCTTGCAACGTAGCACGCAAGAAATTGCTTGATGAGATTGATTTCTATGGATCGTCGGCCGCTTGGCAGACTTTCGATTTTAAGGAGGATACATATGAGGACGAATTCAAAAGCCACGCAGACAGCGCTTCTTTCAATCATCCCTGGGGTGGGACAATTCAAAAATGGTCAGAAATTTAAAGCGGGACTCTTTTTTGCGGTCTTTCTAATTTTTCTAGGCGAAATGCTTTTGTTCGGTGGACAAGCATTATATAACTTTGTCACACTGGGATCAGTACCGATGGAACACAATTCTTTGTTCTTGTTGATCGAAGGAACGCTACAGGTCATCGTTACCGTTATTTTCATTATCTTTTGGGTTTTAAATATCAAAGATGCCTATCAAGTTCGCCAAAGTATTGAAAAAGGGTTCCCGGTGGCAGTTACGAGAAAAGAGTTTTTCAATAAATTGTATGAGGATGGTTTCGCTTATCTATTGACGATCCCAGCCTATCTGGTGATGATCGTAGCAATTATTTTTCCGGTAATGGTGACACTCTTCATGGCGTTTACCAACTATGATTTTCGACATATTCCGCCAGCAAACTTAATCGACTGGATCGGTTTTTCGAATTTTACGAATATCTTCACCTTAAGTTCTTACCGCGACACCTTTGTAAAAGTGTTTAGTTGGACGGTGATTTGGACCGTTTTAGCAACTACTTTGCAAATTACCTTAGGAATACTGACAGCTGTTGTTGCCAATCAAAAATTTGTGAAGTTCCGTCGGGTCTTCGGGGTGATTTTCTTGCTTCCTTGGGCGGTGCCAGCGTTTATCACAATCATGAGTTTTTCAAATATGTTTAATGATACCGCAGGAGCGATCAATACGCAGGTGATCCCGCTATTGAACAATCTGCCCTTTGTGGATATTGGGAACATTGCTTGGAAGACCGATCCGTTTTGGACGAAAACGGCGATTATTTTGATTCAGGGTTGGTTAGGGTTTCCATATATTTATGTTATGGTCTCAGGGATTTTACAATCCATTTCTGAAGATTTGTATGAAGCAGCCAAAATGGATGGAGCAAATGCGATTCAGCGTTTTCGCAATATTACGTTACCGGCGATCTTTTTGGTGGCAGCACCAACCTTCGTTACGCAATATACAGGGAACTTTAATAACTTCTCCATGATCTATCTCTTTAACGAAGGTGGTCCAGGAAGTTTAGGTGGAAATGCCGGTTCGACGGATATTTTGATTTCATGGATCTACAAATTGACGACGGGCGGCTCGCCACAATACTCGATTGCTTCTGCATTGACCTTGATCATTTCCTTTGTGGTGATTTCCATTTCATTACTGGTGTTTAAAAAGACGAATGCATTTAATATGGAGGATTGAGGATGAAAAAGAAAAAGTTTTCTTTCAGCAAATTATTTACCTACTTGTTTATGATCGCTTTATCGATCGTTATCATCTATCCCTTGTTGATTACCGCCACCTCAGCCTTCAAGGCAGGGAATATGATCGCCTTTCGCTTGGATTTTGATGCGGATTGGACATTGAACAACTTTCGACGATTGTTCAATGAAACCCCCTATTTGACATGGTATAAAAACACCTTGATCGTGGCTGTTTCCACGATGGTGATCCAAGTAATGATCGTAACACTGGCAGGGTATACTTACAGTCGTTATCGCTTTGCCGGTCGTAAGAGCAGTTTGATGGTGTTCTTGATCGTTCAGATGGTGCCAACAATGTCGGCGTTGACCGCTTTTTATGTCATGGGCTTATTAGCAAACGGCCTAGATAGTTTCTGGTTCTTGACACTGATCTATATCGGTGGTGGGATTCCCATGAATACTTGGCTGATGAAAGGGTACTTTGATACGGTACCGATCGACTTGGATGAATCAGCAAAACTTGACGGTGCAGGGCATTTCCGCATCTTTTGGCAAATCGTTTTGCCCCTCGTAAAACCAATGGTTGCCGTCCAAGCATTGTGGGCCTTTATGGGGCCATTCGGCGAATTCTTGCTGGCGCGGTTCTTGCTTCGCTCACAAGAGCGTTTGACCGTCGCAGTCGGGCTGCAGACCTTTATCAACGATGCCCGTAATCAACGGGTCGCACTCTTTGCGGCTGGTGCGATTTTGATCGCCGTACCGATTGCTGCACTGTTTTTCTTCTTACAAAAATACTTTGTTTCAGGTTTGACCTCGGGCGGAACAAAAGGATAGGAATGATAGGATGTCTGAACAACGATTTCCCTTAACATACTTTGGGGCCATATTTTCTCCAACAAAAGTCTATGCATGGCGTAAAAAATTAAATCGCTGGCAGCAAGTGTTTGTCTATATTTTCTTGATGTCCTTGCTGATGATCCCGCTGACCTTGATGATCAGCAAGCAAACGGATCAAGCCTTTGTAGCATTTTTTCCCCATGCAAAAACACTCATGACTGCTGAAACAGCAGCCGAATACAGTGAACTGCAGCTGGAAGATGGCAAACTTTTAACGGATGAGTCACAAGTCTTTTCGCAAACAGAAGCGGGCATTATAGGTGTTGCGCTTTCAGAAGCGGACCTTTCAAGAGCAAAATATGCCATCAATTTTCGTGAAACTGACTGGACCATCAAAGAGGAAATCGATGGACAAACCTATCATTATGAGATGCGTTACACGGCGGAAATGATGCCTGATCAAGTGCATGATGCGGCTTCGTTTCAGAAAGTGATCGAAGACGGCTTTTATCGCAACAACGAGACGGCGATTTTCTTCAGCCAGACGATCACGGTGGCATTTTTATTGGTGGCAATGAATAGTATCCTCGTCATGGGCGCAGCGTTTTTCCTCTGGCTGACGAAAAAGTCGCGACTGTCGACGATCAGCAGTTTCAAAGAAAGTACCAACGTGATTTTAAATGCACTGGGGGCAGGCTCTCTGGTGGCGATGTTGGCAGGATTTATTGGCGCGGACATCATCTTGATGATTGGGATCCAATCTTTAGGCATGCTGCTGATGCTTTTCTTAGCTTTCTTAAAAACCCGTTTTAAAACGGCCTAATTTGCAAATATTCGCAACAAGTCATTTGGACGTGCGCTGGACTTTGGGCACCGATCGATGGCTTGTTGCGTATTTTTTCCCTTCGTTTCTTTAAAATCTGTGAAAAAAGGTTAAGAATCCGTTTATCACGCAAGATTGATGCGATAGTTCTATCGAAAAATATTTCATTTATGGTGAACTAGTGCTAAAATAGTTAGGAGAGTTTCCAGCTAGGATAATGCAGAAGTAAAAGGAGAATTATTAAGGTATGGCCAATTTTTTTAGAAAATTAATCGAAAACGACAAAAAAGAATTAAAACGTCTTGACCATATTGCGAATCAAGTTGAATCACATGCGGATGAAATGGCCGCTTTATCTGATGAACAATTACGCGGGAAAACCGATGAATTTCGTCGTCGTTTCCAAGAGGGAGAGACTTTGGATAAATTATTACCTGAAGCCTTTGCAGTAGTACGTGAAGCTGCAAAACGCGTTTTGGGCCTTTATCCTTACCACGTCCAATTAATGGGTGGGATCGTCTTGCATGATGGGAATATCCCAGAGATGCGTACGGGTGAAGGGAAAACCTTGACGGCGACATTACCTGTTTATTTGAATGCTTTGAGTGGTCAAGGCGTCCATGTCGTAACCGTCAATGAATACTTGGCAACTCGTGACTCGACTGAGATGGGAGAGCTGTACAACTTTTTAGGATTGACAGTCGGTTTGAACATCAACTCAAAATCAGCAGAAGAAAAACGTGCGGCGTATGCTTGTGACATCACTTATAGTACAAACAATGAATTAGGGTTTGACTATTTGCGGGACAACATGGTGGTTTATCGTCATCAAATGGTACAACGTCCATTAAACTATGCCATTGTCGATGAAGTCGATTCGATCTTGATCGATGAAGCGAGAACGCCATTGATCATTTCAGGACAAGCAGAAAAATCGACCGCGCTATACAATCGGGTCGACAATTTCGTCAAACGCTTGACGGAAGAAGAAGACTACAAAATCGATATTCAATCAAAAACGATCGGCTTGACAGAACGCGGGATCGAAAAAGCGGAGGAGACCTTCGGCTTAGAAAACTTGTATGATATCGAAAACACTGCATTGACCCATCACTTGGACCAAGCGTTGCGGGCGAATTACATCATGATTCGTGACATTGATTACGTGGTGCAAGATGGCAAAGTAATGATCGTTGACCAATTTACAGGTCGGATCATGGATGGCCGCCGCTATTCTGACGGGCTGCATCAAGCGATCGAAGCAAAAGAAAGTGTCGAGATCGAAGATGAAACCAAAACGATGGCGACGATCACATTCCAGAACTACTTCCGGATGTACAAAAAATTGTCTGGGATGACCGGTACTGCGAAAACGGAAGAAGAAGAGTTTAGAGAAATCTATAACATGCAAGTCATTCAGATTCCTACGAACAAACCGATCTTACGGGATGATCGTGCGGACTTGCTTTATCCAACACTTACCAGCAAATTCCAAGCAGTCGTTCAAGACATCAAAGAACGCCACCGCAAAGGGCAACCAGTCCTTGTAGGGACGGTCGCTGTTGAGACTTCTGAATTACTATCATCAATGCTTGATCGGGAGAAAGTTCCTCATGAAGTATTGAATGCCAAGAATCACTTTAAAGAAGCGGAAATCATTTTGAATGCTGGGCAAAAAGGCGCTGTAACGATCGCGACCAATATGGCTGGTCGGGGAACGGATATCAAGTTGGGTCTTGGTGTTGCAGAACTAGGCGGATTGGCAGTTATTGGTACCGAGCGTCACGAATCACGACGGATCGACAACCAGTTGCGGGGACGTGCGGGACGTCAAGGAGATCCAGGGATGTCGCAATTTTACCTGTCGCTAGAAGATGATTTAATGAAACGTTTTGGTTCTGAACGAATCAAAGTGTTCTTAGATCGGATGAAAATCGATGAAGGCGATGCCGTGATCCAAAGCAAGATGCTTTCAAAACAAGTAGAATCTGCCCAAAGACGAGTGGAAGGGAATAACTACGATACCCGGAAAAACGTCTTGCAATACGATGACGTAATGCGAGAACAGCGGGAAGTTATTTACGGACAACGTCAAGAAGTAATCATGGAAGAAACGGATCTTTCACCACAATTAATGAATATGGTGAAACGTTCCATCAGCCGTGTCGTTGACAGTCATACGCAATTAGAAGAAAGCAATTGGAATTATGAAGGAATCGTTGATTTTGCTGCCAATGCACTTGTTCATGAAGATACCATCAGTATTGAAGACATCAAGGGCAAATCAGCTCAAGAGATTAAAGATTATCTAAACCAACGGGCAGAAGAAGTCTTTGAACAAAAGAAAACACAACTTAATAGTCCAGAACAATTACTGGAATTTGAAAAAGTAGTGATTTTACGAGTCGTTGATACGAAGTGGACCGACCACATCGATGCCATGGATCAATTGCGCCAATCGGTTGGGTTACGGGCTTATGGACAAAACAATCCGTTAGTTGAATACCAAACAGAAGGATTCAATATGTTTGAAAACATGGTTGGAGCCATCGAGTATGAAGTAACTCGTCTGTTTATGAAGGCAGAAATCCGCCAAAACGTTCAACGGGAACAAGTAGCCCAAGGAGAAGCACAAGGGGTAGAAGAAGCACCGGCTGCCCAAGCGCCAAGTTTCAAAAACGTGGGCCGCAATGATCCTTGTCCTTGCGGAAGCGGGAAAAAATTCAAGAATTGCCACGGGAAAAATATGTAACAAGTTTTGAAAAAGGTGAGAGTAGGCTGGCAGACGTTTTTGTCCAGTCTACTTTCGTTTGTAAGAAAAAAAGAAAGAAGGAATTTTAATGGAAATCGCAGATATTCGGAATCAATTGACCCAGATGAATGAAAAAATAATCAGTTTTAGGGGGTCTCTTTGACTTAGATCAGTTAGAAGAGGACATTGCGGAAGCGGAACACCAAATGGCAGATCCTACCTTTTGGGATGATTCAGAAAAAGCTCAACAAGTCATTAACGCCAACAATGCCAACAAAGAGACTTACGATCAATTCAATCAGCTAGCAGAAGAATTGGAAGAACTCGAAGTGATGTTGGAAATGATTCAAGAAGAAGCCGATCCGGAAATGGAAGCAGAACTTGATGCGCGAATCGGTAAGTTAAATGAGAAAATGGCTTCTTATGAATTGTCGATGTTGTTAGATGAACCCTATGATCGAAACAATGCCATCATCGAGCTGCACCCGGGAGCAGGCGGTACCGAGTCGCAAGACTGGGGCAGCATGCTGTTACGGATGTATACTCGTTTTTGTGAACAACATGGGTATCAGGTGGAAACTTTGGACTATCAAGCCGGTGATGAAGCGGGGATCAAAAGTGTCACATTACTTGTGAAAGGCCACAACGCCTATGGCTATTTGAAGTCGGAAAAAGGCGTGCATCGCTTGGTCCGTATTTCACCTTTTGATTCTGCTAAGAGACGGCATACGTCATTTTGCTCGGTGGATGTGATGCCAGAATTAGATGGGGCGATCGATGTGGAGATCAACTCAGATGATTTGAAGATCGATACGTACCGCGCAAGCGGCGCTGGTGGACAGCACATCAACAAAACCGAATCTGCTGTGCGGATCACTCACATTCCAACAGGTACAGTGGTCGCTAGCCAAGCCCAGCGTTCACAGCTGAAAAACCGTGAGCAAGCGATGGGGATGTTGAAAGCCAAGCTGTATCAATTAGAAGTCGAAAAGAAAGAACAAGAAGCAGCAGCCTTGCGAGGCGAGCAATTAGAGATCGGCTGGGGCTCGCAAATTCGTTCTTATGTCTTCCATCCCTATTCAATGGTCAAAGATCACCGAACGAATTTCGAAACTGGGAATGTACAGGCAGTCATGGATGGCGATTTGGACGGCTTTATCGATGCCTATTTGAAGCTGAAACTGAATCAAAAATAACCTGGTATGACTTAAACAGATTGAAACACAATTGTAATCTGTTGCAAGCAAGGTGAAATATATTCATGCTATAATAAGCCAGAATGAAAATTTGAGATGGAGAGATAGCTGTATGATAGAAATGAAAGATATAATGAAAAAGTACTCTAATGGTACGACTGCTATCCGTAACCTTTCGATTTCAATTGATCAAGGGGAGTTTGTCTATGTCGTTGGACCATCCGGCGCCGGAAAATCAACCTTTATCAAATTGATGTATCGAGAAGAAAGAGCAACAAAAGGCGTTTTGAATGTCGCAGGATATGATTTGGTCGGCATGAAAAACCGTGAGATCCCTTTGATGCGCCGGGAAATCGGCGTGGTCTTCCAAGACTACAAACTTTTACCGCGGAAAACGGTCTTTGAAAATGTTGCTTATGCAATGCAAGTTATCGGACGCAAACCCCGTGATATCAAAAAACGGGTGATGGAAGTTTTGGATTTGGTCGGACTGAAACATAAAGTTCGGGTCTTTCCAAGTGAACTTTCCGGTGGGGAACAACAACGGGTGTCGATCGCTCGTGCCATCGTAAATACACCGAAGGTATTGATTGCGGATGAACCAACCGGAAATCTAGATCCTGAAAACTCATGGGAAATCATGAAATTGCTTGATCGAATCAATGCACAAGGAACAACGGTCGTTATGGCGACCCATAATAGTACGATCGTAAATACGATTCGTCATCGCGTGATCGCGATTGAGAATGGCCGCATTATTCGCGACCAAGCGGAAGGAGAATATGGTTACGATGATTAGAACATTTTTCCGTCATCTCCTGGAGAGTATTAAAAGTTTAAAGCGTAACGGCTGGATGACTATCGCGTCATTGAGTGCCGTGACGATCACATTAACATTAGTCGGTATTTTTCTAGGTGTAATCTTAAATGCAACAAAACTAGCCGAAGATATTCGTGAGAATGTGGACGTGTCGGTTTTCGTTGATATTGGTACAGAACAAGAAGACATGGATGCTTTAGAACAGGCCTTAAATGATCTGCCGAACGTTTCAGAAGTGACATTTTCTAGTCGAGACGAAGAATTGCAGAAGATCCAGGATGCCATGGGGGATTCATGGAACTTGTTCGAAGGCGACAGTAATCCACTGTATAACGTATTTGTTGTAAGTGCCACAGATCCAGAGTATACGACAGAGATCGCAGAACAAGCTGGGGATTTGCCGAATGTCTTTAAAGCCGATTACGGTGGAGATTCTTCTGACCGAATCTTTGAATTGTCTGCGGCTGTGCGGACTTGGGGCTTAGCTGCTGCTGTCTTACTGATTTTTGTGGCAATGTTCCTAATCTCTAATACGATTCGGATCACGATTTTGTCCCGTCAAAGAGAAATTCAAATCATGCGTCTGGTTGGGGCGAAAAACGGCTACATTCGTTGGCCATTCTTCCTTGAAGGAGGCTGGATCGGACTCTTAGGATCAATTGTCCCAATTGCGTTGATGTACTTCGGGTATCATCAAGTTTATGCAATGGTCAATCCATCCTTGCTACGTTCAAATTACAGCTTAATTGCACCAAATATGTTTCTAATACAAGTGTGCGGTGTGATGGCACTGATTGGTATCGTGATTGGTTCGCTTGGTTCCGTCTTATCAATGCGCCGATTTTTAAAATTCTAAACGTATGTTTTATTAAAGTCGATCGTCAGATCGGCTTTTTTTGTTTCATCACAGTGTTTCTTTACTTTAGGTACTATTTTTTGATATGCTTTAGTAGCGGGAAATCGGGGAAGAGGTGGAAAAATGGTTGTAATGGATAATTTGGTAACCATTTTATTTATAGTTAATATTTTGTTATCAATCATTATCATTTTCAGAGAGAGACGTCAGACTGCTCAGACATGGGCCTGGCTTTTGGTCTTGATGTTCATCCCAATCGTTGGTTTTGTGCTTTACTTTTTCTTTGGTAGAGGAATTTCCAAGGAAAAGATTTTCGATATGCGCTCACAAGCAAAGATTGGTCTAAACGTTGAATTAGAAGAACAAAAACAAGCGCTCGCGCGTCATTTGTTTCCGCATCCGCCGACTGCTCAAGTAGAAGTCCAGCAGTTAGTCTATCTGTTGACGGTCTTTGGTCAATCCCTCTATACGACAGCCAATAGCGTGACACTTTATACCGATGGGCGGCAGAAATTTGATGCCTTGATCGCGGATATCGAACAGGCAAAAAATCACATTCATATGGAATATTATATTTATCGCAGTGATGCATTGGGAAATGAGGTCAAAGAAGCATTGGTACGAGCCGCAAAGCGAGGCGTAAAAGTAAGAGTCTTGTTAGATGCTTGGGGCAGTACCCAGGTATCATTGAAGTTTTTTGATGAATTGCGTCTGCATGGCGGGCAAATTGCCTTTTTCTTTCCTTTGTTCGTTCCTTATATCAATCCGCGAATCAATTATCGGAATCATCGTAAAATCGTGGTGATTGATGGTGAGATTGGTTATACAGGCGGTTTTAATGTGGGAGATGAATATCTAGGACAAGTGGAAAAATTTGGTTATTGGCGAGACAATCACTTGCGAATTGCCGGTTCAGCTGTCTATTCGCTGCAAAATCGGTTTTTGATGGATTGGAATTCACAACATGCCTTGGAGATCAAATATGATCCTTCTTTGTTTCCTGAAATCAAACAAGCGGGGACAGTCGCAGCCCAAGTTATCACTAGTGGTCCTGATACGGAACATGAAGAAATAAAAATGACGTATTTGAAAATGATCAATTTAGCCAAAAAAGAAATTCTAATCCAAACGCCCTACTATATTCCGGATGAAGCTATTCACAATGCCTTAAAGTTGGCACTGCTTTCTGGGGTGAAAGTCCATATCCAAATCCCTAATAAACCGGATCATCCCTTGGTATATTGGGCGACCTATTCCTTTGCGGCTGAGCTGCTTCATTTTGGTGCAATCATTGAAACCTATGAGAAAGGGTTTATGCATGCGAAAACGATGATTATAGATAGTGGACTTGTATCGATTGGTTCAGCAAATATCGATGTTCGATCCTTTCGCTTAGATTTTGAAGTCAATACGATTATCTATGATGCGCAACTTGCGACTCAAACAAAAGAAGCGTTTCTGGCGGATTCGATCGATTCCAAACCGTTAACGATCGAAGCGTATCAACAAAGAAAATTGACGATCAAGATCAAGGAAGGCCTGGCACGTCTTGTGTCACCGTTACTGTAAAAAAATGCCCTTTTCCAAAAGATGGAAGCCATCATTTTGGAAAAGGGCATTTTTTAATAGGATTAACCCATAATACTTGTGTACGCTGCTAAGAAAATCGAGCCGACAGTGAGAATAAGCATGGTCCAGATCACGACTTGCGTGATTTTTGCAAAGGTACTTTTTGGTTTTTTCTCGTTCATTCTAATCCACCTTTTAGAGTTATTCTAGTGACAGTTTACCCTCAATTTCTCAAGAACTCAAGTTGATCCAAGGAGAAATTAAGAAAATTTCAATTTCACTATAAAAAAATTCGTTAGAATGGCAAGATAGGCTTGTTGAAGCTACGCCCTTCTGTTTTAATAGGTAAAGAAATACATTCTTTAAAACTTTCAAAAGTTAGTTGTTGAAATAAGAGCCTCCTTAAAAAATTTCATGGCTGTCTTATTCCGGCTTAGATTTTTAAAAGAACTGAAACATGGATGTAAAGAAAATAAAGTATAGTGACACTAGTTGTTAGAAAGGATTTTGCTGTATGTCTGGATTTAATCCAATCGTTTTGTTTTGGTATATTTTTCCTGTGCTCGTTTATTTTGCTTGTCGTTTTATCGTTTCTGCACTTTCGTTGAATGATCGTTTCCATGTGAAGGCACCGGATTTGGCGGTACCATTTTTAATGGTGGGGATTCATCAATTATCAAAATATACTTTTGATCAAGCAATCACATTGTATTATTTGATCTCCATTTTTTTATTAGGCATTCTACTGGCCGTCTTTCAGGCGTACTACTATGAAGAGATCCAATATGGTCGCTATTTTAAGATGTATTGGCGCAGTATTTTTCTATTTACGATCATCTTTCATGTCGTTTTGATCATTCTAAATATCGTAAGTTACTTATAGTGTTTTGCCCCTTGATAAACGTCCATTTTTTTGCTTAAAGTTTTTTTAAAGACTTTAAGGAGTCTGATTCCCTCTTTTTGTTCATTTGGTAAAGAAAAGTCAAACAACTTCCCTTTCAAATTTCATATAATTTGTGGTAGAAAGTGGGGGATTGTGGTAGACTGTGAATATCAGGTGGAGATCGGGGGTTATTTATCGATGTTTATGGGAGAATTTCAACATTCGATAGATGCAAAAGGCCGACTAATCGTCCCTTCAAAACTACGAGAAAAACTCGGAGAAAAATTTGTTGTGACACGTGGATTAGATGGC
The DNA here is from genome assembly GCF_050544075.1 of Enterococcus sp. AZ188. Lineage (NCBI taxonomy): Bacteria > Bacillati > Bacillota > Bacilli > Lactobacillales > Enterococcaceae > Enterococcus > Enterococcus sp. AZ188. The sequence goes on from NZ_CP172943.1 coordinate 945,217, forward strand.
TGTTTATTTGGCTACCCCTTATCTGAATGGGAAAAACTTGAAGAAAAACTAAACGAAATGCCTTTAGCGAAAAAGGATGCTCGGACATTTGTCCGCTTCTTTTATTCTGCTGCAACAGAGTGCGAGATCGATAAACAAGGACGAATCAATATCCCTGTTACATTGAGAAATCATGCAGACCTTACTAAAAGCTGCGTGATCATCGGGGTTTCAAATCGAATCGAGATTTGGGATGAAACGCGTTGGCAAGCATTCTCTGAAGAAGCAGAAGAAAACTTTGATGAAATTGCTGAAACAATGATCGACTTTGGCTTATAGGCTTGATAGGAAGAGGAAAAAACACATGGCAGATTTTCAACACTACACCGTTATGCTACAGGAGACCGTTGATGGATTATCAATTCGTCCAGAAGGCGTCTATGTCGATTGTACATTAGGTGGAGCTGGTCATAGTGAATATTTATTGTCACAACTGTCTGAAGAAGGACATCTCTTTGCTTTTGATCAAGACCAAACCGCCATCGACCATGCAAAAGAACGTTTAGCACCTTATGTTGCTAAAGGGATGGTCACGTTTATTAAAAGTAATTTCCGCTATTTAAAGGAAGCATTGAATCAACACGGCGTAAGCCGAGTCGATGGTATTTTGTATGATTTAGGTGTTTCCTCACCCCAATTAGATGAAGCCGAACGTGGCTTTAGCTACCACCAAGATGCACCGCTGGATATGCGGATGGATCAAACTGCAGCATTGACTGCCTATGAAGTGGTCAATCAATTCGACTACCATCAATTAGTCAAAATCTTCTTCCGTTATGGAGAAGAAAAATTCTCAAAACAAATCGCTCGGGAAATCGAGCGGGTGAGACAAGATCATCCCATCGAAACAACAGGGGAATTGGTCGATATCATCAAAACAGCCATTCCAGCTCCAGCAAGAAGAAAGGGCGGTCACCCAGCAAAACGGGTTTTCCAAGCCATTCGAATTGCAGTCAATGATGAGCTAGGTGTAATTGAAGAATCACTTGAACAAGCCATTCATCTTTTAGCAGTCAACGGACGTGTCAGTGTGATCACGTTCCACTCATTAGAAGATCGCATTGTGAAATCGATGTTCAAGGAATACAGTACACCAAAGGATATGCCACCAGGTCTGCCGATGATACCAGAAGAATTTCAACCAACACTAAAACTTATAACAAGAAAACCACTGCTTCCTACTGAGGAAGAAGTAGCTGAAAATAATCGTTCTCGTAGTGCGAAACTACGAATCGCGGAAAAAATCAAGGAAAGCGAAGGGTAACAACTATGGCAGAACTAAAAGTTCATGACTATGAATTCAGAGAACCTCTTGAATCACAACCTTTGGATCACTCTGAACCGACAACTGAAAAACTGCCTACTGATCCCCAGCGTCCTGAGGTCATCCGTGTACCAGCATCTCCGGCTCGTCGGTTAAAAAGTATTTCTACTCTAGAAAAACTGATTGCTGCCTTTGTGATTATCGCTGTATTGACGTTGGCAATCTTGACCATCAATATTCGGACCAATATCAGCCAAGTTGAGCATGATATTTCCTTGATCCAATCGGATATCACTGAGAAAACAACACAAGCAGAACAGTTGGAACAAGAGAAAAATGAACTTTCTAAAACCGAGCGCATCCAAAAGATTGCTGAGGATAATGGATTGTCGATTGATGATGGCAATTTAAGGAAAGTGGACTAAATGAAGTTAACAGATAAATTCAAGCAATACTTAAAAAAGAACAATCAAACTACAACGAACAATCGCAAAAAAGTAGGTATTATTCTCTTTGCTACGAGTATTGGATTGTTCTTTTTGTTTGTCACGCGTTTGAGCTATATCGTCATTGTCGGGGATGTCGCGGGAACTTCATTAGCAGAAAAGACCAAAAATCTTTATGAAGGCAGCGAAGTGATCAAAGCGAAACGTGGAACAATCTATGACCGTAATGGGATTCCGATTGCCGAAGATGTGACCTCGTATTCCATTTATGCTGTTTTGAATCAGAATTACAAAGATGGCAACAAAAATCTCTTTGCAGAAAAAGCAAACTTCAATAAGTTGGCCAAAATTTTGTCAGATGTATTGTCCATTGATCAAGAAACAGCAGTCAATACGTTAGAGGATGGCCTTGAGCAACAATTGTGGCGGGTCTCTTTTGGGAGCAAGGGAAATAATATTACATTAGAACAAAAAAATGCGATCGAAGATGCAATGGAAAAAGAAGATATTGCCGGCTTCCATTTTGATAGCCATCCAGCTCGCCTTTATCCGAATGGGGTCTTTTCTTCTCACTTTATCGGGTATGCTGTTGCCAATGATGACGATACTGGTCTAGTCGGCAAAACTGGGTTGGAAGCTGCTTACAATGATGTATTATCGGGAACTGATGGTGAGATCGTTTATCAAAAAGATAACAATCAAAACCCGCTGCCCGGAACAGTAGCAGAGACCGTCGCAGCCGTTGACGGGAAAGACGTTTATACCACCATCGATAGTCGAATCCAAAGCTATTTGGAAACGCTGATGGACAGCGTCTTTAAAGAAAACAAACCAGAAAACTTAACAGCGAACTTAATGGATGCCAAAACCGGCGAAATCATAGCGATGGCGCAACGACCAACCTACAATCCAGAAAATTTGGATTCGATCAATGATTGGCAAAATCTGTTAGTTGAAGACAACTATGAGCCAGGATCAACCATGAAGATTTTGACGACAGCAGCTGCCATCGATCAAGGCATCTTCAATGAGAACGAAACCTTTACCCCAAGTCCTGATGGATTAAAACTTTACGATGCAACCATCAATGACTGGGACTTTGGTCAAAAAGGAACACTGACGATGCGCCAAGCTCTTTCATGGTCCAGTAATATCGGAATGGTGACCTTGGAGCAGCGGATGGCTGATCGTTGGCAACAATACTTAAAAGAATTTGGCTTTGGCCGTAGCACCTATTCAGGATTGCCTAACGAAAATACTGGAATCACCCCAGAAGATAATCCTGTCAGCCAAGCGATGACTTCCTTTGGTCAAGCGATTGGTGTGACGAATTTCCAAATGATGCAGGCTTTCACATCGGTCGCAAATAATGGAACGATGCTGAAACCACAATTTATTAGTAAAATCGTTGATGGCAATACTGGAGAAGAAACGGTCACGCAACCAGAAGAGGTCGGCCATCCGATCACAAAAGAGGCTGCAACAGAGGTCCGTGAATATATGCGTGATGTTGTCGAGAGTGAAAATTATGGAAGTGCCTATGGCGTTTATGAATTACCTGGCTACAACATTTCTGCAAAAACAGGGACGGCCCAAGTAGCCGATCCAACAACCGGTAAGTATTTGTCTGGTGGCACCAATTATCTATATTCCGTTGTTTTGATGTTTCCTTCAGAAGAACCAGAATACATTTTGTATTTGACGATTAAATTACCAGAGAAGCACGAAAGCACCGTGTTGGGTGAAATTGCCAATCCATTGATGAAACGGGTCATGGATCTGAAAAACTCTGCATTAGAAGAAAGCACAACATCTGGTAGCGAAACAACTGTGGGGGATTATCGCAATCTCGATACAGAATCGGCTGCAACGGATGTTCAAAAAGCTGGATTGATCCCGGTAGTCATCGGGGATGGTGAAAAAGTCATTGCCCAATCGGTTGACAGTGGGACTTCGATCATGCCTGGCGGACGGGTACTGCTCGTTACCGACAGCGATAAGTACTATATGCCGGATACGACTTCTTGGTCAAAAGCAGACTTAATCAAATTTGGTAGTCTGCTGAATGTAGACGTCAGTTTTGAAGGAAACGGCTATTGTACCAAACAAAGCGTGGAACCATACACCGAATTATCAGGACAATCGATCAAGTTTACACTAAGTGAAAACGAATAAATAGGAGAGAACAATATGGAATGGACAGAGATGATATTACCTTTGGCAAGTGGCTTTGCGATCGTAACAGCCACAATGCCTTTGTTTATCGGCTATTTTCAAATGAAGAAATACGGACAGGAAATACGTGGTGACGGCCCCAAATGGCACAATGTAAAGGCCGGTACACCAACGATGGGTGGGTTTGTATTTTTGATTTCTGCAATGATCACTGCCATCTGGGTAGGAGCATGGCAAAATCAATTGACTGCTTCATTGTTCATTCTTTTGTTCATTACCTTGGTTTATGGTGCATTAGGATTTCTTGATGACTTCATCAAGATTTTCCGCAAACGAAATATGGGGCTGAACTCGTTGCAAAAGCTGATTGGACAGATTTTAGGCGGACTCGTCTTTTACTTTGTTTTCCGATCCGAAGGCAATGCGGATGTACTGAATTTCTTTGGGATAGACGTGTCGCTATCGATTTTTTATGGCTTGTTCGTCATTTTTTGGCTTGTTGGTTTTTCAAATGCAGTCAACTTGACGGACGGTATCGATGGGCTAGTCGCAGGACTGGGCACGATTTCTTTTTCAACTTACGCACTGATTGCTTGGCGACAAGATCAAATCGATGTGTTAATCGTTTGTCTTGCGATCATCGGCGGATTGATCGGCTTCTTTCCCTACAATCGCAAACCGGCAAAAATCTTTATGGGGGATGTCGGCTCACTGGCTTTAGGCGGTCTGCTGGCAGCTATCTCGATTCTTTTACACCAAGAATGGACCCTATTGCTTGTCGGACTGGTCTATGTTTGTGAAACAGCAAGCGTGATGCTGCAAGTTGCCTCATTCAAATTAACAGGCAAACGAATCTTCAAGATGTCACCCATCCATCATCATTTTGAAATGAGCGGATGGTCTGAGTGGAAGATCGACACTGTGTTTTGGTGTATCGCGTTAGGTTGCTCGTTGCTCACAATAGCCCTTGTATGGTAGGAGATGAAGAAAATGAAAAAAATTACAACATATCAAAATAAAAAAGTTCTTGTGCTAGGATTAGCGCGTAGTGGATTCAGTGCGGCCAAATTGTTACATGATTTGGGCGCACTTGTGACCGTTAATGACGGAAAGCCATTTGCTGAAAATCCAGAAGCACAAGATCTTTTGGCTTTAGGGGTCAAAGTGATCACTGGCAGCCACCCGATTGAATTATTGGATGAAGGATTTTCGCTAGTCGTTAAAAATCCAGGGATCCCCTATTCACAACCTCTTGTTCAAAAAGCTTTAGAGAAAAAAATTCCTGTGATCACGGAAGTGGAACTAGCGTATCAAATCTCTGAAGCGCCGATTATCGGTATTACTGGTACGAATGGAAAAACCACCACAACGACTATGATCGCCAATGTCTTGAATGCTGGAATGGAAAAAGGACAGGCATTGCTTTCTGGAAATATCGGGTTTCCTGCAAGTTCCGTTGCTCAAACAGCTAAGCCTGAAGATCGCTTGGTGATGGAGCTTTCAAGTTTCCAATTGATGGGAATCGATACCTTACGGCCGAAAATCGCTGTCATCACGAATATATATGAAGCCCATATCGATTACCATGGTAGTCGCCCGGAATATGTCTTAGCAAAATGGCGCTTGCAACAACGAATGACCGCTGACGATTATTTAGTGATCAACTGGAACCAACCGGAACTAGAAGCACTGTCGGCCAAATCAAAGGCGAAAATCATTCCTTTTTCCACCAAGGAAAAAGTAGCAGGAGCATATATGCTTGATGGGATGCTCTACTATAAAGAAGAAGCAATTATGGCAGCGGAGGAACTTGGCGTACCAGGGGCACACAATATTGAAAATGCCTTAGCGGCGATCGCTGTTGGAAAACTTTGCAATATGCCAAACGAAGCAATCAAACAAGCGTTGCAAACCTTCACTGGGGTACCTCATCGGACCCAGTATGTCACCACCATCAATCAGGTGAAATTTTTCAATGATTCCAAAGCAACCAACATCTTAGCAACAGAAATGGCCTTAGGCGGTTTTGACAATGAGAAATTGGTCTTATTGGCAGGCGGCTTGGACCGTGGCAACAGTTTTGATGAGTTGGTTCCAGCACTAAAAGGACTCAAAGCTATCGTAGTGTTTGGAGAAACAAAAGAAAAATTAGCCGCAGCCGCTCAAGCAGCTGGCGTAAAAACGATTGAAATGACAGACAATGTTGAAACAGCCGTCCCAGTTGCCTTTTCTTTAAGTGCTGCTGGAGATACGATTCTATTGTCACCGGCGAATGCAAGTTGGGATCAATACCCTAATTTTGAAGTTCGCGGCGACAAATTTATGGCGGCAGTAGCAGAACTTAAATAGAAATGAGTGAAGGACATGAAAATACTTGTGACTGGCGGCGGTACTGGCGGCCACATCTATCCAGCGTTGTCTTTTGTCGATTACGTAAAAGAGATTGACCCGACAGCCGAATTTTTATACATTGGTGCAACAAGGGGCTTAGAGAATAAAATCGTCCCTCCAACAGGTATTCCTTTTAAAACGTTAGAGATCCAAGGCTTTAAGCGTAAGCTGTCTTTTGATAACGTAAAAACGATCCAGCTTTTCATGAAAAGCTATTATGCAGCAAAGAAAATCATCAAGGAGTTTCAACCGGATGTGGTGATTGGCACCGGCGGCTATGTTTCTGGCGCCGTGGTCTTTGCTGCAGCGAAGTTGAAAATACCTACCATTATTCATGAACAAAATAGTGTTCCTGGAATCACCAATAAGTTTCTAACCAAGTATGTGGATAAAATCGCCATTGCTTTTCACGATGCTTCTCAATACTTTCCAGCGAAGAAAACGGTGCTTGTGGGCAATCCCAGGGGGCAAGAAGTACGGAATAGTCAAAAGTCGACGATTTTGTCTTCTTACGATTTAAATCCGGCGAAAAAAACGGTTTTGGTTTTTGGTGGGAGTCAAGGAGCTCTGAAAATCAACCAAGCGATCATTGATGCGCTGCCGCTTTTTGCTCAAAAAGAGTATCAGTTACTTTATGCATCTGGCGAAAGGTATTACAAAGAGATCGAAGAAAAAATCGGGATGTCAAAAGATGCTTTCCCTAATATCAGTATTCGTCCCTATATCGATCAAATGGCAGAAGTGATGGCAAATAGTGATTTGTTGATTGGACGAGCAGGTGCCACATCGATTGCCGAATTTACGGCATTAGGGATTCCAGCAATTCTGATTCCTAGCCCTTATGTGACTAATGACCACCAAACAAAGAACGCCCAAAGTTTAGCTAATGCAGGAGCAGTCAAAATGATTGCCGATCATGAACTAAACAGCCAAAACCTCGTGGAAGCAGTAGATAGTATCATGCAAGATGAAGCCCTTCGTAGTAAGATGGCCAAAGCCTCAAAAGAACAAGGGATCAGCGATGCCTCAGAACGATTATTTCGACTTGTGCAAGAGGTAATCAAATAGTACAATGTGTGGGATAGAAAGGAGCGATTATCATTAGTAAAGACAAAACACCTCATGATGATCAAACCCCCTCGTCAACGGAAGAGTTGACCCCTTGGCAAAAAGAAAATCTAAAATATTTGCAAGAAAAAGGCAATCAGCCAGCTTGGTCTTCACCCGCTTCTGAAGAAACAGAAGACATGAAAGAAGCGCATGAAGATGAAGAGGAGTTGGCAGAAGAAGCACTTTTTGAAGCAGAACAAGCGATAGAAGAAACCGACGCTGGGAAAGAAGAGCTGCCTGAGCCAGAAAAAAAGGCTCGCTCCTTTGCTGACCGGCTACCTAATCTAAAGGCGTACCGCAATCAAGTATTGATTCGCCGTTTAGCGCTGATTATCGGTTTACTGATGATTCCTTTGCTGATTGTTTTGTATTTTGTTTCGCCGCTTAGTCGTTTGGCTAATGTGGTGGTCAAAGGCAATCAAGAAGTATCCGCAGAAGCGATTCTCAAAAATTCTGACCTAGCCGTCAATGAAGAGATGTGGCCGCAATTTTTTGAACGGAATCAGAGTGTAGCAGCAATCAAAAAAGAATTGCCGCGCATAAAAAATGCTTCTATTTCTTTATCCGGTATTAATCGTTTTGATATCACTGTCACTGAATTCCAGGAAGTGGCTTTATTAGCCAAAGATGGCGGCTATGCACCAGTTTTGGAAAATGGCGCTGTTTTGGATGATATCAGTGAGCAGCTAGAGGAAGGATTGCCGGTTTTAGAAAATTTTTCGGCTGAAGACAAAATCAAGGCGACACTCAGTGCCTATCAAGAATTAAGTTCAGAAATTCGAGATGGCATTTCTCAAATCAAATACACCCCCCGTGACAGCAATGATGAACTGTTAACTCTCTTTATGAATGATGGCAATCAAGTGATTGTCAATATCTCAAATATGGTGAGTCAAATGCAGTATTATCCGCAAATTGCCAAAGATTTGACCGAGGACAGTATTGTGGATATGGAAGTTGGGATCTTTACTTACCCAATTTCAAATACACAAGAAGACGATGCAGACGAAAATCAAACAGCTGATAGTGATTCTTAGGAAAAATTCAAGAGTTTTTTTCATTAACTTGTTTCTAAAAAGCGCCATTATATGGTAGAATTGGTAACAGTGAACAAATTATTCGAATGAACTCTAAAAACGGACTGTGATGGTTCGCTATATATCCAATTTAAGTAGGAGGGAACCCCATCCATGGCAAAAACGGGAATGTATGTTGGCCTTGATATCGGTACGACATCTGTAAAAGTTGTAGTAGCCGAATACGTTGACAGCCAAATGAATATCATTGGTGTAGGAAATGCAAAATCAGAAGGAATCAACCGTGGCATCATTGTAGATATCGATAAAACGGTACAAGCCATTCAAAGAGCAGTAAGACAAGCAGAAGAAAAAGCAGGAATTCAAATTCGCAGTGTAAGTGTTGGTGTACCAGCCAATCTTCTTGAAGTGGAAAATTGTCAAGGGATGATCGCTGTCAACAGTGAATCAAAAGAGATCACCGACGAAGACGTCCGCAATGTTGCTTCCGCAGCACTTGTACGTTCAACCCCTCCTGAAAGACAGATCATTGCTATCTTACCGCAAGAATTTACAGTGGATGGTTTTGAAGGGATCAAAGATCCTCGTGGCATGATCGGTGTTCGCCTAGAGATGTTTGGTGTGGTTTATACAGGTCCAAAAACCATCATTCACAACATTCGTAAATGTGTGGAAAAATCTGGTCTGATCGTTAATGAAGTAGTCATTACGCCATTAGCACTGACAGAATCGATTTTATCTGATGGTGAAAAAGATTTTGGTACGATCGTTATCGACATCGGCGGCGGCCAAACGACGACATCAGCGATGCACGACAAGCAATTGAAATTTACCCATGTGAACCAAGAGGGTGGCGAATTTGTCACAAAAGACATTTCGACAGTTTTAAATACCTCCTTCAACAATGCAGAAGCATTAAAAATCAATTATGGGGATGCGTATCCTGAACGGACATCCGCTAGTGAAGAATTTCCAGTGGATGTGATTGGGAAATCAGAACCTGTGAAGATCGATGAACGCTATTTGTCAGAAATCATCGAAGCACGTATGGAACAGATCTTTACCAAATCAAAAGAAGTCTTAGATGAAATTGATGGACTTGATTTGCCAGGTGGCGTGATTTTGACTGGTGGTGCTGCAAGCCTGCCGGGTGTCGTAGATTTGGCTCAAGAAGTATTCGAAACAAACGTTAAGCTTTACGTTCCTAATCATATGGGACTTAGAAATCCTGTATTCACCAATGTAATCAGTATCGTTGACTATTCAGCAAACTTAAGCGAAGTCTATCAGCTTGCCAAAAGTGCGATCACTGGTGAAAAAACAGTCGCGCAACAGCCCGTTGCCATTCAACAACAAGAAGTGCATTACGAACAATATGAAGCTCCAGAAGAAACTTATGAAGAAACAGAAGAAGAGAAAAAAGGTGAGTCGATCACAAACCGAGTAAAAGATTTCTTCTCAAATATCTTTGAATAATCTAAAACGATTCTCAGGAGGAAGATAAACTATGGAATTTTCAATTGATAATAACATCAATGACGGCGCTGTGATCAAAGTCATCGGAGTCGGCGGTGGTGGCGGCAACGCAGTAAATCGTATGATCGAAGAAAATGTCAAAGGCGTAGAATTTATTGCAGCCAACACTGACGTTCAAGCATTAAAAAATTCAAAAGCAGAAACAGTCATTCAATTAGGCCCTAAATATACCCGTGGTCTTGGTGCTGGTTCACAACCAGAAGTTGGTCAAAAAGCAGCAGAAGAAAGTGAAGATTCTATTCGTGAATCATTAGAAGGCGCGGATATGATTTTCATTACCGCTGGTATGGGTGGCGGAACCGGGACCGGTGCTGCACCGATCGTAGCTAAAATTGCCAAAGAAATCGGCGCATTGACAGTCGGCGTCGTTACTCGTCCGTTTACATTTGAAGGACCAAAACGCGGCCGTTTTGCTGCTGAAGGAATCGCTAAATTAAAAGAGAATGTCGATACCTTATTGATCATCTCAAACAACCGTTTGTTAGAAGTTGTTGACAAGAAAACGCCAATGCTTGAAGCATTCCGTGAAGCAGACAATGTCTTGCGTCAAGGGGTTCAAGGGATCTCAGACTTGATCACTGCACCTGGCTATGTCAACTTAGACTTCGCTGATGTGAAAACAGTGATGGAAAATCAAGGCACCGCTTTGATGGGAATCGGCGTTGCTAGCGGCGAAGAACGCGTGATCGAAGCAACGAAAAAAGCAATCTCTTCACCATTGCTAGAAACATCGATCGATGGTGCTGAACAAGTGCTATTGAACATCACTGGCGGATTGGACATGACTTTATTTGAAGCACAAGATGCTTCTGATATCGTCGCTCATGCGGCAACAGGTGATGTAAATATTATTTTAGGTACATCAATCAATGAAGACTTAGGCGATGAAATCCGTGTGACTGTCATTGCAACTGGCATTGACCCTTCTAAAAAAGAACGTGGGTCTCGCTCTAGCAGACAAAGTCAAAGCCAAATTCATTCTATCCCACAAAAACCAACCTTAGATATGGACCAAGCGCGTCCTGCACAAGCAGAAGAAAGCAATGGTTTTGGTGATTGGGATATCCGTAAAGAACAAAATGTACGACCTAAAGTAGAAGAAAACACATTTGAAAATGTAGAAAAGAAAGAATTCGACACCTTCAGCCGTGATGAAGTACGCTCGAATGATGACGACGAATTAAGCACACCACCATTTTTCCGTCGTAAACGCTAGGGGGCAGAGCACATGATTTCTGAGAACTTGCACAAGATCCAGCAAGAGATACAGGACTCCTGTGCTCTTGTTTCTAGAAATGCCAGTGAGGTCTGTTTGACAGCTGTGACAAAATCCGTCGATACAGAAACGACAAGAGAACTTCTAGAAAATGGTGTGCGTGATTGTGCAGAAAATCGAGTAGAAAAGCTACTTGAAAAAAAGGCAGCATTAACTGATTACCCAGATGTCCGTTGGCATTTTATTGGTAATTTACAGCGCAGAAAGGTAAAATCAGTTATAAATGAGATTGATTTTTTCCATGCGTTGGATTCAATCAAACTGGCACAAGAAATTCAAAAACGAGCAGAGCATCCGATCAACTGCTTTGTGGAAGTGAATGTTTCGCAGGAAGCAACGAAACAAGGGATTTTCGTAGAAGAGGTGGTGGCTTTTATTGAAGCACTCGCTTCGTTCGACAAAATTCGTGTTGTTGGATTGATGACGATGGCCCCGCTCACTGCTTCCAAAGACGAGCAGCATCAGATTTTCAAAGAATTAAAAAGGATTCAACAACAGATCGCTGACCTGCATCTTACACATGCCCCTTGCTTAGAAACGAGTATGGGAATGAGTAATGACTTTCCCATTGCGATTCAAGAAGGCGCAACATTTATTCGTGTAGGAACAGCATTATTTCAATAAAAAAGGAGGTTGACCGATGTCGCTCAAAGAGAAACTGACCAATTTTTTTGGATTGACTGACGAAGAAGATTATTATGAAGAAACATTTGCCACTGAAGAACCGGCACGCACGGCAGCGAAACCAGCTGTGAACCAAGGAGGAGCTTTTACCGCCCCTAGAACAACAGCGAGTACGCGTGCTTCTAGCCAAGCGGCTTCTTATACAACAAGTCAACCACAAAATCAAGCCTATCAATACAGACAGCAGCCTCAAACTGCTGCCTATCAACAATCCTCAGCGGCGGCTGAACGAGTAAGATCGGTGCCTAAGACGGAAGAAAAAGTCGTTCCAATGGCGCAACAAAGAACTAATACGAGAGTCAAAGACACAAAAGCAAAAGAAACTTCTCCACAAATGGCTGGAAAAATAACGATCGTAGAACCACGCGTTTATTCAGAAGCTATGGGGATTGCGAAGCAAGTCATCAATGGAGATGCTGTACTTGTTAATTTTCATTTAATTGAAGAGTACCAAGCTCGTCGAATAGTTGATTTTTTAACAGGAACAGTGTACGCTGAAGATGGTGATATCAAGCGTGTTGGCGATGAAATTTTTCTTTGCACGCCTAAGGGTATGGAAATTGAAGGCACTGCCCAAACATTAGCAGATACCAATTTTTTTGATATCTAAAGTGAGGAGGAACGCCAATTTTATTCTTGAGATTCGTTAAATTACTGAGTGATGCTGTTTATCTGTATACCATTTTATTAGTGATCTATGCACTTTTGTCTTGGTTTCCAGGAGGGTATCAGTCCGCTTTTGGCCGTTTCTTAGCAAAAGTGTGTGAACCGTATTTGAGTTTATTTGATCGATTGAAATTAAGTTTTGCTGGTATCGATTTTACGATTGCATTTGCAATTATTGTCTTACAGCTAGCATCACAAGCATTGATATTGATCCTACAATCAATTTTATTTTAACGTAAGGGGTGGTTATCGGTGAACGCAAATGTCTATCAACATTTTCGAAACGATGAACGCCCTTTTATTGATTCCGCTCAAGGATGGATCGAACAAGTGCAAATGCAGTATGCGCCTTACTTGACTGATTTTTTAGATCCGAGACAAGCGTATATCTTAGAAAGCTTGATTCGTCAATCAACGGATTTAAGTTTCCGCTTTTTTGGTGGATATGAAGCTGCTGAGAGACGACGTTGTTTGATTTATCCCGATTACTATGAGCCCACCACCGATGAGTTTGACATGACTTTATTTACGATTCAATACCCGAAAAAATTTACGGTGTTGAGTCATGGAAAAGTTTTAGGCACATTAATGGGGACTGGAGTCAAGAGGGAATACTTTGGAGACATTCTTTCCGATGGTGAAATATGGCAAGTATTCGTTGCTACTGAAGTCAGTCATTTTATTCAACTACAAGTGGATAAAATCGGCAACGTATCGGTACGTTTGGAAGAAACGAAATATACCGATTTGATCGTGCCTAAAGATGGCTGGACCGAGGAAAGAGAAACGGTTAGTTCATTGCGTCTTGATACAGTGATCTCCGCCGTGTACAACATCTCACGCCAACGTTCGAAACAGTTGATCGAATCAGGAAAAGTAAAAGTAAACTGGACAGAAGCATTACGACCAGATTTTGTTCTGGATTTACTGGATATCGTTTCAGTAAGAGGATTTGGTCGGATTCAAATACAGGGGTTAGAAGGAACCACGAAAAAAGAAAAAGTTAGATTGTTATTAGGTGTATTACGTAAATAAATCAAAGAGGTGTATAGAATATGGCATTAACTCCATTAGACATTCAAAATAAAAACTTTTCAGTAAAAATGAGAGGCTACAATCAAGACGAAGTCGATGACTTCTTGGATATGATCGTTCGTGATTATGAAGAAGCCGTTCAACGCAATCGTGAGTTAGAAAAATCGTTGAAACACGCAGAAGAAAAACTTGAATATTTCAATGAATTGAAAGATGCCTTGAATCAATCCATTATCGTGGCTCAAGATACGGCGGATAAAGTAAAAACAAGCGCAAGCAAAGAATCAGAAGTAATCGTTACTTCTGCTCAAAACCGTGCGGATGAAATGGTTGCTACTGCAGAAAAACATGCGCATGCCTTGATGACCTCAGCGGAAGAAAAAGCCAAAGAGATTTTGACGGATGCAACCGACAATGCCCGTCAATTGGCGACAGAAACAAATGACTTGAAGAAGAAAACCAGAGTCTTCCATAACAACTTATTAGTTATGTTGCAAACGCAATTAGAACAAGTGAAGAGTCCTGAGTGGGAAGAAATTTTGGCGCCATTTTCAAGCTATGTACAAGATTCCCACCAAGTGATCAGAGAAGTTTTGTCAAAAGAACTTGACAGTGAAAATGGTTCTGGAGTAAACTCAGAAGCAGTGGAAACATTTGATGTGGACATTGTTGAATCAGATGAAAAAATCGTTGATGTAAGTGAAAGCCCTGAAGTGAAAACATTAGATGATGCGAGAAACTTATTAGACGAATTGAACAAGACAGATAACAACTAAGACACAGAACAGAAAAATTTCTTATATTTTTCAAGCGAGTTTGGGAGAGTGGAAGCCAAATAAAACCCTGTAAGAAATCAGATCATCTGTGAGTTGCGTTCTTGAAAGAGCTGACTTTTCAAAGACTCGAGTAGAGAACGACGCCTGATCCCGTTACCGATCATCAAAGAATTGTCAACCGACAATAAAATTTGGGTGGTACCACGAACACGTTCGTCCCTTACCAGGGACGGACGTGTTTTTTGCTGTGAATCACTGCGATTGGTCCGCAAAGCGGAACAGAGCAGATGATGAACAGTACTAGGCGACCGCCGGGAGCGTAGTAACCTTACTAGGAATCACTAGGATTGGTCCGCAAAGCGGAACAGAGCAGATGATGAACAGTACTAGGCGACTGCCGGGATCGTAGTAACCAAACGAGGAATCACTAGGATTGATTTTTAAAAATCAGTGAGACCTAAACACAAGGAAGTCATGGCAACCTATCCATTTTGATACGTTCAATAGAAGCAATCGGTTGATCGAGTCGATGGATTTTGAAACTATACCAAAACGTTGAGAGACGAAAAGGAGCGAAACAAGAATGAAAATGAAAGAAACACTGCATCTTGGAAAAACCGCTTTTCCAATGCGAGGCAACTTGCCGAACCGCGAAGTGGATTGGCAAAAAGAATGGGAAGAAAATCAATTGTATCAACGTCGTCAAGAATTAAATGAAGGCAAGCCAACCTTTGTCTTACACGATGGCCCTCCCTACGCAAATGGAAATATCCATATCGGACATTCATTAAACAAAATCAGTAAAGACATCATCGTACGTTCCAAATCGATGTCAGGTTTCCGTTCCCCTTATGTACCTGGTTGGGATACTCATGGTTTACCGATCGAACAAGTACTGACCAATAAAGGGATCAAGCGCAAAGAAATGAGCTTGGCAGAATATCGCAAAAAATGTGAAGAATATGCTTTGACACAAGTGGATACACAAAGAGCTGATTTCAAACGTTTAGGCGTTTCTGGTGACTGGGATCATCCATATATCACATTGACACCAGATTATGAAGCAGCAGAAATCCGCGTGTTCGGAAAAATGGCAGAAAAAGGCTACATCTACAAAGGATTGAAACCAATTTACTGGTCACCATCTAGTGAATCATCATTAGCAGAAGCTGAGATCGAATACAAAGATGTGAAATCACCATCGATCTATGTGGCTTTCCCAGTAGCAGATGGCAAAGATTTGCTTGATTCAGATACATCTTTTGTTATCTGGACGACGACGCCATGGACCTTACCAGCGAATCTAGGAATCTCTGTGAATCCAACCTTTGCCTATGTTCAAATCTTGGCCGATGGCCGCAAATTCGTCGTGGCAAAAGATTTATTAGAAACCGTGACGAATGAGATCGGTTGGGAATCTGTCGAAGTATTACAAGAATTGGCTGGCGATCAATTGGAAAAAATGACGGCAAAACATCCTTTTTATGATCGTACGTCTCTATTGATGTTAGGGGACCATGTGACATTGGATGCCGGTACTGGTTTGGTCCACACTGCACCAGGACACGGGGAAGATGACTACATCGTCAGCAAAAAATATGGTCTAGATGTCTTATCACCAGTCGATAGCCGTGGGGTCTTCACAGAAGAAGCGCCAGGATTTGAAGGGGTCTTTTATGACAAAGCCAATCCAATGATCACTGAGCTTTTAGAAGAAAAAGGAGCCCTATTAAAACTAAACTTCTTTACTCACAGCTATCCACATGATTGGCGGACGAAAAAACCAGTCATCTATCGGGCAACACCACAATGGTTTGCGTCTATTGATAAGTTCCGTCAAAATATTTTGGATGAAATCGAAAAAGTAGATTGGATCATTCCATGGGGAAAAACTCGTTTATACAATATGATTCGCGACCGCGGCGACTGGGTGATCTCTCGTCAACGTGCGTGGGGCGTTCCGTTGCCAATCTTTTATGCAGAAAACGGCGAAGCCATCATTACGCCTGAAACGATCGAGCATGTGGCAAACTTGTTTGCTGAACATGGTTCAACGATTTGGTTTGAAAAAGAAGCAGAAGAATTACTGCCAGCTGGCTTCACGCATCCGGGCTCACCAAATGGCAAATTCTCGAAAGAGACTGACATCATGGATGTTTGGTTTGATTCAGGTTCTTCTCACGAAGCCGTGTTACGTCAACGTCCAGAATTGACGTTCCCAGCTGACATGTACTTGGAAGGTTCTGACCAATATCGTGGGTGGTTCAACTCAAGTATCACGACTAGTGTTGCGATCAATGAAGTCGCACCATATAAAGCCGTCTTGTCTCAAGGCTTCACCTTAGATGGCGAAGGTCGCAAGATGAGTAAATCTCTTGGTAATACCATTGCACCAGAAAAAGTGATCAATCAAATGGGTGCGGATATTTTGCGTCTTTGGGTCAGCAGTGTTGACTACGAAGCGGATGTCCGAGTGTCTATGGATATCTTGAATCAAGTGTCAGAAGTCTATCGGAAGATTCGCAATACCATGCGTTTCTTATTAGCGAACACGAGTGATTTTGATCCAGCAAAAGACAGCGTACCTTTTGAAAACTTGCGTTCTGTCGATAAATACATGATGGTTCGTTTGAATCAAACCATCAAAACGATTCGGGAAGATGGCTATGAAAAATATAACTTCTTGCATATTTACCGGACAGTCATCAACTTCTTGACAGTCGATATGTCTTCCTTCTATTTGGATTTTGCAAAAGATGTCGTTTATATCGAAGCTGAAAATGATTTCCAACGCCGTGCCATGCAAACCGTCTTTTATCAAACAGCGGTTGCATTGACGAAATTATTGACACCGATCATTCCGCATACCGCAGAAGAAATCTGGTCACACTTGAAAGAAGAAGAGGAATACGTACAGTTAGCGGAGTTCCCTGGCTATGATACATTTGCTAACCAAGAAGAACTGCTCGATCTTTGGCGGGCCTTCCTTGATTTCCGTGACAATGTCTTAAAAGCATTAGAAGAAGCGCGTAATGCAAAATTGATCGGAAAGTCCTTTGAAGCGAAAGTCACTGTTTATCCAACTGAGCCAGTTGCGGCATTGCTAAAAGCTATCGATTCAGATATTGCACAACTGCTGATCATTTCACCAGACTTCTTAACGATCAAAGAAGCCGGTGAAGCAGCTCCTGAAGCGGCATATCAATTTGAGGATGTGGCGATCTTAGTTGAAAAAGCCGAAGGGGAAGTATGTGAACGTTGTCGCCAAGTCCGGGTAGATGTTGGTGTAGAAGAGCAACTGCCAACACTTTGTGGGCATTGTGCAACCATCGTCAAAGAAAACTATCCCGAAGCAGTTGCAGAAGGCTTTGAAAAATAAAAGAACGAAAAAAGATGACCCCATTGCGGGTCATCTTTTTTTGCGCTTGCTCATTCTTATTCCTTGAGAATGGGAGAAAAACGCACGTTTCTGACATGAATATGAGAAAATAGGTGGCAATTGATAACGATTCTCATTTGTTTGCAATAATTTTTCGACAGTTTATTGTATAATAAAAAAACCTTACTAGACGAAGTTTCTTCCTTAAGGTCTGTAGTCAATTGTTTGTTCGAGATAGAGTATTTCACTGTCAACAGAAGAAACCAACGAGCTCGGATCAAGTAAAAAAAACTTGCCAGATAGAAAAACAGGTTGTAAACTGTTAAAAATCGGAATATTCAGAATATTGAAAGAAAGTGTGATTCCATGAGTGATTTAGAGATGATGAGGAAAACGAACCAAACGATGTACGATGCCGCT
This sequence comes from Enterococcus sp. AZ188, assembly GCF_050544075.1. Taxonomy (NCBI): domain Bacteria; kingdom Bacillati; phylum Bacillota; class Bacilli; order Lactobacillales; family Enterococcaceae; genus Enterococcus; species Enterococcus sp. AZ188. The sequence continues at coordinate 963,451 of NZ_CP172943.1, forward strand.
TTTGAAAAAGATGCTTGTGGGATGGGGTTTATTGCACAAAAAGATGGTCGCTATTCCCGAGAACTTGTGCAAAATGCCTTAACAATGTTAGAACGGATGAACCACCGAGGGGGAACTGGCGCTGAACCTGACACAGGTGACGGAGCTGGAATTTTGATGGCGATGCCTGACCCATTTTTTCAACAGCGAGCAAAAGAGGCCGAAATCTCATTGCCTGAAAAAGGCGCCTATGCTGTTGGGATGTTTTTTTTACCGAAAGAAAAGCTCCGAGCAGCACAGGTCCAAGAAGAAGTAGTCAAAGATATTCAACAAATGGGTTTTACCGTTTTATGGCAACGGGATGTGCCTTATGATTATTATCAGTGTGGACCGGGGGCGCAAAAAGTCATGCCCTCATTTGTGCAAGTCTTTATTGAAAAACCTGTCGATGTAGCTGCTGGACGTCTCTTTGAAGATCAGCTTTACCGGCTACGACGTAAACTGGAAAAAACGTATCATACCGATGAGTTGTCTATCTGCAGCTTGTCCAGTAAGACAGTTGTTTATAAAGGAATGCTGCATGCCTATCAAGTTGGCTTATTTTTCAAAGATCTTCAAAGCGCAGAAATGACTTCGAGTATTGCTTTGACCCATTCTCGTTTTTCGACAAATACCTTTCCAAGTTGGAGTCGGGCGCAACCTTTTCGTTTCTTAGCCCATAATGGCGAAATCAACACGTTACGCGGGGCAGAAAATTGGATGCATGGACATCAGATCGAAGTCTATGATGATGAAAATTCTGATTCGGCGAAACTAGAAAATTGTATGGAATATTTGTACCGTCAAGGGCGAGATATTCCTCAAGCACTGTTGATGATGGTGCCAGAAGCGTGGTCCAAAGAAGCTGGATTGTCACCGGAGCTGACGGCTTTTAATGAGTACAACGCAAGCTTTATGGCTCCTTGGGATGGACCGGCAGCTTTATGTTTTACAGATGGGGATTTGGTAGGGGCTGCACTCGATCGAAATGGGTTACGGCCATCTCGCTACTCGATCACGAAAACTGGTTTTGTGGTCGTGGCCTCTGAGTCAGGCGTTGTGGATCTTCCAGCATCGGAAGTGATTGAAAAAGGGGTGCTTGGACCAGCAAATATGTTTTTGGTGGATACCAAAAAAGGGGTGATCTTACGCAATCAAGAAATCAAAGCGCATTATGCGAATGCCCATCCTTACCAGGAGTGGCTAGCGGATCACTTATTGACACCAGAGCTGCTTCCTGAGACTGAGAAGCAGGAGGAAACAGCAGATGATGCGATCCAGATCCTTTGGAAACGAAATGGTTACACGGATGAGATCATTCGCACGTTGATTTTACCAATGGCTCAAACGGGAGAAGAACCAGTGATCTCCATGGGGTTTGATTCACCCTTAGCTATTTTGAGCGAACGTCCCCAATCCTTGTTTACGTACTTCAAGCAACAATTCGCCCAAGTGACCAATCCACCCATTGATGCGATTCGCGAAAAATTAGTGATCGGTACCGAGCTGTTTTTAGGTCGAGATGGGGATGTTTCAAAGGACATTCGAATCAATTGTAATAAGCTGAAGATTGCTAGTCCGGTGTTAAAAACGAGTGAATATGAAAAAATCAAACAGTTAGATCAAAATGGTCAAAAAGCGGCTTTACAGTCGATTCTTTATGATTATGTACCAGAAAACGGGGCAGCTTTGCAACAAGCGTTAGAAGCGCTTTTTAAAGAGACGGAGCAAAAAATCGATTCTGGGGCAACGATCGTCATTTTAAGTGATCGGGAAGTCATCCAAGCGCAAGAAGGAAAAGTGGCGATTCCGATCCTTTTGGCGGTATCAGGTCTGCACAATTACTTGGTGCGAAAAGGCAAACGTTCCTTGGCATCAATCGTTGCGGATACTGCGGAAGTCTGTGAGGTCCATCATTATGCCATGTTAGTCGGCTACGGAGTAAGTGGGGTCCACCCTTATGGGGCTTACCAGACATTGGCGCATTTTGAGCTTTTAGAAAAGATTGAAAGTTACCGCAAAGCTTGTGAGAAAGGTATTGTCAAAATTATGTCACGGATGGGGATTTCAACGATTGCCGGTTACCATGGGGCGCAATTGTTTGAAGCTGTTGGTATCTCTGAGAAAGTTATCTCCGAATACTTTACCGGCACGGTTACTCGTATCGGTGGACTTTCATTAGCGCAAATCGAGCAAGAATACTTAACGCGTTATGAAGCGGCGTATGGCGAGAAACGCGTGGATTATCTTGATTCGGGTGGTAGTTTCCAATACAAAGCTGACGGGGAACATCATCTGTTCAATCCAAAAACAATCTATGGATTTCAAAAAGCTGTTCGTACCGGCAGCTATGCGCTTTATAAAGAATATGCGGCGGAGATGAACCAAGACGCGTTAGAGAATCCAACGACCCTCCGTTCTATGTGGACTTTTGGGAACACGAGACGCAGTATTCCTTTAGCTGAGGTGGAACCTGTTGAAACGATCGTCAAACGGTTTAAAGTCGGCGCGATGTCTTACGGCTCTCTAAGTGAAGAGGCGCATCGCTGTATTGCTGAAGGGATGAATGCGATCGGTGCAAAATCCAACAGTGGAGAAGGTGGAGAAAATCGGAATCGTTTCAAACCAGTGAAGGGCATTAACTATAACAGTCGTATCAAACAAGTTGCTTCTGGCCGTTTTGGTGTCAATGCCGAATATTTAATGAGTGCGGACGAACTCCAAATCAAAATGGCCCAAGGGGCAAAACCTGGTGAAGGTGGTCAATTGCCAGGCAACAAAGTCTTCCCATGGGTAGCGGAGATTCGTGGCTCAACACCTGGTGTCCGACTGATTTCGCCGCCACCACATCACGACATTTATTCGATTGAAGATCTAGCCCAGCTGATCTATGACTTAAAAGCAATCAACCCGTATGCCCGCATCAATGTCAAATTGGTTTCTAGTACAGGTGTGGGTACGATCGCTACCGGTGTCGTCAAAGCCGGTGCAGACGTAGTCGTGATCTCAGGCTATGACGGTGGGACCGGTGCTTCTCCGAGAAATTCGATTCGGGATGCTGGCTTGCCTTGGGAGATGGGGCTTGCAGAAGCCCATCAAACGTTAGCTATGAATCATTTGCGGCAGCGAATGACCTTAGAGACAGATGGAAAATTGATGACGGGGCGTGACATCGCCATTGCTGCTCTTTTAGGAGCAGAAGAATATAGCTTTGCCTCTTTAGCGCTAGTTGCGATTGGTTGTGTCATGATGCGAGTTTGCAGTATCAATACATGTCCTGTCGGCATTGCTACACAGAACCCAGCGTTGCGCAAATTTTTCGCAGGGAAACCTGAGCACATCATCAATACGATGTACTTTTTAGCAGAAGATTTACGGGAAACGATGGCCGAGCTAGGGTTTCGCACGATTGATGAGATGGTAGGACACGCGGAATTGTTGACACCACGCTTCGTTGCCAAAGGCAAAGCAAAATCATTAGACTTTTCCAGAATGATTGGAACGACGATCCCGATCGAACGCAAAGTGACGGACCCATTCCTTGAGAAACGACAGTGGCCAGAGTTAGACGCTTTTGCCCAAGCAGCTATCGACAATAATCAAGAAATCGTTATGAATCATACGATCAATAATGTTCAACGTTCAGTCGGCGCTCGTTTAGGGGGCTGGATCGCAGAACGCTTTGGCAATTACGAAGTAACGCCAGGTTTGTTGCAGTTTACGTACCGCGGCATTGCTGGACAAAGTTTTGGGGCGTTTGCCACCCAGGGCATCCAGTTGAAACTGATTGGCGAGGCCAACGATTATGTAGCAAAAGGACTGAGTGGTGCCCGTTTGATCATTGTGCCGCCTGATGATGCCGCTTATGACGCAGAGCATTCACCGATTGTCGGTAACGTTGCTTGTTTTGGGGCGAATCGTGGTGAAGGCTATTTCCGCGGCATTGCTGGCGAACGCTTTTGCGTCCGTAATAGTGGAGCCAAAGTCGTTGTAGAAGGTGTTGGGGACCATGGCTGTGAGTACATGACTGGCGGCGTCGTGGTGATTTTAGGAAAAACCGGCCGCAACTTCGGTGCCGGAATGTCCGGTGGCGTGGCATACGTCTATGACCCTGATCAAACTTTTGCAGAAAAATGCAATCGGGAAATGGTTGATTTGTACCGGATTGGCGAAAGTGGCGATGACCATCAGCTGAAGGAGATGATCCAGCAGCATTTTGCCTATACAGATTCATTGAAGGCGGCTGAGATCCTAGAAGATTGGGAAAATCAGCAGCAACATTTCATCAAAGTCTATCCGACAGAGTACCATCAGATGATCCAAGCAACGGAGACTTTGGCTGAGCAAGGATTTATCGGGGAGGAACTTGTGACGAAAGCTTTCGAAGCCGTCGTCGGTCCACAATTGACTATTCCAGGAAAGGAGCGCGACTAATATGGCAGATCCATTTGGTTTTTTAAAGTACCCAAGAGTAGAAAATCCTACCCGACCGGTTTTAGAACGTATCCAAGACTGGCAAGAATTACAGACGCCATTGCCTGAAAATGAGCGTCAAGAGCAAGCGGCGCGCTGTATGAATTGTGGCATTCCTTTTTGTCATACTGGTTCTTTTTACGGCGGGCAACGGGCGGTTTCAGGTTGTCCCAATGACAACCTGATTCCTGAATGGAATGATCTGGTTTATCAAGGGCGTTTCCAAGCCGCCTTTGAGCGTTTAGCCAAAACCAATCCACTACCAGAAATGACAGGGCGTGTCTGTCCTGCTCCATGTGAAAAAGGCTGTACCGAGGCACTGAATGGCTCAGGTGTCACGATCCATGACAATGAACGTTTTATTATCGATACTGCTTTTGAAAACGATTGGGTCAAAGCTTCCGGGTTGCCTCAAGATGCGACTGGTTTCAAGGTGGCCATTGTTGGTAGTGGACCGGCTGGTTTATCCGCTGCTTGGCGCTTGAATCAACTAGGACATCAAGTGACGGTCTATGAACGCAGCGATCGCTTTGGCGGTTTGCTAATGTATGGTATCCCAAACATGAAATTAGACAAAGATGTCGTGCAGCGACGTATTGATCTAATGGCAGAGCTAGGCGTGACCTTTGTCGCTAATACGGAGATCGGTCGTGACTTGTCAGCAGAAGAATTGTCCGCTCAGTATGATCGGGTCATTTTGGCAACAGGAGCTAGTGTTCCTCGTGACTTGAAGATTCCAGGTCGTGAATTGACTGGGGTGCAATTTGCAGTCGATTATCTGACGGAAGCAACCAAAGATGTCTTAAAGCATGGCAAAGAGGCAACAAGTAAAAAACTTGCTGGCAAGCACGTCGTCGTGATTGGCGGCGGCGACACTGGAAATGACTGTATTGGTTCAGCGATTCGGCAAGGAGCCGCTTCTGTGCGTCAATTGGAGATCACGCCCCAACTGCCATTGACACGTACCGACAGCAATCCTTGGCCTGAATACCCAATGACAGCCCGCACAGGATATGGGCAAGAAGAAGCGGCTGAAGTCCTGCAAACACAAGTGACGTATCATGGGGTGTCCACAACAGCCTTTATCGGCGCCGAACGCGGCCAGTTGATCGCCATCGAAACGGTCTCAGTAGATCAACAGTTTCAGCCGATCCCTGGCACAGAGCAAGTGATCAAGGCGGATTTGGTTTTGTTGGCAATGGGCTTTGTTGGTGCAGAGACCCAACTCTTCGATGCCTTTGGTGTGCGAGAAGTGTACGATGATTACACGACGAACAATGAACGAGTGTTAGTCGCAGGAGATGCTAAAAGAGGACCGAGTTTAGTCATCTGGGGGATTCGCGAAGGACGCTTAGCGGCAGAAAAAGTCGATCAAGCGTTACGATCATTGGTGTATCAATAAGCAATCAATAAAAAACAACCTGAGCAGCTCTTCCTCCCTCTGAATTAGAAGGGGAACAGCGAAATGCTCAGGTTGTTTGCCTGTTAAGCAGTTGGTTCAGATGGATGGGGCTTTGACCGCTGTTCATTTTTTTCCATTGATACCTTCGGTAGACGAATCGAAAAGACGATGGTTTCGTCACGGCTTTCCGCCCAGATTTTTCCACCTAATGCTTCAACGATTTCTTTGGCGATCGGCAGCCCCAGACCGGTCCCACCCGTCGCTGTTGCTCGGGAAGCATCCATGCGGTAGAAAGGCTCAAAAATCAAGCCGATCTTTTCAGCTGAGATCGTTTTTCCTTGATTGGTCAAACGAATCAGGATATCATCAGATTCGCTGATGGCTAAACGCAAAGGGGAGTTAGGATAGCTATAATTGATGGCATTGCGGATCAAGTTATCAAAGACGCGTTCCATCTTCTCTGTATCGACAGTCGCATAGACTTTTTTCTGCAGCTGCAGTTGCCAATGAAGGTTTTTTTCTTCTAACAGCGGCAAAAATTCAAACGTCAACTGTTCCAGCATCAAGCTCAGATCCGTGGTTTCGGTCTGTAAGGCGATCGTTGTAAGATTAAAACGGGTGATTTCGAAAAACTCGCTGATCAATAATTCTAGCCGCTGGGCTTTTTGCAAGGCGATCTTGGTATAGCGTGCCCGTAGTTCGGTAGAAAGCTGTGGTTCCTCTTCTAAAAGCGTCAAGTAGCCGATCACACTGGTCAAAGGCGTGCGTAAATCGTGTGCGAGATAGACGATCAAATCATTTTTCCGCTGCTCTGCTTCTTTGGCTGCTCGTTGATCTTGGAGATTTTTTTCCCGTAACTGGTTCATTTCTTCTTGCACATCGATCAGATTGCTGGAGAGAATGATTCGCTTCGTGGGTTCGGCAATCAATTGATTCGTGGCTTGGATCGTTTCATTCAAATAGCTGATGGCTTTACTCATATAATAAATCGTTGTGCTCACCCAAATCAGCAAGGCACCGATAGCTAGACAGACGAGCCAATAATCAGCAAAAAGCCGTAATATTTGATAAATGGGCTCATAGCCGTACCAAACCCTCAATCCTGCTACAAAGCGAACAGTTAAAGGGATCAGAATCAAAAGGAGCATTAAAACACCTGTGGTGATAAAGTATTGAGTCAAAAGTTTCCGGATCAATGGACTTCTATTTTTCAATGATATAGCCGACCCCCCATACAGTTTTGATTAATTTCGGTTTGCGGGGTTGTTCGTTTAGCTTTTCCCGCAGACGGGCAATATGTGCCATCACTGTGTTATTGTTGTCTAAATATTTTTCTTTCCAGACTGCTTCAAAAAGAGTTTCTGAGGCAACGACCGATCCTTGGTGTTCAAATAAGTAAAGCAGGATTTTAAATTCGATGGGGGTCAAGAAAACCTCTTTGCCATAAAGATAACATTGGTGACTGTTGATTTTCAACAGTAAGCCTTTCTTTTCGTATTCTTCAATCTTCTGCGGAACAGCTGACTGATTGTATCGTTGGTATCGCCGTAGTTGCGTTTTGACCCGAGCAACAACTTCTAATGGATTGAAGGGTTTAGTCACATAATCATCTGCACCTAGACTTAGACCGGTAATTTTATCCAGATCTTCTCCTTTGGCAGTGAGCATCAGTACTGGAAAAAAGTGGGTTTTGCGAATGGTCTGTAACAGCTGAAAGCCGTCGATATCCGGCAGCATCACATCTAAAACTGCCACATCGACTGTTTCTTTTTCGAGATAAGCCAAAGCACTCGTTCCATCATAAAAAGGTTCCACTTGAAAGCCTTCATTCCTTAGAAACGTCGTGACTAACTCGGCGATTTCTTTTTCATCATCAACAACAATTATTTTTTCTGCCATCCTTGATTCACTCCAACTATCTACGATCTTTTTTCATTTAAACTACCATTTACTCTACCCACATCATACCGTAATCGGTAAGCGAATGCATTCGTTTTCTACTTTGACATTGAAGGGACGCGGGAACCTAGTCGACTGATCAATTCATTGGGAATGGTTTGTGCTTGATCAGCTGTATTCGTCCAATCGCTGATTGCTTCTAACCAACTTTCGACCGCCAGTTCTGGATAGTCCGTTAAATCGATCAAGAGCATATCCATACAAATCAACCCAACCTGCGGGAGTAAAACCCCTTGATAAGACAATTGGAATCCTTGATTTGATAGGGCACGGGGGACTCCGTCACAGTAGCCGATACTAACGATCCCAATCGTGGTAGGTCGATCAAAAACAGTGGCTAGTCCATAGCCGATCGCTTCACCAGCGGCGACTGTTTTTTTGTCCACTAGTAAGGCTTTTAGGGTCAGAATCGGCTGTACGTTTATCTTCTGTTTTGTTGGTTCATTCGGGACACTCAGGGAACCAGTTAAAAGAATACCCGGGCGCACATAATCATACTGTTTCTCTGGATAATTCAATATTCCGTAACTGCTTTGCAGATGCGTCAGACCATAGGCGATATTTCTAGCGGATAAGCCAGCCAATAGATCATCAAAACAAATGATTTGGGCTTGTGTCCGTAAGATACTTGCCGTATCTAGCTGATCTGAAGAGCCTAGATGGGAAAAAATGCCTGTGATCTTGAGGGATGGCAAGGCATAAAGCCTTCTAACTGTTTCAAGGTCAGGGGCAACGCCTAGACGATGCATGCCGGTATCTACCGCTAAATGGCATTCGATTTGAAGGCCTGTTCGGGCTAACGCTTGTCCATGCGCTTCACTGACGATAGTTTGAATTAAGGAATATCGGTTCAGCTCTTTGGCACGTTGGGCAGAAGTGTACCCTAAAATCAGTAAGCGACTTTTAATGCCAGCTCGCCGTAATTCGATGGCTTCTTCTATGGTGGCAACAGCAAAAAAATCGACGCCTACTCTTTCCAAGGTACGAGCGACCAATTGCGCATCGCAACCATAGGCATCTGCTTTAACCACCGCCATCACTTTTGTTTTTGCGGGGATCAATCGCTTGATTTCCTGCAAGTTGTGCAACAGGGCGGGGGCTGAAAATTCTTTGGCTGCCCGCTGCAAGTGGAGCGGCGTTTTTTTTGGAAACGGGAACAGCTTTTGCAAAGCAAAGAGACCATAAATCAACCCGATGGTCAATCCTAAGACCACGAAGTAATTGATTAGATTGTTTTGAAGCAAGGGCAGTTTCTGACTAAGAAAATGGGTTACTGCAATGGTATAAGGATGGAGCAAATAGAGCCAAAGGGACAGACGACCCGCTTGTTTCCAGATCACGGGTGCTTGCCATTGCTGAATGATCGGAAATAAAAACAAGAGAACGAAGGGCAAAAAGACATACATGCTGTCATGTTTAGGTGTAGTAAAGTGATGCAAGAGATAACTTTCCAGAAGCAAGCAAATAAGACTAATCATCAGATAACTATAGCGATGGGGAGAAGCAGGTTTTTTGGCAAATCTTCTGGCTAGTACCCCTAAGATCAAAAATAAGGGAGCAAAAAAAATGCCGTTGCGAGTTCCATCCAATAGTTGGAAAATCAGTGAATAGAGTGGCGTGATGGGTGTTTGTGCAGCCAGTCCAGACCAACTGTCCCCACCTAAACCAACCACATACAAACCGACAGCAATGAAAAACACCTGCTTGAAAGAAAGACGTGTCAAGAGGCCCATCACTAGTAGACCGCCGGTAATGATCGCAGGAAAATACCAAAGATGGTAAAGAATGCCGTTGACTAGCAAAGTTTGAATAAAAGTGTCTAGTGGCATGTTCAATCCTAGTATGCCGCTGTACCAAGCAAGCGGCAAAAAGAGCAGTGTGGCAATGAGATAGACTTGCAGCTGTTTTTTGATAAATAACCAAATACGTTGTCTGGCAGGATAGCTGTTTTGGGTGGCTAAGTCACTGAACACATAATACCCGCTGATCATAAAAAAGAAGGGGACGGCGATTCTGAAAAGAGTCAATGTGATCAGGATATCACCATCGGGCCACAATCGATGAAGGGGCAGGCAGTGGATCGCGACCACCATCATCGCCAAAATCACCCGGAATTGCTCGATTCCTTGATTCTTCTTCATGCGAACTGCCTCGCAGTTTGTTCAAGATATTGATAGTATTCTTCCAAGGTCCACTGTTGACTGGCGATGATTTGACTATGAGGCAGACCGACATAACGAAAATGCCATGGTTCATAGCCAATCCCTGTAATCTCCTGTTTGTCTGCGGGATAGCGTAAAATAAACCCATAGTTCATCATTTCCTGGGTAAATAAATCAGCGGCTGCGCTGTCACGAAATCGTGGGCAGATCAAATCATCCTGGCTGCCCTTTAAACCAACATCGATCGCTAAGCCTAACTGATGTTCACTGCAACCGGGCAATGCCACAAATTGTTTCGTATAGGCTAGCCCATTTTCTTTCAAGGAATATTCCCATAAATACCGTTGCTGCTTTTCGGTTCGGTAGCCATCTAATAAGCAGATCTCGTCTTCAAGCTTTAAGGCTTTGACGAGCCGTTTCCATTGTTTGGCTGCTTCAGGCTGCAAGTAAACTTCTTCTTCACTAAAAGCAGCAAGGACGAGGTGGGGCGGCTCTTGGTTTTTTTCTAATGGAAACTCTTTGCTAACTAACTGTAGATAGGGATTCATTTGACTTCCTCCTTTGCTAAGACAAGCAGTTTTTGTAGTAGTTCTTGATAGGATAAGCCGATCGCTGCCATCATGGCAGGATAGCGGGAGTGACTCGTAAAGCCCGGCATAGTATTGATTTCATTCAAGTATAGTTCTCCTTGATCCGTGACAAAAAAGTCGATGCGAGCAAGACCTTTAAGACCAAGACTGTGATAGAGCAGCTGAGCTTGTTCTTTGACCTTGGTTTCAATCGTTTCAGGCAATGGTGCAGGAACGGTGATCTTGGCGCTGATCAGCTGGTACTTTTCTTCAAAATCGAAAAAGCCGTCTACTAATGAAATAGCGTCACAAGCACCGACAGTCAAAGAGTCGTTGCCCAAAATACCGCAACCGATCTCAACACCGGCAATATTTTTTTGTAGGAGCACTGCTGAACAATAAGTAAAGGCTTCTTTTAAGGCAGAAGCGATTTCTTCAACGCAGGTGACTTTAGTGATCCCTTTTGAGGAGCCCGCTTCATTAGGCTTAAAAAAAACCGGAAAGCCATGGGTCTGGATAAAAGCTTCGATTTGATCTTGCTGGTTGGCTTGATTTGTCAAGAGAATCGTAGGAGCACTTTGTACGCCAATGGCTGCTGCAGCTTGATGCAGCAGCCATTTGTTCATACATAAGGCAGAGGCTGCCACCCCGCAGCCTACATAAGGCAGCTTCATCAATTCAAACAATCCTTGGATACTGCCATCTTCCCCGTATTTGCCATGCATAATGGGAAATAAAACATCAGGTACCAACGTTTGCTGCGCTTCACTTAGCCAAAAGCCGTTTCCTTCAAAAAGCGGCTGGATTTTCTGTTTATGTTTCGTATCCAACAGCCACGTGTCTTGTCGGATGTTTTCCAGTTCTCCTGTATACAAATACCAATCCATAGCATCAGGGGCGATCCCGATCAAAGAGAGGTCATAGTCATCGGGAGATGATTGGAGTGCTTCGATTGCGCTAGTTGCTGAGGCTAAAGAAACGGCGTACTCCGGTGAATTGCCTCCAAAAATAATGGCGATTTTTTTCATATTTTTCTTCCTTCCACTTTTCGATTCTTGCTACATTCAGTCTATCAAGGAAAGAAAAAAGAAATTTACGGGCTTACTGGTATCTTTCTTTTCTTTTTGTGATGAAATTGTGACGAATTTATGACAAAAGGAAGGCGACAGCTTCCGCTCTTTTTACGCAAGAAAGGAAACAGAATTTGAAGTAGAAAAAGCTGCTATAAGATGGAGCGGAGAAAATAGTGAAAGGAGAGCACTTTTAAGGAAGGAAAGGAGAGGCAATAGCAGGAACGTTGACACAAAAAAAGCACGCCGAAGCATGCTTTTTCCTTTTGAAGATGGTTTTTCGCTTATTATACGATTCGCTTATTATGCGTAATGAGCACGAGGACCACCGATATATTTGGGCCGTGATCCCAGAGCTGTGACATGGGCAGCGCCAAGGGTCTTGATAGAGGGACGGATCGGGATTTGAACATGTTTGACATGCATACCGATCGCTGTGTCGCCGATATCGATACCCGCTTTGGCCACAATGTGCTCCACTTCGATAGGCTCATCGAACAACTGGAAAGCCGCAACTGAGCAAGCCCCGCCTGCATGCAGCTGGGGCACTACTGCGACTTCTTCTAATTGATATAGTCGAGCCGTTTCACGCTCAACGGCTAAAGCCCGATTGAGGTGTTCACAGCCTTGAACGGCTAAATGAATATTTTTAGGACGCAAGATCGCTCGCAGTGTTTCGACGATGATCATGCCTACTTCTTGACTGGAATTTTTGCCAATCAAGCCGCCCACGACTTCACTTGTTGAACAGCCAAGGACAAAAAGATCGTTTTCACCAACGTTCGCTGTCGTAATGACTTCTTCAACGATCGTAGTTAAATCCGTTTTTAATTGATTGATATCTGTCATAAGAATCACCTTTCATTTAAAGAAAACTTTTTCGTGCGGCGCAAGGCATGGGTCAGCGGTAAAGCAACGATGCTGCCAAAGACCGTTTGGATCAAATTACTTGGAATCGAGGCGATCCCAGCGCCTAAACCGAATAGTAAAACTGTTGCTGCTGCGTAGCCGGCGATCATGATCAAGCTGCCGACAATGACGGCTGCTAGTGGCCGGTGGCTCATTCTGCCTACGATCCAGCCTTGTACACCATGAATCACGATGGAAAAGAAGGCCCATTCAGGGTAACCTGATAGAAAATCAATGATGCCGCCGCTCATTCCACCGACGAAGGCCCCGGCGCTAGGTCCGAACAAAAGGGCCGAGATATAGATCCCTGCTTCACATAAGGTCACAAAGCCCTTCGTTTGTGGAACAGGAATGATAAAGGTCAAAGAAAGTGCACAGGTAAGCGCCGTCAGCATAGCGATCATGGTTAGGTTTCTTACTTTCATAGGTGTTCCTCCTTTTTAAAATAGGCGAGCTGATTGACGTTGCCAGAGGTTCCTAAAGGCAGACCGTCTTCGATCCCTGCCCAAACAAATGCTTTTGCAGTTTGAACAGCTGTTTCCAATGAAGTGCCTTTGGCAAGTAAAGCGGCAATCGCCGATGAAAGGGTACACCCAGCACCGTTGGTAGTCGTTCGGGTACTTTTTTCTGCTTCGAAAACAGTATATTGCCCAGAGTGGTATAAAAGGTCGTAGGCTCTTTCTCCAGTTAGTCGACTGCCACCTTTGATCAGGATATTTGGGGCACCCAATGCATGGATTTTTTTCGCCGCGGTTTTCATTTCCGCCAACGTCGTAATGGTTTGACCAGAGAGGTGCTGAGCTTCGAGTAGATTAGGTGTTACTAATGCTGTGTAAGGAAACAATGAGATCAATCCTGCTTGATAGGAGTGGTTAAAGGCAGTATCTCCTTCTTTAAAGGCAAGAACTGGATCGAGCACGATCGGTCCGGTAAATGTTTGTAAAAAATCCCGCAGCAATTCAATGATGGCCGTTTGATGAAGCAGCCCGATTTTGATTGCATCTAGGGATACGGTCGAACGCAGCGAATCCAATTGTGCTCGGATCACAGGCTCAGGAAGATCATGGAACAAAAGATTATCGTTAATGGCGACAACACAGGTCAATAAGGCATGACCAAACACCCCGAATTCCTCAAATGTTTTCAAATCCGCCGTCATGCCGCCGCCTGCCAAACTGTCAAGACCGGCGATCGATAAGACTTGTTTCATCTATGCTGCTCCTTTCGTTTCTCATTTCTTTCTATTATAAACAGTTGGTAAAAAAGAAAAACGGCCAATTGGATGTTTTTTCCTCATCCAATTGACCAATTGCTTATTTTTCATTTAGTAAATCTCGCTCACGATACCATTCATCGGGGCGCCAGATCCATTCAAAACCATCGGCAGCTAAGAGATCATAGGCAGCTTGGGGTCCCATCGTTCCTGCGGCATAGTTTGGAAAATCAGGCGTTTCTTGGTCCCAAGCGTGACGGATCACATCAACGATGCGCCAAGATTGGGCAACTTCATCCCAATGGGTAAAGTTAGTGCCATCCCCGTTCAAAGCATCTAAAATCAATTTTTCGTAGGCTTCAGGGGTGTTTTCGACGATTTCAGTACTATTCCGATAATCGAGCTTCACTGGCAATGTCTCAAACCCTTGGCCAATTTCTTTTCCATTCAAGGAAAGAGAGAAGCCTTCTGTCGGTTGAATGTAGATTGTCAGCACATTCGGTGCCAAACTCTCGTTTTGCTTTTGTTCATTCAGGTCTTGCTTAAAGACATTGACAGGGACTTGTTTAAAGACAATGTTGATGCGAGTGCCTTTTTCCGTCAAGCGTTTCCCGGTTCGTACATAGAAAGGTACGCCGGACCAGCGGAAGTTGTCGATCAAGAATTTTCCAGCAACGAAGGTTTCAGTTGCCGATTCTTCATCGACATTGGCTTCTTCTCGGTAGCCAGCAAATTCCTTATCTTCTAATTGTCCTTTGGCGTATTGACCACGAACGAAGTGTTGTTTCACTTCTTCTTCGGAGTAAATACGGATCGCATTTAAGGCTTTGATTTTTTCCGTCCGTAATTCTTTTTCAGAAAAAGCCACTGGCGGTTCCATGGCTAATAAGGAAAGGATCTGCAGAATATGGTTTTGGACCATATCTTTCAAGGCACCGCTCTTATCATAATACCCACCGCGTTCTTCAACACCTAAGTTTTCTGCGATATTGATCTGAACATTGTCAATGTACCGATTGTTCCACATCGACTCAAAAATGTTATTGGCAAAACGAATCGCAGAAATGTTTTGGATCATTTCTTTTCCTAAATAATGATCGATCCGGTAGATTTCTTGCTCTGTAAAGACTTGATTGATCTCTTCATTCAATTCTTTTGCTGAGTCGTAGTCGCTTCCAAATGGTTTTTCGATGATCACCCGATGGTAGCCGTCAGTATCCAGCATTCCTTGGGATTTCAAGTGAGAAACGATCGTCCCAAAGAAATTAGGGGACATTGCTAAGTAAAAAATCTGATTGCCTTCTAAATGGTATTTCTGATCTAAGGTTTCCGCCAAATCCTTTAATGAATCATAATGACTCGTATCTGTTACATCATGTGATTGGTAGTAGAAATGAGAAGCGAATGTCTCTGCTTGCTCTTGTGAGTCGCTCAATTCTTTGATCGTACCTATCACTACTTCACGATAGTGTTCATCCGACCAAGGACGGCGAGCAGTACCGATGACTGCAAAATCTTCTTTCAAATCGCCTTTTTTGTACAACCGAAACAAAGAAGGGTATAGTTTGCGTTGGGCAAGGTCGCCCGTACCGCCAAAAATCGTAAAAAGGACCTTTTTTTCCATCATCTTCACTCCTTACAGTTTATCAACAAAAATCGTGCTGGCGGCTTTGTAGCTGACAGCAATTTCTTTTGTGTCATTTTTGATCGTAATCGGACCCTCGTATGCTGCCGCATCGATGATCTCGTATTCTTCATGAATATTCAATTGGATCGAAACAAGGTAATCCAGCAGTTCTCGTTCATCAAGGACACGGGCGATACGAATCTTGGTTCCTACCGGGTAGGAACTCATGGTGTTTTTTTCGCCTTCGTGAATGAGTTCTCCTTGTTCGGGGATCATGCCGCCATGTGGGCAATACCGAGGATGATCAAGGTAGGCTTCTAAGCGGCTCGCCAGTGTTTCCGAGGTGACGTGTTCTAAAACTTCTGCGTCATCATGAACTTCATTCCATGAGTAATGCAGGTGCTCCACAAGAAAGACTTCCCATAAACGATGCTTGCGGATCAGAGCACTTGCAGAAGCTAAACCAGTTTCAGTCAACTGTACCCCTTGATAAGGTGAATGTTCCACTAAGCCTTCTTTTAATAATTTTGAAATCATTTCACTTACTGAAGCTGCTGAGACGTCCAGACCTGACACGATTTGTTTGTTATTGATTTTCTTTTGGTCACCACCAAGCTCCAAGATGAGCTTTAAATAATCTTCACGATTTGGTGTCATCGGATCCATCCTCTCTTATCAAAGACTATCAAAGTAGATTTTATCAAAAAAGCCGGCTGATTACTACGAAAAAACCCGCCGGTTTCCAATATTCTATGTAAAAGAAGGCCGAGGGGAGCAACTCCACCTCAGCCTTTTTTTATTAAGCCCAGTCACCATTGCGAAAGACAGGAATCGTGGTGCCATCTTCTCTGATGCCATCGATGGACATTTGGTCAGAGCCAACCATGAAATCTACGTGGGTTTGGCTGCGGTTCAAACCAGCAGCTGCCAGTTCTTCTTCACTCATCTCAGTGCCGCCTTGCAAGCTGAAGGCATAAGCGGATCCTAAAGCCAAGTGGTTTGAGGCATTTTCATCGAACAACGTATTGAAGAAGATGATGCCGGATTGTGAGATAGGGGAAGGATCAGGAACTAATGCGACTTCACCTAAAGATTTTGCTCCTTCATCGATTGCTAGCAGTTTGCCTAACACTTCTTCGCCCTGTTCCGCAGAAAAGTCCACGACTTTGCCGTCTTTGAAGGTGAACTTCATCCCAGAGATGATGGTGCCTGCGTAGCTCAATGGTTTCGTACTTGAAATATAGCCATCGATGCGACGATTATCTGGGGCAGTAAAGACTTCTTCTGTTGGCATGTTCGCCATGAATTTTTCATTGCGGGTATTGTAACTGCCAGCACCTTCCCACAAGTGGTTTTTAGGCAAACCGATGATCAAATCGGTACCAGGTGCCGTATAGTGCAGAGCACTGAATTGTTCTTTGTTTAATTCTTCGGCTTTAACTTGCAAGGTTTCATCGTGTTTTTTCCAAGCTGCGACAGGATCTTCTTCATAGATACGCGTCGTTTTGAAAATTTGATCCCAAAGCTTGTCTTGTGCTTCTTCAGGGGAAGCATCAGGGAATACTTTTTGGGCCCAATCTTGACCAGCCGCCGCAACCACAGTCCAGCTGACTTTGTTGGCTTGTGTTGCTTGACGCAATTTCATCATCGCTTTACCAGAAGCTGCTTGGAAGGTTGCCACTCGGTCTGAGTCGACGCCCGCTAACGCATCTGGATTCGCGGAAACGACACTGATACGGCTGGCACCTTTTTCAACCCAGTCTTCCGTTTGATCAATTTTGTGCTGAGGAATCGTAGACAAACGATCTTCGGCCGCATGAGTAAGAAATTCTTTTTGGATCTCATCGTCGGTCCATTGGACGATTACTTCGTCTGCACCTAATTCATACGCTTTTTTCGTTAATAGACGAGCTAAAGGTGCTTGGTCCACGGCGATTTGGATGACGATCGTGTGCCCTTTTTGGACATTTACGCCAACTTCAGTGATCAGTTGGGCATATTTTTCAAGGTTCTGATTAAAGTTTGGTAAAACCATTAAAATTCCTCCATTTATTCTAAATTTATAACTGTCTTCATGATAGCACTAAGTATTTTTGAAAACAAACGAAAAAGTGAGCAAAAAAACAGTGGTCTTCAAATTGAAAAACTGGAAACACTAAGGGCAATAATTTTAAAAGTTTTTTTGCAAACTTAAAAAAACATGATACAATAAGTAAAAGGTATTTCTGAAAGCGATGTATAGCAGAATTAAGGAGATTAAAAAATTATGGCAAGAAAGAAAACTATTACTAGAGACCAGATTTTAAAAGCTGCCTATGAAGTTGTCGCAACCGAAGGATTTACACGTTTTACCGCACGCAATATCGCAGCGAAGATGAAATGTTCAACGCAACCGATCTACTTAGAATTTAAAAATATGGATGACTTAAAAAATGCATTGATCAATCAGATTTACGACTACTTAGCGACAGAAGTTTTTCCAGTTGAAAGACGGGGAGATGTCATCGTTGACTTAACGCTAAATTATATTGGCTTTGCAAATAAAGAAAAACGATTATACCGAGCGCTATACTTAGAAGAGCATGGTGGTGGGGATTCCATGCAACAGTTTTCATTTGACCTTTTTGTGAAATCAGTGAAAAAAGAACCAAAATATCAAGATCTATCTGATGTAAAATTACAATCTTTGCACACCGGTGTCTGGATCGTCGCTACTGGCTTAGCGGCATTGATGTCTTCGGGAATCATTCATCCGACAGAAGATCAGATTGCTAAGCTGATGACGGAAACCACCGATAATATTTTAGCAAGAGAAACACCCATCGATATCAGTTATCATTAAGCAAACAATAAACCTCCGGCAGAATCAAGTGATTTTGTCAGAGGTTTTCTTGTTTTATTCAGCGAATGCTTCTGCTAGTTTTTTGGCAAAGGCTTCTAAGTTTTGAATATCGTCTTCTTCTGCAGCCAAGTCAACTTTGACGCTGTCAGCTCCTTTTGTCGCACCAGTTTTGCTAAAGGCGGCTTCAAAGTCGTCAACCGATTTACAAAAGTCATCATAAAAAGTATCACCGGAGCCGCAGACTCCAAAGATTTTGCCGCTTAAATCAAGTTCTTGCAAATCTTCATAAAAATCGACGATCTCATCCGGTAGCTCCCCGTCTCCATATGTATACGTTGCGACGATACAGATATCGGCATCTTCAAAGTCATCTGCATCCACTTGGGTACACTCATTCATTTCTACTTCCATGTCAAGATTTTCAAGGGCTTCAGAAACGATATCCGCAATTTCTTCCGTATTCCCCGTCATGCTTGCATAGACGATTTTTGCTAAAGCCATGGGCTTTTTCCTCCAATCTCATTCCTATTCTCAAGGAAAACTCTCTTACAGATTATAGCAAATGCACGAAAGTTTGAAAACAAAACTTGAAAAACTCTTTACAATGTCTGTGAATTTTGTAAAATAAGGGATTTCTATGGTAAAATAAGAGGAATTTAATTAAGGGAGACGAGAACATGATTACATTAAAATCTGCCAGAGAAATTGACCGCATGGCCGAATCCGGCGCGCTGTTAGCAGATGTCCACAAACAATTACGCAGTTTCATCAAACCAGGTATCACGAGTTGGGATATCGAAGTGTTTGTCAGAGATTATATTGAAAGCCACGGCGGCATCGCTGCCCAAATTGGTTTTGAAGATTACAAATATGCCACTTGCTGCAGTATCAATGATGAGATTTGTCACGGATTTCCTCGAAAAAAACCATTGAAAGACGGCGATCTGATCAAAGTCGATATGTGTATTGATTTAAAAGGTGCCATTTCTGATTCTTGCTGGAGTTATGTCGTAGGGAACTCGACGCCTGAGATTGATCGATTAATGGAAGTAACCAAAAAAGCGTTGTATCTAGGAATCGAACAAGCGCAAGTGGGCAACCGAATCGGTGACATCGGTCATGCCATTCAAACCTATGCGGAAAAAGAAGGGTACGGGGTTGTGCGTGATTTCGTAGGACACGGCATTGGCCCAACGATCCATGAAAGTCCGATGATCCCTCACTACGGAGAAGCCGGCAAAGGGTTACGTTTAAAAGAAGGAATGGTTATTACCATCGAACCTATGATCAATACAGGGACGTGGAAAATGAAAATGGATTCTAATGGCTGGACCGCCTATACATTAGATGGCGGCTTAAGCTGCCAATATGAACATAGTTTGGCGATCACCAAAGATGGTCCGAGAATTTTAACTTCTCAAGGAGAAGAAGGAACCTACTAAATTTTGGTGGTAGGAGACTTCTGATTGTTATGTATGACAAAGAAAAAAAAGGCAGATGATTCGCTGGCGGAGGAAGAAACATGAAAATCGTTGATAAAGTAAAAAGCAATCAAAAGCTGATGCGTTTCATCGAAACGACGCAAAATAGAATAACTGATTCAGAAATGGGGACCACTTCGGTCGTCGTGGCCTACTATTTATTGCTTTCACTTTTCCCGTTAATGATTGCGCTGGGGAATCTTTTGCCTTATTTATCAATTGATCCGAACACGGTTTTATCTTATGTACAGGAATTGATCCCGAATCAAATCTATGATTTTATCGGCCCAGCGATCGAAAATCTCCTCACCACAAGCTCTGGTGGATTGTTGTCGATCTCCGCTTTAGCGGCGTTGTGGTCCGCGAGTCAAAGTATCAATGCCTTGCAAATTGCGATGAACAAAGCCTTCGGTGTGGACCAGCGTTCCAATTTTATCGTGGTGCGCGCAGTATCATTTGTGATCATCCTGCTCTTTATGATTGCGATCGTTGGGGTTACGATGGTATTTGGGCTTGGAAAAATCATTCTTGATTTTTTGCAGCCGATTTTTAAGTTTCAAGACAATCTGATCGATACGTTCCAAACAGTCAAATGGCCAGTCACGATCGTTGCTTTGCTGTTTATCATGATGCTGATCTATTGGTTAGTGCCTAATGCAAAGGTCAAGTTGCGTTCGACTTTGCCGGGGGCGATCTTTGCAACGATTGGCTGGATGTTGCTGTCACAAGTGTTTGGCTTATACGCCCGTTACTTTGCTGCGAAAATCATTGGCTATCAAATTATTGGAAGTTTTATTGTTTTAATGATCTGGTTGAATCTTGCTGCGACGATTATTATCTTGGGTGGAATCATCAACGCAGTGGTAGAAGAGTATGTATCAGGACAAGAGATCAAAGAACGAACAGATCCTGTTCAGCGGATTTCTTCGAAAATCGAAGATACATTTACCAATAAAGAGAAATAACGGAAAGCGAGAATAAACGATGGATTTTGCATTCAAATTTGTAATGCGCTTATTTATAACAATGATCGTGTCTTTAATCCTAACACCGATCATTAAATTGATCTCTTTTAAGATCGGCGCAGTCGATCGACCAGGAGATCGCCGAATCAATACCAAAACAATGCCGACCGCAGGGGGATTAAGCATCTTCCTCTCCTTCTCTTTTGCATTGCTTTGGGAATTTCGCGCAATGATTCCCTTTGACTACGTCTGGCCGATGCTTTTAGGGGCAGCTATCGTCGTAGTTACTGGATTATTGGATGATATCTTCGAGTTGACTCCTATGCAAAAAACGCTAGGCTTGACGTTAGCGGCTTTGGAGATCTATTTTGTTGCCGGCATCAAAATCAGTACGGTTTCGATCCCTTATCTGGGGGTTTTTGATTTGGGCTGGCTTGGATTGCCTATGACGATCTTGTGGATTTTGGCGATCACAAATGCGGTCAACTTGATTGATGGTTTGGACGGTCTAGCGAGTGGGGTCTCCATTATCAGTCTGACGACCATTGGGATCATCAGTTATTTCTTTTTACCAAATTCAGTTGAAGTACCAATGGTGATCTTTACATTAATTGCCGCAATCGTTGGTTTTTTTCCTTACAATTTTTATCCAGCTACGATTTTTTTAGGGGATACTGGGGCACTTTTTCTAGGTTTTATGATCTCCGTCTTATCGTTGCAAGGGTTAAAAAATGCGACCTTCATTACAGTGATCACCCCGATGTTGATTTTAGGGGTACCGATCACTGATACCGTCTATGCCATGATTCGTAGAAAATTCAATAAGCAAAAGATCTCATCAGCGGATAAAATGCACTTGCATCACCGCTTACTTTCCTTAGGGTTTACCCATCGAGGAACAGTTTTGACGATCTATGCCTTGGCAATGGTATTTTCATTTATTGCATTATTGATGAATTATGCCAGCAACACAGCAATCATTTTACTGATCATCAGTACAGGCTTCGGCATTGAATTGTTTATCGAATTGATTGGTTTGGTTGGAGAAAATCGTCAACCATTGATGTGCGCACTGAAATTCCTTGGAAACCGTCGATTCAGGCAAAAAGTCCTCATGGCACGTGCGGAAAAAAGACAAGACAAGCAAGAAGAGGAAAGCGAGGATTTGGATTTGGCTTCCAGTGCTTCTCAAATCAAAGAAAAGCGACGAAAGAGAAAACATTACCAAGCAAAACACAAAAAATAAACGATACAATTGCGGCATAGGAGCCCAACAGGCGAAGCGAATGTGATTGATTATTGAAGAAAAGACAGGAGCAGCCAGCGCTTCTCCTAGTACTTTCTCTCACGATCAGCTGACCATGATTCAATCAACCAGTTGGGCATTCTTGCCGCTTTTTATTTGTGTGAAAACGGCCCGGCATAAAATGAATGCCTACTGAATCCGTCCGTCTTGAATTGACGGATCTAGCCCTTAACGGCTATACTTAAAAAGAGTAGCAGACTAAACAAAGAAAGAAGGATATGAACGAATGCCAAATGTGAAACAAACGACCTCAGAAAAAATGGGAACGATTTATGAGCTTTCCAATGATAGCGGTACCATCGTAAGGCTGAGTCCCGAAGGCGCACGCTTATTGGATTGGGTCGTTCCAGTAGAAGAAGGCCGCGACATTGTGGTCGGTTATGATACGATCGAAGGACATCGCCAAGCACGCTATTATGGTGCAACGATCGGTCCAGTAGCGGGAAGGATCGCAGGTACCCGCTTTGAGGTTGAGGGGCAAGAATACCAAACGGAGGACAATGATGGCGGCAATACGCTTCATGGTGGTTCAAAGGGGCTTGACACGGATATCTGGATCGCTGAAACTTTTGAGGAAGCAGACAGAGCCGGCGTGATTTTTACTACCTCACGACAAGATGGCGACGGCGGCTTTCCAGGAAATGTTCGTTATCAAGTCACCTATACGTTGACTAATGACAATGAACTATTGCTTGCATATGACGCTAACACAGACAAAGCGACTTTATTTAACCCAACGAACCACGGTTATTTCAATTTGACAGGTGATACCCAACAGCCGATCGATGACCACTTGGTTCAAATCAATGCCGAACATGTGGCTGAAACGAACGATGACGTGACGACCACCGGTGAAAAAACGCCTGTCGCAGGCACAAAGTTTGATTTTAGACAAGAACGCCCAATGGGAACGACCATGTTGGATGATCCATTCTTATTGGATCATGAGCAAGAGTGGGATCTGAAAGTAACCAGTCCCGATCAAAAAGTGCAGCTGACTGTAACTACTGACCGTCCTGCTGTTGTTATTTACACAACAGGTGAGGGAGAAGCTGGGGCCCCAATGAAGACCGGTCCTTTTGCCAAACATGGCGGGATGGCGATCGAAACACAAGGTGTTCCTGGCTCTGAGAAATTCACCCACTTTGGTGAGATCGTGCTGCGCCCAGAAGAACCCTTCCACTCTGTGACGACGTATCAGGTCCACTTTTAAACGTTGGAACCAAACCATTTTTAACGAAATAGAAAAAAGCATTGCCAAAATGCAGAAAGTTTGGCGATGCTTTTTTTTGACAAAATACGATTACAGATGTAAACTTAAAAATGTGAATCAGTTATGAAAGGAAGTGGACAAATGCAATCAGTGGTCGAACCAATCAAAATCAGCGATTCTGAATGGGAAGTCATGCGTGTGATTTGGACATTGGGACAATCCGATGCGAAAGAGATCACCGCTTTGTTAAGCGAAAATAAAAATTGGAAAGCAGCGACAGTCAAAACGCTTTTAGGACGACTTGTTAAAAAAGGCGTATTGAAAACAGAAAGCCAAGGGAAAAAGTTTGTTTACTCGCCACTTGTTTCAGAAGAAGCCACTGTTCGCAGTGCAGCTGAGAATCTTTTTTCTCATATTTGTGCCAAAAAAGTCGGACAAACATTAGCAGAAATGATCCAAGAAGCAGCATTGACGGCAGAAGATTTGGCGATGCTCCAAGCAGCAGTCGACCAAAAAGTGCCAGTAGCAGCGATTTCGTGTAATTGTATTCCTGGTCAGTGCCAATGCAAAACCCATGCAACAAAATAAGTAGCCAACAAACTGTTAAAAGAAATGAGGAATAGTAATGAAAAAAAATATGCAAATCAGCGGAATGAATTGCGCCCATTGTGCCGCAAAAGTTGAAAAAGCCTTAAATGAAGTACCGGGTGTGAAAAAAGCTAAAGTCGACTTGAAAAAAGCTCGTGGGACGGTCAAATTTGACGAGTCGCAAGTGACAGAAACAGCCTTAATCAGTGCAATAACTGAAGCTGGTTATCAAGGTGTTTTTGAATAAGCGATGCAAACGCTAAAGTGATAAGGAGAAAAATCTAGAAAGTCCAGCCGCTTGAAGCTTTTGTATGAAGGCGCAAGACTGTACGGATATTCAGTGAAATAGGAAGGGGATTACTAGGATGAATCAGAAAAAAACGTCACCTGCAGACAATCGTCAGACGTCAAGCCATCATAGGCATGAACCTAGGAATGAGCAGGATAATAAAGGGCAAGAAGGACTCACACACCCACAGGCGGAGGAAGTCCCTGAGCCCCGAAGCCATGAGATGAATGGGGTGGATCATCAAGGGGCGACATCAAAACTGCAGGAGCATGAAAGCGCCGATAGTAACCATGCTCACATGGATCATGAGGTTTCCAGTATGGACCATAGCCACATGGATCATGAGATGTCTGGCATGGATCATAGCCACATGGATCATGAGATGTCTGGCATGGATCACAGTCATATGGATCATGAGATGTCTGGTATGGATCATAGTATGCATATGGGAAATTTTAAGCAAAAGTTTTGGCTATCCTTGGTTTTGGCGATTCCAATCGTCATTTTATCACCAATGATGGGTATCGAATTGCCCTTTCAGTTCACGTTTCCCGGCTCAGATTGGGTTGTATTGATTTTAGGAACGATCCTGTTTTTCTATGGGGGGCAACCGTTTTTAAGTGGTGCAAAAATGGAATTGAAACAAAAAAGCCCAGCCATGATGACTTTGATTGCTATGGGGATTACGGTTTCTTATTTTTATAGTCTTTACGCGTTTATCGCTAATCATTTTCTTGCTGTTCCTCATGTAATGGATTTCTTCTGGGAACTAGCGACTCTGATCGTGATCATGTTGTTGGGGCATTGGATCGAGATGAATGCCGTTTCTAATGCCGGCAATGCATTACAGAAATTAGCAGAACTGTTGCCAAAAGAAGTGATTCGGAAAAATGCAGATGGATCAGAAGAACAGATTCCATTAGAAGAAGTGACCAACAAAACACAGCTGATCGTTCGCTCAGGAGATAAGATTCCTACAGACGGAACGATTCTTGAAGGGGAAACAACGATCGATGAGTCGGCAGTTACCGGTGAATCCAGACGGGTACCTAAAACCATCGGCAGTACTGTCATTGGAGGATCTGTCAACGGCAATGGTACTATTACGATGGAAGTCACAGGGACTGGCGAAGACAGCTATTTGGCAAAAGTCATGGAAATGGTACGAAAAGCCCAAGCTGATAAATCCCGCTTAGAAGCACTTTCGGACAAAGTGGCGAAATGGTTGTTCTATATCGCCTTAGTTGCTGGTGTTTTGGCCTTTGCTGTATGGCTGTTTGTTGCTGACCTACCGACTGCTCTTGATCGAATGGTCACGGTATTCGTCATTGCCTGTCCCCATGCGTTAGGCCTAGCGATTCCCCTCGTCGTGGCTCGTTCAACATCGATCGCTGCCAAAAACGGCTTGCTCTTAAAAAATCGCAACGCACTGGAGAATGCGCATCATGTTGATTATCTGATCCTCGATAAGACCGGTACGTTAACAGAAGGAACGTTTACCGTAACTGGCATCGAGGCGACAGGCAGCCTTTCTGCATCAGAAGTACTAGCTTACCTAGCAGGTCTTGAGAAAACCGCCAATCATCCGATCGCAGAAGGCATTTTGGCCCAAGCAGAAAAGGAAAACATCACAGCCAAAAAGGCGACTGATGTTCAAACAAGGACGGGTATTGGTCTGGAAGGCGTAATCGATGGACAGAAGTGGTTGATCGTCAATCAAAAAGGATTGGAGCAATTTACCATCCAGTATCAAGGGAAATCCTTGAAAAATTATCAAGAGCAGGGCAATACCATTAGTTATTTGGTTCATGACGGCAAAGTGGAAGGAATCGTCGCATTAGGGGATAAGGTGAAACCAGAAGCGAGTCAATTTATTCAAAAAGTGAAAGACTTAGGCATCACGCCAGTTATGGCTACTGGGGACAACCAAGAAGCGGCGCAAACCGTAGCCGATTACCTAGGAATCGAAGCCTTCCATGCGGCAATGTTACCAGACGATAAAGAACGTCTAGTCAGTGACTATGTCAAAGAGGGCAAGCGCGTCGTAATGGTAGGCGATGGGATCAATGACGCCCCAAGTCTTGCAAGAGCGACGATCGGGATTGCGATCGGAGCTGGAACCGATGTAGCGATCGATTCAGCCGATGTCGTTTTGACGAATAGCGAACCTCAAGACATCTTGCACTTCTTGACTTTGGCGAAAAAAACAAGGCGCAAGATGATTCAAAATCTCTGGTGGGGCGCAGGATACAATATTTTTGCTATTCCTTTGGCAGCTGGCGTGCTCGCACCAATCGGGATCATTTTGAACCCAGCAGTCGGAGCTGTCTTGATGTCTATGAGTACGATCATCGTTGCCATCAATGCAATGACCTTATCAATCGAAAAAAGCGGCGATTAGCCGCTTTTTTGTTTCTTTTCCTAGGAGCAGTGAAATACCTCTATAATCTGCTTCTGGATTTATGCTATAATGTGTTCGTTGAGACAAGGAGGACGTTGATTATGGAACTGAAGAAGTTGGATGTTCCCACTACTTCAATTACTGAAGTAAAAAAATCTCCGATGGATGTATTTAATCAAGCGCGAGAAGCAGGAACAGCAGTATATGTATTCAATCGTGAAAAAGTGGCGGGGGTCATGTTGACACAAGAGCAGTACGAAACGTTATTGCAGGAATTAGATTATTTGCGTCAGCGACCGCTGATGGAAGAAGAGCCTGAACAGCCGCCAGTGGCAGGGCTAGAAGAATTCTTACAAATCATGCGGCAAGCACTGATCACCGGTGCCAGCATCTCGGCAAAAAATTTAGATGAGCGGATGGTGGCGTTAGGCTTCATCACTCGTAAAACAGGTTTTGGCGGTGTCGTCGACATGGTGAACGAATTGAAAGAAACAGGTAAGATTGTTTATCAGTTGCGCAAAAAACAAGACGGCAAATCAGTGACTGCTGAAGTCATTGGGGAACAAGACAATCAAACGCAATTATTTGATAAATTAATCATCAAAAAAATCTTTCTAAAAGAAAAATAAACGCTGGAACTTGTCCCAGCGTTTCAGACAGTAGACAAAGTACGGGTGTTTTCGTACTTTGTCTTTTTTTGTAAAAAACTGGAGCTTGTTAACTTTTCAAAACTGTGAAAGATACTGTCCATCCAACCAACAAAAATTCCATCCAACTACAGACTGGGTTTTAAGTCAGCCAGTAAGTTTTTCCGTCTTTCGTCCGTTGCATAAATCCATACTCGATCAAATATCGTCGGACAGTGACATAATCGGTGATCGCTTGTTTTAATACATCGTTTACGGCAGCTTCTGAATAATTTTTCTTCGGATCAAATTTTTGTGCCAGCACACTTAAGACAACGATCTTGCGCTTTTCTTTGCTCGGAAACTGTTTGATAAACCCCGCTTCATCAAAATAAGTAGCAATGATCTTTTCTCTTTCACTAGCCGTAATGGCATAGCGATCATCAAGCATCGTCGCCCCTTTGTGAGGCGGCAGCAACGGGGTTTCTTGCAACAAGGACATGATACTTATAAAAACAGTCGCTTGTCGCTGCTTTTCTTTTAGCTTAAAGCGATGATTCCTGACAGTCGAAGAAGAGATACCTAAGCGCTGGGCAATCACAGTATCGCTAACATCTTGGGCAAACAGTTGTAAAATCTCCTGCTGGCTTTCTGATAAGCCTGTTTGTTCTTTGGGTAAAGCCAATAATGCGGATAAAACGGTTCCGTGATGCTCAGTGATATGTTGTATCATTCGTTTTTTTGCCGTAAAAAAGGCGCCATCAACGGGATAGATTTCTTCTTTGTCGAAGGTCTCCTGACAAAATACGCAACAATAATCCGTTGTTGTTTCGACATATCCTTGCTGATAATCAGAAATGGTAAACTCTTGATAAGGTTTCATTTTGGGTTCTCCTTTTTTGTTTGATTATATACTAACATAAAATGTTTTTGTTTGTAAATAAGCAAACGGAATTGTGGTTATTAGATTAATTTCATCCGTTGCTTAAAATTGTCGCCTTTTTGTGTTAGGATTAACAACAATAGCGAATGAATTTGCTTAATTCAAAGGAGTGATACTATGGCAGACGTAAGCCAACGCTTCAATCACGAAGTGTACAATATAGCTGTTTCATTGATTCGTAAATTTGATGAACGGGTTTCTTCAATTCCTGATATTTTAAAGTTAACGTTAGGCGAGCCGGATTTTAACACACCAGAGCACGTGAAAAAATCGGGTGTCCAAGCAATCGAACAAAATTTTAGCCACTATTCTGGAATGGCCGGCTTAGCAGATGTTCGGCAAGCAGCCAGCCTCTTTTTGAAAAATAAATATCAGCTTGATTACGACTTTCAATCAGAAGTATTAGTGACGATCGGTGCAACGGAAGCAATCTCAGCTTCTTTATTAGCCACGTTGGAACCTGGCGATAAAGTTCTCCTACCGGCACCAATTTATCCAGGCTATAAACCAGTCATCCATTTAGCCCATGCCCAACCGATCTATCTTGATACGACGGACAATGACTTTGTTTTAGCGCCAGAAGTTTTGGAAGCAGCCTTAAAAGAGCATGGGGAGCAAGTCAAGGCAGTCATTTTGAATTATCCTAGCAATCCAACAGGGGTCGTTTATACCCGAGAACAAGTCAAAGCATTGGCGGAGGTTTTAGAAAAATACCCCGTTTTTGTTATTAGCGATGAAATTTATAGTGAGTTGACTTATGATGAAACCCATGTGTCCATTGCCGAATACTTGCGGGATCAAACGATCGTGATCAATGGCTTGTCGAAATCTCACGCGATGACTGGGTGGCGCGTCGGCTTCATTTTTGCACCAAAAGCGTTGACTGCTCAGATCATTAAGGTCCACCAATACTTAGTGACTGCGGCATCAACGATTTCTCAAAAAGCAGCTGTGCGGGCATTGATCGAAGGCATCAATGATGCAGAAGTCATGAAAGCCGATTACCGTGAACGTCGAGATTACTTGTTTGAAAAGATGACTGCCCTTGGTTTTGACATGGCGAAGCCCTCTGGTGCATTCTACATTTTTGCCAAAATACCAGCAGGTTTCAACCAAGATTCCATGGCTTTTTGTGTCGACTTAGCGGAAAAGAATCAATTAGCAATCATCCCGGGTATCGCCTTTGGTCCCGAAGCAGAAGGCTATGTTCGTTTAAGCTATGCGGCAAGTATGGAAAACTTGGTGGAAGCGATGGATCGCTTGACACGCTATATGCAAAGCAATTGATTCTACAGACATTTCTTTCGTTTTTAGATAAAGCAAGCCCCCTCTGATGGATTCAGCGGGGGCTTTTTGGGCAATCGACAAACTTTACAAAAGATTTACATCGCTTTATCGATTCTTTACATGAAATCCATCAAGGGTTTACACCGCCTTGCTAAACTAAGCATATAACGAAAGGAGATTTACTAAATGAAAAAATTGGGACTTTTATTTTTTGCAACTGGATTATTATTAGCTGGCTGTGGGAGCGGTGGTACAAGCACTGATAGCAGTCAAGCATCAGGCGGATCTTCATCAGGTGCCGCATCAAATGAAAATGTAGAAATTTTAGCGGTAGGCTCAACTGCTTTGCAACCCTTGGTTGAAGCAGCAGGTGAAAGCTTCTCAGCGGACAATCCCAATTATACAATTACTGTTCAAGGTGGCGGTAGCGGAACTGGCTTAAGTCAAGTAGAAACAGGCGCTGTGACGATCGGCAATTCCGATGTTTTTGCGGATGAAAAAGATGGTGTGGACGCCAGCAAATTAGTTGACCATAAAGTAGCCGTAGTTGGTATGGCACCAGTAGTGAATAAAGACGCAGGCGTTACGGATCTTAGCCAACAAGATTTAATCGATATCTTTACAGGCAAAGTGAAGAATTGGTCTGAACTCGGTGGAGCAGATCAAGAAATCTCTGTAATCAACCGTGCGTCAGGCAGCGGTACGAGAGCGACCTTTGAAAAATGGGGCTTAGATGGTGCAGAGACGATCCAAACACAAGAGCAAGATTCTTCTGGAACAGTCCGTAAAATCGTTGCTGAAACACCAGGAGCAATCAGCTACCTTGCTTTATCTTATTTAGATGATTCAATCCAAGCGCTATCTCTTGATGGGGTAGAAGCGACCCCTGAAAATATTGCAGATAACAAATGGCCAATCTGGTCTTACGAGCATATGTACACGAATGGTGAACCAGATGCTAACGTCAAAGCCTTTCTTGATTACATCATGACAGACGATGTCCAACAAGGAATCGTTATCGAATTAGGATACTTGCCAATCACTGATATGAAAGTAGAACGCAGTGTAGACGGCGAAGTAACGAATGTTGAATAGTGAAATGAATGGACGAAGAAGGAGGAATCTCCTTCTTTTTTTGTTTAAACAATCAAGAAGATACTATCGGATGGCACTTCATCTAGTGGGGAATACCAACTAAAAATGATTACAAAAACAGCCGATAACCTTTATTCACCTGTTATCGGCTGTTTTTTATCAATAATCATCTTTTTTCATGAAGCGGCAAAGTCACCGTAAAGGTAGAACCAATTTTAGGGAAACTGTCAACCTTGATGCTGCCGCCTAATAATTTGGTATAGTCTTTGACGATAGCCAGCCCAAGTCCAGTGCCGCCAGAATTGCGAGCACGGGCTTTGTCCACCCGATAAAACCGCTCAAAAATCCGTTCTTGATCTTCTTCATCGATGCCGATGCCTTGATCCTGCACTTGAAAAAGCAGCTGGTCATCTTGCTCGGAATAGGATAATGTGATGACACCTCCAGGTTTTGAATAGGTGACCGCATTTTCAACTAGATTTTTTACGATGGGCTGCAGCAGCTCTTTTTTGGTAGATAAAATGAATTGTTCGGGTCCTTCAAATTGAAAGGTCAATTGCTTCTTAACAGCTGCGGGACCATAGGTTTGAACGACTTGTTGCAGCAGCTCAGAAAAGTTGATCGGTTGGTCGACATACTGGAAAGAATCACTGTCTTGAGACAATTGGATGATATCTTGTATTAGATTTTTCAAGCGATAAGCATCTTTTTGAATGATCTCTAAGAAGGTCTGCAACGTTTCAGGGTCTTCTTTGGCGCCATCCAGCAGTGTTTCAGTAAACCCAATCAAGGAAGTTACCGGCGTTTTTAATTCATGGGAAACATTGCCGACAAAATCTTTTTGCATCTTTTCTAATTGTCGGATGCGTGTCAAGTCATAAGAAATACCAATCAACTGGTTTTCTTGGAAGCTTCGCAAGGTAACATCTAAGACTTTTGAACGTTCCCCGCTAAGGGTGGTTTCCGCATGGAAAATAGGGGTCTCGTCATTAAATTGATAGATCAACTGGATCAATTGTGTGTCATGGATCACTTCAGTAAAAGGTTGCGGTAAGATCGGTGCGGTTTCCATCCCTAGCTGTTCTTGCATCGTCGGATTCAACAGCAGCAGTTGATTTTCTTCATTGATGATAAAGACACCGATCATCAGTTCACTGAGCAAGCCGTACAGTTGCTGTTCAGAAGCCGCATAGGCACGATAGGTCTGGCTCATTTGCTCGCTCAGCTGATTGATCAGTTGATACAACTCATCATGTTCAGGGGTTTCTTGCATAATGATTGCTTGTTGATCGGGCGAGGTGATCATTTTTTTTACGACGGGCAGAATCGTTTGGATCGGCCGATTTCGCTGGCGCAAGGTATGGAAAATCAATAGGCTGATCAAAAAGCAAAAAACAAGATAGACAATCAAGATCGACTGCTTGATTCCTTCATTTTTTGCAAAAAAAGCCGCGGTCGGTTCGGCGATTCGCAAGATTTGAGTCAAGTTTCCATCCTCTTTGACAGGAATCGCCACGTAAAGCAATTCTTCATGCAAGGTGTCGCTTTCCCGCAGCGATTGACCGACGGAGCTTCCGCGCAAAACGGCTTGGACTTCTGGACGATTGGAGCGGTTTTCATGCAGTGTATGATCATAGGTATCGAAAATGATCTGACCTTGGTCATCTAACAAAGTGATGCGACTATTGCTATCTTCAACATAGGTATCCGCAAACTGTTCTAAGGCGGCGGTTTGATTATCTGATAGATTCAAAAATACGGTGGCTTTCTCTTGGAGAAAAGCCACTTGCTGGGCAATGACTTGCTGACGGTAAAAACTGCTTAGAACTTGCCAGCACAGGAAAAAAATCAGCAATAGACCGATCGACCATAAACCATAGCCATAGCGTTTTTTCATTAGACTGGCTCCTGAAATTTATACCCGAATCCCCGAACCGTTACTAAGTATTCCGGCCGTTTTGGATCAGCTTCCAATTTTTCTCTTAAATGACTGATGTGAACATCCACGATTCGACTTTGTCCATCAAAGTCGAAGTTCCAAATGCGATTGAGCAAGGTATCGCGATCGATTACGCGGCCTTTTCGTTTCATAAAGTAAACTAGCAGCTCGAATTCTTTTGGCGTTAGGAAGATTTTCTCACCATCCACACTGACTTGGAAATTCGTCAGGTCTGCTTGGATCCCACCGACTTGCAGAATCTCTGCAGGTTGATCTTCTTCTCGTGTTTGTTGACGGGGTTCTAAACGACGGAAGATGGCTTTCATTCTAGCTAATACCTCTCTAGGACTGAAAGGCTTCGTCAAATAGTCATCGGCGCCGATCTCTAAGCCTAAGATCCGATCGATTGGATCATCTTTTGCGGTCAAGACGAGGATCGGGGTCTCGATTTTTTCTTGACGCAATTTCTTCGTGATCTCGATGCCGTCCATATTCGGCAGCATGACATCTAAGATGATAAAGTCAAAAGGCTTAGACAAGGCTAATTCGTAGGCTTTTTGACCATCTGAGGCGGAAACGACTTGATAGCCCTCTTTTTCTAGATTAAAGGTTAAAAGTGTGACGATGGAAGGTTCATCATCGACAACGAGTATTTTTTTCATGGCAAACTCCTTTAGCTTCTTTTTTTCAAGAAACGATTAAATTTCAACGAACAAGTCCTATTTTAGCATGAATAGACAATTGGTACTATTGCAACCACTAAATAAATGCTATAATAAAGGACGATTTCATAGGAAAGCTGAGGGTGCTATATGATCGGAATCAGTGCGTGTCTAGGCGGTGTACTTTGCCGTTATGATGGAAAACACCAAGCAGTGCCACCATTGATCGAACTGGTAAGAGCAGGTCAAGCAATGATGGTTTGTCCAGAAGTTCTTGGCGGCTTGCCGATCCCACGGGAACCGGCCGAAATCGTTGGTGGCGATGGGGTGGACGTTTGGGCGCAACGAGCGAAGGTCGTCACCATCTCAGGGGAAGACGTGACCGAACAGTTTACTACCGGCGCGAAAATTGCTTATCAAAAATTACAAGAGCAAGGCATCACCCAACTGATCCTAAAAGAGAAAAGTCCCTCTTGTGGCAGTCAGATGATTTATGATGGCAATTTTTCTGGAATCAAAAGAAGAGGGATCGGTGTCGCTTGTGCGTATTTTCGACAACAAGGCATGACTGTTTTGTCCGATGTCGAATGGCTTGCAAAACAGGAGGAAGCAAATGGAAATTGAAAAGACCAATCGCATGAATGCGTTGTTTGAGTTTTATTCCACGTTATTGACGGAAAAACAGATGAATTACATGGAATTGTATTACGCAGATGATTTTTCTCTAGGAGAAATCGCTGAAGAGTATCAAGTTAGCCGTCAAGCAGTCTATGACAACATCAAACGCACCGAACGTATTTTAGAAGACTATGAAAAAAAACTACATATGTTTTCGGATTATATCATGCGGGAAGACTTGCTGGATCAGCTAAGCGAGTATACGAAAACCCACTATCCAAAAGACGAAACCTTACAGGGGTTTATTCAACAGCTCCAAGAAATTGAAGAATAAAGGAATGAAAAAAAATGGCATTTGAAAGTTTAACTGAACGCCTCCAACAGGCAATGAGCAAACTGCGCAGAAAAGGAAAAGTATCTGAAGCAGATGTAAAAGAAATGATGCGTGAGATTCGTCTAGCTTTATTAGAAGCCGACGTCAATCTGCAAGTTGTAAAAGAGTTTACCAAAAATGTCCGTGAACGGGCAGTGGGGGTAGAAGTATTAGAAAGCCTATCTCCAGCGCAACAAATCGTTAAGATCGTTGATGAAGAATTAACCAAAACATTAGGATCAGAAACAGTTGGGATCGAAAAATCACCGAAGATCCCAACGATCATCATGATGGCTGGTTTGCAAGGGGCAGGGAAAACCACCTTTGCTGGGAAATTAGCCAACCATTTGATCAAAACCGAAAACGCACGTCCATTAATGATCGCTGGTGATGTGTACCGACCAGCTGCGATCGACCAGTTGAAAGTATTAGGGCAGCAATTGGATGTACCTGTTTTTGATATGGGAACTGATGTCAGTCCAGTTGAAATCGTCCGCCAAGGATTGACTTTGGCTCGGGAAAAGAAAAATGACTACGTTTTGATCGATACGGCGGGTCGTTTGCATATCGACGAAAACTTGATGGAAGAGCTAAAACAAATCAAGGACTTGGCACAGCCAAATGAAATTTTACTGGTAGTGGATGCGATGACAGGACAAGATGCTGTCAACGTGGCGGAAAGCTTCAATCAACAATTGGGGATCACAGGGGTAGTCATCACCAAACTAGATGGCGATACACGTGGCGGTGCGGCATTGTCAATTCGTCAAGTTACAGGCGCTCCAATCAAGTTCACTGGTACCGGTGAAAAATTGACCGACCTTGAAGTATTCCATCCAGATCGGATGTCTAGTCGGATTCTCGGTATGGGTGATATGCTGACTTTGATCGAAAAAGCACAGCAAGATTACGACGAGAAAAAAGCAGAAGAACTTGCTCAAAAAATGAAGGAAAACTCCTTCGACTTCAATGACTTTGTTGAACAGATCGATCAAGTCATGGGCATGGGCCCCATTGAAGATCTTTTGAAAATGATTCCGGGAATGAGCCAAATGCCTGGCATCGAGAACGTCAAAGTTGATCCAAAACAAATTGCCCGTCAAAAAGCCATGGTTTATTCCATGACACCAGCAGAACGTGAAAATCCTGATTTGTTAAATCCAAGCCGTCGTCGCCGGATTGCCGCCGGTTCTGGCAACAGTGTCGTCGAAGTCAACCGCATGATCAAACAATTTAAAGAATCCCGCAAAATGATGCAGCAAATGAGCAAAGGGAATATGAACATTCCTGGCATGGATCAAATGTTTGGCGGCGGTGTCAAAGGGAAACTTGGAAAAATGGCCATGAATCGTATGGTCAAAAAACAAAAGAAGAAAAAGAAAAAACGCAAATAATCGTTTAACACTGATAGGAACTAAGAACCGAACCTTCTCTTAGGGTACAATTAAAAAAAACATGACCTGAAAAGACACCAAATCGAGAATCTGTACCTCCTGATTCTAGCAGCTGCAGCTCCTCAGATTGCCTTCTTTCAGGTCATGGTTTTTTTATGTTCACAGTGTCCTCTTTAAATGAACTCCTTCAAAGTACATCAAATAGAACATCTAAAGAACATCCCTTTTTATAGAGAAAGCCAGCTTTCTACTGAATATCCTAAATCGTCCAAGAGTCAAAAATAGCGAAGAACTATCGTTGCGGACAACTCAAAGGATAAGATAGAAGCAGAACATTCGTGCTTTCTGGCAAATGATGCTACTATTAATTTATAGCAAGTATGAAAGGAGTTTTTACGATGACAAACAAGGATCGCATTGAAGGAAAAGTAACCGAAACAAAAGGGAAACTTACAGGAGATGACTCCGAGGAGTTAAAAGGGAAAACCCAAAATAAATATGGGAAAGTCAAAGATAAGGTTGAAGATTTTGCGGATGATGTTTCTCGCAAAGTAAATGACTTCTTTGACAAAAAAGACGACGACAAACCTAAACATTAAACATAAAAGCGTCCCGGCAACAATTTCTTGTTGTAGGGACGCTTTTTTAAATATTGCTGACCTGTTTGTTTTTTCGTTTGTACCACCAATTCATCAGTGCTTTAGGATAGACAAGCAATAAACTGATGAATAAGCAAGCAACCAGCAACAAGCCAAGCCGAAGGATGATGTTCCAAAGACTGACATCATACCCCTCATAGAGATCACGGTAAAAAATTTCTAGCGGGTAATAAGAAATCATGGATAGATAGAACCAGGTTCCCAAAGAAAGCAGCCAATAAACCGGGGCGCGCAATTTAGGGATCGTTAAATAATCACCGTCATTTTCTAAAGAAATTTTCGAGAACACTTTTTCGGCAGCAAGAATCAGCAAGCCGCTCAAACCGAGGTAAAGGAGCAGTAGCCACCAAGGATAGACATATCCTTGCGGCCAATCGATCCACGTTTGAAAAGGAAGCAGAAAATCCCCATGACCAAGAAATACAAAACTAAAAAACTCGCGGGTACATTGGAAAAAGCTATACCCCATTGTTCCTAGAGAAAGAGTGAAGAACACCGACAGCACGCCAGTAAACAGATTCCCCAGTAAAACGCCCAACAAGATGCCGACAGCAAATACGAGTAGATTCGTTGCCAAAGTACTAAGGGCGGAAAGCAGCACGTCTTGAAGCGGCACAGCGAGATAGCGAGCCGGGATCATTGTGTATTCGATCAGGATATGACCTAACAGGCCCAACACTAAACAAGCGGTCAAGGGTAAGCCGATAAAAAGCAGTTTCTTGCGAAAGACGTGCTTTCTGCTAAAGGGTAAAGCAAATAAAAAGCGATTGAAATTGGTGCGGCCATCGACAAAAAAGGACAAAAAGCCCCAAATAAACAGGAAGACAATCACAAATTGATTCATGGTGGTCATATACGGGCGATTGTAATAAAAATCATCTGAGTACTCTTTGTTGATTGTCAATACCGCATCGCGGTACTCTGCTGCCGAATCAAAGTAAACCGGGGTTTCACCGTTGTAGCTTTTGACATAGTATTCTCGATTTTCGTTAAAATCTTTGATAAATTCCTCAGATGCCAAATAACGTTCTTGCTGGTGCCAAGAATTTTGTGATTGCCAGCCAGCACTAAGATACATGAAGAGCACGACAAAACAAAAACCGATCAACAGCTTACCGTAGCGTTCTTTAAATATATTGCTTAACATCGTTTTCCACCTCTATCCTTCCACCAATGCTTCTTGTCGTAAATTTGCTTCAAACAGATCTTCCAAAGTCAAAGGTAATTCTTCGAAAACCAAAGGATCAAGTTGCTGGATCTCAGCCGCCAGCTCCTCTGTGTAATTGTCAAACAAAGCAGTCAAGACTCGACCTTGTTTTTGAATCAGCTTGGAGTGCTGCTTGATAAGGGGAGGAATCTGTTTGCTGCGAAAGACGAGTTGGAGTTTGCGAGATTGTTCGCGAATCGTTTCCAAACGGTAGTCTCCTTCAATCGTTTTCCCTTTGATCAACAAGGCACGATCAATAATATGTTCTAATTCATTTAGATTATGAGAAGCGATTAAGGCGGTACGATTCGACTCGCTGAGGCTTTCCAGCAATAATCCAATCACTTTTTTACGGACGATCACATCAAGCCCATCAAAAGGTTCGTCTAACAGTAAGAACGTCGCATTTGAGGCGATCGCAAGAATCATTTTATAAAGACCTTGCATACCTTTTGACATCCGTCGGTAGGAAAGCGTCAGAGGAAGACCGTGACTTTGCATCAATTCTAAGTAAAGATTCTGATCGAAATTTGGATAAGCAAGCCGATAAAATTGATTGAGCTTTTTCAAAGAGTAGGCCGAAAGAAAGTTTTCTTTTTCATCAATATAAAAAAGTTGTTCTTTTAATTGCGGATGCTGATCCAGGCGTTGGTTATCGATGGAAATCTCCCCATCATCTAGTAAATAATGCCCAGCAATCGTCCGAAACAACGTGGTTTTCCCAGAACCATTGCGGCCGATTAATCCTACGAGCTCTCCTTTTTCCAAAGAGAAGTTCACGTTTTCTAAGACAATTGTTTGTTCCATTTTCTTGGTCACATGCTCGATCTTCACTGTGGATCGCCTCCTAACTCTTGTTCAAAGCCATTCATCCAATCGCTCAGCTCACGCATGCTGATCTGTAAATGGCGTGCTTCGATCACCAATTCTTTCAAACGTTCTTTCACTTGTAAGATCCGAATCTCATCGCGTGGCAGATCCTCAGTAACTTTCACAAAGGTGCCTTTTCCTTTGATGGTGACAAGTACTTGCTCATTTTCCAATACTTTGTAGGCTTTGCTGACGGTATTTGGATTCATCAACAGGCGCTTGGCCATTTCACGAACCGAAGGTACTTGGTCTCCGGCGATTAGAACACCGTTCAGAATATCTTCTTTGATACTTAAAACCAATTGCTCATAGTAAGGTTTGCTGCTGGCTTTGTTAATGCGAACCACAAAATCAGCTCCTTTCATTTATGTGTACTAGTATACGTAGTACACTGGTGGAAGTAAAGTCATTTATGATAAAATAAACAAAAAGGAGCTGATGAGGACAATGGAGCGATGTGAATGGGCCAACAGTACACCAGCAATGCAGGAGTATCATGATACGGTATGGGGAAAACCTGAGTATGAGGATCAGCAGTTGTTTCGAAAACTGGTGTTAGATATGAATCAAGCAGGATTGAGCTGGCAAACGATTTTAAACAAGATGGCGAATTTCGATGCAGCATACGATCAGTTTAATATCATAAAAGTAGCGAACTATACGGAAGAAAAAGTGGAAGAACTGATGATGAATCCAGGAATCATTCGCAATCGACGAAAGATTGAAGCAGCGATCATCAATGCCCAAGAAGTTTTAAAAATCCAGCAAGAATACGGCAGTTTCTCCGCATTCTTGTGGCGATATGTCAATCATGAGCCAGTCATCAATGAATTTCAGCAGCAATCCGATGTACCGACCCATTCGGAAATCTCCGATCAGCTAGCAAAAGACTTGAAAAAGCGAGGCTTTAAATTTGTCGGAACGACAACTATTTACGCGTTTATGGAAGCGGTCGGCATGGTTAATGATCACTTAGTCACTTGTGTTTGTCGAAGGTCAGAAGCAATCGTAAAAATAAAGGAGTGAGCCTAATTGGGAAAAGTGGTATTTTATGGTGCAATCAGCCTCGATGGCTATTTAGCAGGTATGGAGGATCAACTGGACTGGCTGTTTCAAACTGATACCGGTGTTGCAACGACCTATGAAGCATTTTTTGCAACCATCGACGCGACCGTGATGGGAAGAAAGACCTATCAAGAAGCAAAAAAACTGATGGATGATGGACTGCTATATCCTGAAAAGACCAACTATGTTTTTTCTCGTACCCGAAAAGAGCCGCTGCCGGATGCAACCCTAGTGTCAACGGATCCAGTTGCATTTGTTTCAGCATTAAAACAAGAGGAAAACGTATGGGTAGTAGGTGGGGGTTCCTTATTAAAACCATTGCTGGAAGCTGATTTGATCGATGAATGGTTTATTCAAATCGCGCCGGTGTTTTTAGGAGAGGGCAAGCGACTGTTTGAACCGGGGGATTATGCGAGACGCTTGACGTTTGTTGAAACAAAACAGATGGGGGAACTGACAGAACTTCATTTTGTCCGAAAGTCTGTGTCAGGCAGCGAGTAAAAAGCGCAAACGATTATTCTTCACAGTAAAAAGACCAAGAAACTCAGTGCCGAGTTTCTTGGTCTTTTTGTTTGGATTCTTAATTAGTTGAATCGTTGAAAGAGTTCAATATATTTTGCAATGATCGTTTCAAAGAAGCTTACTGTATCTGGGTTGATTTCGTTGTTTTCATCAATCAAGTTGGTGATTCCACCGATATAGGCTTCTGGTTGTTGTAGAGTAGGCATATCCAAAAAGACTAATGATTGACGTAGGTGATGGTTTGCACCAAACCCAGCGATCGCTCCTGGAGAAACGCTGACAACCAAAGCTGGTTTGCCACCCCAACTGCTAGCACCGTAAGGACGAGAACCAACATCTAATGCATTTTTCAATGCTGCAGGAACAGAACGATTGTATTCTGGTGTAAAGAAGAAGACCCCGTCAACGGCGCTTAATGCTTCCCGAAATGCTGTCCATTCAGCAGGAACTTTTCCTTCAACTTCCAAATCTTCATTGTAAAAAGGCAAGTTGCCGATTTCGATGAAAGATGCTTCAAAACCTTCTGGTAATAATGATGCGAATTTTTTCGCTACGAGTTTATTAAATGATCCTTCCCGTAAACTGCCGACGATAAAACCAATTTTTTTTGTCATGTAAATTTCCTCCTTGTTGTTTTCTACTCATTAAGCTTACCAAAAGTAAGTGGATGGTGCAAATAAAACGATTTGACTTTAAAAAGTTTCTCTATTACTAATGATACGCGTCCTGATTCATTCTGGCAAAAGATAACCATGCTTAGAAAATAAGAAAGAAGAAACTTTTTTTAGCTGTAAAGAAAAAACTCTTTACACCATCGAAAAAACCTGTTAAACTAGCTCTTGTGATTAAATCAATGGAGGTGTAAATAATGGCAGTAAAAATTCGTTTAAAACGCATGGGTTCTAAAAAGAAACCTTTTTACCGTATCGTCGTAGCAGATTCACGTTCTCCTCGTGACGGACGTTTCATCGAAACAGTTGGTACTTACAATCCTTTACTAGACCCAGCTGAAGTGACAATCAAAGAAGATTTAGTTCTTGATTGGTTATCTAAAGGTGCGCAACCTTCAGATACAGTTCGTAACATCCTTTCTAAAGAAGGCGTTATGAAAAAACACCACGAAGCAAAATTCACTAAGAAATAAGGTGACTTTGGATGAAAGATTTGCAAGAATTAGTCTTAACGATCGTTTCACCACTTGTTACCAAACCTGAGGATATCAAGCTTGAGCTGGTAGAGTCAGATGATTTCTTGGAATATAATCTTACTGTGGCACCAGAGGATATTGGTCGTATCATCGGTAAACAAGGTCGGGTTGCCAAAGCAATTCGAACAATCGTTTACAGTGTACGGACAAATGGACCAAAAAAAGTTCGTTTGAATATCATTGATGGTAAATAAGCAAGAATGAAAAGCATTTCTCTTTGAGGAATGCTTTTTTTGTAAAATTCATGCTTAAGATGGAGGACAAAAAAAGGTGGTTTTGAGATAATCAAAAGGAGGAGGTGCTTGTATGTCTCAACTAATCGCATGGATTGTCGTTCTTTTGATCCTCGTCTTTATTTATAAAATTGGTTCTTTTCTTTGGCGAACGCTAGGGATCTTGTTGTTGCTCTTTTTAATTTGGGTCTATCGTGAGGAGATCATGACGCAATTGAACCAATGGACACAAAACTTTCGTTGGGGCGACCTATCGACGATCGCCAATCAAGTTTGGCAATGGATCAAGGATGGCTTTCAATCACTGCAAAATTGGGTGACAAATCTTTAAAAAATCAACAAAAAAATGACAGACAATCTGACTTGTTTGTCATTTTTTTTATTGAGGGGTATTCTTTGTATAAGGAGGGGAACATCATGAAAAAAGAACTAGGATTATTCGTTACGCTGCTGACGATGGGCGCCTTAGCTGGCTGCAATAATCAACAGGAACCAGAAACCAGTCAAGCCAGTAGTGCCGAAACAACAGCGACGAGTATGGTGGAAAGTACCCAAACGCAAGCAAGTAGTCAATCAGAAACCAGTCAATCAAGTACGTCTTCTAGTCAGGCGGCTTCTAGGGATTCTTCAAACACGAATAGTACTGCAGATATCTACGCTCAAATACAAGCGGCATTCCCTGATCTTGTCTTGCCCAAGGACATTCCACTTGCTTCAGGTAAAGTGTTGAATGCGGCCACAGCTGGCAGTCAGTCCGATGCTTCGATTCTTTATTATGGACTTGATCAGCAGTTGCCTCTCAATGACAAGGCTTTGAACGAGGAAACACCGATTGCTGCTTTTCAATCAAAAGACTATCAATCAGCGGATGAAGCTGCTGCAGCGGTCAATGTAACAGCTGATGATGGCGGACAAGCCGTTGATCTCGGATATGGCATTACTGGGCATATGCAAGGAGCTGCTGGCTCCAGTTATTTGAGCTGGCAAGAAGGAAATTGGTCATTGACTGTTCGAGCAGTCAATCAAGAGGAACAAGATCCAGTTCCGGTTGCCAAAGAAGTGGTAGCGTATCTGGAAGAAGCTATGCTCCCAGCGCCTGAGGTCGGTCAAATCACTATCGATATGGGAAAAAATGACCATACAGCAACTACCGTGGTTTGGCAACAAGAAAAGACCCTTCGAACGGTGCAACATCAAGATGCACGTTCAGCATTGAAAATGGCCGTTTCTATGAATCAATAAGGTTCATATTAGGACAATGCCCCTTTGATCAAGCGTAGAAGGGGCATTTTTCGCGCGATGATTTTGAGGAAAACATGGGGCGCTAGGAAACGGCTAGAATTCGCTACTTTGCTATGCTAAAATAGAACAGAAGTTAGAAGAAATGGGGAACGAACGTGACAGAATATTTAAACGTAGGAAAAATCGTCAATACACATGGAATCCGTGGAGAAGTACGTGTGATATCACAAACGGATTTTCCAGAAGAACGCTACCGTAAAGGGGCCGAATTGACACTTTTTCGTGAAAATAAAGAGCCAATAACATTGATTGTTTCAGGTCATCGCAAACACAAAAACTTTGATTTAGTGACGTTTGAGGGCTATCCCAATATTAACGATGTTGAACCGTTTCGTAACGGCATTTTAAAAGTTACCAAGGATGATTTGGTGGATTTAGCAGAAAATGAGTTTTACTACCATGAAATTATTGGTCTGGAAGTCGTCGAAGAAGATGGCACAATCATTGGTAAAGTCAAAGAGATCCTTTCACCAGGTGCCAATGACGTTTGGGTCGTTCAACGAAAAGGGAAGAAGGATGCCTTGATTCCTTATATCGAGTCGGTTGTCCACACAATCGATCTTGAAAATGGTCAGGTCACTGTGGAAATCCCAGAGGGGTTGTTAGACGATGAGAATTGATGTATTGACACTATTTCCGCGAATGTTCGAAGGTCCTCTAGGAGAATCGATCATTGGCAAAGCAAGGGAAAAGGGACTGTTAGAAATCAACGTCTCAAATTTCCGTGACTATTCCGACAACAAACATCAAACAGTGGATGACTATCCTTATGGTGGCGGAGCAGGAATGTTATTAAAAGTCCAACCTGTCTATGACAATATCAAAGCGATCGAAGAAGCAGCACCAGAAACGAAGAAACGCGTGATCCTTTTAGACCCAGCGGGGAAACCTTTTGATCAAAAGATGGCAGAAGAATTTTCTACCGAAGAGCACCTCGTCTTCATTTGTGGTCATTATGAAGGATATGATGAACGAATCCGTTCATTGGTCACTGATGAAGTGTCACTGGGAGATTACGTCTTGACTGGCGGCGAATTGGGTGCAATGGTCATGATCGATGCGACGGTCAGACTATTACCAGAAGTTTTAGGCAATCAAACCTCCGCACAAACCGATTCTCATTCCACTGGTTTATTAGAACATCCGCAATATACACGCCCAGCAGAGTTTAAAGGCATGAAAGTACCAGAAGTTTTGATGAATGGCAATCATAAATTGATCGAGCAGTGGCAATTAAAAGAATCATTGCGCCGCACCTTTCAGCGCCGACCTGATATGCTAGAAAATTATCCGTTGACGGAAGAAATGCAGAAGCTTTTAAAAGAAATTGAAGAAGAAGCGAAAGCTGGCAACTAAAATAGTGCCAGTTTTTTTGATATTCTGCGCGATGACAAGAAAATTCTCTTTACAGCCTGTGGTCGACTGTGGTAAGATGTTTCAGTGAGTGTAAACTCAACTATTACGATGTTCCGCTGGAGCTTTCATGCTTTAAGAATGTTTGGGAATAAGGAGAATGATAAACATGAATCCATTGATTCAAGAACTAACTCAAGAACAATTACGTACTGACATCCCAGCTTTCCGTCCTGGGGACACTGTTCGCGTTCACGCGAAAGTTGTCGAAGGAACTCGCGAACGTATCCAGTTATTTGAAGGTGTTGTCATCAAACGCCGCGGTGCTGGTATCAGCGAAACTTATACAGTTCGTAAAGTATCAAACGGTGTAGGTGTTGAACGTACCTTCCCATTGCACACACCACGTGTTGCACAAATCGAAGTTGTTCGTTACGGTAAAGTACGTCGTGCAAAAT
The DNA here is from genome assembly GCF_050544075.1 of Enterococcus sp. AZ188. NCBI lineage: Bacteria > Bacillati > Bacillota > Bacilli > Lactobacillales > Enterococcaceae > Enterococcus > Enterococcus sp. AZ188. Next base: position 1,007,751 of record NZ_CP172943.1, read on the forward strand.
TGTACTACTTACGTGCATTACACGGAAAAGCAGCTCGTATCAAAGAAATTCGTCGTTAATCATTTATTATCAGATGAAGCAAAAGCCCTTGATTTCAAGGGCTTTTTTCTTTTGTCTGAGGTGAAAAAAACTTTCTATTCGTTGTGATAAAATCATGAAACGACTATAAGAACAGGAGGGGATCATTGCTGCATACCGCTGGGTACCCTTGTATTTTGATGGGAACAGTCGTCTGAGTGAAACACAATGCCATCGACTGAAACTTTTTGTGGACATTTATCGGCTATCCGATAGTGACAGATTGCAGGTTGTCGATTGTTTGATCGATCACCTTTCAGCATTATTTGCTTTTATGTGCAGAGAAGGAGAAAAAGGGAGTGAAAATTGTTAGGAAAACACTGATGAGGGACATCACGTTAAATACCAATATGACATTCAGTGCCTGAAAGAAAATAAATCGTAAATCACCGAATTGATAAAAAAAGGATTAGAGAATAATGGGGAAGACCAAGATTACATGTTTATGTAATTTCCTCTTGATAGGTTTTATTAAAACTTTTGTTATTTATATGATGATTTTTTTTCGTTTTTTTAGTCCTTGTAGTTTATGGAATTTGAAATCTAAGAAAAAAACTTGAATTATTTCATTATTTTTTTCTCATAAATGATTACAGAAAAAAAGCAATATATTCCCCTTTTTTTGATGGTTTCTATGGTAACCTTCTCGATAGGGAACTTTCTTTTATCTAGCTATTGCTGACCTCTTCGTGTTAGTTAATTACTTCACAAATAAAAGAAAGTTCTTTATTTAAATGAATTGAAAGAGGTGTCTTTATGAAAGCAGCTGTAGTATCAAACGATAAGGTTGTAAAAATTGAGGAAAAAGAATTGAGAGCGCTTCGTCCGAATGAAGCATTATTGAAAATGGAGTGTTGTGGTGTCTGCCATACGGACTTGCATGTAAAAGATGGTGACTTCGGAGATGCATCTGGAATCGTACTTGGACACGAGGGAATCGGTAGAGTGGTCGCGATCGGTGATGATGTTACTTCTCTAGCAATCGGTGACCGTGCAAGTGTCGCTTGGTTATATGAAAGCTGTGGATCATGCGAATACTGTGTGAACGGGAATGAATCATTATGCCGTTCCGTTAGAAACGCCGGATATTCTGTAGATGGCGGTATGGCTGAAGAGTGTATCGTTGTAGCTGACTATGCAGTGAAGGTACCAGAGGGCTTAGGTTCTGCTGAAGCCAGCAGCATTACTTGTGCAGGTGTAACCACATATAAAGCGGTAAAAGTTTCTGACATTAAACCAGGTCAATGGATCGCGATCTATGGTTTAGGAGGATTAGGAAACCTAGCCTTACAATATGCAAAAAATGTCTTTAATGCAAAAGTGATTGGGATTGATATCAACGACAAACAATTGGACTTTGCAAAAGATCATGGCGCTGACCTTGTGATCAATCCTGCGAAAGAAGATGCGGCAAAAATCATTCAAGAAGCAACCGGCGGCGCACATGCAGCTGTAGTAACAGCTGTTTCAAAAGCAGCCTTCAATTCTGCTGTCGATGCCGTTCGTGCGGGTGGTACGATTGTAGCGGTTGGTCTTCCACCAGAAAGCATGGACTTGAACATTCCTCGACTTGTATTGGACGGTATTAAAATCGTCGGTTCCCTTGTTGGAACACGGACTGATTTAGCAGAAGCTTTCCAATTCGCAGCCGAAGGAAAAGTCGTTCCAAAAGTTGTCATGCGTCAGTTAGAAGAGATCAATGATATTTTTGATGAAATGCTTTCAGGAAAAATCAAAGGGCGAATGGTCATTGATTTTCAAGAGAAATAAATAGAAAAACCAACGGGTGAATTTTAAACGAAGGAGAAGATTTCGTGTGTAACTTATTGATCATTGATAGCAAAGAGCATGGAGCAGTTAACGATATGATTCGTTTGATCGATCGTCATTTTCCAAATGTCATCTTGCTTCCGACGGTTTGTTCAAAAAAAGCGCTTCAGCGTACCTGTCTTGAGCAGCCGGTTGAAATTGCAGTGATTAATGCGGATGGCGAAGAGGACTCTTTTGAATTATATAAAGTATTGCTTTCATTTTGCCCTAATGCAAAAGCAATTTTGTATTCTGCTGTAGAAAGTTTTGCTACCGCTCAAAAAGCGTTGCGTTACGGCTTGATTGATTACTTGGTCGAACCGATCACAAATGATTTTGTTTATGCATTGGATCGGGGAATTCAATCCATCAATCAGATTTCCTTGCTACACATCGAGAAAAATAATGAGGCTTCTCCTTCGCTTTCTTTAAGACATAAGATATTGCGCTATATTCATGAAAATTATAGAGAACATATTACGTTAGATACTTTAGCAGATCACCTGCATTTAAGCCGGTATCACACCAGTCGTTTGATCAAGAATACATTAGGAATGACCTTTTCATTGTACTTGATGATTTATCGTATTGAAGTTGCCAAAAAAGAACTATCAACAAGTGATCGATCAATCAGTGAAATCTCTGTCAGAGCAGGATTCAATGATCCAAATTATTTTAGTAAGAAATTTAAAAAAGCAACTACTTATACGCCAAAAGAGTATCGAAAAATTTATCGTGGGAAAGCTACCGTGATCGATTCAAGACTTGAGCTTTAAGTATTGAAAAAAACAGATCAGCTTGCAGTTGAATTGATTAGCGAAAAAATGGCTTCTATGCGATGCGTATCTGGTTACTTTTCCATAGGTGATAAAAGCAAAAGGCCTTTCATGCAAAGGTTTTTTTGCTTGGAAAAACGAGTTTTGAATGAGCTGATAGAAACCAACGGCGTAGGATAAGGTCTGATGTTTTTGTGAATCCAACGATAGATGCTATAATGAGAGCGGATTCATCAATACAACTTATCAAAGAAAAGAGGCAAGAAAATGGCGAATAAAATGGTGTTTATAAATTTGCCTGTCACTGATATCAAACGTGCAACCTCCTTTTATGAAGCGTTGGGATTTGTCAAAAATGAAGAGTTCTCAAACGAGACTAGCAGCGGAATGGTTTGGAGTGAATCGATTTGGATAATGTTGTTAGAACATGAGTTTTATCAACAGTTTCTGAATGGCAGACGTATTGGGGATACGAAGAACACGAGTAGTGCATTGATCGCGTTTAGCTTTGATACGCCAGAAGAAGCGAAGAATTTTGCAAAGCTTGCAGAAGCAAATGGTGGCCAATCGTTCCAAGTTGATATGGGGATTCCAGAGGATATGATGGTCGGCTATGAAATCGTTGATCCCGACGGCAATCAGCTTGAATCTGCATGGATGAATGGCTATTAGCAAAGTGATTGTTTAAATAAAAAGTAAAAAAGTGGTTCAGGATGCAGTTCCCTCAAGAAGTTAGGCTTTTGTACTAACTTTTTGAGGGCTGCTTTTTCTTGACGGGATCCTCGAGTTTTGTAAGATTGGTCAGTCCCCTTTGTCTTAATGCTAAAAAAGAGGTATGATACAAGAAAAAGGAGTGGAGACGAAGTGAAATACTCAACCAAATACAGCGACGCCATTCACATCCTCGCTTATATCCACCTCTTTAAAGGAACTGATTTATCAAGTGATCGGATCGCCCAGAGTGTTGAAACGAATCCGGCTTATGTTCGTCGGATTATGAGTGATCTACGGGTTGCTGGGTTGATCGAAAGCCAAAGAGGAAAACCAAACCCTAAACTAACGAAGGAACCAAACGAGATTTCTTTGTTGGACATTTATGCGAGTGTTGAAAAAGACCACCATCTTTTACATGCAGACAAAAAAACCAATCCCAACTGCTTGATTGGGGGGAATATCCAAGCGGTATTAGAAGAAACCTATGATGTGCTGCAAAAGAAAATCGAGCAAGAGATGAGCGCCATCTCGCTGCAATCAATCATTGAAGGCATTCAAGGGGAGGCCGATCAAGTAGATTGAACGGACACAACACAGTAAAAAGAACTTTCACCTGCTAAGCAATTTCTTGACAGGAAAGAAAGTTTCTTTTATACTCTAGTTGTAACTTGATTAGTAACAACTGTTTTAGTCAAACAAAAAATGAGGAAGGATGATTATAATGAAAATCGGTGTTATTGGCGCAACAGGAAATGCAGGTTCAGCTATTTATCAAGAAGCAGTACAGCGAGGACATGAAGTGACTGCTATTGTTAGAAATGAAGTTAAAGCCAAAGAACAATTTGGTGATACAGTCAAAACACTTACAAAAGATGCTTTTTCGTTAACAGAAGAAGACCTCGACGGATTTGATGTGTTGGTCGATGCGTTTGCGACAAGTCCTGACCAAGCGTACTTGCATGTGGATCTGGCAGCAAAATTGGTTCATTTGTTTCGAGAAAAGAACACACGCTTGTTCTTCATTTTAGGAGCTGGCAGCCTGTTCAACGAAGCGGGTGAACGCAATCTTACCGAATTGAAAAAAGCCCCAGGAAGTGAAAGCTGGATCGCGATCCCAGAAAATCAGTTAGATGAATATCTCTTTTTAGAAACCGTCAAAAATGTTCATTGGGTCGGGATTTCTCCAGGGAATCTATTTCAAGAGGGACCAGCTAAACCAGCGATTTTAGGCAAAGATCACTTGCTTTTCAACGACCAAAAGAAATCAGTAACTTCCAGCGGTACGTTAGCCAAAGCAATTCTTGATGAAATTGAAACAGTGCAACATGAAAATACTCGTTTTACTGTGATTGATGCAGAGTAGGTTCAACAAATGATTGACCCAATCGATCAGAATCGATAGCTGCATAGGTTGGCAAGTAGACTGTTTCAGGCAACTTCTTTTTTCACAATTTTTGTTTCCAATACCCAATAATTTAGACAAGACAAATCCTCTGTCTTTGCTTATAATCAAGGACAGAGGTGATAAAATGAATAAAAAAATCGAAGCGTATGAATTGATGCTTCTGCAATTAAAAGGGTTGCTAGAAGCGGAGAGTAATTGGATCGCCAACCTAGCCAACTCTTCTGCTTTACTGAATGAAACATTGGAAGATACAGTGTTTGCCGGCTATTATTTGTTTGAAGAAGGCGAACTGATTTTAGGTCCATTCCAAGGAAGAGTCTCTTGCACCAGAATCACATTAGGCAAAGGGGTTTGTGGGGAATCAGCAGAGAAAAAAACCACATTGATCGTACCCAATGTCAAAGAACATGAAAATTATATTTCTTGTGACTCAGCAGCGATGTCTGAAATCGTAGTTCCCATGGTGGTTGATGATCAGTTGCTTGGAGTGCTGGATATCGATAGTGGAAAAACGAACAGCTATGATGCGATCGATCAGAAATATCTGGAAGAATTTGCTGCTTTATTGGTAGCAAGCCGTCAATAAAGTACTTGTTTTTTAATTTTAACTATAAAACAACATAATGTTTTTAAGTGGGGCGTTCATTGAATAATGAACGCTTTTTTTAGTTATTATTTAAAAATGTCGGGCATATTACTTTATTTAATTAAAATTAGATGATAAAATGATAATACAATTAGAAAAATGAGTTTTTAAGGAGAGAATTATGGAAGCAGAAACTATTGTATTAGGTAAAGCATATGAATGTAAACCAGTCGGCTTACAAAGCCGCGTGATCGGTGAAGTGGTCAGAAAAATGGAACGGTGTGTCGTAGTAAATGTGATCCGCTACGATGGGATCGATCATGAAGATATCGAAGAACGTTGCGGACGAGTAGTTGCAAAATACAATGAGATCTATCAACCAGCGCTAGTTGAATGCTTTTTTAGCTGATCCATTGGTAATCACCCAATCAAAATAAAATGAAACCATGCATGTAAACCAATTCCCTTAAAAAAAGACTGTTTCTCAGAAGCAGTCTCTTTTTTGATTCTTAGACTCAGGTACCTAGCAAAAGAAGTGCTATAATAGGCGAGAAAACAACAGAAAGCAGGGAATAGGATGGAACTAAAAAAGACGATGGTTGAGGAACAGCAGTTGCTTTTTGAATGGCCGAATGAAGCAGGCCAACTGCAAATTGTTAAGGGAAGTTTAGCGCAAGTCAAAGAAAATACTGTGCTATTTTTTATCAAAGACGGCCAAATTTTCTCAGTAGCAGACGATAAAACCTTTGACGACCAGTTAGAATACGACCGCTTGATGATCCTCACACCACCTTGGGAGATCATGGCTCCTTACTTAGTAGCCTATTATCAAGAACAATATCAGTTAACCAATGGGTCCAAAGCATCCATTGGCATCCCACAAGAGTTGCAGCAAACCATTGCTGCTAGCGCAAAACCATTTGATCGTTTTATCGATTTTCTTGGCTATGGATCTACGAGCAAAAAGACGACAAAAGAGGCAAAAAAAGGGGGCAAACCGAGACACAAATGGTCAAAAGAGTTACAAGATGAACCCTTCATGGTTGACTATCAAGGAAGTAAAGCAAGGGTCTATTGGCAAAAACGCAACGAGGTTCGAATTGAAAAAGGCGCAATTTTGAGTCAAGAGATTCCTTTGAATAAAGACGGCTCGGTTGGTTTTTCTGCTCGTTTAGCGGAAAAAATTCGGCAAGAAAACCAAGCGGCGATCAAAGAGGGACACACGATTGAAGACGTTGTATTAAAAAGTGTCAACGAGGTAGGAATGTTTCTTTACTATGGGGGCACCAATGGTTGGCTACAATTAAAAGATCAGCAAGGAAGAACCTTGAACGAGCGAACGGTGGAGTAGAAAAGAGAGGCACTGAACAAGAAAGCGATCCACCATAGCTAAATCAATCTGCTTTGGTGGATCGCTCTTATAGTTTAACTAGGAGTAGCCTCTTCATCGATCAAGACAAATTCTTGACCGGTCTTGGACAAAACAAGTTTCGGTTTTGCAGTTCCTTCTTTTTCTGCTCGATACGCCTCTCGGTGCTTTTGCAAATGTTCGGGACGTTTTAACCAAGCTTGAAAGGCTTTTTTCTCAGTCCATTTTGACACCAACTGGAAAACGAGGCTGTCTTTTGATTCTGAAAACCATGCTTCAGCAGAGTGACAGCCAGCAAATGTTTTCATTGAGGCGGTATCTTTTTTCATTTTAGCAAGAAAGAGTTCTTTTCCTTCTGGAATGACTTCAAACGCAACGGTACGGATATACATGAAATTCCTCCTTTGACTCGGGACGATTTGGTTTAGTATAGCGCTAATTGAGAATGGTTGTCAATTAGCTATGGAATCTTGTAATCTTTTTATCGATAGTTATTTTTTGATCAAATTCCTCAAAAGCCTTGAACAAATGAAAAAAGTACGTATAATTAATATACGTACTGAAGAGTCCGAAGAGTATTGGAGAAAATGGATACTTGGGGAAGTCTTTCTTTTCTCACGTGCAGTACTCTTCGTTTGTTTAGTGTACCACTCTCTTTTTAAAATAGATACGTTTATTTTACTTTCTGAGGAGATTTCTTTTGTTCCTTGAGGTGAAAGCCGAAAAAGTGGGAAGGTTCTGAGAAAGCACTATGAAGACAAAATTTGTGTCTTCTTTTTTTTTGCGAAATGTTAGGAAAATAGTGTGAGTTTTTTTATCCATTTTTCTTCGAAATGATGTATAAGAGAGCAGCCAAAGTTCTGATCGCTAGGAGATCAGAACTTTTTTGTATGCTTTCTTGGAACTACTCCTTTCAACGATATTTAGCATAAAATCGCTCTTTTCTAATTTTTACATTCAGAAGAGCGCTTCTGACACAACTATGTAACCTCTTACATTTTTTGGTCGAGTTAAATTGACAGGCTGCATAAACATGCGGTAAACTCGGTACAACAAACAGAATTTTTTGAATTATCTGAATGTTAGAAGGGGATGAGTAGAAATGGGGAAACGTAGCAAATATGCAGTATCGCTTGTGTTACTAGGCAGCTTATTTTTAGCAGCTTGTCAAAATGGCAATCAAGAAAACGAGACGGATTCATCAGCAGCTTCTTCTGCAGAGCAAGTGATCAATGTGCAATTTTCGGCAGAGATGGGCAGTGCAGATATTTCTTTAGCAACCGACTCTTACAGCTTTATCACGTTAAACAACGCCTATGAAGGTCTTTATCGCTTAGATGAAAACAATGTTCCAGTGATTGCCGGGGCAAGTGAAGAAGCTGAAGTCAGTGAAGATGGGCTGACCTACACCATTTCACTGCGGGAAGAGGCAAAATGGTCCAATGGCGATTCAGTTACTGCGGCTGATTATGTTTTTAGTTGGCAGCGAACAGTTGATCCAGCCACTGCTTCCAATTATGCCTATATGCTGGCACCCGTTAAAAACGCTGCCGCTATTTCAGATGGGACGCTAGATAAAAGCGAGTTAGGGATCGAAGCAGTCAATGATCATGAGTTGAAAATCACGTTAGAAAAACCAACACCTTACTTTTTATCTTTACTGGCTTTTCCAACCTTCTTCCCACAAAACGAACGTGTCGTGGAGGAATTTGGTGATCAATACGCCTTAACAAGTGAAAACGCGGCGTACAATGGACCATTCCTATTGACCAATTATGCTGGCCCAGGCACCGATATCCAGTGGTCATTGGAAAAAAATCCGGATTATTGGGATGCCGATTCAGTCAAACTTGAAACAGTTAATTTCGATGTCGTGAAAGACTCATCGACTGCTTATAACTTGTACGAAAGCGGACAAGCCGATGACATTATTTTAAGCGGTGAATTGGCGATGCAGAATGTGAATCATCCTGATTACATTGTTCAGCCTAGTGCAACCACTCAGTATTTAGAAATGAATCAAGCACCAGAAGATTCGCCTTTTCGAAATGCAAATTTGCGGCAAGCCATTTCTTATAGCATGAATCGGCAACAAATCGTTGAGAATATTTTAGGCAACGGCTCCTTACCGGCTGTCGGTTTTGTTCCTTCTGACCTAGCCTTCAATCCAGAGACAAAAGCTGACTTTGTTGAGGATGCGGCAACCAAGTTAGCCTTTGACGAAGAAAAAGCCCAAGAGTATTGGGAAAAGGCCAAGGCAGAACTGGGTATCGATACATTGTCTTTTGAACTGCTGACCTCAGATACCGACCAATCGAAAAAAATGGCGGAATACATTCAAGGAACCTTGCAGCAAACACTGGATGGATTGACTGTCGAAGTCACAAACGTTCCTTTTTCTGTTCGTTTGGATCGTTCCAATAGCGGCGATTTTGAGATGGTCATGAACAATTGGATCGGGGACTATGCAGATCCAATCAACTTTTTGGAATTGTTCAAAAAAGACAGTTCCTACAATCGTGGGAAATGGCTAAATGATGACTACGACCAATTGATCGAACAAGCCTCCAATGAAAATGCCAACGACCCAGAAGCCCGTTGGGAAAATATGGTGGAAGCAGAAAAAATCTTAAATGAAGATTTGGGCGTTATACCGCTTTTCCAAAGTGCAGAAGCACATCTGCGGTCGCCTAAGATCAAAGGCCTCATCGTTCATAGTGTCGGTGCTGCCTATGATTATAAAAATGTGTTTGTCGAAGAATAAGTAAAAAAAAACAATTCTTTCATACATCTACCGACTGACGTAGTCAAACAGTACTGCAGAAAAGAGGAACGCCAAGCGTTCAGCAACTAGAGCAAGGAATAAAGCCGTTCTTTATCTAGCAGTGAAGAGGAATCATTCATTCCAGCTAGATAAGAACGGCTTTTCCTTTTGGGAGGAACACGAATGAAAATCACAGCAGTTGAAACGAAGCTAATTCCGATCCAGCTGAATGCACCGTTTAAAACGGCGCTCAGAGAAGTGCACGCCGTCGAAGTGATTCGAGTGCTGCTTTCTTTTGACAATGGGATCGTTGGCATCGGAGAAGCAGCACCTACCGAAGTGATCACCGGTGATACAAAAGAAAGTATTTTAACAGATATCGAAACTGTCTTTACCCCGTTCCTGTTAGGAAGAAAGGTAGATGCCCAATTGCTGGTAATGGATGAGCTTCATGCGTTGATCCAGCATCATACGAGCCCTAAAGCGGCGATTGATATCGCGTTGCATGATGCACTGGCAAAAGCGGCAAACTTGCCTCTTTACCGCTATTTAGGTGGTTCTGCCAATACACTGACAACCGACTATACGATCAGTGTTGGTTCACAGGAGCAGATGCTGCATGATGCCCAAGCGAAAATCCAGGCGGGATTTCGCTCCTTGAAAATCAAACTGGGAGTAGACGCGATCGAAGAGGAGGTTGCGAAAATTCGCCGCATCAATGAACGTTTGGCAGGAAAGATCCCCTTTCGAATTGATGCCAATCAAGGCTGGACCAAAGAAGAAGCGGTGCAGATTTTAGACCAATGGCAAGACATTCCGATCGAGTTTGTTGAGCAACCCGTCAAAGCCAATGATTTTGCTGGACTTAGCTATGTGACTGCTCGGACGACGATTCCGATCATGGCAGACGAAAGTCTTTTTTCCTATGAGGATGCCAAACGTTTGATTGCTGAAAACTGCTGCGATTATATGAACATTAAATTGATGAAAAGCGGCGGGATCAAAGAGGGACAAAAAATTTATCAATTGGCAAAAGAGCATCAAATGCCGGTGATGGTCGGTTCGATGATTGAAGGGTATGGGGGAATGGCTGCAGCCGCCCATTTTGCCTTGGGGATGGCGGATGTCCAATTTTATGATCTGGATGTTCCTTTTATGTGGGAGACCCAAACGACTTCCCCTGAAATGCAAGGGATTCTTCAGCGTCCAGGAAGCTTGAGCGTCACCGAACGCATCGGACTAGGAATCAACGAATAAACAGTTATGAGAGGAGCAAAGATGAAACAAATTGTTCAGGCTGGCTCTTCCTTCTTATGGAAGGAACCCAAAGAAAACAAAGTACTAGCAAAAATCAAAGCATTTCCTTTAGAAGCACTGCACACTTTTTTGACTGATGAAGATACGATGCGGCTTTATCAGGAAAGCTTAGTGGACTCCGAAGTATTATATGGGACGATTGTAGAAGTCATCGCCCAAACGGATGGTTGGTCCCATGTGATCGTCTTGGATCAAATAAGCAATAAACACCCACTCGGGTATCCGGGTTATCTGCCGAACGAGGTATTGAAGCCATTGTCACCAGACTATGCAACAGCCAAAAGAAGGATTGGTGTGATTGCAAAAGAAGCCGTGCTTGTTTTTGACTCGACCATACGACTTGTTTCTTTTGGAACAGTTTTACCACTTGTTGGGGAAACCGCAGTTTCCTATCAAGTGGCTACGCCTAATGGACCAGCAACGATCGCTAAAGCTTTTGCTCACGTCCTATCGGACACATGGGCAAAGCTCCCAGAAAAAATAATAGCCTTGGCAGAACAATTTATAAACCAGCCCTATGTCTGGGCAGGCATTAGCGGCAGTGGCTTTGACTGTTCTGGATTCATGTATTCGCTGCATCGACTTCATGGTATTTTGATCCCCCGAGATACGATCGAGCAAGCACAACAAGCAAAGACTGTGCCTTACAGTCAGGCACAACCGGGGGATCTGCTGCTGTTTGCTTATGAAGAAGGAAAAGGCGAAGTCCATCATGTCGGTCTATATTTGGGGGATGACGAAATGATTCATTCAAGAACACCCGGATCACGGGTCATGAAAACCAAAATTACTGGCTCTAATTATGAACCAGAGCTCGCAGTTGTGGCGCGCTATTGGTAGAACCAACCGAATGAATCACAGGAATGCTCATGAACATTTTTTTCATGATCATAAGGAAAGGGGCATTTGATGGGAAAAGATGACTTGCGTGTAGCAATTGATCCTATTCTAAAAAACTACCAGGAAACGTTGGAAATGGGGGTATGGATCGGTACGCCAACGGAATGTCTTGTTGACTATCAGGGTCAAAAGTCGTTTTCGGCAGCGAGTATTAGTAAGCTTGTTTTGTACGCGTATTATCTTGAACAAATCATCGAAAAAAAGATCGATCCCCAACAGGTAATTTGTGTGAGCCCTGTTGATCTGACAGGGGGTGCTGGGGTGATCCGTCTTTTTCCTCAGAAGAAAGGTTGGACCATCAGTGAACTTCTCACGGCAATGATCGCCGTATCTGATAATACTGCGACCAATGTACTATTGGACTTAGTAGGGTTGCCCACGCTTCAGGCATGGATTCAGGAGCCGGAGATCCAATTTGAACGGTATATGATGCGACCGATCAAAGACAAAGAGAACCGCTTGACACCCTCGGTGGCTGCCAAACTGCTACTAAGGTGTGTGGAACGAGAAGAAGCTGCACTAGGATTTTCACCTTTAAATCAGCAGCAATTTCAAGATGGATTAGCGGGGAATTTTGCTGAAACTGCGCAGCCTTCTTGCCGCATTTTTAATAAGACAGGTCGTCTTGACCGCATCGAACACGATGTAGCATATTTACAAGCCAATGAAACGACGATCATCATTGCGGCATTTTCCTATGATAAAGCCGGTAGTGGCCGAGGGATCAGTTGGCTAAGAGAAATTGGTCAAACAGTCTATCAGCAGTATTTTAAGTAAAATACGCTGCGTATCGAGTGCCTCTGAGTGAGGATCGATACGCAGCGTATTAATTATTTACAACAATAAAATCCCCCATATCATAGCGGTGCCGTGATTGGGAAAATTCAAAAGGCGTCCCATCGCCGAGGTAAACCGTTTGTTCCACTTCTAAAATGGGATCGGTGGCAGCACAAGCTAAGTATTGCTGGTCGTAGGTGTCTGCACGATCCGCTTTGATACGACGGACAGATGTTCCAATCGAGGAGTGGAGTTGGTTCGTGATGTAGCTATAGACGGAAGAGGCTAAGACTTCTTCGGTAATGCCAGGAATGACATGAAGCGGCATGATGGTATATTCTAAAACAACGGGTATATCGTCAAATAGACGCAAACGAACGATATCATAAATTTGCTGGTCACTGCGAATGTTTAGTTTTTCTTGTTCTTTCTCATCGGGAAAAAGAATGGCAAAAGAAATGATCTTGCTGGTGATCTTTCCTGTTTCTCCAAGGCGCTTGGTCAGCCCGCGATTGATCTTGGCGTTGTAATCGAAGGTTGAATAGGAATCCCTGATAAACGTACCCGTGCCTTTTTTACCGTAAATAATGCCTTCCATTTGTAAAATATTCAATGCTTTTTGAATCGTCACGCGGCTCGTTTGATAATCCGCAGCCAGTTCGGATTGCTTCGGCAATTTTTTCTCTTCTTCGTAAAACCCGTGATTGATTTTGCTCCGTAAATCGGCAGCGATGTCATGGTAGTTCGCCATTTGCTTCACCTCAAAATAATAATAAGTGATAAAACGAAGTATGTAAACGTGGAGCTTTACATACCCTGTTTTAAAGGCTTTTCCTGCGTTTACATTCTTCAATAAATGAATTACATTTGTAATGTAATCGTTTTCCATCAATTGAAGAATAAGGTATAGGAGGGAGTTTTATGCAAGGATTTATGGATCGACTCGCTGACGTTTTGGGAAAATTTGCCAACAGGATCAACAATTTACGCTACATCATGGTCATTAAAAATGCCTTTGCTGCTTTGATTCCAGTAATCATTACAGGGGCATTTGGTACATTGTTTTCAGCAATGGTTTTTGATGCTGAAAATGGATTGGCACAAATCGAGGTACTGCGCTTTTTAGAAAGTTTAAAACCAATCTCATCTGCGGTCAGTTATGTGACATTGAGTTTCTTAACGATCTATGCAGTGTTTTTGATTGGGATTGAGCTAGCAAAACTAAATAAGATTTCTGGGGTCTTTCCAGGAATCATCGCCGTGATGTCTTATCTTTCTGTTAATCCAATGATCTTTGAATTTTTGCACGAAGATGCGACGGTGGTTGCCGAAAACGTGCTGGCTAAGCAATACACGGACACGAAAGGTCTATTTTTAGGCATGTTCGTTGCAATCGTTTCCATCGAGCTTTATGCGTGGCTAGGAAGACAAAAACGGCTGCAGATCACGATGCCTGATAGTGTTCCAGGGAATGTTTCGGCAAGTTTTTCGGCATTGTTTCCAACGATTTTCACCGTGACCATCATCGCCACCGCTGGTTTTGCTATCAAAGCACTCACAGGGATGTATGCCTACGATATCATCTACAATGTCGTCCAACGACCACTGGAAGGAATCGTCCAAGGCTTACCAGGCATCTTGTTGTTGATGTTTATCGCACAAGTCTTTTGGGTCATCGGGATTCATGGGAACCAGATGGTCAAACCCATTCGAGAACCATTGTTGCTGGCAGCGATCGCCGTCAACACGGAAGCTTTTGAAGCTGGGAAAGAAGTACCCAATATCATTACGATGCCGTTTTGGGATATGTATATGAGTATGGGCGGCTCTGGCGTGACGATTGGTTTGCTGATTGCAATTTTGATCGTCGGTAAACGGGAGGACATGCGCCAAATCACTAAATTGTCATTAGCACCTGGGATTTTCAATATCAATGAGCCAGTGATCTTCGGAATGCCAATTATGCTGAATCCCATTTTGGCGATTCCCTTTATCCTGACACCGTTAGTAACAGGAACGATTGGGTACGTGGCGACAAGTCTAGGCTTTGCCGCTAAAGCGGTGGTAATGGTCCCATGGCCGATGCCACCGATCGTCAATGCTTATCTAGCTACTGCTGGGGATATCGGGGCTGTGATCACGCAAGTGATCTGTATTGTCGTGGCGATTTTGATCTATCTACCTTTTGTTTTGGTAATGAATCGTACGACCAATGAAGTTGCATAAAGGAGTTTTAAAAAAATGGTAAAAATACCTGAAACATTTATTTTAGGGGCTGCTTCGTCTGCTTGGCAGACAGAAGGCTGGCAAGGAAAGAAAGAAGGGCAAGATTCGTATCTCGACCGCTGGTACAAAGAAGAACGCTTTGTCTGGCATAATGGCTACGGGCCGGCTGTTGCGACGAATTTTATGGAAAAGTTTTCAGAGGATGTTGAACTGATGCAGGAGGTTCATTTGACCCATTACCGAACATCGATCAACTGGGCGCGCTTCTTTACCGACCATGAACAGCTGATCGTTGACGAAGACTATGCTGCTCATATCGATCAGCTTATCGACCAATTGCTTGCGGCTGGCGTCGAACCGATGCTTTGTTTGGAACATTATGAACTGCCAGCTAGTTTGATGGATGCCTATGATGGCTGGAGCTCGCGGAAAGTGGTCGATCTATATACCCGTTATGCCGAAATCGCCTTCGAGCGTTACGGTGATCGAGTCAAACAGTGGTTTACCTTCAATGAGCCGATCGTTATTCAGACTCGTTGCTATCTCGATGCGATCCGCTGGCCCCATGAGCAAAACACAAAAAAATGGATGCTTTGGAACTATCACAAAGTATTGGCGTCCGCCCAAGCGGTGGCTGTCTATCATGAAAAGGGCTACGAGGGGCGCATCGGTTGTGTGCTAAATCCAGAAATGGTTTACGCACGCTCTTCCTCACCGGAGGATCAAAAAGCGCAAAAAATGTATGATCTCTTTTTCAACCGGATCTTTTTTGATCCAATGGTCAAAGGTCATTATCCAGAGGAACTTATCACACTTTGCCAAACCTATGACATCTACTTTGATCCGACAGAAGAAGATTTGGAAACGATCCGCACCCATACGGTGGATTTCTTAGGTGTCAATCAGTACTACCCGAAACGCGTGCGGGCACCACGATATCAATGGCATTCGGATACACCATTTCATCCAGAAATGTTTTATGAGACATTTGATTTGCCAGGAAAACAAATGAATAACTCCCGTGGCTGGGAAATCTATCCGAAGGTCATGTACGATATGGCTAATTATCTTAAAGAAAATTATGGCAATATTCCATGGCTGATCACTGAAAATGGTATGGGGCGGGAAAATGAAGAACAGTATATGGATGCCACAGGTCAAGTCCAAGATGATTATCGGATTCAGTTTATTACCGAACATCTTTACTGGCTGCTAAAAGCCGTCGAGGAAGGCGCCAACTGCGAAGGCTATATGCTTTGGGCATTTACCGATTGTGTTTCACCTATGAATGCATTTAAGAACCGCTATGGTCTCGTCCGAATTGAGTTAAATGAAGAACGGACCCGGTCATTAAAAAAATCAGCCGCTTGGTATCGTTCCCTTATTGATGAACGGTGGCTTCCATTTGAAGAAAAGCCATTGATTCTGTAATAAAAACCCACGATTATTTCCTAATCCTAAAGGAAATAATCGTGGGTTTTCAGTTAAAAGGGTTGTTTATGAGGAGCAAGTTTCTCCCAGTCAAATATGACACCAATCCCTGGTTCTTCTGGTGCAATCGCACGGCCATCGGATGGATCGATCACTAATGGTCTCGTGGTGTATTGATCGATTGGAAAACTGTGCATTTCAAGATACCCAGCATTAGGCATCGCCGCCAGTAGACTGACGTGTAATTCCTGCATGCCATGTGTAGAAACAGATAAGTTACTTGTTTGTGTTAAGGCAGCAATTTTCAACCAGCCGGTGATCCCACCGCAATTGGAAGCGTCGGGTTGTGGAAAATCGACATTGCCATATTTGATCATATGAGCAAACTCAATAGGGGTGCGCAAGTTTTCCCCGCCTGCGACTGCAATTTGCCCTTCTTTAGCGATACGAGCGTAGCCTTCGTAATCTTCGGGGATTGTTGGTTCTTCAAGGAACAAAATGTCATAAGGCGCCATCAGTTTGGCGGCTTTGATCGCTTTTTCAACAGACCAGCTCATGTTGGCATCCACCATAAAGACAACATCGGGACCAATCAATTCTCTGACCGCTTTTATTCGAGCAATATCTTCGGCAAGTGTTTTTTGGCCCAATTTGATTTTGACCGCTTTTAATCCCATGTCTAAATATTTTTGATTATTGGCTAAGAGTTTTTCAAGAGAAAAGTTTAGATCGATCGCACCACCATAGCATTTGACTTTGTTACTTGCGCCGCCTAAAAGTTTGTAGAGGGGTTCTTGTGCTTTTTTCGCGCGTAAGTCCCATAAGGCAATATCACAAGCCGCAATGGCGAAACTCGCTAAACCGCCTCTGGCAACATAGTGAATGCCCCAGTTCATCTGATCCCACAAGGCCTCCACACATGCTGGATCTTTCCCTAAGAGGATTGCTTTTAGTTCTTTGTCGATCAGTTTGGCAATCGATTCGCCACCGAAGCCACCAGTATACGTATAGCCCACACCTTCACGTCCCTCATCAGTAACGATCTTGACGATAGGCACTTCAAAGTGGGTGTGTAAGCCGTGCTTCGCATCTTCCATGATTTCCGGAAGAGGTATCCGATAATACGCTGTTTGTACATCTGTAATTTTTGCCATTAAAAATCCTCCTCAAACTAATGTTCACGTGTGCATTTTAATGTTAACGTTTGCATATTCATGTTAGCATGGGAATGCGAGATTGACAAGGCTGAATTTCCTCAAATTCAAAACTTTAAAAGAAGGAGGATCGCTATCGAAGGGATCGCATCTCATCAACTGATGCTTCACGTAACGATTTAGAATATAAACAGATATAGGGAATATTAGCTAGAAATGAAGTGAAACCCCTATAAATTGTCACAAAATAGCATTTTGTTTATTTTTAAAGCATAGTTATTGAATAAAAATCATTTTTGTATTATGATTATCTTAACAACGAGCAATGAAGAGTACTGGGGAAAATGAAAGCTTGGGGAAGTCTTTTATTTGGGATACCCAGTACTCTTATCTTTCTTCAACGACAAGTGAAATACAAAAGAACGACTGAACTTCTTTGGTTCAGTCGTTCTTTTGTATTTCATAAAGCGATCGAGAGTAACTTGTAGTAAGGAAGAAAAAGTTTTTTCTCAATTGACAAAAGAATAATCATTGGCGGTTAAAACAGTACGAGCTTGTTCTACCTGATGCTCCTTGATTAAAATATAATCAGTATTGAAGGTAGAAACAGCAAAAATACTGATTGACTCCTCGGCTAGAAGGGAAGAGATTTTTGCAATAATGCCAATCAAGCTAAAATCCAGCACACCAATTATTTTCATCGCTTTCCATCCATCTTCTCTGTTTAGCGTTTCAGCTGGAACGTTTGCAGTTGGTAACACCAAAGAAAGTTCTTCTGACGTATGGGCAAAAAAAAGAGGAACAATCTTCAGTATCGAAGGATCAATACTCTTTACTTGGATGACAGAAAAAGAGGGAGCCAGTAAGGTTAGTTTCATCTAATCACGTCCTTCGTTTGATGCTTTCATCATATCAAATGGGAAGAACTAAGGGAATAAGCTGTTAAACATTTTCAATTATCAAACCAATTAGCAAAGAGAACGATAGTCTATACCTTGATAGGAGCTCAACCTATCGTTCTGGTATTAAACTTTTCTTCGAGTCTTTAAATCACCAATCTGGAGTTCCAGTTTTTCGAGGGAGCTACCTAAGTCTGTGAGAAAAACATGGAATAATAAGGAGCAGGCATGATAATCTCGGATGATTTTCTGCTTATTCACGGGTCTTTTTTTGTCACTGAAAAATTTTTCTAATACACCGAGTGGTTCTTGCCAAGATTTCAATTGCTCCAAAGTATCTCCTAAACCATATATGTCCTGGTAGCTAATTTCTTTTACCGGCTGCTTATTACTCGTCTTAATACCCATCTTTTCTATTTCTTTCAACGTAACGCCTCCATTCTGATTTTATTGATGTTTGTATAGACACCACTTTTAATCCTATTTTACTATATGATGTCTCTAGGAACAACATCTGTTTGCAGAAAAGGTGGGGAACACATGAACAGAAGAATAGAAATAGGCTTAAAAGAGCTTGTAAAAAGCCGAGGAATTTCTCTAAGAGAGTTAGCACGCTTATCGGATATTGAACCTTCGATTATTAATAAGCTGGCAAATGGAAAACGAGAGAAAGTTTACCTTCAACATATTGAAAGAATCGCTAATGCATTAGAAATTGACGATATTTCAGAAATTATCAGACTCACGAAAAAATAACTTTTTGAAAAGTAGGCTAAGGCAAAAAAGAGAACACTTAGAATATCGTAATCACACTGTAGCGACGTGACTATTCTAAGGTTCTCTTTGTTTTTATATCCTATAGAAATCAGAGAAGGCGACACAGAAGGATTTAGGAAGCACGCCAGCGGACGGCATCACTTCTAGCCCACCACTTTTCGGAGTGGCGGGATTTTTTTTGCGTGCTTTTGAAAAAACTATTTAGATTGGTAGTCAAATAGTGTCACATACTGGCACAAGTAAAAAGCCAAAACCCTGTAAAATCAAGGTTTTGGCTCTTAGTGTCACTTACTGACAGTTTAAAATGGAGATGGCGGGAGTCGAACCCGCGTCCAAACATATTGCTACCTAAAAATCTACGCTCATAGTCAACTCATTTGTAGATTCGCTTTACAGCTTGCCGAGTGACAGGCAGTCTGTATCGCTAGTCTGATGATCTCTTTTTTATCTTACAGACGGAAAGATAAAACGTATCCCACTTAGAATAGGACCCTTACTCGAGCACATGGGCGATGCCGAGAGGATCTACGCTAACTGTTTTTAGGCAGCTAAAGCGTAAGAGTTTTCGTTTTTAGCAGTTATATTTAACTGTAACGTTTTAACGTAGACGTAACCTACGAAGCGCAATTCAGGCTCAACTATGCCTGTCGAATCCGTAACATCCCCTTGATAAAAGGGGTATCGCTACCATTCACTAGTATACCATATTTTCGTGCATGTGCAAAGAATCAGATTAAGTCAAAATGTTTCAGGGCGTGTACGATCCCGCCTTCGGTATTTTTCAAGGTCACGAAGTCTGCCAGCTCTTTTAACTCTTGAATCCCATTTCCCATTGCAATCTTGTGGTCACAAGCTTCTAAAAGGGCGAAATCGTTGCTGCCGTCACCAAAGCCAAAGGTAGGTACATCTTCTAGACCCAATAATTCTACCAAGGTTTTTACGCCAGTCCCTTTAGAAGTCCCGGATTTTACGACATCGATTGAAAAGGGCGTATTACGATAAAAAGTTAGTTCGGGAAAACGCTCATGATAATAAGCATCGTTGCCGACACCTAAAACCAACAACATATTGGTCCGATCAGTTTCATAATGCAGAGGATCGATTTCTGGTAGAGGGCTACGGACGTAGTTATATGCACCAACCATTTCCTCGGTGTGACCAGTCGCCCAATAGCCTTTCTCATTGTAATAACACAGCTCATCGCCATTGTCTTTGACGGCTTGGTACATCCTTGCGCAAAGCTCAGGCTCAAGGGTATCGGAAAAAACTTCTTTGCCATCAATGCGGATAAAAGCACCGTTCATGACGATGTTCGAGGTAATACCAGCTGCTTCACGAATAGCGGTAACTTCAGGTTCGGTTCTGCCTGTTGCAATGATCGGCAGTACTTGGTTTTTTCGTAACCTCGCCATCGCCTCAGCAATTTCCGAAGTGATTTGCGAGTGCGCATCTAAAAGTGTACCGTCAAGATCAAAAAAAGTTAATGCTTTATAGGTCATGTATCTTACTCCTAAGGTTTATAGTCATAGTCCACTCACAATCTTATCAAAGATTGAAAAAAAGGCAAACCTTTATGAATAATCGGTGAAGTTGTTGGTAGAAGAAAGAAATTCGAGTATACTATAGGAAGAATGGAGTGAAACGATGATTTTTTTAGTAATTGGCAGCATTTTTTTCTTGATTGGTCTCACTTTTTTTCTTTTTCCATCAAAAAAAATGAACCTTATTTATGGATACCGTTCCTATCTAGCAAAACAAAATGAACGCAATTGGCGACAGGCCCAAAAACTATCTGCCCGATTCTTTCTGCTTTTTGGCGGAATCATGGCGCTCATTGGGTTTGTCTTGAAATGGCAAGAATGGACCAATTTTTTTCTAGTTGAAATGATCGTGATCCCTTGGTTCATCGTGCCGATCTTTGGCCTGATCGAAGAAAATCTGCAACGATTTGATAAAGAACATAGAGGTGAAGAAAATGAATATATTAATGATTGAAGACAATGAATCTGTTTCTGAAATGATGCAAATGTTTTTCTTGAATGAAGGATGGGAAGCAGTATTTAAATACGATGGCAAAGAAGGACTAGAGGCCTTTGCTGCTGAACCAGACAAGTGGGATATGATCACCCTTGACTTGAATCTTCCTTCCATGGACGGCATGATGGTGGCGCGCGAAATTCGTAAAATCTCTAGTACAGTTCCTATTATTATGTTGACGGCCCGTGATTCAGAAAGCGACCAAGTCATCGGGTTAGAGATGGGGGCGGACGACTATGTGACGAAACCCTTTAGTCCATTGACCTTGATTGCACGGATCAAGGCATTACACCGCCGCAGTGAATTGGTTGAAAAAACAACACCTGAAGCTTCCGATGCCACCTTTGATATCGTCACCGATCATTTCAAAATGAACACAAAAACAAGGGAAGCCTATTTAAATGGCAAACCCATCGATGGGTTGACGCCGAAAGAATTTGATTTGCTTTATACGTTAGCGAAAAAACCGCGACAAGTGTTTTCGAGAGAACAGCTGTTAGAACTGGTTTGGGATTACCAATACTTTGGCGATGAACGGACCGTTGATGCACACATCAAAAAACTAAGACAAAAAATTGAAAAAGTGGGGCCACAGATCATTCAAACCGTCTGGGGCGTTGGGTACAAATTTGATGATGCGGGTGCTGCTTAATGCGCTACCTGTATCAACAGCTGATTGCATTTTTCGTGGTGATCTTCGTGATCTTGATGACGATTGGTATTGCGTTTACTCAAATGACACGCCAAACGTTACAAGAACGGAATTATGAGCAGTTAATGGGGTATGCTTCGTCGGTCGCGACGATTTCGCAAATCAGTGATTCAGAATATTTACAGCAAAATATGACCCGGGATGGCTATCTACAGTATTCCTTGCGTTTGGCTGAGAATATTTTGAGCAACCAAGATATCTCCTTTGCTTTCTTTAAAAGTCCTGATGACATTATTTATCCACTAGATACCGCTCATGCTGTTGATTTTCCGATCTCTGAAAAAGACTGGCAATCCTTAGAAAATGGGGCGCGTCTACAACTGACTTCCGCCACAAATTTATACGGGGAAAAAGAACTGACTTCCTATGTGTTGATACCTTTTTCTGTCAATCGCACGGATTTTTACGGTGTAATGGTGGTTTCGCAATCGGCAAGCAGTATTTTGAATCTTGTCAGTGCTTTTAATCAAAACTTGTTTAAAGTTTGTTTGATCTCGATCGTTGTCTCATTATTGATCAGTTACCTTTTCGCTACGTTCCAAGTAAGACGGATCAATCGAATGAAACGAGCAACCAAAGAAATTACTAATGGCAATTTTGATATTTTCTTGCCGGTGCATAATCGGGATGAATTTGATGAATTAGCCGAAGATTTTAATTTAATGACGAAATCCTTAAAAGAATCCCAAGAAGAAATTGAACGGCAAGAAGAACGTCGTCGGCAATTTATGGCGGATGCTTCTCATGAGATGCGTACCCCGTTGACGACCATCAATGGCTTATTGGAGGGCTTAGAGTACAACGCAATTCCTGAGAATCAAAAAGACAATGCGATCCGCTTGATGAAAAATGAAACCAATCGCTTGATTCGATTAGTCAACGAAAACCTTGACTACGAAAAAATCAGGACCAATCAAATCTCGATGGTCATCAAAAAATTTGATGCGACGCAAACCATCAAAAATCTGTTGACGCAACTGGAGAGCAAGGCAGAAATTGCCAAAGATGTGCTGATTTTAGAAACAACCGAGCCAATCGATGTCTACGCGGATTATGATCGTTTCGTCCAGATCATGGTCAATATTTTACAAAATGCGATCCAGTTTACGGAAGATGGAGAAATTCGGGTCCGAATAGAAAAAGGCTATTTAGAAACGATTATCGAAATCAGTGATACGGGGATCGGTATGTCTGAAGAACAAGTCAAAAATATTTGGGATCGTTACTACAAAGTCGATCCGTCCCGTAAAAACCGTCAATTTGGCGAATCAGGTCTAGGCTTATCAATCGTTGAACAGCTCGTACGCCTGCACAAAGGAAAGATCAGTGTAGAAAGTGAACTTGGCAAAGGCACGACCTTTAAAATCTCTTTTCCAGATATCGACTTAAATGAAGAATAAGGAATCGACCGGCAGCAATTCGCTTAGCCGGTCGATTTTTTTGCGGTTCATTGGCAGCAGCCCTCATACAAAAAGACTTGCTTTTGCAAGCAAGCCTTTTTGTATGAGGGCTATGTAAACTATAGATAAGTGGTATAGGGCGTATGGGCAAAGCATTCGTCTTCATGGATCAAATAGATGGCAACAGCAAATTGTTCGGCGATTTCTTGGCACAAAGGTAGCAGGATTTGGACCTCTTCTGTTGTTAACGTGCTCAAGACATTTTCGATTAAAAGGGTTTCTCTTTCTGAAAGTAACGCTAAGAGCAGCTGAATTTTGATCTCCTCAAAGGGGCCTAATTCTGTCCGCTCTTTTTTCAAAGCCGATAAGGGAAGCTGAACATAAGGCAGAACACCCTCTAAATCGCCCCCTTTTTTATTTGCAAGAGATACATTGTCCATGACGGATAAAAAGGGAACGGAAGGCCATTGAGCACGAATCAAGATGGCTTTTTTTTGTGAAAGCAGCAAACTTAATTCAGAAGTTTTTGTTTCATTGTCTTTCGAAACATAATAGAAACCAATTGGTTTCGTTAGCTGAGTTGGTTTTTCCATTGTTTTTTCCTCCAATACAGACTATGTCCGCTGGCAATCAAACCAGTAAAACTGGTAACAGCGGCAAGTAAGACGACAAGTGTGTGGCGTGTGCTTTCAAATAAAATAGCAAGCCAAGTGGTGCTGTTCAAATCGACATTTTGGACCAGAATTTGACTATTCTGCGGAATCGTAATGGCGAATTCTTGTCCAGGAAGACTTTGTACAGCCTCCCAAAAGTTATCAGAAGCACGCTCTCGATCAAGGGCAATGATATGCCCACTGAGTAATTCCCGCTGGAAATAAGGCTGGAAGAGTAGCAATAAGACAAAGGCGATCACAGCGGCTGCTAAGAGCGGCAAGAGCATTTCAATGATCTGCATCGCTACCCATTGTCTGGTGGTGGCGCCACTTGCTAACCAAGCTGTGTATTCCGAGCGTTTATATAATTGATAGTAAACTTGAAAGCCAATAAAGACCAGTGTAAAGGCACTAAAAATCAAATAGAACAGTTGATGATAGATTGTCGTGACTGGTTGGATCTCTTCGGCTACTTTCGTTTGCAGATCTTCTGTCGCCAAGAGATCTCTTGTTTGAGCGATCACTTGATCCATCGAATAGATCAAGGCAAACGTCACGATCAAGCCAATCACGGCAAAGAAGGATACAAGCGTATAAAGCACCATGGCTTTTTTATGATAAAAAATGCTGGCAATCGCAAAATGTATAGTTTTCATCTAAGTCACCTCATCCTAGTACATAGTATAAAAGGGGAGTTTGAATAAAGTATGAAGTTCTTGTAGTAAAATATCGAAGCTAAAAAAGTGGCAAGAAAGTTCGACTTTTTCCTATCAAATAGTGCAAAAAAATCCAGCAAGGCAGGTGCCTTACTGGATTGATTATTGGTTGTTCTTACTTTACTCGCCGCTATCTTGTTCCGTCATCTGCTGGTATTCTTGGAAGGTTTTTGTTTGATACAGATCGACGGTCGATTGATTGCCATTTTGAGAAAAGGCACTAGTTGAATCACTGCCTAGATTCTTTTCAATGTCCATCATTTGCTGAAGGGCGTCTTTGTAGTTATAGGTCGAAGGATCAACTTCTTCTAGACCGCTTTTCGCGTAGAATCGTAAAAGGTCACCATTATTGATCTGATCAGAAACCGAAAGTTGCTTGTCGACTTTGGCTTTCCATTCATCGACTTTGGCTTGCAATTCATCGGATGGATCGTTGATCGGCATGCCGGTACGATTGTCATACAATGTACTGCTGTAGTAGGTGTAGTCTGGTGTCACAAAGTCGCCATCGCGGAAAGCAACCAGTTGTTCGTTTTGATCAGAGAATAAATCTTGTCCTAATTGGATATAGTTTGATGTATCCACACCCAGTAAGTGCAATAGGGTTGGCAAGGCATCGACTTGGCCACCATACGTATGATTGATGCCGCCGTTTGATTGTCCTGGAATATGAATCATATAAGGCACACGTTGTAACGAGGCATTGTCAAAGTTTGTCCATGTAGAACTTGTTTTTCCAAGCAATTCTGCTAAGTTACGGTTACGAGAATTGGAAATTCCGTAATGGTCACCATATAAAACGATGACTGAGTTTTCGTATAAGCCACTTTCTTTCAAGTAATTGAAGAACTCTTCCACGGCTTTATCCAAATAATTCGCGGTTGCGAAATAGCCATTGATCGTTTGATCAGAAGTGTTCGCTAGCGGGAAGCCGCCTTCTTCATTGGTAAATTCAGAATATGGGTAGTGGTTAGAAACCGCAATGAATTTTGAATAGAACGGTTGTTGCAGACGTTCTAAGTATTGTACGGATTGTTCAAAGAACGGTTTGTCATGTAGACCGTATTGGAATGAATTTTCATCATTGACATCATAATAAGATGCGTCGAAGAAATAATCATAGCCAAACCGTTTGTAGGTTTCATTTCGGTTCCAGAAGGTACCGGTATTTCCGTGGAAAACAGCACTGGTATAGCCTTGCGTTTGACCTAAAATATCTGGAGCTGCCTCAAAGGTATTTTTCCCACCCAGTTGAGTGAATAACGCTCCTTGATTCAATCCAAACAGGGAATTTTCGAATAATGTTTCGGCATCACTGGTCTTCCCAGCTTTTACTTGGTGGAAGAAATTATCAAAACTAAAGGTACTATCGCTATGGTATAAACTATTGATAAACGGCATGACTTCATGTTCCACGCCATCTTCATCTTTCAATTTATAATCGATCAAGAATTGCTGAACACTTTCTAAGTGAATATAAATGACATTCTTGCCTTTTGCGATACCGAACAGATCATCATTTGGTTCTGCGTAATGTTCTTTAACATAGCTCTCTACTTCGTTCATGTCGTTGGGACTCGCTTCGGCACGTACTTGCGAAGCTTGATAAGTTTGTACCCCATCATAAACCGTAAAGGCGTTGATCCCAAGGTATTTCACTAAATAGTCACGAGAAAACGTTCGAGTAAGCAGTTCAGGACGATCCGCTTCTGCTAAGAAAAGATTGGCAGAAAAGACCATGACAGCTAAGGTTGAGATCGCAAAAGCCATCCGTGCCCGCACAGGACGAGTGTCCATTTTGATTTTTTTCATTGAAAAGGCTGCAATCAGCACGATAAAGTCAATGAAGTACAACACATCGTAGGGACGGAACAAGCGAATTGCGCTTTCTCCTAGACCACTTGCTACTTTTCCTACACCGAGCATCGTGTTGATGGTGATAAAGTCAGTGAATTCTCGATAGTACGAAACATTAGAGAACAACAGCAGAGTCATCAAGAAATAGATCACAAGCATCGTGATATAAGCTGCTTTGGTTCTTCTTACGTACAATGCGATCGACAGCAACAACAAAGTCGTTGCGATCGGATTGATGAATAAGATGAAGTACTGAATGCTGCTTTCAATACCTAGGTGGAAGTCCACCATATAGGCAAAGATATTTTTTAGCCAAAATAATAGGGCTAATAGGAAAAAAAAGCCCATTCTTGTATTCACAAAGGTGGATACTTTATTTTTTTTCAAAGGAATCGTCCTCTCTTTTTCCAGTATAACCGGTAAATTACGATTTTACATCACAGTACATTTTACTAGGCTGTGAAAGACGTGTCAAATGAATTCCTTGTCATGACGCGGAATTAAGTATTTCTTTACTTTCAAGGATACAGACAATACTGTCGCTTTTTGCTATACTAAAAAGGAGAATGAATGGAGCAGATGAACATGAAAATAAAACTAACGAAGCAAGGATCAGCGAAGCTTCGCAAAAAGAATCCGTTGATCCAACGAGAAGATCTTCAACAAGCAATCGAGACGAAGGAGTGGGTCACCTTTATTGATCAGGCCAACCATTTCTTAGGTGTCGGCTATCTTGGGGAACAAAATAAAGGGATCGGATGGGTCGTATCCTTTGAAGAAACAGTGATCGACCAAGCATTCTTTGCGCAACGCTTTGCGAAAGCAAAAGGCAAACGCATTGCTTACTATCAAGATGACCTGACAGATGCCTTTCGTCTGTTTAATGGCGAGGGGGATCAATTGGGGGGACTTACCGTAGATTTGTATGGCGAGTATGTCGTTTTTTCTTGGTACAATGCCACCCTTTATCAACATAAAAAAGCGATCGTGGCGGCTTTTCGTCAAATATTTCCCGAGATCAAAGGGGCTTATGAAAAAATCCGCTTTACGTCTGAGCTGCCTGAATCAGCATGGGTCTATGGAAAAACGGCACCTGAACCCTTACTGGTGAAGGAAAATGGCGTCACGTATGCGACGTATTTGAACGAAGGACTAATGACGGGCATCTTTTTGGATCAAAAAGAAGTTCGTGGGCAACTTGTTGATGGCTTGGCAGCTGGCAAGACGGTTTTAAATATGTTCAGTTATACGGGGGCGTTTTCTGTCGCTGCTGCTGTCGGTGGCGCTGCTCAAACAACGAGCGTCGATTTGGCAAAACGCAGTCTAGAAAAGACCCGCGAACAATTTGCAGTCAACGGCATTGATCCAGATACCCAGCGTATCCATGTCATGGATGTTTTCAATTACTTCAATTATGCCAGCAAAAAAGACTTGCGCTTTGATGTGATCGTTTTAGATCCGCCGAGTTTTGCCCGCAACAAGAAAAAGGTCTTCTCGGTTGCGAAAAATTATGGCGACTTAGTCACTGATAGTTTGGCGATTTTAGCGCCTGATGGCTTGTTGATCGCCTCAACGAATGCGGCCAATCTTTCACCGAGGAAGTTTCAAGAAATGATCGAAGCATCCTTAGAGAAAGCACACGTTGCTTATGAATGTATTCAAAGTTATCGTCTACCAGCTGATTTTGCGGTAGATAAGCATTTTTCCGAAGGGAACTATCTGAAAGTATTCTTTTATCAAATGAAAAAGGAGTGAAGTAGATGAGCCGATCAAAACCAGTAACGTTAGACGGGAAAACACCGTTGATTTGTGTGCCATTGATTGGGAAAACCAATGAAGAGATCTTGAAACAAGCCATTGCTGCTGAGGAATCAGAGGCACAGATCGTCGAATGGCGTGTTGATCATTACAAACATGTCGAAGACCAGCAAGCGGTCTTAGATGCGTTATCACATATTCGCACGACATTAAAGCACAAAGAGCTGCTCTTCACTTTTCGAACCTTGGAAGAAGGGGGCGAGCGGGCGTTCACATTGACCCAGTACAAAGAATTGTGTTTAGCTGCTGCTGATTCAGGCTTGATCGATTGGATCGATGTCGAATTAGAGAAAGCTGAATTTTTAGGTCGAGCCTTTATTCAAGAAATCAAAAAGGCACAGGTAAAGCTGATATTGAGCAATCATGATTTTGAGAAAACGCCAGAAGATGCTGTGTTGATTTTAAAGATCGGCGTAATGAATCAATTTGGTGCCGATGTTGGCAAGTTAGCGATGATGCCCAAGCAAGTCCAAGATGTTTTACGTTTGATGGGGATCATTACTAAAGCGCGTGGCTTCAACCAACTGCCGTTGGCGATCATGTCGATGGGGGAGCTGGGGAAAATCAGCCGGGTTAGTGGGGCATTGACTGGTTCGGTCTTTACTTTTGCTTCGTTGCAAGGTGCTTCAGCACCTGGACAAATACCGATCGAACGAATGACCAACTACTTACAAGAATTTTCACTCAATGAGTAAGACCAGCCAAGGCCTTCTCTTAAAAGAAACCAAAACAAAAGAGGGATAAAATGGCGAAGAAGAAACAAAAAACCAATGCGATCCGTCAAGTAGAACAACAGAAAATCGCTTATAACGAATACACCTATGAGTGGTCGGAAGACCATCTCGATGCGCAATCCGTCGCTGTGCAACTAGCACGCCCGCAAGCCATCTACAAAACGCTGGTGGCAGTGGGCAACAAAACAGGTCCGCTAGTGGCTGTGATTCCTGGAAACAGAGAAGTGGATCTGAAAAAGTTAGCCAAAGTCAGTGGAAACAAAAAAGTAGAGATGCTGCATCTGAGAGATTTAGAAGAAACGACTGGCTATATTCGCGGCGGCTGTTCGCCGATCGGGATGAAAAAGCTCTTTCCTACTTATATTGATCGTGGGGCGCAGACACTGGAAGAAATCGTGGTTTCTGCAGGAAAGCGCGGGTTGCAGATGGGGCTTGCCCCACAAGCGTTACAACAATTGACTAGGGCGATCTTTGCCGATTTGTTGGCACCTGAACACGAATAAAAAATCCCCGTGAACCATCTTGAAATGCCGTTCACGGGGATTATTTTGTACTATTTTATTCCATTACTTCAATATCGAAAACCTCAATATTTTCTAAACCACCATAAAAGTCAAACCATGGAGTGGCATATTGTTTTAGAATGGCGTTTAATTCTTCAACATTTTCTTTCCCTTGGGTGTCCAGCCATTCCAACAACGCTTTGGCACCTTGTTTCCCATAAATTTCCACACTATCGCGCCAAGTTGCTCGCCCACCTAAGATTCCTGAGAATTTAGCACCGTGTTGACCAGCAAAGGTCAATTCATCGCGAAAGACATTCGCTGGAACTCCCGCACTCAAATAGATAAATGGCCGAGTCGCGGCGTCACTGGCTTCTTTGAAGTAATTGGCTGCTTCTTCTTGCGTATAGACGGCCTCTAAGCCTTCTTTTTGGAAGCCTTCCACTAAGTCGAACTGAACCGGTACTTCGACTTTCAAAATATCGATATGGTAGTGATCTTTCGTCAATTCCTGAATGGTTCGGATGACCTTGCTCGGTTTGATCTTGGCAAAAGCAGGTGATTTGTCATCTGTGATCTCATCATCATAGACGATCGGTTCCACAAATAAGGGAATATCGGCCGCCTGTGCCTCCGTACCTAAACGCTCCAAAAACGCATGTTTGGTATCTAAAATCTCTTGGGGTTCATCTGGATTATAATAAACCAAGACTTTTGCAGCATCCGCACCTTTTTTCACCAAGCGCTGCAACGATTCATTGGGTAAAATCTCTGGCAAACGACCCGGCGTGTTGACATCATAGCCTGTTTTTTCATAGGAAAGGATCAAGCCAGCATTGGGATTCTTTGCTTCGATCCCTAAGAAGCCATATTCCTCATCTAACAGAATACTGCTGACATATTTGGTCAGTTCTTGGGAAACCAACTGTTTGAATTCATAAATGTGTTCCATCGTAAAGTCATCCGGTCCAGTTGCCGCCTTCATCATTTTTTTCATGGAACCACGTTGGTCGATCGCTAGTGCGGCAATCACACCGTCCTCATTTGAAAGTTTTTGCATTCGTTCAAATTTACCTCTTGAAATTCGTTTCATAAAAAAAACCTCCCTCGATCTTGCTATCTTTAGTCTACGCCTACTTTGAGAAAAACCCAACTAATAAGCAAAAAGAGGGGGAGAACCAGGTGTTCGCAGCTACAGGCCAGGATATTGCTGCGAACACCCGGGTCGTCGATCAATAATTGAAATAACTAGCTGTTTCTGCTGCGTTTTTTCCAGAAACATGACCCGTGCAAAACGCAGCGGTGATGTTGAAACCACCTGTATAACCATTGATATCCAGCAATTCACCGGCAAAATACAAGCCATTGATTTTCTTACTTTCCATGGTCTTAGGGTTGATTTCTTTCAGATGGACCCCGCCGCCCGTCACGAAGGACTTTTCTAATGGGAACGTGCGGACAATGGTGATTGAAAAGCCTTTGATCAAGGAAGCGAGCGCCGTCAACTGTTCCGGTGAGGCTTTTTCAGCAACCAGCTCATGCAAGTCTAGCTGCTGCAAAAAGAAGGTCATCAAGCGCTCAGGCAAAAAGCCAGCTAAAGCATTCGGCAATTGTTTCTTCGAAGCCGCAGACTGAATTAATTCTTGGGTCAAGGCTTCCTGGGCTTTCGTCGGCAGACAATCCAGAACAACCGTCACTGGTTGCTGCTTTTTCAATTCTTGGTTCACAAAAGAGGAACAGCGCAAAGCAGCTGGACCAGATAACCCAAAGTGGGTAAACAAAAGATCCATGGTATGGGCGACGATGGGCTTTCCTTTTTGATCCAAGACGCTCAAGGTGATGTCTTGTAAGGAAATGCCCTGCAAGGTCCGTTCTTGAATAAAAGATTCTTCTGAAACAAGCGGCGATTCGGTTGGATAAAGCGGCGTAATGGTATGCCCGACTTTTTTCGCCATCTTATAGCCGTCCCCCGTCGCGCCCGTGGAAGGATAGGTGCGGCCACCCGTCGTCAAAATCACGCTTGGGGCAGAGAACTCATCGGTTTCGGTTCGTACGCCGCGTATTTGGCTGCCATCATGGATCAGCTTGGTTACGACCGTATTCGTCAACAGGGTGACGTGATGATCGTTGATTGCTTGAAGCAGCGCTTCGACGATGGTTTTTGATTTGTTCGTCACAGGGAACATCCGTCCGTGGTCTTCTTCTTTTAAGACGACACCTAAGTCTGCGAAAAACGCCATTACATCATAGTTATTGAATTGGGAAAACGTACTATACAAAAACTTGCCGTTTCCTGGAATATGAGCAACTAAATCATCTACCGGCCGATTATTGGTTACATTGCAGCGTCCGCCGCCAGTCATCAATAGTTTCTTGCCGATTTTTTTGTTTTTTTCGATTAATAAGACCCTAGCACCTTGTTTGGCAGCGGTGATCGCAGCCATCATACCGCTCGTACCTGCACCAACAACGATGACATCATAGGTTTTTTCCATTCTTCTCACCTCTTTGGGATTGTAACACATCGCCTATGACTGCTGAAAGGAGAGGGCGATTTTTTTCGAATGATAAAAAATTCTGACAATTCTAAAAAAAAGCGTGCAATTTCAGAAAATTTCTTTAAAATAGAAAATATCTTAAAGGAGGTAATGCACTATGACCAAAGCTTCAGCTTACGTGAAAGAAATTCAAGCGAAGATTCACGAGAAAGACCAACACCAACCGGAATTTCTTCAAGCAATTGACGAATTTTTGCCTACGATCGTTCCCTTTTTAGAGGAGCATCCAGAATATATTGAATCAAATATCCTTGCACTCTTAACTGAACCAGAACGTTTTATCCAATTCAGAGTCCCGTGGCAAGACGATCAAGGCAACTGGCAAGTAAACCGTGGCTATCGGATTCAATTCAACTCTGCAATGGGGCCTTACAAAGGCGGCTTGCGTTTTCACCCAAGTGTAAACTTGAGTATTTTGAAGTTTTTGGCGTTTGAGCAAATCTTCAAAAACAGCTTGACGGGTCTGCCGATCGGCGGCGGCAAAGGCGGAAGTGACTTTGATCCAAAAGGCAAATCAGATGCCGAAGTGATGCGTTTTTGCCAAAGCTTTATGACGGAGCTGTCAAAACATATCGGACCTGACCTAGATGTTCCTGCTGGCGACATTGGTGTCGGAGGTCGGGAAATCGGCTATTTGTTTGGTGCCTACAAACGATTGAAACAATACGATGCCGGGATTTTAACCGGTAAGCCACTAGACTTCTGGGGCAGTAAAAACCGCACAGAAGCAACGGGTTATGGCGCTGTTTATTTCGTTAAGCATTTATTGACAGACTTAGATGAAACATTTGAAGGCAAAAAAGCGATCGTTTCTGGAAGCGGCAATGTTGCGATCTATGCAATTGAGAAATTGCAAGAATTAGGTGCGATCCCTGTCACATGTTCTGATTCCTCTGGTTTTATTTATGACAAAGACGGCATTGATCTGGCCTTATTAAAAGAGATCAAAGAAGTGAAACGCGAACGTTTGACGGCTTACGCCAAGGAACGGCCAACAGCGGAATATCATGAAGGGGCAACTGTCTGGGATTTTGATACTCCAGCGGAATTAGCCTTTCCTTGTGCGACCCAAAACGAGATTGATCTCTCGCAAGCCAAACGTGCAAAAGCCAATGGCGTCCGGGTCGTTTCTGAAGGCGCGAATATGCCTAGCTCATTAGAAGCAGCAGAATATTTTATTGAAGAAGGAATTTTCTACTGCCCAGGAAAAGCAGCCAATGCCGGCGGCGTAGCCGTTTCTGCTTTAGAAATGAGTCAAAACTCCCAACGATTGCAATGGGAAAAAGCCGAAGTCGATGCCAAATTGGATGATATTATGAAGTCGATCTATGAAGCATGCCGTGATACAGCTGAAACCTTCGATCAAAAAAATAATTTTATGTTAGGTGCGAACGTCGCAGGCTTTGAAAAAGTTGCTAAAGCAATGTTTGCTCAAGGACTTGTCTAAAATCACCCAACAGGCTACCTATCAGGAATTACTTGAAAAAAGTTGGAAAAAAACGTAAAGTAGGTAGTGTATGAAAAACTATTTTTTCAAGGAGGACAAATCATGTCACACATCAAGTTTGACTATTCGAAAGTAGCACCATTCGTAAACGAATACGAATTAAGCTACATGCAAAGTCAAGTTACAGCAGCAGACAAACAATTACGCGAAGGAACAGGTGCTGGTAGCGACTTTTTAGGTTGGATCGACCTTCCTAAAAATTATGACAAAGATGAATTTGCGCGTATCAAAAAAGCGGCTGAAAAAATTCAATCTGATTCTGAAGTACTAGTCGTGATCGGGATCGGCGGATCTTATTTAGGAGCGAAAGCAGCGATTGATTTCTTAAATCATTCTTTCTTTAACTTGCTACCAAATGAAGAACGCAAAGCACCTCAAATCTTTTTTGCCGGTAATTCGATTTCTTCAACATACTTAGCAGATTTGATCGAAATCATCGGTGACCGTGACTTCTCTGTGAATGTGATCTCAAAATCAGGAACAACTACTGAGCCAGCGATCGCTTTCCGTGTTTTCAAAGAACGTTTGATTGAAAAATACGGCAAAGAAGAAGCCAACAAACGGATCTACGCAACAACGGATAAAGCGAAAGGTGCAGTAAAAGTTGAAGCAGATGCTGAAAACTGGGAAACCTTTGTGATTCCAGATGACGTCGGCGGCCGTTTCTCTGTATTGACTGCTGTTGGTTTATTACCAATCGCTGCCAGCGGAGCAGATATCGATGCCTTGATGCAAGGGGCAGCAGATGCTAGCGATGCTTACGCAAGTGACGACCTTGAAAAAAATGAAGCGTATCAATATGCAGCAATGCGTAACATCCTTTATCGCAAAGGCAAAGTAACCGAATTGCTGATCAACTACGAACCAGGCATGCAATACTTCTCAGAATGGTGGAAACAATTATTCGGCGAGTCTGAAGGAAAAGACCAAAAAGGGATCTATCCTTCAAGTGCAAACTTCTCAACAGATTTGCATTCTCTTGGTCAATACATCCAAGAAGGCCGTCGCAATATCTTTGAAACTGTCGTAAAAGTTGAAAAACCACGCAAATCAATTGCGATCCCTACACAAGAAGCAGATCTTGATGGTCTTGGCTACTTAGAAGGAAAAGAAGTTGATTTTGTTAATACGAAAGCTTTTGAAGGAACGTTACTTGCCCATACAGATGGGGATGTACCTAATCTGTTAGTAAAAATTCCTACAATGGATGCGTACACGTTAGGTTACACGATGTACTTCTTTGAGATCGCTGTAGGTATCTCTGGTTACTTAAACGGTGTGAACCCATTTGACCAACCAGGGGTTGAAGCGTACAAGAAAAACATGTTCGCCTTACTTGGCAAACCAGGTTTCGAAGATCTTGCAAAAGAATTGAACGAACGTCTATAATTCGACAAAGAAACGCCTTGTGCCAGTTCTGATTGGCACAAGGCGTTGTTTTATTTTCGCGTTTGTTGTGTTACTCGATAGTTGATCCAAAAAATCAGCGGTCTTCTTTTAATCCCCAAAGCAACGCAGCAGACAATAGTCCAAAGATACAGGTTTGAATAATTGGCATTTGACTCATCTCCTTTTGATTTCCTTTAGTATAAAATGCTTTTTAAGAAGTGGCACGAACAAACCAGTGCGTTTGAACGAACGAAACTGTCATTTCTTGGTGACAAATGCGTGATAAATTGAAATAAAACGTTTTCAATTTGATGCTTTTTTGTTATTATATCTTTATGAAAGAAAACGGTTGAGGTGAGGATATGGAGAATATTACGATCGGTGAAAAATATGTCTGCCAACCTGTCGGGGCGAGCAAGCCTGTGATCGGTGTGGTGGAAAAACTATACGTACATACGGCGTTGATCGTCGTTTCAAGTTATGAAGAAGAAGATCAAGCACAAGTAGAAGCTTGTAATCGTCGGATGATCGTCAGTTTCAACAAAATTTGTACGCAGACGAACGTTGCCTAACCAACTAGCAAAAAATGCTGCTCAACGGATCACCGTGAGCAGCATTTTTCTTGGCTCTATAATTTATGGGACTGATGAATCAGAATTGATTCTTCAGTCCCATTTTCATTTTAGGTATTAAAAAACATATCGTTCTCTAGTATGATTAAATCACCACAAAATAAACAACTGAGAGGACGATATGCTATATGAATGATTCTATCAAAAAAATGCTGAGAATAATAGAGAAAGATTTGATGATTATAGAGGTCTCTTACGAGACCCTTCAGAAGAAAAAGACGTTGGTCGTCGATGCTGTTCTCTCGCCTACTCCTCGTGCTTGTAGAAGTTGTGGTTCTACTGTGGTAGATGGAAACGGGAAAGCAATTATAGTGAAAAATGGGAAGAAGGAAACGATTGTCCGTTTTGAACAATACAATCATATGCCTTTGGTTATGCGCCTAAAAAAGCAGCGCTATACCTGTAAAAACTGCCGAACCCATTGGACTGCTCAAAGTTATTTTGTCCAACCCAGACATTCAATCGCAAATCATGTTAGATATAAAATTGCTTCTTTACTGACTGAAAAAGTATCTTTATCTTTTATTGCGAAAAGCTGTCAGGTATCTTTGACCACCGTTATTCGTACATTGAAAGAGTTTAAAAGCTATTTACCAAAGCAATCTAAGAAGATTCTCCCCAGAGTATTGATGGTTGATGAATTTCGTTCGCATGCTTCCATAGAAGATAAAATGAGCTTTATTTGCGCAGATGGCGAAACAGGAAAATTAATAGATGTTTTGCCTACGCGTAAATTACCTCGATTAACAAGCTATTTCTTAGGTTGTACCAATCCAGAAGAAGTAGAATTCTTGGTGACAGACATGAACGCCGCCTACTTCCAGCTCACCAAACGTGTTCTGCCAAATGCGAAAGTAGTGATTGATCGGTTTCATATTGTCAAACACATGAATCAAGCGTTCAATGAGTTGCGTATCCGTGAAATGAATGAACTTCGTAAAGCGGGACAGAAAAGCCAGGCAGAAAAACTGAAAAAGAACTGGCGCTTTTTGCTAAAAAATCGTGCAAACATCAACCATTATGAATACAAAACATGGAAAAGTTTCCGAGCACCAAAATACCCATTTCTTACTGAAGCAATGATGATTGATCGATTGCTTGAGTTTTCTACGCCCCTGAAGGAGGCGTACCCCTTTTTTCATGAATTAGTTGAAGCCTTTCGAGACAAAGACCCTGACTTATTTTTCTGCATATTGGCAGAACTTCCCGAAACGTTAGATGACGGCTTTCGGGAGAAGCTTCAAAACCTTCTGACTTATGAAGAAGGCATCACCAACGCAATGATCTATCCTTATTCCAATGGAAAAATAGAAGCGAAGAATACCCACATAAAGACAATGAAACGAGTATCCTACGGATTTAAATCATTCGAGAACATGAGAATTAGAATCTTTTTGATCAATCAATTAATCAATGTAAGATAACAAAAAATCTGAGCCAGAATGTGGTTCATTCTGACCCAGATTTGATTTTGCACAACTCATCAGTCCTTATTGACAAAGAGCCTTTTTCTTTGTGTGAGATCAGCCAACGCCAATCACGAAATTCAATAGTTTGTCTGAATAAGTCATGTCTTCTTCCGACAAACTCAACTCTTCATTTAAAATCCCCATTTGGTCAGTAATGATCCCGTCTACACCGTAAAAACGCATTCGGCTGATAGTATCCGCATCATTGGGGGTCCAAACGAACACTTCCTTGCCATCGGTCCGGGCAGAAGCGATGAAGTTGCGGTTGATCGTACTGTATTCCATTGTCAGAAAGTCGGCACTGGTCAGTGGCGGCCCTACGACATTGAAAGGCATGATGTATCCCGACGTCAATTCAGGCGCCTTATCTTTTAATTCTTCAACAACTGTATAGGAGAGACTTTGCATAATATGCCCATTTGCAACTAAATCCTCTTGGTATCGTTCTAAGAAGGCATCTACGAGTGCCGCAGTATCTTTTTGTTGGGTTTTGATCTCCACCAGTAATTTTTGGTCCAACTGATTGGCAAGCGCCAAGTACTCGTCAAAAGTTGGAATACGGGCTGTCTGGTTGTTTTCTGAAACCGTCAGTGATTCGGCGTAACTCAAGGGCAATTGCTCGGGTTTTCCTTTGCCGCCTGTCAAAGGCCGGTAAGAAAAATCATGGTAGACAATAAAATGACCATCACTTGTTTGCTGGACGTCCATTTCCACGTAGTCCGGCTGATATTTCTCACTAGTAAAACGTAACGCTTCAAGGGAATTTTGGACCCCTTGTCCGTCGCTTACCCCTCGATGGGAGATCGTTACCGGATGGATCGAAGCAGCTGAGGTCAGATAGTTCATATTATACAGACTAACCCCAACACCAAAAAGTACCGTGACCAAGGTAAACAAGGAACTTTTCAGTCCTAGAAAATGTCGCTGGTTCAATGGTTCTTGGTGGAACCACGAAGGGATCTCTGGTAAAAAGCCTTCATCCTCCATGAAATCAACGATGATGTAAAAAATAGCCACGGTCGATAAAATGACATTCAGTAACAAAATAAACTGCAAGAAAGTCATAATAAAAACAGCACTATACAACGCATAGTCCGGTGTAACAACTTCAATCACCGCTTGAAGGGTAATCAGCAGCGTGAAGCCCAGAGTCGTGATCAATAAGATACTACCACCGATAAAGACAAATTGACCAACGATGGCAAAAAAACGGCGTTTTGTTACTTGGAGGCTTTCTTTGATCGCTTTTCGAAAGGGCAGATCACGTAAAATCATTTCCGGTAAGGCAAAGATCACGCGAATCCCCAAGTAAATCAACAAAACATAAACCAAAAGCACTGCCCCAATGATCAAGACACGATTGGCAAAAATAAAGTCCATGATAAAAGCAGGGATTTTGATTTTTGCGAGTAAATCCGAATTAAAACTCAATCCACCGATGGGTAAAATCAGTAAGAAGTAAAAAAGGAAAAATAAAAAGGTCATCGGCCGTAATTTGCGCAATTGCAAAATAGTCATTCGTAACAATTGCCGCAAGCTGATGGGCTGCTTCTTTTTGATAAAATAGACACTCAGCAGTAAGAAAGTAAATTCAAAAAAGACGGCTAATAAGATCAAAAGCAAAATCAGGGTTAATGAGAGCAACACAACAGGGTGATCTGTAAAGATACTACCGATATTATCGAAAGAAAGATAAGGCAAGCCGCCGCGCTTTAAGACGAACTTGGTGGAAGCTGATAATATCGGGATCACTAAGAACAACAAGGCACCGTGCATCAATAAAACATCACGGAAGTAGGCATTGCTGTCTTTCAAAAAATCCCACGTGTTGACTAAGCTGTTTTTTAAATAATTCA
The DNA here is from genome assembly GCF_050544075.1 of Enterococcus sp. AZ188. Classification (NCBI taxonomy): domain Bacteria; kingdom Bacillati; phylum Bacillota; class Bacilli; order Lactobacillales; family Enterococcaceae; genus Enterococcus; species Enterococcus sp. AZ188. The sequence goes on from NZ_CP172943.1 coordinate 1,046,574, forward strand.
TGGTCGTCATCCTAACAAAGTAAGTATTGTGGTTCAATTTATTCTAGAAAGGCGGTAAAAAAGAGCCGAACAGTTTTAGAAGCACATTTGCCACAGGCATAGTTCCCTGTTTGAAAAGCAGCTTCTTTACGTTCGGCTCGCTGAATTGATCGTTTTTCTTACATATGATTCTTATCCGCCTAACAAACCAGTTAAGAATGTTCCACCGTAAATCAATGCCATACTGTACAAGAAAATTGAAGCAGGTTTTGCCAACAAAATAATCAACGTAAATTTCTTCACTGTCATGTTGGTCAAGCCAGCCATTAGACAAAGGGCATCATCTGGGGCAACCGGTAGAAAGATTGCAAGGGCGAAAAGTTTTTCAAATCGGCTTTGGTTGTCTAACCAGCCGATATATTTATCGTAAGTTTTGTCACTGATCATACTTAAAATGAATGGTTTACCATATCGTCGGCCAAGCAGGAAAATAATGACAGAACCAATACTGATTCCTACATAGTTATAAACGAATCCTAGATAAGGACCGAAAATCAAGACACCTGCAGCGCTGGAGACACCACCGGGAATAATCGGGATTACTACTTGCAAGATCTGCAATAGGATAAAGACGATTGGTCCTAAGATAACGGAATTTCCAACTAGTCCTCGCAGTGCATTAATGTCTTTGAAAACACCTAGATTGATAAAATAGATGGTTAACGCGATCGATAAACCTAAGCCAATAATAGAAATCGTATTAATGATACGACGAGAAGTTGCTATGCTCACAGGACTTCATCTCCTTTATGTTTCATAATCTCACTATACGGGGTGAGACCAGAAAAATCCAGTAAAACAAATGACAAACGTCAAACAGTTTTGTAAGGTATGCTCTTATTATAAAAGAAGTCCGAAAAGAAAACATTGTACTAAAGTCTGAAATAAGAAAAATTTATAGTTTCTGCGCGCCAATAGTTTCAGGAGATTTTTTTATCTGGATGACGTTTTTTTGTGCGTTTCACTTGCCAGCGATTGACGATCTTTTCAACCACACTCGTCATCATGAACCCGCCGGCAATCGCCCCAGCGGTGATGACAACGATCATCAGATTTTCAAAACCGACAAAGTTGTCGCCCAAAGCGAATTCTCGAACGGCTTTGTAGGCAGGCCCACCCGGTACGAGGGGAACGAGGCTGGGAATGTTAAAAATGATCATGGGCATTTTTTTTCTGCGGGAAAAAAAGATGCTGACGCAACCGACGGCAAATGCGGCTAAGAAGTTGGCACTGCCTAGACCGTAGCCAATCGTTTGCAATGACCAATAGATCATCCAGCCAACCGTTCCAGCAATGCCTGTGGCAACTAAGGCTTTTTTAGGAATATTGGTCAAGATGCCGAAGGTTACAGTGCTTAAGAAGCTGAAGGAAAGGTGAATAAAAATCGTCATGAGATCCCTCCAAATAAGGTGAAGACCGTGGCAATGCCGACACCGATCGCGGCAGCAGTAAAGATGGCCTCTGTTCCCCGAGCTGTGCCACTAATGAGATGGCCTGCCAAGATATCTCGAAAGGAATTGGTGATTGCTACACCAGGGACTAAGGGCATGACGGCACCGATAATCAAATTATCGACGTTTTGTGCGATATGAAGAGAGACCGCTAAGACAGACAAAGCACCGATCAGTAAGGAGGCACAAAACATATCCAAAAAGCGAATGTCGATCAGTTTCTTGACCCAATACGCACACAAAAAGCCAAGGCAGCCAATGACGAAGGTCGCTAGAAAGTCAAACCAAGCACCGCCAAAAATAATCATTAAGGTACTGCTGACCACGCCAGCACTAAGAACCTGTAGCCAGTAAGGAAAACTTGGTGTTGTCTGATTGACCTTTTTTAATGCCTCATGCAGTTCCGCTAAGGAAAGTTTCTTTTCCGCATAGGCGCGAGAGAGCCCATTGACGGCAACAATTTTTTCGAGATTGATGACTCGATCATGAACATTTTCTACTTGTGCATAGTGGCTACTGCGTAAGCCCATAAAAAGTCCAGTTGCTGTTACATAACTAATACTCCCTTGCTCTCCAGCGTTTGCCGCAATTCGATTCATCGTATCTTCCACGCGATACACTTCCGAGCCGTTTTCCATCATGATTTTCCCTGCTAATAAGCAGGTCTCCAATAATAGCTCTTTTGATTCAGCCATTTCCAAACCCCTTTTTCAATCGAATTTGCGTGCTACACTCCTAGTGTACAATTTCAGCGAGTTTTCAACAAGAAAGAAAAGTAGATTTGAAAAATAACTAGAACGCCATCCGTTGGATTTTTTGTGATAAATGAAAAAAGCAGAACATTTCCTATTACTAAACATTCGTTTTTAGTGAACAAAGTGAATAGAAATAAGATAACGGAAGGAGTGTTTTATTTTTAAAAAATGAATATCTCGGTTACAATTAAATAAATATAAAAAGGGGGATTTATTGATGCGAAGGAAGGTCTATACAAGAGAACACATTTTGAAGGCCGCTTATGAACTGATCAATAGAGAAGGTTTTGGCAACTTTACGGCCCGGAATATCGCTAAGCACATGGGAATTTCTACTCAACCAATTTATCTTGAGTTCGAAAATATGCAGGACTTAAAAAATACCTTGGTGGAGGCTGTTTTCAAAGATTTATCGGAAAATGTTTTTCCAGTCGTTCGAACAGGAGACAAACTTGTTGATTTAGGCCTGAATTATATACGCTTCGCGCAAGAGCAGCACAATCTCTACATCGCCCTTTTTATCGACGACTACGGCGGTGGGAAATTGATGCATGATTTTTCATCCACCTATTTCAAATCCTTGATCAAATCAGAAGAAAAATATGCAGATCTATCCGAAGATGCGATAAATGCACTACATAATGGCGCATGGATCGTTGTGACTGGTTTGGCTTCCTTAATGTCGGCGGGTATCATCACACCCACCGATGATCAGATCATCAAAATCATCAACGAGACGATCGAAGGCGTAATCGAAAAGAAAGAAAACTATATTTTCGATTAAAGAACAAAAAATCTGTATCCATTTCCATTTTGGATGCAGATTTTTCTTGACATTTTTTGTAAAACTAGCGAAAATAACTGTTATGGAGAGTTGGCAGAGTGGTAATGCAGCGGACTCGAAATCCGCCGACCCGGTTCATCCCGGCGCGCAGGTTCAAATCCTGTACTCTCCTTATACCAACGCTTTGGAGCGTTTAGCCTATCTTTCGAGATAGGCTTTTTTGTTTGTTGTGGGCAGAAGAATATAAATGACTGCCGAGGTTGATCGATAACCATCTGAAAAGCGATTAACCTACACTCGGTCTAGAAAACAGCATAATTGTTCCGTCAACTTGCCGATATCTTTTTTGCTTGTGGTCCTGCAACAAACGAAAAGAATCAATCGGGCAAACGTGCTAAGGCGTATTCAATTTGTTCAGAAGTAAAGCCTTCAAAGGAAAGTTGGCTCGCCACACGCTCATCCGATAAGGATAAATTTTGCGAGTAGCGAATCGCTTTTTTCAATGCTTGCTCGTTCCAATCGGCATCCACGGTGGCTACGGCAAAGTCTGCTGCGCTCTCAGAAAAATCTTCATAGAGTAGTTGGCGTTTTAAGCTCGACTGAGAAAACGCATTGCTGGATAAGTATCTTTCTGCACGATTCAGTGCATTTCTTTCTTCACGAGAAAGTTCAGGTGTATGTTGCTCGTTGTTCGCGGGTTCTTCTTGTTGTGCGCTACTTGCTTCGTTGTTGCCAGCTTTTTGTTCTCCTTGTGGTTGTTCCATGGAAGCAGCGGCATCGCCAAAGGATTCGCTTTGCCTTGATTCGTTACGTAAAGAAAGGCTTAATTGCGCAGTGATGCTATCGAAAGATGTCACATCTTGGTAGAAGGACAAGCCACCATAAGAAAACAAGGCAATAAAAGCGGAAGCGACAATGATCAAAACGTTTCGATCTCGTTTTGCATTTTGTTTTACTAGCCCAATATAAAATAAGACAATGCCAAAAACGAAACAGAACAATCCAATGAAAAACAAAATGGCGAAAAACGTAGCCATAAAAATTCCTCCTAAATAAAAGTCTCCTGAAAAGACAATAGTACTATGTTCTGTACCAGAAAACAGATTTGTCTTTTCATGAATAGAGGAAAAGGATGATTTGACAAATGTAACGTGTATGCTATTAATGGATCATTCATAAGTATTAAAGGAATGACGCTCAAGAATGACTAGTGAAATAGATGGTAAACTTAATAAAAGCACAGTTTTATCAGTAGGAGGCAAGAAGATGGATTTTGAAGAAAAAGATTATTTTATGCGTTATACAAAAGTTGCGGCACAGGGATTGAGTAAGTTTATTACGCAAGGATCTGTTGATGAAATCTTACAGCTAGATGAACAGCAAAGTGGACAGAAGCAAGAAGTGGATGCTGCAAAAGACAAAAGCGAGCCAAAAAACAAGAAAGCACCTAGCTAATTATTTCCTTAGCGAGGTGCTTTCAGTACGAATCGGTATCCTTCATTTGGATAAACTCCTTATGCAGTTTTTTTCAATTCTTGTACAGCTTGCTCGATCGTAATTCCAGTCGCAAAATGATTCGCATCTTTTTTATCGAAAACGATAAATAAATTCAATTTGGTATCCAGAGTTACACGATATTGTAGATCTGTGTTATAGAATGTCATAGTCATTCTCCTTTCTTAAAACTTGTCATTGAAAGGCAACGGTTAGTTGATAACGAAATTCCATAGTTAGAATAACACTTTTTTTCACAATAGTCCAATAAAACTATCAAACGAACAAATCTGACTGATTATTTTCAGGAAATCAATGCTGAGAATGGAAGCAAAAGAAGTTTGCTGGAGTCAGTAAATTCGGGAAAAGTATCTTTGTATATTTTCAGAAAAATAGAATTCATAAAAAATTTCTTAAGAATTTTGAGGATAGCTATTTTCTTAGATAACAAATTTGTAAGATTGAGAGTATGAGATGATTGGAAACCTTGATATCATAAGGTTTATCTTCAGATTGTGTTTTGTGCAAAAATATATTGATTGTATTTTTTTGAAAAAGAGATCGTATCTCTTGAATTCTATGGTATGATTTACTTTAGAAAAATGAAAATGGATTATGAAAACGGATGTGAAAATATGTGCGGAATTGTCGGCTTTGTCAATTCAAAAGACCAAAAAGAAATCATTATTGAACGCATGATGGACCGGATCGTTCATCGCGGACCAAACAGTTCAGGGAAATTTACCGACGACCGAGTGGCATTAGGGTTTCGTCGTTTATCGATCATCGACTTAGAAGGTGGCTCACAACCAATTTTTAATGAGGATCGAACAAAAGTAATCATTTTTAATGGTGAAATTTACAACTTTCAAGTATTGCGTGAGGAATTGATCCAAGCAGGTCATGTCTTTTCTACCCATGCGGATACCGAAGTAGTCTTACATGGCTATGAAGAGTGGGGGATTGATGTGTTGCAGCGCCTGCGGGGAATGTTTGCTTTTGCCATCTGGGATACTCAAAAACAAGAGCTTTTCGGCGCGCGGGATCACTTTGGCATCAAACCGTATTACTATGCGCAAATGAACGGCAGTTTCATGTTTGGCTCTGAAATCAAAAGCTTTTTGCCTCATCCAGATTTTAAGAAAGAATTAAACCAGGAGGCGTTGAAACCTTATTTGACGTTCCAATACTCGCCTTTGAACGGAGAAACCTTCTTTAAAGGCGTTCATCGTTTGCAAGAAGGGCATTATTATCTGTTTAATGAACAGGGATTGACGATCAAGCAGTACTGGGATGCAGATTTTTCAGTGAAAGAAAATCATTCAAGAGAAGAATGGGTCGATAAAATCGATCAAGCAGTCCAAGAATCAATTGCCGCTCATCAAATCAGTGATGTTGAAGTCGGCTCATTTTTATCCAGTGGTGTCGATTCAAGTTACGTGGCCTCGGTCTTGCGCCCAGATCACTCATTTTCAATTGGGTTTGATGACAAAACCTACAACGAAGCGATCGAAGCCCGCAAATTGACGGAAAAGCTCGGCTTGAACAACACAGCAGCGGTCATCGATGGTGAAATGTCCTTTGAGGCATTTCCGCTGATTCAGTATCACTTGGACGAACCGGATTCTAACCCAAGCTGTGTCCCTTTGTACTTTTTAGCCAACCTAGCAGCACAGCAAGTACGGGTCGTTCAATCTGGGGAAGGGGCAGATGAATTATTTGCCGGTTATGCTGCCTATGGCTTCCACACAAACTCTAAAGCGGTTCGCGTTTTTGCCCAAGGCTTGAAAAAACTGCCGCAAAACATCCGCTTTCGTTTAGGGCGTCAAATCGGCAAAATGAAAAACTTCCATGGTCGAATTCATCTTTATGAAGCAACGGCACCTGCCCAAGACTTCTTTATCGGGCAAGCCCTGGTCTTTGAAGAAGAGGAAGCACTACAGCTTTTAAAACCAACGTATCAAAAAGGACCATCTGTTGCTGAAATCGTTGCGCCTCATTATGAGAAAGTCAATGGTCTCAAAGACGAGGTCAACAAGATGCAATATTTGGATCTTCATCAATGGATGCCGAAGGATATTTTGTTAAAAGCAGACAAAATGTCCATGGCGAGTTCTTTAGAATTACGGGTTCCGTTACTGGATATCGAGATGCAAAAACTGGCGCAAACGATCCCGACGAAATATTTGATCAATCAAAACAATACGAAAGATGTGTTTCGACAAGCGTCAAACCGTCATTTGCCAAAAGAATGGGCAAACCGTGAAAAGCTAGGCTTTCCTGTACCAATCAAGGCATGGCTGAAAGAAGGAACAGGGTATGAAGCAGTTAAAGCCCTTTTTGAGTCAGACTTTGCAGCAACCTTCTTTGATCAAACAGCGATTTTGCAAATGCTAGAAGACCATCGCCAAGGAAAACCGAATCTTCAGCGAAAAATCTGGACGATCTTTACATTCTTGACCTGGTACAAAGTATTCTTTATTGATGAATCGATTCCCGAAGCCAAAGAAATCGTTTATGAAACACTTTAATTTGAATATGGAAGCAAAAAAAAGCTGATGCGGACAATCCCGCATCGGCTTTTTTTATAGACCTAAATATTTTTCCAAGTAATCGACCATGCCATCTTCCGCATTGGTTTTGTCAGTAACATCATTGGCGATTGATTTTAATTGTTGCGTGCCATTTGCCATAGCAACGCCCCAACCCGCATAATCCAGCATCTCCAAATCATTGTGTTCATCACCAAAAGCGATGATATCTTGCCGATCCAAAGACAAAGAATCCGCGATCACCGAAAGACCAAGTGCTTTATGGACCCCTTTTGGTACGATCTCTAAGATGGCTTGAGGCCCGCCCCACGTGCGAACATCGACTGCATCGTCAAATTGATCCTTGATACGTAAAGAAACAGATTCTGCTAATTCATTTTCGGTTTTCACCAGTAATGAAGTGGGATCCGTTTTTAAATTTGCTAATAGATTTTTTTCGGAAGCATTACCCGAAAAGAAAAAGTGTTGATCAAATCCGCTTAAATCATCAATGAAAAAGGTTTCGCGATTTTCTGCTGCGACAAATGTCAGCCCCAATTGCTCTTTTTGTGCCATGAGCTCAAACGCAATTTCTCGAGAGATCGAGTGCTCCATTTCATTTGCCCATACTTGTCGAGGTTTATGGACCAACCCACCGTTAAAATTGACCATTGGTGTTGTGAGCGCCAATTCTTTATAGAATTGATCACTCATACGAAAAGGTCTTCCTGTAGCGATGGTAACAAAGTGTCCCGCTTTGGTGGCGCGAACCAGTACCTCACGTGTGCGAGGGGAAAGTTGGGATTCAGTATTTAAGGTTGTGCCATCTAAATCAATGGCGATGATTTTTGGTTTCAAAAGACTCGCTCCATTCTCTTATGGTAGTGGCTTAAGTGTAACATATTTCTGTCATTTCACAATACAAGTAAGTTTTCGATAAGTTTTCATAATAGTTACAAAGTAAAACACGAACATTAAACGTTTTTGATTCGTTTTATTCGGAAAAAGGTTTGAAAAGCGAAAATTATTCCCTTATAATTTGTAATTGTTCGATGAAAAGCGCAATTATTCATTTTTTCTTTTCATAGAAACGATTAAAGTTCAGGAGTGAAACATAACATGGAAAAGTTTTTCAAATTAAAGGAGAATAAAACGACGGTTTCCACAGAAGTGATGGCTGGGGTCACCACCTTCTTCGCGATGAGTTATATTTTGTTTGTGAATCCGACGATTTTATCTGCTGCAGGCATGCCGTTTCAAGCTGTTTTCTTAGCAACGATCATCGCTTCAGTGATTGGTACCCTGATCATGGGCTTATTTGCAAATGTGCCTTACGCGCAAGCACCTGGAATGGGACTTAATGCATTCTTCACCTTTACCGTTGTTTTTGGTTTGGGGTATACGTGGCAGCAAGCATTAGCGATGGTTTTCATCTGCGGCCTGATCAACATTTTTATCACGGTGACTCGAATCAGAAAAATGATCATTCATGCGATTCCAGAAAGCATGCAGCATGCAATCGGCGGCGGGATCGGGATCTTTGTGGCTTATGTAGGGATCAAAAATGCCAACTTGCTAAACTTCAGTGCAGACACTGCCGCAGTGACGGGTTCAGTTGTCGACGGTGAGACGATTGTGAGTGCCAATTTTAATGGGGGGATCGTCCCAGCTTTGGCGAATTTCAATAATGCACCTGTTTTGTTAGCAGTGATTGGTTTAGTATTGACTACTTTATTAGTGGTGAAAAATGTTCGTGGGGCAATTATTTTTGGTATTTTAGGAACGACGATCATTGGTATTTTGATGGGTGTGGTGGATTTAAGTGCCATTGATTGGCACGGGAATTCATTAGGAAGTTCCATCAGCGAACTAGGAATCACATTTGGCGCTGCGTTTGGCTCTGAAGGAATGGGCTCACTATTCAGTGATTCTGCCAAAATCCCTCAAGTAATCATGACGATTTTAGCGTTTAGTTTATCAGATGTCTTCGATACGATCGGTACATTTATCGGAACCGGACGTCGTACAGGGATCTTTTCGAAAAAAGATGAAGAAGCGGTTGAAAACAGTAATGGGTTGAATACGAAGATGGATAAGGCTCTTTTTGCAGATGCCGTAGCCACTTCTGTAGGGGCCATCGTAGGGACCTCAAATACAACGACTTATGTGGAATCAGCAGCTGGCATCGGTGCTGGTGGACGCACGGGCTTGACTTCCGTTGTGGTGGCAGCACTCTTTGCGATCAGCAGTATCTTTTCTCCACTGATCTCAATCGTTCCCGCACAAGCGACAGCACCGGCATTGATCTTGGTTGGGGTAATGATGATGGCTTCTTTTGCGGACATCAAGTGGACTGATCTAGAAGAAGCAGTTCCAGCCTTCTTCGCGTCCATTTTTATGGGCTTGTCTTACAGTATTTCAAATGGGATCGCTGTTGGTTTCATTTTCTATGCATTAGTGAAAGTAGTGAAAGGAAAAGCCAACGAAGTGTCTCCGATCATCTGGGTCGTCAATGCGTTGTTTATCCTGAACTTTGTCATTTTGGCTTTGATCAGTTAAGTTTAATGATGAAAATCTTTCTGTATTTTAAATGCAGAAAGATTTTTTATTTGATTATTACTCACGATACGGTATAGTATTTGTGAAAGAAGGTTTGTAAATGAAGATTGATTGGAAACGAAATCTACTGATTTCATGGGTAGGTTGTTTTTTTACGGGTGCCAGTTTTAGTCTTGTCATGCCATTCATTCCCTTATATATAGAAGAGTTAGGCGCTCCAGAGAGTCAAATTGAGTTGTTTTCTGGATTAGCAATCTCAGTAACGGCGTTTGCGGCGGCTATCATTGCTCCAGTTTGGGGAAATCTAGCAGACCAAAAAGGTCGTCGTTTAATGATGATTCGCGCGGCTGCGGGGATGACAGTGACGATGGGTTCTTTGGCTTTTGTACCGAATGTCTATTGGTTATTGATCATGCGTTTCTTTACCGGAATTTTATCGGGGTATATTCCAAATGCGACTGCGTTGATCGCTTCGCAGGCGCCTCGAGAAAAAAGCGGTTGGGCGCTTGGGACATTGGCTACAGGAGCCATCGCAGGGAATTTGATTGGTCCTTCGATGGGTGGGGCGTTGGCGCAATGGTTTGGCATGAAAAATGTCTTTATTATCACAGGCGTTGTTCTACTAATCACGCTGTTGCTTACGATTTTTCTCGTTCAAGAAGATTTTGAGCCAGTTGAAAAGGGCGATCTGCTTTCCATTAAAGAAATTTTTGGTCAAATCAAAAATATGCAGTTGCTTGTTGGCTTGTTTATTACTTCCCTGATTTTACAGCTAGGTGTAACGAGCATCAGTCCGATCCTCACATTGTATATTCGTGATTTAAGCGGGGATACGGGCAATATTTTGTTCGTCAGCGGATTGATCGTCTCTGTTGCCGGTGTTTCAGCGATTATCTCCTCGCCGTTTTTAGGCAAAATCGGTGATCGTTATGGCAATCACAAAGTGCTGTTGGGGGGCTTAGTACTGTCATTTTTCTGTTTCATTCCGATGGGCTTTGTCTCTACTCCGTTTCAACTAGGCGTGTTGCGCTTCTTGCTTGGTTTTTCTACCGGTGCCTTGATGCCGTCCATCAATACACTGATCAGCAAGATCACTCCAATGGAAGGGGTCAGCCGTATCTATAGCTACAACCAAATGTTCTCCAACTTTGGGCAAGTGTTAGGTCCAATGGTCGGCTCAACGGTGGCAGCCGGTTTTGGCTATCCAGCCGTCTTTTGGGTGACGAGCGGGTTTGTACTGATCAATATTTTTATCTCAGGATTTAATTTCCGTAAAAGCTTACGTAAAACGGACATCAGTGAATAGTTGAAAAGAAAAAAAAACCAGTTACAATAAAGGTAACTGGTTTTTTTTTAATGGCTTGTCTTTTCAGGCGCTGGTGCGATAATACCAACAAGAATGATCACCACACCTGTGACCAAAGAGATGATTGAAGTTAATTGAAAATCATAAGTTGCTCCAGCAAGTGAGCTGCCTAGATAGCCAACGACTTGACCTAATACAAAAGTCCAAAATAAAGTGACTAGGTAACGCATGACGACACCTCTTTTCTGCGTATCTTCCATTTCGACTTTAGTTTATCACAAAAATATTTATTGTAAAGATTTTCACTTTTTCATTTTGTTTTTCAAATCTATTTACTAGCAGAAAGAAAGAGAATTTTCATTTTTGGAGGGATTTCAATGTATTCACAGCTCACCACCTTAAGCGCCTATTCGTTGCTGCAAAGTACGATCAAAATTCCTCACTATATAGAGCAAGCCAAAAAGATGGGCTATCAGACCCTAGGCCTAACCGATCATAATGTTCTCTATGGCGCAGTCGAATTTTATCAGGAATGCCTTGCGCAGGGCATCAAGCCGATTTTTGGTGCTTTGTTCGACTGTACCTTCGGGGAGGGATCAATGTCCTTTCCATTGTACGTATTTGCCAAAAACCTCAAGGGCTATCAAACCTTGATGCGTTTATCAAGTGAAAAAATGATCTCCGAGCAGTTGAATTTATCTGCTTGTGATTCTTTGCAGGACCTCTTTGGTTTGCTGCCTGAAGGCGAGGGGTTTCTGCCTTCTCAGCACGATGATCTAGAAGCCAATCAAGAAGCACTGCGAGCAATCAGCCATAAATTTGATTCTGAGAGCTTGTTTTTAGGGATTACTAGCAAAGGGCTAGATCCAGAAACGATCGCTTGGTTTAACGAGCAAAACATTGCACCATGTGCGTATCAACCCATCGCGGCTTTAGCACAAGAAGAAGCCTTTGCAGTCAAAGTGATGACCCATATCAAAGATGGTTCGCAAATTGAAGACTTTCGTCAGGCAAAAGAGCAAGCGACTACACAGCTTTTTTTACAATCGGCAGACCAATTGACTGCGTCATTTGGCGAAGCGTCGCAGGCATTGATGAATAATCAGCGGATTGCAGCTGAATGCGCCGTCGAGCTGCCACTGCATCAGCGGCTATTGCCTCATTACCCGTTACCAGCAGAAGAAAATGCTGCGGACTATTTGCGCAAAATTTGTTTTGAACGTCTGCCTCAGCGTGTTGCTCACGTTACATCGGCGTACGAACAGCGTTTGGATTATGAGTTGTCTGTCATCCATAAGATGGGCTTTGATGATTACTTCTTGATTATTTGGGACGTCATGGACTTTGCCCACCAACAAGAAATCGTTACCGGAGCTGGACGGGGATCCGCTGCCGGAGCACTGGTGGCGTATGTTTTATCTATCACCGACGTGGATCCAATCAAATACGATCTTTTGTTTGAACGATTCTTGAATCCAGAACGTTACACGATGCCTGATATTGATTTAGATATTCCTGACAATCGCAGAGACGAGATTTTACAGTATGTGCGCCAAAAATATGGGCAAGAATATATGGCACAGATTGCCACGTTTGGTACCATGGCGGCCAAAATGGTTTTGCGAGATGTTTCTCGGGTCTTTGGTCTCTCGCAAAGTGAAGCTAATCGCTGGTCAAAAGCCATCCCCAATGCCTTGAAAATGACCTTAGATCTTGCTTATGAACAATCCAATCAGCTGCGAGAGCTGGTTTCGTTCAATGAGCGGAATCAAGTAATGTTTCAAGTCGCCAAAATCTTAGAAGGACTGCCCCGTCACGTATCGACCCATGCCGCCGGTGTGGTGATCAGTGACAAGAATCTGCTTGATTTGGTGCCTTTGCAAGAAGGCAGCGATGGGATTTGGCTGACCCAGTTTACCATGAATGACGTGGAAGCCATTGGCCTATTGAAGATGGATTTTTTAGGTTTGAGAAACTTGTCGATCATTGATAATACCTTGAAAGGTATCAAACGAATCAGCCAACAAATCGTAACCCAAAAAGAGATTCCTCTTGATGATCCAGCAACATTGCGTTTGTTTCAAAAAGGGGAGACGGCAGGGATCTTCCAATTTGAATCAGCGGGAATACGCAATGTCTTGCGCAAGCTAGGGCCAGAAAGTATCGAAGACATTGCTGCAGTCAATGCCTTGTATCGCCCGGGACCGATGCAAAATATTGATACTTTTATCAAGCGGAAAAAAGGACAAGAGCGGGTCTCTTATCCGGATGACAGCTTGATTCCAATCTTGCAAAACACTTACGGAATCATTGTTTATCAAGAACAGATCATGCAAGTAGCTTCCAAAATGGCTGGTTTTAGCCTAGGACAGGCAGATATTTTGCGGCGAGCAATCAGTAAAAAGAAAAAAGACGTGTTGGATGAAGAACGTCGCCATTTTGTGCAAGGTGCGTTGGCCAATCATTATGACGAGAAGACCGCCAATTTGGTCTATGACTATATTGAGCGCTTCGCCAACTATGGGTTTAACCGTTCCCATGCGTTTGCCTATTCCTTTATCGGCTTTCAAATGGCGTACTTGAAAGTGCACTATCCGGCACCTTTTTTTGCTTCGATCTTGCACTCGGTACGCAATACTGCAAGCAAAATGAAAGAATACTTAAATGAAGCCGCACGTTATGGCGTAGAAGTATTGCCACCATCGATCAATACCAGTGGGTTTAGTTTTCAACTGCAAAATGAGAAACAAATCCGCTTTGGGTTCAGCAGTATCAAAGGGATTCGGCGCGACATGATCCAAGACATTTTGACAGAACGAAAAGAGCATGGCAATTTCACGTCCATGGATCAATTTTTACTTCGCTTGAATCAGCGGAACAGCAAGTGGTTAAAGTTGGACTATTTATTGCCGCTTTTGAGCATCGGTGTATTCGATGTGATTGCGCCTAATCGAAAACAAGCATTGATCCAACTAGAAGGGAAAATCCAAAATATTACTTATAGTGGCGGCAGTTTGGATCTCTTAGAAACCATGGCTTTAAAAGAAGAAGCCGTTGCCGATTACAAACTGGAAGAGAAACTGGCTTTGGAAGAAGAATACTTAGGTGTTTATTTGTCTGGCCATCCCGTAGAACAGTTTCAAAAATTGCACCAATTAAAACAAATCACTGATATTGCCGATCTGGTTCCGAATGAACGGGTGCGTATCCTTTTATATGTGCGCAAGATTCGAGAGATTCGAACGAAAAAGGGCGAACAAATGGCGTTTGTCGAAGGAACAGATGCCAGCAAAGAAGTTTCAGTAACGATTTTTCCCATCGTTTATCGACAAGTGCGTTCCTTGATCGAAGAAAATGCTGTTCTCTATATTGAAGGAAAGGTCGAGGTAAGTCGTTACAATGGTGAAATCCAACTCATTGCTGATAAAATAGACTTAGCAGAAAACGTTCAAAATAAAATTGCGTCACAAACTTGCTACTTAAAGATTTCTGCTGAAGCCGAAACGTCGCACCTGCAAGCATTGTCGAAGGAAATGAAGCAGCATCAAGGAAATATTCCAGTGGTGATGTTTTATGAAAGTAGTGGCAAAAAAGTGTTATTAGCAGAAGAAAACTGGGTAACGGATGAGCCGAACTTTGTCACACAATTGAAGGCATTATTAGGAAATGGAAATGTAATTTTCAAGTAATTTTCCGAAAACGATAATTCGACTTACACTTTTTTCAACTTTTTCCCACTATTTCAAGACATTTTCATGGAATAATGGTAGAATATGTCTCGTGGTTATTACTTGAAAACTAGCAAACAGGGGCTTCCCTAAACAAAATCTTTTGATGAGGTGAAAGAATAATGAAACGCATTGGAATTCTAACCAGTGGCGGCGATGCACCAGGAATGAACGCAGCGATTCGCGCAGTTGTCAGAAAGGGTATTTTTGACGGACTTGAAGTATACGGAATCAACTATGGCTATGCCGGACTAGTCGCAGGCGACATTCGTCGCTTAGATGTTGCTGATGTTGGTGACAAAATTCAACGTGGTGGAACATTCTTATATTCAGCACGTTATCCAGAATTTGCGACACAAGAAGGGCAATTAAAAGGAATCGAGCAATTAAAGAAATTTGGCATCGAAGGGCTAGTCGTGATTGGTGGAGATGGATCTTACCATGGTGCGATGGCACTTACTCGCCACGGTTTCCCAGCAATCGGGATTCCAGGAACGATCGATAACGACATTCCAGGAACAGATTTCACGATTGGTTTTGATACAGCGATCAATACTGTCTTAGAATCGATTGACCGTATCCGTGATACAGCGACATCACATGTCCGCACATTTGTGATCGAAGTAATGGGACGTGGTGCTGGCGATATCGCTTTATGGTCAGGTGTGGCCGGTGGTGCGGATGAAATCATCATCCCAGAACATGATTTTGACATGCAAGTTGTTGCTGATCGTATCCGTGAAGGACGCGACCGCGGGAAAAAACATTGCTTGATCGTTTTAGCCGAAGGCGTGATGGGCGGAAATGATTTTGCTGACAAACTTTCTGAATACGGCGATTTCCATACCCGTGTATCAATTCTAGGACACGTTGTCCGTGGTGGTTCACCAAGCGCTCGTGACCGTGTGTTAGCAAGTAAATTTGGTTCATATGCCGTTGAATTATTGCAACAAGGCAAAGGCGGTCTATGTATCGGTATCGAAAACAATGAAATGATTGCTTCTGATATTATCGAAACCCTTGAAAACAATCGTCACAAACCAGATCTTAGCTTGTATAACTTGAACAAAGAAATCTCATTCTAAAGAGATTTCTTAGAGCAACGCAACAGTAATTTTGTAAAAAAAGCTTATTAGCTATTTTAAATAAATGAATAGGAGCGTTTAGTAATGAAAAAAACAAAGATCGTAAGTACATTAGGACCAGCAAGTAACAGTGTGGAAATTATTTCTCAACTGATTGAAGCCGGTGCGAATGTCTTCCGCTTTAACTTCTCTCATGGAGATCATGAAGAACAATTAGCGCGTATGACAATGGTTCGTGAAGCCGTGAAGAAAACTGGTAAAGATGTCGGTATCCTTTTAGATACAAAAGGTGCTGAAATCCGTACAACTGTACAAAATACGACAGAAGCTGACTTTGGTCGTGCTGGATACATCCAATTTAACGTTGGCGATGAAACACGCATTTCAATGGATCCAGAACACAAAGGGACAAAAGAAAAAATTGCTGTAACTTATCCTGGTTTATTTGAAGATGTTCATGTGGGCGGACACATCTTGTTTGATGATGGTTTGATCGACATGGAAATCAAAGAAAAAGACGAAGCAACCCGCGAATTAGTGGTTGTTGTTAAAAATGCTGGAATGTTAGGATCACGTAAAGGGGTCAACGCTCCTGGTGTATCAATCAGCTTACCTGGTATTACTGAAAAAGATGCAGAAGATATCCGTTTTGGTCTTGATAACGATATCGACTTCATTGCCGCTTCATTTGTACGTAAAGCGCAAGACGTTTTAGAGATTCGTGAAATTTTAGAAGAAAAAGACATGACTCATGTGCAAATCTTCTCTAAAATCGAATCACAAGAAGGTATCGATAATATCGATGAAATCATCAAAGTTTCTGATGGTATCATGGTTGCCCGTGGTGACATGGGTGTTGAGATCCCTGCTGAAGAAGTACCAATGGTTCAAAAGAGCATCATTAAAAAATGTAACGCTGCTGGTAAATCAGTTATCACAGCAACACAAATGTTAGAGTCAATGCAACAAAACCCACGTCCAACCCGTGCAGAAGCTTCTGACGTTGCCAATGCTGTCTTTGATGGTACCGATGCAACAATGCTTTCTGGTGAATCAGCAAACGGTGACTACCCTGTTGAGGCAGTAGCAACAATGGCACGGATCGACATTGAAGCTGAAAAAGCTTTATCAGAAAACAGCACATTCCAAATCAACCAATTCGATAAAACAGATGTAACAGAAACAATCGGTTTATCTGTTGCTCGTGCGGCGAAAAACCTAGGGGTAAAAACAATCGTTGCAGCGACTGAATCTGGCTACACTGCAAAAATGATCTCTAAATATCGTCCAGATGCTGACATTTTAGCTGTTACATTTGACGAACGGACAAAACGTGGCTTGATGCTTAACTGGGGTGTCTACCCAACCGTTGCTGAAAAACCATCAACAACTGATGAAATGTTTGAATTAGCAGCAAAACAAGCAGTTGATTTAGGTTTTGCTAAAGAAGGCGATCTAATCTTGATCACAGCCGGTGTTCCTGTTGGTGAACGCGGAACAACCAACGTCATGAAGATCCAATTGATCGGTTCAAAATTGCTTGAAGCACAAGGGATTGGTGAAAAATCAGTTGTTGCCAATGCCGTGATCGCTCACAGTGCCGAAGAAGCAATTGCGAAAGCAAAAGATGGCATGATTTTAGTTGTACCAACAACAGATAAAGAATATATGCCAGCAATCGAAAAAGCAGCAGCTTTAGTTGTTGAAGATGGCGGCTTGACTTCTCATGCAGCAGTTGTCGGAATCGCGAAAGATCTACCAGTCATCGTTGGTGCCAAAGACGCAACAACAACCATCAAAGATGGCGAATTGGTTACTCTTGATTCTCGTCGCGGTATCGTTTATCGTGGAGAAACAACAGCGATCTAATGATTTTTAACGATTGATCAAGCAACAGGCAAGTGCACGTTGTGCGCTTCCTGTTGTTTTTTTGAGAGTGTCGAAATCCCTTGAGAAAAGGCATTAAAATGACACGATCAAAAATGAAAAAGGTGTCAAGAAAATTTCATTGACAAAGCCTCAGAAGCCCTGTATAATTGCTTTTGTTGCTTAGGGGTGATAAAAATGAAATGGTCTTTATTGGAATTAAAAAAATACCAAGAGACACCGCTGATGTTTGAAGAAACACTTGACCTAAAAAGTCAACTGATAAAACGCGATGGACAGATCATTGATTTGTCTCCTGTAAAAGTAAAAGGGCTGATGAGTGTTGATAAGCAAGGATACTTGCTGCACTATCAAGTGGAAACGACGATGACATTGCCATCTACTCGTTCTTTGACACCTGTAGCGATTCCTTTTGATTTTTCAGTGGATGAACAATTCATGACACCAGAGCAATTTCAGCGTCGCGATGAAACGATCGTCGAAGAAGAAGTTTTGATCATTGAAGGTCAAACCATCAGTTTAGATGAATCAGTCGCTGATAACCTATTACTTGCGATTCCTTTGCAAGTCCTGACAGAAGAAGAAAAACAAGGTTCAGCAATGCCATCTGGCAACGATTGGGCTGTTTTGTCAGAAGAAGACTTTGCAAATCAAAAAGAAGCGCAAGCTCAACAAGTTGATCCTCGTCTTGCAAAATTATCCGAATTATTCACTGAATCAGATGACGATAACGCGTAGGATTGGAATAAATTGCAGCCTCAAGGTTGCGTTCATTAACAAGGAGGTGTAGCAAAATGGCAGTACCAGCTAGAAAAACTTCGAAAGCGAAGAAAGCAAAACGTCGTACACATTACAAATTGACAATCAACGGTTTGAACGAATGTGCAAACTGTGGTGAAATGAAAAAAAGCCACCATGTCTGCTCAAACTGTGGTCATTACGATGGCAAAGACGTAGCAACAAAAGAAGCATAATTCCTTTTTTTCAGAAAGAGGATTCTAAAACCTTAGGCTAACCATGGAGCCTGAGGTTTTTTTGTTTTTTTGACTAATATGGAACTTTTCAGAAATATTTTTGTCCAGCGAAAGAGAATAGTTCAAAAGCAGGTACATTTGCGCTATAATGAAAAAGATAATTGAATCTTAGGAGGATGAAAGATGACAAAACAACAAATCGGCGTTGTCGGTATGGCTGTTATGGGCAAAAACTTAGCGTTGAACATCGAAAGCCGCGGTTATTCAGTTGCCTTATTTAACCGTACTGGTTCAAAGACAGAAGAAGTAGTAAAAGAACATCCAGATAAAAATTTTAAAGCAACCTATACGATAGAAGAATTTGTTCAATCTATTGAAAAACCACGTCGTATTTTATTAATGGTAAAAGCAGGATTTGCGACAGATGCAACGATCCAAGAATTATTGCCTCATCTAGACAAAGGCGATATTTTGATCGATGGCGGAAATACCTTCTTTAAAGATACGGTTCGTCGTAACGAAGAGTTGGCAAACTCAGGAATCAACTTTATCGGTACAGGTGTATCTGGTGGGGAAGAGGGCGCCTTGAAAGGTCCTTCGATCATGCCAGGAGGACAAAAAGAAGCGTATGAATTGGTTGCGCCAATCTTGGAACAAATTTCTGCAAAAGCCGAAGATGGAACACCTTGTGTGACTTATATTGGACCAAACGGTGCAGGCCATTACGTAAAAATGGTTCATAACGGGATCGAATATGGGGACATGCAGCTGATTGCTGAGTCTTATGACTTGATGCAAAACATATTAGGTCTATCTGTTGATGAAATGGCTGATATTTTTGCTGAATGGAACAAAGGCGAATTGGATAGCTACTTAATTGAGATCACAGCGGATATTTTGACTCGCAAAGACGATCAAGGTACAGGCAAACCAATCGTTGATGTGATTTTAGATGCTGCTGGTAATAAAGGAACTGGGAAATGGACAAGCCAAAGTGCCTTAGACCTAGGCGTACCACTACCATTGATCACTGAATCTGTTTTTGCCCGTTATATCTCGGCTTACAAAGAAGAACGGGTCAATGCCAGCAAAGTCTTACCAAAACCAGAAGCAGTTGCTTTTGAAGGAAACAAAGAAGAGTTTATCAATAAGATCCGCGAAGCATTATACTTCAGTAAGATCATGAGCTATGCACAAGGATTCGCGCAATTACGTACAGCATCAAAAGAGTATGATTGGGATCTTCCTTTTGGTGAAATTGCCAAAATTTGGCGTGCAGGCTGTATCATCCGGGCTCAATTTTTACAAAAAATCACGGATGCTTATGACAAGAATGCCGACATTGAAAACTTACTATTAGATGACTACTTCAAAGATATTACGAAACGTTATCAATCTTCTGTACGTGAAGTAGTTGCACTAGCTGTCCAAGCAGGAGTACCTGTGCCGACGTTCTCATCTGCGATCGCGTACTTCGATTCTTATCGTTCTGATCGTTTGCCAGCGAACTTGATCCAAGCACAACGGGATTACTTCGGAGCGCATACGTATGAACGGACAGATAAAGAGGGAATTTTCCATTATTCATGGTATGACGAAGCGTAAGCTTTAAGAGAATCCAAAAGAGAAAGGCCGAAAGTGAGAACTTTCGGTCAATCTCTTTTTTATTTTTTAGATACATGATAAAATAAGACAGATAATGTCTAATTTAAAGGCAGAATAATCAATAAAGGGGCTATCAATAATGAGTAATATTCTAATCATTGAAGATGAAAAGAACTTAGCTCGATTTGTGGAATTAGAATTGAAGCATGAAGGGTATAATACTGAAGTTCATTACAACGGACGGACGGGACTGGATGCGGCGCTGAATAATGAATGGGATGCGATCTTATTGGATCTGATGCTTCCTGAGTTAAATGGGTTAGAAGTTTGCCGCCGCGTGCGTCAATCGAAGAACACCCCGATCATCATGATGACCGCACGAGATTCCGTGATTGATCGAGTATCAGGTTTAGATCATGGTGCCGATGATTATATTGTGAAGCCTTTTGCAATTGAAGAATTGCTGGCACGCTTACGTGCGTTGCTTCGCCGTATCGATATCGAAGGGGACAAAAACGTTGCAAAACAAACCACGATCACATACCGAGACCTAACGATTGAAAAAGAAAATCGTGTCGTTCGTCGCGGAACAGATGTCATTGAACTAACGAAACGCGAATATGAGCTATTGTTGACTTTAATGGAAAACGTTAATGTCGTTTTGGCCAGAGATGTTTTATTAAACAAAGTCTGGGGCTATGAGACAGAAGTTGAAACCAACGTTGTCGATGTTTACATCCGCTACTTACGGAATAAAATTGATGTACCAGGGGAGGAAAGCTATATCCAAACCGTTCGTGGTACAGGTTATGTGATGCGGTCGTGAACCTTAAAAAAAGAATGAAAAAATTAAAAGAACTGAAGGGGCCTTCTTTAACTGTAAAGTGGGCCTTCGCAAGTTCTTTCTTTATATTCGTCGTATTTACGATCTTTGCCGTGATCACCTATAAAACATCGGTGAATTTGATCGTCGCTAAAGAAGAAAACAATGTGGAGCGGACGATGTCAGAGGTTGCTTCTCGTTTAGCCAATTCGGATCAAGAACTAACATTGGTCCGAACGTATCGTAATTTAACCAAAAATGATGCGGGAACGACGAGCATTTATGATCGCACTTCAACAATCGATGGCAACTTAATGAAAATCGACTCCTTTATTTCGGAATTAGGCCAAGCACCATTGAGCCTGTTTGTTTATAATTTGAATGAGGACCTTGTTTTTAAAACCCATGAAAATGATTTAGCACTGATCGACACGCAGCGCAAAGCGCCAACTATCGTAACGCTGGATGGTATCACAGGCTTTCTCTCGATCCAACCCATTTATTCAAAAGGCACCAGAGAGCGGATTGGCTATGCACAAACCTTTTATGAGTTGACTTCTTTTTATGAAATACGCAGCAAACTGCTGCTGACTTTGATTATCTTAGAAGTCGTCTCTCTGATTCTCAGCAGTGTACTCGGGTTCTTTTTATCAGCATATTTCCTTCAGCCGTTAAAGGTACTACGGGATACGATGGAAACTGTTCGGAAAAACCCGCAGTCAACCGTGCATATGCCAGAATTAAATACGAATGATGAACTGTCTGATTTAGCAGATATATTTAATGAGATGTTGGATCGCATGCGCCTGTACATTGAGCAGCAAGAGCGATTCGTTGAAGATGTTTCTCATGAGTTACGGACACCCGTAGCAATCATTGAAGGACACATGAATCTTTTGCAACGTTGGGGGAAAGATGATCCAGAGATCTTGGATGAGTCCCTCGCAGCCAGTATGCAAGAGATCAGTCGAATGAAGACGCTAGTACAGGAAATGTTGGATCTCTCAAGAGCGGAACAAGTGGATGTTCATTATGCAAATGAAACAACTAATGCAAAAGAAGTTGTCTATCAAGTGTTCAATAACTTTAAAATACTGTATCCGGATTTTGTCTTTACATTGGATGATGATTTGTATCATGAGTTGAAGCTGAAAATCTATCGCAATCATTTTGAACAGATCATTATTATTGTCTTGGATAACGCAGTAAAGTATTCCACTGATCGAAAAGAAGTTCATCTATCCATTTCATTGGATCGTCAATCTTTTGAAATTGCCATCCAAGATTTCGGGGAAGGCATCTCCAAAGAAGACCTCGATAAGATCTTCAATCGTTTCTATCGGGTAGATAAAGCTCGTGCTAGAACCAAAGGTGGCAATGGTTTGGGGTTATCTATAGCAAAACAACTATTGGAAAGCTATAAAGGAAAAATCACGGCGGAGAGTGTCATTGGCCAAGGAACAATCTTTCGAATTTATATACCGATTCTTCAAACGGAAGATCGGACGAAAAGAGAACGTTAGGCGAAAAGCTTAAGTTCTCTTTTTTTATCCATTATTGATAGATTTAGCCGTGAAATACTTCTTATAAGCGAACGTTCGAATCGTTTGACAATGAATAATTCGCTTATAAAAATAGTTGCCAAAAAGCCTATTTTTTTAGTTGATTTTTCCTTTAAGAATTGCTATATTATTACTTGTCCTTGTTAAGACATTTGTAACAAACACTGATTGAACTTTTTTGAAATTAGTTGTTGACGAAACATTTTACAAGTGTTATTATAACAAAGTCGAAAAAATATCATCTCTGAAAAACCTAATAAATCAAAAAAACTTTTCAAAAAAGTGTTTGACATATAACGGTTGAGATGGTAAGATGAAAAAGTCGCTGAGGTTAAGAAAGAAGTTAAATAACAACTTCTTGAAAAAAACTTTTAAAAAAGAGTTGACAATCAACTGTCGCTCTGATATGATATAAAAGTTGCTAACACAGCACTGTAGACCTTTGAAAACTGAACAAAGCAAGCAAACGAACCAATGTGTAGGACGTTTCAATTTATTGAAACAAATACATGCAAGCAATAGCTAGCAAAGTTAATTTTTATGAGCTTAATGACCGTATGGTCATTCAAACAAATCATTATGAGAGTTTGATCCTGGCTCAGGACGAACGCTGGCGGCGTGCCTAATACATGCAAGTCGAACGCTTTTTCTTTCACCGGAGCTTGCTCCACCGAAAGAAAAAGAGTGGCGAACGGGTGAGTAACACGTGGGTAACCTGCCCATCAGAAGGGGATAACACTTGGAAACAGGTGCTAATACCGTATAACACTATTTTCCGCATGGAAGAAAGTTGAAAGGCGCTTTTGCGTCACTGATGGATGGACCCGCGGTGCATTAGCTAGTTGGTGAGGTAACGGCTCACCAAGGCAACGATGCATAGCCGACCTGAGAGGGTGATCGGCCACACTGGGACTGAGACACGGCCCAGACTCCTACGGGAGGCAGCAGTAGGGAATCTTCGGCAATGGACGAAAGTCTGACCGAGCAACGCCGCGTGAGTGAAGAAGGTTTTCGGATCGTAAAACTCTGTTGTTAGAGAAGAACAAGGATGAGAGTAGAACGTTCATCCCTTGACGGTATCTAACCAGAAAGCCACGGCTAACTACGTGCCAGCAGCCGCGGTAATACGTAGGTGGCAAGCGTTGTCCGGATTTATTGGGCGTAAAGCGAGCGCAGGCGGTTTCTTAAGTCTGATGTGAAAGCCCCCGGCTCAACCGGGGAGGGTCATTGGAAACTGGGAGACTTGAGTGCAGAAGAGGAGAGTGGAATTCCATGTGTAGCGGTGAAATGCGTAGATATATGGAGGAACACCAGTGGCGAAGGCGGCTCTCTGGTCTGTAACTGACGCTGAGGCTCGAAAGCGTGGGGAGCGAACAGGATTAGATACCCTGGTAGTCCACGCCGTAAACGATGAGTGCTAAGTGTTGGAGGGTTTCCGCCCTTCAGTGCTGCAGCAAACGCATTAAGCACTCCGCCTGGGGAGTACGACCGCAAGGTTGAAACTCAAAGGAATTGACGGGGGCCCGCACAAGCGGTGGAGCATGTGGTTTAATTCGAAGCAACGCGAAGAACCTTACCAGGTCTTGACATCCTTTGACCACTCTAGAGATAGAGCTTCCCCTTCGGGGGCAAAGTGACAGGTGGTGCATGGTTGTCGTCAGCTCGTGTCGTGAGATGTTGGGTTAAGTCCCGCAACGAGCGCAACCCTTATTGTTAGTTGCCATCATTTAGTTGGGCACTCTAGCGAGACTGCCGGTGACAAACCGGAGGAAGGTGGGGATGACGTCAAATCATCATGCCCCTTATGACCTGGGCTACACACGTGCTACAATGGGAAGTACAACGAGTTGCGAAGTCGCGAGGCTAAGCTAATCTCTTAAAGCTTCTCTCAGTTCGGATTGTAGGCTGCAACTCGCCTACATGAAGCCGGAATCGCTAGTAATCGCGGATCAGCACGCCGCGGTGAATACGTTCCCGGGCCTTGTACACACCGCCCGTCACACCACGAGAGTTTGTAACACCCGAAGTCGGTGAGGTAACCTTTTTGGAGCCAGCCGCCTAAGGTGGGATAGATGATTGGGGTGAAGTCGTAACAAGGTAGCCGTATCGGAAGGTGCGGCTGGATCACCTCCTTTCTAAGGAATATTTCGGAAGACTACACATCGTTTGCCTTTGTTCAGTTTTGAGAGGTCTACTCTCAAGTAAATACCCGGGGCCTTAGCTCAGCTGGGAGAGCGCCTGCTTTGCACGCAGGAGGTCAGCGGTTCGATCCCGCTAGGCTCCATTAACGACAATGGTCGTTATGCTTTGTTCATTGAAAACTGGATATCGAAGAAAAAATCAAAACAAGTAACACACACCGAGTTGAAATGTTAAAAGAGTTTTTTAATAAGTTCAACGCTTATTTTCTTGAGCAACCTTCTATCGCTAGAAGAAGTACTCAAAACCGACCGTAAGGTCAAAGGTTAAGTGAATAAGGGCGCACGGTGGATGCCTTGGCACTAGGAGCCGATGAAGGACGGGACTAACACCGATATGCTTTGGGGAGCTGTAAGTAAGCTATGATCCAGAGATTTCCGAATGGGGAAACCCAGCATCTTTTATAGGATGTTACGTCTGCGTGAATACATAGCGCAGTCGAGGTAGACGCAGAGAACTGAAACATCTAAGTACCTGCAGGAAGAGAAAGAAAATTCGATTCCCTGAGTAGCGGCGAGCGAAACGGGAAAAGCCCAAACCAACAAGCTTGCTTGTTGGGGTTGTAGGACTCCGATATGGTAGTCTATTCAGATAGTCGAAATACTTGGAAAAGTATGTCAAAGAGGGTAAAAACCCCGTAGGCGAAATTTGGATAACACCTAGGAGGATCCTGAGTACGGCGGAACACGAGGAATTCCGTCGGAATCCGGGAGGACCATCTCCCAAGGCTAAATACTCCCTAGTGACCGATAGTGAACCAGTACCGTGAGGGAAAGGTGAAAAGCACCCCGGAAGGGGAGTGAAATAGATCCTGAAACCGTGTGCCTACAACAAGTTAGAGCCCGTTAATGGGTGATAGCGTGCCTTTTGTAGAATGAACCGGCGAGTTACGATAGCATGCGAGGTTAAGTTGAAGAGACGGAGCCGCAGCGAAAGCGAGTCTGAATAGGGCGAATGAGTATGTTGTCGTAGACCCGAAACCATGTGATCTACCCATGTCCAGGTTGAAGGTGCGGTAAAACGCACTGGAGGACCGAACCCACGTACGTTGAAAAGTGCGGGGATGAGGTGTGGGTAGCGGAGAAATTCCAAACGAACTTGGAGATAGCTGGTTCTCTCCGAAATAGCTTTAGGGCTAGCCTCGG
>NZ_CP172943.1:1075000-1590000 GCF_050544075.1 Enterococcus sp. AZ188
ACGGCGGTAACACGGGTTCGAATCCCGTACGGATCATTACAATTTAATGAACAACCTCCGGGGGTTTAGCTCAGCTGGGAGAGCATCTGCCTTACAAGCAGAGGGTCAGCGGTTCGATCCCGTTAACCCCCATTACGGTTTGGTAGTTCAGTTGGTTAGAATGCCTGCCTGTCACGCAGGAGGTCGCGGGTTCGAGTCCCGTCCAGACCGTTTCATTATTTTTGTAAAACTTATATTTTCTTATATGGCTCGGTAGCTCAGTTGGTAGAGCAATGGATTGAAGCTCCATGTGTCGGCAGTTCGATTCTGTCCCGCGCCACCATGGAGGAGTAGCGAAGTGGCTAAACGCGACGGACTGTAAATCCGTTCCTTAGGGTTCAGTGGTTCGAATCCACTCTCCTCCATTTATAGGGGCATAGTTTAAAGGTAGAACAGCGGTCTCCAAAACCGTTAGTGTGGGTTCAATTCCTGCTGCCCCTGCCATTATATATTTCAATAGTTTCTTATTACGGCGGGTGTGGCGAAGTGGTTAACGCACCGGATTGTGGCTCCGGCATTCGTGGGTTCGATTCCCATCATTCGCCCTTTCATTTTTGGGGTATAGCCAAGCGGTAAGGCAACGGACTTTGACTCCGTCATGCGTTGGTTCGAATCCAGCTACCCCAGTACAATCTTCACTTGATTGTAGATTGCAACAATAGTATAATGGCGGTATAGCCAAGTGGTAAGGCAGAGGTCTGCAAAACCTTCATCACCGGTTCAAATCCGGTTACCGCCTTAGTACTAAATACTAACCTTTCAACATGCCGGCGTGGCGGAATTGGCAGACGCGCTGGACTCAAAATCCAGTGCCCGTTGAGGGCGTGCCGGTTCGACCCCGGCCGCCGGTATCATTGATGTATCAGTCTTTTATAAGATTGATACATTTTTTTGTTTATAAAAGTCTACAAATACGATTTTGGAGGACAACTCATATAGCAAAGATTTTTTTGTTTTGTTACTATTGAAAGCCTTTCCTTAATCTTGTATAGTTTTTACTTGAATAGCTGCAAGGAACAGGAAAGAGGGGGGATCAAATTGAAATGGTATGAGAATAGAATCAAATCGGCGATAGATGGGACAAATCCAATGGTGATCAAAGAATTGCCTGGCAGTTTTGCTGTTTATGGCGATGTCCAATTTCTTCCCGGATATTGTGTATTATTACCTAAAAGAGAGGTGGCTTCTTTAAATGATCTAGATTTAAGCGAGCGACAGATTTTCTTAACTGATATGACTCTTTTAGGAGATGCTATAATACAGGCTTGTTCTCCATTGAGAATCAATTATGAACTATTGGGAAATACCGATAACTTTCTTCATGCACATCTTTTTCCTCGTTATGAATGGGAAACCGACGAAGCGAAAAAAATGCCTGTTTGGTTGTATGACAAATCCCATTGGACTAATCCAGAGTATCACTATTCAGAAAAAAGAGATGGAGAGCGAAGACAAAAGATAAGCTCTTATTTAGAAAACGCCTATCGTTAGTCTAATGAACCTTTCTAATCTAGTAACCTCAATAAAAGAACCTCCATGAAGCGATCGCTTCATGGAGGTTCTTTCCTTAGATCAATCAATATACTTAAGGATTGCGACTTCTTTTGGTTTCAGAACTGCCAACTGTTTGGTTTCTTTGGTTAGAAGGTCTACTCCAGCGGCTTTCAGCTTCACTTCTGTTGTCTGCTCGGTATGGTTTAAGAAAAAGACGAGTGTATAGCCAGCACCTTTGCGACAGGTAACGGAGATTTCAGTAGGAGCAGCCAAGAAGTGCTGGGCATGAGTCGTTAATTTGTGATTTTCCAGAATGGTCGCTAAAAATGTAGTTAGTCCTTCAAGAGACAATTCTGTTCCCACGTAATACGCATACCCATCGTCGATCCGGTTCATGGTAATGGCGGGCTTATCGGTCAAATAACCGGATTGGAAGGTTGCCAAAGCTTTCGCACCTTTTAGATGAATGACTTCCTCCCATAGAGAATTGTCGTTCCGATGACCTTGAAAGTCAATCTGATGCTGGGTAGCTGCTTTCATTGGGTAAAACTCTTCTACAATGATCCCTAATGTGTCTCTAAACAAGCCTGGATAGCCCCCAAGATAGACTTGGTCATTTTCATTGACGATCCCACTAAAGAAATTGGTCAAGAAGATACCGCCTTGTTGCACGTAATCATGGATCTTCTTACCGAATGCTTCGGGTGCTGAATAGAGATTTGGGGCGATCACTAAAGGATAGCCATCTAGGGATTCGGAAGGATGGACAAAGTCTACGCTCAAATTTAACGCCCTTAGCGCGGCATACAGGCTGCGTAACTGATGAATGTACTTTAAGGTTCTTGGTTTGGCATCCAATTCCAGCGCCCACCAATTTTCCCAGTCGAAGACAACCGCGACATCAGCCAAGAAGCGCGTCCCAACGATTTCGGATAGTTGCGAAAATTCGTTGCCTAATTGTGCACATTCACGAAAGATACGGCTTGACTGAGGATCTCCGTGAGGCACCATCGCACTATGAAATTTTTCCGCACCGCCACGAGACTGTCGCCATTGGAAGAACATGATACCATCAGCACCATGAGCTAGCGATTCATAACTCCAAAGACGCAACTGGTTGGGTGTCTTGGCCCCGTTGATTTGTCGCCAATTAACAGCGCTTGTGGCTTGCTCCATGATCAAGAATGGCTTTTTCTTCAAACTGCGGGTTAAATCGTTAGCAAGAAATTGCGGGTAAGGAATTTTTTCAAAGGGATTCGGATACGAATTCCAACTGACCACATCCATTTCAGGGGCCCATTTAAATCCATCTACGTATTTGTGTAAGCCCATAAGATTGGTCATATAAGGAATTTCATGGGAATATTTTGCGATCGCCGCCTTTTCAATTTGATAAAGTTCCAGATTCATGTCGGAAAGAAACCGACGGTAGTCTAATTGCTGTGCAGGATTTTTGAAGGTTGGCATTGCCTCTGGTAAGAAAATTTCCTCCCAGCTGCCATAGGATTGACTCCAAAACTTCGTTGACCAAGCATCATTCAATCCAGCGATGGTCAGATATTTCTCTGCTAACCATGTCTGAAATCTTTTCCGACAATGATCGCAATAACACTCGTGGATGTGACACGTATATTCATTATTGATATGCCACATGACCAGCCCTGGATGATTAGCATAACGGTTTGCGACTGCTTCAGACAAATCGGCGGCATATTGACGATAGATAGAGGAAGTCGGACAGTAGTGCTGGCGCGCACCATGAACCAGTCGATTGCCATGAATGGTCACAGGCAGCATCTCAGGGTGTTTTTGAACAAGCCAAGCGGGAGGAGAAGCTGTTCCATTGGCTAGGTCGATCATGATATTGTTTTCATATAAAAGATCCATCAACCAGTCCAGAAAGTCAAAATCATAGGTGGATTCATCTGGCTGCAGATTGACCCAGCCAAAAATATTGATACTTACATAGTTCACACCTGCTTCTTTCATTAAGCGCATATCTTCAAGAATGACTTCTTTAGACCATTGTTCAGGATTGTAGTCGGCACCATAGTAAAGCTGACGTTGCGTTTTCATCAAATCGCTCCTTTATAGACGTTTCTTTAGTATCAAGATACTTGAATCATATCAAATATTCATCTGTTTGATAGCGGTATCATTTGAAAATCATGAAATGATCCAAAAAAACAAAGATAGTTCAATCTGGTTTCGCAACTAGGGCTATAGTCCGCCAGTTCTTTTGCCTTGCTGTTTTTTTAACAAAAATATACAATTGAAAAAGGCGGTAAATTAAAACATCTAAAATTTATCTCTCTAAGTAGTTGTTTTTTTATTAATAGTTTCTTTATAAAAAAATGCATGTTTATAACCAACAGATCAAAAAAACTATTAAACATTAGCAGAAGATTACTATGAGTCAAAGAAATGAATAATTATGTGTCGAGGAGTCATAAACGAGGAATGACATAAGTTATTCCACAAAAAATGCGAAAAAGGAGAGACACGTCCATGAACCAGCCAATACAGATCTTTTCTGAGATTGCGCCCTTAAAGCGGGTGCTGTTGCATCGTCCAGGAGCAGAATTGGAAAACTTGATGCCGGATTATCTTGATCGCTTGTTGTTCGATGATATTCCTTTTCTAGACCAAGCACAAAAAGAGCATGATTTTTTTGCCGAGACGTTAAGAAACAGAGGGGTGGAAGTCCTTTATTTGGAAGATCTTGCTGCAGAGACATTGTCGACGACCGGTGCCAAAGAAGCTTTTTTAGAAGATTATTTAAATGAGACAACGATCCTTGATGAAGAGATTCGCAACGAAGTGCGCAATTTTTTCCTGTCGATCAAAGATAATCGCTCCTTTATCGATCATACGATGGCGGGCTTGAAAAAAAGTGAGGTAGAAATTCCAAGAGCTAGCAAGTTAACGGCGATCGTTGAAACGGAATATCCTTTTTTGATCGATCCCATGCCAAACTTGTATTTCACGAGAGATCCGTTTGCTACGATTGGTCATAGCGTTTCCTTGAATCGAATGTATTCTGCAACGAGAAGACGAGAAACCCTCTACGGAAAACAAATTTTTACGCACCACCCGATGTTTTCCCGCAATGAGACGAACTTTTTGTATCATCGGGACGAAACGACGCGGATGGAAGGCGGCGATCAGCTGATTTTATCTGATAAAATCGTGGCGATCGGTATCTCTCAACGAACCGAGGTTGCTTCTATCGAAAAAATTGCCGAAACGATTTTTGCTACAGAACCGAGTTTTGAACATATCTTGGCATTTAATATTGGTGAAGAACGAAAATTTATGCACTTAGATACGGTCTTTACGATGGTGGATCATGATAAGTTCACGATCCATCCAGAAATCGAGGGAGAACTTTCGCTGTATTCAATCACTAAACACAAGGACGGTGTGCGAGTATATGAGGAAAAAGATACGTTGGAAAACATTCTTTGCCGTTATTTAGATTTGCCTGAAGTACACTTGATTCGCTGTGGTGGTGACGACTTAGCGGCAGCAGCCAGAGAACAATGGAATGATGGTTCCAATACATTGGCGATCGCCCCAGGGGAAGTCGTGGTCTATGACCGCAATACCATCACCAACGGGTTGTTAAAAGAGGCAGGCGTCAAGTTGAATGAGATCTCAGGAAGTGAATTGGTTCGCGGACGTGGAGGTCCACGCTGTATGAGTATGCCATTTATTCGTGAGTAGGACGAATCTTTGTTATTTTAATTACGGATTTTTGCTTTGAAATTATGAAAGTTAAGAAATAGAAGAGAGAAAAATAAAAGAAAGATTTGAAACGGCATTCTGTTTCTAATCTTTCTTTTTTGTCATCATTTAACCCCCTATAAATTGAAAAGGATTTCTTTTTGTGAAAATGTGTAATTTTTGTGACTTTTATATGTAAAGACTATAAAAAAACGCTAGGAACCTTGTTCTATCGCTAAATTTATGGTACGGTTATATTAGAAAACGGAAATAGGTGAAGGTATTTGCCACTTATTGATTTTTGACACCCTACGATCAGCGAATGCCATATGCTTGATTTGTAGTGGTTTTTTTTGCGGAAAAAAAGGGAAAGCAGGTGAGAAAATGGCAGTAGATGCAATTCGATTATTACAAGAAGCAGAGCAATTTGCTGAAAATAAAAACCAAGAAGCGGAAGCAGAAAAAAAACAATTGGCACAAGAACGCGAAGAACGGTTGAAGGCGTTTAAAAAAGAGTTGGCAGAAAAAGAAGCCCAACAAAAAGAAGCAATCAATCAAAAAATCGCAGCTGAGTTAACACAGTCAAAAGAACCGCTCATGGCTAAAACGAAAGCAGAAGTGGAAACACTACGAACGATCCCTAATGAGTTAAAGGAAGAAGCATTGGCAATAATAATAAATAAGGTTGTGACATAAATGGCAATTGCAAAAATGCAAAAGTTCAGTCTGTTGACCTTTTACGATCAGAAAGAAGCTGTTTTAGAGCAGCTGCAAGACTTTCAGGGCGTAGAACTGCTTTCTTCGGAGAAATACTACGATTCTGAAGAAACGACGGGTGTTTTGACACCGGTTCGCGAGGAACAGTCTGAAGAAGAAATGGAGAACCAGTTTGGTCAAGTCAACTGGAGCTTAAATTTTTTAGAAGAATATGTACCCAAAAAAGGAATGCTGGCACAACTGCGGCAACCAATCAAAAAATATACCCTTCAAGAATTGGCTGAAACAGCCCACACCTATCCCTGGCAAGAATTATGCCAGACCCTTCGTAAACAAGACAAACGTCTTCGCTTGATCGATCAAGAAAAACGCGATGTATTAGCACAAGAAGCAGAGCTGTCGATTTGGAAGTATTTTAAAGAGCGTCCAGCGGTTTTAAAGGAATTAAAAAAATCAGGTGGCTTGCTAGGTTCGATTCCCACTTCTGAAATGGCTGACTTTACGACGAACAGTGAGAAGCTGCCGCTCGTCTATGTGGAAACTGTTTATCAATCACAAACAACCACTTATTTACTGGTCCTTTTCCACAAAGATGTAAAAGAAAAAGTAACTTCACTTCTTAAAAAAGTAGCCTTTGAGCAATACATCTACCCTTATGAGGGCATCCCAGAAGAAGATCTGCAAACGATGAAAGAAAAATCCCAACGTTTAATTGATGAAGAAAAAGAGATCAAAGCCTCTCTTCGTGCAATGACAAACGAGCAAGAAACTTTGCGGATCGTTGCCGAGTATTTAGATGGAGCAATCACCCGCTTAAAAAGCAATAAGATGCTTTTACGTTCTACTCATGCGGTCTCGATT
Source organism: Enterococcus sp. AZ188 (assembly GCF_050544075.1). Lineage (NCBI taxonomy): Bacteria > Bacillati > Bacillota > Bacilli > Lactobacillales > Enterococcaceae > Enterococcus > Enterococcus sp. AZ188. The sequence continues at coordinate 1,081,838 of NZ_CP172943.1, forward strand.
TCTGGCTGGGTTCCTGTTGATGGGACGGCCGAATTAGAAAAACGCATCAAAAAAGGAACCACGGATAACTATTACCTCGAATACCAAGAAGTGACGGAAAAAGAGATTAGTAATGTGCCGATTTTATTAGAAAACGCACGTTGGATCAAGCCTTTTGAAGGACTTGTTCGGATGTACAGCTTGCCGCAATATGACGAGTTAGATCCGACACCATTTATGGCGCCTTTTTATATGGTGGCATTCGGGATGATGGTTGCCGATTTTGGCTATGGTTTGCTTTTGTTTCTGGCGACGTTTCTTGGGAAAAAGCTGTTCCACCTCAGCAAAGGGCTGGAACAAAACTTGACCCTCTTTCAGTTATGCTCGATCCCTACGATTATTTGGGGCTTGATCTATGGCAACTTCTTCGGATTTGAATTCTCATTCCAACTGTTGTCTGCCCAGGATGATGTCAACCAGATCTTAGTCTTATCCGTGATTTTTGGGTACATCCAGATCATGTTTGGTTTGGCGCTGAAATTCTATATTCTATGGAAGAAAAAAGACCAGAAACTGGCCGCGATGTTCCAAGCCGGTTCATGGATCGTCTTTTTGATCAGTGTGGCTTTTGTTGCCGCAGGAATGCTGCTTTTCCCTGACACACCGTTACAAACGATTGGGATCGTAATGATCGCTGCCAGTCTATTAGCAGTGGCCATCGGAGGCAGTTTAGAAGGTAAAACCTTAGCCGGAAAAATCGGTTCTGGATTGTACGGATTGATGGATGTGACCAATTATGTTGGTGACTTGATCAGTTACACCCGTCTGATGGCGTTAGGGGTTGCCGGCGGAAGTATCGCCTCAGCCTTCAACTTGATCATCAGCTACCTGCCGCCAGCAGCCCGGTTTACGGTTGGTATCTTATTATTTGTGGCATTGCATGGCCTAAATATTTTCTTAAGTTACCTTAGTGCGTATGTTCATGGTATCCGTTTGCAGTATTTAGAGTATTTTGGAAAATTCTTTACGGGGGGCGGACGTGCCTTTGACCCCTTCAAATCAAATGAAAACTATGTAGAGATCATCTCAGAAGAGAAGTTACAGGAGGACAATAATGGAAAATTGGATTAGTTTCTTTTACGAAAATGGTGGAATTGTTTTTGCAGCTTTAGGTGTAGCGACCGCAACGATTTGCGGCGGTATCGGATCAACGATTGGTGTTGGGATGACCAGTGAAGCAGCGTCAGGCTTGATCTCAGAGCAGCCAGAGAAATTCGGACAAGCGTTGATCTTAGAGTTGCTATCTAGTACTCAGGGGTTATACGGATTCGTAATTTCCTTTATGATCTTTGGTCAGATCAGCGGTTCGCTCTCATTCGATCGCGGATTGTACTTGTTTATTGCTTCGTTGCCAATCGCATTAACAGCGATCGTAGCCGGAAAATGGCAAGGACGTGCCGCAAGTGCTGCGATGCAGATTTTAGCCAAAAAACCAGAACATGTGACCAAAGGAATTATCTTGGTAGCGATGATGGAAACGTATTGTATTTTAGGGTTCGTTATTTCCTTCTTGCTTGTCTTGAATTAAGAGGAGGGAAAAGTGAATGTCTGATATTACACGTTTAACTGACAAAATAACCGCTGATGCGGAAAAGAAATACCAGCTGCAAATCAAAGAAGCGAAAAAAGAAAGTGAAAATCAAGAAAACTTGAAGCGAACGCAATTAGAAAAAGAGCTTAGTGAGCGGTTAGCTTTTTATGAAAAAGAAAAACGTGCGGCGATGTATTTGGAAATCTCAGATGTGCATATTCAATCAAGAAACAAGGTCTTGGCAGCAAAGCAGTCGGTCTTAGATGAGCTGTTTACTGAGGCTTTGACCCGTTTAAATACGATGGATCAAGCAGCATTTTATGCGTTTATCGCTAATGGCTTGGCGAATGCAAGGTTAACTGGTGAGGTTGAGTTGCTTTTAGGTGAGAAGACCCGCCATTTAGTGGATGAGGAGCTCCTCGCTAAATTGCAGGCATCTGCCCCAGATGTTCAGCTGGAACTGGTAAATAAAACGATCCCTCGTAAGGGTGGCTTTTTGTTGCGACAAGAAGCGATCGAGTTGAATTTTACTTTTGATGCGCTACTAGAAGCCAACAAAGAAGAGTTAAGTAATACGTTACTGCAATTGATTTTTGAACAGTAAGCAGGTGCAAACAGATGAATGACATCAAGTACAATACCTTAAATACGAGAATTCGGACGTATGAATCGCAATTATTCGATCGCAGCCGCTATGAGCGGATGCTCTCGGCTGCTAGCGCAGAAGAAATCTACAGTATGTTGCAAGAAACGGTTTATGGTGACTTCATCAACGAGGATGATCGTGTACACGACTTTGAACATGTGTTGATGGCGGAGTTGAAACGGGTATACGACACGATGTATCAGCTGACACCGGAAAAAGCGATCGTTGATTTCTTTGCTTTGAAATATGACTATCAAAATCTGAAAGTCTTGGTAAAAGCGGCGTACATGCAAGAAGATTTTTCTGAATATCTTGTCCCAATTGGTACCCAGCCGCTTTCCGTCCTTAAGGATCTGGTCAAGACCAGAAAAAGCAATCTTGTTGCCAAAGAGATGGTTGATTGTGTGGAAGAAGTCTTCTCTTATATTGAGAACTACCATGAGGTCCAATCGATCGACATCATCTTTGATAACCACTATTGGGAACAATTGTGGACGATTGGCAAAGAATACGACGACGATCTGCTGCAAAGCTTGATTCGTCGACAAATCGATATTTTCAACATTTCAACAACGTTGCGCAGTTACGCGATGAAACGCAAGCGCGGCTTTATCAGCGCAGTTTTAGCCGATCATGGAAACCTACCTGCAAAAGAATTGTTAGCTGAGATCACGACTTCCCTTGAGGCATTTGTGGCATATTTGCAAGGGACTCCTTATAAAGAACTGATCAATCACAGCTATGAAGAGTTGGTAGAGAAGAAGACCTTGAATACCTTTGATATACGCAAAGACAATTTTCTAATGGCGAAGCTCAAAGAACATAAAATTGTTCCTTTTGGCCCTTCAGCATTGGCAGGGTACTTGTACGCCAAGGAAATTGAAAGCAAGAACTTGCGTATTCTCCTGATTGGGAAAATCAATAAGGTGCCGGAAGAGATTTTAAGAAGTCGGGTGCGTGATAGTTATGCATAAAAAAATAGCAATGATGGGTGGTAAGAACTCGATCTTGCCTTTCAAAGGGCTAGGGATCGACATCTTTCCAGTCAGCGATTTGGATGAAGCCGCCCAACAACTAGAAGAAATGGCTGAAGCCTATGGGGTAATCTTTTTGACTGAGCGACTGATCGAACAATTAGAACCGATCGTTCGCCGCTATGAAGAAGTACCGACACCAGCGATCATTCCGATTCCAAGTAGTACGGGTAGTTTAGGGATCGGCATGGCACGAATTCAGCAAAATGTGGAAAAAGCGGTAGGAATGAATATATTAGATTCATAACAGACAAGTCAGCCAGCTAGGAGGAATAAATGTGGCATTTGGCACAATTGAAAAAGTATCGGGACCACTGGTCACCGCCTCAGGATTAAGTGGCGCAAAAATCCACGAAATCTGCAAAGTCAGTGACAAGGGCCTTATCGGTGAGATCATTGAGATCAAAAAAGGGCTGGTTTCGATCCAAGTATACGAAGAAACAGCGGGAATCGGACCAGGCGAGCCCGTGGAAACGACAGGCGCACCATTGTCTGTCGAACTAGCACCAGGTTTGTTGACTCAGATGTTTGATGGGATCCAACGACCATTAGATACGTTTATGTCGCAAACAGAAAGTGATTTTTTGGAACGAGGGGTTACCATCGATCCACTGAATCGCCAAAAGAAATGGACCTTTGTCCCTCAAGTACAAGTCGGTGATACCGTACAAGGTGGCGACATTTTAGGTTCAGTACAAGAAACATCGGTGATCGAGCATAAGATCATGGTGCCACCAAACTATGAAGGAACCGTCAAAGAAATCATGGTAGGGAATTTTGCTATTACTGAAGTGATCTGTGTCTTAGAAACCATTGAGGGTGAAAAAAACTTGACGATGGTTCAGAAATGGCCGGTTCGTCAACCACGTCCCGTTACTGCTAAATTAAATCCAGGCGAACCACTGGTCACTGGACAGCGAGTCATCGACACCTATTTTCCAGTGGCAAAAGGCGGCTCAGCTGCCGTTCCCGGACCATTTGGTGCCGGAAAAACGGTTGTTCAGCACCAAATTGCTAAATGGTCGGATGTGGATATCGTGGTCTATGTCGGCTGTGGCGAGCGAGGCAATGAAATGCGGGATGTTATGAATGAATTTCCTGAACTGATCGATCCAAATACCGGCAAGTCAATCATGGAACGAACGGTCTTGATCGCCAATACGTCGAATATGCCAGTTGCTGCTCGGGAAGCCTCAATCTATACAGGAATCACGATTGCAGAATATTACCGTGACATGGGCTATAGTGTTGCTATCATGGCAGACTCAACATCACGTTGGGCAGAAGCGCTGCGGGAAATGAGTGGACGATTGCAAGAGATCCCAGGAGATGAAGGCTATCCGGCGTACCTTGGAAGTCGAATTGCGGAATACTATGAGCGAGCGGGGCGTTTCCATTCATTAGGCACACAGCCTCGGGAAGGAAGCATTACCGCAATTGGTGCGGTTTCACCTGCTGGTGGAGACATCTCAGAACCGGTCACCCAAAATACCTTACGAATCGTGAAAGTCTTCTGGGCATTGGATAGTATGCTGGCGCAAAAACGGCATTTTCCTTCCATCAACTGGATGAATTCCTATTCCCTTTATGAAGATCAAATCAATTCTTATTTAGATCAATTATTAGGCGATCGCTGGTCGGAGCTAGTCAATGAATCAATGGCGATTCTCCAAGAAGAAAGCCGTTTAGAAGAAATCGTTCAATTGGTAGGGATGGATTCTCTTTCTCAAAGAGACCGTTTGACAATGATGACAGCCCGTTCTTTGAGACAAGATTACTTGCAGCAAAACGCCTTTGATGACGTTGACACGTATACATCTCGCAATAAGCAGTTCAAAATGTTGGAGAATATTCTTTACTTTAATGAACAAGCCCAACGTGCACTGCAGCTAGGTGCTTACTTAGATGAGATCACAAAAGGAACGGTTGATCTGCGTGAGCGCATCGCCCGCAGCAAATACATTCCTGAAGAAGAATTGACCCGCTTGGATACGATCAAGCATGACATCAAAGAAAAGTTACAACGAATCATTGAAACTGGAGGTGTTCATTGATGTTAAAAGAATATCGTACAGTTTCCGAAATTGCCGGCCCTTTAATGGTGGTCGAAAATGTTCGAGGCGTTAAATTCGACGAACTCGTTGAGGTCCGCATGGACACAGGCGAGATCCGTCAAGGACAAGTACTGGAAGTCAGTGATGACAATGCTGTTGTCCAAGTATTTGAAGGTACCAGTAATTTGAGTGCTGAAGAAAGCAAAGCAAGGTTTCTAGGAACTGGTTTAACTTTAGGGGTTTCTCTAGATATGATGGGTCGGGTTTTTGACGGTTTAGGAAAACCAAAAGATAATGGCCCGAGAATCTTGCCCGAAAAACGCATCGATGTAAATGGTGAAGCCATCAATCCGATGGCACGGGACTTCCCGGATGAATTTATCCAAACTGGGATTTCAACGATCGATCATTTAAATACATTAGTTCGTGGACAAAAATTACCAATCTTTTCTGCTTCTGGTTTGCCTCATAAAGAGATCGCTGCTCAAATCGCACGACAAGCAACAGTACCCAGCCAAGAAGGCAATTTTGCGATCGTCTTCGCAGCAATTGGGATTCCGTTTGAAGAAGCTGAATTTTTCGTGGATGAATTCCGCAAAACCGGTGCATTAGATCGATCTGTTTTGTTTATGAACCTTGCCAACGATCCAGCAATCGAACGGATCGCTACTCCTAAGATGGCATTGACTGCAGCAGAGTATTTGGCTTTTGAAAAAGGCATGCACGTCTTAGTGATCATGACCGATATGACGAACTACTGCGAAGCATTGCGAGAAATCTCCGCTGCCCGCCGAGAAGTTCCGGGACGTCGCGGCTACCCAGGGTATCTATACACCAACTTAGCTACACTGTATGAACGGGCAGGACGTTTGATGGGCAAAGAAGGATCGGTCACACAGATTCCGATCTTAACGATGCCAGATGGCGATAAAACCCACCCGATTCCTGATTTGACTGGCTATATCACAGAAGGACAAATCATTTTGTCGCGGGACCTTTACAAACGCAATATCAATCCGCCAGTGGATATTTTGCCAAGTCTTTCTCGGTTGAAGGACAAAGGAACGGGAGAAGGTAAGACCCGTGCAGATCATGCGGCAACGATGAATCAAATTTATGCCGCCTATTCCGATGGGAAAGCTGCCAAAGAGTTATCGATCGTTTTAGGAGAGTCTGCCTTGTCTGATCTTGATAAAAAGTACGCGCGTTTTGCAGATCTTTTCGAAAAAGAGTATGTCAACCAGGGATTTGAAACCAACCGGACGATTGAAGAAACGTTAGATTTAGGCTGGAAGCTATTAGCTACCTTGCCAAAACAAGAGTTGAGCCGTATCAAAGAAGAATTTATCGACGCCTATTACCCAACGGACGAGGATGTGAGTTCTTAATGGCGATCTTAAATGTCAATCCAACTCGGATGGAACTAAGTCGTTTGAAAAAACGGCTGACGACGGCAACCCGTGGTCACAAATTATTGAAAGACAAGCAAGATGAGCTGGTGCGCCAATTCATTCAGCTAGTAAAGAAAAACCAGGAGCTTCGTAAAAAAATGGAAACTGCGCTGCAAGCAGGGATGGAAGAGTATGTGCTGGCTTCTAGTAGTATTCCCGATGTCGTTTTGCAAGAAGCATTTATGATCCCTTTAAATAAAGTGACCCTAGATGTACAAAGTCGGACCATCATGAATATGGATGTGCCAGTGTTAAATCCTGTTTACGAAGAAGAGAGCTCCGATGATGACTTTTCCTACGGTTTTGTAAGTACCACCAGTGAGCTGGATCTCTCGTTGTCTCATCTTGATCAGATGCTGCCAGTGATGCTTCAGTTGGCCGAAATCGAGAAAACCTGTCAACTGATGGCCAATGAGATCGAGCGGACGAGGCGAAGAGTCAATGCGTTAGAGTATATGACGATTCCCAAGCTGACGGAAACCATTCAATACATCGAAAGCAATCTGGCAGAAGACGAACGAGCAACATTGACCCGCTTGATGAAGGTCACAGATATCATTGCGGAAAATGAAGCAAAGTAAGGATTTTGCCAATCATTTGGAAGAATCAAAAAAGGCACGTAGAAGGGGGTTCCTTTCTACGTGTCTTTTTGCTTGTTAAGAGCGTAAGAGCAGTTGGTCATCTTTTAATTCAGCACCACTATTTTGATGGAACATTTCCATCAATTCAGGGACTGTTAAATGTTGCTTTTGCTCACCGGCAATATCCACGACGATCTTGCCTTGATGAAGCATGATCAGGCGATTGCCATAGCGAATGGCATCTTCCATATCATGAGTAACCATGAAGGCCGTCAACTGCTGTGAACGAATCAATTGATCGGTCAATGCCATGACAGTCAACGAGGTTTTTGGATCTAGGGCAGCGGTATGTTCATCTAATAAAATCAATTTAGGTTGTTGCAATGTTGCCATCAAGAGGGTAATCGCTTGACGCTGTCCGCCTGATAACAAACCGATCTCGGCAGAAAGACGATTTTCTAAGCCTAAGTTTAGACTGGCTAATTTTTCTTGGAAAAACGCGCGATTTTTTGCTTTGACGCCTGTCGCAAACCCTCGGACTTGGCCCCGTTTGTAAGCAAGTGCTAAGTTTTCTTCAACAGTCAAACGAACCGCTGTCCCCATACGTGGATCTTGAAAGACTCGGCTAATATCCTTTGAGCGTTTCGTAACGGATAAACGGGTGATGTCTTTCCCATCTAAGGTGATTTTTCCTTGTTCTGTTGGGATCGTTCCTGCAATACTGTTTAAAAGGGTCGATTTTCCGGCACCATTGCCACCGATGATCGTGATAAAATCTCCGGCATTCATCGTCAGGTCAATGCCTCGCAAGACATGGTTCTCATTGATCGTCCCTTTTTCAAAGGTTTGGTGTAGATTTTCGATTGTTAAGACTGAAGTCATTAGGATTGGCCTCCTTTGGTTTTTGGCAGCATCTTTTTAAGTCCTAGTTTTGAACGAAGCTGCGGTAACGAGAGGCAGATGACTAAGACGATTGCGGATGCCAGTTTGATATCATTGGCTTCGACATTGAACTCGAAAACGACGGCCAGGATAAAGCGATAAACGATCGCTCCAATCACGATGGTGATCAACCGCAAAAGCAAAGATTTATTGGCAAATAAAACTTCTGCAATAATGATCGATGCTAAGCCAATCACGATCGTACCGATTCCGGAGTTTAGGTCAGCAAAACCGTTGTTTTGGGCTAAAAGAGCACCTGAAAGGGCGATACAGCCATTAGAGATCATGTAACCGATGATCTTCATATTATCGGTGTTGATGCCGTTGGCTTCACTCATAGCTAAATTATCACCTGTTGCGCGCAATGCTAAGCCGATCTCTGTACGGAAAAAGAGGAACAAGCACAAAATGACGATAGCTGCGAAGAGAAAGCCCGCAAGAATCACGGCATTGTTTTTGGTCAGACCCATTGCTTGAAATTGGGTGAAGACCGTGTCTTGTCCTAACAAGGCAATGTTGGGAGCACCCATCACACGATTTGTGATGGAATAAAGCCCAGTCATCGTGATGATCCCGGCCAACAAGGCTGGGATCTTTAGTTTTGTATGCAGTAGTCCGGATACCAAGCCGGCTAACATGCCACCGCCAAAGCCCATCAAACTGGCTAGTATGGGGGAAACGCCATTCGTAATACTGATTGCAGCGATCCCTGCACCTAATGGAAAACTTCCTTCTGCAGTTAAATCAGCGATATCCAGAATACGGAAGGTCAAAAATACCCCGATTGCCAGCAATGCCCAAAGGATCCCTTGAGAGGTGGCAGATTGTAGTAATAGTAAGAACGTGTCGACTAAATTCATATGATTTCCTCAAATCTAAAATAGTATGGTTATTCTGGGGCAGTGATGCTGGCAGGATCAATCCCTAAAGCTGCAGCCATTTCTTCATTGACGACTAACTCTAAATTCTCCGCTGTTTCAACGGGTGTGGTAGCTGGTTCTGCATCGCCATCCAAAATTTTTGCTGCTAGTTTTCCTGTTTGAATGCCTAGTGATTTATAGTCAATACCATAAGTTGCTAGAGCTCCATCATCGACTTGTTCCACGGAACCTGCGACGATCGGTGTTTTGGTTTCTTTCGCCACTTCACCGACGATTGCAGCAGCAGAGGCAAAGGTATTATCTGTTGGAATATAAATGCCATCGACATCTTTTGCCAGGCTAGTGGTCACTTGCTGCACATCATTGGTGGTATTGGCGGTCAATACTTTAACGTCGACTCCAGCAGCTTTTAAGGCTTCTTCTGCCAAGTCTGCTTGAATTTTCGAGTTAGCTTCACCTGCATTATACATAATGCCGATCGTCTTGGCGTCAGGGACGATGCTTAACAGCAAATTGATCTGCTGCTCAATGGGTACCATGTCTGACGTACCGGTGATGTTGCGACCGGGTTCTTCATTTGAGTCGGCTAATTTTGCCCCAACTAAGTCAGTAACTGCGGTAACCACGATTGGGGTATCAGTGGTTTCATTTGCTAACGAAACAGCAGCAGGGGTAGCGATGCCCAATAAAAGATCAGGGTTGGCATTCACTAGGCGTTCGCTCATACTTTTTAAGTTGTCTTGACTGTTTTGCGCATTTTGGTATTCGATCGTCAGGTTTTCACCTTCTGTGTAGCCCGCTTCTGCTAAGCCTTCTTTAAATCCTTCGTAGGCGGCATTCAAGGAGCCATGTTCCACGAGTTGCAAGACACCGACTGTTTTTGATCCGTCGTTTCCCTCAGAAGCATTGTTTGATTCCCCACAAGCTGCCAGTGCCAGTAGTGAAGCCGTTAATAATCCAGTTGTGATCCATTTTTTCATTTTCATTGTAACTCCTCCTATAAACGTTTCTTTTTTAATTGGGGTTTACCTGAACAAAAAAATCCATTCAGACAATCGTCTAAATGGATTCGATCCTATACCAAGCGTAAACGTATATTGGCAACCATTTAGAAGATTTTCTACATGGCTGCAAGTTCAAGTTAAAATGCTTTAGCCATCATAGATACAAACAAAACTCGTTTTGCGGTTTGCATCCATAATGTGTTATGAATACAAACTATCTAAAGTAGCTAAAGTAAAAGATATTCAGTTGTGGGGACACGGTCGTTTTTAACATAAAAAAGTTCCTCCATACTTGAATTGTTTTTAGTATAGACAAAAAAAAGCGGACTGTCAAATGTTTTTCCTGAATTATCTGAAAATTTTTGAATAACAATCAGAAAAAGTCTGAAAAAGATGCTTTGTTTCAACAAATTAAAAAGAAAGAAAAAAACTTTGTTTCATCAAGCTTTCTTGCTTGAAAATAAACAAAGTTTTTCTTAACATCACTCGTTTTCTTCTTTATAATAACGAATGGTATTTTTGATTTCACGAATACTGTAAAGCAGATCATCCTCAAAGGATTGATCTTGATCAATATCGATGGTCTCATTGAACATTGCTTCGTATTCAGCGATCGTTAGTTTTTGACGGGCATCAAGTAACGTTTGGTGAGCAGCTTGTGCTAACTGTTTTTCATAACCGGGTACCAATACGCCGCTGAAAAATTCAGCAACCGCTCCTGAGCCGTAACTAAACAGTCCTATCCGATCATTGGCTTGTAAGCTGGAGGAATTTTCCAATAAAGAGATCAAGCCTAGGTACAATGAACCCGTATACAAGTTGCCGGTACGACGACTGTAAACGATCGATTCTTCATAGCGAGCCATCAGGCGTTCTTGTTGCGTTTCTTCTTCTTCGGCAAAAACAGCCAATAAGGCTTTTTTTCCCATTTTTGTATAAGGAATATGGAAACTCAATGCAGCGTAATCTTTTGCTGTGCGTTGCGTTTTTTCGCAATGGGCTTGCCAAACTTGTTTAAAGGAATCGATATAGACGGCATTTGACAAGTGGCCATCTACCATTGGATATTGATGACCAACGGGACGCCAAAAATCATAAATGTCTTGCGTCAACATCAAATTATCGTTATCCAACTGCAAAATCGCTGGATCTGCAGAGATCAGCATAGCAACTGCACCTACGCCTTGAGTGGGCTCTCCACCGGAAGCTAAGCCATACCGGGCGATGTCTGAAGCCACCACCAAAACTTTGCTTTTTGGATTGGCTTGTACGTGGGCTTTAGCAAACTGTAAGCCTGCTGTTGCGCCATAACACGCTTCTTTGATTTCAAAGGAGCGGGCAAATGGTTGAATACCCAATAGGCGATGCAAAACCACTGCCGAAGCCTTTGATTCATCGATGCCGGATTCTGTGCCGACGATCACCATATCAATTGCTTGTAAATCTTCTTTTGTGAGGATATCTTTTGCCGCATGCATGGCAAAGGTGACGATATCTTGCGTTTTTTTATTGACCGCCATTTGATCTTGACCGATCCCGATCGTAAATTTATTTGGGTCGACCTCTCGGGCGTGAGCTAGATCAACCATATCTATAAAATAGGGGGGGACATAAAAATTTATTTTATCAATACCAACGTTCATTCCGTCGCTCCTTTATGTTCTACGTACTTAGTAGGCTACACGTTCTAAGGTATCATATTTTTTGAAAAAAATGAAAAAGAATTGATTAGAATTTAAACTTTATTAAAGAAAGTAGAAAAGGGCACAGCAAGCTGATGTGGGGTATTCTTTTTTGGAGGATTTAATGATATATTTCAAGAGGAGGTGACGTACGTGGAAGAAGTTGTCATTATCGACGCACTAAGAACGCCAATTGGCAAATACCATGGGTCATTAAAAGAATATTCAGCAGTAGAATTAGGAACAATTGCTGCGAAAGCCTTGTTGGCAAGAAACCAACAAGCAAAAGAACATATCGCACAAGTGATTATCGGAAATGTCCTGCAAGCAGGCAGTGGGCAAAATCCAAGTCGCCAAGTTTCCCTGCAAAGTGGGCTTTCTTCAGATATTCCAGCCTCAACGATCAACGAAGTTTGCGGTTCGGGAATGAAAGCGATTCTAATGGGCATGGAGCAAATTCAGTTAAACAAGGCATCAGTCGTCTTGACAGGTGGGATCGAAAGTATGACGAATGCGCCGCTATTCAGTTATTATAACAAGGCGGATGATCAGTATTCAAATCCAGTATCAACAATGATGCATGATGGCTTAACAGACGCTTTTAGCAGCAAACCGATGGGCTTAACGGCTGAAACTGTTGCAGAAAGATATGGCATCACTCGACAAGAACAAGATGAATTTGCCTACCACTCCCAAATGAAGGCTGCCAAAGCACAAGCGGAAAAGAAATTTGAGCAAGAGATCGTACCCGTGACCGAAAAGTCTGCTACCGTTTCCCAGGATGAAGGCATTCGCGCCGCTACGACAGTCGAAAAATTAGCTGAACTAAAAACGGTTTTCAAAAAGGACGGTACGGTGACTGCTGGGAATGCCTCAACCATCAATGATGGGGCTGCCATGGTCTTGATCGCCTCAAAAAGCTATTGTGAGGAGCATCAGATTCCTTATCTGGCAGTGATCAAAGAGATCGTTGAAGTTGGCTTTGCCCCAGAGATCATGGGAATCTCACCAATCAAAGCAATCGATACTTTGCTGAAAAAGCAAGCACTGTCGATTGAAGATATCGGTATTTTTGAAATCAATGAAGCCTTTGCAGCTTCCTCGATCGTAGTAGAACGTGAACTTGGTTTGGATCCCAAGAAAGTCAACCGTTACGGTGGGGGCATTTCCCTTGGCCATGCGATTGGAGCAACCGGTGCTCGGATCGCAACGACCGTCGCTTATCAGCTAAAAGACACACAAGAACGTTATGGGATCGCCTCTTTATGTGTCGGTGGCGGGTTAGGGCTAGCGATGCTGTTAGAAAACCCTTCGGCGGCAGCAAGTCAAACCGATTTTCATGAAGAGTCGGCATCAGAAAAAACAGAAAAAAAAAAGTTTTACGCCCTTACGCCTAACGAACGACTAACCTTTCTTGAAGCACAAGGGGCGATCACAGCAGCCGAATCCTTGGTTTTTCAAGAAATGGCATTAGACAAGGAAATTTCCAATCACTTGATCGAAAACCAGATCAGTGAAGTGGAGATTCCCTTAGGTGTGGGGTTGAATCTGCAAGTGAATGGCAAGAGATACAATGTCCCGTTAGCCACAGAAGAACCTTCTGTGATTGCAGCGATGAGCAATGGAGCAAAAATGGCTGGGCCCATTACAACGACCAGTCAAGAACGTTTGCTTCGAGGCCAGATCGTCTTTATGACTGTTCAGGACCCGGATGCCATTTTGGCAAAAGTCAACACAGAGCAAGCGGCGATTTTTGCAGTGGCGAACGCGGCGTATCCCTCGATCGTAAAACGCGGTGGGGGCTTACGACGAGTGATTAGTCGGAACTTCTCGCCAACAGAATCTGAATTAGCAACAGCCTATGTCTCAATCGATTTGTTGGTTGATGTCAAAGATGCCATGGGCGCCAACATCATCAATTCGATTTTAGAAGGAGTGGCCGACCTCTTTCGGAAGTGGTTCCCAGAAGAAGAAATTCTCTTTAGTATTTTAAGTAATCTTGCCACGGAATCGTTAGTAACAGCCACTTGCTCCGTGCCTTTTGACAAACTGAGCAAGATCGGAAAGGGTAGACAGGTTGCCGAAAAAATCGTTCATGCAGCTGATTTTGCCAAGATTGATCCATATCGTGCCGCCACCCATAACAAAGGGATCATGAATGGCGTTGAAGCGCTGATTTTGGCTACCGGAAATGACACTCGCGCCGTTTCGGCAGCTTGTCATGGCTATGCTGCCCGTAATGGTCGCATGCAAGGGCTGACTTCTTGGAAAATAGTAGAAGACTGTTTGATTGGTAGTATCACACTTCCGTTGGCGATCGCCACAGTCGGGGGTGCCACAAAAGTATTGCCAAAAGCCCAAGCGGCGTTGGCTTTGACCGGTGTTGAAACGGCGAGTGAGTTAGCTTCGCTAGCGGCAAGTGTCGGGTTGGCTCAGAATCTGGCAGCTTTGCGGGCATTGGTTTCAGAAGGAATTCAGCAAGGCCATATGAGCATGCAAGCCCGTTCATTAGCTATTTCAGTTGGGGCAAAAGGAACTGAGATCGATCAGCTGGCAGCTAAGCTGCGAGCGGCGAGTCAAATGAACCAAGAGCAAGCCCGTAAATTTTTAACAGAAATACGCAACTAAAAAAGGTTCTCTAGGGAAATTCCTAGAGAACCTTTTGTTTATCGTTTAGAAATCGCCGTGTGGGCATACGCCTCGATCAATGGAATGACTTCTAGTTTTACTTTGTATTTGCGTTCTAGAGCGGTTTCGATGGTAAAAGTATCACTTTCTGTTTCAGAAATTGTTGCTAGAACACGATCTTCTTTCGGGGAAGCTTCGATCACGGTCGTTTCTCCTGAAGATTGTTTTGCAGAAAATTTAGGGAATGCTGCGATTTTTTCGGCAAATGCTGAAAAAGTCATGGATTCGTCAGAATCATCAGCCGTTGATTTTTCCACTTCTTTAGTTTTAGTTGATGCAGGTCTAGTTGGTGCCGTTTCTTCCTTCACTTCTGCTGGTTCTTTCGCAGGAGCGGAGGTAGGTGCCGCACTTTCTTGCGGATTGGTCGGTAACCAGTAAGCAGCGATCTCATCGACTAAGTTATCGCTGAAACGATCAAGTAAGCCAGCTTCTAAGCGTTGAATTCGTTTCACGACGATTTTGAAGTTCTCATCTAAAGGAACAGCGATTTTTTGTTCTTTGGGTGTTTCCTTCAACAATTCAATCAATAATTCCTCTTGATTTTTAGGATTGATATAAACAGTTGTCGGAAGGTCGAACTTATCTGCTGTTTTGCGCTCGATCGCTGTAAACAACTGTTGTCGAGCTGTTTCATAAGACGGGCGGAATTGTTGTTTCAATTTTGCTAATTGTTTCTTTTTCATAATCTTCTCCTCTCGATCACTATCGATTATAAGGAAAATTTGCAGAAAAGAACAGTCATTCTCATGAAAAAATACAAAAAAAATTATATATTTCCTGAAAAAACGCCAGCGCTGCTAAAGAAGCGGCGTTGGCGTTTCTACTAGATCATTGATTTGATGGTACTTAGGCATTAGGATCAAAAGCTCCTTGTCTCCAGTGGCGACTAAGTAGTTTTCCCAAAGAAAAAAGCGTACTTCCCCAGTGAGTTTCTCAGCCAGCATCTGCTGATAGTCGCTAGACGACCATTGACGCGCCGGAAAATGTTGGACTTTGTCTGGCCATACAAGAAAAACAAAATCAGCATGTAAGGCTTTTTGAACAGCAGGGGAGAGGTGAATCAAATCAGTTGTCTTCATAGGCTTCTCCTTATAGAGAGTAAAATTAAAACCCTGTCGTATCTGGATTGGTCGCTTTCCCAACGACACCATCTAATTGATCGATCGTTTTCATGTCTTCTTCAGATAGCTCAAAATCAAAGACATGGATGTTTTCTTCGATCCGACTCGATGTGACTGATTTTGGTAATGGCAAGAAACCATGTTGTAAAGACCAGCGTAATGCAACTTGAGCGATTGATTTTTGATGCTTTTCAGCTAATGCTTTCATTTCTGGTACATCAAATATCTTCCCGGTACCTAATGGGCTGTATGCTTCAAGCAATACATCGTGTTCTTGGCAATAAGTTACCACTTCTTCTTGTAACTCGCCAGGTGCAAGGAAAATCTGATTGACCATTGGGAAGATGGTCGCTGTTTTTTTCAATTCTTCAAAATGATGAGGCAAGAAGTTGCTGACCCCGATCGCTTTGATTTTGCCTGCCTGATACAGTTCTTCAAAAGCGCGCCATGTTTCTGCATTCGCTGTTTGCCAGTTGTCACGAAAGGCTACTGGGTTTGGCCAATGGATTAAGAAAAGATCGATATAGTCTGTTTGTAGTTTCTCTAAGGACTCTTCAAAAGAAGACATCACAAGATCATAGGAATGGTTCGCATTCCACAATTTTGTAGTCAAAAAGAGTTCTTCGCGGGTAATGCCGCTTTCTTTGATCGCTTGACCAACACTGGCTTCATTTTTATAGCCTTGGGCTGTATCAATATGGCGGTAACCTACTTCCAGTGCTTTTTTGACTGATGCTACGGCAACGTCGCCGTCTGGTGTTTGCCATGTGCCAAAACCTAACTCAGGGATGGTTACATTGTTTGATAACGTATAGCTGTTCATGTTCATTCCTCCGTTTTCTGTGATACCTTTAGTTTAGCAGACGAGGACGGATTTTCCAATGAATGCATCTTTCAAAAAGGAAGTGGCCAATAAGAAAAATGACGTTTGGCTCTTGTCAGTTCGCCTATTTTTTTTGTACACTAGACAAATGGATAAGGAGCGTAACTAATGGATATTTATTTGAAACATGCGATATTACACATTATTGACCGTCAAACTGGTGATCCGGTTTTTTCTCAAGTTGAACTCGATTTGACCACGGAATACATCCGCGATTATTTGACGAAAAAAATACAGAAACTTGCAACACCGCAAACCAAAACAGGGCGTTTACTCGAAACATCAATGATCGCTCAACTGGTCCAACAAGCACCCAAAGACTTTGTCGCAGCCAGTGAAGCGATCGTCCAACGGTGGTATGAAGCGTACAAGGAAAGTGAAGATGCACCAAGTGCGGATGCCTTTGTGGTCTTGTATGAATTTGATACAAGAATGCAGTTGGCGTTTTTGAAGGTCAACTATCAAGACGGCTATACGCACTTTATTGATAATGGGGAAGCTGGGATCGAAAACAATCTGATTTTGCATCGTGCCTTACTAGCAGGTAAAACTCAAAAGGCCGATGAAGGGATCACAATTGATGTGGAGAGCTTAGACTTTGAACTGATTGAAAAGAAATATAGCTTTTCAGGTGAAAAATATGCCTACTTTTCAACGAAAGTCATTGATGCCGAACCGATTCCCTCGTTAGAAGAAAACGTCAAAGTCATCAAAAAAGTAGCGGAAAAAATTGGTCAGAAATTTGAAACACCTACCTATAACGTTGTTGCCGATCTAAAAGAAGCGGTTTACGACACGATCGAAGAGTCAGGACACATTGATGTCAGTGAAGTGGCGCAAAAAGTCTTTAAAGACAATATTACCGCTCAGCTTTCTTTTCAAGAAGAAGTGGCTGAAAAAGGATTTGTCAATCAGGCACCAATGATGCGGGATGTCCGTGAGATCTCAGAGAAAAAATTCGGGAAACAAAAACTAAAATTATCTAACGGGATCGAATTGATCGTTCCTTTGGATGTTTACCGAGATCCAAATTTGATCGAATTTATCAATAATCCAGACGGAACGATTTCCGTAACGATCAAAAATGTAGAAGAAGTAATTAATCGGATGTAGGACAAAGGTCTTATGTGTGGATGATGCGGAGCTAACAACATAGAACGAGCACAAAAAAGCAGAGATTCCTCTTTAAGTAATGAGGAGTCTCTGCTTTTTTTCTGGATATCTTTGATCAATATCAGCAATTATTGATCGGTCAGTTTCTCAAGGGCGGCTTTGGGAATGTCTTCTTCAGAAACTTCTTCCCAGCTCAGAACACCTTTATTAGGATTGACCAATAATTTCAAATAGGCACCTTCTCTTAAAGGCGCGGAACGGTGCTCATTCATTTTGACCGTTTTGACTTCTCCAGAGGAACTGTAAGCGTCTTGTGTGTAACGGTAGACATCTTCGGCAACTCCGTTATCACTAATTTCCGTGTCGTGCTCGCCGGCATCCCTGATGACTGTATAGTAGTCACTTCCACCATAGTAATAATGATAAGTAGCAAAACAGCCACCAAGGAAAATTGCTGCAAAAACCAGCGTTGCAATGATTTTTTTCACATTTCTCACCTCATCTTCTATTATTCATAAAAATTGTCCTACGTCCAATAGATCGAAAAAAGCAAAGAAATTCTTAGGGATTAGCAGACGAGACATCTCACTTGACTTTGACTAATTTTGACCTATAATAAGAGTAGATTTAAACTTACAAAAAATAAGTTGATACTTATGAATTTGGAAGCGTAAATCGCAAAATATGATTCGAGTCAAAGAACGACTCAACTTTCTCTAGGAGGGAAACAATATGGCAAAACAACATTATGATCGTAGCAAACCCCATGTTAATATCGGAACGATAGGACACGTCGACCATGGGAAAACAACCTTGACTGCTGCTATTACCACAGTTCTTGGGAAAAAAGGACTTGCCAATCCGCAAGATTACGCAAGTATCGACGCGGCTCCTGAGGAACGCGAACGTGGTATCACCATCAATACTGCCCATGTAGAATACGAAACAGAAAAACGGCACTATGCCCATATCGATGCACCAGGACACGCGGATTACGTGAAAAATATGATTACAGGGGCTGCCCAAATGGACGGCGCAATCTTGGTCGTATCAGCGACAGATGGCCCAATGCCGCAAACCCGTGAACATATTTTGCTTTCTCGTCAAGTGGGTGTGAAACATTTGATCGTCTTTTTAAATAAAACAGACCTTGTCGATGATGATGAGTTGATCGATTTAGTTGAAATGGAAGTCAGAGAATTGCTGACTGAATATGATTTTCCAGGTGATGACATTCCTGTGATCAAAGGCTCTGCCTTAAAAGCCTTGGAAGGTGACCCAGAGGCTGAAGCAGCGATCTTAACGCTGATGGATACGGTAGATGAATATATCCCAACACCTGAACGAGACACTGATAAACCATTATTATTGCCGATCGAAGATGTCTTTTCAATTACTGGACGGGGAACCGTTGCTTCCGGTCGGATCGATCGCGGAACAGTAAAAGTCGGTGATGAAGTAGAAATCGTCGGAATCAAACCTGAAACACAAAAAGCAGTCGTGACAGGAGTAGAAATGTTCCGTAAGACGATGGACTTTGGGGAAGCTGGTGATAACGTAGGGGTATTATTACGGGGAATCACCCGGGATGAAATTGAACGGGGCCAAGTGTTAGCAAAACCAGGTTCCATCACACCACATACGAAATTCCAAGCAGAAGTCTATGTGTTGACAAAGGAAGAAGGCGGTCGCCATACCCCATTCTTTAATAACTATCGCCCACAATTTTACTTCCGTACAACGGACGTAACTGGGAATATCGTTTTACCAGAAGGAACGGAAATGGTTATGCCTGGTGACAACGTAACGATCGATGTGGAATTGATCCATCCAATCGCTGTGGAAAATGGAACGACTTTCTCCATTCGTGAAGGTGGACGAACAGTTGGTTCTGGTATCGTGACCACGATCGAAAAATAAAAATCAGTGAAACAGTGCTTCCATTATCTGAAGGAGCACTGTTTCCTTTTTCATGTCAGACCAGCAACAATCCCTCCATCAGCTTAGGATTGCTTGTTTTTTTCTAAATAATCTTGTGATTTTATTAAGGATTTTTTAGGAGAGAAAAAATTCTAGTCAGCCTGTTCATTTCATAGTACGATAGATTCTGACTTAGAAAAGATGGGATGTATTTGATGAGAAAAATTCGACGTTTCCTAGGATTTGTACTGAAGCTTGCACTCTTGGTGCTGCTGATTGGAGCAGGGGTTTGGGGCTATCGAAACTACACGGCATTGAAAGCTGTCTATGCGTATGAAGCGGAAATCGCACAGCAGACACAAGCCCACGACATCTCTGAATATCAGTCTTTAGCAATGAGTATCATGCTGACGGAGTCAAAAGGACAAGGCAATGATCCGATGCAAAGTTCTGAAAGTGTATATGGAAAACAAAACCAATTTGATACGCCAGAACAAAGCATCGAACAAGGGGTTTCTTATTTAGCCGAGTTGATCGAAAAAGCAGAGCAAATGAACTGTGATCTTTGGACCGCAGTCCAGGCTTATAATTTTGGTACAGATTATATTGATTATGTCGCTGAACGGGGTGGCGTGAACACCTTAGAATTAGCAGAAACATATTCCAGAGAGGTTTTATCCCCGTTATTAGGCAATGATACAGAACAAACCTATCGTTATTGGGGCATCCAATCGGTCTTTTATAATGGCGGTCATTTGTATCACAATGGCGGCAACATGTTCTATGCGGATCTAATAAAATTGAACCGATGGAAAATCGATGTTACGGCAGGGTTCTTTTCCTGATCGTCACAAAATAACTGAAGTAAAAAAGCTTGAAATACAAATAGAATATGGTAAAATCATTATGAGTGATTCCGTCTAATTATTCTTCGCACTGATACCTATTAGTGCGTTTTTTTACCTAGTAAACGATGAATACTTACCAAATGGAGGTGAGTGGATGGCACGAATTCCTCAAACGATCATTGACGACATTCGCGAACGTAGCAATATTGTTGATATCGTGGGACAGTATGTCCAGTTAAAGAAATCTGGAAAGAATTATTTTGGTTTGTGTCCCTTCCATAATGAGAAATCACCTTCTTTTTCCGTTGCAGAAGACAAACAAATTTTTCATTGTTTTGGTTGCGGTCGTGGGGGCAATGTTTACGGTTTTTTGCAAGAGCTTGAAGGCATCAGTTTTCCTGAAGCAGTCGTCAAAGTAGCAGAAATGAACGATATTCCTCTTGATCCGCAATACCAGCAATCAGAAGGCATCAATGAAGCGACCTCACAAACGAGTCAATTGATTGCGCTGCATGAAAAAGCCGCCGAGGTCTATCATCACATGTTGGTGAATACGGCTGCTGGCCAAGAAGCGCTTGATTATTTATTGGATCGCGGATTGACGATGGCATTGATCGAAGAATTCAATATTGGTTTTGCGCCGAATGAACGCTCGTTTTTGGAGAAAGTCTTTTTGAATGAACAAGCCAAAGCTGAATTTTTTCCTGATACAGGGCTCTTTGTTCAACGAAACGATGGCTCATTGGCAGACCGCTTTTACCAACGAATCATGTTTCCGATCCGTAATCCTCAAGGAAAAACAATTGGTTTTTCTGGTCGTTGGCTAGCAAGCGAAAAAGTTGGTGATCAAGACCAGCCGAAATATTTAAATAGTCCAGAAACGATCCTTTTCAACAAGCGCGAGGTTCTGTTCAACTTTGACAAAGCACGCCGTGCGATGCGCAAAGATGGCCAAGTGTATTTATTTGAAGGATTTATGGACGTGATCGCCGCTTGGCAGGCAGGAATCGAAAATGGGATCGCCTCAATGGGGACCAGCTTGACCAATCAGCAGATCGCCCATATCGAGCGAGTGGCACAAGAAGTGATTCTTTGTTACGATGGAGATAGTGCAGGGGTTGAAGCGACAAACCGCGGGATAGAGCTTCTGCAAAACAATAGTCGTTTGAAATTATCTGTGGTGCGAGTGCCGGAACGGATGGACCCAGATGAGTATTTGCGCAAATATGGGACAGAAGCTTTTTATAAACTAGCTGTCCACGGCAAAGAAACCGTTTTTGCCTTCAAGATGGATTATCATCGGATGAATCGCAATTTAGCCAATGAGAAGGAGCAACTGGACTATGTCCAAGTTGTTTTAAATGAATTGCAGCGTGTGGATTCTTTGTTGGAGCAAGACCGCTATTTGACTCAGTTGTCTACAGAGTTCAATTTGAGTCGTGAGACCTTGCAGCAGCAGCTCAAGCAAAACCGGCAAGAGCAACGGACGATGCAAGATGTAGCGCCACCGCCGCCAACAGACACCCCTGTGGTCTTTACGCCGCCTACACGGCAGCAGCCCAAAACACAGGTGGAAAAAGCGCAAGAATTATTATTGTACCGTTTATTTCATGACAGTACGTTAAACCATCGCTTTCGAGCGAGTGGTATATCCTTTATCCATGATCGTTATCAACAACTGTATCTGCTGTTTGATGCGTATATGGAAACAGAAGAACACTTTGTTTTAGCAAAGTTCTTAGATTTTTTAAAAGAAGATTCAATGAAAAAAATGGTGATCGATATTGCAGATCTTAAAGCTTCTGAGGAAGGGTCTGAACAAGAATTTCAGGACATTCTGCAGGTCTTTCAAAAGTCGGGCATTGCTGAAGAAATCAATCAAAAACGAATCCAGCAGCAAGAAGCAAGACAAATAGGAAACCAGCAATTAGAACTTGAACTTGCAATCGAAATCATTGATTTGACCAAACGGTTGAAACAAGCTAAATAGCGAACTGAAAGGGGCTTTCTTTCATGGCAGAAGAAACAAAAAAAACGTATGACAAAGCAGTTGCCGAATACATCCGAGAAAACAAAACAAAGGGGCAAGTTGTTTACGATGACATTACCAATCGTTTAGCAACGCCTTATACTTTGGATGCTGATGCAATGGACAAACTAATTCAAAAACTGGAGGATTCCGGCATCAGTGTCGTGGATGAAAATGGAGAGCCTTCAGTCCATAGTTTAAAGAGTAATGAAAAACGACAAGAAACCCAACCTCAAGAAGATTTGTCTGCACCGACTGGTGTGAAAATCAATGACCCTGTGCGGATGTACTTGAAAGAGATCGGTCGGGTACCGCTTTTGACCGCAGAAGAAGAAGTGGCTCTCGCTCTGAAAATCGAAGAAGGCGACCAAGAAGCGAAACAGCGTTTGGCAGAAGCCAACTTACGTTTGGTAGTCAGCATCGCCAAACGTTATGTGGGTCGGGGAATGCAATTTCTTGATTTGATCCAAGAAGGAAACATGGGCTTGATGAAAGCCGTTGAGAAATTTGATTATCGCAAAGGGTTTAAATTCTCGACCTATGCGACCTGGTGGATCCGTCAAGCGATCACTCGTGCCATCGCTGACCAAGCTCGAACCATTCGGATCCCAGTGCATATGGTGGAAACCATCAACAAATTGATTCGTATCCAACGGCAATTATTGCAAGACTTAGGACGCGAACCGACACCAGAAGAAATCGGCGCAGAAATGGATTTGCCAACGGAAAAAGTTCGTGAAATCTTGAAGATCGCTCAAGAGCCCGTTTCATTAGAAACACCAATCGGTGAAGAAGATGATTCTCATCTAGGTGATTTTATTGAGGACCAAGATGCTACAAGTCCGGCAGAGCATGCGGCTTATGAGCTTTTGAAAGAGCAATTAGAAGATGTATTGGATACGTTAACTGACCGTGAAGAAAATGTGCTACGCTTGCGTTTCGGAATCGATGATGGCCGTACTCGGACCTTAGAAGAAGTCGGCAAAGTCTTTGGGGTAACCAGAGAACGGATTCGTCAAATTGAAGCAAAAGCGTTACGGAAACTACGCCACCCATCTCGTTCAAAACAATTGAAAGATTTCTTAGAATAATTAAGGTTTATTGACTTTCCAAAGGCTCCCTTTGGAAAGTCTTTTTTGTTCAGGTTTTGTCATCTCTCCATAGGATAAGTAAAGAACTTAATAAAAACGTAACCAAGCAAGTGTTGGCTAATTGCCTAGAATGTGATAAATTTAATTTTGTGCATCTGCACAATTGAGTAATAAAAAAGAAATGCGAAAAAAGACCCATTATTTGTCGGTCTTTGAAATAGGAAGCAGTGAGCGCGTCAAGCGTTTGATCTGGTAGGGTACTGCTTCATAGAAGGAAATGCAAAAAACAAAAGGAGTCAGTTTGAATCAATGAAGAAGACATGTCCTGAATGTGGATTTCAAGCAATAGAAGAAACACCCGTTTGTCCCAATTGCGGGTTTCAATGGAACCAAGCAAAGGAGAATGAACAGGAACTATCATCTGACTCTTCCGTTACGCCAGAAGAGCTACAAAACAAAAACGATGATATTCGCTGGTCTGACTTTAAAAATGTTCCGATTGGAAAAATGGAGGAGCACTTAGGTGATCGGCCATCCTCGAATGAAGAAACGATCGACCTTGCACAGCAAGAGGCTTTTTCTGATGAGAAAAAAACAACACTTGAATCAGAGTCTAAACAAGAACCAAAAACAGTGGAAAACTCTGAGTCTACAGAAGAACACACAATTTCAGCCAGTGAAGAAGTTAATGAGACCGATGCACTGAGTACGGATGAACAGCATGACTCTGAGATTTTGGCCGCTTATATCCGACAGCACAAACTTGATGAAGAAGCAAAGGCAGCAGCTGCTCTAGAAGCAGAAGAAACCGCCATTGATCTTTCCTCTGCTGAAGAGGAAAGTCAGATGCAAGCCAGCGAGGAACCTCTGCCGTCAAGCGAGGAGGAAGTGGTGACGGAGCCAGTTATTGAAGAAGTTGAGAAGCAGCCAGAACCAGTCATCGATCCAATTCCTGAACCAATCACCGCAGCGGATGAAACGCCACAAAAGGCGACTGCTGAAGAAGAAACGTCTTCTTCCAGTGAAAGCAAGAAGAGCCCTCGCAAAGCACTCTATATTACAGCGGCTTGTTTGTTAGTGGCAGCGGGTGGTGGTTGGGCTTATTACTATCAACAGCAGCAACAAGAAACTGCCCGACAAACGCAACTGGCGCAAGAGAACCGTACGTTAGATCAGATCGAAAATGAGTTGAATGATTTTTATACAAATGATGAGCGAGTGTTCATTAAAAGCGACAAAACAGCAGAACAGCTGACGGCTGTGACGAATCAGTTGGCAGATTTTCAAGACCACGAACGATACGATATCTTGTCACAAGAAGCAGAGACAATTGCTGACAAATTAGCAGCTTTGACAGAGATCAATAGCTATTTCAGCAGTCCTGCAGTTGTGGAGGATCAGTTGGAAGAAGTCTCGTTGAAAGAAGCTGCTGCTGTCACAATGGCGAAGCGTGAGAACGGGGATGCCTTTGATGAGTTGATCAATCAAGCCATCGACATGGGACAAAAAGAGTTCAGCGCGATCGAGGAAGTTCAAAATGCAGTGAAGAGCATGGTGGCTTTAAGTGGTGACGGTGAAGCACCGGCGAGTGTCACTCGTGAGAACTACAATGCCTTGATGAAAAAAATCCAAGCTTTGCCAATCGATTCACTGGTTGAAAGTCTTACGACGGAACTACGTAAAGTCGATACTGCCTTGACGAAGCGTGAAACAGCTACCCAACAAGCAGCGGCGCAACAACAAGCGGCCCAAGAAGCAGCACAAGCGGCGGCTTCCGAGAACAACGCTTCCGCTTCGAGCAGCGGATCTACAAGCGCTGCGACGCCCGCGCAAAGTACTTCTGAAGAAGAGTATGTGCTTTCGCCGAATACACCAACAAATACCAACAATCAGCCAATTATTCCAGCCCGCCAAAGTGATTTGAATGATGTAAACAATAGCGCCTGGGTGTGGGCAGATGGTGTCCAAGAAAAAATCATCGCCACAGCGATTGCTCGCGGTTATGTGGTAGAAGGCGGCTATACTTTTGAACGTGTACGAATCGTCAATGGTGAAGGCTATTACAATTTTTATGCGACAAATGCCCAAGGCAGCTTGCTTAAAGGAACGGATGATTCAGCGTTCCCGCTATACTTATTTACGGTAAACGCCAAAACTGGCTATTTCAGAGGCAATGGGAACGATCACACCGTTCGCTAAGTCTCCTGAGACACTAGAAAATTTTCAGAGTTATTACATGCACATGTGAAAAATACTTGTTTCCCCTCCTTGTTTTCGATATGATGAGAGATAATCGTTCAAACAAGGAGGGGTTTTTGTGCAGAAAATTGAGAGATATGATCGGTTTGAAGACGGGGTCATTGCTTGTGTACCAACAATTCTTGGGTACCTGGGCATTGGTTTTGCAATGGGGGTTGTGGGAAAAGGCGTTGGGTTGTCTATTCTAGAAATTATTTTAATGTCTATTATTGTCTATGCTGGCAGTGCTCAATTTATCATTTGCGCCTTACTAGCGATTCAAGCACCTTTCATGACAATCGTCGCAACAGTTTTTTTAGTGAATTTACGACACTTTTTAATGAGTTTGTCAGTAGCTTCCTATTTTAAAAAGACACCGTTGCTTTCTGCCATTGGTATCGGGACACTTTTGACTGATGAATCCTATGGCGTTTTGACGACGGCACTGCAACAAGACAAACCAGTCACAGCGAAATGGACCCACGGGTTGAACGTAATGGCTTATTTGAGTTGGATTTTTGCGACGTTTTTGGGTGGTTTATTGGGTTCATTTATCCCAGATCCAGAAGCGTTAGGCTTAGATTTTGCCTTAGTAGCTATGTTTGTTGGTCTTTTTTTATTTCAAGTAGAGCGACCGCTTAAGAAGAAAACCCAGCAAACGCTCTTGATACTAGGGACAGTTGTGGGGACCTTGATTTTATTTATGCGTTTTTCGACCGCAGAGATTGCGGTAATTGCGGCGACACTGGCAGGATGTTTGGTTGGGACGGTGACACACCATGACTAATTTTGTTATACTGATGCTAGTATGTGGATTGGTTACTTGGCTTCCGCGGATCGCTCCTTTTTTATTTTCGAAAAAGCTCATATTTCCGGAACCTTTCACCATCTTTTTGAGTTACTTACCGTTGTGTATTTTGGCGGCATTGTTGGTGCAAAATTTGCTGATCTTTCGAGAAGGCCAATTCCCCATTTTGAAAGTTAAAGAAACCATTGCCTGTATCCCGGCATTATTGGTGGGGTATTATACCAAAGATTTGATGAAAATCGTTATCACAGGCGTTATTGCTATGGCGCTGTTGCGTTTCTTTTTATAGGAACGAGCAGTTTTAAAGAAAAAGGAGAGAATAGATGAAAGACTTATTAGCATCCGTATTCAGCGGATTGATCATTGATGAAAACGAACAGAATTATTTTGTTCAAAAAGGCGGGGTTACCTTCCGACTAGCCAAGGAAGAAGGCGAACATCATTTAGGTGAAGCCGTCGAAGGGTTTGGCTATCAAAATCAAAAGCAAGAAAATGTGCTCACTACGAATATTCCGAAAAGCCGCAAAGGGCATTATGCCTTTGGTACAGTCACAGGAAGCCGTCGCGACTTAGGCGTTTTCGTCGATATCGGTTTGAAAGACAAAGATATGGTGGTTTCATTAGATGAATTGCCAACAATGCGGGAACTTTGGCCCAAAAAAGGAGACCGTTTGATGGTCAGCTTGCGGGTCGATGACAAAGAGCGTATTTGGGCTTCATTAGCAGATGAGAAAATTTTTAAGGCATTGAGCAAAAATGGTACGGAGCAAATGAAGAATCAAGATGTTACAGGTAGCGTGTACCGTTTGAAGTTAGCGGGTACTTACTTGCTGACGGATGATTTTTATATTGGCTTCGTCCATCCATCAGAACGGTATCAAGAGCCGCGCCTTGGGGAAGTGGTCAAAGGGCGAGTGATTGGGATTCGTCCAGATGGTGTCTTGAACCTTTCATTGAAACCAAGAGCCCACGAGGCGATCTCAAATGATGCCGCCATGGTTCTAACCTTTTTAGAACGAGCGCCTGAGAACAAAATTCCTTTCACGGACAAATCAGCCCCAGAAGAGATTTTGCAAACATTTGGTATTAGTAAAGGCCAATTTAAACGGGCATTAGGAACCTTGATGAAACAGCGTTTGATTGAGCAAAAAGACGGCTTTACGATTCTTATCAAAAAACCTAATTGAGAATACTTGTTTCTTTTATCGTTCTAATTTATAATGATTACAATGTTTGTCTTGAGTGATTTTCACTCAGATTAGAATCGTTATAAATTAACGGCATACGGAGGCAACTATGAACACAACAGCAGCGTTAAAAAAGACCAAGAAACAATTGCACGAGTCGGGGTTTAAATTAACTCCTCAGCGAGAAGCGACGTTGTTGGTCTTATTAGAAAATGAGAAAGACCATTTATCCGCAGAAGAGATTTTCTTTTTTGTGCGAAAAAAAAATTCTGAGATTGGCTTGGCAACCGTCTATAGAACATTGGAGATCTTAACGGATCTGAAAATTGTCGATAAAGTCAGCTTTAATGACGGTGTCGCTCGCTATGATCTACGTAAAGAAGGTGCCAAACACTTTCATCATCACTTGTTGTGTTTGGAATGCGGCAATATTGAAGAAGTCGAAGAGGATCTGCTGGGCAGTGTCGAAGAGATCGTTGAACAAAAGTACCATTTTTTAGTAAAGGATCATCGGTTGACCTTTCATGGTGTCTGTCAAAAGTGCCAAAGCAAAGCCGAGTGATTGTACTTTGGCGATCTTAAATAAACGTTTGTTATCACCCGAATGATAGTCAGATGGTTTCCAATAGGAAGAGTGCTCTTTTTTCCGATTTGAAAGAAACCGAAAAATCTGCTATGATTCGGGTGTTTCCTTGGGCAAAAGATACGGGTAGATGCCTCTTTTTTATTGGCAAGCTACTATCTTAACGAGCCAGAATTTGATATGATAAAAAAGCTGAAAGTAGAGGAAGCCCATGAACGAACAAATCATTGATTATCTTCATTATTTGACCATTGAGCGCGGGCTATCCCAAAATACCCGTGCCAGCTACCAGCGAGATCTGCAACAGTATCTTGCGTTTTTACAAAAAAAACAAGTCACTCAGTGGCAGCAGATCGACCGAGTGATCGTTTTGTCTTTTTTGCAAAGTCTGCAAGAAGCGGGAAAATCCTCGGCAACCGTGATTCGGATGGTTTCCAGTTTGCGAAGGTTTCATCAATTTTTGCGTCAAGAACGGTTTACCGATCATGATCCAATGCAGCATATTGATTCACCAAAAAAACAGCAGAAGCTGCCTGATACCTTGAGTTTACAAGAAGTGGAGCGGTTGATCGAAACACCGGATACGCGAGCAGTTTTGGGCATCCGTGACCGAGCGATTTTGGAAGTGATGTATGCGACGGGCTTGCGCGTCAGTGAGTTGATCGGGTTAAAATTAAACGATCTGCATTTAAGTATGGGATTGTTGCAAACAACCGGAAAAGGCGACAAAGAACGGATCGTTCCATTAGGGGACTTAGCGATTCAATGGATCGAAACCTATCTCAGCGATGCGCGTCCGTATTTGACGAGAAAAACGCCGGATGAAAGCCATCTGTTTGTAAACAACCATGGTACGCAACTGTCTCGTCAAGGGATCTGGAAAAATTTAAAAGCCTTGGTTCGACAAGCTGGGATCACCAAGAATGTGACTCCCCATACGCTGCGCCATAGTTTTGCGACCCATCTATTAGAAAACGGGGCAGATCTACGAACGGTTCAAGAGTTGCTAGGGCACGCAGACATCTCGACCACTCAGATTTACACGCATATAACGAAGAAACGGATGACGGAAGTGTACAAGCAGCACTTTCCGCGCGCCTAGAAATCGAGGATGGAATGGAAGAAATCAAAATAAAATTAGCTGTCTTTGAAGGACCGTTGGATTTGCTGCTTCATTTGATCAAAAAACTGGAGATCGATGTTTATGATATTCCAGTTGCTACCATCACCGAACAATACATGCAGTACATCCATGCCATGAAAATTTTAGAATTAGAAGTCGCTGGAGAGTATTTAGTCATGGCGGCGACTTTGATGGCGATCAAAAGCCAGATGCTGTTGCCTAAACAAGAGTTGATTGCTGAAGTCGAAGAGTACGAAGAAGATCCGCGGGATATGCTGGTGGCACAACTGCTAGAATACCGAAAATTTAAGTACGCAGCCGAACAGCTTTCAGAAAAAGCGGAAGAGCGCAGTTTGTATTACACGAAAGATCCGATGGATGTCGATGAATACAAAGAGGAAGAAGATCAATTAAGAGCCAATCAATTCAACACGATCGATCTCTTTTTGGCTTTTCAAAAAATGATCGAGAAAAAGAAAAATCGCCAAGTACTAGAAACCAAGATTTCTCCTGATGAAAGCACCATCGATGAAAAGATGGCGGCGATTCAGTTGGAGATGCAACATGTGAGTGCTAAAAAAGGCCGCAGCTTTGATTCGTTTTTTACTTCTTACAATAAAACAGAAGTTGTGGTAACCTTTATGGCACTGTTAGAATTAATGAAAAAAGGAACGATTCGAGTAGAGCAATCAGACAATTATGCGTCGATTCTGCTCTATCCAACAGGTAAAGAAGATGAGTAAATATAGTGAATTAGAAGCGATCTTATTCGTCGTCGGTGATGAGGGGATCGGACTTGAAGAACTGAGTTATTTAGTCAAAAGTAATACTGCCAGTGTCTATCAGCATTTGCAGGAACTAAATCAGCAATATGAAGAAAATGAACATACCGCGTTGCATATTCTAGAAGTTGGCAATCATTTTATTTTAACCACTAAAAAGCAATTTGCCCCTTTATTGAAGAAATACGCCGAATCACCGATGGGGAGTTCATTGTCGCAAGCCGCTTTGGAAACTTTGTCGATCATTGCTTATAAGCAACCGATCACTCGGATGGAAGTAGAAGAGATTCGCGGCGTTCAATCCAGCGGTTCGGTCCAAAAACTGGTGGCAAAGCGGCTGATTGAAGAAAAGGGACGCGTGGACGGACCAGGACGAGCGATCCTATACGGTACGACGGAATACTTTATGGATTATTTTGGCTTAAAAAGTTTGGCTGAATTGCCTGACATCCAATCAATGGAAGATGAACTTGAAGAAGATACACCGTTTGATCTTTTTTACGACCGCTACAAACAAGCAGAAACAGAAGGAGAATGAAGATGGAACGTTTGCAAAAAGTGATTGCCCATGCCGGCATCACCTCAAGAAGAAAAGCTGAAGGACTGATAACCGAAGGCCGTGTGCGAGTCAATGGACAAGTAATCAAAGAATTAGGGGTCCAAGTCGGTTCAAAAGATGTCGTTGAAGTGGACGGCGTTCCGATCGAACAAGAACAACATGTCTATTATCTGTTCTATAAACCTCGTGGCGTGATCTCAGCTGTAACAGATGATAAAAAACGCAAAGTCGTTTTGGATTATTTTGCTGAAGTCCCTGAACGGGTGTATCCAGTCGGCCGCTTGGACTATGATACCTCCGGTTTGCTGCTACTGACAAATGATGGGGAATTGTCACAGACACTGATGCATCCAAAACACGAAGTCGAAAAAGTGTATGTTGCCAAGGTCAAAGGCATTGCGGATAAAAAGCAACTGCTCCCATTGACAAAAGGAATTCGGATCGAAGGGCGTAAGACCGCGCCTGCTCGCTTTGAAATCTTATCGACAGACCAAACGGCACAATCTAGTATTGTGCAATTGACGATCCACGAAGGTCGCAATCATCAAGTCAAAAACATGCTAAAAGCAGTTGGTTTGCCTGTGCAAAAACTAAAACGGGAAAACTATGGTCCGTTAGATTTAAAAGGTCTTCGTCCAGGGGAATACCGAGAGTTGTCGAAGAAAGAAGTCAGCCAGCTGAAAAACAGTGCAAAATAGTTGAAAAGTATCTGAAAACGTAACTATTGTTAATTTTTAGATTTTGTGTATAATAGAACATGTAATAAATAGAATAAAGGTTCGTCTTCAGGGGCAGGGTGCAATTCCCGACCGGTGGTTATAGTCCACGACCTATTTCTTCGGAAATAGCTGAATCGGTGAAATTCCGATACCGACAGTACAGTCTGGATAAAGAAGATAGAGCGTATTTGATTTGCTTATGGCTATTTCGAATGCCCTCTTTTTTCCCTGTGGAAAAAAGAGGGCATTTTTTGTCTGGCGCCGACAAGAAAGCCGAGGAAATTTAATAGGTTCGTTTGAAGAGGAATCCTGAACTTAGGAGGATTTATACTGATGAACAACAAAACAAGAAAAATGGTGACGATCGCCATGTGTGCTGCTATGGGAACAATTTTGCAATTTATCGCTTTTCCAATTTTTCCGGCATTCAGCTTTTTAAAGATCGATTTTAGTGATATTCCCGTGATGATCATGATGTTTTTATTTGGTCCTTGGAGTGGGGTAGTGACTGCCTTCATTCGTTCGGTCCTGCATTTGTTCTTATCTGGTTTTTCACCTGCTGATATGGTGGGAGATACGGCAAGCTTTTTAGCATCATGTGCCTTTACTTTGCCAATGTACTACTTTTTCCGCAAAGGTATCCACACCAAAAACAAAATGGTTGGTGTCATCAGCGGTATCTTGTCGGTAACGATTTTTATGAGTGTGGCGAACCTATTTGTGATCACACCGCTTTATCTACGCTTTTTCGGGGTCACAGCCGATCAATTTTTAGGGATGTCTTTGCCGCAATATGTGGCGATCGGGATTTTACCCTTCAATTTGGTTAAAGGAGCGATCGTCAGTGCCGTCTTTTTAGCACTACATGCCAAACTGCTCCCATGGTTGGCTCGTAAGCAGCCCCATCATTCTGCTATAGGAAAATAAAAAATGAGCCGACTTGCTGTGGCAGACGAAAGGTCTGTTAATGGCAGGTCGACTTTTTTATTTTTCTATAAGGATCGCTCTGGTGGGGCATTTGCGATAAGCAGTTTTGACTTTTTCTTGTTGTTCTTCTATGATAAACTGTTGCCGTGCACTCGGTTCTTGGGCAAATAAAACGATCCCATCTTCATCATAATCGAAGATCTCGGGAGCATAGATCGCACATAGTCCACAAGCAATGCAGCGCTCAGGAACAATTTTACAGCGTTGTGACATTTTTTAGTCCTTTCTGGGAGGAAGATATGGATTCTTTTATTTTAGCGCTGTTTTCTGATACTGACAAGTTGCGTCCATCGACACTTTATCAAATTCTCATTGGTAAGCGCACTAGCTCTGTCTTGAGTTATGCCTTTTTTTATGATCGATTAGGTCTTTTTCAAGCGTTGCCACAGTTGAATGAGAGGGAGTATCAACAGACGATCGCTGACTTGATCCAACAAGGGATGCTAAGTCGAGATTCAGATGGTCTGCTGCTCAAAAGGACCGCTGCAAATTATGAACAGTCAAGAGAAATGTTGTTGCATCATACGGATTATTTTCGGTATGGACGAACGACGGAGGAGGCGTGGCGTTTTGTCCGACTGCTGGTTCAAGCAGCTGCATATCAAGAGGTGACGAATCAGTATATTCCTGTTGAGAACACGCCTTTATATACAGAACCTGTGCGTCGACTGATCCATCAATACCCTGAAATCAAAAAGATCACTCATCGAGAACTTTCGGCAGTTTTTGCCCAACTTCCCGCAGAAGTCGCAGATTTTTTAGCGGGTACCTTATCTGGTCCTGATCTTCTGGGGCAGGCGTTTTTCCAACTTTTGCCAGAATCTGTACAAGGTAAGCCTTGGGACAATCTTTATGTAGGAGCTGCGATCCATCAATTTTTAGCCCTGGTTGAAAAAGAGTCTCAGATGGTTCTGTTTCAAGGATTGTCGCCTTTTCTAAATAGGAATCTGAATCAAAGTATGCTGGAAAGTCGTGCATTGTTCTTGCAAGGAGCTTCTGTTGAGCAGATCATGGAAAAAAGAAGGATCAAACGAGGAACCGTTAATGATCATTTGATTGAGTGGGCACTGCTTGATCCGACATTTCCGTATCAGCGCTTTGATACATCATTGCTGAATAAGCTGCCAGAAACTTCTTGGAAAAACAGCTATCAAGAATTACAGGAGCTTCTTACGACTGATTTTTTGACGATCCGTTTGTTACAGATTGCTCAGAAACGGGGGATTCGATGTTAGAAAACGCACTGAATCAGTACTTTGGCTTCAAAACATTTCGTCAAGGACAAAAAGAAGTCATCGAAAGTGTTTTAGCGCAGCAAGATACGTTGGCGATTTTGCCTACCGGGAATGGCAAAAGTCTCTGTTATCAGCTGCCAGGGTACCTCATAGATGGCATCGTAATCATTATCTCACCGCTTGTTTCTTTAATGGAAGATCAAGTCTATGGCCTACAAAAGCAAGGGGAAAAACGCGCGATTGCGTTTAATAGTCAACTGGACCTTGCCGATCGTCACTATGTGATGCAGCATTTATCGCAGTACAAATTTTTGTTTTTAAGTCCAGAAATGATCGTGCAAGAAGCCATTTTGCAACAACTCGAACGAGCTAAGATCGCTATGCTCGTGGTGGATGAAGCTCATTGTGTTTCCCAATGGGGCATTGATTTTCGACCAGAGTACTTGCAGCTTGGTGAAGTAAAAAAACGGTTGAAGGCACCCGTCACATTAGCATTGACGGCTACTGCCACGGCGCAAGTCGAAGCAGATATTCGGCAAGTGTTGTTAGCAAAGAACGCCAATGTCTACCGTTATTCGATGAACCGCAGCAATATCGGCTTGTTCGTAGAGAAAACGTCAGACAAAGATGCGGCATTGGCAGACTATCTCAGCCGCTTAGGCGGGGCTGGGATCATCTATTGTTCCACAAGAAGCAAAGTCGAAGAAGTCTATAACAAACTGCGTCAGCGCTATTCGGTAGGCTATTATCATGGTGGTCTAGCGAGCGATCAAAGAAAAACGTTGCAGCAGCAGTTTTCTCAGAATAAACTAAAATTGCTCGTCGCAACCAATGCGTTTGGGATGGGGATCAATAAAGAAGATATTCGTTTTGTGATCCATTATGACTTGCCTGATTCGCTGGAAAACTACAGTCAGGAAATCGGTCGAGCAGGCCGCGATGGCAAACAAAGCAGTGCGATCTTGCTTTATCAGGAACACGATGAGCAGATTCACTACTTCTTTCAGCGAGAAAACAAAGAAGAACGCCGTGCTTTAGAACGAATGGATCAGGAAAAGATGAAAGGACCTTTGACACCGCTGCAAGAAAAATGGCAGCTGAAGATGAAGGAGTTGGGGGCTGCGTTTTGGCTGGAAACGCTAAAACAAAACGAACAGCAAAAGCAAGAACAATTACAAAAAATGTTGGCTTATATTCATTTTACCGGCTGTCGTCGCCAGTTTTTATTGGCGCACTTTGGGGAAGAAGCACCAGCAAATCCTTATTGTTGCGACAATGACGGGATCGAATTGGCAGCGGAAGAAGAGCTTTTAGAAAAAAAAGTCATCCTTCATTGGCAAGAACGTTTAATAAAAATTTTTAAAGATATAAATTGAATCGTATTTTGCAGGACAGTTTTTATTTACCTATGGTATAATACATCGGAAGGAAACTAGGAGGGAATACGAGTGAGCAAGAAAGACAATGACTACAATTCAGAAAATCAAGAACCGTGGGAACAACCAATCTATGATACAGAATACGATGATTCTGCATCAAGATCCCAACAAAGAAAACAAAAGCGTGGGAATTCACTCTTTTTGACGATCGTTTTAGTTTTGCTTTTCTTGATCGTGGCAATTCCGGTTGGTGCCGGTATTTGGGTGTTGAATCATAACAGTGATGCCCCGACCGCAGCAAGTTCGAGCAGTACAGTAGAAAGTACGACAGAATCTTCGACAACTGAGTCATCAACAACGGAATCATCAACTGCTGAATCGACAAGTGAAACGAGTTCGTCAACAAGTGAATCAAGTTCTTCATCAAGCAGTAGCAGTTCTGCACCAGCTTCAACAACGCCATCAAGTAGTAGTGAGCCGGCTCAACAGGAAAACAATGCAGGGCAAGACACTACGCAAAATAATCAAGGGCAAGGAGCGACTGGTACCGAGGAATACACGACGGTGCAAGCAGGTGAAGGTCCTGAACAAGTGGCAGCCCGTACAGGCATCTCAGTTGAAACCCTATATCAATTAAATGGGATTGATCCAAACA
This sequence comes from Enterococcus sp. AZ188, assembly GCF_050544075.1. Classification (NCBI taxonomy): domain Bacteria; kingdom Bacillati; phylum Bacillota; class Bacilli; order Lactobacillales; family Enterococcaceae; genus Enterococcus; species Enterococcus sp. AZ188. The sequence continues at coordinate 1,117,631 of NZ_CP172943.1, forward strand.
ACTACATGCTATACCCTGGCGACACATTACGAATTAAATAAAAAACCGCTTTGGCGGTTTTTTTTCTTGGTAGGAAGAAGCCAAGGTGAACGATAAGCAGAAACGATGAAGAATACACATCGTTGGGAAACGAGGAGTAAGAAAAATGAAAAAAATCAACATCGCTATTGATGGTCCGGCGTCATCTGGGAAAAGTACCGTGGCAAAAATCATCGCCAATGATTTAGGGTTTATTTATACAGATACCGGGGCCATGTACCGCAGCATCACGTATTTGGCCTTAAAAAGCGGCTGTTCATTAGAGGATGAAGCGGCGATCGCTGCTTTGATCGATCAATACTCCATCACTTTTGAACCGACTGAACACGGTCAAGAGGTCTTTGCAGGAGGAGAGCAAGTCACAGAAGCGATCCGTCAGCCAGAAGTAACCAACGCAGTTTCGAAGGTATCGGCATACCCTGCGATCCGCGAAAAACTAGTCCAACAACAGCAGATGATCGCTAAAGATGGCGGTGTCGTGATGGATGGCCGCGATATTGGTACGGCGGTTTTACCACAAGCAGAAGTCAAGATTTTTCTGGTAGCAAGTGTGGAAGAACGGGCGCAGCGCCGTTTCAAAGAAAATCAGCAAAAAGGGATCGGTACCGATTATGAAACTTTAAAAGAAGAGATTCAGCAAAGAGATTACTTGGATTCTCATCGGGAAGTCTCCCCTTTGAAACAAGCAACAGATGCCGTTCGAATTGACACCTCCGGTTTAACAATCGAGCAAGTCGTAGAAGCGATCAAAAAAACGATCCAAGAAAAGATCGACTAGCGAAAACAATGGGTGTTCCCCATTGTTTTTTTATTTTTCCTACGAAAAAGATGAAAGCAAGCAAGAAAACAGACGTGAAAAGACTTTTTCAACGAAAAAACCGTAGTTTTTTAGGAAAATAAGAGAAATCGCTTTATTTTTTTTTCATTCTATTTTAAACTAAAAGATGTAGTGCAATTATTGCAGAATTGTTGGTTAGGAGGACATGAGAGATGACAGAATTTGAAAATAATCAGGTTGAGAGTGGAAATGAATCAATGGAAGCCGCTTTAGACAATTTCCAAGAAGTAAAAGTTGGAGATATCGTTAAAGGCGAGGTATTGGCCATTGAGGATAAACAAGCGATCGTAGGGATCGAAGGCGCCGGTGTCGAAGGCGTTGTTCCTGCAAAAGAATTATCGACTTTACCTGTTGAAGACATCAACGAAGCAGTCAAGGTAGGGGATGTCTTAGAATTAGTTGTGATTTCAGCAATTGGGAAAGACAAAGAAAATGGCAGCTATCTCCTTTCTAAACGTCGCTTAGATGCGAAAAAAGTTTGGGAAGATATCGAAAAAGATTTCCAAGAAGGAAAAATCATCGAAGCACCAGTCACCAACGTCGTTAAAGGCGGATTAGTGGTTGACGTAGGGGTTCGTGGGTTTGTTCCAGCATCAATGGTCGAAGATCATTTTGTTGCGGATTTTGAAGATTACAAAGGGAAAACATTGACCTTTAAAATCGTTGAGATCGAGCCTTCTGAAAACCGCTTGATCCTTTCTCATAAAGCTGTTGTTGAAGCAGAAAAAGCAAAACAAAAAGAAGCTTTACTAGCTGATTTATATGAAGGACAAGAAGTAGAAGGAAAAGTAGCTCGTTTGACTGACTTTGGTGCCTTCGTGGACCTAGGCGGCATCGATGGACTTGTCCATGTCTCTGAAATTTCACATGGGCATGTTGGCAAACCGAGTGACGTTTTGTCTGTTGGAGATACCGTCAACGTCCGTATCTTATCTGTTGATGCAGACAAAGAACGTGTGTCTCTTTCAATCAAAGACACATTGCCTGGACCTTGGACCAATATTGAAGAGCAAGCGGCTGTTGGCAGTGTCTTAACTGGGACTGTTAAACGTTTGACAAGCTTCGGTGCGTTTGTGGAAGTCTTCCCAGGTGTTGAAGGGCTGATCCATATTTCACAAATCTCCCATAAACACATTGCGACACCACATGAAGTCTTACAAGAAGGCGATGAAGTGCAAGTGAAAGTGCTCGAAGTGAACCCTTCAGAACACCGAATCGCATTAAGTATCAAAGCATTAGAAAAAGCAGAAAATACCAATGAAACACAAGAAGTTTCAGAGGATGATTATCAATTGCCAGAAGAATCAACTGGGTTTACCATGGGTGATATCTTAGGCGATGCCTTAAAAGACAGCGACGAAGAGTAATTGTATGCCATCAGCTTATAACGATTCGATGTTTGAATTTGTTATAAGCTGATTTTTTGTTTGCCGAGAAAGCTTGCAACTTTCCATGGCTTTAGGTAAACTAAGTAAGATTGAATACAAGAAGCAGCGTACAAGGACTGCTTTTTTAAATGGAGGGTAAAAAATGTCAAATCCAACAATAGCGATCGTTGGACGTCCGAATGTGGGGAAATCGACCATTTTCAACCGGATAGCTGGAGAACGAATTTCGATCGTTGAGGATACTCCAGGAGTGACCAGAGATCGTATTTATGCCACTGGTGAATGGCTAGGCCGTGAGTTTAGCGTAATCGATACTGGTGGGATCGATTTAAGTGATGAGCCGTTTATGGATCAAATCAAGCATCAAGCAGAAATCGCCATCGATGAAGCAGATGTCATTGTTTTTATTACGAGTGCTCGTGAAGGAGTAACAGATGCTGACGAGCTTGTGGCTCGTTTGTTATACAAAAGCAACAAACCCGTGATTTTAGCGGTCAACAAAGTTGATAATCCCGAGATGCGCAACGATATCTATGAATTTTATGGTTTAGGTCTGGGCGATCCATACCCAATCTCAGGAAGTCATGGATTAGGGATCGGTGATGTCCTAGATGAAGCAGTCAAACACTTTACCAATGAAGCGGAAGAAGAAGACGATTCCATCATCAAGTTTAGTTTGATTGGTCGACCCAACGTCGGGAAATCCTCTTTGATCAATGCGATTCTTGGAGAAGAGCGAGTAATTGTTTCAGATATCGAAGGAACGACTCGTGATGCGATCGATACCCATTTTACCAGCGAAAGCGGTCAAGAATTTACCATGATCGATACCGCCGGCATGCGTAAAAAAGGGAAGGTCTACGAATCTACTGAAAAATACAGTGTCATGCGAGCAATGCGGGCCATTGAACGCTCAGACGTCGTCTTGATGGTCTTGAACGCCGAAGAAGGAATTCGCGAGCAAGACAAACGGATCGCTGGCTATGCCCATGAAGCAGGCCGTGGAATCATTATCGTTGTCAATAAATGGGATACATTGAAAAAAGAAACGAATACGATGCGTGATTTTGAAGAAGAAATCAGAGATGAATTCCAATATTTGGATTATGCACCAATCATTTTCGTTTCCGCAGTGACGAAACAGCGCTTGAATAAGTTGCCGCAGTTGATCGAAGAAGTCAGCATGAATCAAAACATGCGTATTCCATCTGCGTTGTTGAATGACGTCATTATGGATGCGGTGGCGATCAACCCAACACCAACAGACAAAGGCAAACGTTTGAAGATTTTTTATGCGACGCAAGTGGCTGTCAAACCGCCAACTTTTGTTATTTTTGTCAACGAAGAAGAACTGATGCATTTCTCTTATGCGCGTTTCTTAGAAAATCAAATCCGCAAGGCATTCACTTTTGAAGGAACGCCGATTCGGATCATTCCACGCAGAAGAAAATAGAGATTTTATCATACTTTGTTTCTTTTTACAAAGAAATCTGTCCTTTTCTAGAAAAATGGGAAAAAACCAAAAAAAAACCCCCTAAAAACGTTAAAATCCTTGATATTACAAGGTTCTTATGATAACGTTATATCAGAATATTGATGGTAATCAATATTTGACAAAAACCTTGGACCACTCAAGATTTTTGTTGATGCATGACATCAAAAAAAATATCAGGAGGTGAAACCATCCATGGCAAATAAAGCAGAATTAATCGAAAAAGTTGCAGCAGCTACTGACTTAACTAAGAAAGACGCAACTGCAGCAGTAGACGCTGTATTCTCAACAATTCAAGACGCTTTAGCTAACGGTGAAAAAGTTCAATTGATCGGCTTTGGTAACTTTGAAGTTCGTTCTCGTGCAGAACGCAAAGGACGCAACCCACAAACTGGTGAAGAAATCAAGATCCCTGCTAGCAAAGTACCTGCATTCAAACCAGGTAAAGCTCTTAAAGACGCAGTGAAATAATTGAGTCTTGTAGAAACCCTTGAGTAATCAAGGGTTTTTTCTTTTGTCTAACTAGGAACTGCCACTATGCAGGCGGATCGAATGGGAAAAGAAACGGTTATTATTGTCAGAAAATTCAAAAATATTTTTTGTTTTTCTTTTGGTCTAAAAAAAACAAGGGTTGCTGGCACACTTTAATTCTCAAGCAAGAATAAAGGTGATTTAAAAGTGATTCTTATCAAAAGAAGCAAGCGATTAAATGACATCTGATGTGAGAAAGGGTTCCTTGGAATTGTCATTATTGAAAAAAAATTCAGAAAATTCGTTGACAAGTGATTTTGCAAAGGGTATATTGGTAAACAATTACAAGAACGTTACTATTTCTAATGAAGGAGCCATTTTCTATGCGTAATTTTAATCAATATTTATTAGTCATTATTATTGATACCAGGACTTAGAACACGGAAGCAAAAATTATCCGTTTGTTTGAGTCCTATTTGCGTAAGTAAAATGGGATTCTGGCAAAGCATCCCAGTTTTTTATAACCGGGATGCTTTTTTTTATTCCAAAATGCAGGAGATGATGAGTGTGAGAAGTGATCAAATTAAAAAAGGGATCGATGCAGCGCCAGCTAGGAGTCTGCTCTATGCCACAGGACAAGTTAAAAATATCCATGATATGAACAAGCCATTTATTGCGATATGTAATTCCTATATCGATATCGTGCCTGGGCATGTGCATTTACGGGAGTTAGCAGATATCGCAAAAGAAGCGATTCGTGAAGCTGGCGGCATCCCTTTCGAGTTCAATACAATCGGCGTAGATGATGGCATTGCGATGGGACATATCGGTATGCGATATTCGCTACCTAGCCGAGAATTGATCGCTGATTCTGCAGAAACCGTCATCAATGCCCACTGGTTTGACGGCGTATTTTATATCCCAAATTGTGACAAGATCACTCCTGGCATGATCTTAGCAGCCATGCGGACCAACGTACCAGGAATTTTTTGTTCCGGCGGTCCTATGAAAGCCGGCATTGATCCTCGGGGACATCAAATAACCTTATCTTCCATGTTTGAAGCCGTTGGGACGTACAAGACGGGTAATATGACAAAAGAAGATTTTGAGTTTATGGAACAAAATGCCTGTCCGACTTGCGGCTCCTGCGCAGGGATGTTTACTGCCAATTCGATGAATTGCCTCTTAGAAATCTTAGGATTGGCAATGCCAGGCAATGGTACGATCCTCGCCGTGTCTGAAGAACGACGAGAACTAGTTAGACAAGCCGCCTTTAAGTTGATGGATCTTGTTGAAAAACAAGTGAAACCTCGAGACATCGTGACCAAAGAAGCTATCGATGATGCCTTCGCTTTAGACATGGCGATGGGGGGTTCCACCAACACAGTGCTGCATACCTTAGCGATCGCCAATGAAGCAGAGATCGATTATGACTTAAGACGGGTCAATGAAATCGCTAAAAGAGTGCCTTATCTCTCAAAAATCGCGCCATCATCAGCCTATTCGATGCATGATGTCCATGAAGCCGGTGGGGTTTCAGCAATCATTCGGGAGCTATGTGATATCGAAGGAGCGATTCATCCCGATCGACCGACTGTTACCGGTAAGACGTTACGAGAAAATGTCGCTGAAGCGAAGATCCACAACGAAGAAGTCATCCATCCGAAAGAAAACCCGTATAGTCCAGTTGGCGGTCTATCGATCTTGTACGGAAACATCGCCCCAGAAGGCAGTGTCATCAAAGTTGGCGGGGTCGATCCAAGTGTCCAAGTGTTCAAAGGGAAAGCGATCTGTTTTGATTCTCATGATGAAGCAGTCGCAGCAATCGACAATCATACCGTACAAAAAGGACATGTTGTAGTGATCCGCTATGAAGGCCCGAAAGGGGGGCCGGGAATGCCGGAAATGCTGGCGCCTACCTCAAGTATCGTTGGTCGTGGGTTAGGCAAAGATGTCGCCTTGATTACAGACGGCCGCTTTTCAGGAGCGACGCGGGGGATCGCAGTTGGACATATTTCTCCGGAAGCTGCAGCCGGTGGTCCATTAGGACTAGTCAACGATGGCGATGAGATCATTATTGATTTGCCAAATCGAACGCTAAATCTGCAAGTTTCAGAAGAAGAGCTTGCCAAGCGTGCGCAAGAACGACCGAAGTTTCGTTCAAAAGTAAAAAAAGGATGGCTTGCACGTTATACCGCTTTAGTGACCTCTGCGAATACGGGCGGGATTATGCGAGTACCTGATGAGGAGGAGTAGCAATGGAAAACATCGACTATCAAGCATCGCATCTAAGGACTGGCGCGCAAGTGTTAGTGGACAGCTTGCAAGAGCAAGGCGTCGAAATGATCTTTGGCTACCCGGGTGGCGCCGTCTTACCGTTATATGACCAATTATATGATGCAGCGATTCCGAATATTTTGACGCGTCACGAGCAAGGCGCGATCCACGCCGCTGAAGGCTATGCCAAAGCTACTGGCAATGTTGGGGTCGTTTTAGTGACAAGTGGTCCAGGTGCTACGAATGTCGTCACGGGCATTGCCGATGCTATGAGCGATTCCGTACCGTTGGTGGTTATCACGGGGCAAGTGGCCGTACCAGGAATTGGCAAAGACGCTTTTCAAGAAGCGGATATTCTAGGTATCACGTTGCCGATCACGAAACACAATTACCAAGTCCGTTGTGTGGATGACTTACCGAAAGTGATCGCTGAAGCCTTTCACATCGCTTCAACTGGGCGTAAGGGACCTGTTGTGATCGACCTTCCGAAAGATATTACATTGCAAGAAACCGCTGAAACCTGCTCATTGCCGATCACAAGGAAAAGTTATCAACCGAATGCAGAGCCTTCCCGTCTGCAAATTGAAAAATTGATGCACGTTTTAGAAAAAGCACAGCGACCAGTGGTACTGGCTGGTGCAGGCGTGATCGCGGCTGAAGCTGCGGCTGAATTAAATGCATTTATTGCCAAGTACAAGTTGCCGACAGTCACAACGTTGCTCGGCTTAGGCTTACTGCCAAATGATCATCAATTTTTCTTGGGCATGGGCGGTATGCATGGAACGTATGCGGCGAACATGGCTTTATCAGAAGCCGATTTGATTATCAATATCGGCTCTCGCTTCGATGATCGCTTAGCGACTGCCGGCAGTCAGTTCGGCAAGCAGGCCATCGTTGCTCATATCGACATCGACCCGGTGGAGATTGGCAAGATTGTAGAGACAAAGATCCCAATCGTCGGCGATGCCAAGGCTGCTTTGCAACAGATGCTACGGTATCCGCCAACTAGAGGAACGTGGTCTGCCTGGTCGGATCTATGCCAAACACGGAAGACGGAAAAACCTTATCGCTATGATCGCACTCAAGCACAAGAAATCAAACCGCAAAAAGTCATCGAAGAAGTAGGGCGTTTGACCAAAGGAGAGGCTTACGTCATCACCGATGTTGGGCAGCATCAAATGTGGGTCGCGCAGTATTATCCGTTTCGCTTTCCTAAGCAGTTGATCACCAGTGGCGGACTAGGCACGATGGGCTATGGTATCCCTGCGGGAATTGGCGTCCAATTTGCTCATCCAGAAAAAATGGTCGTGGTGTTTGTTGGCGATGGCGGGTTCCAAATGACAAACCAGGAATTTGCTATTTTGAATGAGTATGGCTTGAATGTCAAATTTGTTTTGTTGAATAATCGTTCGTTAGGAATGGTCCGCCAATGGCAAGAAACATTTCATGGCAAACGACGCTCTGCCTCTGTTTTTGCACAGCAACCTGATTTTGTTAAACTAGCACAAGCTTATGGCATCGAAGGCTGTCGGATCGATGAACCCACTCAGCTTTCTGCTATGCTAGCGGAAGCTTTTGCACATACGGGGCCGCAACTGATCGAAGTAATGGTCTCGCCCTCAGAGCATGTGTTGCCGATGATCCCACCGGGGAAAGCCAATCATGAAATGATGGGGGTCTAAGGGGATGAAACGGGTATTAGCAGCAATCGTCCATAATGAAGCAGGTGTTTTGAGCCGCATCACGAGTGTCTTAAACCGCCGGCAGGTCAATATCGAGAGTATTTCTGTCGGCACAACGGAACGGCCAGAGTTTTCACGAATGACGATCATTGTCAACGTGAACGATTTGGCAGAAACAGAACAAGTGACCAAGCATTTAAATAAACAAATAGATGTCTTGAAGGTTTCTGATATTACAGAAGTTCCTCATATCGAACGAGAGCTGGTGCTGATCAAAGTCAATGCACCAACCACTAGCCGCTCGGAGATCCAAGCAGTGATTGATCCGTTTCGAGCGCACATTGTCGATGTCGCACTGAAAACGATCGTTGTGCAAGTTGCCGGTGATACGAAAAAGGTAGAAGCATGCATCGAAGTTTTGCGTCCCTACGGGATCAAACAGTTGGCACGAACGGGTGTCACTGGCTTTACAAGAGGGTAAGTGCAATTTTGAATTGCTTAAAATAAAGAAAGAATTCGGAGGAAACAAGTATGGTAAAAGTATATTACAACGAGGAAGTTACAGATAATCTAGGAGACAAGAAGATTGCGATCGTCGGCTACGGCTCTCAAGGGCACGCTCATGCGCAAAATTTACGGGACACAGGTCATGAAGTCTTTATCGGCATTCGTGAAGGAAAGTCAGCAGAAGCTGCAAGAAACGACGGATTTGAAGTCTTTCCAGTAGCCGAAGCCACTCAAAAAGCGGACGTAGTCATGATCTTGGCACCCGATGAGATCCAAGGATCGTTGTATAAAAATGAGATCGAACCGAATCTTTCTGCCGGCAATGCATTAGCATTTGCGCATGGTTTTAATATTCATTTTGATGTGATCGCGCCGCCAGAAGAGGTGGATGTGTTCCTAGTTGCGCCTAAAGGACCGGGCCACTTGGTGCGTCGAACCTTTACCGAAGGGTTTGCGGTGCCAGCCTTATTTGCAGTCTATCAAGATGCGACTGGCAACGCACAAGCGACAGCTTTATCTTATGCAAAAGGCATTGGTGCCACACGGGTCGGCGTTTTGGAAACGACCTTTAAAGAAGAGACCGAGACCGATCTTTTCGGGGAACAAGCCGTACTTTGTGGCGGTTTGACCAGCATGATCGAAGCTGGCTTTGAAACATTGGTAGAAGCCGGGTACCAACCGGAATTGGCGTATTTTGAAGTTTGTCATGAATTGAAACTGATCGTTGACTTGATTTATGAAGGAGGATTCAAAAAAATGCGCCATTCGATCTCGAATACGGCAGAGTATGGCGACTACGTTTCCGGTGCTCGGGTGATCACCGCACAAGCCAAAGAAAACATGAAAGCCGTATTGACAGATATCCAAAATGGTCAATTCGCGAAAGGATTCATTGAAGACAATCAAAATGGCTTCCCTGAATTCTATAAAATGCGTGAAGAAAACAGCAACCATCAAATTGAAAAAGTCGGCAGCGAGTTACGGAAAATGATGCCGTTTGTTGCGAAAGATTAGAGGTGGCGCGTTTGTTGGTGACAGTTTCTGCAATCGAACAAGCATATGAACGACTGCGGGGAGCAGTTAGTCATACACCGCTGCAGTATGATCGCTTTTTATCTGAAAAATACCAAGCGACGGTTTTGTTGAAGCGAGAGGACTTGCAAAAAGTCCGCTCCTTCAAATTACGAGGTGCCTACTATGCGATCACCCAAGCAGATCCTGTGCAGACCAGTCGTGGCGTCGTCTGTGCCAGTGCCGGAAATCATGCCCAAGGCGTTGCTTATACCTGCCAAGAACAGCAGATCCATGCGGTCATTTTCATGCCAACAACGACGCCGCAACAAAAAGTCGCGCAAGTTCTCTTTTTCGGCGGCGACTACGTCAAAATCGAATTGGTGGGAGATACCTTTGATGCGGCGGCGCAGGCTGCCAAACAATTTGCAAAAGAAAAGCAAATGGCTTTCATTGCTCCTTTTGATGATCCCAATATTATCGCAGGACAAGGAACAGTAGCCGTGGAAATGTTGGCGGATGCTGAAAAAAAACAAGTATCGATCGATTTAGTGGTGGCTGCCATTGGTGGCGGTGGTTTGATCAGCGGGACCGCAGCCTATTTGAAAGAAAAGCAGCCAAATATAAAAGTTGTTGGAGCAGAACCTGTAGGGGCCGCCTCGATGCAAGCAGCCTTTGATCACCAAGGACCGGTGGCTTTAGAGCATATTGAAACCTTTGTCGATGGTGCGGCAGTCAAACAAGTCGGAGCTCAGACCTATGCCCATGCCAAACGCTATGTGGATCAATTGGTAACGGTGGAAGAAGGTGCAATCTGCCAAACGATTCTAGAATTATACAGCAAACAAGCGATCGTCGCTGAACCAGCTGGTGCCTTGAGCGTGGCAGCCCTGGATGAGATCAAAGAGCAAATCAAAGGCAAGACGGTCGTCTGTATTGTGAGTGGTGGTAACAATGATAGTTCCCGCATGGCAGAGATCGAAGAGAAATCACTGATTTATCAAGGATTGAAACATTATTTTATCGTCAATTTCCCACAACGTCCCGGTGCGTTGAAGGAATTTGTTAGCCATGTATTAGGGCCTGATGATGATATCACGAGGTTTGAATATACGAAAAAAATCAATCGTGGAACAGGACCAGTAATGCTGGGAATCTTGTTGAAACAAAAAAACGATCTACCCGCATTACTGTCACGAATTGAACAGTTTGATCAAGGCTACATCAACCTTCAGCAAAATCAATCACTTTACTCGCTTTTGGTTTAGAAAAAAAACATGGTTTCCTTTGTAATACAGGAAACCATGTTTTTTGCTTTTTGGCATAGAATCATGGGACAAATCGGCGAAAATACTTCCTAATGGTTAGCGATTTAGTAGGTGTTTCAGCGGCTTCTTGCTATAATAGTAAGTAGTAGCAACAAAGGAGTGAGCCGATGGAAGCTGTTTTTTACAGAAATGAGCAAGAAACCCAGATTTCTTACGGGGAAACATTGGCATCGGTCATGAAAGGACAGTCGATCGAGCCGCAGCAGGTGATCATTTTGACGAATCAGCGTTATTATGACCGCTTTTCAGAAAAAGTAACCCGCCTGTTTTTGCCGCGCGAGGTCAATTGGTATATTTGTACCAACCAAATGTATTGCAACAACTTTACCGAGTTTAAAGCTGCAATGGATTTCTTCGGCCGCTTTTCAAAACAAGAGCCGCTGCTGATCGTCGGGTTTGGGAATGAAGGCGTGTTGGCATTGAGCAGCTTTATCCACGCGACGTCGGTTCTGACGACACAGCTTTGGCTGATTCCCGTTTCCTTGCGGGCCTTAGCTAAAAGTGTGAAAGAAACAGCGATCGTTGTGAAAAAGCCAGATATCCCGATGCTGGAAAATCCTAATACACCCGAATTTGTTATTTACGATCAGACGATCGCAGAAAAACAGATCGATGGGAAATTGGTCGATTTTTTGACTCTGATTCGTTGTGGCGTGCTTGCCGATAGCGATTTTTTAAAGGAACTTTATCGAACGTACCCCAGTCATCAGGCATTGATGAGACACTCGTTGGCAGCTTATACCAATCAGCTGATCCAATTGTATCAGCAGTCGGGACGCGAATTAGAGGAGTTTGGGCAACTCTTTGCCGATGCTGCTTATCAAACAGAAAATGGTCACTTGCTGTCTGATGCGATGAAATTGTTCTTTGGCTTTTTGTTTCATTTTATGTGGACAGTCCAGCAGCAGCAGTTGACTGTCGATCTGCCAGTATTTTGCCAATGGCTTGCACGATTAGGCTTTCCTATCGAATTGCCCGAGTCTTTTTCCTTAAGCGAATATTTCAGCCGTGTACTAGAATTGCAGCAAAAAGAAAAAAAACTGTTATTTTTGGCAAAAGTTGGTACAATAGGGGGCAGAACGGAAATCGAGGAGAAAGATCTTGTCCAAACGATGGAGACTTATCAGCGATTAATCAATGAGATTCGAGGGGTCTAAATGGAAACTTATAGTGAAAAAATGTTAAAAGCACTAGCCGCAGAAGAGTTGGCTGAAGCACAATTGAATTTTAACGAAGCACTGCAAAAAGATGATGATGAGACACTTGGCGCTTTAGGCGATGAATTACTGCAGATCGGTTTTTTAGAAGAGGCGAAAACGTTATTTGAAACCTTGCAGCAGCGGCATCCTGAAAATGAAGCTTTGCTGCTTCCTTTAGCGGAAATTGCGATGGAAGAAGACCAGATTGAAACAGCCTTCACTTATATCGATCAAATACTACCAACGAGTGAAGCTTATCTGCAAGCCTTGTTATTGAGTGCGGATCTCTATCAACTGATCGGTATTCCGGAAGTCAGCGAAGCCAAATTAAAAGAAGCGCAAAGCCTTGTGCCAGAGGAACCCTTGATTCGTTTTGCCTTAGCTGAGTTAGCTTTTTCAACGGATCGCTATCAAGAAGCTGTTGACCTTTATCAAGGATTGCTGGAAGAAGATATTACGGATATTTCGGGGATTTCGATCGTTGAACGGACCGGAACGTCATTGAGTATGGCAGGTAAGTTTGAAGAGGCGTTGGAATATTTTGAAGCAAGCTTAGAAGACGAACAGACGGACGAGCGTCTCTTTCAAACGGCTTTAGTCTATTTGCAGCTGAAGGAAAATGAACAAGCGATTCGCTACTTGCAGCAGTTGCGGGTCATGAATCCCCAATACCGGGCCTTGTATCTTTATTTGGCTGAAGCATTGCAAGAAGAAGAACAGCTGGAAGAAGCGCAACGTGTGATCGAAGAAGGGATTCATGAAGATCCATATCAAGTGGATTTCTATCATTTTGCTGCCGAGAATGCTTACCGACTTCATGACAGTGAAGCAGCCGAGTCATTTTTACTTAAAGCACTGGAAACTGGTGAAAAAGAAGAGGATACATTACTGACTTTAAGTAATTTATACTTGAATGAAGAGCGTTGGCAAGAAGCGATCTTGGCGATCGAGCGAATGGAAGACAATGAACAGCCTCACGCTTTATGGAATCTAGCGCAAGCCTTCAATGCGTTAGAAGATTTTGACAAAGCAGCAAAATATTACGAAGAAGCCAATGCTGATTTGCACCATGAACCGGCGTTTATGAAGGAATACGGCATTTTCTTACGTGAAGAAGGGCGTTTACCTGAAGCTCTTCATTTGCTACAACATTATTTGGCACACGAACCAGGTGATTTAGAAGTACAGTCGATCGTGGAGGACTTATTAGAAAGATAGGTGAGAGAAATGAACATCAATGTACAAGAAAAGAAAAAGTTTCTTAATTGGTTAGTTTCGACCGTTTCCTTCAGCCGCCGAGAAGTCTCTTGGGTGTTAAACTATCTGGCGAACCATGAAGCGATCTTGGCCAATGTTCATTTTGTAGAAGGGGCAGCCGCAGCCAAACGGGGCTTAAGTGTCCGCAGTACGGAAGTTGGAGGCGAACCCTTTGTCTTGAGTATCGAAGGACAGACCTTTTATGACATTGATCAGATTTTTCACGAGATTCGCATGAATTGGAAACAACCCTTGTATCTTGAATGTCTCTTTCCAGATTCTTGGTCGCAATCCTTTTATTTAGCAGTTTTAGAAGACAATCCTTATGAACGTTGGAACGACCACTTGGATCAAGAAATGACCCAATATGTTACCCAGTACCTTGAAAAAGAAGAAGCAAAAACCAAAATTGATACCTTGTATCGGCAGATCGATCTAGCATTGGAAAATGGGGATCGTGATGCCTTCTTAGAACTTTCCGATGAAGTAAATCGGCACTTGCTCCAACAAAAAGAAGAAAGCCGCTGACAAATAAAAAAGCAGTCCTTTAACCGGGACTGCTTTTTTAGTCTTTATTTTGTTTTAGAGACCGCTGCTTTGCGCTGTAAGAACCGTGACTTAGGTCTTAAGTAGGTAAAGCCTTCGCCTTCGACTTCATGGACATTGATGACAGAAACAAACGCTTGCGGATCAAAGTCATGAACAATGCGCTTGACTTCAGAAATCTCCCGTCCGCTGACCACCATATAAATGATTTGTTTCGATACTCTTGAGTAAGCCCCTTCGCCCTGTAAAAACGTGACACCGCGTTCCAATTCATCCATTAAAACAGGAGCTATCTCTTCGCTATGATTGCTGATCACTAAAATCCCTTTGGCTGAATAGCCGCCGTCTAAGATCGAATCGATCACACGAGTGAAGACATAAGAAAAAATCAAGGTATACATCATGCGGTTCAAATCTATATAGGTCAAAGAAAGCAACAGGACGAACACATCAAAGATCAAAAGCGACCGCCCGATCGTCACCCCAAAGTTTTTCTCTAAAATGCGCGCCAGTACATCGACGCCACCTGTTGTTCCACCGACTTTGTAGACGATCCCACTACCGATCCCTGCAATCAAACCAGCCAAGAGTGCGACGATCAGTAGATCATGCTGTAGATCGATCAACAGGGGAACACTCTGCCAAAATGCCAACCAAAAAGACAAACCAAAGGTTCCTAAAATCGTATACACTAATGAGCGTCGACCAAGAATTTTGCCACCGATCAAAATGATCGGAATATTTAAGATCAATGTACTAATGGCAGGATTGATTCCCCATAAGGCTCGCAGGATCAAGGTGATCCCTGTCACACCGCCTTCTGCTAAGTCATTTGGGATATTTAAATAGACTAGACCGAAGCCATAAATACTCGTACCGAAAATAATCAAAACAATGTCGCGAATCGTTCGCCATGAAAAAAATGCCCGCATCCTGTTTCCTCCGTTATTCAACTTCCACAAGTATCAATGTAGCACGAAATCATTGAATGTACAACAAATCCTGAGGGGGCTCTATCTAGGCAGGCAGCCATTCTTTTGGTAAGATAAACGAGAAAGGGTGAAGAAGATGACAGATAAACGTTCCTTGGCATCGATGCAAGAAGAAGTCGACGCCTATATTCAACAATTTAAAACTGGCTATTTCAGCCCCCTCGCCCAAATGGCTCGTTTGACTGAAGAAGTTGGCGAATTGGCGCGAGAAGTAAATCACTATTACGGGGAAAAAAATAAAAAAAGCGATGAAGTTGAAAAGACCGTGGCAGAAGAACTGGGCGATGTACTCTTTGTGACGATGATCATGGCCAATTCACTAGACATCGACCTGACTGAAGTGTTTGAGGAAAATATGGCAAAATTCAATCAGCGGGATGCGTATCGTTTTGAAAGAAAAGATGGGAAAGTACATGAAGCTGACTAAATTACCAAAAGAATTTGCAGAAGCTGCGCCACTCCTAAAAAAAATCGAAGCCGCGGGCTATGAAGCATACTTTGTTGGCGGCAGCGTGCGGGATACGATTTTAGGCCAGCCGATCCATGATGTCGATATTGCTACCAGTGCGTTTCCAGCCGAAATCAAGGCGCTTTTTCCTCGAACCATTGACATTGGTATCGAGCATGGGACGGTGCTGGTCTTGTGGGAACAGGCGCAATATGAGATTACCACCTTTCGAACCGAAGCCGCCTATCAGGATTATCGCAGACCTGACAAAGTTGATTTTGTCAGGTCCTTGAAAGAAGATCTAAAGCGGCGGGATTTTACCATCAATGCATTGGCACTTCAAGAAGATGGGGTCATCATTGATCTTTTCGATGGTCTGGCAGATATCGACAATCAGATTTTACGAGCAGTGGGTCACCCGCAGGAACGTTTCCATGAGGATGCCCTACGAATGATGCGGGGGCTGCGTTTTGTCAGTCAATTGGGCTTTGTTTTAGAAACAGAAACATTGGCTGCTATCCATGCGAATCATGCCTTGTTGGGGAAAATCTCTGTTGAACGGATCATGATTGAATTCGTGAAATTGCTGTTAGGCAATCATCGGAACCAAGCACTACGAGCACTAGTAGAAACCGAATGCTATATCTATTGCCCAGGCTTGCGGGAATACGGTGAGGCGTTACTGCGGATGGCAGACCTGCCAGCGATCCCATTAGAAAACGAAACGACGGCTTGGGTATTGCTCATTGACCAAATCGGTTTAGCTCTTGAGGCAGTCCGCAGCTTTTTAAAAGCTTGGAAATGTTCGAATGACTGCATCCGCCAAGTACAAACGGTCTATCAAGCACTGCTAATGCGTCGGAACGGCGAATGGAACGATCTGCTGTTGTATCAGTTCGGTTTAGAAGCAACCTGTTTAGCTGAAGGATTATTGCGTTATGACAAGCTGCCCAATGATCCTGCAAAAATCAGTCAGCGCTATCAGCAGCTACCGATCCATTCACTGAAGGAGCTGGCGATCAATGGACGTGATTTACTGCAGACAGTTGATCGTTCTTCTGGTCCGTGGCTCAAAGAAGTCTTGGCCGCTGCCGAAGCTGCAGTCATCACACGAAAAATCCCTAATGAAAAAGAAGCACTATTGGCGTTTGCTCAAGCATATTTAGCGAAGGAGGGATAACTGAAGAATGGAAAGCAAAAAAGACTTTCTCGTTGACCTTCAAGACACTGCGGCTGTTTTGGGTTCTGGCGGTTTAGCGGTTTTAGCAACCCCTCGACTGGTCGCAATGGTGGAAAACACCTGTTGGGAAGCCCTTGAGCCTACTTTAGATAAAGGGTTTACCACCGTTGGTACAAAGTTTTCGATCGATCATTTGAAACCTTCGCCAGTCGGAGCGACAATCACAGTTCTTATACAATGGGAAAAAGAACAAGGATTCCAGTTTGATTATCAGGTGACCGATGGGGCGCAACAACTCATTGCCAAAGGGACTCATCAACGAGCGGCGGTGGAAATCTCTCGGTTTATGAAAAAAGTCAACGAAAACCAAAGTTAATTTGTGTCCCAGTAGCGACTATGTGTTAGAATTAAAATGTATTATTAATAAAAAGGAGCGTTTTGTCATGGCTAGAGAAATGAAAGCTTTAAAATTTTATTTCCGTAATGGAGAAACATGGACGATCGAGCGCCGTTACATCGGTGACTTATGGATCAAACAAATCACGACCAGTTTTGGCCGTATCCACGGAAGCGAATTCGTTGAGATTCATCCATGTGCTGGGTTCAAAATTGAAATCTTCCAAGAAGGCGATCATGTGGCAACACATGACATCAACTTAGGCGGACTTGAATTAGGGATGTTTGCTCGTGCGTTGAAATATGAAGATATTGAACGGATGGAAATTCTTTACCGTAACGGTACACCGGATCTTGTTTATTTCCCATACAAGGACAAAGATACGGAAGGATTGGATAATGTATACCAATCAACAAAAATCAGTGAAAAAACGAAGAGTCTGTATATCGTGATCGACCCAAATCAAACGGTTGATGATGTTTATCAAGAACATTTCGAAGAATAAGAAAAACGCAGAACCAGTTGGTTCTGCGTTTTTTTTAGAATGTTTCTTGGAACATATCCGTATACTTTTTTAATAAAAGATAATCTTCGGCATATTCATCCTTTAAAACGATTGTATCGCCAAAGAAACTCTTACGAGCATGTTGAATGATCCGATGCTGAATATCTTTTTCCAGAAGGTAATCGATCTCAGACTGTTTCAGGTTTTGTGCAGCAGTCGCCCGATTCTTTTCTAAATATTGCAGCAAATCGTACTCAAGGTGTCCCGCACCATTGATGACTCGTTTGTATTCGATTTTGTCAATTTTCATCTGCTCACACTCCTTGCTATTAAAGTACCTTAGAAAGAAGTAAAGGGGGAGATGGGGGCCTCGAAATTACATAAATCTTTAAAAAATGGATCGTTTGTTAATGTTATCTTAAGATTTGTCATCGAAAAGGAAAGAAAAACGAGTCAAGTGCCGGTATTTTTTGAACCATCAGCAAACGGTTCTTTTTCTTTTTGCTGATGGACAGGTCCTATGTTGGCGATCCCATCTAGACCACCAGCGTGACCACCGACTAATTTGCTGCGTGCAATGGCACGAGCGCCTTCCATTCGGCTTGTGGCATGAACGATCGAAGTGAAGCCGTATTTCTCACGAATCTTATCGATGATCAAATCTAATTTACGCTGGCGTAATTGCGTTTCTGCTTGC
Source organism: Enterococcus sp. AZ188 (assembly GCF_050544075.1). Lineage (NCBI taxonomy): Bacteria > Bacillati > Bacillota > Bacilli > Lactobacillales > Enterococcaceae > Enterococcus > Enterococcus sp. AZ188. Next base: position 1,135,885 of record NZ_CP172943.1, read on the forward strand.
TCAAAAAGATCCAGCTGGACATTTTCTGTATAAACCAATTTTGAATAGGTGATACCGATGTGGCGAACGACTTGCCCGGTATAAAATTTTCGAAAGAGAAATAGGCAATGAGCAACAAGCTTACGTGTATTGTCAGTTGGCGGGATTTTCATTTGTCGGGAAAAGCCAGAGGCAGTTTCACCAAAGGCTACGCCGATGTAAACATTGATACAAGCGGTCTGACAATGATGGCGGCGAATTCGAGCGGCAACTTGCTCTGCCATTTCCTTGATGACGATCTCGATTTCTTCTTGTAAATAATAATTGCGATGTAGGACCTGACTATTGCCGTAGCTTTTTTCCATGACCTGCGGTGTCGGTTCGGCTAAAATGGTGCGGTCAATGCCGTGAGCGTGATGGTAGAGCTGCTCACCAATGATTCCCATGCGACTGCGCAAAAGATCAGGACTGGCATGAGCCAATTGTTCAATAGATTCAATCCCCATCAAGTGAAGTCGTTTTTCTGTGCGTCGACCGATTCCCCAAAACTCAGTCATGGGGCTGATTTGCCAAACTTTTGTCGGGACATCTTCGTAGGTCCATTCGGCAATCAAGGAACGGTTGTGTTTGGATTCGTTATCTAAAGCTAGTTTTGCTAACAAAGGATTGTCACCAATACCGATGGTGACATACAATTTCGTTGTTTCGTAAATGTCTTTTTGAATTTGCTGGGCAATCAGCCAACGTTTTTCTTCGCGAGAAATCGTGTTATCAGGAATGAAAAGATCCAGTGTACGGGTCAGATCCATCATCGTTTCGTCGATTGAATAGAGCAGCAAATCATCTTGTCCAACATATTTGCGAAAGACATTATTGACTTTGGTGTTTTCTTTGATATAAAAACTCATACGTGGCGATGCTTTGTACAAATCGGGATGCGTCGGCAGATTGTCATTGCGGGTCACATTTGAAATTCCTAAAGCCGATTTTGCCTTTGGGGAAGCCGCTAAGATTAAGCCGTTTCCAGTATTGTCAGAATGAGACATGACGACCAGCATCGCTTGGATAGGGTCTAAGCCGCGCGAGATGCATTCGACAGAAGCATAAAAACTTTTGACATCGATAAATAAGATATCGCGTTTTGGCTCGAGCGCATAATTAAAACCACCCATTTTTATCACTCCTTACCGAGATTATACGAACGTTTGTTCTTTTTTGTCAAGCGAACAGGAGCGGATGGGTGGATTTGTTTTTTTATAGAGAGATTATTTTTGGCTTATAATGATGGGAAACGTTGTTTTATAAGGGATACATTCATTTCAGGTTATCAGAATCCGATTGGACATAAAAACGTGATTTTGTCTTTTTACCCGAAGGTGTGATTAAAAAAACAGCCGATCCATTGGACCGACTGTCGTAGCTTAAATCAATTTTCGGCAGGTAGCATTGCAAACAAACTTAAGAGATTGCCGTCTATATCTTTGACGATGGCATAGCGTTGCCCCCAAAAGGCACACCAAGGTTCTTTGAAAGACTGATACCCGGCAGCTACGACTTTTGCATGAAGGGCATCAACCTCTTCAGGGGAATCACATAAAAAGGCTAATTCAATTGTGTCACCAACAGTCATTGGTGCATGTCCGTAGATCCCGGCAACCATCTGGCGGCTATTCAAAGAGATGCGAACCCCGTCGTTTGCTAATTCCATATAATCTTCTGAGTGCTGACCTAATGGCGTGAAGCCAAGTACTTGATAAAAAGCCAGTGCCTGTTCCATGTTTTTTGTGATAATACCAACCATATCTAGTTTCATTGTTTTCTTCCTTTCTTGTGGGAATTCTTTCCATAACAGTCAATGCAGTTGCTAGCAATGAAGATTACCTCGTTTCTGTCAGACGGTAATGGTGCAACCGTTCAGCCAACGTACCAGTATGTAGTTCAAACAAATGGTTGTCATCGTCGTAAAAGTAAATGGAAGCACCTTCGCCTTTGATACGAGAACGATCTTTTTCGATCTTCAATCCTAGTCCTTGGATGCGCGTAATCAAGGAATCGATTTGAGTTTGATCGATTTTAAAGGCAATATGGTTATACGTTTTCGGCAGCTTCTGGGAGGCATCCTCCATAACAGCAAGCCATAAGCCATCGATCAAAAAGAATTTTTCTGGGAAGTAAGAATGGGGCTGGTCTCGGCTATCATAAATTTCCTCTGCTTCAAACAATGTTTCCAACATCGTTGTCGTCTTTGCTAAATTCTGTACGATCAACGTGATATGGGAAATCTCCATCGCATCAACACTCCTTCGTTATGACGAAATAGGGGGAAGAGAAAAAATTAGTATCAAAATAAGCATTATGTTAGTGATTGTAAAATACCAATAGGAAGAGCAGAACATAAAACAGTGCATCAGTTGTGCAAGGAATAACTTTCTTCTTGTATTTTGTCCAAAAGAAGACATTTATTAAGAAGAGGATAATCACTGTCGGTAAGCTAAAGGTCCAAGCAGGGTGTTTAATGAAAATGAAAAGCATATTTCCAATAAGAGCAAAAAGAAAAGCGCCATAAAACAGACGATAGTTACTAGGTAGATACGTAAAATTGCCAAGCATGGGTTCACCTCCTATAGGCAGTATAGCATGAAAGGATCGACTGGCACTCAAAGTATATTGAAAGGACAGCTAGAAGAAAAAGCTAGTTCATGTTCTATGTGCCGCCTTTGTTGAACATTAGTTTCTTTTTTACATTATACATTAAAATTTATTTATACGTCGCTTCAAAGAAAAAGTTGGCTCAAAAGTTCAAAGCAAATAAGTGAAAATAGGGGAGTGGTTGTGTAAATAGGGAAATAAAAATGCAGCAGCTATCATTGCAAAATGTCTGAAAAAAAAGAAGTTCGCAAACGCCTTGGTTATCAGCGTTTGCGAACTTCTTAAATAGTATTATTTTGTTTCGCGGTGTAAAGTAACTTTTCTTTCACGTGGGCAATATTTTTTCTTTTCCAAACGATCAGGATTGTTACGTTTGTTTTTGTTTGATAAGTAGTTGCGTTCTTTACAAGAAGTGCACTCTAATGTGATGTTTACGCGCATGATTTTCCCCCCTAACGATACAAGAATCCTCTAAGAAATCTCTCAGACTAAAATATAATAGCATGTTTTGTGCGGGAATGCTAGCTTTTTCCTGAAATTTGTTAAGTAGTTTTACTTGACGAATTACTTGAAACGCATTAGTCCAATTTGCTCTGGATATCTTCGATCATTTTGGTATAGGCGATAGGACCGTTGTAGAGCCAGCTTGATTCAGGACCGAATTCCCATAAATGATTGTTTTTGACTGCATCAAGATTTTGCCAGACTTGTTCGCTGAAAAAATCAGCGCCTTTATCACTATTCACTAAAATCAAGTAATCGGCATCCAATTCTGCCAATTTTTCCAGAGAAACGGCAGACCAGTCAGCAGTGGCACTTTCACTGATTTCTGAAACAAGCGAGGGAACTTCAAAACCGAGTTCGTGATACAGCAGTTGACCACTTGATTTTGTTTCTGAAACCATGAAGACAGAATTATTGACCACCCATAAAACAGCAATCGACTTGCCTTGGATTTGATCAGCGTACGTTTCCTTGGTAGTAGCGACTAAGTCATCATAATCAGCTTCTACTTGGGCAGCTTCCTCTTCTTTGTGTAAGACCTTTGCGATATCTGTCAGACGTTCACGCCAGGTTACTTCCTCGCCATTTGTGACCACATAGGTCGGCGCGATCTTACTGTACTGATCATATTTGTCGCCTTCCACCATGGAATTGCTATCCATCAGCAGTAGGTCTGGCTCAAAGCTCAAGACATCTTCATAGGGCAGATCATAGTTGATTCTTGGCACATCTGCTAGTTTATCTTGCAAGTATGCTTGATCACTGTCATTGCCGACTGTCCATTGAGCAACCGGGGTTACCCCTAAAGCGACCAAATAATCTTCCAAGTAACTACCGATCACCCGTTGTGGGTTTTCGGGAACAGTGACTTCATTTCCCATCGCATCGGTAAAGGTTGTTGCTATTTCTGAAGAAGTAGTGGCTTTTCCACTGCTATCCGTTGAGTCATTATTCGTACCGCAAGCACCCAGTAGGATAAGGGAGCAGGCTGCTAGCAGGGTAAGCCAAGTACTTCTTTTTGACCATTGTTTCATAGAAAAACTTCCTCCTTTGTTAAAAGATGAGCACTTATCATTTTAATTGAGAATAATTCTCATTTGCTGATTGCTATTATTACGGAGAAACGCTGATTTGTCAATCTTATTTTTTTATTTCCTTTTTTTAGAACTATTGACGAATAGTAGGATTACATTCATAATTGATAAGCATTATCAATCAATTATTTTGGGGACGAATATGGCGAAATTACGAACAGTTGACTTGAGTGTCGGCTATCAAAAACAAAAAATTGTGCAAGATCTAACAATTGAGATTCCAGAAGGGAAAATCATCGGCTTGATTGGCCCGAACGGCAGTGGAAAATCGACATTTTTAAAGGCACTCGCCCGAATTTTACAGCCTTTGTCTGGTGAGGTCCTATTAGATACACAAAACCTCCAGAACATCAAAACCAAAGAAGTGGCTAAAAAGATTGCGCTGCTTTCACAAGTTAGCGATTCATCGATTGGCTTGACGATTCGCGAAATTGTTTCTTACGGTCGTTTCCCCTATCAAAAAGGACTGAATAGTCTATCGGAACAAGATCTTGCAGCGATCGACTGGTCTTTGCAAGCAACTGGTTTGACGGCACTAGCAGAAGAAGTGATCAGTACGCTGTCAGGGGGGCAAAAGCAGCGCGTATGGATCGCCATGGCACTGGCGCAAGATACGGATATCGTGATTTTAGATGAACCAACAACCTTTTTAGATCCTGCACATCAATTAGAAATTTTGCTCTTATTACAGCAAATCAATAAAACCTATGGGAAAACGATCATTATGTCGATTCATGACCTGAATCATGCGTCACGTTTTTCTGATTATATTTACGCATTAAAAGGTGGAGAGCTTTTGGTTTCCGGTACACCGGAAACGGTACTGACCAAAGAATGGCTGCAGCGTTTGTTTGAGATCGATGCCGTGTTAGGTACCTTTCCTAATAGTACAAAGCCGCTGGTCTTGACCTATGAGTTAGGAGCGCAGATATGAAAAAGTTTCCTTGGCTGCTGCTGCTTTTTAGTGGCTGCTTTATTATCTGTTTCTTTTTAGCGATCACTCAAGGAGCAGCGGACCTTTCTTTTGAAACGATCTGGGATGCCGTCTTTGCTTTTGATTATGAGAATCAGCTGCATCAAGTCTTGCGCAATATTCGGTTGCCGCGTGTTTTGGCTGCTTTTCTAGTAGGAAGTTGTTTTGCTGTTACAGGAGCCATCATGCAGGGGATTACGAGAAATCCCTTGGCAGATGGTGGTCTTTTAGGTGTCAATAGTGGGGCTGCCTTGGGACTAGCGATCGCATTTATCCTCTTTCCTAGTGTGCAACCGAGTCAAGCGGCGCTGTTTTCCTTTTTTGGTGCGTTTGCGGCAACTGGGCTGCTTTTTTTACTGACCAGATACGCCAAACTAGGCATGTCGCCCACGGGACTGATTTTGGCTGGTGTGGCATTAAGTTCTTTTTTCTCAGCCATTAGTCAAACTCTGTCATTGCAATTTGATTTAAACCAAGAGATAGCCTTTTGGTTTATCGGTGGTGCGGCGAATGTGACTTGGCAGCAACTGCGTTTTGTGGGCCCCATCTATCTGATCGCCATCGTTTTTGTGCTACGGCTAGGAAAAGCCCTCAATCTGTTAGCACTAGGAGATGACACCGTCATTTCATTAGGCAAGCACCCGCATCTGATTCGGGCATCTGCCTTACTGTTAGTCGTAGTTTTGGCGGGAATGGCGGTTTCGCTTGTAGGACCGGTCAGCTTTGTCGGCTTAATGGTTCCTCATGTCGTGCGGGGGATGGTGAGCAAAAACTACCAATTAATTTTGCCTTTGACGATCATTGGAGGTGGGACCCTAGTGATGGCCGCTGATCTGGCAGGTCGCTTGATCAATCCCCCTTTTGAGACACCCTTTGGGATACTGATGGCATTGATCGGTGTGCCTTTTCTATTGGTCAAGATACGGAGGGAAGACTGATGAAAAAAACACTCTTTGTTTTTTTTCTACTGGTGATGGCCGCTTTTTTAGGAAGTGTCATGGTGGGAAAAACAATCTTAACCTTTCAGACATTAGGGGCAATCTTTCAAGGTACGGCTTCTTCGAGTCAGGTACTGACGTTTACTGAGTTTCGACTACCACGGGCTTGTCTGGCGCTGATCGCCGGCGGTGCCTTTGGTTTTTCTGGTTTTGTCTTGCAGGGGGTGACGAGAAACGAGCTGGCTGATGCAAGTATCGTAGGAATCAACAATGGCGCGGGTCTCTTTGTAATGATCTACTTAGGGGTTTATACCCAAGGATCGCAGCTTTTACCTGTCGTTGGGATCTTCGGTGGCTTGTTGGCTGCTGTACTGGTCTATTTGATTGCCTATAAACACCGCCAATTGTTGTCGATGGAGCGAGTGTTGCTGGCGGGAATCGCCGTCAATGCAGGGTTGGCCGCGGCTACTTTACTTTTTACGGTGGAATTATCAAAAGACCGCTATCGCTTTGTAACAGCATGGCTTTCTGGATCTATCTGGGGAACCTCGTGGCAGCAAATTACCAGTCTGCTTCCTTGGGTCATCGTATTGTCTGTCGCAGCTTTCTGGACCGTACCTAAACTTAATCTGCTTGGTTTTGGTGAGGAACAGGCAATTAGCTTAGGGGTTTCTTTGACACGGTTGCGGACGTGGTTTTTAGTGATTGCGGTTGGTTTGGCTGCCAGTACGGTTGGCTATACCGGTAATTTAGCCTTTGTGGGCTTATTGGCGCCTCATATCGCCAAGGGACTCATCGGCAGAGAATCTCGCAGTGCCTTTTTCTTAGCGGGAATGATCGGCAGTCTGCTGGTCTTAGTAAGTGATACGATCGGTCGTTTACTATTGACAAGCGGTGAGATCCCAGCTGGTATCATCATTTCTATCGTGGGGGCACCGTACTTTGTCTTTTTACTGATCCGGCGTAAAGAAGGATGAGCAGATAGTCATGATCTTGCCAAGAAATCTGCGATTCTAGTTTGCTATTTGGACACAGTTTTTGGTACTATTTCTGAGAGGAGTGATCCAATGGAAAAACCAGTCATTAGAGAGCACATGATCCAAACATTAAAAAAAATGCCGAGCAAACAAAAGCAGCAGAAAGAAACGGTGATTTTGCAGTTGCTGTTTTCTTCTCAGCTTTGGCAAACGGCTAAGTCAGTAGGAGTGATCCGTTCGTTGCCATTTGAATTTGATACAGCGGCTATTTTTGCTAAAGGATTTGAACAAAACAAACGAATCGCAGTGCCGAAAGCACAACAAAAAAAATTGCAGTTTTATCATGTGGAGCCGGTAACGCGTTATGAAACGTCGGCATTTGGGGTTGAAGAGCCGATCAGTGAGCAAGAAGCCCATCACTTGGATTTACTCATTGTTCCCGGCTTGGCTTTTTCGAAAAAAGGCTATCGCATCGGCTTTGGCGGCGGCTATTATGATCGTTTCTTGTCTGCTTTTGATGGCAAGACCGTTTCTTTGGTCTTCGGAGAACAATTCAACGATCAATGGACACCAGATGTATTCGACATTCCAATCGATAAAATCTATACGGATTCGCTTATTCGCACGTAAAGGAGCACGTCAATGAATTCTCAAATGAAAAGATGGCTGAATCAGCCGATCTTCACGTATCTATTTTTAGCTATCCAAACTATTGTGTTTATCTTGGGTTATTTTAGTCCCTCTATTCAATCAGGCGGGGTGATGTTTGGTCCGTTTGTCGTCTATTTAAATGAATATTGGCGTTTCGTTACCCCAATCTTTCTGCATTTCGGGTTGGCACATTTTGCGATCAACTCTGTGATTCTCTATTATATGGGGCAACAAGTAGAAGCCATCTATGGTCATAGCCGTTTTTTTGCCTTGTATTTACTAAGCGGCATCATGGGCAATACCATGAGTTTTGCTTTCAACCAAATAGGGGTTCAATCAGCAGGCGCTAGTACTTCATTATTCGGGCTTTTCGGGGCATTTTTGATTTTAGGTTGGCATTTTAGAAATGATTACCGCATCCAAGCAATGGTACGGCAATTTGCCCTATTCGTTGGATTGAACCTGGTTTTTGGGGTGTTTGATCAAACGATTGATATGTGGGGACACATTGGCGGGATCCTCGGTGGGTTATTGTTAGGAAATCTTTTGGCATTGCCAAAGAACTATGGAAAATATTCGATCCACACCAGAATCCTCTCTGGCGGACTCTTTGTTTTCTTATTGGCTATTTTTGTGATATATGGTTTTAAAAAATATTAATTACTTGTATAATAAGCAGGAAGTGGTTAAATGGAAACGTTATATGACGTACAACAATTACTGAAACAATTTGGTGTTTACGTATATGTCGGCAAGCGGATCTACGATATAGAACTGATGCAAATCGAGTTGAAAAACTTTTATGACAGTCGCTTGATAGATCGGGATGTATATCTGACTGCCCGGCGAATTCTTACGCGGGAGCATCGAATTGAAGAAAGCCGGGAGGAAAACAAGTGATGGACAAAAAAATCATCGGAATTGATTTAGGCGGAACAACTGTGAAATTCGCTATTTTAACGAGCGAAGGCGAGATTCAGCAAAAATGGAGTATTGACACCAATATTCTTGATGAAGGCTCACATATCGTGCCAGAAATCGTGGCATCGATCAATCATCGCCTAGAATTATATGGCTTACAGCCGGAAGCATTTATCGGTATTGGTATGGGGACACCAGGAAGTGTCGACCGTGACAAAGGAACCGTCATAGGTGCCTACAATCTGAACTGGGAAACACTTCAGCCAGTCAAAGAACTGATTGAAAAAGGCACAAAAATCCCCTTTGCCATCGATAACGATGCCAATGTAGCAGCTTTAGGTGAGCGTTGGAAAGGGGCAGGGGATAACAATCCTGATGTCATCTTTATCACACTAGGTACAGGTGTTGGCGGCGGTATCATCATGGAAGGGCAATTGCTTCATGGGGTTGCTGGTTGTGCCGGAGAAATCGGTCATATCACTGTTGATCCTGAAGGGTTCGAATGTACTTGCGGCAAACGTGGTTGTTTAGAAACGGTTTCTAGTGCGACGGGTGTTGTGCGAGTTGCTCGACAGTTGGCAGAAGAATATGCTGGCGACTCGGCATTGAAACAACAGCTGGACAATGGGGAAGATGTTTCAAGTAAAGATATTTTTGAAGCGGCTCAAGCAAACGATCCATTTGGCTTGATGGTCGTTGATAAAGTGTGCTTCTACCTTGGGTTGGCATGCGGAAACCTAGGAAACACATTAAATCCATCAAGTATCGTTTTAGGTGGAGGCGTATCAGCAGCCGGTGAATTTTTACGTGAACGGGTTGCTGCCTACTTTGCTCAATTTACCTTCCCACAGGTAACGGAAAGTACTGAAATCAAATTGGCCGAACTTGGGAATGATGCCGGTGTGATTGGGGCAGCATCATTAGCTTTGCAGTTTGCAGCAAAAGCATAGATGACAAGCTGCTAGGCAATGATAGATTAAAGCAGCATAAATCAAAAAAGAATGTTTGTTACAATAGAGAGGAATAGAAGAAATGACACCAATTATGTGGCTAAACTTGGTTTTGGCATTAATAATCTTAGCAATCGCTTTGAACTGGGCGTATTTTCAAATTATGGGACGCCGTTCAGCAACGATCATCTCAGAAGATGAATTTAAAGCAGGAATGAAGAAAGCCCAAGTGATCGACGTTCGGGAAAAAAATGAATTTGACAGTGGGCATATTTTAGGGGCGCGTAATATTCCCTTTACGGTTTTAACCAATTCCTTCAGCGCATTTCGTAGAGATCAACCAATCTACTTATATGACACGCGTAAATCGTTGAGTATTCGCGCAGCAAATAAATTACGAAAAGAAGGCTTTACCAATGTCTATATCCTAAAAGAAGGTTATGAAGGCTGGAGTGGCAAGACGAAAAAGAAAAATAGTTTATAAAAGAGAGAACTTAAGGCAAAAGAACACAAGCAAATTTGAATGAGCGACGAAACACCAAACGGAGTGTTTCAAGTAAGTCATTATTCAATTTACATTGTGGGCTTTTGCCTTTATTTATAGAACTTAGGTCTATCGATAAGGAGAGTGTGCGTTGATCAAGCGAAAAAGAATTTATGAAGTGGCGGAAACGACAGATGGCTATCGGGTATTGGTGGATCGCATCTGGCCTAGAGGAATGAAAAAGGAGGCAGCCCAGATCGATCTATGGCTCAAAGCAGTCGCACCAAGTACTGAATTGCGCAAATGGTTTGGGCATGATCCTGAACGTTTTGATGCGTTTAAAGGCTGCTATCTACAAGAATTAGAGAAAGCGCCAGCTAAAGATGCCTTGGCACGGTTAAAAGCGTTGGTTGCTGAACAACAGACCGTGACCTTACTTTACGGAGCGAAAAATGAAGAACAAAATCAAGCCGTGATTTTGCAGGACTTACTGGAGAAGGCAGAATGATTACCTAAAAGAGCCGCCAGCCTATTGAAGGCTGACGGCTCTTTTTTAGCAAATGATTAGCGGGCAACGCTTTTACGCATCGCGCGTTTCCGTTTTTCATCATGATCTGCTTGTTGTTCGTCAATTGGATCAATCACTTGTTTCTTGACCGTCATAACAACACTTGCAGCTGCAGCAACCGTTGCGACTGTTCCTACTAAAAATCCTGAAAGAAATCGTTTCATCATTAAACACCTCGCCTTTAGTTATAGGTTCATTATGAATGAAAACGGAAAAAATATCAAAAAAAATCACTTTTGGGATTGAAAACGCTTGAAATAATTTAGTAAATAATTTACAATAAGTTTACTAAAAAGAAAGCGGGAGTGAGAAAAATGGAGCAATTGCAACAGATATTTATTGATAAATTTGGAACAGCAGGCACAGGCATGTATTTTGCGCCAGGGAGAATCAACTTGATCGGTGAACACACAGATTACAATGGCGGTTATGTTTTCCCGGCGGCAATCACATTAGGGACGTATGCAGTAGCACGAAAACGTGAAGACCAGTTGATCCAACTCTATTCAGAGAATTTTCCAGAAAAAGGCGTGATCTCCTTTCAGTTAGATGAGCTAGATTACCGAAAAGAAGATGATTGGACAAACTATCCGAAAGGGGTCGTTCGTTTCATAAAAGAAGCGGGGCAAGGGATCGATCGTGGCTTTGACATCGCTTTTTATGGCAACATTCCGAATGGCGCAGGTCTTTCTTCTTCTGCATCGATTGAATTGCTGACGGGGGTTTGTCTAAAAGATCTCTTTGATTTAACCCTGAAGACCTTGGACTTAGTTAAAATCGGCAAAAAAGTCGAAAATGAGTTTATTGGCGTTAACTCAGGGATCATGGATCAATTTGCGATCGGAATGGGTCAAAAAGACCATGCATTGCTTTTAGATACGAACACTTTAAATTATGAAGTCGTACCAGCGGCATTTGGTGATTATGTCGTAGCGATCATGAATACCAATAAGCGCCGCGAATTGGCTGATTCTAAATACAATGAACGACGTGCAGAATGTGAAGAAGCATTAGCTCGTTTGCAAAAATCATTAGCCGTTGATTCATTGGGCGCATTGGACGAAGCAACCTTTTTTGCAAATACAGCATTGATCGATGATCCACGCTTGATCAAACGGGCGAAACATGCAGTGACGGAAAACCAACGGACATTAAAAGCAAAAGCCGCTTTGACTGCTGGTGATCTTGAAGAATTCGGCCAGTTGTTAAATGCTTCGCATGCTTCATTGCGGGATGATTATGAAGTGACAGGGCGTGAACTAGATACATTGGTCGCAGCTGCTCAAGCGCATCCTGCTGTTTTAGGTGCGCGGATGACTGGTGCGGGCTTTGGCGGCTGCGGGATCGCATTGGTCAAAGCAAGTGAATGGGCTGATTTTGAAGCGTCCGTCAAAGCAACCTATTTAGCAGAAATCGGCTACGCAACCGACATTTATCAAGCAAGTATTGATGATGGTGCACGAAAACTGTAGAATAAGAAATGATGAAGGAATTTAGAAAGAAGGCTGAAAATATGGCGATTTTAGTATTAGGAGGAGCCGGCTATATCGGTTCTCATGCAGTCGATCAATTGATCGAACAAGGAAAACAAGTAGTTGTCATTGACAATTTGCTGACAGGACATCGCCAAGCGATCCATCCAGCAGCAACCTTTTATGAAGGGGATATTCGCGACAAAGCATTTTTACAATCGGTTTTTGAAAAAGAAACGATCGACGGCGTGATTCACTTTGCTGCCAGCTCTTTGGTGGGGGAATCCGTAGAAAAACCATTGAAATATTTCAACAATAATGTGTATGGGATGCAGGTCCTCTTAGAAGTGATGAAGGAACATCAAGTGAAACATATTGTCTTTTCTTCTACAGCAGCAACCTATGGGGAACCTGATCATAGTCCAATCACGGAAGAAACCCCAACAAATCCTAAAAATCCTTATGGCGAAAGCAAGTTGATCATGGAAAAAATGATGCGTTGGTGCGATGAAGCCTATGGTATGAAGTATGTCGCATTGCGTTATTTCAATGTGGCTGGCGCGAAGTCGGATGCTTCGATCGGTGAAGACCATGATCCAGAAACACACTTAGTACCGATCATCTTACAAGCTGCTTTAGGACAACGAAAAGAAGTCGCGATTTTTGGGGAGGATTACGATACTCCAGATGGGACTTGTGTTCGTGATTATGTCCATGTCGAAGATCTGATCGCTGCTCACCTGTTGGCATTAGAATATTTACAAAAAGGCAATGAGAGCAATGTCTTCAATTTAGGCAGCAATCATGGGTACTCTGTGAAAGAAATGGTGGAAGCGGCCCGCAATGTAACGAAAAAAGAGATCCCAGCCAGAGTGGCGCCTCGCCGTGCCGGTGATCCAAGTACCTTAGTGGCATCGAGTGAAAAAGCACGAAAGGTTTTAGGCTGGAAACCAGTCTATACCGACGTCGAAGCAATCATCGAGACTGCTTGGAATTGGCATGTCAGCCATCCAAATGGGTATCAAGGGCAGGAGGAATAACCAATGACGATCAGCCAAACAATCAGCGATTTCGTCACTTTAGCAATCAAGGCTGGCGGCTGGATGGAAATGGATCGTATTTATTTGCAAAACCGAGTACTAGCTATGATCGGGGAAGCTGTTTTTGAGCCCAGCGAAATTCGTTCTGTTGCTCGTTCCTCGATTGAAATGATGGACGAACTGGTGGCATGTGCATTGAGCAATCAGCAAATTGGCGATTCTCACGCAGAAAGAGAAATCTTTGAAGCCCAGTTGATGGACTTTTTGACGCCACCACCTTCAGTAGTCAATGCTTTTTTTGCGCAACATTATGCCAATGATCCTAAAGAAGCGACGGATTATTTCTTTGAGCTGTGCCGTCAAAATGATTACATCAAGACTCGGGCCATCGCTAAAAATATCGTCTTTCCTGTTGATACGGAGTATGGGGAGATCGAGATCACGATCAATTTATCAAAACCTGAAAAAGATCCGAAGCAAATTGCCCAAGAAGGTACCGCTGCTTCTGTAGATTATCCGAAATGTATGTTGTGTTTGGAAAATGAAGGCTACCAAGGAAGGGTCAATTACCCAGCGCGGACCAATCATCGGATCATTCGTATGAATTTGGATAATGAAGCGTGGGGCTTCCAATATTCTCCTTACGCCTATTACAATGAGCATTCGATTTTTCTTTCTTTAGACCATCGGCCTATGAAAATCAATTTGCAAACCTTCGCTCGCTTGTTGCAGATCATTGAAGTGATGCCGCATTATTTTGTCGGGTCCAATGCCGATCTGCCGATCGTTGGGGGTTCGATCTTGTCCCATGACCATTACCAAGGAGGGCGGCATACGTTTGCCATGGCAAAAGCGCCAATCGAACAACACTTTTCTTTGACTGGGTTTCCTGATGTAGCTGCGGGGATCGTGAAGTGGCCAATGTCGGTGATACGATTACAAGCGAAAAACAAACAAAAATTAGCCGCCGCTTGCCAATATGTGTTAGCCCAATGGCAACAGTACTCAGATCCAAGTGTTTCGATCCTTGCTTTTTCAGAAGATGGGACGGCTCATCATACAGTGACACCGATCGCCCGCAAGCAAGGAGAGCTGTTTGAAATGGACTTAGTCTTGCGGGATAATAATGTTTCCAAAGAACATCCTGACGGCATTTTTCATCCACATCAAGAAGTGCAGCATATCAAAAAAGAAAATATCGGATTGATTGAAGTCATGGGTTTGGCAGTTCTCCCACCGCGTTTAGCTCCGGAACTAGAAGAAGTGACTGCTTATCTATTGGATCAGCCCAATCAGATCGCGGCTTACCATATACCGTGGGCAGATGCGATCAAAGCCCAGCACCCAGAATGCAATGCCGAAAACGTGTCGCAGATTTTGCGCAATGCATTAGGAGAAGTCTTTACACAAGTATTGACGCATGCAGGCGTCTTTAAACGAGACCAGACAGGGCAAGCGGCCTTTGCTCGCTTTATAGCTACTTTATAAAAAAGTTCCCCGCAAAAAAAGGAGGCTGGAAGATGGCAACGATTAAAGATATTGCACAACAGGCTGGCGTCTCGCCAGCCACTGTATCACGGGTGCTGAATTACGATTCAGAATTATCGGTCAGTTCTGAAACCAAAGAGAAAATTTTTAAAGCCGCAGAAGCACTCAATTACACAAAACATAAAAAAAAGAGTCAGCCAGAAACCAGTAGTATGCGCTTGATCCAATGGTTTGATACCGAGGAAGAATTAGCGGATCTTTACTATTTAGCGATCCGTATCGGGATTGAAAACAAAACCGAAGAATTAGGGATCCGTTTGCTGAAAGAACCCTATGAAGGATTGTCTGATACCGCCGTCGATGGAACGATCGCGCTAGGGAAATTCGATGATCACCAGATTCGTCAATTGAAAAAAAGCCAATCCAATTTGTTGATGGTCGATTTTGACGCATTGGCCCAGGGCGTCAATTCTCTGGTGGTGGACTTTCAACAAGCGGTCGATTTAGTGATCGATGACTTTATTGCAAAAGGCCACCAAAGGATCGGCTTGTTATCAGGCGTTGAGTTTACCAAGGACCATCACCAAGAAATCGAAGACCCTCGGCGCCGGATTTTTGAGGAACGGCTTCGTCGGTTGAAGTTGCACCACCCGCAATATCATCTCAGCGCACCGTTTACAGTAGAGGGCGGTTATGAGGCGATGAAAGAGTATTTGCAGCAAAACAAAGAGTTGCCAAGTGCCTTATTTGCTTCCAGTGATGCCTTAGCGATTGGCGCTATGCGTGCTTTGCAAGAAAAAAACATCAAGATTCCAGATAAGATCGCAATTATCGGCTTCAATGATGTCAGTGTCGCAAAGTACGTCTTTCCGACTCTGTCAACCATCAAAGTTCATACGGAATGGCTGGGGGAGCTGGCAGTGACGACCTTGCTGGATATCATTACGAATGCAGCACCCGTTCCTCGAAAAGTTACGATCGCAACGGAGCTGATTACGCGCCAATCTTCTTAGCAACCAGTTGAATCATCGGAGGATACCGTTACACACGTCAACTGAGTTTTAATGAAATAACAAAAAAATGAATATCGCCTTACCCGAACCTTTAAACAGCCCCGCTGGTTTGCAACTGCAGCCGTGCTTGCTTTTTTCAAAGGTTCGGGTATTGTTGTCCTATTGCTTTTTTTCTAAACGCAGGCATCTTTTTGGAGACTTGGTTGGGCATTTGATTAGAATATGGTAGAATATGAGAGAGTTTTTTGAATGGGGAGAAGATAGATGAAAACATTAGCGATTGATACCTCAAACCAGACACTGGCGGTTGCGGTGGTCGATGGTCAAGAAGTGTTGGGACAAAGCCAGACGATGGCGATCAAAAACCACAGCACAGCATTGATGCCTGCCATTGATGGATTGATGCAGGCGGTGGGGATGGCCCCTAAAGAGCTGGAGCAAATCGTTGTTGCGAAAGGTCCTGGCTCGTATACGGGTTTGCGCATCGGTGTCACAACAGCAAAAACGCTGGCACAAACATTGAACATCCCGCTGATTGGTGTTTCTAGTTTGAAAGCAGTCGCTGCCAATTGCGTGGGCGTATCGCAAGTGATCGTCCCGTTGTTTGACGCTCGCCGTCAAAATGTCTACGCAGGTGCCTACCAATGGCATAATGGTACCTTAGAAACAAGGATCAAAGACCAGCATATCTCACTGTCTGAGTTATTGACCCAGCTAAAAGCAGTTGATGGTCAAGAAGTGCTATTTGTCGGCGCCGATACCGTCAAATTTAAAGACATGATCGAGGCGGAACTGCCGACAGCCCATATCAATCAAGTGTCGTTTTGGAATTACCCGAATGGCGTTGTTTTAGCTGCTATTGCGAAAGAAGAAGCGCCGGTGGCTTCGATCCATGATTTTGTACCGGACTATTTAAAATTAGTTGAAGCCGAAGAAAAATGGTTAGCCTCGCATGAACCGGGAGTGGATGCTTATGTTGAAAAAATTTAAAACGATGACGGGAAAGTTGGCTCTTTTCCGTCAGATTCAATATCCAGAGCGTAAAAAAGAGATACGAGGGGAAACGTATGTTGTTCGTGAATTAGTCGGTGATGACATTAAAGAGCTGCTGCAGGTGGAGCGTCTCGTGTATGCTGGGGAACTGCCTTGGACCAAGAGCGCCTTTTTGTCAGAACTTTATTCACGGGTCAAACATCTTTATTTGGGCATCTTGCATAATGAACGGATGATTGGGTTTATCGGGGTGCGGATTTTAGGCGCTGATGCCCATATCACTAATATCGCGATCATTCCTGATTATCAAGGAAAAGGGATCGGTTCTTTCTTGATAGGAGAGATGGAACGTTATGCAAGGAAAAACAAATGCGACCGTTTGACATTAGAAGTTCGCCTGGGCAATCGTGATGCGCAACGTTTGTATCGGACCCTCGGGTTTGTTTCACAGGCGATCAAAACGGCGTATTACACTGAAGGCAATGAAGACGCATTGGATATGGTGAAATTTTTAAATGACTAACGAACAAGCAGAACAAACGATCCCGACACCGCAAATGCTCTGGTCATTGGCGGATCAGAGCTATCCCTTTGGCTCGCCTTGGAATCTGCAGCAATTTCAGCAAGATTTGCAAAACAGCAACAGTCGCTATTTGTTTCGTTATGGAAAAACCAACCGAGAGCTGATTGGGTTTCTCTGTTTTCAGCAAGTGCTGGATGAAGCAGAGCTGTTTAATGTAGCGGTTTTACCAGCATATCAAGGGCATGGTTTGGCGAAAGAATTGTTGAAACAAATGGAATCGCTCGTGGAACAAACCGATGGTCGGCGGATCTATCTTGAAGTACGTGTGTCGAATTTACAAGCACAGGCCCTTTATTTGCGCATGGGCTATACGGTCATCGGTCGTAGAAAAAAATATTACAGTCATCCTGAAGAGGATGCGTTGATTATGGAAAAGAAAGTAGGCGGAAAAAAATCAAATGAATGAATTGATTTTAGCCATTGAAAGCAGTTGTGATGAAACCAGTGTGGCAGTGATTAAAAACGGCGACACCATTTTAAGTAACATTGTTGCTTCGCAGATCAAGAGCCACCAGCGCTTCGGCGGTGTCGTACCAGAAGTCGCTAGTCGTCACCATGTCGAACAGATTACTTTGTGCATCGACGAAGCATTGACCCAAGCCAACACACAACCAGAAGAATTATCAGCCGTGGCCGTCACCTATGGTCCAGGGTTGGTTGGGGCACTGTTGATTGGGCTTTCTGCAGCGAAAGCCTTTGCGTGGGCCCACAGCTTACCGCTGATTCCGGTCAATCACATGGCAGGACATATTTATGCAGCTCGCCTAGTGAAGCCATTGGTTTTTCCTTTAATGGCATTATTGGTCAGCGGCGGTCACACCGAATTGGTGTATATGGCAGAAGATGGCTCTTTTGAGATCATCGGAGAAACGAGAGATGATGCCGCTGGTGAAGCCTATGACAAAGTTGGTCGAGTTCTCGGTTTGCCTTATCCTAGTGGGAAAGAAATTGATCGCCTTGCACATCTAGGTAGTGATACGTATCACTTTCCTCGAGCAATGATGCAAGAAGATAATTTTGATTTTAGTTTCAGTGGCTTGAAGAGTTCCTTTATCAACTTTGTGCATAATGCACAGCAAAGAGAGGAAGCATTGTCAGTAGAAAATCTAGCAGCCAGTTTTCAAGCCAGCGTAGTCGAAGTATTGGTTCACAAAACAGTGCGGGCATGCCAAGCCTATCCGGTAAAACAACTGATCGTCGCTGGCGGGGTCGCCGCGAATCAAGGCTTGCGTGACGCTTTACAAAAAGCAATGCAGGAATTGCCGGAGGTAGAACTGTTGATTCCACCGTTGCGCCTTTGCGGAGATAATGCGGCCATGATTGGTGCCTATGCCCATGTTGCGTTGAAAAAGCAGCACCTAGCAGACCTTTCATTGAATGCTGATCCAAGTGTCAGCTTTGCCCATAGGATTTCTTAAGATGATTGCACCTAAGATCCGTTCTTAGGTGTTTTTTTTGTTTCATTTATGAGCAAACAGAAGATATAGTTGTATTATATTTCATTATTTGATATTCTGATGTATATTTATTAATTATTTGAGAGGCGGGTATGCAATGACATCAGTTTTTAAAGGACGCAGTTTTTTAGCAGAGAAAGATTTCACAAAAGAAGAACTGCAATATTTAATTGATTTTTCCCAGCACTTAAAAGGGATGAAAGCCAACAATCAACCACATCGCTACTTAGAAGGAAAAAATATTGCGCTTTTGTTTGAAAAGAATTCAACACGGACGCGAGCAGCCTTTACGGTTGCAGCGGTGGATTTGGGGGCGCATCCGGAATTTTTAGGGGCCAATGATATTCAGTTGGGGTCTAAAGAATCCGTTGAAGATACCGCCAAAGTATTCGGACGCATGTTTGACGGGATCGAGTTTCGCGGCTTTAGCCAACAGGTCGTCGAAGATCTGGCCAACTATTCAGGCGTGCCTGTTTGGAATGGCTTAACGGATGACTGGCATCCAACACAAATGATCGCTGACTTTTTAACCATTCAAGAAAACTTCGGTGAACTGACTGGCTTGACCATCGCATACTGTGGGGATGGGCGCAACAATGTCGCCAATTCTTTGTTAGTGACGAGTGCGATTTTAGGGGTCAATATTCATGTCGTCACCCCGAAGGCCTTGCAACCAGAAGCAAACATTATCGAACAAGCACAAGCCTATGCTCAGCACTCTGGCGCAAAGATCCTGGTGACGGATGACGTGGATCAAGGTGTTTTAGGCGCTGATGTCGTGTATACCGATGTTTGGGTTTCAATGGGCGAAGAAGAAAAATTTCAAGAGCGGATCGAACAGCTGCTGCCTTATCAAGTAAACCAATCGTTGATGGAAAAAACGCAAAATGACCAAGTGATTTTTATGCACTGTTTACCGGCTTTTCATGATGAACAAACTATTTATGGCAAAAAAGCAGCGCAGGCGTATGGGATTTCTGAGATGGAAGTCACTGACGAGGTCTTTCGTAGCAAGTATGCTCGTCAATTTGATCAAGCCGAAAATCGTTTGCACTCAATCAAAGCGATCATGGCAGTGACTGCCGGGGATCTATTTATTCCTAAAGTATAAAAATAAAATTTTTGAAAAATGCCAGAATCTCGCTAGCCAAACAAACATTTCTTTGCTATACTTTCTGGGAAGTAAATAGCCTTGATTTGATGAAACAAGAGAAGTAGCGATTCGAGTATCAGTTAGCGAGTTCGGGGTGGTGGAAGCCGAATTGATCAGATTGTGAAACGCACTTGTGAGAATTTGCTAAGCAAACGGAATTCTGCCGTTATCAGAAAAAAGTGGGTCCGAAAAGGACAATCAGAGTGGTACCGCGGGAAATCTCGTCTCTAGTGCAAGTTATGCGCTAGAGGCTTTTTTGTTTTTATCAATCATTTCTTGCATGAAAAACATACAACTGTTTGCTTGCTTCAAACAACGTTTCATCAAAAAATGGGTTCAGTCATTATAGGAGGGATACTATGAATAACAAAGAAATCGTCGCACAAGCGATCCATCAAGTAGTAAAAGAAGATCTATCGATCGAACAAGTTCAGCAATTACTGGAAAATCCAAAGTCAGCCGACCATGGGGATGTGGCATTCCCAGCCTTCTCGCTAGCAAAAGTCTATCGGAAAGCGCCGCAGCAAATTGCCGCAGACTTAGCAGAAAAAATCGATCAAGCGTCTTTTGAAAAAATTGAAGTGGTCGGTCCGTATTTAAACTTCTTTATGGATAAAAAAGCAATCTCTGCCCATGTCTTAGAGCTGGTTCTCAAAGAAAAAAATCATTTTGGCGATCAAACCATCGGCAATCAGCAAGCAGTACCGATCGATATGTCTTCACCAAATATTGCCAAACCCATCTCAATGGGGCATTTGCGTTCCACTGTGATTGGTAACTCGATCGGCTTTATTTTAGAAAAAATCGGTTATCAGCCAATTCGCATCAACCATTTAGGCGACTGGGGCACACAATTTGGGAAATTGATCGTTGCCTATAAGAAGTGGGGGTCAGAAGAAGCGGTCAAAGCGGAACCAATCAACGAACTATTACGTTTGTATGTTGATTTTCATGAAGCAGCCGAGACAGATAAGCAATTAGAAGATGATGCGAGAGCTTGGTTCAAGAAACTAGAAGATGGTGACCAAGAAGCAATGGATTTGTGGCAATGGTTTCGTGATGAATCATTAAAAGAATTCAATAAA
Organism: Enterococcus sp. AZ188; assembly: GCF_050544075.1. NCBI lineage: Bacteria > Bacillati > Bacillota > Bacilli > Lactobacillales > Enterococcaceae > Enterococcus > Enterococcus sp. AZ188. Next base: position 1,156,857 of record NZ_CP172943.1, read on the forward strand.
ATCTATGATATGTTGGAAGTTTCCTTTGATTCATTGAATGGCGAAGCTTTCTATAATGATAAAATGACAGAAGTCGTGGAATTATTAGAAGAAAAACACTTGCTAAAAGAAGACCAAGGGGCAGAAATCGTTGATTTGGCTGCCTATGACTTAAATCCGGCGTTGATCCGTAAGTCCGATGGTGCGACCCTTTACATCACACGGGATATGGCTGCAGCGCTTTACCGCAAACGGACCTACAATTTTGCAAAATCATTGTACGTGGTAGGGAATGAACAAAGTTATCACTTCAAACAATTAAAAGCTGTTTTGAAGGAAATGGGCTTTGAGTGGGCAGATGATATGACCCACGTACCATTTGGGTTGATCACCAAAGATGGGAAAAAACTGTCTACAAGAAAAGGCAAGATTGTTCTTTTGGAAGAAGTATTGAATGAAGCGATCGATTTAGCGAAAGAACAAATCACTGAAAAGAACCCAACACTTGAAAACAAAGAAGAAGTAGCAAAACAAGTCGGTGTCGGGGCAGTCGTTTTCCACGATTTGAAAAATGACCGATTGAATAATTTCGACTTTACGCTAGAAGAAGTCGTCCGTTTTGAAGGAGAGACCGGACCATACGTGCAATACTCTCATGCCCGTGCCATGAGCATTCTTGAAAAAGCCAACTTTGATCCCGCTGCTGTCAGCAGTCTGGCGTTGGCAGACGCTGAGAGCTGGGAAGTTATCAAATTGATTCAGCGCTACCCAGAAACGGTCATGCAAGCGGCGGAAAAATATGAACCATCCGTCATTGCCAAACATGCCATCAAGTTGGCACAAGCCTTTAACAAGTATTATGCCAATGTCAAAATCTTAGCCGAAGATACGGAAAAAGACGCACGTCTAGCTCTTGTTTATGCAGTAACTACTCTATTGAAAGAAGATTTACGGTTGCTTGGTTTACACGCACCCGACAAAATGTAACAAAAAAAGCTGTGCTTCTTGTTTCGACAAGGGCACAGCTTTTTTGGCTCTTTGTCAATAAGGACTGATGAGTTGTGCAAAATCAAATCTGGGTCAGAATGAACCACATTCTGGCTCAGATTTTTTGTTATCTTACATTGATTAATTGATTGATCAAAAAGATTCTAATTCTCATGTTCTCGAATGATTTAAATCCGTAGGATACTCGTTTCATTGTCTTTATGTGGGTATTCTTCGCTTCTATTTTTCCATTGGAATAAGGATAGATCATTGCGTTGGTGATGCCTTCTTCATAAGTCAGAAGGTTTTGAAGCTTCTCCCGAAAGCCGTCATCTAACGTTTCGGGAAGTTCTGCCAATATGCAGAAAAATAAGTCAGGGTCTTTGTCTCGAAAGGCTTCAACTAATTCATGAAAAAAGGGGTACGCCTCCTTCAGGGGCGTAGAAAACTCAAGCAATCGATCAATCATCATTGCTTCAGTAAGAAATGGGTATTTTGGTGCTCGGAAACTTTTCCATGTTTTGTATTCATAATGGTTGATGTTTGCACGATTTTTTAGCAAAAAGCGCCAGTTCTTTTTCAGTTTTTCTGCCTGGCTTTTCTGTCCCGCTTTACGAAGTTCATTCATTTCACGGATACGCAACTCATTGAACGCTTGATTCATGTGTTTGACAATATGAAACCGATCAATCACTACTTTCGCATTTGGCAGAACACGTTTGGTGAGCTGGAAGTAGGCGGCGTTCATGTCTGTCACCAAGAATTCTACTTCTTCTGGATTGGTACAACCTAAGAAATAGCTTGTTAATCGAGGTAATTTACGCGTAGGCAAAACATCTATTAATTTTCCTGTTTCGCCATCTGCGCAAATAAAGCTCATTTTATCTTCTATGGAAGCATGCGAACGAAATTCATCAACCATCAATACTCTGGGGAGAATCTTCTTAGATTGCTTTGGTAAATAGCTTTTAAACTCTTTCAATGTACGAATAACGGTGGTCAAAGATACCTGACAGCTTTTCGCAATAAAAGATAAAGATACTTTTTCAGTCAGTAAAGAAGCAATTTTATATCTAACATGATTTGCGATTGAATGTCTGGGTTGGACAAAATAACTTTGAGCAGTCCAATGGGTTCGGCAGTTTTTACAGGTATAGCGCTGCTTTTTTAGGCGCATAACCAAAGGCATATGATTGTATTGTTCAAAACGGACAATCGTTTCCTTCTTCCCATTTTTCACTATAATTGCTTTCCCGTTTCCATCTACCACAGTAGAACCACAACTTCTACAAGCACGAGGAGTAGGCGAGAGAACAGCATCGACGACCAACGTCTTTTTCTTCTGAAGGGTCTCGTAAGAGACCTCTATAATCATCAAATCTTTCTCTATTATTCTCAGCATTTTTTTGATAGAATCATTCATATAGCATATCGTCCTCTCAGTTGTTTATTTTGTGGTGATTTAATCATACTAGAGAACGATATGTTTTTTAATACCTAAAATGAAAATGGGACTGAAGAATCAATTCTGATTCATCAGTCCCATAAATTATAGAGCCGCTTTTTTGTAGTGAAGAATGCAGCTAGATCCTATAGCTGTTTTTGCGCTATAAGACCGCGTGGTTTCTGATAAATTGATAAAAAGTTTCAGCGTCTTCGTCGCTGCGGGAAATCACCGCTACTGTATCAAAGCCCGCCAACGAGCAAACTTTTTCTGGCATGGTCACTTCATCGATCGCTGCCGAAAGCAAAGGCGCATTGTCCGCAACGGTATGGATCAAGGTCATGAATTGCACACGATCTACTTTAGTGACAACGTCTTCGATCATCTGTATCAAACGCTGCTCTTCTTCTTTTTCATCCTCAGAAGCTTGCATTCCTTGAAAAATGACAAACTTTGTCTGACCTGACTCATCGGGCACTTTCACGATTTTCAAATCACGAATATCGCGAGAAATAGTCGCTTGCGTGGCGGAGACGCCTTGGGCTTCCAATTGATGCAATAATTCTTCTTGCGTGCGTACAGTATGTTCAGTAATGATTTGTCTAATAAGTAAATGGCGATCAGCTTTTCGCATAGGTAAACTCCTTTAAGCATGATTGATTAAGTCAGCCTTATCATAGCAGATAACGCCGAAAAAACCTAGATATTATAAGAAAAGATTTAGAGTGTTAAAAAAAGCTGGATCGCGAATCGTAGTTTTTCATTTGAATCAGTTGCATTTCTTTTTTAGCTACTGTATACTGTTTAAGGCGTGAGTTTTTCACGTCAATCCCACATCTTGTTCCATCTGCGAAGCGGTGCTGATCGATTCAGTTCTTCAAGGAGTAAAAGAGCAAGAGAGGAAAATAAAAAACCAAATTGGAGGAAACACAACATGGCAGTAATCTCAATGAAACAATTACTAGAAGCCGGCGTACACTTTGGTCACCAAACTCGTCGCTGGAACCCAAAAATGAAGAAATATATCTTCACAGAAAGAAACGGCATCTACATCATTGATTTGCAAAAAACAGTGAAATTAGTAGACGCAGCTTACGACTACATGAAAAATGTTGCTGAAGAAGGCGGCGTTGCATTGTTCGTAGGTACTAAAAAACAAGCACAAGAAGCAATCAAAGAAGAAGCAATCCGTTCAGGTCAATACTATGTTAACCATCGTTGGTTAGGTGGAACATTGACAAACTGGGAAACAATCCAAAAACGTGTTGCTCGTTTGAAACAAATCAACAAAATGGAAGAAGATGGTACATTTGCTGTTCTTCCTAAAAAAGAAGTCGTTGGCTTGAACAAAGAGCGCGAACGTCTTGAAAAATTCTTAGGCGGTATTGCTGATATGCCAAGAATTCCAGATGTAATGTACGTTGTTGACCCACGTAAAGAACGTATCGCGATTCAAGAAGCACGCAAATTAAATATCCCGATCGTAGCGATGGTCGATACAAACTGTGATCCAGACGAAATCGATGTTGTTATCCCATCAAATGATGACGCTATTCGTGCCGTTAAATTGATCACTGCGAAAATGGCAGATGCTTTCATCGAAGGTAACCAAGGCGAAGACCAAGTAGCAGAAGAAGATTTTGCTGCTGAATCAACAGAAAACGCAACTTCAATCGAAGAAATCGTTGATGTTGTCGAAGGCGACAACGCATCAGCTGAATAATAAATGATGGAGCTGTTTCAAAGGCTAGGCGCCAAGCCTCACTCTCCTTTGAAACAGCTTTTTTTAAAGACAAGCAATCTTGTTTAAAAACATTTAGGAGGAAACAAAAATGGCAGAAGTAACAGCTAAATTAGTAAAAGAATTACGCGATATGACTGGTGTAGGAATGATGGACGCAAAACGTGCATTAGTTGAAGTAGAAGGCGACATCGAAAAAGCCGTTGACTTATTACGTGAAAAAGGTATGGCAAAAGCTGCGAAGAAAAACGACCGTATTGCTGCTGAAGGTTTAGCATCTGTAGCAATCAACGGCAACACAGCAGCAATCGTTGAAGTGAACTCAGAAACTGACTTCGTTTCTAAAAACGAAATGTTCCAAGACTTAGTAAAAGAAATCGCTGAAGTAATCGCAGCGAACAAACCAGCTGATATGGATGCTGCTTTAAAATTAGAAACCTCTAAAGGCACAATGGATGCTGCGTTGATCGAAGCAACACAAGTAATCGGAGAAAAAATCAGCTTCCGTCGTTTTGAAGTTGTTGAAAAAGATGACAATGCTGCTTTCGGCGGTTACCTACACATGGGCGGACGTATTGCGGTGTTGACTGTTCTTGAAGGAACAACTGACGAATCAGTTGCGAAAGATGTTGCAATGCACGTTGCAGCGATCAACCCTCGCTACGTGAACGAAGCACAAATCTCTCAAGAAGAATTGGATCATGAAAAACAAGTCTTGACAGAACAAGCATTGAACGAAGGCAAACCAGCGAACATCGTTGAAAAAATGGTTGAAGGACGCTTGAAGAAATTTAAAGCAGAAATCGCTTTGGTTGACCAACCATTCGTTAAAGACCCAGATATGACAGTTGAAAAATATGTTGCATCAAAAGGCGCAACTGTGAAATCTTTTGTCCGCTTTGAAGTCGGCGAAGGTATCGAAAAACGCGAAGACAACTTCGTTGAAGAAGTAATGAGCCAAGTGAAAAAATAATTCTGTTCCTCGAACAGATGGGAACGCATGGAAGTGCGCTCCCTTTTTTTAAGCAAAAACGGTTTTTGAAGAAATAGTGTAGATAATTTTCAACGAAAGAGCACCAATATGCTACAATAGTATTGGAGAATGTACGGAGGAATCATGATGGGCAAACCAAAATATCAACGTGTTGTATTAAAATTAAGTGGTGAAGCATTAGCGGGTGACGAAGGCTTTGGGATCAAACCACCGACCATCCAGGAGATCGTTAAAGAGATCAAGGAAGTCCACGAATTAGGTGTACAGATGGCGATCGTGGTCGGCGGCGGAAACATTTGGCGTGGACAAATCGGTGCGCAAATGGGGATGGAAAGAGCCCAAGCTGATTACATGGGCATGCTAGCGACTGTGATGAATGCTTTAGCATTACAAGATACACTAGAAAACGCTGGTGTACCAACGCGTGTCCAAACTTCAATCGAGATGCGTCAAATCGCTGAGCCTTATATTCGTCGTAGAGCAGAACGCCACTTAGAAAAAGGACGGGTCGTCATTTTTGCTGGCGGAACCGGGAATCCTTATTTCTCAACTGATACGACCGCAGCCTTACGGGCAGCTGAAATCAACGCCGATGTCATTTTGATGGCAAAAAACAATGTTGATGGCGTCTACTCAGCAGATCCTAAAACGGATCAAAGTGCTGTGAAATTTGAAGAATTGACTCATTTAGAAGTCATTTCCAAAGGATTGCAAGTAATGGATTCAACCGCAAGTTCATTAAGTATGGACAACGATATTCCATTAGTCGTATTCAACTTGAATGAGCATGGAAACATTCGCCGCGCCATTTTAGGTGAACATATTGGAACGACAGTAAGGGGGAAATAACATGGCTGACAAAATTTTAACAGAAGCAAAAGACAAAATGAAAAAAGCAGCAGAAAACTTGCAGCGGGAACTAGGACAAATCCGTGCTGGCCGCGCGAACGCGAGCATCTTAGACCGCGTAATGGTTACTTACTATGGTGTACCAACACCCTTGAACCAAATGGCTTCAATTACGATTCCAGAAGCAAGAATTTTGATGATCACACCTTTTGACAAAACAATGATCCAAGAAGTTGAAAAAGCCATCATGCAAAGTGATATTGGTATCACGCCTGCCAATGACGGAACAGTGATTCGTTTGGTGATTCCTCAATTAACGGAAGAACGCCGTAAAGAATTAGCAAAAGACGTGAAAAAAGAAGCTGAAAATGCGAAAATCGCCGTCCGTAACATTCGTCGGGATGCCATGGAAGCTTACAAGAAACAAGAAAAAGCTGGCGACATCACAGAAGATGATTTGCGGGAATCTGAAAAAGAAGTGCAGACTGCTACAGATAACAGCATCAAAGAAATCGATGCCATCGCAGCTGAAAAAGAACAAGAATTACTTGAAGTTTAAAAGGAATGACGAAGAGTCGCTTCAGCGGCTCTTTTTTTATGGGCGAAACTAGCTCATGTACTTGAATATGACAGCTGTTTTTTTGTTTTTTCTTAATATGGAAATCTTTTCTTGGTTTTCATAGGCAAGAAATCTGATTATTGTTATAATGTAAAAGATGAATTTCAAGAATTGGAAGAGGAGCGAATACGATGCTGCGTTTTTTTCCACAAAAAGACAAATATATCAAAGAAGCGGCTGAACATGAATTTGATCCATCACTGCCGATTCCCCAACACATCGCGATCATTATGGATGGTAACGGCAGATGGGCGCAAAATCGGCGCTTGCCAAGAGTAGCTGGCCACAAAGAAGGCATGGAGACGGTAAAGAAAATCACGAAACACGCTTCACACTTAGGTGTGAAGGTATTGACGCTTTATGCATTTTCTACAGAGAATTGGAAACGGCCGAACGAGGAAGTAGACTTTTTGATGCAACTACCAGTCGACTTTTTCGACACCTTTGTTCCTGAGCTAATCAAAGAAAATGTTCAAGTCAAAGTGATGGGGTTCACGGATTCTTTACCCCTACACACGCAAGAAGCGGTCAAGCGAGCGATCGACCAAACCAAAGACAATACGGGAATGATCTTGAATTTTGCTTTGAATTATGGCAGCCGCGCAGAAATTTTGACAGCTGTCCAAGCGCTTTATGAAGAACTCTCGGCTTCCGGCGAAGCCCTACCAGAGCTCACGGAAGACATGCTGGGGACGCATTTGATGACTGGTTTTTTACCAAGCCCTTTGCGGGATCCTGAATTGGTGATTCGAACGAGTGGTGAGGAACGTGTCAGTAATTTCTTGTTATGGCAGATTGCATACAGCGAGTTATTCTTTACGAAGGCGCTCTGGCCTGATTTCGATGCTGCGTTATTAGAGGACGCGATTGGGAGCTTTCAACAACGAAACCGGCGTTTTGGCGGTTTGAAAACAGAGGAGGAAGAAGAGTGAGACAACGTGTAATCACTGCGGTCGTCGCATTAGCCTTTTTCCTGCCAATTATTTATGTTGGCGGTATTGCCGTCGAATTGCTGGCAGCAGCAATGGCAGGAATTGGTGTTTATGAATTATTTCGGATGAAAGGACTAGCTATTTTCAGTTTTGAAGGAATTCTTTCAATCCTCGGAGCGGTGATCTTAGTTTTGCCTCAAGAACGCTGGTTTTTCTTTTTGCCAGAGGGGACAGATAAAAGTGCCTTGTACTATCTGATCGTTCTTTTGTTACTAGGGATCGCGGTTATTTCGAAAAATACGTATACCATCGATGAAGCTGGGTTTCCGGTGATCGTTAGCTTATATACCGGTGTCGGGTTTGAACGTTTCTTGACGGCACGGTCAGCAACGGATGGATTAGTTGTTTTAGTTTTCGGGCTGTTTATCGTGTGGGCAACGGATATTGGGGCTTACATGGTGGGACGGCGTTACGGCCAACGAAAATTATGGCCGGAGATTTCTCCTAATAAAACCATCGAAGGGGCCCTAGGCGGGATTGCTGCTGCGGTGGTCGTAGCTGGTTTGTATCTATTAGCATTTCCTGGGAAAGATTATTTTGGACACGGTAGTGCCATCATGATTTTATTGACGGTCCTCTTTTCGATCGCTGGGCAATTTGGTGATTTAGTGGAATCCGCGATCAAACGTCACTATGGCGTGAAGGATTCAGGGAATATCCTGCCAGGTCACGGAGGAATCTTAGATCGCTTCGACAGCATGTTGTTTGTGTTTCCAATCATGTATTTATTCGGTGTCTTTTAGAAAATTTTTAAGAAGTGCAGGCTTGGCTTGCGCTTCTTTTTTTAAATTCTTGTTACAACGGGAATGTGAGTTCCTCAACGGGAACCGGTGTGATAAAATAAGGAAAGGCTGCCCTGAATGAGAGGGATGCTGTGAAAGAGAGGAACGAGCATGAAAACGATACTTGTATTTATCATTATCTTTTCCGTGGTGGTAGTGATTCACGAATTTGGACACTACTTCTTTGCAAAACGGGCAGGTATTTTAGTAAGAGAGTTTGCCATCGGTATGGGGCCTAAATTGTTCGCGCATCAAGCGAAAGATGGGACGACCTACACGATTCGGATGCTGCCATTAGGCGGGTATGTCCAAATGGCAGGCTGGGGCGAAGATGAGACTGAATTAACGCCTGGCATGCCAGTCTCCTTGGTTCAAGATGCAACTGGCAGAGTCATCAAAATCAATACAAGCAAAAAGATCCAATTGCCGCAAGCGATCCCCATGGAAGTGACCGACTTTGACTTGGAGGAGAAGTTGACGATCACTGGCTTCATCAACGGCAATGAACAAGAAGCGGTTACGTACGCTGTGGATCATGACGCAACGATCATTCATGAAGATGGCGTTGAAGTTCGGATCGCACCAAAAGACGTTCAATTCCAGTCTGCAAAGCTGTGGCAACGAATGCTGACGAATTTTGCAGGACCGATGAATAACTTTATTTTATCCTTGGTTTTATTCACTGGGTTGGTGTTTGCGCAAGGTGGTGTCGCGAATCAAGATGCAACCGTCGTGACAGGAATCGAAGCAGGAACCCCGGCTGCTGAAGCCGGGCTGCAAAATGGCGACGAAATCCTAGCAGTTGAAGGCGTCGATGTTTCCAACTGGTCAGAATTGACGACAGAGATCCAAAAGTACCCAGCTACTCAGATTACTCTAGAAGTCAAACGAGGAGCGGAAACACTTGATTTGACAGCAACTCCTGCGAGTCAAGAATCAGGGGAGACCACGATCGGTTTCTTAGGGATCACGGCTTCGTTAAAAACTGGGATCGGAGACATCTTACTGGGTGGCTTACAAACGACCATTGACAATTCGCTGGTTATTTTTAGAGCAGTCGGCAACTTGATCGCCCAACCAGATATCAATAAATTGGGCGGACCGGTAGCGATTTTCCAACTGTCTTCTCAAGCCGCATCGCAAGGTGTCACAACGGTGATCGCCATGATGGCGATGATTTCCATCAATTTGGGGATCTTTAATTTATTGCCGATTCCTGGATTAGATGGTGGGAAACTGGTTTTAAATATTTTAGAAGGTGTGCGAGGCAAGCCAATCAGTCAAGAAAAAGAAGGCATCATTACCCTGATTGGGTTTGGGTTTTTGATGCTGCTGATGGTTCTCGTTACCTGGAATGATATCCAACGTTTCTTCTTTTAAAAATAAGACGCACAAGCAAATCAATTGTTGATCGGGTGAACATGATTTTTTGTAGCAAAGGAGAAAAAAATGAAACAGTCAAAATGTTTGATTCCGACATTGAGGGAAACCCCCAGCGATGCGGAGACGTTAAGTCATCAACTGTTAGTTAGGGCAGGGTATATTCGACAAGTGGCGGCAGGCATCTATGTCTACTTGCCATTAGCTCAAAGGGTGTTAGAAAAGATCAAACGGGTCATTCGTGAGGAGCTGGCAGAAATCGATGCTGTGGAGATGGCGATGCCTTCTTTGCTTCCGTATGAACCATGGAAGGAGTCTGGACGGGCCTCATTGTATGGTGAGTCTTTGTATCGGTTGACGGATCGAAACGAACGAGAGATCGTTTTAGGGCCCACTCACGAAGAGCCGTTCACGACATTGATCAAAAACGAGATCACGTCTTATAAGCGGCTGCCTTTGAGCTTATATCAGATCCAAACGAAATATCGGGACGAACAGCGGCCGCGTTTTGGATTGATTCGCAGCCGTGAATTTATCATGCAAGATGGCTATTCTTTTCACGCCGATGAAGCCAGCTTAGATCAAACCTATAATCGCTACGAAATGGCTTACCATGCCATATTGAAACGCTGTGGGATCGAGTATCGGGCAGTGGTCGGGGATAATGGCTTGATGGGTGGCCGAGATTCAAAAGAGTTTTTGGCATTGTCTGGAATCGGCGAAGAGCTGATCTGTTATTCGACTGAAAGCGACTATGTCGCCAATTGGAAACTAGCAACTAGTCAGTATATCGCTAAAAAATCTCATGAGACCTACTTAGAGTTACAAAAAGTCGTTCATAAAGAATCATTATCGTTAGAGGAACTGGCGAAAACACACGATACGGATTTGCAAAAAATCGTTCAAGTATTTTTGCTGCTCGTTGACGAGCAAGTCATTATGGTATTGCTTCGAGGTGATCACAGTCTCAATGAAACAAAAATCAAGCATTTTTTAGCGGCTGATCAAGTGAAGGTCCTGACTGCTGAAGAAGCCGAGTCCTATCTGACCAGTGACACACAACTTCGCAGCCCCATTGAGCTTGCTGATTCGATCCAATTGTATGCGGATCAGCATGTCCAAGATATGGCGAATCTGATCGTCCCAGCGGCAGAAAAACAGAGCTATTTTCTCAATGCAAATGTAGGCCGTGATTTTCAACCACTAGCCTTTGCCGATTTTCGCTTGGTTCAAGAAGGCGATCCTTCCCCAGATGGAAAAGGAACCTTAACCTTTACGCGAGGAATCGAAGTTGGGCATATCTTCAAGTTAGGAACCAAGTACAGCGAGGCCCAAGAAGCGACGGTTGTCGATGAAAATGGCGATGAACAACCAATCATCATGGGCTGTTATGGTCTGGGCGTTTCTCGGCTGCTTTCAACAATCGTCGAACAATACGGCAATGAGTTTGGGATCGATTGGCCCCAAGAAATTGCCCCATTTGATGTGCATATCATCCAAACGTCGATTGAAGATAGCTATCAAAATGCCTTAAGTGAAGAAGTAGAAGAAATGATGAACCAAGTCGGCTATCAAGTATTGGTGGATGACCGCAATGAACGTGCAGGGGTCAAATTTGCAGATGCCGATTTGATTGGTTGTCCGATTCGCTTGACCATCGGTAAAAAAGCCGTAGAAGGCATCGTGGAGATCAAAATCAAGCATACTGGCGCAACCGTTGAAGTGAGGAAAGAAGAAGTCGCTTCGACCTTGACGATTTTATTAGCCAACCAAGAATAAATCGGAACAAATGGTAGATCGAGAGAGGAAATCCTTTCTCGATTTTTTAATGAAAGTGAAGACAAAAAGAGGTATACTAGTGAGTACTGAGAAAAGGAGGATCTTCAATTGTCAAAAGAAAGAGAGACCTTTGAGATATTATTAGACCAAATTGCAGCTGCCCCAAATCTTCGGCAGCATCCGTTGATGCAGACTGCCCAAATCAGACAAGTAACCGTGCATCGACAATCAAAAGCGTGGACGTTTTATTTCCAATTTGAACGTTTATTACCGGTGATGGTGTATCAATCCTTTAAACAACACATTGAACTAGCGTTTAAAGAGATCGCGGAAGTTCGCATTGTCATTGAAGCTCAAGATGGTTCCTTCGATGAGCAGTTCATTCAAGAATACTGGCCATTAGCGTTAGCCAATCAAAATTGTGATCGGCCGTTAGTTCATCAAGTGATTAAAAATCAAATGCCTATGATTCAAGAGAACAAAGTGATTTTACCCGTCAACAATGATGCGGTCATCACGATTTTGCAGCAACAGTACTTACCGATCATTGAGGAAAATTATGGGACTTTCGGGTTTCAAAAATTTCGGATCTTGCCGCAGCTAGACAAAGAACAGGCTGAGGCAGCCTTGAAAGAACTTGAAGCACGAAAAGAAGAACAAACGGCAGCCTTCCAATTGCAAGCCGCTGAGAACTTAATGGCCCACGAGCAACGCAAAAAAGAAGTCAAAACAGTCGAATTTGACGGACCAATTGCCTTGGGACGTAATATTCCTGCCGATGAACCTGTGACACCGATGATCAATATCATTGAGGAAGAACGCAGAGTTACGATCCAAGGGTATGTCTTTGATAAAGAAGTTCGAGAATTGCGTTCAAAACGGAAGATTTTGATTTTGAAAATCACCGACTATACGTCGTCGTTTAGTGTGAAAAAATTCTCCAATAATGAAAAAGATGAACAAGTCTTTGATGCCATTGCTAAAGGTAGTTGGGTCAAAGTGCGTGGTAGTGTTCAAGAAGATACTTTTATGCGAGATCTCGTTATGAATGCGCAAGATTTGCTGGAAGTCAAACACGAGGCCCGCAAAGATTATGCACCTGAAGGCGAAAAACGGGTCGAACTTCACCTGCATTCCAATATGAGTACGATGGATGCAACCAACAATGTGGCAGACTTTGTCGCTCAAGCTGGCAAGTGGGGCCATAAGGCGATTGCGATCACCGATCATGGCGGCGCACAAGGGTTTCCTGATGCCCATCACGCCGGAGAAAAAGCCGGGGTAAAAATTCTTTACGGTGTGGAAGCCAATATCGTGGATGACGGGGTAGCGGTTGCCTATAATCCGAAGCCTGTCCCACTGACTGATGCCACTTATATCGTGTTTGACGTGGAGACCACCGGATTGTCTGCAGTGTACGACACCATCATTGAATTGGCCGCTGTGCGGATGCATAAAGGCAACGTGGAAGGCTCCTTTGATGAATTCATCGATCCTGGCCATCCTTTATCACGAACGACCGTAGAATTGACGGGGATCACCGATGAAATGGTTCGGGGGTCAAAATCGGAAGAAGAAGTCTTACGTTTGTTCCGTGAGTTTTCTGAAGGAGCCATTCTAGTTGCCCACAATGCGTCATTTGATATGGGCTTCTTAAATACAAGTTATCGAAAATACGGTATTCCAGAAGCAGAAAATCCCGTCATTGATACATTGGAACTCGCTCGTTATTTGTATCCAGAGTTTAAGCGATTCGGTTTAGGTGTCCTTTCCAAAAAATTCGGCGTTAGTTTGGAGCAACATCACCGAGCGATCTACGATGCCGAGGCAACCGGTCATTTAGCGTGGATCTTTGTCAAAGAAGCGATGGAAAAACATGACATGCTGCTGCACGAAGATTTGAACCGACACGTTGGGGGCGAGAACTCCTATAAAGCAGCTCGGCCTTTTCATGCCACGATCTTAGCCCGAACACAGGCGGGATTGAAGAATTTATTCAAGCTGATCTCGATGTCGAATGTGAAGTACTTCCATGATAAAGTCCCGCGGATCCCGCGCTCAGAATTGGTGAAATTGCGGGAAGGATTGTTAGTCGGAACCGCTTGTGATAAAGGGGAAGTCTTTGTCGCAATGATGCAAAAAGGGGTTGATGCAGCGCGGGAACTTGCTAAGTTTTATGACTATATCGAAGTCATGCCCAAAGCAGTTTATGCCCATCTCCTAGAAACGGAGCTCGTGAAAAGCGAAAAAGACCTAGAAGACATTATTCGGAATTTGATCCAAATGGGTGAGGAGTTAGGGAAAATCGTTGTTGCTACTGGGAATGCCCACTACCTGAACGAAGAAGATGCCATTTATCGTAAGGTCTTGATCAATTCGATGGGGGGCGCCAATCCCTTGAATCGACATAGTTTACCGGATGTACACTTCCGAACAACCGATGAGATGCTGACCGCCTTTCAGTTTTTAGGTCCGGAAGTAGCGAAAGAAATTGTGGTGACGAACCCAAATAAAATCGCTGATCTCTGTGAAAAAGTCATTCCGGTAAAAGATGATCTGTATACACCAAAGATTCCCGGATCTGAACAAGAGATCACCGACTTGAGTTACAACCGTGCCAAAGAGCTATACGGTGATCCATTACCAGAAATTGTGGAAAAACGTTTGAAAAAAGAGCTTGATTCGATCATTGGGAATGGGTTTTCCGTGATCTATTTGATCTCACAAAAACTGGTTCATAAAAGCAATCAAGACGGCTACTTAGTAGGGTCACGGGGATCAGTCGGTTCTAGTTTCGTAGCAACGATGACTGGGATCACTGAGGTCAATCCATTAGCCCCTCATTATTATTGTCCCGATTGCCAGTATTCTGAGTTTTACGAAGACGGCTCGTATGGTTCTGGTTATGATATGCCAGAGAAAAAATGTCCAAAATGCGGCACACGTCTGAACAAAGATGGCCATGATATTCCTTTTGAAACCTTCCTTGGTTTCCATGGCGATAAAGTCCCCGATATCGATTTGAACTTCTCTGGGGAATATCAGCCAGAGGCCCATAACTATACGAAAGTGCTCTTCGGCGAAGAATATGTCTATCGTGCCGGAACAATCGGTACAGTAGCCGATAAAACAGCCTTCGGTTTCGTAAAAGGCTTTGAGCGCGATCATAATCTCCATTATCGAGCAGCTGAAGTCGATCGATTGGCTAAGGGTGCAACTGGCGTCAAACGGACAACTGGTCAGCATCCGGGGGGAATCATCGTTATTCCAGACTATATGGATGTCTATGATTTCACGCCGATTCAATACCCAGCAGATGATCAAAATTCAGAATGGAAAACGACCCACTTTGATTTCCATTCCATTCATGACAATATTTTAAAACTGGATATCCTGGGACACGATGACCCAACGGTGATTCGGATGCTGCAGGATTTATCAGGAATCGATCCTAAAACGATCCCCACGGATGATCCGGAAGTGATGCGTATTTTTGGTGGTACGGACGTGCTAGGTGTGACTGAAGAGCAGATCTACTCCAAAACAGGTACATTAGGCATCCCAGAATTTGGGACCCGATTTGTGCGGGGGATGTTGGATCAAACCCATCCATCGACGTTTGCAGAGCTTTTGCAGATCTCTGGTCTTTCCCATGGTACCGATGTATGGTTGGGCAATGCCGAAGAACTGATTCGTCGCGGAGATGCCAGTCTAGCAGAAGTAATCGGCTGTCGGGATGATATCATGGTGTACTTGATCCATGCTGGCTTAGATGACGGGATGGCCTTTAAAATCATGGAGACGGTTCGTAAAGGGCAATGGAACAAGATCCCTGACGACTTGCGGGACACTTACTTGCAAGCGATGCGGGAGAACAATGTCCCTGAATGGTATATCGATTCTTGTTCGAAGATCAAGTATATGTTCCCGAAAGCCCATGCGGCGGCGTATGTTTTGATGGCGTTGCGGGTGGCTTACTTTAAAGTGTACTTCCCAATTCTCTATTACTGTGCTTATTTCTCTGTCCGGGCGGATGATTTTGATTTGATTGCCATGTCAAAAGGAAAAGACGCCGTAAAAGAACGGATGCAAGAAATCACTGACAAAGGATTGGATGCGTCAACGAAAGAAAAGAATCTGTTAACCGTTCTGGAGTTAGCCAATGAAATGTTAGAGCGCGGTTATGAATTTGGGATGATCGATCTGTATAAATCGGATGCGGAAAACTTCGTGATCGACGGAAAAAAATTGATCGCACCATTTCGAGCAGTGCCGAGTTTGGGACTAAACGTAGCGAAACAAATCGTGGAAGCACGGAAAAATGGTCCTTTCTTATCGAAAGAAGATCTCGCCAATCGCGGGAAAGTTTCTAAGACTTTGATTGAATACATGACGGATAACGGTGTTCTAAAAGATTTACCTGATGAAAATCAGTTGTCGTTGTTTGATATGTTGTAAACCACCGGCTGTTCACTTAAGATAAAAAATAAGCACATCATCATAATGGCTAGTATAGCTAGTTTCTGCATGATGTGCTTTTTTGTCTTGTTTGTGAAATCGATCTAAGCAGCCACAATCTGACGAAAATCAGAAAGATCGTGGTCTATTGTGGGAAATCATAGGGGCCCAGCCTTGGTAGCGAATCAATCGAACCTTTACCATACAAAGAGGAGAAAAATACTCGTTACCGAAAGAAGCGAATGCCTTTGGTAACGAGTATTTTTCGACAAAGTTCGTTAAATAGCTAAAAAAAGAAAAAAAGCAAAACAGGCAAATACACCATGTACAGTAAGACGGAATAGCCTAGACATGAAGTTGCAAATTCTTCATCCCCTTGGTAGTTTCGTACAAGGATCGGGACAGAGTTTTGGACGGGCATAGAGGCTTGAATAATAAACACAGAAAGCATCAATTCAGGAACAGGGATGATTCTGCTTAACAGCCACACAACGAGGGGCGAAAGAACGAAACGACCAAACAAAACACCGACAATGTCTTTCGTCATTCGCAAATTTTTGAGTCCCCCAAAGTAGACGATGATTCCGATAATAAACATTGATAAGGGTGTCGTCAAATCTGCTAGATAGCTTCCAAGGCCATCAACAAATGAGGGCAGCGGTAAGGTGAATAGCATCCAGATTAAACCGATGATGAAACCAATCAAGGCTGGTGAAAAAATCTTTTTTAGCATGACCAATGGATGAAAGGAAATCCGGGCTTCACCAAAATCAGGATTGTCTTTTGCTAACTCAAAAATACCGATGGTCCAAAATAATGTCGTATTTACAATATAGTACAACAACACATAAGGAACGGCTTTTTCACCAAAAATAGCTAAATTGATCGGTAAGCCGATGAAGATCGTATTGGAAAAGGTAAACATGGCGGAAAATGCGCCTTGGTGTTTGGCTTCAATTTGCGCGAAACGTCGCCATAAATAACCAGCGAAGTAAGTGATCATCATGGAAAGTAATGGGATGATCATCCCCGAAACCAATGAAAGAAATTCATCTTTCGTAAAATTTTTAATAATCGTTAAAAACATATTGGCTGGTAATGAGACATTTAATACCAATTTTGAAAACGTATCGGCGGTTCGATTAGAAAACCATTGTTTGTAAGACAACCAATAACCGATAAACATGAGACTGAAAATGACAAAAATATTGATATATGCTTGAAACATGTGCTCACCTCTCATTTACTATAGCGAAAGGCAGAAGAAGAAGCAACTGATTCCCATTTGAAAACAACAAAAAACCAAACCACTCATTGAGCAATTTGGTCAAGAATTACTAACGTTGCTGCTTGCCTGCGTTACGACCTTTTCCATTAGGCTTTGTCGTGTTCAACGCTTTTTTGACAGCTTCTGTTTTTTCAGGAGTTACATCTTTGCGAGGCGTAACCACCGTTTTTGGCGGATTGGCTTTCATTTCTGCTTCGACTTGGGCACGAATTTTTGGTTTCATGATGACATTCGTGATAAATGTTTGGATACAACTGAAGACCCCACCGACTACCCAATAAAGCGTCACACCAGCTGGTGCACTCATTGACATGAAAACGATCATCAATGGAGAAACGATCAACATGGTTTTCATCGTTTTTTTCTGTTCTTCCGGAATCCCAATGGTTGAGATGTATCCTTGTGCCAGGTAGGAAATACCAGCAATCGCCACAAAGAGGATGCTGGGGTCACCTAATGATACGCCAAAGAACTCAGAGTTTTGGATTCCTTGTGTGTAACGGGCGGTGAAGTAGAGGGCAGAGAAGATCGGCATCTGAATCAGTAAAGGCAAACAACCGATACCGCCAAACATACTGACGTTGTTTTCAGAATAGATTTTTTGCATCTCCGCTTGCGCTTGCATTTGTTCTTCCCGAGTGGTTGCTTTCTTCAAATTGGCTTGCGCAATATCCACTTGAGGTTTCAGAAACTGCATTTTTTCACTTTGAATCATCGTTTTTCGAGACTGATGGATCCCTAATGGTAAGATAATGACGCGGACAACGATCGTTACGGCGATGATCGCCCAGCCGTAAGACCAGTTGAAGTTTTCAACGAGCATCGTGATCATATCACCTAAAGGTTTCACCAAAAAGCGATAAATCATTCCTGTTTCTTTCGGCGTACCATCAGCATTGGTACTGACACAGCCTGATAATGCTAATAACAGGCCAAATAATCCTGATGAAAGCAGCCATTTATTCATTTTAGACATTCTATTCTTCCTCTTCACAATAAATTTAGACAAAAATAACTATACTAAAAAAGACCGACTATTTCAATGTACAAAGAGAAATTCATTGAAAAATCAATCTTTCGACTTAGAAAACATTCAATTATCAATAATAGACTACATCAAAGCTAGTACGTTCTTTAATGGTATCGTCTGGTTGGATGTCGATTTGGTTCACTTTTCCAGCGGGAGAAGGAGAATCTTTCACTCCGGCAACAAAGGCATCGATGATTTTTTCATCTCCCATCGCTTCAATCGAAACAGAACCATCTGCCTCATTTTTTACAGATCCTGTGACCCCTAATTGATCGGCAAGCATTTTCGTGGTATAACGAAAGCCGACACCTTGGACACGCCCTTGAACATGGATTCGTAGTTTCTTCATGGACAATCCCTCCTCTGCTTATAATGATAGCGTTTTTTCAGTAAAAGAACAAGTTAGATCGATTGACTCATGCTATAATAAATCGAGGTGACCACATGAAAGAAATTCAATCGAAAAAAAATACCTTTATCAAGGAAATCAAAAAACTAACACAAAAAAAACACCGTACACAGACCAATACGTATTTGATCGATGGCTGGCATTTAGTGCAAGAAGCGCTGCAGGCCAAAGTACCTATCAAAGCGTTGTTGGTGACACCGCGAGGGTTAAGTGAAGCCAACGGGCAGCTCGATGATTATCAGGAAGAAAGCTATTTGATCACAGAGGAGATCGCAGCGATGCTTTCTGATTTACCAACACCACAAGGAATTTTTGCCGTGGTGGAAAAGCAAGAGCAAAACTTACAGACACTGACGGGTAATTGGTTGATTTTAGATAATGTGCAAGATCCCGGGAACGTTGGTACCATGATTCGAACAGCGGATGCTGCTGGATTTAGCGGGGTGTTTCTCGGCGAAGGAACAGCAGATCTTTACAGCACAAAAGTCTTGCGCAGCATGCAAGGAAGCAACTATCATTTACCGATTTTAGAAGGAGCGATCCCGCCATTTCTAAAGCAGCTACGCTCAGCTGGCGTGACGATTTATGGCACCGAATTAAATAAAGAAGCCGTTCCTTATACCGAGATTCCTAAAGAACAAACAGCTGCCTTCATTTTAGGTAACGAGGGACAAGGGGTTCACCCAGAACTGTTGGCTTTGACTGACAAAAATGTGTATATTCCCATCTATGGTCAGGCGGAATCATTGAACGTCGCCATTGCAGCCGGAATTTTGATGTATTTTTCTGTCAGTTAGATTTTTAAGGAACTGTTAAACTATTTGAATCTATTGCACCTCACCTAGAATCTTCGATGAATAGGTGCTATACTTTGTCTTGTAACAATCAAGCAGATCAAAAAAAGGTGGCAGACAAAAATTTATGACAGAAAAATGGCAAGAAGATAGCGAATATATGTCTTACGTGGCTGACCTGTTAGAAACAGAAGCTGTAAAAAAATTAGCCAACTTTGTGCAGCATATGAACTCCACACGTTTGGAACATTCGATCAGCGTCTCTTATTATAGTTACAAATTGGCCAAGAAATGGGGCGGCGATGCTCGTGCAACAGCTCGTGCAGGACTCCTTCATGATTTATTCTACTATGACTGGCGTACCACAAAGTTTGATGAAGGTACCCATGCGTATATGCATCCACGAATTGCAGTAAAAAATGCTGAAAAAATCACTGAACTAAGTGATCTAGAAAAAGATATCATCTTGAAACATATGTGGGGAGCAACGATTGCGCCGCCACGTTATAAAGAAAGCTATATTGTCACAATGGTTGACAAATATTGTGCGATCAAAGAAGCATCAGAACCACTTACAGAAAGTATGAAAGAAAAATGGCAACAACGTTTCTGGAAGAAACATCGTACGATTCAATAAGAAAAAAGTTCTTCGAACCAGCCGGTTCAAAGAACTTTTTTTGTTTGCTTAGCCAAAAATAAGTTGGAGGATCGCTGCGCCTACATAAAGGATCAGTAAGGTGATCAATACCATTAAGTGTCGTCTTTTGTGCATAAAAAGGATCGCTACGAATTCTCGTAAGAAGGCATTTGGTAAATAGTAAAAGGCGGTGGGTGCTCCGATACCATCCGCTTTAAGTTGTGCTTGATCTGCATAGAGACCGGCACGAAAAATATGGTAATTGTTGGAGGAAAAAATAACTTTGTAGCCATTTGGCTTTAAGGAATCCATGATTTCTTTCGAAAACTTCATGTTTTCATAAGTAGTCGTGGAATTTGTTTCTACTAAAATCTCTCCTTCGGGCACTCCTTGCGCAACTGCATATTCTTTCATCGCGACAGCTTCTGGCAGCTTTTCATCGCTTCCTTGGCCGCCTGACATCAGTAACCGAGGAGCGGTTTTTTTCGCTTTAAATTGCGCTTCGTAGAACGAGATTGCTTTATTGATACGCTTGGCCAATAAAGGGGAGACCGTGGTGCCATTCAAAAGACCTGCTCCTAAGACGATGATAAAATCTTGATTGTAACGAGGATGATTGAACTGATAAATGACTGAAATCGATAAAAAGTTCAAAAAGACCACAAATAGATACATCAGACTTAGGGGAACAACGCCGAATAAGGTTCGGATCCAATCTGGGAAAAAGTGCAAAAGGGTATCTGAAAATAATAAAACGGTCAAAACCACTGCTAAGATCAGGGTCAATAGATTGGCGATTGATCGCGACTCTCTTCGTAAAACAATAATGGAATTCCAGTAAAGAAAGACCACGAGAATGGCTAAGCCGAATAATAATACAGCAAAGAAGATCGCTAGCAAAACAGCCAATAGACCACCTACAAGAATATCTTGTGTTCGGTATAGATTAATGACTAGGTAGCCACCAAATGCTAAGACAAACAAATTAAAGAGCAAGCCATTTACGAGTCGGTGCTTGTTGCGCCGATAAGAAAATAAAAAAAGGCCGGCGAAGGCGACTGGTATTAGAATAAAGAAACTGCCTGTCCGTAATTCTGAGACGGCTAAATAAATCAGCAGGGCTAAAATCGTCCAACAGCACTCAAAAAAGAAAATATCTGGCTCATCTTTACTCTTGCGCCACTTTTGAACGACGATCACACCCGTCAAATAGCTGATGGCAAAAATCAGCAATTGCGTAAAATCCATGTTTTTCACTCCTTTAACGATACACCTAGTATACCGAAAAATGACAAAAATTGCTTGTTGCTAAGGTCAAAGTTGCTGAATTTCTTGCAATTCGCTAAAATGAAGAAAAGAAGGAGGAAGGAACATGCAATTAGGTGAAGTGATTCGTGTTGAACGGCCCGCTTTTTATGTGATCGGAAAAGAAGGCAAGGGATTAGCGGAAGAAGGAGCTTCTTGGGTACCAGCGCTATGGGAACTTGCAACAAAGGATTTTGAAGAGATCGAATTTCTAGTGAGCGATCAAAAGGCAGAAGAACTGGAATTTTGGGGCTTAATGAGTGATGGCACTAATTGGTTAGAGCCTTGGCAAGAAACCGGCCGTTATTTGGCAGGCGTTCAAGTCCATACAGAAAATTTTCCTCCAGTCGGTTGGGTCCGTTGGGAAATGCCCGCAATGACCTATCTCGTTGTAAAAACGGATGAAAAAAACTTGACCATGATGACTGAAAAAATGTTGATGGAAGTTTTACCAGAAAATAACGTCCACTTGTCAGCAGCGATCCAAGAAAGATATCTTCCTCATTTTAAAGAAGGGGAAGTTGAATTGTTTTTCCCTGTTGAGCCTTTGGCAGCAGCAACGGTGGAAACGGTAGAATAAAAAAAATCTGTCCGAGAAGCAATCTTTGCTCAGGACAGATTTTTTCTTTGGTTTGGATTAAAAAAGATTCTCGAAAAAGGTAGACACACCGCGCCAAGCACGAACAAAGATGTTGGCTTTTTCTACCGTTTGTGTTGTGACCAATCCTGCAGTTTCGTCATGATCAGAAGCATCAATATAACCAAGCGTATCAGCTGGAATCGAAGCACTTACAGTACCGACTTCTGTGCCCTCAGTCAATGGCGCTTGCAGGGCAGAATCACGATAATGCTCATTAAAGTCAATGGTTGTTTCAAAGGCTGTTGCATCCATATCTCCACGTACCCATAAGGTCAAACCTTGATTTAAGGCAACGGGAACACTCAATTCTTTCCCATCTTTGACTGCCACCGTCTGTGTATCTTCTAACTGTGCATTTTCTGGTAGAATTTCTACTTGTTCCCAAGCATCGAAGGAGTAGTCCATCAACCGACCTGTTTCGATAAAACGTACGCTTGGATTTTCCGCATGACCATTAACGTTTAGCACGACGGTGATAATTCGTTGACCATCCTTGACGGCGGTTCCGACAAAGCAGGCGCCTGCCATATCTGTCGTACCAGTCTTAAGACCGTCAACACCATCTTTAGTATTCGTAAAACCTGGAAGCATCCAGTTCCAATTGACCATCTCGACAGGCGAATAGGAACCTTCGCCAAATTGTTTGGTGGAAAGACTTGTTACTTCTAAAACGTCTGGAAAGTCTTGCAGCAAATGGCGAGCAATCAGGGCGACATCTTTTGCGGATAGTTCGTTTTCGTCAGTGGAAGTTGACCCGGGATAGATATTGTCCCCTAAATAAGTATTGTTCAAGCCAGAAGCATTAACGATCTTTGCATCGGTAATGCCCCATGATTGCACTTTTTCTTGCATTTGATCAACAAAGGCACTTTCAGACCCAGCAATCAGCTCCGCGAGCGCTACGATTGCAGCATTTGCAGATTGGATATAACTGGCATCATACAAATCTTTTACTGTATAGGTAACGTCTTGATGCAAAGGGACATTCGATAAGTTTGGCGACACGCTGAGATTCGCGGCATAATCTGAAATAGGGACAGGATCATCCCAAGCGATGGTTCCTTGCTCTACTTGCTCAGCTACAAGGTAGAGACTGATGATCTTGGTGATGGAGGCGATGCCCATGGCGGTCTCACCATCTTGATCATACAACACTTTGCCTGTGTCAAAATCAATGGAGTAAGCGGCTTTTGCATCGACTGAAAAATCTTGGATCTCTTCGGCGCTCATAGCTGTATCATCAGCATACGAAACGACGGGTAAGCCGGCAGCAGCAAAGAGGATTGCCAAAGCAGCAACGATGGAATACCCGAACTTGGTTATTTTCTGCATATATGTAGTAGCTCCTTTAAAGTTGTATCTAAGCAAAAATTTTAACAAAGAGTATCCACCGTTGCAATACTCTAAGAGAAAACTTAGCATTTAATTGCGTAAGACCGATCCCTCAGTAGACAAACTGAGACGTTACGTGACTAAGGTTGGTTACTGTAAATAATAGCTAACAAAAAAACTTACCTTCCTATAAAATAGAAGGCAAGTTTTTGTGAATTGACATAGGGTCAAACTGATTCACTTAGCGACGATTGGAATGGATTCTCGGGTTTTGGTTTTGGACTCTGACGGGAACTTTCACCGCCTTCGTTTCTTGTTGCATAGCCAATTTTGCTAAAAAGAATGTCCCAGCTAACAATGCAGCTAAAGCAAAGATGGAAAAGAGTGAAATAAAGGTCGTTAACATAAAAATCCCTTCTTTCTATTTAAAATAAATGTGGAAGGTAGGAATCGAACCTACACCTTAATCTATGAACGATCAAACATCACTCAACGGAACACCTTGTTCAACCACTTGTTAAGTTAATGATAGCATGGATTGCCAAGAAATGCTGATAAAAAGTCTGAGAATTGACCGAAGAAAATGTGAAGAAAACATGAACTTGTCTTTCTCAGCGATTTTAGATGATTTTTGTCAAAGAATAGTGGCAATCTTCTGCTTCATCATATAAAGTAATGACGGAGCCTTTTTGTTCAAGAACTAAATGATAGCCAAATGTGTCCAGTAAAACTAACCGCATCGGAGTCAATTCAACGATGGAAGCAGTCAAAGGCTTGCCTTCGATGGTCAACGAATAATCATTGGCTATTTCTATCGTGACATCTTCTTTTGTCTTGGAAGTAAAACGCCAATTACCAATGAAATTCTGGCGATTCTCATTTTTTTGTTTTTCTTTTCGCAACAGCAAGGAGCTGACCACGCCCGTTGCAAGAGATAAACCAATCAAAATAGACCTTTTCTTCATTTATACACGTCCTATCATTTACGATTCATCAAGTTGTGCCTTGTGGACAGGTGTCCACTTTTTCGCACTAGAAAATAATTGCCATAAGTATACCATGAGAAGGTAAAAAAGCATGGTACTTTAGTTTGAAGTTTAGAAGTTTTTATCAAAATATGCTATGATTCAAAAGAGCAGGTGAGAAAATGAATTATCCGAATACCCTTTTAGCCACGTTTCTCGTGCGAGACAACCGGTTCATTGCCCGATGTCTCGTTGACGGTCAAGAAGTAATCGTCCATGTAAAAAATACCGGACGAGGAAAAGAGCTCTTGCACAAAGGTGCGCTTGTTACCCTGCAATATTGGGACAATCCGAAACGCAAAACCAATTACGACTTGATCTCAGTCAAGAAACAAGACCAATGGATCAACATCGATAGTCAAGTACCGAATCGTTTAGGCTATGAAGGCCTCTTGGATGGCACGATCCAGTTGCCAAATATCAAAGGGAGAATCGCGCTTTTGCGAAGGGAAGTTGTCTATGGGACATCAAAATTCGACCTTTATTTTGAAACAGATGAACAAGAAAAAGGCTTTTTAGAAATCAAGGGAATGACCCTTGAAAACAAGCAAGTCGGTGCTTTTCCAGATGCACCAACCATTCGTGGCTTGAAACACGTCAATGAATTGATCCATGCCAAAGAAGCTGGCTATTATGCGGCGGTTTTGTTTATGATCCAATTTGAAGCGGTGCAAATCGCCACGATCCATCGACAGATGCAACCGGATCTGGCCACTAAAATCGCTGAAGCGCAAAGCAAGGGTGTCGAAGTGTTTGCCTATAATTGCCAAGTAAACCAAGGGATGATCACGGTCAAAGAACCAATCCCTTTTGATTTGAATGTCGTCTTTGACGACCCTAATCTATAGAAGAAAGAAGGAAAAAACATGATTCATTTAGGGATTATCGGCACAAATTGGATCACCGATCAATTTGTACAAGCAGCCCACGAAACCAAACGCTATCAATTGGTTGCCGTATACTCAAGAAAGTTAGCAACGGCACAACGTTTTGGAGAAAAATATGGGGATATCGAGTATGCGACCGATCTGGACACTTTTTTTGGCTTAGCTCATATGGACACGGTCTACATCGCGTCTCCGAATAGTTTGCACTTTGAACAAGCCAAGCAAGGTATTTTAGCAGGAAAAAATGTCATTGTGGAGAAGCCAGCCTTTTCAACGCCTGAGGAAATGGCGGAGATCATCGAATTGGCAAATCAGCAACAGGTATTATTCTTTGAAGCAGCTCGCAACATCCATGAAGCAAGTTTTTCTACTGTAGCCGAATTCTTACCGACACGCGGTGCCATTCTTGGGGCGAACTTTTCTTATATGAAATATTCGTCTCGTTATGACGCTGTACTAGCTGGGGAGGAACCAAATATTTTTTCTCCACATTTTTCTGGCGGTGCCTTAGCAGATTTGGGCGTCTATCCGATTTATGCGGCGGTCGCTTGGTTTGGCAAACCGCAAGATGTTCATTATTTTGCCCGTAAATTACCGACTGGTGTAGATGGTATCGGGACTGCAGTGTTGCGCTATGCTGACTTTGATGTCACAATCCAAACAGGAAAAATCGCTGATTCAGAGTTGCGTTCAGAAATCTATTTTGAAGACGGTACATTAGACCTAAATGCCGTCAATGCCATCGAAGAAGCCGCATTTTATGAGCGAAAAACAAAACAAACCCAGGCATTAGCAGTAAGTGCTTTAGAAAACCCGATGATCGAAGAAGCACAAGACTTTGCAGACATCATCGAAAACAAAAATGATCCCCAACAAGGACAACGGTATGAGGAATGGGTGGAACTTGCTCGCAGTGTCAATGAAACCATCGCTCTTATGCGTAAACAAGCAGGCATCATTTTTGATGCAGATAAAAAATAAGGAATGGAACATTTATGACAGTATTTGAATTGACACAATTGCCAGACATCTGGCAGGAAAAATGGCAGGCGGCAGGGTATCACGCACCGTCCTTGATACAAGAGAAAACCTTTGGCCCTTTAAAAGATGGTGAGTCTGTCATTGGAGTCTCACCGACCGGTTCTGGTAAAACTTTGGCGTACCTCTTGCCACTGTTAACAAAAGTCGAGGCAAAGCAAGGCAATCAGTTGCTGATTTTGACTTCTTCACAAGAATTAGCGATGCAAGTCACAGAAGTGGCCCGGGAATGGGCCCAAGCCATTGGTTTGACCGTTCTGCCGCTAATTGGTGGCGCAAGTACAAAACGCCAAGTGGAAAGACTGAAAGACAAGCCCGAGGTCTTGATTGGCACCCCAGGCCGAGTGTTAGAATTGATCAAAGCAAAAAAAATCAAGACCCAGCAGTTGCAATCGTTGGTATTAGATGAGGTTGACCAATTATTGAAAGAAGGGGCCTTCACACTGGCTGCCAAGATCAATCAAACATTGCCAAAACAAATCCAGCGTAGTTTCTTTTCAGCAACCGCTAACGAAGTGATTGATGAGATTCGACCATTGGTGACAAAAGAGCCGCTGATCATTGATGTTACCCAAGAAGATCAGAGCAAAGGCGTGATCCATCACTACTATTTGAATTATCCGCAACGACGAATCGTGGATGCTTTAAGGCGCTTTGCTCATTTACCAAGCTTTCAAGCCTTGGTTTTCTTCAATGAATTAAGCGCAATGGGAAATGCAGAAGAAAAACTGCTGTTTCACGGCTTGCCGGTGGCATCATTAGCATCTGACCAAAACAAACTTGCCCGAAAAGGCGCACTGGAGAGCTTCCGTCAAGGAAAACTAGTAGAATTATTGACGACCGATGTCGCCTCTCGCGGCTTAGATGTGGTGGATTTGCCTTATGTCATCAATACGGAAGTCCCGTTAGAAAAAGAATCCTATCTGCACCGGGCAGGACGTGTTGGACGAATGGGCAAAGAAGGAACCGTCGTCACGATCGTTCAAGACCATTCGTTGAAGGATTTGAAAAAAATCGCGAATCAATTGTCCATAGAACTCAAGGAAGTCTATCTGCATGGGGGACAATTACACACAGAAGCACCTGTTATCGAAAAGGAAAGCAAGAAAGAAACGAAAATAGTAAGTGTGCAGAAAATTTCCAAGAAACCATCTGAAAAATTACACACTCCTGTTAAAAAGACCAAGAAAAAGACGAAAAAGCAAAAAGACAAAGGAAAAAGACGCCATTGAGTGTCTTTTTGTGTTACCATTAACGTTGTTTATTATTAGTGTGTAAAAAAATGAGGAGGCTATCGAATGAATTCGCGAAAAGAAGAGATTTTTCAAACGATCGAACTGCATAAGCAAGGGTTGACCGCAGTTGACGTCGCTAAAATCTTACAAATCGATCGCAGCAATGCAAGCCGTTATCTCAGTGAGCTTTATAAAGAAAAGAAAATCGGCAAACGTTCCGGCCGTCCGGTCGTTTATGAGCCATTAGAAGAAACGGTGCATGTGGATGTTTCCTCTGAAGTGAGTTTTGAAAGTCTTGTTGGGGTTCAAGCTTCTTTAAAAGTAAGTATCCAGCAAGCCAAAGCAGCAATTTTATATCCGCCTAGAGGACTCCATACCATTATTTTTGGAGAGACAGGTACCGGTAAATCCTTATTTGCCGAATGTATGTATCACTTTGCGGTTGAATCAAATATGTTAGAAAAAGATGCTCCTTTCGTATCGTTTAATTGTGCGGATTATGCACAAAATCCGCAGTTGTTGTTTGGTCACATCTTTGGCATCAAAAAAGGGGCCTACACAGGTGCTGCAGAAGATAGTCCAGGACTTATGGCAAAAGCCGATGGCGGCATATTGTTCTTGGATGAGATCCATCGACTGCCGCCAGAAGGCCAAGAAATGCTCTTTACCTTCATTGACAAAGGGATCTACCGCCCATTAGGGGAAAGCAACCAAGTTCATGAAGCCGCCGTGCAGATCATTGGTGCCACCACTGAATCATCAGAAACCTTTTTGACAACCTTCAATCGGCGAATTCCCATGGCTATTACTTTGCCAAATGTGGAAAGTCGTTCGCTAGATGAACGGTATGAAATCATTTCCTTGTTTATCAAGCAAGAGGCGACCCGTCTAAATCAGCGGATCGATGTCGAGCGAGATGCGATATTGGCCTTTATGCTCTATGATGCAGAAGGCAACATCGGTCAAATCAAGCGAGACCTGAAACTCGTCTGTGCGAAGGCATTCTTACATTATCGGACCTATGGGAAAAAACACCTCCTGATTCGAAAAGGCGATTGCTCACTGCAAGTTCAAAAAGGGCTGTTGAAGATCAAAGAAATGTCAGAACGCTTGGATCGGTTTTTAGATGGCAAAGGCGACTTTCTGAGTTTCGAACCCGGCGACCCAGATGTTGTCTGGTCTCGTGATCCGCAACGGAATATGCAGGTGTACAATGAGATCGAAGAAAAAGTCAGCACACTGATTGAAACCGGTGTAGCCAATGTTGATTTAGAAAACTTGATCTCTAAGGATGTGGATGCCTACTTTGAAAAATATGTCGAAGAATTGATCCAAAACCCTGTTCATAAAGAGTTGATTCCAGAAGACATTTGGAAACTGACCAATGTTCTTTATGACTTGGCAGGTCAGAGGTTAGATCGAACTTATAGTGAAAAAGCCCGTTTTGCCTTTGCGTTGCATTTGCAAAGTACGCTGGAACGTGTTAAAGAGGGACATATGATCGTTCATCCGGATTTGAACACGATTAGAAAAAACTTAAAATCCGAATTTCAAGTGGCAATGGATTTATCGACGATCATTGAAGAGGAACGTCATGTCGAGATCCCATTTGATGAAATCGGCTTTATCAGTATGTTTTTAGCGATTCAAGTCAAACAGCCTTCGCCATTGCCCCTTGAAAAAATCGAGATCATTGTCTTGATGCATGGCAAGGCAACTGCCAGCAGTATGCTGGAGACAGCCCAAGAGCTGCTGGAGACCGACCATGGCAAGGCAATGAATATGTCTTTGGATATGGAAGTCGGGCAAATGTATGACCAGCTGTTGAATTATATCAATGAAAACAAAGAGAAGATGAGCAATGGCTTATTGCTTTTAACCGATATGGGCTCCCTCAATTCCTTTGCGAATTTGATTTCCGAAGAGACGGGGATTCGTACGAAAGCTATTTCGATGGTCAGCACGATGATTGTTTTAGAAGCTTTGCGGATGGCAGAGAGTGGGCGCAGTTTAGAAGATATCTACCAAAACATTCAGCGTTCTTTTGAAACCATCGTACAAGAACAGTTCCGTACGGTTCGTGAAGCAAAAGGAAATAAAAAGGCAGTCATCGTTACTTGCTTTACTGGGGAAGGTGTCGCTGCCAAACTTTATCAACGAATTTATCCCGTCGTCGATCAATCAAAAGTCGAGATCATCCAAATGCAATTTATTGAAAAAGAAACCTTCAAAAAACATATTGACGGCTTGCTAGAAGAATATGAGATCAAAGCTATTGCCGGCACCGTCGAGATCGATTATCAAAACATTCCGTTTTTCTCCGCCTATGATGTTTTTGATGACAATCGCTTGAATGTGCTAAAACGAATCGCTTCAGATGAAGTGCCGATCGAAAAGATCGTGCGTTCATTGGAAAATACGATAACTCATGTTGGGTCCGTCTATCATCTGATCGAAAGTCTGCAACGAATCGTTCATCAGATTCAAAATCAATTGCATGTGATTGTAGAACCAACCGTCGATGCAGGATTAGTCATTCATTTAGCCTTTTTGGTAGAAAGTTTATTGAAGAAGGAGCCTTCCCGTACTTTCGTCAACTTAGCTACTTTCCAAAAACGGTACCGAATTGAAATGGATGTTTTACGAACCCATTTATTACAAATTGAAAAAAATTATCAAATCAAATTTTCTGAAGATGAGATCGCCTATTTAACCCAAATGTTTTTAGAAAACAAAATCAAAAATTATGATGAATCCGCACACAATTTTAGTGTGTAATGAAAAAACTGCGAGTGTGTAAACGAGAAATTGGTTCAGACCATTGATAAATAAAGGTCTGAACTTATTTTTTTTTGGCACACTTTTTGCTTTATAGTAAAGTGTAACTTACAACAGAAAGGAGCAGATGCGCGATGGCGAAAAAAACGATTATGCTGGTTTGTTCAGCAGGAATGAGTACCAGTCTATTGGTGACAAAAATGCAAAAAGCAGCCGAAGCTAAAGGAATGGAAGCAGATATCTTTGCTGTTTCAGCTTCAGAAGCCGACCAACATTTGGAGTCAAAACCAGTCGATGTTCTATTGTTAGGACCACAAGTACGTTTCATGAAATCACAATTTGAACAAAAATTAGCACCAAAAGGCATTCCTTTGGACGTGATCAACATGGCAGACTATGGCATGATGAACGGCGAAAAAGTATTGCAACAAGCAGAAACATTAATGAACTAAGATTTTTTAGGATCGAAGTGTAAGGAGGATTTTTAAAGATGGATGAGCAAAATTTGGAAGCCATTATGGGATTGATCATGTATGGTGGTAATGCAAAAAGTGACGCAATGGAAGCAATCGCGGCAGCAAAAGAAGGGAACTTCGAATTAGCTGACCAAAAAATCAAAGATGCTGAAGCATCTCTTGTGGAAGCGCATCATTCGCAAACAGGATTGTTGACACAAGAAGCGCAAGGCAATCATATGACCGTGACATTGTTGACCGTGCATTCACAAGATCACCTAATGACGTCAATCGCATTTACCGATTTAGCGAAAGAAATCATTGATGTCTATCGACGTCTAAATAACGAATAATCTTTGAACGGATAGAAGTAGTTATTGTCGATGAATCAAAAAATCTTCTTTGACGAATAGAACTTATAGGAGGAATTAAGAATGGATGGATTAACAAGTTGGATGGAGAGACACATTCTCCCGGTTGCAGCTAAGATTGGTGCGCAAAAGCATTTGGTTGCCTTGCGGGATGCTTTTATCGGAATGATGCCAGCAACGATGGCTGGGGCAATTGCAGTATTACTGAACGCCTTCATGCGTGATTTTCCAAACACTTATCTTGGTGCGGACAATGCAATCACGAAATTTTTCACGCCAGTGATCGCAGTCAATGGTTTAGTTTGGACAGGTACCTTAGCAATTATGGCGGTTATCTTCTCAGCTTCATTCGGTTATAATTTAGCGAAGGCTTACAATGTTGATGCACTATCAGGTGCGTTGGTCTCTTTAGCAGCATTTATTATGGGTATTCCACAATCTGCTTCTCTTTCTTTAGCGTTAGAAGAAGCACTACCAGCAAACGTGGTAGACATGATCAACAGTACAAGTGCTACATCAGGATTTGCAGCAGATGGTTCAACGATCAGCGCTGCAGGCTGGGGCTACTTCCCATTTAGCGCCTATATGGGTGGCTCTGGATTGTTCACGGCAATCATCTTTGGTTTCGTTTCAGTTATTATCTTTGCAAAATTGATGCAAAAAAATATTATTATCAAAATGCCAGATTCAGTGCCACCAGCAGTTTCCCGTGCCTTTGCAGCGATTATCCCTGGGATTGCCGGACTATATGCTTCAGGTTTGATTTACTATCTATTTGAACGCTTTGTCGGTATGCCGATAATTGACTGGATCTCCGAATCGATCCAAAAACCATTATTGGGTCTCTCTCAAGGGTACTTTGCCGTATTTATCATTGTTTTACTTGTCCATGTCTTGTGGTTCTTTGGATTACATGGAACAAATATCATGGGACCTGTTCTACAATCGATCTACGGTGTGGCAATGGTTGAAAATACTAATGCTTATCAATTAGGGGAAGCTGTTCCTTATAAATGGGTAGCAGGTTCATTCGAAGCATTTGTTTGGCCTGGTGGAGCAGGTGTGACTTTAATGCTCTTGATCGCAATCTTGCTATTCTCTAAACGTGCCGACTATAAGACAGTTGGTAAACTAGGGATTGGACCTGGTTTGTTCAATATCAATGAACCAGTAATGTTTGGTCTACCAATCGTGTTAAACCCATTGTTTATCATTCCATTTATTGTTGCACCGTTAGTTACAGCAACGATTGCTTACTTTGCAACAACTTTAGGGTTAGTTGCACCAGTTGTGGTAAATGTGATTTGGGTAATGCCAACGATCCTAAGCGGCTTCTTAGCTACCGGTGGAGACTGGCGTGCGATCATCTTGACAATTATTAATTTGGCTGTAGCTTTATTGATCTGGGCACCATTTATTATTGCTGCCAACAAAATCAATCCAGCAGACCAAGAGAACTAATCAAATAAACTAGATGGGTGGCTTCACCCATCTAGCTATCTTTTTTAGGAGGAGAAAAAATGATTATTGTAAATTCCGCGATGCAACAAGACAACATCAAAGCATTACTTGAGTCTTTGACAGAAGGTGAGATCAAGTATACCTTTAAAGAAAAAAAAGGGATTCAGTTGATTTTTGAAACAACGGCAGAAGACAAAGAAAAAGCAGCGAAACTTGCCAAAGACGCAATCAAAAATACTGATTGGGGTCGAGTACTATACTTTAACGTCGTTAGTCAATAGTGAGGTGATATCATGTTTAAAAATGGATTGTTTTTTATAAGCATCGGTAGTATGTTATTTATATACAGCGCTAACGCGCAGTCAGGTGAATACCACTGGGTGAATCTCATCACGTCAGTCATTCTAATGGCTATTGGAGGAATCATGGCTTCAATTGGACACAAACGCAACAAGAAAGACAAGGAGGCGCAAGATGGAAATCACTAAAAAAATGAATGTACCCGCTGACTTTTTATATAAGACGATCATCGATTCCGTTTTACATGATATTAAACAAGCGACAGATCAAACACTTACTGAAGAGCAATTAGAAGGATACAGCTATCTTAAACAGTTTTATAAAGATAGTAATGCCACCATAACAATCGAAACGGTCAAGAAGAATCAAGCCTATGTGTTCCAAACGGCGACGAAAAAAAATACCTTCCGTGTACACTATCAGATCGAAGCGATAGACGAGTCGCAGTGCAACTTGCATTATGAAGAAAAAATGACTTCTGAAGGCATGATTCAGCAATTAAATGACATGCTCTTAGGTACGATTCTAGGATATTTCAAACGCAAGCAATTTAAAAAAATGTTGAGTATGATGGAAGAAGCATATTAAGGGGTCGACTGACGCCTTTTTTGCGTTTCTTGCGTGTTTTCAAGTAGAGGAGATGAAGGAATGACAGATGTCAAAAAAATGACCGAATTTGGTTCGCAAGAAGTACTGGACTTGGTTTCTTATGCCTTTCAGTGGGAATTGAATGAAACAAATATCAAGCGCTATCGCAAGCTTGCGGAAAATTCTTGGAATTATGGTTCCTACGATGGGAATGGAAAATTGGCGAGCCAAATCATGGCAACGATTTTTGATGTGAACTTTCATGGAACGAGTTATCCGATGGCAGGGATCGGTTTTGTGGCTTCGTATCCAGAGTATCGCAGCCAAGGTCGGATCGATCGGATCATGAAACAAATCATTAAGGACTGCTATGAACAAAAAATCGTTCTTTCCTATCTGGCACCTTTCTCCTTTGCTTTTTATCGCAGATATGGGTATGAGTATACTTTTGAACGGACGGTTTATGAAGTCGATGCGCATCAATGGCCCGATGGCAAGAAAGTGAATGGAACGATTCAACGCATGAATTGGGAGGAAGCACAGCCGATCATTCACGAGATTTATCATCAATTGCCGCGCCATCAAAAGGGCGGACTGATTCGCCAACCCTGGTGGGAAGAAATCAAGTTTGTTTTGCGCCGACCGTATACGTTTGCGATTTATCGCAATGAAGCAGGGGTCCCTGAAGGCTACTTGATTTACTTTATCGAGGGAGGACGTTTCGATATTCAAGAGTGGGGCTATTTGACTGCGAATGCTTACCAAGGATTTAATCGGTTTATCGTCTCCCATGCAGATTCAGTAGCACAGATTAACTATCGACCAGGGTTTGATGGGGAAGTCCTACAAGCAAACGCGGCCAAACCATTGTCTCACTACCAAGTGCGCCCGGACATGATGGCGCGCGTCATCGATGTGGAAGGGTTTCTAAAAAGTTATCCATTTACGATGAAAAAAGCTGGTCGTTTTGCCATAGAAATTCAAGGGGATGAATATGCCCCATGGAATAATGGGTGTTATGAAGTGACAATCGAAAACGCTCAGCATCAGGTCACGAAAACGACGGCCACCAAGCTGCCAAAAGCAACCTTGTCGATTCAGCGTTTTGTGCAGCTGTTCTTGCAGGCACAATCCCTCGATTCTCTGGTCTTTTTCCAGCAAATGGAAACGGACCAGGAAGCTGCAGTGTTGATTCAGGAAAACTTGCCAACAGGAAAACCACTATTGGAAGACTATTTCTAAGCCAATCGACACAGACGCATTCACTTTCTAACAAAAAAAGATTCCTTAAAAATAAGGAATCTTTTTCTTCAAAAAACGTTCCCTGCCGGAATCGAACCAGCAACTAATCCTTAGGAGGGACTTGTTATATCCATTTAACTAAGGGAACACAATAGCTATATTTTACCTGTTATTCGTGTTTCTCGCAAGATGAGAAGGAAAAGAAAGGAAGAAAAACATGGTCAAACGATTGATAAGTGCAAACTATAGTGAAATCAAAGAAATGTCGGCGCAAGAATTGAAACAATCCATTAAAGCGAGCGAAGGACGAGTAATCATCTGTGAAACGGTGGTTCAAACCATGCCGCAAGCTGGCGATATCACCAACGCAGAAGTCGCGGCAGCTTTTGGGGCTGACTTAATTTTGTTGAATGGGTTTGATTGTTATCGCCCAGCTATTTTTGGGATGCCTGGTATCACATTGGAGCAGCTGCTTGATCCTAAACAACCGATTGAAAACCCGATTCCTCAACTAAAACAACTGATTGGACGACCTGTCGGCATCAATCTTGAGCCGATCCCAGCTACGACGGAGATGATGAGTGAAAAGATCAGCATCAGTCAAGGCCGAACAAGTTCGGTTGACACCATCAAAAAAGCCCAAGAACTCGGGGTGGACTTTCTCTGCTTTACAGGCAATCCTGGAACAGGTGTGACCAACCGAGAAATCGCTAAAGCAGTAAAATTGGCAAAAGAACATTTCTCTGGGTTGATCATCGCTGGAAAAATGCACAGTGCCGGCTCAGATGAGCCTGTGGTTGATCGAGAAGCCATCATTTCTTACGCTGAAGCTGGGGCAGATATTTTGTTACTGCCTTCCGTTGGCTCGATTCAAGGCTTTCTAGAAAAGGATCTGATTGAAGCTGTTCAAATTGCCAAACAATATGACTTATTGACGATGTCAGCGATCGGAACGAGTCAAGAAAGCGCACGTCCAGAAACGTTGCGGCAATTAGCCATTATCAACAAAACCTGTGGGGTCGATCTGCAGCATATCGGTGATGCCGGCTATGGCGGCATGGCACCGACCGAAAATATTTTCGAAACATCGGTTGCAATTAGAGGCATGCGCCATACGATCAATCGTGTCGGGCGTTCAATTAATCGTTAAATCAGAAAAAATTACTAGCGAAGGAAAACGAAGAATCGTTCTGCTTCGCTTTTTGCGTTTTTTTCGCTAAGTTAGAAAGAAAGGAGGAAACACAAAATGAAACAAGCATTGATCATTTACGGAGGATGGGAAGGACACGCCCCAAAAGAAACCAGTCAGTTTTACCAAACGTTGCTGGAGTCAGAAGGATATCAGGTGACACTCGCCTCAGATTTTGAACCTCTCTATCATAAAGAAGAATTAAAAAGGCTGGATCTGTTGATCATGAATTGGACGCGTGGAGAATTACCTGATGAGCCGCTGCAAAATGTCACTCAGGCTGTAGCAGAAGGAGTAGGATTAGCAGGAGTTCATGGCGGCTTTGCTTCGGCTTTTCAAGCCAGTAAAGGCTGGTTGTTTCTGACTGGAGGCTGTTTTTTGGCACATCCTGGCGGCTTGGAAACGACCTATAGCATCGATCTTACGACAAATCACTATATTACGGCAAATACGCAATCGATCCCTCAGTTGACGACGGAGCAATACTATTGCTTGGTTGATCCAGCCGTCACTGTGTTAGCTACCTCAACATTTGCCGCTAAAGATCATCCGAATGCAGCTAACCAAGAAGTCATACTGCCAATGATGTGGATCAAAAAATGGGGCAAGGGCAGAGTCTTTTTCCAATCCGTTGGACACAGTCTAAAAGAGCTGAAAGAGCCGACCATTCAGACTTGGACCAAACGAGGCTTTC
Organism: Enterococcus sp. AZ188; assembly: GCF_050544075.1. Taxonomy (NCBI): domain Bacteria; kingdom Bacillati; phylum Bacillota; class Bacilli; order Lactobacillales; family Enterococcaceae; genus Enterococcus; species Enterococcus sp. AZ188. Next base: position 1,193,559 of record NZ_CP172943.1, read on the forward strand.
TATGGGCCACCAGAAATACATTGGCTGATCCGCTGAAAAATAGCCAGTATAGTGAGTCATCAGAAAAACGAATGAGGAAATAAACGCGTGCAATCGTTTTACTTTATGGAAGAAAATAAGCATGGTACACTTTATTTGTATTTGATTAAGCAGGAGGTAATGTGGAATGGGAAAATTTGGAAAAAGTTTTTTATCGCAGGTAATATCTGACGGAATCAAAGGACCATTTGTCACGATCATGCTCAATACGCATGTCGGCCACCAGAATGTCGAAAAGGATCAAATCAAATTTAAGAACTTTGCCAAAGATGCGAAGCGCCGCTTTGAAAAGAAATACCCAGAACATTCTTGGGATCTTTTTCAAACGAAAATTGATGAACTGCTTGCAGATCAATCATTTTGGCGCAACAGTACAACAAGTGTGGCGGTGATTATCACCCCAGAAGAGGTACTGGTCCATCGGTTAAGTATTCGTGTGGATGATCAATATTACGTAGGGGAAACCCCTTATGTATTAGCTGTCATCAAAAATGCACAATTTAATTACCCATTTTATCTCTTAGCGTTGAATCGCGATTCAATGCAAGTCTATCAAGTTGAAAACAATCAAGTGCGTGAAGTCGAGTTGCCAGAAGAGGCACCGACGACGATTGAAAAAGCGCTGGGGGAAGAAGTCACTGGTGGTGGTAACTTTAATTACAGTGCTCAAGGTGGCCCTAACTCAGGGGGAGAAGGCGTTGCTTATCACGGCTTTAGTGCCAAAGATGAAGAAGTCGAGATCGATCACGTCAACTACTACCAAGCAGTTGATGCATTTTTCAAGAATGATTTTTCAAATGAAGAGCATTTACCAATGTATCTGTTTGCATTACCAGAAAATCAAACGCTGTTTAAAAAAGTGGCAAAAACCAACTTTTTCAAAGCAGATCCAAGTATTTCTTCTTCACCAGCGTCGTTATCTTTGAAAGAGATCCAAACGTGTACGCAAAAGCTGATTGCGGAGTTGACACAAAAAGAAGTTGGGGAATACGGCAAGCTGTTGGATCGAAAATTTATTGACCAATTGGTTGATATCGTGCCTGCAGCCAAAGAAGGCCGGATCGCCAATCTGTTTGTGGCTACCTCAAATCTCGCCGATGGGTTTGGAGAAGATCCTGATACAGAGTATGATCGTCGCCAAGTGTTAAATACGCTGGCAATCGATGTTTTAGAAAACGGCGGTGAGGTATCTATCTTGGAACAAAAAGATGCCCCTGGAGAAAAAAGTTTGACGGCGATTTTGCGTTACTAAACGCAGTTGCGACATTCGTAAATAAATCGTTTCCAAAAAAGAGAAGACTGTTGCAGATCTTTAATGCAGCAGTCTTTTTGCGAATCATAAAAAATTTAAGGCGTTTTCATTTTTTTTGATTTTCTATTAGTCATAATGAAGATAATGTGCTATAATACAAAGTGTAGTTTTTGTTACGGTAAATTATGGTAGCTTGTTTCATCTTAAACATCTTCCACATTTTCACCTTATACAAGTAATTGCAAAATATGTGTATAAACACAAGGAGGATTTTTATTATGGAAACAGGTACAGTTAAATGGTTTAACTCAGACAAAGGTTTTGGATTCATCACTGCAGAAAACGGTAACGATGTATTCGTTCATTTCTCAGCTATCCAAGGCGAAGGCTTCAAAACTTTAGAAGAAGGTCAAGCAGTGACTTTCGATATCGAAGACGGACAACGTGGCCCTCAAGCGACTAACGTTAACAAAGCATAATTAGTGAATGCCTTTTAAGAGCAGCTTAGCTGCTCTTTTTTTGTGCGCGAGATAGTTGCTTGCAGACAAAGGAGTTGTTATACTCTTAAAAAAAGGAGGCACATTTATGGGATTGAATGAATTTATTCTCGGATTGGCTAATTTAGAGAAGATCCAACGAGCGCCGGGTTTTTTTAAGTTTACTGAGCACAGTGTAGCTGCTCATTCATTTCGAGTAACGATGATTGCCCAGACCTTAGCTGATATCGAAGAAAAGGCGGGGAATCAAGTCAATTGGCAAATTCTCTACGAAAAAGCCTTGAATCATGATTACACTGAACGTTTCATCGGTGATATCAAAACGCCGGTCAAATATGCGAACAAAGAATTGCGGGCAATGTTATCAACCGTTGAAGAAAAAATGACCGATGCCTTCATCGAAGAAGAAATTCCAGGAAGCTTTCAAGCAACGTATCGCAGACGCTTAGCGGATGGCAAAGACAACAGCCTTGAAGGGCAGCTATTAGCAATTGCGGATAAGATCGATCTTTTGTATGAATCTTTTGAAGAGATCTCAAAAAGCAACCCAGATAAAGTATACAAAGAAATGTTTCGAGAGGCCGTTTTAACCGTCAAAGAGTTTCAGCATCGTCCGTGTGTCACTTATTTCTTTGAAGCCATTTTTCCAGAGTTACTAAATGCAGATTTTTATGGCAAGACTGCTTTTCTAGAAGAAATCGCGGCTTTGGTGGAAAAATAACCCAAACGAAAAAACGAAAAATCAAGAAATGATCCATCTCAAGGGCTTCAATGAAACAAGTGAGGGGATCAGGTTTGATTTTTCGTTTTTTTGTTGGATTAAAGCAAAGATTCTGCTCCATCAATATAGACTTCCGTTCCAGAAATATTGCCGGCAGCCTCTGAAGATAGAAAAAGCACAAGGTTGGCGACTTGTTCTGGCACGCCTGTTTCTTGCTTTAATGGTCGAGAACGTTCTGGATATTTGACGGGGATCTCAACGCGAGCAACCTCTTCTTCAATTTCTGTGCTGGCATCGATATTCGTCGCGATCGCCCCAGGGCAGATGGCATTGACCCGAATATTATAACCAGAAAGTTCCAGCGCAGCCATTTTTGTAAAGGCGACTTGACCTGCCTTAGACGTACTGTAAGCAGTCGCACCAAAATTGCTGAAGATGCGGTTTCCATTGACTGAACTCGTAATGACAATGCTGCCACCGTTCGTTTTCATAAAGGGAATGGCTGCTTTGACGGTAATAAAGGTACTACGTAAGTTTGTGTTGATCGTCTGATCCCATTCTGCCACTGTCAGCTCTTCGATCGGTGTCCAGGTACCGTTGATGCCGGCATTGACATGGAGTACATCGAGACCGCCTAGTTCTTCTACAAGACCACTTATTGCTTCTTGCAGCTTATCCGCTTCAGTGACGTCAACAGCTCGATAATGGGCTTGTGCTTGATAGTCAGCAAGAAACTCCTGCAGCTCTTCTTCGTTGCGATCAATTAACCCAACAAGTGCGCCCTGTGCTAGAAATTGTTCTGCCACCGCTTTTCCAATCCCTGAAGCAGCCCCCGTTACAATCACTCGTTTGTTTTTGAAATCATTCATTTTTTTCGCCTCCTTACAGTAAATTATAAAAAAGATCCCTTTTTTTGTCGAAAAAAGCGATCAGCGAACAGCAACAAACTTCTTCAGCTAGGAAACGCCAATGGTTGGTTTTCTAATTTTACCTCCCGAGAACCCTCTTATCTAGTGGGAAAACAGATGTAATCGCCATTGATTTTGTAGTATAATGCAGACAGTGTGCAAGGAGGAATACAATGAAACCCATATACGCTGTGGTGGATCTTGAAACAACAGGAACCGATTCGACGATTGATCGAATTATTCAATTTGGCTGTGTCTTAGTCCAAGATGGCAAGATCATCAATCGTTTTGCCGCAGATATCAACCCTGACCGCAGAATTTCTAAGCAAATTCAACGATTGACACACATCACAAACCAACAAGTAAGCAAAGCGCCATATTTCGAAGACGTAGCTGATACGATCTATAACTTACTCAGCAACACGATTTTTGTGGCGCATAATATTTATTTTGATTATCATTTTTTAAGCAATGAATTTGTGCGTTGCGGGCTACCGCCTTTATCACTTCCCGGAATCGATACGGTGGAATTGGCGCAAGTGTTTCTACCAACAGAAAGCAGCTTTCGTTTAGGCGATCTGGCAGATAGCATCGGCTTTCGTCATGATAACCCGCATCAAGCTGATAGTGATGCAGAAGTGACCGCAGCTTTATTTTTGTATATCGAAGCGATCATGCGAGAACTGCCCCGAACGACCCTTAAACAAATTGCGCTTTTAAGCGGTCAAATGGGCATGCAAACGAGTGACTATATCCATGGAATCTTAAAAGAAAAAGGCCCAGAGTTGGCAGAAGATTTAGAAGTGATCGACGGTATCGTCTTGCGGAAAAAGACCGTCCCGCTTTTTGAATCTACGCATTTTCAAGAAACGTATCCGAAAGTTAAAACGGAAAAAGAACAGCGCTTTGGCCAGCACTTAGTCTATCGGAAACAACAAGCACGCTTGATGAATGCAGTGTATACGCATTACACCCAGCCAGAGAAAAATCTGATCATTGAAGCAGAAACAGGCATGGGGAAAACCATTGGTTACTTGTTTCCAGCCGCCTATTTAGTGACACCAGAAAATCCGTTGATCGTTAGTACCTCTTCAATTCTATTGCAAAATCAAATCATCAACAAAGACATTCCTTTGGTAAACCAAGTACTGCAGCAACCTTTGCAAGCAGTTTTGGTCAAAAGTCATCGTCATTACATTGATTTGCAGCGTTTTAAAGCGACCCTTGATCAACCGATAGAGCAAAAGCAATATGCGCAATACCAAATGGGGATCTTAGTTTGGCTGACTAAAACAGAAACGGGGGATTTCGATGAATTGAACTTGGTTCGACTTGATCATCCTTTATTTACCGACATCCGCCATCGCGGCGTTGCTTTTTTAGCCAAAGATCAACCCTTCTATGAACAAGATTTTGTTCGACATTTATATAAGCGGATGGCGCAAAGCAATGTTTTGATCGTCAACCATGCCTTTTTGATGCAGGAAAACCGGCGAGCGCAGCCACTGTTGCCAACGAGTGATTACTTATTGATTGATGAAGCCCAACAGTTGCCGCAGCAAGCAGAAGGCTTTAGTCAACATGTCTTTGACTCTGCTCACTTCAAGCGGCAGTTTTTACAGCTAAATGAAGAAGGGCTATTTGAAGAAATTGCCCAAATCATTACCGAGGATGACTTTCTGCAACGGATGTTCTCGTTGTATCGAAACGCGTTGTCGATCTTGGTCGAAACACAAGAACAGTATTTTCGCAGTTTGTCGATCGATGCGCCAGAGCTACAAGTCGTGCACCATGACGACCTCTATGATGGCACGTTAGAACAAGACAAGCTGCATCAGAAATTGAGCCTTTACTATCAAGAAATCAATGAGATCCAACAACAGTTGCGTCAGCGATTCGAGTTGACCAATGATCGGTGGTATGCAAGACAACGAATCGTGATTGCTCGTTTGTTTGATTTCTTTGGTCAAATGGAAACCCAGGAACAAACGGTGACCGCATGGTTGACTTGGTGGCATCCTCGTTACGTTCATTGGTTGAAAAAGCATCCCCAGTCAGGAAATGCTGTGATTGAATTAGCTGATCTAGAAGGGCATTCGATCGTGGAAAGCACGTGGTATCAACGCTATCAGCACATCATTTATCTTGGGGGGACATTGAAGATTCCAGGAAATAAAGAATATTTTGCCCATCAGATTGGCTTGACCGATGTGCCAGTCAAAACGATTCCCGCTTTTTATGACTACAGCAAACAAACTCGACTCTATGTAGTTAAAAAAGGACTCTCGATCCAACAAGCATCAGCTGCCGAATACGCGGATTATTTAGTCGAAGCGTTAGTCCCAATTTTGTTTGACAATCCGCAACCAGCGCTTGTGTTGTTTACGGCGCACGAAACTTTGAAAAATGTCTATGATCGATTGAATAAAAAAGCCCTGCATTACGGCAGAGAAATCGTTGCTCAAGGAACTGGCGGAACCCGTGAGAAAATCTTAAAGAAATTTTTATTAGCGGAAAATGGCATCTTATTAGGGACTAGCAGTTTTTGGGAAGGGGTCGACCTACCAGGTCAGGCCTTGAAGATCGCTGTGGTGACTCGCTTACCTTTTGAGAATCCTAAGCAACCTATGGTCCAAGCACGGCATGCCTTCTTGGAAGCAGAAGGCATCGATTCTTTCAAAGAAGATGCCTTACCTAAAGCGATTCTACGGCTACGCCAAGCGTTGGGGCGCTTGATCCGTTCTGAAGAGGATACAGGCGTGATGGTCGTCCTTGATCGACGCTTGTTATCAACGAAGTATGGCAAACGGATGGTCAAAGGTCTACCTAAAAACTTACCTCTGATTGAAGCTAGTCCAACCGAAATTGCCGAAGATATTCAACATTTTTTTGCGCAAGAGGAAAAAGCGGCGGTTGATTTTGAAAAATGAGTCGAACATCTGATATAATGAGTTTTATTTAAGATTGGAGTACGAAGTGTGAAAACAAAAGACAAAGAACATCGGCGAGTGATTATTTTGCTGAGTGCGATCACGGTTTTACTGGTCGTTATTCTCTTCGCTTCTATTTTCTATCTCCGTTCTTCTCGTCCAATGCGGCAAGCAAGAAACGAAGCGATCGAAATAGCAGAAAGATACACCGATTTAGCAGAGGTCGAACAATTTTATTGGTTCACCCGTGAGGAAACATCTTTTAGCATTGTTGGAAAAGATACGAATAACAATGAGATCGTCGTGATCATTCCTAAAAGCGGCGAAAAGGTTTCCGTTTTTAATCAAGGGGATGGATTGACGGAAGCACAGGCCAAGGCCTTCGTTCGCGACAACCATCAAGGGCAGGAAATCCAAAAAGCAGCATTGGGTATTTTTAAAGGCGAGCCCGCTTGGGAAGTCATGACTAAAGACGACCAAGGCCGCTTGAACTATTATTTGATTGGTTTCAAAGATGGAGAAGAAATCAAAGCGGTCACTGAACTATAAAAAGGCGCTTTTGATAGACAGAAATTTGGATCGTAGGAAGGATGATAAACATGGTACTTTCAAAAAGAGCAGAAAAATTAGAACCCTCCGCTACGTTAGCGGCATCTGCTAAGGCAAAAGCATTAGCAGACCAAGGTGTAGACGTATTAAGTCTAACCGTCGGTGAGCCCGACTTTATTACCCCGAAGAACATTCGCCAAGCAGCGATTGCAGCGATTGAGAGCGGCAAAGCTAGTTTTTATACAGCAACTGCTGGGATTCCAGAGCTAAAACAGGCGATTCTTGCTTATATGAAAGAGTTTTATGGTGCTGACTATGATTCAAACCAAGTGATCGTGACAGATGGCGCGAAATTTGCTTTGTATACGTTGTTTCAAGCGCTTCTTGATGAAGAGGATGAAGTACTTATTCCAGTTCCTTACTGGGTCAGTTATGCGGAACAAGTCCGTTTAGCAGAAGGGACACCTGTGTTTGTTGAAGCTAAGCAATCAGCAGATTTTAAAGTTTCTGTTGCTCAATTAGAAGCCGCTCGTACAGAGCAAACGAAAGCCATCATTTTAAACTCGCCTGCCAACCCAACAGGGGCGATATACTCAAAAGAAGAATTAACGGCAATCGGCAACTGGGCAGTGGAAAATAATATTTGGATCATAGCGGATGATATCTATGGTCGTTTGGTTTATAACGGCAATACCTTTACATCAATCGCTAGTCTATCAGAAGAGATCCGCAAACAAACCATCGTGATCAACGGCGTTTCTAAAACCTATTCTATGACTGGGTGGCGGATCGGATTTGCTGTCGGCGATGCAAAAATCATCAAAGCGATGGTCGATATCGCTTCCCAAGCTACCAGCAACCCGCCGGCTGCTAGCCAATACGCTGCAGTTGAGGCACTGACTGGTAATCAAGAATCGATCGAAGTGATGCGTCAGGCCTTCGAAGAACGCTTGAACAAACTATATCCGCTAATTGCCGCTATTCCTGGTTTTCAGGTGACGAAACCCCAAGGCGCTTTTTACTTGTTCCCAAATGTCAAAGAAGCCATGACAATGTGCGGCTATCAAACCATTGATGCCTTCGTAGAAGCTTTACTAATGGAAGCCCACGTGGCAGTAGTGACTGGTGCTGGTTTTGGCACACCGGATTATTTACGGATCAGCTATGCAACTGATTGGGACACGTTAGCGGAAGCTACCAAACGAATCCATGATTTTGTTGAAAAGAAGCGCCAAAAAGCTTAAAATGCTCTATGGTGCCTTTATTAATTAGATAGGAGAGAATCAAGTGGAATCTATTCAAATTTTAGATGCAAAAAAACACGTTGGCGAAACCGTTCAAATCGGAGCATGGGTTGCTAACAAACGTTCTAGCGGCAAGATCGCCTTCTTACAACTTCGCGACGGAACAGCGTATTTCCAAGGAATCGTTGTAAAAAGTGAAGTAGGTGAGGAAGTTTTCCAATTAGCGAAAAATTTAAATCAGGAAACTGCCGTACTGGTCACTGGGGAAATCAGGGAAGACAGCCGCTCAAAATTTGGCTATGAAATTGGCATTTCTGGTTTAGAAGTTGTTGGGGAAAGCCATGATTACCCAATCACACCAAAAGAACACGGAACAGATTTCTTGATGGACCATCGTCATTTATGGTTGCGTTCCTCAAAACAACACGCCATCATGCAAATCAGAAACGAAATCATCCGGGCAACGTATGAATTCTTCAACAAGAATGGCTTCATCAAAATCGATCCACCGATCCTAACCGGATCAGCACCAGAAGGAACGACCGATTTATTTGAAACCAACTATTTCGATCAAAAAGCATATCTATCTCAGTCCGGTCAATTGTACATGGAAGCTGCCGCTATGGCGTTTGGCAAAGTCTTTTCTTTTGGACCAACCTTCCGTGCCGAAAAATCAAAGACACGTCGTCACTTGATTGAATTTTGGATGATTGAACCAGAAATGGCCTTTATGCACCAAGAAGAAAGTTTAGAAGTCCAAGAGCAGTACGTGGCATTCTTAGTGCAAAATGTGCTCGATAACTGTGACTATGCGTTAGACGTCTTAGGTCGTGACCGTGAAGTCTTGAAAAAATACACCAAATTACCATTCCCACGAATCTCTTACGATGATGCAGTGGAATTATTACAAAAGAACGGCTTTGATGATATTCAATGGGGCGATGACTTTGGCTCACCACATGAGACCTTTATTGCCAATTCATTCGATCAGCCCGTCTTTATCTTAAACTATCCAAAAGCCATCAAACCTTTCTATATGAAGCCACATCCAACGAGAGAAGATGTCGTGATCTGTGCCGATATGATCGCACCAGAAGGCTATGGCGAGATCATAGGTGGTTCTGAACGTGCCATCGATCATGAATACCTCCTAGAGCAAATCCGCGCCCACGGCTTAGACGAAAACGAATACTCATGGTATTTAGACCTACGCAAGTACGGCTCAGTTCCTCACACCGGCTTTGGACTTGGACTAGAACGGACCGTTACCTGGTTATCAGGAATCGAGCACGTAAGAGAATCCATTCCGTTTCCACGGTTGTTGAATCGGATTTATCCGTAAAAAGATAGAAAGCCAGACTAACTGTCAGTGCTGTATTTATTTACTTCTTATTCAGAAAGACAAAGGGAGCTAAAAGTAAAAGAGGAAGCCCAATATTAATGGCTTCCTCTTTTTTTAGCTTCTAGTTCTCTTATTTTTAGGCTTTGATGTTTTCTTTAATTTTTTGAATAATTGGTAGAGTAAGTATATTACCACAAGAGCTATACTAATGAATTTGATAAAAAGCGAAATTGAGAATAAAGTAGAAGGTTGATAACCAACAATCACGGTATTTTTTTGATGATTGTTTGAGAGAATCAAACTCCCGATTTCCGAAAGTGTGTAATCTTCACTAGATAACATTTCTCCGTTTAATTCTACGTAACTATTGTTATAGATTATAACAGGTAGCAGGATGTTTTCTTCATCACTTTGATTACTATCCCAAGTTAGTTTTAATTCTGACTTCGCTGTAACTTCTTTATTTAAGTTGAGATCGTTATGAAGAATTTCTTTAGAGTATGCTGAATAACCATTTTGCAAGTTTGTGTTTGTAGGTAAGTAATCGGATGTTGGTTTTTGACTGACAGTAAATGCTTTTGATAAATCTGAATCACTCAGTGCCGCACGTACTTTATTTTCATCATCCTCAAGTATTTCCGCTGCTCGAGTGTCTCCAGATAAAGGTTCACTTGAATTCCATCGTCTAGCTTGGTTTTCGATAAGTTGCCAACCATTTGTTGTACTCAATAGTGCTATTACACTTAGAGAAATCAAGGATGCTTTTTTAAAGTGTATGTTTTTGACCATTTGAATGCCACGATCGATGGTAATCCCAAAACCAAGAACTAATAATACTAGAGGAATTGAGGCTAGTCTGCGTAAGAATTGAATAGAAAGCAAACTTGGGAACCAGTCAGTTAAATGATTCCAAGGAAAGTATTTTGATGAAACAATTAAAAAAAGTAGGCCAGTAACATTTATAACTTTTTCTAATGTGGTAAGCTCTTTCCATTGACTGATGGTAACAACGAGTTGTATAAGAAAAAGAGTAGATAATATTAGTCCAAAATTGTTATAATCCATTGCGCCCGTAGATAGAAAGGTTCCACCACCGTATAGATCCCTTGCGACTAAAGGCATAATTAAAGTATTACTTTGAACTTCAAGCATCGCAACAAATGTGTTCATTGACAAACAGATTGCAATTATCACAGCTAACATAGCATTGATTAACATCACTATTTTATTCTGAGCTCGATAAAATCCAATACAGAAAAAAGGAATGATAGCTATGACAGCTAAGAACGCAGTAAAGACATGGATTGATAACAGAAGTGCGATTACACCACCGAATAATAGTGGTTGAATTGGGTTTCTCGGGTTTTGAACCATCTTCACTGCAGGGATAAAAGCAAAAGGCAAGAATGCTGCACCTACTCCAGTAAAACCTTGTGTAGTGGACCACCAAATAACTAAGGGAGTACCCATATAAATTATACCGCAAAATAGAGAGACGTTCTCGCTGATGCGTGCCGACTTAGCCAATAAATACATTGAAAATCCTGCACTGAAAAAGCATAGGAAATTCAATATTAATTGGAAATGAAACCAACTTTTTACAAGAGATAAAATTGCTCCTGCAAAATAAGCGAAATCTGCACCATACATTGCATTGATTATTCTGCCTGATTGATTAAACCCAAAAAGTGATTGAAAATAATTGTAATGACCTGTTTGAATTTGCATTGATGTTTCATAATACCGATTCATATGAAATAACCAATCATTCGCCACTATAAGTGAGCGTTGAAATATTTGCGGAGATAAGAAAAAGATAGCAAAAATAATAATTATTGATAAGCTTTTTATGTTCTTTGATTTGACTTGCATGTTACTTCCTTTCAAATATCTTATTTATTAAATCATGTTTATACTAACACAAGAGAATTTTGTCTACAATAAATTCGGAAAAATGATAAAGAAATGGTAGGTTAAAAATCAAAAGAATATGTCGGTTTTATTACAATTATTTTCTTTTCCGATATTATCGGTTAAAATAGATACTAGTGTGAAAAAAGAGGTATATTATGTCATATTTAACAGTTGAATCATTATCGAAATCTTTTTATTTACAATGTGTCAAGCAAGTATCACGATTTTCATATAAAAAACAGGATAAAGTTGTTTTTATGTTAAGTTTTCCAAGTACTAGCAGTTATATTCTTGAAAAACTCTATAAGCATTATGAAGACCGTTTAGTGGTTTGTTATACGCCAAATTCTAGAGAGGTAGCTAAGAAGTATAAGGAAAAAGGATGCCGAATTATTAATCTGAACTCTTTCGACGCTGTGTTGAGACGAGTGGTACCAGAATTAAAAAAGGCGAAAGTCATTATTTGTGACAATTATTTTGCTGTTTTGGGAGGGATTAACTTTTCAAATGACGTGAAAATAATACAAATTTGGCACGCAAATGGTGCGATTAAAAAGTTTGGATTTGAAGCTGAGTATGTAAGGAGAATGACTCAAATTGATAAAAAGAGATACCAGCAAGTATATAATCAATTTACCCACTATGTGGTAAGTTCTCAACATATGGCTAATATTTTTGCGAGCAGTTACCACAGTTCAATAAATACGTTACCTTTTGGTTATCCATTAACAGATATTTATTTTGATAATAATCATAAAAAAGAAGTACTTAAACGTTTGAAAGAAGATAATCCGAAGGGAAAGAAAATAGTACTTTATGTACCAACATATCGTGAAGAGAAGATGAATAATCCACTTGACTTTACCTATATGGAAAAAAAATTAGGTGATGAATGGATTCTAATCGTTCATCCTCACCCACATGATAAAGAACTATATTTAAAATTATCTTCATTGTCGTCACATAATGAGCCTTTGAGTAAATGGTCACTATCAGATTTATTGTTTGTTACAGATTGTTTGGTTACAGACTATTCTTCAGTTCCATTTGAATATTCATTAGCTAACCCGATGGGCAGAGTTGTCTACTATTGCTTTGATTATAAAGAGTATGATCACCTAGTAGGAATTCAAGATGATGCATTTGACGAGAACAATCTTGTCATAGAAGATTCGACTGAAGCTTTATTAAAAAAAATACTTGCTTTTGATGAGTTTGATTGTAAGGCTTTTAATAGAAAGTGGAACTCATTCGTAAATGGAACAGCAGCTAAACAATTAATAGATTGGATCGATAAGCAATATGAAAACTGATGTTATTATGGGAATACCAGTAGATTCGTTGACAAAAGAGGATGTGCTGAAAGATGTAACCTTTTCCTTGAATAATGGGAAAAAGATGTCAATAATCAGTGTTAATCCACAAATTGTGTCTGAATCAAATAAGTATCCTGAGATAGTAGAGTTTATTAAACAGGGCACGCATCGGATTCCAGACGGTATTGGAATTGTTCTGGTCTCTAGGATAAAAAAAGGGAATATTCGAGCGCGTCTAGCTGGTTTTGATATTATGATGGAACTATTACAGTATGCTAACGAGAAAAAGAAAAGCATTTTTTTGTATGGTGCGCATTCAGAAGTATTGAAGGATGCATTGCGGAATATACGAGTATCATACCCTGATTTGCAGATATTAGGTAGTATTGATGGCTATACTAATCTTACGGAAAGGGAAGTCGTCGAAGAAATCAACAAAAAGAATCCAGATTTTCTTTTTGTTGCGCTAGGTTTTCCTCGCCAAGAGTTGTTTTTGGCAAGAAACATTAACATCTTAAATGCCACAGTTTTTCAAGATATTGGTGGGAGCTTAGATGTGATAAGTGGTCATGCGAAAAGGGCACCCAATTTTTTTATTAAATGGCACTTAGAGTGGCTTTATCGTTCATTAAGTTCTCCAAAAAGAATAGGAAGAATTTTTCAATTGCCAGTTTTTTTAATTAAAAGCTTAGGATGGAATAGTAAAAAATAGACGACGAGGTGTAAAGATGGGGATTAGATCATTTTTATCTAGAGTGAAAAGAAAGCTCACAGGTAGGAGTGCGGTAGTGGTTCATAACAAGTCAGATGAAACTAAAATTGACAGTAAAGAACTACGAAGTATTGTAATGGACCAGATATTGAGCGATTATGTAATCAGTAAAACAGCAAGCAAAAATAATTCTGATTCTAAAAATTCGAGCAATCGATATATTTTGAAACGTGGCATAGATAAGATAGAGTTTAACAATTCTTTCTTTAAGGTTGAAGGATATGCTTATTTTGAGACAGAATCTGAGATTTCAGATGATTTAATTCGTAAAAATTTAATAATCATTAATAAAGAGACAAGACAAGAGTATATTGTTCCTTTAATTAACAAAAAATCATCCGATTCGGATTCGTGGATAAAATATAAGGGCTCGATTAATTTCTCAAGCTTCCATGAAGGAAAACCAATCGATATTGGTAGTTATGAAATGTTAATAGAAGTTACTCAATATCTAAAGAGTGCAGAAGGCTGGGTAACAAAGAGGGACACAGTTGGGAAAGTAAAAAATGCGACAAGCGATATTATTGTGTCTACAAAAATGTATAGTTTTTCAGCAAGAAGCAATAAAAAATATAGTTTAACTGTTGTTCACAGTTATGCAGGAAGCTCAATCACGGTTCTTTCCAAAAAGCTATCCGATATTGATCCACTAGAGTATTCTACAGAAGAAATTAATGTAGATAGTTTTTTTGCACGAGTCATGAAACGATACATGTTTTCTTTCTTCTACAAGTATTATCATTTGCACCCCGTAAATAAGAAAAAAATATCCTTTCTTTCAGATAGTCGGATTGATATATCAGGAAATTTTGAGTACATTTATCGAAAATTACTTGAAAAAAATTTAGATTTTGATGTTCGATTTTATTTGAAGTCAAGTATTAAAGAAAAGAAAACTTTCACTGAGATTCGGTTACTTGCAAAGGCGATTGCAACAAGTAAATACATTATTGTCGATGATTTTTATCCTATGATCTATCCGTTGAAAATTAGAGAAAAAGCAGAGTTGATTCAAGTTTGGCACGCTGTAGGAGCTTTTAAAACATTTGGTTATAGTCGAGTGGGAATGCCTGGAGGACCAAGACCGGACAGTGTCAATCATAAAAATTATACTCGTGCCCTTGTAAGCTCACATAATATTGCGGACAAATATGCTGAAGGATTTGGAATATCCATCAACAATATTTTGCCAATAGGTATTCCACGAACGGACTTGTTTTTTAATAAGAATGAACAGGCGATCGTAATTGATAAAGTCTACAATGAGCTTCCTTTTTTAAAAGGAAAAAAGGTGATTTTATTCGCTCCAACGTTTAGGGGGAATGGTCAACAGTCTGCCTTTTATCCCTATGAAATGATTGATTTTAAAAAAATCTATCAAGAATTTGCTGACAAAGGGTATATCTTTTTGCTGAAAATTCATCCATTTGTCCAAAATGAACCGAATATCCCATATAAATATGCTGATTTTTTCTATGATGTTTCAAGTTACAGAGAGATAAATGATTTATTGTTGGTTACTGATATACTGATCACAGACTATTCGTCAGTTTGTTTTGAATATGCACTACTTAAGAAGCAAATGATTTTCTTTAGTCCAGACTTGGCAGAGTATATGAGTTCTAGAAACTTTTATTATGATTATCTGGACTTTATTCCTGGTTCTTTTGCCACAAATACGAATGAATTGATTTCTCAAATTAAGGATCAAAAAATAGATATTAAGAGAATAGATGACTTTGTTCATTTCTTTTTTGATGATCTCGATGGAAAATCAAGTGAACGTTTTGTTGAATACTTAGCAAATGATTTCTACAAAGAAATAAATCAAGAAGAGGTGTTTGATTCACGCTATACAGCTGATGGTAAATTCATTCCTCAGTGGGGAGAATCGACTAAGCAAAAGAAAAAAAGTAGAGAAGAAGTAGAAGAAAACAACTAATTAACAGATGAGGAGAGCTAACAATGTTATATGCACAAATTTTAGCAGGTGGTAAAGGTACAAGAATGGGGAATGTAGGCATGCCGAAACAATTTCTTCAATTAGGCAATCGACCAATCATTATTCATACACTGGAAAAATTTGTTTTAAATGATGAGTTTGATGCAATTATTGTATCTTGTCCAGAAAACTGGATCCAACATGCAAAAGATATTATTTCTAAATATATTAAAGATGATAGAGTAAAAATCATTGCTGGTGGTAAAGAAAGAAATGATACGCTAAAGAATGGTATTACCTATATACATGAACAATTTGGTAGTCATGATGATGATGTAATCGTTGTACATGATGCAGTTCGACCTTTTATTTCAAGACGAATCATTGAAGACAATATTAAATTGTCTAAGCAATACAATGCCATTGATACTGTCATTCCGGCTACAGATACAATTGTTCGAGGGACTGATAAAGAAATCACTGAGATTCCTATTAGAGATGAAATGTATCAAGGGCAAACCCCTCAAACGTTCAATATTAATGTTTTTCTTGATTGTTTGAATAAACTTTCTGAAGAAGATATTAAAACGCTGAGTGATTCCTGTAAGATTTGTTTGCTTTCTGGCGTAAAGGTTGGGCTTGTTGAAGGTTCTACTTCTAATATTAAAGTGACTACACCATTTGATCTAAAAATTGCAAATGCAATCATTGAGGAGAGAGAGTAATGTTAAATCAAGTCTATCGATTGGTTTCCCCGCACCAATTTGAAACAGTTATTGTTGATGAAGAAATTGATAAAACAGATTGTATAATCGTTCGACCTACCTATTTATCAATTTGTCATGCAGACCAACGATATTTTACTGGGAGTCGTGATAAAAAAGTATTGAGTCAAAAATTACCAATGGCATTGATTCATGAGGGGATTGGAGAAGTCATTTTTGATCCAAAAGGTGAGTTTAAAAAAAGACAGAGAGTTGTCATGATACCTAATACTCCATTTGAAGAAGATCCAGTTATTGAAGAAAACTATTTAAGAAGTTCTAAATTCCGATCAAGTGGGTACGATGGTTATATGCAAGAGTACGTCTATTTGAGACGAGATCGTGCAGTTTTCTTGCCTGATAATATCGAGTCTGAGTTAGCTTCTTTTATTGAGTTGATCTCAGTATCTATGCATGCGATTAGTCGATTGGACAAAGTGATGAATCAAAATCGTCAAGTATTCGGTGTTTGGGGTGATGGTAACCTTGGTTATATATCATCTGTTTTGATTAAAAATATGTTCCCAGAAGCCAAATTAATTGTTTTTGGAAAGCATAGAGATAAGCTTGATTATTTTTCTTTTGCAGACGAAACATATCAAGTGGATGAGATACCAGCTAATTTAGAAATTTCTAATGCTGTAGAGTGTACAGGTGGGATGGGAAGTCAAGACGCCATTAATCAAATTATTGATCTGATAAAACCTCAAGGGGTTATTGCGTTAATGGGAGTCTCGGAGCATTTTGTAGAAGTGAATACTCGGATGGTATTAGAAAAAGGCTTGACTGTGTTAGGAAGCTCTCGAAGCGGGCGTGAAGCTTTTCAAAAAACAGTTGATTTTTTAAGTAACAATGATGAAACACGCCAAAGATTATTAAGTTTAATTGGTATTCGAAAGACAATCAAGAAATTGTCAGACGTAGTAGAATTTTTTGAAGAAGACTTAATAAGTAGCTGGGGTAAATCAGTAATGAAATGGGAAATATAAGTGAAAAGTATAAAGCTATATCTACTAAGATTAGTAATCAATTTGTTTTATCAATTTTTCTTATTGTTTTGTAGAGTTGATTCTACAAAAATAACTTTAGCAACGAATCGAAATGCCGAACTGTTTGCTGGTTTAAAAAACATTCAGAAGATTTTTAATGAAAAAGGTTCGTTTAAAATTACTGCGATTTCTTTCAATTTTGAGCGAACCTTATACGGCAGAGTCAAATATTTGTTTAATTCGATTGGTAGTGTTTATCATTTAGCAACGTCACGCTTCTTTATAATAGATGATTATTTTTTTCCTGTATATTGTATAAACAAAAACAAAAAAAATAATGTCATCCAAATTTGGCATGCGATCGGTCACCTTAAAAAGTTTGGATTATCTATTCCATCTAATAATTCAAGTATAATTAAACACCATTCAAACTATGATTTTGCTATCGTCAATAGTACCGAGGATATTCCATATTACGCAGAAGCATTTGGAATGACTAAAGAGAAGGTGATATCATTAGGAAATCCCAAAGTAGATGGTTTATATTTATATAGTGATCTTGTAGGTAGTAGAGAAAAGAATGGTAAAAAGAAACTCCTTTATGCACCGACCTACCGGAAGGATAATCAAGATTCTGTTGAAATCATTGAATCTTTTTTATCTAGTTTTGAGCATTTGACATCTATTTTTGATATTTACATCTCCCTGCATCCATATGTGACTTATAAAAAGAATATTAATATCGATGGAATTACAATTTTTCAAGATGGAAATTTTTCAGAGCAAATTCTTCCTAAAATTGATTTGATGATAACTGATTACTCTTCTATTATGTTAGAGTATAGCTATTTTGAAAAACCTTTGCTTATTTTTGCTCCTGACGTTAATACATATACAAAAGATGTAGGATTCTATGTTGATTTTCCAAAGTATGTTGAAGCACCTATTTTTACATCAATAAGCCAATTAACCTATTTTGTAGAAACAGGCGAGTATTTGAATGATCTTAACTATATTTTAGCTTTAAAAAATAAAGTTTTTGATTATGTTGAAGGATCAAATGCGGAAAGGTTATATAATTTTATAGTTGAACAGACTAAATATTGAGGAAGTGTTATTATTGAAAATAAGTGTCATAATTCCTGTTTATAATGCTGAGAAACATATTAGCGTTGCTCTAGATTCACTTGCTTGTCAAACAATGAAGCAAAGTGATTTTGAGGTTATTTGTATTGATGATGCATCAAGTGATAATAGTTTAAATGTAATCGAAAGTTTTAAAAACAAAATTTTAAATTTACGTATTATTAAAAGAGATGTAGGGTCTGGTGGACCAATGACCCCACGGAACCAAGGAATTGAGGCTTCTGAAGGAGATTACATCGCCTTTTTAGATAATGATGATTTTTATGGTGAAGAAACCTTGGAACGTTTTTATGAGAATGCAGTCAAGGCTGATGCAGACGTTGTGATAGGAAAGTATGTGGGCGTAAATGGTAGAAATGTTCCTCAATCCCAATTTACTAAAGGTGTTAACTTGAGTGCAGATATTCTTTCAACCAATTTAGTATATACTCTTGCTCCGCATAAATTATTTAGTAAAAGATTGATAAACCAGTTAAATCTACGATTTGATCCTAAAGCAGTTGTTGGGGAAGATCAATTATTCGTAATGACAGCATATATATATGCCAAAAATATTGCTGTATTGTCAGATTATGAGTATTACTATGTTGTAAAAAGAGGAGAAGAAAACTTAAGTTTAAAACAGTTCCCGGCGAATGAATTTTACCACTCGTTTACGCTTATCATGGAAGAGCTAAAGAAAAATGCCATTGATGTTCTCTATCAAAAAAAATTGAAAATCGCTTTTTTGAATCGATTTCTAAAAGCTAGTCGATTACGAAGCATATTATTCTCAAAAAGATTTTCTAGAGAAACAAAAATTGATTATTTTAATGCCAGCAAGACTTTTTTTAACAACTATATTTCACAAGAAGAACTATCTTCGATAAATCCTGAGTTTCAATATATAGTAGTATTTTGTCAAAAGTATACTTTTGATGATCTGACTCATTTTCACAATAATATGAATAAAATAACGAGTAAAGATGTTATGGCTGTCAATAAAGATGGCATCTACTCGCAACAAAAATATTTCGATAAGCAACACTCTTATGATGAATCGTTGAATGTGTCATTTTTGTCAAAAGATATTATTAATATTACAAATATTAGCTTGGATAAAGGGCAGTTTGTTTTTGAGGGTTTATTTACTCAAACCCTTTTAATTAATCATATAACTCAATATACTTTAATTATGAGACATAGAGAAAAGAAATTTGAGAAGCGCTATAATGATTATATCGTACCAAATGAAAACCAATTTTCTTTTAAAATAGATTTTAAGTCTTTACTACTATCAAAAGAAATAGCATTAGGTATATGGGATGTTTTTATTAAAGCTAGTGCAGATGATTACTCATTTGAGCGCAGAATAGGAAATCAGCGTAATTTCCAACCGACGCTTATCAAATCAAAAATTGAGGGCCTTGACGGGAATGTTTATTCAGTTGAACCGTATTTCACTAAACCATATGATAATTTATCTTTTAATATTAAGGTGGGGTAAACAATGGAAGCCAAAATAATTGAGGACTGTAAATCATTTCGACGACCTTCAGAAAAAGCTGAAGAAGTCAGGGATTTTAAGCTAGAAGAAATAATTGAAGTTTATCCTTTAACAGACAAATGGATGGAACTAAGACCTGTAACTGCTGAAGGTACACTTTACACAGAATTTATACAAAAAAGTAAACTTAAATTACAATAATGGGGGACAACAATGAAAGGAATCATTTTAGCAGGAGGATCAGGCACACGCTTGTATCCACTCACAAAAGCAACATCGAAACAATTGATGCCAATTTATGATAAGCCAATGATCTATTACCCTATGTCTACGCTGATGCTGGCTGGCATTAAAGAGATCTTGATTATCTCTACACCACAGGACACCCCACGATTCAAAGAGCTCTTTGGCGATGGACGAGAATTAGGACTTCAGATAGAATATGCTGTTCAGCCAACACCTGATGGACTTGCACAAGCTTTCATCATTGGGGAAGAATTTATTGGAAATGAGAGTGTCTGCCTGATTTTAGGAGACAATATCTACTATGGCGGTGGCTTATCTAAGATGTTACAAAAAGCTGCTCAAAAAGAAGAAGGTGCCACGGTATTTGGTTATCATGTCAACGATCCAGAACGTTTTGGTGTGGTAGAATTTGATGAGTCGATGCAAGCTGTTTCGATTGAAGAAAAACCTGCTATGCCAAAGTCTAGCTATGCCGTGACAGGTTTATACTTCTATGATAATCAAGTTGTTGAGATTGCTAAAAAAATTATCCCTTCTGAACGAGGAGAATTGGAAATCACCGATATCAATCAAAAGTATCTTGAAGAAGGAAAACTCTCAGTAGAAGTGATGGGACGGGGATTTGCTTGGTTAGATACAGGTACACATGAGTCCTTACTAGAAGCATCCACGTTCATTGAAACCATTGAAAAGCGACAAAATCTTAAAGTTGCTTGTTTAGAAGAAATTGCTTATCGAATGGGTTATATCAATCAGGAGCAATTGATCGCATTAGCACAACCATTGAAAAAAAATCAATATGGTCAATATTTATTGAACCTGGCAAGTGAGGCATAAACATGGGAAAATTAACCGTAACAAAAACAAAATTGACAGATGTCTTGATTTTAGAGCCTGCTGTCTTTGGTGATCATCGTGGTTTCTTCACCGAAAGCTATTCTCAAGCTGATTTTCAAGAAGCAGGAATCACACAAACCTTTGTACAGGACAATCATTCCTTGTCCGTTGAAGCAGGTGTTTTGCGAGGACTTCATTTTCAAAAAGGAACTGCCGCGCAAACCAAATTGATTCGTGTGGTGACGGGTGTCGTTTTAGATGTAATCGTTGATATCAGAAAAGGAAGTCCTACCTATGGAGAATGGGAAGGCTATATTTTATCTGAAAGTAATCAGCGACAATTGTTGGTCCCTAAAGGATTTGCTCATGGGTTCATGACATTGACTTCAAACGTAAACTTTTTGTACAAGTGTGATAATTATTATGATGCTCAGGCTGATGCAGGTATTGCATTTGATGATCCTGATTTGGCGATCGATTGGCCCATTGCAAAAGAAAAAGCGATTCTTTCGGAAAAAGACCAACATCACCCAACTTTAAAAGCGTTTGAAGAACAAAACCCGTTTATTTATGGCGAGATATAAGGAGCGAGTGGACATGAAAAAAATCATTGTAACCGGAGGGGCAGGCTTCATTGGGTCAAATTTCGTCCATTATGTCGTTAATCATCACCCAGAGATCCATGTCACTGTTTTAGATAAACTAACTTATGCTGGAAACAAAGAAAATCTAGCGGGTCTTCCAAAAGATCGTGTAGAGTTAGTGGTTGGCGATATTGCTGACAGCGCATTAGTCGATCAGTTGGTCCAGCAAACCGATGCGGTGGTTCATTATGCTGCAGAATCACACAATGATAACTCATTGAAAGATCCATTTCCTTTTGTTCAGACAAATCTGATTGGCACCTATACATTGATTGAAGCTTGTCGAAAATACGATGTGCGTTATCACCACGTATCAACCGATGAAGTGTACGGCGATCTACCGTTACGAAAAGATCTTCCAGGGCATGGGGAAGGACCAGGGGAGAAGTTTACCGACCAAACACCCTATAACCCATCTAGTCCCTATTCTTCCACAAAGGCTGGCTCTGATTTATTAGTCAAAGCTTGGGTTCGTTCGTTTGGTTTGCGGGCAACCCTTTCTAACTGTTCCAATAATTATGGTCCCTACCAACATATCGAAAAATTTATTCCACGCCAAATTACGAATATTCTGAGTGGCATACGACCAAAATTATATGGTGAAGGAAAAAATGTTCGCGATTGGATCCATACAAATGATCATTCTTCAGCAGTATGGACAATCTTAACAAAAGGTCGAATTGGCGAGACTTACTTGATTGGTGCTGATGGAGAAGCAGACAACAAATCAGTCATTGAAACGATTTTAACATTGATGGGAGAGCCAAAAGATGCCTATGATCATGTGACTGATCGCCCCGGTCATGACTTGCGGTATGCCATCGATGCCTCAAAATTAAAAGAAGAATTGGGTTGGCAGCCGATGTTCACGGATTTTGAAGAAGGTCTAGCTGATACGATCGACTGGTATCGAAACAATCCTTCTTGGTGGCAAGGTGAAAAAGATCAAGTTGAGAAAAGTTACGCAGAACAGGGACAATAAGGAATCAAAAGCAGGAGAGATCCTGCTTTTTTGAAAGGAAGCGATCATTTATGTACTTAATCACAGGAGGAAATGGCCAATTAGGCAGTGAATTACGTCATCTATTTGATGAAAAAGGTATTGACTACGTGTCTACCGATGCGAAAGAGATGGATATCACAGATGAAACGGTCACGATGGAGAAAGTAAAAGAAATCCACCCATCGGTTATCTTTCATTGTGCTGCGTATACCGCAGTTGATAAAGCAGAAGAAGAAGGCAAAGAATTAGATGAGTTAATCAATGTCACCGGCACAAGAAATGTGGCCCTGGCTGCAAAAGCTATAGGTGCAAAACTTGTTTATATCAGTACTGACTATGTTTTTGATGGAGAAAAGCAAGTTGGTGAATACCAAGTCGATGATCAAGTAAATCCCCAAAATGAATACGGAAGAACCAAATTATTAGGAGAACGAGCTGTACAAGGAATATTGGATGATTACTATATTATTCGTACTTCTTGGGTTTTTGGACGGTACGGACACAATTTTGTCTATACCATGCAGCGGTTAGCTAAGGAACATAAGACTTTAACAGTAGTCAATGATCAATATGGGCGCCCAACTTGGACACGAACATTAGCAGAATTTATGCTTTATGTTATCGAAAAGCAAGCACCGACTGGAATTTATCATCTTTCCAATGATAACAGCTGCTCATGGCATGAATTTGCGTGCGAAATACTAAAAGATTCAGATGTAGTTGTCAAGCCGATTCCTTCTTCCGAGTTCCCACAAAAGGCGAAGCGACCACAATATTCGGTGATGAATCTTTCAAAAGCAAAAGAGTTGGGATTTGAAATTCCTACATGGCAAGAAGCTTTAAGAATGATGGTGCAGGATATTAGCTAGTTAGTAACATACTAATTAACCTGTCATGAGGTTCTGTCAGCTTAGGGATTTCAAAAAAATCGTAATAGGTCTTAGGAAAAGGAGAAAAAAATGGGGTTGAAAAAAAAAGTAGCATATTTGTTTAGCGTTCTTATAATAAGTTTAAATGTCGCTGTGCCAACTTTAACAACTGTAGCCGAAACCATAACTATAGACGAGGTAACGACCGATAGTACTTCTTCAGAAAATGAAATTTCTTCGGATACTACTGAAAAAACAACTGAGAATCCTTTGTATGAAGGCAGTCAATCTAATACAAGCTCGGAATCATCTTCGATGACGAATGAAACAAATCCAGCTATCGATAGCAGTATAGTTGAAGAATCTACCGAAGAATCAATAGTGGATGAAAATAAAGTTTCATTGGATGAAACGATTTTTCCTGATGAAAATTTTCGAAACTATCTAATAGAAAATTTTGATAGTGATCGAGATGGTTTATTTGATGAAGATCCAGCTAAAATACTTGAGTTAGATTTATCAAATTTAGAAATTGAATCATTAAGCGGCATTGAAATCTTCAAAAATTTAGTTACTCTTGATGTCAGTAAGAATTTCATAGAGGAGATTGATCTAAGCCCATTGGTTCAACTAGAACAATTAGATGTTTCTGACAACAAAATTGTATCAATTGATTTATCAAAAAGTATCAATCTTACAAAATTTTATGGAGGAACGCAAACCACTTCAATAAGTGCTGACCAAAAAGATGATCTGTATATTGTTGATTTAGAAGATATATTTTCTGATGAATTACCAGAGTATGTGTTGAATGACTCTAAATGGCGTTTGCAAGAAGGCTCGACCAAAGAACTTGTTTCTGCGGATTTAAGTCCGTTAAGCCTTACAATGACAGTTAAAAATTTTAACTCAAATCTAGATGTTCAGACGTATCACTTCACATTGAAAATAGCTGTTGAATCCAAACAAATGACGACTAGGAGCAAAGACAACAATGAAACGTCTAGTATTTCTTATCAAAGTTATTTGGAGAATGATTCTTGGCAAAGTGTAAAATCTAATGGAGAAATAAGTGGTACAACAGGACAAGCAAAAAAGATCACAGGTTTCAAAATTTTAAAAACGGGATTAAAAGAGCCTGATAGTATCAGTTATCGAGGTCACTTTCAATCAACAGGTTGGGGGAACTGGAGTAGTACCTCAGAAGTCATTGGTGATATTAGTTCCACGCGACAAATGGAGTCTATTCAAATCAATACTACAAGTCAGGATATCTATTATAGAGTTCATGTCCGAGATCTTGGTTGGCTAGGCTGGGCAAAAAATGGTGAGACTGCTGGTACCACAGGCATGGGTTTGCGAATTGAAGCAATTCAAGTTACTTTTGAAAAACCAAATGATCTATCTACTCCTAGCCAAATGGAATCTGGAACAATCAATAGCTCATATACAAGTTTTGTGGGAAATAGTTGGCAAACTGTAGTTAACAATGGTACAACATCAGGCACAGTTGGTGAAAAACAACCTATCCAAAAATTTTCAATGGTAACAATCAATGATAAAATATCTGGAAGTGTGCGCTACAGCGGGCTCTCTCAAAATGGATCTTGGTCGTCTTATGTAAATGCCGGACAAGAAATTGGTATGATTGATACGCCATTGGAAGCTATAAAACTTGAACTGACAGGTGACTTAGCCAAATATGCAAATATTTATTATAGAGTACACGTTTCAGGTCTAGGATGGTTAAGTTGGACTAAAAATGGTGCTGAAGCAGGCACAACAGGATTTAATCTCGCAATTGAAGCGATTCAAATCATTGTTAAGCCAAGAAGATTATCTGAGCCAAATCAGGCAGGACAAGCATTTGTATCTAGTAATACGTTAGGAAAAACTACCATTGACCTCTCATCTCACTCTCAAAGAGTTGGATGGGTAAATACAACAGGAAGCAAAGTCACTGGGGGAACAACAGGGAGAGGCTTGCGCTTAGAGGCAATACAGATCAAATTGGAAAACAGTGAATTTGATGGTAGTATTACTTACCGGTCACATGTCCAAGGCATTGGGTGGCAAGGTTATCAATCGAATGGGGCGCTATCTGGGACTACTGGACAAGGTAAGAGACTGGAAGCACTTCAGGTAAAACTGACAGGAAAAGCAGCGAGACTCTATGATATCTATTACCGTGTTCACTCACAAACATATGGTTGGCTTGATTGGGCAGTCAATGACCAGAAAGCTGGAACTATTTCTTTAGGTAAACGTGCTGAAGCAATAGAAATTCAACTGATTCCTAAAGGTCAAAAAGCACCTGGCTTAACGGAAAAACCTTTTGTTGAAAAAAGTGAGTATCTTTTTGTAATGGGGCATGGGGTTTGGGATCCAGGAGCAGTCGGGAGTGGAACTAACGAACGTGATTTCACACGTAATGAACTGTTACCTTATTTAAGAAAATATGCTGCGAAATTAAAAACGAGTAAAATCAATTTTTATGATACATCAAAGGACATGTATCAGGACACCCAGATCATGGGTGGAGCTTATTTAGTTAGTTCAAAAATTTTGTCTGTTACTGAAATCCATTTAGATGCTGGTGGAGCCTTATCAACAGGTGGTCATGTTATTGTTCATAAAGATCTTGTTCCTTCCTCATCGAGCATAGCTATGGCTGAAACTATTCGTCAGCATGTAGGTTGGCACTCTGCTTATGCAAGTAATCGAGGACTGAGCTTGCGTAGTGACCTATTGAACTTAAGAGTCTTTAAAAATAGAGGAATTGACTATCGACTAACGGAACTTGGATTTATCTCAAATCCTAATGATGTGGCAAAAATCAGGAGAAATATTGATACAATAGCGAAACAATTGATTCAAGACGCAACAGGTGAAAGACTATAAATTTAAAGAAGCGTTTGAGTAATTTATTAATCATTTCCTTCCTCCTAACTTTCGTGTATAATGGTACAAGCCAGTATTACGAAAGTTAGGAGGAGTTGTTTTGAGTAAACAACATCCAGAGGATAGATCCTTTAAAGACGAAGTATTAGGAGCTTTAAAGCAACCTCAATCAGATCAAACCCATGAAGACCAAGGTTTGAACGAGCGTCCTATTCAACAACCTCAAGAAGAGGTGGGTTCGCGAACTGCAAGTGGAAAGACCAAAAATAAACAAGCAAAGCAAGCTGCTACAAGTCGTAGGGCAGCAGCGGAAGAAGTGCCCATAGCTGAAGGTGGGGAAACGCAATTGCGCAAGCAGCAACGCAAAAAAGAAGATCGGATTGTCAATCGGATCGTTTTGATCGTAGTCCTTGCTCTGCTCGTCATCGGTGGTGTTTTAGGATTTTCAATGTATCGTTATGTAACATCAGGATTGCAGCCGTTGAATCCAGAAGATACAGAAACGGTGGCAGTTGAGATTCCTAGTGGATCGTCCAACAAAGCAATTGGAGAAATATTGGAAGAAGACAATATCATTAAAAGTGGTATGATCTTTAACTATTATACGAAATTCAATAATTTAACTGGATTTCAAGCAGGAAATTATCATTTTTCTCCTAGTATGACTTTGGATCAAATCTCAAAGATGCTGCAAAATGGCGAAGGTTCGGTCACCTCTGATGCAAAAGTGACGATTCCAGAAGGATTTGATGTGGACCAAATCGGTGATGCTCTAGCGGAAGCAACAAATATCTCGAAAGACGATTTCTTAGCTTTGATGGAAAGCGATGAGTTCTTTGAAAAAATGAAAGAAACCTATCCTGAGCTTTTAGCAAGTGCCGGCGATGCGCAAGGCGTGCGTTACCGACTAGAAGGATACTTGTTCCCAGCGACGTATGACTACTATACAGGGAATACCCTAGAAGAAGTCGTTACCCAAATGGTGGATAAATCAAATTCAGTCTTGTCCAAATATTTCGATCAAATTGCTCAAAAAGAAATGACGGTCCAAGAAGTCCTTACATTGGCTTCACTTGTTGAAAAAGAGGGTAGTAAGCTAGAAGATCGTAAAAATATCGCACAGGTATTCTTCAATCGTTTAGCGATTGATATGCCGCTACAATCGGATATTTCGATTCTATATGCGTTAGGTGAGCACAAAGAGCTAGTCACTTATGAGGACACTCAAGTTGACTCTCCTTATAATCTCTATGTGCAAACTGGCTACGGACCTGGACCATTCAACAATCCAAGCGAAGCAGCGATCCAAGCGGTCTTAGATCCAACACCGAATAACTACTATTATTTCGTTGCTGACATTCAAACCCAAGAAGTTTACTTTGCGGAAACCTATGAACAGCATATGCAATTAGTGGAACAATATGTAAACAATACCTCAAATTAAATTTTCATAGGTTTATAGTTTACATTTAAAAAAAAGCATGGTAATCTTTTGTGGACTCATCGCAAAAGATTACCTTTTGCGATTTATTAGAAGTTACTAAAAGGAGAAAAGAACTATGGTAGAAAAAGTTTACCCAATGACACTTGAAGGAAAAGAAAAGCTAGAACAAGAATTAGAAGAATTGAAAACGGTAAAACGCGGGGAAATCATTGAACGTATCAAGGTAGCCCGCAGTTTTGGCGATTTATCCGAAAACTCCGAGTATGAGTCTGCAAAAGATGAACAAGCGTTTGTCGAAGGCCGAATCACTACTTTAGAAAATATGATTCGTTTTGCAGAGATCATTGATAATGAGGGTGTAGACTCTGATGAAGTTTCCATCGGAAAAACTGTGATTTTTGTTGAGTTGCCTGATGGTGACGAAGAAGAGTACATGATCGTTGGTAGTGCTGAAGCAGATCCGTTTTCTGGTAAAATTTCCAATGATTCACCAATCGCTCGTGCCTTGATTGGGAAAAAAGTCAATGATGAAGTGACGATCTCAACGCCAGGCGGAGATATGCAAGTAAGAATCACAGAAGTAAAGAAAAGCTAATTGCTTGATCACTCGATCAAACTAGTTGACCCTGTTGTTCATTCTCCTTAAGGGAATTTGATCAAACAGGGTCTTTTTTCGGACCAGCGACGGATGGACAAACCATTTTTTTCGGGTATGATAAAGTAGAATTACTAGGAGGAGGAGCTTGAATGAAAAGTCCTTGGCGTTTTTTCTTTATTGTTGAAGCGCTCTTACTGCTTTTTGCGGTATGGCAAATTTTATCTAATCCGCCATTATTATTTTTATTAATACTTGGTGTGACGTGCTTGGTCCTTGTGAACCGAAGTGAGCGCAAGAGCAATTTTAAAAATTTCTTGATGGTCTCAAGTTCCATTGCTATTTTGATCAGTTTGTTAAATAGTCCAGCACTGTGGCTGATGCTGATTTTTGCGATTTTATTTATTGGTTTAAAAGGAGTCGAGATTACCGGAATCGACTTAACTAAAAATTCATTCTGGCGCAAAAAACAAATGATTATCGTTGAAACTGAAGAACCCAAAGCTGATCATCCGCTGAAACAAAAGCAGCAATGGTTAGGCAATGAACGGATCGGCAGTCAAGTCTATGAATGGGACGATATCAATTTAGATATCTTGACGGGAGACACTTTCATCGATCTAGGCAACACTTTATTGCCTAAGAAAGAAAACGTCGTGATCGTACGAAAAGGCTTTGGTAGAACTCGTATTTTAGTGCCTGCTGGCATAGCGATCAAATTAGAGCACAGTACTTTTATTGGCTCTGTTATCTTTGAAGGCGAAGAAACGAGCTTGAAAAATGAAAAAGTGACGATTTACAGCCCGGATTATGGCGAAAATAGTCGGCGTTTGAAAATCTTAACGAATACCCTTGTTGGTGATGTTGAGGTGATTCGGGTATGATTGGGAAATTTTCAAGAGGCATGATCGCTTTTTATGCAGGCTTAGCAAGTTTTTTCACCATGATATTGATGCTGTTTTCCTATTTGTATGCCAGTGGGAAAAATAATTGGCTGATAGAAGTCTTTCAAATCAAACTCTTTTTTATCCCAATTATCTTTCACTTACTTGTAATATCTGCATTGATTGCTTTAGCTGTCTTTTTACTGATTTCTTTTTTTCGCAACCGTCAATACGGTCCGGTGGAAGAAAAGCTAAGACTGTTAGCCAGCGGCTATATCGATAGCCCTTTATTGGAAACAAAGATACCACATGCGTCTGAAAACCATTTGATTGCGAATGTGGATCGTGATATTGCCAGTATCCAATCGAAGATGAAACAGATGTCGATGGAATTACAGCAATTGAATGCGAAACCGCAGTTTGTTGATGGTCAGACGAAAGAAGAGATTTTAGAAGCAGAAAGGCAGCGTCTGGCTCGTGAACTGCACGACTCTGTTTCTCAACAGCTGTTTGCCGCCATGATGATGATGTCTGCACTGAATGAGCAAGCGATTCGAACAGATGCTCCAGAAAGCCAAAAGAAACAGTTAGCGATGGTCACAGACATTATCAATGCTTCGCAATCTGAAATGCGGGCGCTCTTGCTTCATCTACGACCTGTAACTTTGGAAGGGAAGAGTCTAAAGCAAGGAATCGAGCAATTGTTAAAGGAATTAGAGACCAAAATCAAAATTCTATTGACTTGGGATATTGAAGACTTTACGATGCCTAGTTCGATTGAAGATCAACTCTTTCGTGTGATCCAAGAACTCTTGTCTAATACACTGCGTCACGCGAAAGCTGATGAGTTAGAAGTATACTTGCATCGCATCGATAATAACGTGTTATTGCGGGTGATCGATGACGGAGTTGGCTTTGATCCCCAAGATCAAAAGGCCGGCAGCTATGGCTTGATGAATATCCGAGAACGTGTAAGTGCTGTTGGCGGAACATTGAAAATTATTAGTTTTAAAAATCAAGGAACCAGTATTGAAATCAAAGTTCCACTGTTGAAGGAGGCATAACGTATGATTAAAGTGTTGTTAGTTGATGACCATGAAATGGTTCGTCTAGGGGTCTCTTCTTATCTATCAATTCAAGACGATATAGAAGTAATTGGGGAAGCGGAAAATGGTCGAGTCGGGTATGAAAAGGCATTGGAATTACGTCCAGATGTGATTTTGATGGATTTGGTTATGGATGAAATGGATGGGATCGAATCTACGAAATTGATTTTAAATGATTGGCCAGAAGCAAAAATCATCATTGTCACTAGTTTTATTGATGACGAGAAAGTCTATCCTGCAATTGAAGCGGGTGCGGCCGGTTACCTGTTAAAGACGTCTACTGCTCATGAGATTGCGGAAGCCATTCGTGCAACCCAGCGAGGAGAGCGGGTCTTAGAACCCGAAGTCACCACGAAAATGATGGATCGTTTGACGAATCGGACACCAATCCTACATGAAGATTTGACCAATCGGGAACAAGAAGTGTTACTGTTGATCGCTGAAGGAAAGAGCAACCAAGAGATTGCGGATTCACTCTTCATTACGCTGAAAACAGTGAAGACACATGTGTCAAACATCTTATCAAAATTAGAAGTAGAAGATCGTACACAAGCTACGATATATGCTTTTAAACATGGCTTGATAAAATAAAATCTTAATAATCATACCTCCTCATGGCAAGCAGGGGAGGTTTTTGTTATACTAAATAATGATCTGGCAAACAAAGGAGCGTTTGTGGTGAAGCAAAATTATGCAATTATTGGATTAGGTCGTTTCGGTGGAAGTATTTGTCGTACGTTGATTGAATCAGGTCAAGAAGTGTTGGCAATCGATAGCAACGAAGATCGTGTCAATGAATACATGAATATCGCCACCCATGCGGTGGTCGGGAACGCACAAGATGAGATGACGTTGCGTTCATTGGGTATCCGTAACTTTGACCATGTCATTGTTGCGATAGGTGAAGATATTCAAGCCAGTATATTGGTCACACTGATGGTTAAAGAAATGGGTGTTCCTAATATCTTAGCCAAAGCCCAAAACGAATACCATGCCCGTGTACTGGAAAAACTCGGCGCAGACCGTGTCGTCCATCCTGAACGTGATATGGGGATTCGCATCGCCCATAATCTAGTTTCCAAAAATATCTTAGATTATATTGAACTATCTGACGAATTTTCTTTAGCAGAGATTCGCGTGTCCAATCCACGCTTTTTCAATAAATCCCTGATTGAGCTGAATTTTCGACAAAAGTATGGTCTGACAGTCGTTGCGATTCGTCGTGGACCAGGACAAGTGATCGTTTCGCCTGATGCAGAGGCAATCGTGCGTGAAAATGACAATTTACTCGTGATCGGCAATACAGATGATGTAGATATACTCGATGAACATATGAATGATTAGGAGTGAAGAAAATGAACTTAACAATAAGTCCTGAAGCAATGCAATGGTTCAAAAAAGAGTTGGTGGTAGACCAAGGAAGCGGGATTCGTTTTTTTGGAAAAATTTATGGAAAGACACAAGTGCATGACGGATTTTCCGTGGGGATGTCAGTAGACAAACCAGAACGTCCGATCGTTGAACAAACCATTGACGGATTGCTTTTTTTTATTGATGAAGCGGATGAGTGGTTTTTCAAAGGCTATAATCTGACAGTTGATTATGATCAAACGTTGGATGAACCGAAGTACGATTTTAGTGAAGATAAAAAATAATGTGGATTCGGTCATAGCTGACCGGCTTCCCACGATTGGCTCTAGGAGATGAAACCGATGTTATCAATTGTTGTACCTTGTTTTAATGAAGAGGCGAGCTTGCCGATATTCTTTGAGGAAACAGAAAAAGTGAAGAGACAATTAAATATGCCCTTTGAATATATTTTTGTCAATGATGGCTCTTCAGATCAAACACTACCTGTTTTAAGAGAGTTATATCGTGCCCACCCCGACAGTGTTCGCTATTTATCTTTTTCGAGAAACTTTGGCAAAGAAGCGGCACTTTATGCAGGCTTACAAGCGGCGAAAGGCGATTTTGTCACTGTGATGGACGCAGATCTACAAGACCCGCCGACATTACTGCCAGAAATGTTTGCGATGCTGGAAGCAAAACCAGAGCTTGATTGTGTGGGGACTAGACGGGCGGATCGCAAAGGAGAACCGAAGATCCGTAGTTTTTTCTCAGATGCTTTTTATAATATTATCAACAAGATTGCCGATACCGAAATGGTAAATGGTGCTCGAGATTTTCGCTTGATGCGCCGTAATATGGTAGATGCCGTTTTACAACTGTCTGAATATAATCGCTTTTCCAAAGGGATCTTCAGTTGGGTCGGCTTTGATACAGAATACATCGCCTATGAGAACCGGGAACGAGTCGCTGGTGAGACATCGTGGTCATTTTGGAAACTATTTCAATATTCGATCGACGGTATCGTCAACTTTTCGGATACCCCTCTGAACATTGCTTCTTTTATTGGTGCGCTTTCCTGTTTTGGCTCTCTGATCGCATTGATCTTTATTGTGATCAGAACCTTTATCTTTGGTGATCCAACAACTGGTTGGCCATCGATGGTTAGCATTTTCTTATTTGTGGGCGGCTTGCAATTGCTTTGTTTGGGAATCATCGGGAAATATATTGGGAAAATTTTCTTAGAAACCAAAAATAGACCCTTATATTTCTTGAAAGAAACTGAAAAAGACCAAGAAAAACAACGATAAATTAAAAGTGTACAATCTGAAGGTTTCGCCTCCGACTGTACACTTTTTTTGCGGAAAGAATATGTTAGTAGCCTTTATCCAAGTTTATCTCATTTTTTACAAGTTCTTGTTTTGCCAAAAATTGTTGGAAGTTCGCTAAGAAAATGGCCATAAATGCCTTTTGAAAATGGGGCGTGTGCCCTGAGATATGGGGGGTTATCAAAAGGTTCTCGATTTGCCATAACGGATCATTTTCGGGCAATGGCTCTTCTTCAAAAACATCCAGTGCGGCAAAGGCTAGCTGCTTCTTTTCCAAGGCTTTTGCTAATGCAGTGGTATCCACACTTGGCCCGCGGCCGACATTATAAAAGGAAGCACTAGGTTTCATTTGGGCAAAAAAAGCTGCATCATACAAGTGATTGGTTTCTTCCGTCAGAGGAAGGATGTTGATGACGCAATCGGCGGTTTTTGCGCAAGCGTGTAAGTCAGATAACGCAAACGTTTTTTCAAAACCTGTCACGTCATGCCCGCTAGTATTGATACCAATGGGACTTACACCAAAAAAGGTCAATGCTTGAGCTAACTTTTGGCCAATTTGTCCCGTACCAACGATTAAAATCTCTTGGTCCGACAATTTTGTATAGGGGATTGTATTTGGTGACCATTGCTGTTTTCTCTGTTGCTGAATTGCTTGGAAAATCCCGCGGTTTTCCATAAATAGTAGAGCCAACAAATGGTCTGTGATCGATTCGGCATGGATGCCGCTGCCATTAGATAAGCGAATATTGTATTTCGCAAACTCTTTTAATGGTAAGGTGTCTACGCCAGCTGAAATTGCTTGGACCCATTTCAAATTTGTTTTCTCCGTTAGCAGGTAGTCCTTCCATTCCGACTTCCAACCAATGGTGATTTCTACTTGTGACCAATCAATTGCTTGGTCCTTTGTGTACACAAGAAATTGATAGTCTTTTTCGATTTGTTTCACATATATGTCGCGAAACTCTCGAGTAGCTAAGATTATTTTTTTCATTGCCTAGCCTCCTTTTAACATAAGTGTAGCAAAGAATGAGAAAAAAACCATGTTCAAGGAATTGAACATGGCTTAGATCAGGTTTTAAACTGAATTTTTGGAGAATGTTTGACCCCTTGTGTGAATAAGAATAAAGAACCAAACAAAATAAAGGTGGTTGCATCGAAGGAAGGCAATAGTAGTTGTACGATTACACTAATAAGCGTAGGCAATGCAGCACTTACGATTAGAATCTTTAAATTTTCAAAGAAGGTATAGGAGAATCGTTTTAATCTTGTATAGATCGTTGCAATAAAGGTCCCCATCACTAAGGTGATCAGCAAGCTGACAAATGATGGATACAATGCAACAAAAAAGACAATGAGTTTGATTAGCCAGGGGATCGCTTGGTTTGATAGCGCTTCTCGAATCGCCTGACCGTTAAGATTGCGCAGCGCAGGCTCACTGTAATCAAATTCTAATTGATTAGAATCTAACATTGACGTCGATAAGCCAGAAGAGGGGATACGGATGACCAGCTGATCTTTTAACAAGCCAACAGCGATGACAGAGCCAGTGACATCAGATGCAATATCTGCTGGCGTACGGTTGCCATCTGGATCGAAAGTAAAGATGATCGAATCGGTTTGATAAATGAAACCTTGCGTATCCGACGCTGCAGCAAGCTGCCCATTTGCAATCGTAAAATCTGGGATCGATTCGCCTATTTTTTGTCCGTCTGCTTGCACATCGCGAAAGACACCTAATACATTGATGGTCATCGGTACCGCGATAAGCACGGAGGCGCTTAATAGAAAAACGATTACTTTGGAAAATTCTGCTTTTTTGACAAATTTTAAATCAGGTATTCGGAAAAAAGCAATTTTAAATAGTTGGACGATAGTCATTTGCTGATGAACTCCTTTGTGGTATAACTAGAGTAATTGTAACGAAGGGTTCTTTGAATTACAAGGAATTCACAAAAAAAGAACCAATTATCGTAGGAATGAATAAATAAAGAAATGAAAGTAGGCAAAAGAATGCAAAAGTACAACGAATACAAACAGTTCTTGCAGCAAAAAAAGTTGTGGGAGCCGATTACGTATTTATTTTTTGGTGGATTAACGACTGTAGTCAACATTATCGTCTATCTCATTTTTCGTGAAGGATTTGGTCTTTATTACCAGACAGCGAATGTGATTTCCTGGATTGCTTCTGTTTTGTTCGCCTACTTTACAAATAAGTTATGGGTCTTTGAAGCAAAAACCGAGACAAAGCAAGAGTCATGGGCGGCATTTGGGAAGTTCATTTTCTTTCGCGTCTTATCATTAGGCTTAGATATGCTTTGTATGTATCTATTTATTTCAATTTTGGCAACCGGCGATCTAGTTGCCAAGCTGGTCACCCAAGTTGTTGTTGTTTTGGCAAACTATGTGTTTAGTAAATTTTTGATTTTCAATACGAAAAAAAGTGAGAAAAAGTAAGCATATTTTTTGAACAAAGTCTGATAGTCTGATAATGTTACTTATGTAAACATTATCATTGAGGAGGAATTTTTTTATGACTTACACATTACCAGATTTACCTTACGCATACGATGCATTAGAACCATACATTGATGAAGAAACGATGCATTTGCATCATGATAAACACCATAACACTTATGTAACAAACTTAAACGCAGCGATTGAAAAACATCCTGAATTAGGTGAAAAAACAGTTGAAGAATTATTAGCTGACTTTTCTTCTGTACCAGAAGATATTCAAACAGCAGTTCGTAACAATGGTGGCGGCCATGCCAACCACACGTTCTTCTGGGAAATCTTAGGCCCAAATGCTGGTGGCGAACCTACTGGAGCCATCAAAGAGGCAATTGAAGAAACTTTTGGCAGCTTTGAAGACTTTAAAGAAGAATTTAAAACTGCTGCAACCGGACGTTTTGGTTCAGGTTGGGCATGGTTAGTCGTGAAAGATGGTAAACTAGCGATTACTTCAACAGCGAATCAAGATTCACCATTGATGGATGGTCAAACACCTGTTTTAGGTTTAGATGTTTGGGAACATGCGTATTACTTGAAATACAAAAATGTTCGTCCAGATTACATCAATGCTTTCTGGAGTGTTGTTAACTGGGACAAAGTAAACGAATATTTCGCAAAAGCTTAAACAATTTACTAGAAAGAAGCCTGCTAAAAGGCTTCTTTTTTTGTGGATAGAAAGAATCGTTTTGATATTGCTAACGCTTACATAATCCGCTATAATAAAGGCGACGGAATCGTCGGATTATAATTATTGGAGGCTTTACACACTATGGAACATGGGAAAGTAAAATGGTTCAACAACGAAAAAGGATTTGGTTTTATTACAGTTGACGGTGGCGATGATGTATTTGTTCACTTTTCTGCCATTCAAGGAGACGGTTTTAAGTCACTTGAAGAAGGTCAAGAAGTTGAATTTACGATCGTTGAAGGTGCCCGCGGACCTCAAGCAGCGGAAGTGACCAAAGTCTAAAATCAAGTAGACTGTAGACAAAGCAGATTATTCATCTCAAAGGAGCATGAATATCTGCTTTTTTGATACACTTATATTAGTTTCTATTTCTTGCTAGACTTAGAGATGAGGAAGTACCTTCATATAGGTTGCTGCTTTTTATATGAAAAAGAGAAAATTAAAGCAAATATTTAGTGTTAATAATCTTTCAAATTTGTTAATTCTTTCCTAAGAATCTTTTTTTTCTGGGTTTTATGATATAATCTATTAGTGATTTTTATTTTGAAATAAGAAGGGACTAAAAATGAAACGAGTTATTACCTATGGAACATTTGATTTGCTTCATTATGGTCATATTAATCTATTGAGAACTGCTAAGCAAAAAGGTGATTACTTGATTGTGGGATTATCAACCGATGAGTTCAATTTATTGCAAAAAGGTAAGACTAGTTATTTTAGCTATGAAAAAAGGAAACAGCTTTTAGAAGCAATAAGATATGTCGATCTTGTTATTCCAGAAGAAAATTGGGAGCAAAAAATAACGGACATGAAGAAATATAACGTCGATATTTTTGTAATAGGGGACGACTGGTCAGGTAAATTTGATTACCTAACTACTGAATCAGGAGTTGAGGTAGTTTATCTTCCAAGAACGCCAGAAGTTTCAACAACCCAAATAAAGGCTGACCTGACAATGTTCAATCAAAACAATGTAAGCAAAGATTTTTAGAATGGATGAGAAGATAAGATGGATAAACAAGTTAAAGTTCGTAGTACTTTAGTAACAAAAGAATACGATCTTCTGAAGAAGAAATCAGATAAAGTAAAATCTCTATTTAAATTTTATAAAAAAAATATGAGTACATTCTGGGCATTAAAAGGCGTAAGTTTTGAAGTAAATGCCGGTGAATCAGTAGGAATCATTGGTATTAATGGATCAGGGAAATCAACACTTTCGAACTTGATTAGTGGAATTATTCCTCCTACATCAGGAACGATGGAGGTTAACGGAGAAACTTCGATCATTGCAATCGGTGCTGGATTGAAAATCCAACTGACCGGACTAGAAAATATTCGTTTAAAAGGCTTGATGTCAGGAATGACGAATAAAGAGATTGATGACAAATTAGATGACATCGTTGCTTTTGCTGATTTAGGAGATTTTATTAATCAACCTGTAAAAAGCTATTCCAGTGGTATGAAATCTCGTTTGGGCTTTGCTATTGCTGTCCACAACAATCCGGACATATTAGTAATTGATGAAGCTTTATCTGTAGGAGATGAAACTTTTTACCAAAAATGTGTGGATAAGATTATGGAATTTAAAGAAAATGGGAAAACTATTTTCTTCGTTTCTCATTCACTGGGGCAGGTAGAAAAACTTTGTGATAAAACGATTTGGATGCATTACGGTGATTTAAAAATGTTTGGACCTACAAATGAAGTGATGAAAGAATATCGTGAGTTTATTGATTGGTTTAAAAAATTACCCAAAAAAGAACAGAAAAAATATCAGGATGAATATAAAGAAAAACAGAAACAATTTAGTATTGAAAAATTAGTTGAAAAAGCCAAAAATGATCCACAAACTTTAAATCAGAATTTAGATGCTACCGGACTGGAAAAAAATACGAAACGAACTTTATTTGGAGAAAAAATGACTATTTTTACTAAACTCGTTTTATCTTTAACAATTTTGAGTATTCTTTTTTTCAGTATCGTTACATTTAGTGGAAGATCTTTGGGTTATGCGCTTAAGAATCCTATAGAAGTTATTACGAAAGTTATCGTACGGTAATCATCGATACTTACTTATATTATGTAGAAGAGGAAGAGCCTTGTGAAAGAAATAATTGCAGTTTTAAAGGAACAAATTCAGCATAGTGGTATGATTTTTCGAATGTCTCGCTATGAAGATAAAGCCACTTACCAAAGTCATTATTTAGGGCTAGCTTGGCAAATTTTGAATCCGGCCATTCAAATCGGAATCTATTATCTAGTATTTGGATTGGGCGTAAATAATAATCGTCAGGTAGACGGATTTCCATTTATTATATGGATGTTAGTTGGTATCACAGCATGGTTTTATATAAGTTCATCTGTTTTAGGAGCATCAAACAGCATTCACAGACAAGTTGGAATGGTTGCTAAAATGAAATTTCCCGTAAGTATTTTACCAACAATCAATATTGTTAGTAATCTGTCATCATATATTCCGATGGTAGCAATTGTTGTGGGATCATTATTATTTACTGGAAATACACCTACCATCTATTGGATCCAGTATTTTTATTATTTTTTCTGTATGGTTAGTTTTTTGTTTGCATACGGGGTGTTGAATGCAACAATCACAGTGTTGGTTCGGGATTATCATATCTTCTTACAATCGGTCCTACGTTTGCTTTTCTATGTGTCTGGACCAATATGGGATATAAATAATCGCAATATGCCGGTATGGTTAGTTAAAATTTTAAGACTCAATCCTTTTTATTATATTATTGAGGGCTTTCGAGACTCGTTGCTTTCCCGTGCATGGGTTTGGGAAAAAACAACTTATACACTTATATTCTGGTGTTTAACTTTGATGCTTCTTATTTTAGGAAGCCATCTGCATATGAAGTTTCGTGCTCGTTTTGTGGATTATATTTAAAAAAGTGACTATTTGCGGGGCACTCTCTACCTTAGAGGGTGCCCTTTATTTATGTTTTATTTTTGTTTATTTCAAAGAAGTTACGGAAGGATTAAATATGAAGTTGATGCATGATAGCGATTGCTGAAAGATGCGTTTTGTGGGAAAATTTATTTGATGAGTGAATTTTTATTGGCGAGGTGTAAGATGCGGAGATATCAAAAGGTAATTTTAGGTATTTTAGTCGTGTTAGTGGTTGGAATCATTGGATTAACGATCTACGGGATGCAGGTTTATCAAGAGACGAATGCCACTTTTAATCAAATCTCTCACGCTGTTGATCGTAAAACAGACAAACGAGAGGAAGCAATCAGCATTGAAGATCGAGATCCGTTTTCCATTTTGCTAATGGGAATCGACACTGGGGCTTTAGGGCGAACCGAACAAGGTCGTTCGGATAGTATGATGGTGGTGACGGTCAATCCAGAAAAAAAACAGTCAACGATCATTAGCCTTGACCGTGATATTTACACACAAATCGTTGGGTACAATACGATCGATAAGCTGAATCATGCTTATGCTTTTGGTGGGGAGGCCATGGCCATGGATTCTGTTGAAAATCTTTTGGACATTCCTATCGACCATTATGTGACGATCAATATGCAGGGTATGCGGGATCTGATTGATGCAGTTGGGGGAATCGAGGTGACAAATGCTATCGATTTTACTTTAGAAGGTGTTCATGTCCCTGAAGGGCGAATTACTTTAGATGGTAAGACAGGTCTGGCTTATGCAAGAATGCGAAAACAAGATCCGGAAGGGGATATCGGTCGCCAAAGACGGCAAAGAGAAGTGGTTACGAAAATTCTTCAAAAAGTTATGAGTCTGGATGGTATCAGTAATTACCAAAAGATTCTTAAGGCGGTTGAAAAGAATTCGAAGACGGATCTTACGTGGAATGATATGATGGACATCGGTACCAATTATATTCCTGCTTTTACGACCATCAAGCAGGAGCAACTCCAAGGAGAAGGGCAACTGATTGGTGGAGTATATTATCAGTTATTGGGGACGAATCAGTTGTTGCATACGCAAAATTTATTAAAGGAGCAGTTGCAGCTTCCGACGAACGAGGGTTTGACCCAAGGCGACGAATTTACTAACGGATCGCCTAATTATCAGTTATACGACGACAGTCTGACCTTTTCAGAAGAAAACTCAACAACTGGAGAGTAGCTAGTTTCTTTAGAAGCCTAAAAAGCAGGAGAACTTTTGGTCATCCTGCTTTTTAGTTTTCCACAAAAGCACCAACGAAAATCTTGTTTCACGAAACCATCAAATGAAAAAACATAAGAAAGCTTAAAAAAACAATTTTTTCATGAAAGAATGAAAATGAAACAATCAAACTGTGAAACATTTACTCGGATTCACGCCAATTTTTATAGTTTTTTCTAAGGATTAATGGATATTTTTTGTTTTTTCTGTTTCGAATCGAATTTTTTGGTAAAATAGGACAGTAGTCATTATAGATTGGAAGGATAGATGAGATGAAGAATTTGAAAGATAAAGTTGTCCAAGGGATACGCAAGGGGCCAGAAGAACCAAAGGCTAAATCGTATCGCAAATCTCATGTTCCATTTCGATTGAACTTTTTGTTTTTTATTATTTTTGCTTTGTTTGTGTCCTTGATCGTTCAATTAGGCTATCTACAGATCGTCAATGGCGACAATATTGAGCAGCAGTTGAAAGCTTCATCTGTAGTGGAAGTCAAAGGAAGCGCCCCTCGGGGAATGATCTATGACGCTTCTGGAAAAGCGCTGGTGGAAAATCAAGCCAATGCAGCAATCACATTTACCCGCGGAAACAAAATGACCGCTCAAGATTTATTAGAAACGGCCAAAAAATTGAGCGAGTTGATCGAAGTACCTGTGGACAAAAACTTGTCTGATCGTGATCTTAAGGACTTTTGGCTGGCCGATGAAGAAAATCTTGAAGCAGCAACTGACCGATTGAGTGATGAAGAGCGTTCTTTAGGTACTTCTGAACAATATGCGGCAACCGTTGATAAAGTGACAGAAGATGAAATCAATTTCTCTGATGCAGAATTAGAAGCAGCCACGATTTTTAAGCGGATGAATAGCGCCCAATCTTTGAGTACGGTCTTTATTAAGACGTCGGATGTGTCTGACCGTGAATTAGCTGTTGTCGCTGAAAATATGGTTGATTTACCGGGAATCTCCACGGGAACTGATTGGACGAGAAACATCGTTGAAGGAAGTTCTCTGGCTAGTTTGATCGGAACGGTGACTAGTGAAGAACAAGGGATTCCGGAAGAAGTTTTGGATGAATTTTTAGAAAAAGGCTATGCTCGTAATGATCGCGTTGGACGTAGTTATTTAGAGCAGCAGTATGAAGAAGTCTTACAAGGCACAAAATCCATTTCCGAGATTTCCCTTGATAACAATAATAATATTGAAAGTCAAAAAGAAACCTTTGCTGGGGCAAAAGGGGATAACCTTGTATTAACATTAGATGCTGAGTTTCAAGCGAGAGTTGATAAAATCTTGCAAGACAATTTCCAAAAACTGATTGATTCTGGGGCAGCAGAATATTCTCCAGGGGTTTACGCAGTGGCGTTAAATCCAAAAACCGGCGGCGTTTTGTCAATGTCCGGCTATCATCATGATACAGGTTCAAATGAATTGCAGGAAAATGCCATTGGTACCTTCATTAATTCCTTTGTACCAGGGTCCGTTGTCAAAGCAGGGACTTTGGCTGCTGGCTGGGAAAATGGGGTCTTAAACGGCAATGAAGTGTTATTGGATCAACCAATCAGAATTGGCTCCGATGTAAAAGCCTCAATTTTCAACCCAACTGGGGCAAATAATCGTAACCTTTCTGCGGAGCAGGCGTTGGAAGTTTCTTCTAACTCCTATATGATGCAAGTCGCTTTACGTTTGATGGGCATCAATTATCAGTCAGGTATCTCGATTCCAACAGTGGATCGTCAAGGGGATGTCTATGAAAAACTACGTTCGTCTTTTGCCTCTTTTGGTATGGGAACTGAAACTGGGATCGATTTACCGGGAGAAGCGACTGGTATCAGCACATCGATCGATAACATGGACCCGGTCAGTGATGGTGGGAAGATCCTTGACTTGGCTTTTGGTCAGTTTGATACCTATACCACGTTGCAACTGGCACAATATGCAGCAACTGTTGCTAATGGTGGCAAAAGATTGCAGCCTCATATCGTCGACGGTATTTACGGCAATGACGAAACTGGCGGTCTTGGCTCACTGATTGAAGAGATCGAACCAACGGTATTGAATGAAGTTGGTTTAACAGATGCTCAAATGCAAATTGTTCAAAATGGATTTTATGATGCAGTTCATGGAACGGATGCTTGGGCAACTGCCAAAGGCTTGGCTTCTGCGAAAATGGAGGTCTCTGCCAAAACAGGTACTGCCGAAACACCAATTGTGGATAGTAATGGCAATACCATCAGCTTAGTTAACCTAAACATCGTTGCCTACGGGCCAAGCAGTGATGCGGATATTGCGATTGCGATCGTAATGCCTCAATTAAAAGGCGACACAGATACCCATCCAAATATTCAAATCGCCAAAGAGATCATGGATGCTTACTACGACTTATATATGAAATAAGCATAAAAAATCGCAGTGAAGACTGCGGTTTTTTTGTTTTATAAGAAAACTGATAGAAAACCAACATTTAGTGAGAAAGACTTGCTATTTTTGAATGATTGGCTTAGAATACTAGCGGTCAAGAGATAATTTTGATTTGCACGTTAAATAAAAAGATAAACTGATGATAAAAGGGGTAAAAAACGTAATTATGAACAAGGAATGTTTAAGTAAGCAAGAACTAATGAAGCAGTTGGGACAATTTACACCAGCTGAAAAAAAGGAGATTCGGGATTATTTGCAACGGAAAAATCCATTGCTTTTCCGAAAATTTGAACGAATGAAACACGATTTATATCGCTTGGAATCACGGCGTGTCCAATGCGAGATTGAAAATAACGAAAAGGAGTTAGGTCTTCTAAACGACAAGATCCTTTTAAAAAAAGAAGATTTTCTTGAGCTGTTATTAGCCATTCGAAAGAAAAGAGGGTAATGGATGGAATTTATTGAACTCGTCATTATCATTGCAATTCTTGTCACATTATCAAATGTGGCGAGCAAAATATTGCCCTCAGTACCGATCTTTTTTATTCAAATCATCTTAGGAATTTTATTAGGTCTTACAGAAATGGGTCAAGAGATCGCCTTTGAACCGGAAATGTTTTTAGTAATGATCATTGGTCCATTGCTATTTCGAGAAGGGGAACGAGCAGATGTACCTGAGATCCTAAAAAACAGCAAGATCGTGCTGTTTTTGGCTTTTGGTGGCGTGTTAATGACGCTGTTTGCGGTCGGCGGAACCCTCCATTGGTTGATGCCGACGATACCTCTGGCTGCTTGCTTCGCTTTCGGGGCTGCGTTAGGACCAACTGATGCGGTGGCAGTCTCCTCATTAGCAAAGCGTTTGAAAATTTCCAAAAACATTATGCATATTCTTGAAGGCGAGGGCTTACTGAACGATGCTTCGGGGGTTACCGCATTACAGTTTGCTATCGTGGCTTTGACTACCGGGAGTTTTTCAGCAGCCAACGCAGGCTTCCAACTTCTTTTCTCTAGTATCGGTGGCGGGCTTGTCGGTTACTTGATAGTATGGCTGAAACGCCGGATTTTACGTTTTATTGAAAAAATCTCGGCACAAGATGTCACAGTATACTTATTGATTGAACTGCTCTTGCCATTTGCTGCCTATTTGCTGGCAGAAATGATTGGCGTCTCAGGGATTATCGCAGCAGTTGTGGCAGGTGTAGCCCAAGCCCAAAGAAAACGCCGGATCTCGTTGTTTGATGCTGAATTAGCGAACATTTCTGAAAGCACATGGTCGACCATTGTCTTTACATTGAACGCATTAGTGTTTCTCTTTCTAGGGATCGAGTTGTC
Organism: Enterococcus sp. AZ188; assembly: GCF_050544075.1. Classification (NCBI taxonomy): domain Bacteria; kingdom Bacillati; phylum Bacillota; class Bacilli; order Lactobacillales; family Enterococcaceae; genus Enterococcus; species Enterococcus sp. AZ188. Next base: position 1,237,687 of record NZ_CP172943.1, read on the forward strand.
ACAAGTCTTTTCACCGATCTGGGAAAGCAAAAACTATGCAAACTGGCATCTAGTCATCACGATTTTAGTCGTCACAGCGGTGATTTTCCTCGTACGTTTTATCTTTTTACTATTTTATTATTGGTTCTTACAGTCAAAAAAACAAGTATCCATGAATCAAGTCGCCTTGTTGACCTTTGGTGGCGTCAAGGGAACAGTCAGTTTGGCAGCCATCTTCATTTTACCGGTGATGGTGCATGAGACACCGTTTCGGGAACGGAGCTTGCTCCTGTTTTTGACCGCCTGTGTAATTTTGCTGACATTGATCATCAGCGTGATGGTCTTACCTTATTTGGCAGATGGTGAAGCTGCCGAAAGTGTCGACTTCAATCACTTGCTGATCTTAGAAGACGTCATCGAACAATTGGAAGCAGAAGAAAAACAAGAGCTTTCTGATAAAGGTCGCTTAGCGATCGATGCTGTCATCAATTCCTATGAAAATCGTCGTTGGGAATTGTATCGCAATAGTTTGACTGATTCAGAAAAACAAGAAATCCAAGAAATTCAAGGATTGATCTTATCGATCGAACAAGACGGCTTGGATGAAGCTTATCGAAATGGGAAAGTCAGCCTAAATGGCTATCGTTTTTATTCACGCTTTATTTCTCAGCAGCAGCATTCCCTCGCAAAACAAATTCTCTCATTCTTTAGTTTTTGGCTCTTCTTTATTCAGCGTTTTATTCGTGTACTGATCCATCCACGTTTGTTTTTACAGCGGCAGCAGCAACTGAAAGATGCCTTGAAACAACGAGACATTTCTGAAGTACAAAAAATCTACTTAAAAAACAGCGAATACATTTTTCACAGTTTGAGCAATTTAGAAGATGTTTATGATTCCTCGCTGATCAATTTCTTTATTCGTCAACGAGAAATGAGCATCAAACGGTTTGAACATAGCAATTTCATTGAAACGATCATGATTGAGCAAGACCCGATTTTTGTTAAGAAAGTCCTTTGGGGCTATTATCTTGAGCGCAAGACGATCGATGAATATGAAGTGGCTGAGAAAATTTCAACGATTTCTGCAAATGAGTACCGACGCAATGTCAATCTGTTAGAATCGTATGCGATGTCTCGAGCGGAAGAACAACCGAAACAGCGGATGTTCCGCCGATAATATGTCTCAAAAGGCGCGCAACTTGATGCACGTTTTATGGAGTGTCTCCGTCAGGTTATTCCTAAAAGATGATCAACATCGATGATCAGAGGGAATAAACTGACGAAGGCATTCTTTTTTATTGCAAAAACTGCTCCTTTCTCTCATCGTTTCCTCGGATGAAATGTGGTACAATGAGCGAAGAAAAAACTCAGGAGGGATTCTGTGAAAGAATTAAAAGTAAGTGAATTAACCAAAACTTACGGTGAAAAAACACTGTTTGATCAGCTTTCTTTTCTGATACATGAAAAAGATCGGATCGGTTTGATTGGTGTCAATGGCACGGGGAAATCAAGTTTGCTGCGAATCTTAGCAGGTTTGGATCGTGGAGATGGTGATCGCCAAACTGTTTTTGCCAGTCAAGATTATCGAATTGGCTTTTTAGCGCAAGACAATCAGCTACAAGAAGAATTATCCGTTGTAGATGCTGTTTTTCAAGGGACCAGTCCGCTGATCCGCGTTGTTCGCGACTATGAAAAAGCGCTGATTGCTTTAGAAAATAATGGTATGGATCAACAAACGCAGCGCAATTATCAATTGGCAGAAGAAGCGATGAATAAAGCCGATGCTTGGAACACAGATACAACAGCCAAAATTATCCTCCAAAAACTTGGAATCAGTGATTTAAAGAAAAAGGTCAGTGAGTTATCTGGAGGTCAAAAGAAACGAGTGGCTATGGCTCAAGTATTGATCGATGAACCAGACCTGTTGTTATTGGATGAACCGACTAACCACTTAGATTATGATGCGATCCAATGGTTGGAAGGCTATCTTAAAAATTATCGGGGTGCGTTATTGATGGTGACCCACGATCGCTACTTTTTGGATCGAGTCGTTAACCGGATCTTTGAATTGTCCTTTGGAAAACTGCATGAATATCAAGGCAATTACGAGACGTATCTTCATGCTCGAGCAGAACGAGAACGAGTGGAGGAGACGCAAGAAGACAAGCGCAAGCAGTTATACAAACATGAGTTGGCTTGGATTCGCACCGGAGCAAAGGCCCGTACAACGAAACAACAGGCACGGATCGATCGTTTCGATGATTTAAAAGAAAACCTACATCAAGTAAAACGGAACGGCGAAGTGGCCATTGATGTTGCTACGACACGCTTAGGCAAACAAGTCTTAGAGCTAAAAGATGCGAGTTTCCAGATTGAAAACAAAACGATTTTGTCTCACTTTGATTTGTTGATTCAATCAAGAGAACGCTTAGGGATCACAGGAGAAAACGGTGCGGGCAAATCAACGTTGCTCAATATTTTAGCTGGTCACCTGCCTTTAGAAGAAGGGGAGCGTACGATTGGCGTGACTGTGAAAATGGCTTATTATACGCAAACGATTGAAGCGATGAACCCTGATCAGCGAATGATTGCTTATTTGCAAGAAGCAGCCGAGGAAGTGCAAAAAGTGGATGGCTCACAAGTCAGTGTCGCAGAAATGCTGGAACAGTTTTTGTTTCCGCGATCCATGCATGGCACTAAGATCGGCAAGCTATCTGGCGGGGAAAAACGACGCCTATTTTTGCTCAAGCTATTGATTGGGCAGCCAAATGTTCTCTTGTTAGATGAACCGACCAACGATTTGGATATTGATACCCTGACGATTTTGGAAAATTATTTGGAAACATTCCCAGGTGCAGTGATCACTGTTTCCCATGACCGCTACTTTTTAGATAAAGTTGCCCAAAAATTGCTGATCTTCGAAGGAGACGGCAGGATTAAGTCCTACTTTGGTTCCATTAATGAGTACCTAGCAGCCAATACCAATAAAGCTAGTTCAAGTGTACTAGAGCCAAAAGAATCAAAAAACGATTCCCTTTCTGCTGATAGTGAGGAGTCTGCTGCAGCGCCTGTCAAAAAGAAACTGAGTTATATGGAACAAAAAGAGTGGGCGACAATTGAAGATGATATCGCGGCTTTAGAAGAAAAAGCAGCCGCTTTGACTGAAGAGATGAATCATCAAGGAGCTAACTTTACCAAGCTTCAAAAATTACAGCAAGAAATCAGCGAGGTTGAAACGCAACTTGCAGAAAAAATGGATCGTTGGGAATATTTGAGCGAATTTGTGTAAAGTAAAGGAGAGAACGATGGAACAAGCATATTTAGATCTAGGAAGAAAAATATTAGCAGAAGGCAATGATAAAAGTGATCGTACCGGAACGGGAACACGCAGTGTCTTTGGTCACCAAATGCGTTTTGATCTGTCCCAAGGCTTTCCATTGCTGACAACCAAGAGAGTTCCTTTTGGATTGATCAAAAGCGAATTATTGTGGTTTCTAAAAGGAGATACCAACATTCGTTATCTCCTAGAACATAATAACCACATTTGGGATGAATGGGCGTTTGAACGCTATATTAAAAGTGATGCTTACACAGGTCCTGACATGACGGACTTTGGCCGTCGTTCCTTAGTGGATGAAGCTTTCAATGAACAGTACCAACATGAGTTGAAACAGTTTTGTGAAAAAATCTTATCTGATGATACATTCGCTGAAACCTTCGGCGATTTGGGTCATGTTTATGGGTACCAATGGCGCCATTGGGAAAAAAGTACGGGTGGGTTTATCGATCAAATCAAAGAAGTGATCGAGATGATCAAAACAACGCCAGACTCTCGTCGTTTGATCGTCTCTGCTTGGAATCCAGAAGATGTACCGACGATGGCGTTGCCCCCTTGTCACACGATGTTTCAATTTTATGTTCATGATGGTCGCTTAAGCTGTCAGTTATATCAACGCAGTGCCGATGTCTTTTTAGGCGTTCCCTTTAATATTGCTAGTTATGCGCTATTAACGCACCTGATTGCTCATGAAACTGGACTAGAAGTCGGAGATTTTATCCATACATTAGGTGATGCTCATCTGTACAGTAATCATATAGAACAGATGAAGGAACAGTTGACTCGTTCAGTACGTCCGGCGCCAAGCTTACAGTTAAATCCTGAAAAACAGTCAATCTTTGATTTTGAAATGGAAGATATTACCCTGGCAGGGTATGATCCGCATCCAACAATCAAAGCACCGATCGCAGTTTAAGTGGTTGTTTGGTTTCATTTCATAAAGAAAGGAATGAGGCGTAATGGAAAATACCCACAAACGAGGCTTTGCGGCGACCTTTCATCAGAGACATGCTGGATCGATTCATGCATTGCTCATTGATCAATGCATTGATTTCTTGCATCAGCACTATGATGCAGTTTGGCTATCCGTATCCGAGGAAACAGTGCCGGAGCTAAAAGAAGCCATTCGATCAAATCAGCAGTGCACTGCCATTTTTATACCAGCAAAAGGGGCGGCGGATGCCCGCAGAAGACTTGTTTTTGCTGCACAGCATAATTTACCAATGCTGGATTCATTGCATATTTGTGATTTTGATCGCGTAGTGACTTGGATCGAGACGTATCCAGAAGAACTTGTGGCAATAAGCAAACAGCCGTTACCAGAGAATACGTATTGTATCCTAGGGCGAACTGCAAGGGCGTTTGCGAGTCATCCGCAAACGTGGCAAAGAACGGAGCGCTTGATCAACGAGATCGCAGCTGACTTTTTTCAAATACAAGAAATTGATGTCGCAGCTGGTAGTGCTCTCTTTCCTATCTCCCTGATACCGACCTTACTGAAAAACAACAACGCGCGTTTAAACGATGGGGAATGGCCGAGAAATGTCCAAAGAAGCGGCGGCACAATTGTTTACCAAGCCTGTGATGGCTTGCGCTTTGATGAGCGCAACAAAGATTCATTTGAGCATGAATCAGCTTTTCAGCTGATGCAGCGGCTGCAGGTTGCTGCTACTATTTCGGAATCATTTTATACAGAAGGGATGTAATTTTTATGTTGATCGCACTTTGGGCACAAGATCAAAAGGGTTTGATCGGAGCGGATGGCACACTGCCGTGGCATTTGCCGAATGATTTGAAATTTTTTAAAGAGCAAACCATCAATAATACGATTATAATGGGGCGCAAAACCTTTGAAGGCATGGGAAAAAGATTACTGCCGCAGCGTACGACGATCGTTTTGACAAGTGATCCACACTATCAAGCCAACGGCGCGTTAGTGATGCATGACCGAGAGGAAATCTTAGCGTATGTGAAGCAACAAGAGCATCCCGTTTTTTTAACTGGTGGAGCGGGTGTTTTTGAAGCGATGATTGACGATTGCGATCAATTGTACCGTACAGTGATCGCTGCGGAATTTAACGGAGATGTGTATTTCCCAGAGATTGATTGGGCGCAATGGAAACTTGATCATGTGATCGATGGGATCGTCGATGAAAAGAACCGTTATCCCCATCAATTTGAATTTTATCATAGAAAATAAAAGAACAGGAAGCTTTCTGCAGCGAAAGTTTCCTGTTCTTTGTTTGTAAGCAATGCTTCATTTTTAGGTATACAACAAGACGGAGAAGTACATCAGTCCAGCACCTAACATAACGAATAAGTGCCAAACCACATGCATGAATCGAACGGATTTTAAACTATAGAATAGCGCACCTACAGTATAAGAAACACCACCGCTTGCTAGTAAAAATGTTCCCCAGTAGCCTAAATGTTCGATCAGAGGTTTAAAGGCGACGACACATAGCCAGCCCATGATGATGTAGATCAGGGTGGAGATTTTTGAGACAGTCTCTTTTTTATGAAGAGTCAGTGACTTATAAACGATGCCGCTAATTGCTAGTAGCCAAATCAAGACAAAGAGTGACCAGCCAAGCCAGCCTTGGATACTAAGCAAGCAAAAAGGTGTATAGCTTCCGGCGATCAGCAAGAAAATGGAGGCATGATCAAAGACTTGGAAGACCTTTTTTGCTTTGGTAAAAATCAAACTGTGAAATAAGGTAGAAAAGAGGAAGAGCAAAATCATCATCGACCCATAAATGGCATAGGAAACGATATGGATAGGTGACCCTAGATTTGCCCCCTTGATTAAGAGGATGACCAGTCCTGCGATACTCAGTCCTAATCCGATCCCGTGGGTTACTGCATTTAATACTTCATTGACGATCAAATATCTGCGACTAAACTTCATGTGCTGCATTCGGCACCGTCCTTTCGAATCGAAATTAGATGAAAAAAAATTTTCTCTCTGTTATACTTAGTATAAATGGTCTGTGGTTATTTTACCACGAAAAAAGACTTGATTTAAAGAGAGAGTGAATATATGATGGCAAATCTTAAAATTGTGACAGATTCTTCCAGTACGATGGAACCAAGTGTCCGTGATGCTTTGGCTATCCATGTCGTGCCTTTATCTGTAATGATCGATGGTGTCGTTTATCCAGATGATGAAACGCTGCCGGGAGAAAAATTTATGCAAATGATGGCGCAAGCCAAAGAATTACCTAAAACTAGCCAGCCGCCAATCGGTCATTTTGTAGAACTATATGATGAATTAGGCAAAGATGGCAGTGAAATACTATCGATTCATATGACCAAAGGGCTTAGCGGAACCGTGGAAGCGGCTCGTCAAGCCAGTCATTTATCAAAAGCCAAAGTCACCGTGATCGATAGTGACACGACAGACCAAGCGTTGGCTTTTCAAGTGATTAGGGCAGCAGAATTGGCTAAAGCCGGTAAGACACTAGAAGAAGTTTTACCAGAGGTGGATTTGGTGCGGGAGCATACGAAATTATTTATCGGCGTTTCAACGTTAGAAAACTTAGTAAAAGGCGGTCGTATCAGTCGTGCCAAAGGTCTTTTATCGAGTTTGCTGAACATGAAAGTGATTATGGATTTTGATCATTCAGAACTGATTCCAGTCGTCAAAGGACGTGGTGTCAAGACCTTCAATAAATGGTTTGAAGAGTTAAAAGCTGAACTGAAGAGTATGCCTAAAGTGACGAAAATTGGTATTTCTCATGCTGAAGGGTTAGAAATCACAGAACGTTTCCAAAAGGAATTAGCGGAACTATTCCCCGAGTTGGATATCCCCTTGTTGCACACGACACCGATCATCGCCACTCACACAGGTAAAGGTGCCTTTGCGATTACTTATAGTACGGAATAAAAAAGCATGTTTTCTTTCAGCGATTCGTTTAATGACGAATCGCTTTTTGGCGTATGACAAGCTGTCAGGAAGAAAAAACAAAAAAAGAAGCTGCCTTTGCTTGTCGACTCTTTGGCAGGTAGCTGTTTTCTTTCTTAAGTTTGAAGGATTGCGACTAGGAATTTTATGAGAATTTTGTTAAAATAGCAAAGATTACAAAGGAGTTTGAATACCTGTGAAATGGAAGAAATTAGTAACTTATCTACTCGTTGTGGGATTGATAGCTATTGGAACTGGCTTACTGTTTCATTTTACTGTTCCCAAAGCCCAACCATTGCTGACCCCTGTGGACAAGCTAGCAGCCAATGATTCGAAAAAATCCGCCATTGAATATCTCGCTCTTGGGGATTCCTTGACAGAAGGGGTTGGTGATGAAACAGCTCGTGGTGGCTTTGTGCCAATTTTGGCTGGGGATCTAGAGGATCGCTATGATTTGAGCAATTTGGTAACTAAAAATTATGGGGTCGCTGGTGAAAGAAGCGATCAGATTTTAAAGCGAGTGAAAAACGATGAAGACTTACGCCAAGATCTTAGTCAAGCGGATTTGATTACCTTGACTGTCGGCGGTAACGACGTACTAAAAGTGATTCAGAGCAATTTCTTCGGCTTGAGCATTGAGACGTTTACGGAACCGATGGAAGATTACCAGGAACGTTTAAAAGACTTGTTTGCTCAAATCCGCGATTTGAATAGTGATGCACCAATCTATGTCTTGGGCATCTACAATCCATTTTATCTGAATTTCCCAGAAATCACGGATATGCAGACGATCATTGATAACTGGAATAAACAAACGGAAACGTTCGTCAATCAGCAAGACAATGCCTTTTTTATTCCTATCAACGATTTGCTCTATAAAGGGTTAAGTGATGAGGTCGGTATTGCTGATACAGAAGAAGGGGAATCAGAGAAAACTGCCGAATCATCGGACACAGAACGCTTATCTGATTCATCGACGACAGCTTCGGACGAATCACAAAGCAGTACTTCAACGACAACTGACTCATCGCAAACTGTCGGGAATAATATCACAAACAATGTTTTGTATGAAGGCGATCGCTTCCATCCCAATAATCTTGGGTATCAACTGATGGCGAATGCCGTTCGCGATGAAGTGATCAAAACGCAAAATTATTGGTTGCTAGAGGAGGAAGCAAAATGAAACCAAGCGAATCAACGAAGCAGCCGGAAAAAACAGCTGCAACGAAAAAAAAATCGATCAACTACTGGAAAATTGCTTTTCTAGTGTTGGTCGGTATCCTTTTAGGCACAACGGTTTTCTTTGCTTCAAGAATTTTTCAACAGCGAGAAACCGGCTTAAATGAAAGTGCTGAACTTGTTCAACGGGAGGGCAGTCCTGTTCTGACCGTTAACAGCAACAAGAGCCAGGTCAACCAATTGATTGATTTTTATCTGTCAGATTTTCAAAAAGATCAAGAGGTCAAGTATAATTTTGAGCTAAGAAATGAGGCATTGTTGACGGGAGAGTTTCAAGTATTAGGATTTCCTATCACCTTCTATCTCTATTTTGATCCTTACGTGACCGAAGAAGGTAACGTTCAATTGAAAGCCAAAAGCTTATCAATCGGCACCTTGGATCTGCCCACCAGTGAAGTAATGAAAATGATCAAACGTAGTTTTAAATTTCCTGACTGGATCGATGTCAATGCCGATGAACAAATCATTTTGATACGTTTGGATCAATTCCGTATGCAAAATGGCTTGTTTATCAAAGCCAACAAAATCAATCTTGTGGATGATGAAATTCAAATGAGTTTATATTTACCAGCTGAAACGGAGGATGAATAATGGAACGAGCAATTTTTGCCGGTGGGTGCTTTTGGTGTATGATCCAACCCTTTGATGAATTAGAAGGGGTGCATTCAATTTTTTCCGGCTATACCGCAGGACATACCGAAAATCCAACCTATGAAGAAGTCAAAAGCCATCAAACAGGGCATACTGAAGCAGTGGAAATCATTTTTGATCCTGAAAAAATCAGTTATGAAGACCTTTTGACGATCTATTGGCAGCAAACGGATCCGACAGATGCTTTTGGTCAATTTGAAGATCGCGGCGACAATTATCGTCCGGCTATCTTCTATTTTAATGAAGAGCAGCGGAAAAAAGCCGAAGCCAGCAAAGAGGCGCTTCAGGCTTCCGGTCGATTTACCGATCCGATCGTGACCACGATCGAACCAGCCCAACCTTTTTATTTAGCGGAAGAAGAGCACCAAGAGTATTACAAAAAGAATCCTGAGAATTTTGCTCGCAATCATGCCCGTAGAGCAGCCTTTTTAGAAAATCATTGGGAGCAAGAACATGCGTAAAAGTTTTTATACCTATTTAATGGCAGTCAAAGGACCGAGTCATACAGATGAGGCCCAGATCTTTGCTACTCATGCAAGTCATGATATCCAGTTTCCGAAGCACAGCGATGACTATGATGAAGTCTCTTCTTATCTGGAACTAAATGTTGATTATTTGCCATCCATGGATATTTTTGATCGTATCTGGGCAGAGTATCTCGAAAATAACAAATAAAAAAACTATCCTTCGTTTTGTATGGTTGCATAAAATCCGCAGAACGGAGCTGTTTTTTCTCAGAGAGGTGTTGTGAATGAAAGGTTTAACGACGAGCCGATATATCGTTTCTCTCGTTTGTGTCGCAATTTTGTCAGGAGGCGGTGTCTATTTATGGCAAACGGCTCAGCAAAATCAGCAGACGACGCAACCGGTGACAGAAACGACCACAGAAGCCAGCGGAATGGAGAAAATCCAGTCGCTATATGACCAAATCCTTGCGAATTATTACCAAGAAGTTGATGAGGATGCCTTGATAGAAGGTGCCCTTCAAGGGATGACTGATGCGCTAGATGATCCTTATACGACGTATTTGAACCAATCAGATGCGGATAACTTAGAACAATCACTTTCTGGAAGTTTTGAAGGGATTGGTGCTACCTTGTCAATCGTTGAAGACTATCCAGAAGTCGCACAAGCGCCGATAAAAAATACGCCTGCTGAAAAAAGTGGTCTGCGGATCAATGACCGAATCGTCAAGGTAGACGGTGAAGATACGCAAGGACAGGAATTATCTGAAGTTGTGGGAAAGATTCGTGGTGAAAAAGGGACGAAAGTCACCTTAACGATTCAACGTGATCAGGACACCTTTGATGTGGAGATCACTCGTGATGTGATCCCAATCGAAACAGTCCATGGAGAAATTGCTGAAAATAATGACACAATCGGTCGTATCGATATTACCTCCTTTGGTGAAAACACAGCAGCTGAGTTGAAAGAAACCATCACCGAACTGCGAGAAGCCGGCGCAAAGTCGTTTGTTTTGGATTTAAGACAAAATCCTGGCGGATTGCTGGACCAAGTACAGATCATGGCAAGTATGTTTTTAGAAAACGGCCAAACGATCGTGAAGTTTGCCAACAATCAAGGGGTGGTCAGTGAGACCAAAGCGAGCGAAGCATTGGATGAAGGATTCAAAGTCACAGAGCCGGTCGTTGTTTTAGTCGACGGCGGCAGTGCCTCTGCATCGGAGATTTTTGCCGCAGCCTTGCAAGAATCAGCGGATATCCCAGTTGTTGGTACAGAAACCTTCGGCAAGGGAACCGTTCAGAACGTGAAGGATCTGGGGGATAATAGTGAATTAAAAATGACGGTCATGAAATGGCTGACACCGGATGAAAATTGGGTCAATGATCAAGGTGTGATGCCGGACTATGAAGAGGACTATCCAGAGTATGCGTATTTCCCGCCATTACCACGGGACAATGCCTTAAAAGCTGGACAATCATCAACGGCAGTCAATAATCTAAATCAATTTCTTAAAGCGTTAGGGTATGCCACTAGTGGTGATACCTTCAACGATGAGACGACAGCAGCAGTGAAGACTTTCCAAGAGGCTCATGATTTAAAAGTGACTGGGGAAGTCGATGCAGACACTGCCCAAGCGATCGAAAAAGAAGTAACGGAGAAACTCAAAGCAGAGGACCCAGCATATTTAAAAGCACTGTCCTTGCTTTCTGAAGAATAAACTAAGTGAAAAATTGGAGAGGAGGCAGACGTGTGGAGGCGAAAAAACTCTGGGTTGATCGTTTTTGGCTAGTAGTGAAATATGCGTTGATCGCTTTTGCAACAGCATTCTTGATTCGGGCATTCTTGTTGATCCCAGTTCCTGTTGAAGGAAATTCGATGGAAGGAACCTTAAAACAAGGAGACATGGTGGTCATTGAGAAGATTTCGCCCATCCAACGTTTTGATGTCGTTGTTTTCCAGTTGCCGGATGGTTCGACCTATATCAAGCGGGTGATTGGCTTACCGGGTGAGTCAGTAAAATATGTCAATGATCAGCTTTACATTGATGATGAACCGGTAGATGAAGATTTTCTAGTGAAGAACCGCAGCAATGATCACGAGTCTGTCTCTTACACCAATGACTTTGATTTGGAATCTTTATTAGGTGTTGAGAAGTTAGGGAAAGATAGTTACTTTGTCATTGGAGACAATCGACGTGCCTCCAAAGATAGCCGTTCCTTTGGACCAATATCAGGAGAGGCCATTTTAGGCAATGCTCGTTTTGTTTATTATCCATTGACTCATATTCGATTGATTTAGTTTGTGTAAAATCAATAAATAATTAAATAATGAATCCCCCCCTTGGAATTATCCGTTGATTCCAAGGGGGGATTTTGTCTAGCTTTTTATTCTTTTTCCAAAGGGAAATGGTTAGCATCGAAAGAAGCGTTTGCTTAGTCACTAATTGCTGTTAATTTTTTTATTTTTTCATTAAAAGCATTCGATAGTTTCTGACATAAATTCGTTTCAAAATCACGATAGCGACAAAAATCAATGATTGCCGAGTTTTCTTCGGTTGTAAAAGGGGGTAAAAGCTGTGGTGAGCTCAAAATATAAAAGTCAAAAGGTTCTTCAGTTGGCAGCGTGATCCGTTCAATTTCAACGTAGGGCAACCGTTCACATATATTAAAAACTTCCATGGAAACCAAGTAGTTAGATACATAGACAAAAGCAACTTTAAGTTTATATTTTTGTTCCTTTTCAATGTAAATGGGATAAAGCAAACAGGCTTGATAAAAAGCAAGATCGGTATAACAGGTTTTTAACCACTCATAACCTTTACGATTTGCTATTTTACGCCAAAAACTTTGAATGGTATTTGTCAAAATCGTATGTAATGGGTATTTATCCTTAATGACATTTGCTTCGAAAAAATTTGAAAGGGGGACTTTTTGCTTAAATATACAGAACTTCAGCAACGTAAGATATGTATTCATATAAAGGAACGACTGATGGTCGAAGTCAAAATCACAGAGAAATTTTTGGCAATGTTCTTCAAACTCAGTCATCAGCTCTTTTAATTCTAACTTTTCGTGATTGTAACAATCCGCTACAATCGGAAGACGCACATCTTTGGCAGAAGTCAGCATCGGCCAGTAATAAAAAAGAAAGAACAAAGAATTGATCTCAAGAATGTCTATTGCTGAATCAATGATCATAAAGAAAGCAGAGAAGAAATCAAGCTTTTCACCACTGGGGATAAATGATCGGTTCGTTAACTGATAAAGATTTGTCTTGTGACCATCCTTTAAACGAAACAGACAAATCTTGCAATGAAGTAAGGCTTCTTTTTTGCCAATTTCATACTTGCTTTTGTATTTCGTTCCTTCATAGGTAACAAAAAGCTCTTCGATCTCTTGGTCAAAGGCCTTCACCAAACTATCCCCTAAAGAAATGTGCCAGATAAAATTAAACAATAAGATGCGAATCACCATCTCTGAACCGATAAGCGTCATGGCGGATTGATTTAAGGTTACGTTGAATTCCTTTAAATGATCCTGAAGCTTTTTAGTTTGTCGGAAACAAGTCGAACGACTGATATAGTTTCTTTGGCAAAATGCCAGCAAACTTTCATCTTGGTTGGTCAAGATACTTAACAACATTTTATAAGAAATACTTTCTTGGGCTAAAAACTGCTGATATTGATTGTATTCAATCAAATTTTTAGGGAGACTAAGGGTGTTTTTATGTAATGAAAGATTTACTGGGGAGAGGTTTTGCAGGTCCTCTTGGATCGAGGAAAGTAAACTTTTCAATCTCGTTGCACTTAAATGGGTCAGATTTTTCACGAACTCTATGTTGTATTCACCCGGAGCAATTGATAGTAGTTTTCCGTAGAGTCCGATTTTGTCTAATGCTCGGGTATCTAAGAGTATTTTTTCAATCAAATGATCACCTTCTTATTTTATTAATAACTTATTTATATTACTGTGTAAAGACACGTCTCAAAACTTTTGCTTTTTTTTAGAAAAACTGAGACAAATTTTTGCCAGAGCTGTCTCATAAAGAACAAAAATAGAAATCGCATGTGAAAAACGCTAGTTTTTTTTAGTTATTAAATAACGTTGGTTAATTGGTTCCGCTTTGAAATAAAAAACTTTGTTTTATTTATGGATAACTACAGATGCGTAAATTTTTCCTGTTTTTCAGAAAATAAATAAAAGAGGTGTCTTTCGCTTCTTTCTTGTATCATCAGCTTGTAATTTTTGATTCTTTGAAAGGAGGTCTTTTTATGTTTTTGACAAAGAGACACCACTGGTTCTCTTTCATTTTCTGTATGTTAGGGGGGATATTATTTTTCATTTATTCGAGTTTGCAAACAAATGGGACAGCAAGTGCACAAGAAGAAAATACGATCGCTATTACCGAAACGGAGCAGATCAAGCTGACAGGTCAACGGGAGGGCAATCAATTTACTTTACGATATCAGCTATCACAAAAAAACAAACAGCAACGCATCTGGCTACAATTATATGCACTTGATGAAACAAAAGAACAACCGCTAACGAAAACGAACAACAAAGAGGTGGTTTTTATTGAGGATGAATCCGCGCAGTCTTGGCTAACAACACAAGACTTCTTGCAAACACCCTGTGAACAAGAAGTAACGTTTCAACTACCTAGTGAAACAAAAAAACTGAAGTTGGCGATTCAGATTGAAGAATATGATCACGAAAATCAAGAATCGCACAAATTGGCGTCTTTGGATGAATTGATAGTTGACATTCCGCTTGCGACAGAATCTGCTTCCTCAGATAGGGTGGAAGTCAGCTCAACTGATTCACAAGCTGCAGAAACCGGCACGGAGTCAACTTCGGAACAAGTGTCGAATGAAGACTCAAAAGGTGTTTCGAATGAAGAAACGCAGGAAGAGACAAAGGAAACAGGAACAACGACAAGTTCTTCTGAAGACGAAACACTCATTGAACCGTTTAAACAAGAACGTCTTTATCAAAAAACGACCGTTTCACAGGCTTTTGCTTCGATTGAACCAGATTATACGACAGACCAAAGCGGGACGTATCCTTCGGCTAATTGGACAATTGATGAAAAGAGCAATGTCTTAAATCATCAGGGGAACAAAGATGCAGGCGAAACCTGGGATGGCGTAGCTACATGGAATGGTGATCCAGAAAATTTGATCAACTCGTATATTGAGTATGGTGGTGTGGGAGATGAAGCGGATTTTGCTTTACGGAAATTTGCAAAAGAGACGAATACTCCAGGACTGTTTGATGTCTACCTAAATGTACGAGGGAATGTTCAACGCCAAATTGATCCGATCGATGTTGTGTTGGTAGTGGATTGGTCAGGGAGTATGAATGAGATGGGACGCATCACTGAAGTAAAAAAAGGTGTGGATCGCTTTTTGAATCAAATTGAAGGAAGCGGCATTCAAGACAGTGTTTACATGGGCTATGTCGGTTATTCCAGTGATGGTAACAATTACCAAAACAAAACCTGCCAGTTAGGAAAATTTTCTGAAGTCAAAGAGACGATCCGAACGATGACGCCAGAAACAGCAGCTGGGGGGACCTTTACCCAAAGAGGGCTGCGCCAAGCTGGGGATATGCTATCAACGCAAAATGGACATAAGAAAGTCATCGTTTTGCTAACAGATGGCGTGCCGACCTACAGTTATCATGTGTCCAAAGTGCATACACAAGCAGATGGTAGTTATTATGGAACCGCCTTTTCTCTTTCTCAAGACCAGCCGATGAATACTTCACATCTCTACAACGGGTATTTTGCATCTGATCAGTACGGTAACTCTAAATGGATCAACAATACGTTTGTCGCCACGATCGGTGAGGCGATGGCGTTAAAAGAGCGCGGGATTGAGATTCACGGATTGGGGATTCAACTGCAAGGGGATCAAACAGCTGGGTATACAAAGGCCGATGTTGAGAACAAAATGAGACAGATGGTTTCTGCTGATGAAGAGGGGCATCTTTATTATGAGTCAGCCAATGAAGCAGCGGATATTGCCGACTATCTCGAGAAAAAAGCCCTTCATATTTCGGCGACAGTCACTGATGGAGAGATTACTGACCCCATTTCGCAGCCATTTTTATACGAAGAAAATAGCTTGTCCATCAAAAGTGTCGGTTCTGCTGCTCTAACGGTGCAGCCTGAGGTCACGATATCTGACAATACACTCAATGCTTCTGGTCTTTATTTAGGCGAAGGACAGGAACTGCAAATTCATTATCAAGTGCGGATTCAAACGGAAGCAGCGGATTTTAAACCAGATACTTGGTATCAAATGAATGGAGAAACGGTTTTTTATCCGAATCATCAGTCCGATCAAAAGGCATTGTTTGGTGTGCCTTCTGCCAAAGCACCTGGGAAAGAGTTGACGATCAAAAAAGTCTGGGAGGAATACGATGGCGATACGTCAAGTCGCCCAGAATCTGTCTATTTTGAAATAAGCAGAAGCCCAGTTACTAGCAAGGAGAGCTGGCAAACAGGATATCTCAAACTTACTGAGACCGATGCACAAGATCAGACAAGTTGGGAACGAAGCAAGGTTTCCGCGGTTTCTGAAAAGGATGGAACGGATTACGAAGAAACCCGGCTACTGCCGCTTTATAACAATCAAGGAGAAACGTTTAATTATCAAGTCACAAATGAACTGGCAGTATCAGGCTACGAATCGACAAGAGTGGACGTTTCTACATGGAAAAACACAAAGACGTTTGTGCCCCTCGCATTAAATCTGATCAAAAAATCCGCTGTAGGAGAGGTGAAGCTGACAGGTGCTGTCTTTGAATTGACGGGCGCTGGAAAGACAGTAACCCTTGTGGATCAAGGGGATGGAACGTACGGGCTGCCAGCAGATACTACGTTGCAAAAAAGTCAGACGTATCGTTTAAAGGAAGTCACTGCACCGGCGGGACATCATTTGGCTAAGCAAACAGAGTGGCTGATCCATATTGATGAGCAAGGGCATGCGACGATTGATGGACAACCTGTCACACTGGTCGAGCATACGATTACCCTGGAGATTACCAATCCGTTTAAAGAAATTCCAGTCGCTATACGAAAATATACGTTGCAAAATGAGCAGCAAGTATTGTTAGCAGGCGCTGTCTTTTCTCTTCAACAAAAAACAGCAGGAGGGGATTATCAAGAAATCGCCTCAGAAACGTCGGATGATGTTGGGATGGCTGAATTTACGATCCTTGAGCCTGGCGCTTATCGTATCTCAGAAACAGCCGGTCCGCTCGGATATGATACGGTTGCCGGTGACTATGAATTTGTCGTTGGTACAGACGGAAAAATCCAGTATCAAGGGGAAAATGTCGACGGGGATGCCAACTGTTGGACCCTTACCCATGGCAATCAGTTAAAACCTTTTGATTTGGTGGTCAATAAACAGGATGAACTGGGACAAGCACTTGAGGGGGCAAAATTCCGGC
Organism: Enterococcus sp. AZ188; assembly: GCF_050544075.1. Lineage (NCBI taxonomy): Bacteria > Bacillati > Bacillota > Bacilli > Lactobacillales > Enterococcaceae > Enterococcus > Enterococcus sp. AZ188. The sequence continues at coordinate 1,254,722 of NZ_CP172943.1, forward strand.
TAAGTGGAAACGGACGGACTGTCGAACTGCCTGAAAACGGAGAAGCACTAGCGGTATTTCACTTCCAAGATCTCACACCCGGCAGCTATACCTTGGAAGAAACTGGTACACCCGCAGGCTATGCAGGTTTAACAGCACCTGTCCAAATCAAGATTGAAGAGGATGGTCAGGTCTTTATCGATGAAGAACGACTACCGAATCTTCTTGTTTCTGGAGAAAAGAACAATCAAATAGAATTGATCGTAACCAATCAAGTGAAAGTGTCTCTTCCTGAAACCGGAGGGAATTGGCATGGATGGATGGTCATTCTTTCAGCAAGTCTGCTAGTCCTTTTAGCTGGTAGCTATTTGCACGTTAAGCGCAAAGATAAGCCTTCATTAAAGTAATTTTTCCATTAGCGAATGAAAAACGAAAAAAAATTTAGAAGAGAGGAAAGAACAATGAAAAAGATTTTTAATCATACGAAAATGGTTTGTCTCCTATTTTTACTTTTGCCATTGGTCTTTTTTGGAACAAAAAATCAGCAAGTGTCTGCAGAGAGCAATTTGGCACAGATCCATCTCCATAAAAAGAAAATGGTCAATCTGCCAGGTTCATTGATTCAAAATAGTGGGACTGAGATGGAAGAGTTTGATCAATACCAAGGCTTAGCCGATGTCACTTTTTCTGTCTATGATGTGACAGCAGCATTTTATGAAAAACGATCTGCAGGGGCATCCGTTGAAGAAGCCAAGCGTCAAGTCCAAACCTTGACGTCTGGTTCCCCTATAGCTAGCGGGAAAACAGATGCAGCCGGTGATTTGGTTTTTGAATTGCCGAAAAAACAAGCCGATCGGGATGCAGTTTACACCATTGTAGAAGCCCCTAAAGACGGCGTTACAACTGCTGAGAATATGGTGATCGCCTTTCCCGTATATGAAATGATCCAACAAGCTGATGGCTCATATGTTTATGGAGAAGAAGAGCTAGACACGATCCATCTTTATCCGAAAAATATCGTCACAAATGAAGGAACGCTCCTTGTGAATAAGCGAGGAACGGGGGAAAACGAACCACTGAATGATGCGGAATTTGTTGTTTCAAAGCAAGAAGGACGCGAAAATACCAAGAAATACATTTTAAGTTCAGCCGATGGACTTTATACATGGACAACTGACAAACAGGCAGCGTATCGTTTTTTGACAGGCAAACAATATGCTTCTGGAGACGCTGGTATCGATGTGAGTGAGAACCAAAAAGGACAGCTAAAGATTGCGCAACTAGAAACAGGCGCCTATCAATTAGAGGAAACGAAAGCCCCAAGTCAAGCCGGCTTAATCGAGGAAGAAAGAATCAAGGATTTCTCGATTGATTCAGGAAATAACGTTACTGTTGAGCTAACAATCAAGAATGACACAACAAATGTTACAAAAACAACACCACAATTAGACGGCAAAGACGTAGAGATCGGCGAAAGAATCCAATATCACCTAACGGTCAATATCCCATCAGGTATTCAAGATAAAGTAGGATCAGAAAATAAATACAAACATTTTCAATTGATCGATGCCCATGATCCAGCATTAACTTTTGAAAATACAGCTGAAGGAGAAACGGGCTATGCGTTGTATGATGGAGAGCAGAAAATCGATGCGACGAATTACCAAGTAACGGAAAAAGAGCATGGCTTTACGGTAACTATCAATCCAGAATTCGTGCCGCAATTAACGCCGGGAAATCAATTGCGCTTTGTGTATTATATGTATTTAAATGAACAGGCTATGCCTATCAATGGCTTTACGAATGAAGCAAATGTAGAAACGGATTTCATGACGGATCAAACGCCTCCAAGCGTGGAAGTTTTGACAGGGGGCAAACGGTTCTTAAAAGTCGATGGGGCTGTGACCGCTACCGAAGCATTGGCAGATGCAGTTTTTGTTGTACGGGATCAAGACCGTGATGATGCCAACTACCTGAAAATCGAAGAAGGAACCAAACAGGTATCTTGGGTGCAAACAGCGGATGAAGCGACGAAATTTACCACAGGGACAGATGGATTAGTTGATATCATCGGGTTAAAATTTGGCACCTACTATTTGGAAGAAGTAAAAGCACCAAAAAATTATGTACTGCTAACAAATCGCATCGCTTTTGAAGTACATGAAACGTCTTATGGAACGAAAGAGCAATTGGGAGATCCAGAAAAAGTCCCTAACCGCCGCAAAGGAACCTTACCGGCAACTGGTGGTGCCGGCACGTATTTAATGGGCGCCATCGGAGTGGTGATCGTTGGTTTAGCTGGGTGTTATTTTGTTAAACGGAAAAAAGGGTAAGTAAATGAGATGAAAATGCACGATGACAATCAAAAGGAAAAGAAATGGCACGAAAGTACCTACTCAAAAAGTGACTTTGTTGGATGTTCTAATGGGTATTCTGCTGCTGCTAGGTGTTCTGATCATCAGTTATCCTTTTGTAAGTAATCAGCTCAACACCTTTTTGGATCAACAGTTGATCAGCTACTACCAAAGCCAAGCTAAAAAAATGAGTGAAATAGAAAAACAACAAAAAAGGAACCAGTTGGAACGAGTAAATCAAGAGCTGGCACAGCATCCCAGCAATCCTGGAATCAAAGAAACGCAAGATTTATCAGAAACAAGGGACTCAGAATCAGGCGATACACCTGATTACTATGAACGACATACGATCGGCGTTTTAAAGATCCCCGTGATTGGTGTCGCTCTCCCGATTTTTGATCAAACCACCGATACGTTGTTAAAAAGAGGAGCAACATTATTGGAGGGCGCTTCGTATCCAATAGGTGGTGAAGATACCCATGCAGTTCTGTGCGGACACCGTGGGTTAACGAGTGCAACCCTCTTTACGGATCTGCCTAAGCTGCAGATCGGCGATGAGTTTTATATCGAAACGTTTGATGATACGTTGGCGTATCAAATAGATCAGATTAAAACGGTCGCCCCTGATGATACCGAAGCACTAAAAATTGTCAAAGGCAGTGATTATGTCACCTTACTAACCTGCACACCCTATATGGTCAATAGCCATCGTTTATTGGTTCGCGGCAAAAGGGTTCCTTACAATGAAGAAAATGAAACAAATGCCGCAAAAAAAGCAAACCAGCAGGATTTGTGGGTGCTGCTAGTTGTAAGCACCACACTATTACTACTCCTGCTGGTGATTAGCAGAATCAAAAGAAAAAAACAGCATGATTTGATCACTCCCAGTGATAAGAAGCAAAGATAGCAGGTTTTCCTCTAGATCCACTAGAAAATGACTTGTTAACCTTACTCAGAACGAAACATGTCGTGTGAAATATGGTACAATAACGAAGATAAAAGGTAGTAAAAAACAGTCGGTCTAATGGTAAAGGTGTCAGAAAAAAGGAAGAATGAGTGGGTAGACAAGCTTTTTCCAACCACTTCCCCAAAATTAAAAAGCGAGAAAGCGCGTATGACGCATGAGAATCGCGCTGAAAGCTTTACCTATGCACGAGGTTGGAACAAGAACATTGTCCTAAAGCAATTTTAGCAAAATGCCCAGTGTGACTAGTTTCTCTGATGGTTTTAGAGCAAATAGTCCTCGTTCTTGTTAGGTATATACTGCATGGATTTAGACACTACTGTCTTTTTTTACCAATTCGAAGAAGTACCAAGGAGGAAAACGTTCAAATGACCATTCAATGGTTTCCAGGCCATATGGCGAAAGCCAGACGTGAAGTAAGTGAGAAATTAAAATTCGTGGATATCGTTTTTGAACTCGTGGACGCACGCTTGCCGATCTCATCCCGCAACCCCATGCTGGATCAATTATTACAGCAAAAACCACGATTGATCTTGATCAATAAAGCGGATTTAGCAGATCCCGTTCAAACCAAAAAATGGGAGCATTATTTCCAAGCACAAGGCTATTTAGCCTTGGCGATCAACGCCCAAGACAATCAAGGCGTCAAAGCCATTGTCCCGACGGCTAAGCAAGTCTTGAAGGAAAAAATCGCTCGTGACAAAGCCAGAGGATTGAAGCCCCGTGCGATTCGAGCGATGGTGATTGGCATTCCGAATGTCGGAAAATCAACCTTGATGAACCGTTTAGTAGGGAAGAAAATTGCTCAGACGGGTAATAAACCCGGCGTGACCAAAGGACAGCAATGGCTGCGTTTTGGGACTGATCTAGAGCTGCTAGATACGCCTGGGATCTTATGGCCAAAATTTGAAGATCCTGAGATTGGTAAAAAATTGGCATTGACGGGGGCTATTAAAGATCAGCTGATCCATTTGGATGATATCGCATTGTATGGACTTGATTTTTTTGCCCGCTATTATCCTGAAAGAATCGCCAATCGTTACCAACTAAAGGCGGAGGAAGAGGCGTTGTTAGCGCCGGACCTGTTGATGAAAATCACTGAAAAACGTGGGTATAAAGATAACTATGATCGAGGAAGCGAGCTTGTTGTCTTTGACATTCGGCAAGGAAAATTAGGCCGTTATACACTAGATCGAGTGGAGGAAATGGAAAGCCAAGATGAAACAACCGATTAAGACAATCAAAGAGCGATTATTTGATCCAACCTTTAATGACCCGGCATTTTTGCAGGAATTGCTAGCAGATGAACGCGCAGGGGTCCAAAAGCTGTTGCAACGATATGAGAAACAATTAGTCAAACAGCAGCTATTGCAGGAAAAATACGAAGAAATGATGCGTTTTGAAAACGAAGCATTTCAACAAGGCGCCCGTTTTATCGCCGGTTTAGATGAAGTGGGGCGCGGACCTTTAGCAGGACCCGTGGTGTCAGCTGCGGTGATTCTGCCTAAAGAATGCCAGATTTTGGGGTTAAATGATTCAAAACAGCTTTCTGCGAAGAAAAGAGAAGAACTGTTTATCGAAATTCAAAATAAAGCCGTTGCTGTCGGTATCGGTGTGGTTAGTCCTGAAGAAATCGATCGGATAAATATCTATCAAGCGAGCCGCCTGGCGATGAAAGAAGCTTTGATCGACTTAGCGGTCAAGCCGGAACATTTGCTCATTGATGCGATGACCATCGAGACCGACATCCCTCAACAAAGCTTGATCAAAGGCGATGCCCGCTCCATTTCGATTGCCGCAGCAAGTATCATTGCCAAAGTCTATCGTGACAATTTAATGAAAGATTTTCATGATGTGTATCCTTTTTATGGGTTTGATCAAAATGCTGGGTATGGGACCAAAGTTCATTTAGAAGGGTTAGCTGCCCATGGAATTTGCCCTATTCATCGAAAAACCTTTGCCCCAGTTAAACAATACCTATAAATTTCATCCATCCCTCTTTTTTTAGCGAATCTTATAAGTAAGATCACTAAGAAAAGAGGGCTTTGTTTATGAAATATCAACAAGCAACAGATTTTGAAAAACAGTTGATAAAACTGTACTACTGTCAGGGAATCGGTCTGCAAGGTTGCTGGAAGATTATTTGGCATTGGCTGGAAACAAAAGAAATGCGTTGTTCGTTGGAAGAGATGATTGCCATCGGCGTTCTTCCACAGCATAGGACGGTCTTTCGCCGATCGTGGGAGCAAATGACAGAAGAGCATATCACACAAAAGATGGGGGGACAAAACTACCTCACCTTCTTTTCAGCGGAGTATCCGATGCTTTTAAGACAAATTGCGGACCCACCATTATTACTATTTTACGAAGGAAATCTGCAATTGTTGCAAACGCCCATGATTGGATTTGTCGGCGCAAGAACAGCTTCTCGCTACGCGCGTAAAGTTTGCGAAAAGCTGATCCCGCCTTTAGTGACAGAAAACTATACGATCGTCAGTGGATTAGCAAATGGCGTCGACAGTTTTGCTCATGAATCAGCCATTAGAAATCGGGGACAAACCATTGCCGTGATTGCTTCTGGTTTGGAACATTGTTATCCTACTTCTGCGTATCCGTTGTTCCAGCAGATTCGTCAAGAACATCTAGTACTGAGTGAATATTCTCACGACACCAAACCGCAAAGACATCACTTCCCCTTACGCAATCGCATCATTGCCGGTATTTCAAAAGCGATCTGTGTGATTGAAGCTAAAGAAAGAAGCGGTTCTTTGATTACAGCACAATTAGCAATGGAAAATGGCCGAGAAGTTTTTGCAGTGCCTGGTGAAATGATTTCCGATCAGTCAAAAGGTTGTCACCACTTGATTCAAGATGGCGCAAAATGTACGATTAGTGTGTCAGATATTTTACAGGAGTTAGCCTTTTTTTGATTTTTCCAATCAACCTTCCTTGACAAACCTTTTCTTGAAAGCTATGATAAGCTACGATTTGTATGTTTCATCTGCATACGATAGGTTCACTGATTGATAGAATATAATAGTAGGAAAAATTCAGGAAGGAGCCATTCTTTATATGGCATATAAATATTTAGTAATCGTGGAATCGCCGGCAAAGGCGAAAACCATTGAAAAATACCTTGGACGAAATTACAAAGTCGTCGCAAGTGTCGGTCATATTCGTGATCTTCCGAAAAGTAAAATGGGAATTGATGTCGAAAATGACTATGAACCGCATTACATTTCGATACGTGGCAAGGGCGATGTAATCAAAAGTCTCCGCTCAGCTGCGAAAAAAGCCGAAAAAGTCTACCTCGCAAGTGACCCGGATAGAGAAGGAGAAGCTATTGCGTGGCATTTAGCTTTTCTACTTGGATTAGATTTAAAAGATAAAAATCGCGTCGTCTTTAATGAAATCACTAAAGATGCGGTCAAAGCAGCCTTCAAAGAGCCAAGAACGATCGATGTAGATCTTGTTGACGCTCAACAAGCGCGCCGGATTTTAGACCGATTAGTCGGGTATTCATTGAGCCCGATCCTTTGGCGTAAAGTGAAAAAAGGCTTGAGTGCTGGCCGTGTTCAATCGGTGGCGCTTAAGATTATTATTGATCGTGAAAAAGAGATCCGTGAGTTTGTTCCTGAAGAATATTGGAGCATTGATGGAAACTTTAAAAAAGCCACGAAAAAATTCAAAGCCAATTTTTGGGGCCTAGATGGCAAAAAGAAAAAATTACCGAATGCTGAAAGCATAAAAGAAATCACCGATCGTCTTTCTAGTAAAGAGTTTCAAGTGACGAAGGTTGAAAAGAAAGAACGCAAACGCAACCCGGCGGCACCGTTTACCACCAGTAGCTTGCAACAAGAAGCAGCCCGTAAACTGAACTTTCGAACGCGGAAAACCATGATGGTCGCACAGCAGCTCTATGAAGGGATCGCTCTTGGTAAACAAGGAACCGTTGGTTTGATCACCTATATGCGTACCGATTCGACCCGAATCGCAGACACAGCCAAAGGCGAAGCGGCAGAATTTATTGAAAGTACTTATGGTTCAGAGTTCTCGGCGCACGGTGGCAAAAAACGCGCGAATGCACAAGGGGCACAAGATGCCCATGAAGCGGTAAGACCAACAAGTGTGATGCGTACGCCAGAAGCCATGGAGAAATTCTTAGACAAAGACCAACTGAAACTGTATCGCTTGATCTGGTCTCGCTTTGTGGCTAGTCAAATGACGCCGGCGATTTTGGATACAATGAAAGTTACCTTGGATCAAAATGGTGTCATCTTTATTGCCAATGGTTCAAAGATCAAATTTAAAGGGTTTATGCAGGTCTATGTGGAAGGGCGCGATGATGGCAAAGAAGACAAAGAGAACATTTTGCCAGAGTTAGTTGAAGGAGATGTGGTCCAATCCGTATCGATCGAACCAAAACAGCATTTCACTCAACCACCTGCCCGCTACAGTGAGGCCACCTTGATCAAAACCCTTGAAGAGAACGGTGTGGGTCGTCCTTCAACTTATGCACCAACGTTGGAAACAATCCAACGACGTTATTATGTGAAATTGACACAAAAACGTTTTGAGCCAACTGAACTTGGTGAGATCGTCAATTCATTGATCGAGGAATTCTTCCCGCAAATCGTTGATATGCATTTTACTGCTGAAATGGAAAATAGCTTGGATAGCATTGAAGCTGGGAAAGAAGAATGGGTCAAAGTCGTCGATCAATTCTACCGTCCCTTTGAAAAAGAATTGACGACCGCAGAAGAAAGTATCGAAAAAATCCAAATCAAAGACGAACCTGCAGGCTTTGACTGTGACCTTTGTGGCCATCCAATGGTGATCAAATTAGGTCGCTACGGAAAATTTTATGCCTGCAGCAATTTCCCTGACTGTCGCAACACGAAACCAATCGTCAAAGAAATCGGCGTTGAGTGCCCGGTCTGTCACCAAGGCCAAGTTGTTGAACGCAAATCGAAAAAAAATCGGTTGTTTTATGGATGTACCCGCTATCCGGACTGTGACTTTACTTCTTGGGACAAACCTGTAGGCCGTAATTGTCCGAAATGTGATAATTACTTAGTCGAGAAGAAAGTCAAAGGCGGCAAGCAAGTCGTGTGTATCAATGGGGACTATGAAGAAAATGTGCAAAAATAACTAACAGGATTCCCTGTTAAAAAAAGAATCGGCGCATTCTTTTGAACGGTCAGCCTCGATGTTGGCTGACAAAAGAAAGTGCCGGTCCTTTTGATTAATACAAGCAGTTTCTTATGAGAAGAGGCGAGCTTTTGAAATAAAAGGAGAGCACTATGAAAGAAATCAATGTTATTGGTGCCGGTTTAGCCGGAAGCGAAGCTGCTTGGCAAGCAGCGCAAGCAGGTGTCGCAGTAAAGCTTTATGAAATGCGTCCTAAGAAATCGACAGAAGCCCATCATACAAATAATTTTGCTGAACTTGTTTGTACGAATTCACTTCGGGGCAACAATTTAACGAATGCGGTCGGTGTTTTGAAAGAAGAAATGCGCCGCTTAGATTCAGTCATTATTACCTCTGCAGACAAAACAGCTGTTCCAGCAGGTGGTGCTTTAGCTGTGGATCGTGATGATTTTTCAGAGTTAGTCACCAAACGTGTCAAAGAACATCCTTTAGTCACTGTCATCGAAGAGGAGATCACTGAAATTCCAGAAGGGATTACCGTGATTGCAACGGGACCTTTGACTTCTGAACCTTTATCAAAAGCGATCCAAGCTTTTAACGGATCAGAAGGATTTTATTTCTATGACGCAGCAGCACCGATTATCGATAAATCCACCATCAATATGGATAAAGTTTATTTGAAATCACGCTACGACAAAGGCGAAGCAGCCTATCTGAACTGTCCAATGAACGAAGAGGAGTTTTATGCGTTTCGTGAAGCTTTAGTCAATGCGGAAGTGGCCCCTTTGAAAGAATTCGAAAAAGAAAAATTTTTTGAAGGATGTATGCCAATCGAAGTTATGGCTGGCCGTGGACCGAAAACCATGTTGTTTGGTCCGATGAAACCCGTTGGTTTGGAAGATCCGAAAACCGGCAAGCGTCCTTATGCAGTGATTCAGCTGCGGCAAGACAATGCAGCTGCTTCTCTTTACAACATCGTTGGTTTTCAAACACATTTAAAATGGGGCGAGCAAAAACGGGTTTTCCGTATGATCCCTGGTTTGGAAGAGGCAGAATTTGTGCGCTACGGCGTGATGCATCGGAATAGTTTTATGAATTCACCAGAGTTGTTACAACAAACGTACCAATCGAAAAAACGTGAAGACCTCTTTTTTGCTGGTCAGATGACAGGCGTTGAAGGGTATGTTGAAAGTGCAGCCAGTGGATTGATGGCCGGGATCAACGCTGCCAAACTTGCAAAAGGGGAAGCGCCGATCATTATGCCACAAGAGACGACAATTGGCAGTATGGCGTATTATATCACTCACGCAGAAGGCAAACACTTCCAACCGATGAATGCCAACTTTGGTTTGCTGCCAGAACTTCCAGAACGAATCAGAGATAAAAAATCTCGTTATGAAGCATTGGCAAACCGGGCATTAGCTGCCTTAGAAGAAGCCAAAGAACAACTATAAGAGCGATGAGTCATCACCTTCTTACTAATAAATGGTAAGAAGGTTTTTTTTTAATTTGTCTTGAAACTTTAATCAAGGTGACTTATGATAGACAGTAACAATGACAGAAGGTGGTGAAGATGGTGATTGGAGAATGGATTCATTTGATTCAAAACTATTTACAGCGTTTTCCTACAGTAATTCAATTTTTAGGATGGCTGATCCTTTTGGTCGGGGTCATTTTCGTTGTCTTTGTTTTATTTAGTTTGCTGTTAGGTCCCATTATGTGGCTTTACAATCGCATCACAGACAAAAACCGCAGCAATGTCATTAGTCGCAATGATTTTGTGATCGGTGAACTGACGGAAAAGATTGTCGGAGATACAATCGGCGAAGTCATGGAGATAGGGAGTCAAGGTGCACGTTCTGTTTATCCTGCACGTTTTTTTCGGGAAGAAGATCGTGAAAACAATGTTCGATTGCCAGTCGGAACCAAAGTCATCATTGTCGATTTTGATAAAAAAGGGATCGCGTTGGTGGTGGAAAGTAAAAATTTTATAGAATAGGAAGTGTTACGTTATGGTGGATACAGGATCAGCAGTAGATTTTTTAAGTAATCCGATTTTATGGGGTGTTGTCCTCGTTGTTTTATTGATCGCTTTTTTGATGATACGCTATCGCATTGGGAAACCCGATGAAGCATTGATCGTTACGGGGTCGTTTTTAGGAAAAGAAGGCATCAAAATCTTAAAAAACAGTGGGACGTTTGTGATTCCTATTGTTCAAAAAGCCCATAAATTAAGTTTATTGACCCACAAGTTAGAGATTGGGACACCAGAAGTTTATACGGAACAAGGCGTACCGATCAAAGCCAGTGCGACGGTGCTTGTAAAGGTCGGCAATAGTACCGAGTCGATCAAGACAGCTGCTGAGCAATACTTAGGCAAATCCACAGGTGAATTGGAAGATGAAGCCCAAGAAGTCTTAGAAGGTCACTTACGGGCGATTCTAGGAACGATGACGGTAGAAGCCATCTATAAAAACCGCGATGATTTTGCGGAACAAGTGCAAGAAGTTGCCTCTACGGATTTGAAGAAAATGGGGTTGGAGATCGTTTCGTTTACGATCAAAGATGTCAGCGACAGCAATGGCTACTTGGATGCGTTAGGACGCCCTCAGATTGCTGAAGTGAAAAAAAATGCCGAAGTAGCGGAATCCAATGCCTTAAGAGAAACTCGAATCAAGCAAGCTGAGAATGAGCAATTGGCACAGCATGAAGAGATCCGTCGCCAAACAGAAATTGCAGAAGCGACAAAAGATATGGCATTGAAACAAGCACAATACAAACAAGAACGCGAAGTTGCGGATGCGAAAGCGGAACAGATCGCGGTTGGCGAACAAATGAAAGTTCAATTGATAGAACAAGAAAAAAATATCGAGATTCAAGAAAAACAAGCGGAATTGACGGAAAAAGAATTGAATGCAACTGTCCGTAAAAAAGCCGAAGCGGATAAATATGTGGTTGAACAAAACGCTTTAGCAGACAAAGCAAGAGAAATCGCACGAGCACAAGCGGAAGCGGAAAAAGTCAAATTAGCTGCCCAAGCAGAAGCCGAACGAATTGAAAAACTAGGTAGTGCCGACGCGGAACGGATCGCAAAAGTCGGTCAAGCCGAAGCGGAAAGCCGTGAAAAGATGGCGATTGCTTTGACCAAACTGAACGAAGCTGGTATTTTGATGGAGTTCATCAAAGTGCTGCCTGAAATCGCGAAAGAGGTCAATGCGCCACTGAGCAATATTGATAAAGTGGTTAGCTTTGGCGGCAATGATGGTCTTCAATCAATGGGGGAAGCTGGTTTAGCGCGAACCTTTGATACGATCAAAGAGACAACCGGATTAGACTTAGTTGGGTTAATCAATGACACGATGTCCACAAAACAAGGAAACAAAGAGCTAGTTCAGGTTGTATCTGAAAGCACTGGTTCGCATCAGCCAACAACTGATCCAATCGAATAAAAGCAAATAAGTGGAAACGTATCAGTCCCTCTTTCTTTTGAGGAGAGGGACTGGTACGTTTTTCTGGCGCATTTAACGGATCTTTCTGAACAAAGATAAGAATCTTACGTAGATTCTTAGAAAGTTTTCACAATTATGTCTAAACTTTGAAATATTGATTAAATTCTGACAATTCATTTGTTTTTTTTTGTGGTCTATGCTAAAGTTATTTCGAATCATGAAAAGGGGGGTTAATTTGCAAACAGATCAGTTTCAAGAAGAGTTTTTTCGTTATCTTATTGTTGAAAGAGGGTATTCGGAAAAGACAAAAAAAGCGTATCAAGAAGATATGGGCGATTTTTTTCACTTCTTAAAAGAGTCTGGCAATGAAGACCCATTAGCAGTGGAATACCGCGATGTTCGCGTCTATTTAAGCTATTTGACGGAACGAGAGTACAGCCGTAATTCCATCAGTCGTAAAATGGCTAGTTTGCGATCTTTTTATCAGTTTCTAACCAAGCATGAGATCGTCAAAGAGAATCCTTTCGCCTACATTCATTTAAAAAAGAAAAACGCCAAATTGCCGCGTTTTTTTTATGAGAAGGAAATGGATGCTCTCTTTCAAAGTGTTGCTGGCGATGAGCCACTACAACAGCGCAATCAAGCATTGTTAGAAGTCCTTTATGGTTCAGGTTTGCGGGTCAGTGAGTGCAGCAGTCTCACACTGGGGGCAATCGATTGGGAAAGTGGCGTATTACTGATCCATGGGAAGGGGAATAAGGATCGCTATGTTCCTTTCGGTAGTTACGCACAAGCAGCAGTCAAACGCTATCTTTCCTCAGGACGCAAACAGCTGATGGAAAAGCAGAACAAGGAACACGAGATCCTTTTCGTGAATCATCTTGGTGACGGGATCACTGCAACTGGGATCGAATATGTTTTGAATCAAATCATTCGAAAAAGCAGTTTAGACAGTAAAATCCATCCTCATATGCTTCGGCATACGTTTGCAACCCATTTATTAAACAACGGCGCCGATATGCGGACCGTTCAAGAATTGTTGGGGCATGCCAATCTATCGACGACACAGATTTATGCGCATGTCACCAAAGACAGTTTACAAAAAAATTATCGCCAATTTCATCCACGCGCGTAAAATTGGTACAGGAGGAACATAAATGAAGTCAGAATTTCATTCAACCACCATCTGTGCGGTTGAAAAAGATGGGAAATTTGCCATGGCCGGTGACGGACAAGTAACGATGGGAGAACAGGTCGTTATGAAAGGAACCGCTCGGAAAGTCCGTCGAATTTACAACGGTGAAGTGATCGTTGGTTTTGCCGGCAGTGTGGCAGATGCCTTTACCTTGGAAGAAAAATTTGAAGGAAAACTAAATGAATACAACGGAAATTTGCAACGAGCTGCAGTAGAATTGGCACAAGAATGGCGGACTCAGCAGTCGATGCAAAAATTAGAGGCGATGCTGATCGTCATGAATGATAAGGAGATGCTTTTGGTCTCTGGGACAGGCGAAGTCATTTCGCCAGATGAAGGAATCTTAGCCATCGGTTCAGGTGGAAACTATGCCTTGGCAGCAGCCCGTGCGATGAAACGTTATGGCGGTGAACTATCTGCCAAAGAAATTGCTGAAGGTGCCTTGAATATTGCCGCAGACATTTGTGTCTTTACGAATCACAATATCATTGTAGAAGAGTTTTAAAGAGGGATGACGATATGACAAACCAAAACAAATCACCACGAGAAATCGTGAAAGAGTTAGATGAATACATCGTTGGACAAACCAACGCCAAAAAATCAGTGGCTGTTGCTTTGAGAAATCGCTACCGCCGGCTGCAATTAGATGAAAAGATGCAACAAGATGTCACACCAAAAAATATTTTGATGATCGGACCAACAGGGGTTGGTAAAACGGAAATTGCGCGACGCTTAGCAAAGATCGTTGATGCACCTTTCGTTAAGTTAGAAGCGACGAAATTCACGGAAGTCGGCTATGTCGGTCGAGACGTAGAATCGATGGTACGTGACCTCGTTGAGAATGCGATCCAAATCGTGAAAAAAGAACAATATAAAAACGTGCGGATCCAAGCAGAGAAAAAAGCCAACCGTCGTTTAGTAAAAGTCTTAGTTCCTGGTATTAAAAAGGAACAGAAAAAGAATACCAATCCTTATGAACAAATGATGAATATGTTCAACGCCGCACAACAACCAGAAGAGCCAAAAGAAGAATTGACGGATGAGATTCGCAGCAACCGTCAAGCCATTTTTGAGCAATTAGAAAAGGGCCTTTTAGACAACCGGGAAGTGACGATCCAAGTCGATGAGCCGAAAAATCAAGCACCGATGATGAACAATGGCTTAGAACAAATGGGGATCGATTTGAATGAAACCTTAGGAGCATTGAAACCGCAAAAGAAAATTGAACGCACAGTAACCGTAAAAGAAGCACGAGAATTGCTGATTCAAGAAGAATCCTCAAAACTGGTCAACGACGCGGATATTCATAGTGAAGCATTACGTTTAGCAGAATCTAGTGGCATCATTTTTCTAGATGAAATCGACAAAGTATCTTCGAAATCACAGCAGTCAGGAGAAGTTTCTCGTGAAGGGGTGCAAAGAGATATCTTGCCGATCGTTGAAGGATCGCAAGTCAATACGAAATACGGAACCCTACAAACAGACCATATCCTTTTTATTGCTTCTGGGGCATTCCACCTGTCGAAACCAAGCGATCTGATCCCTGAATTGCAAGGGCGTTTCCCGATTCGTGTGGAACTAGATGATTTGACAAAAGAAGACTTTGTTAAAATTTTAACGGAGCCCAACAATGCCTTAGTCAAGCAATACATTGCCTTGTTAGGAACCGAAAATGTCAAAGTAGTCTTTACGATGGAAGCTATCGAGAAAATTGCCGAAATTGCTTATCAAGTGAATCGCGATACCGACAATATTGGTGCTCGTCGTTTGCATACGATTCTAGAGAAACTACTTGAAGACTTATTATTTGAAGCATCTGAGATGCAAATGGGTGAAATCACCATCACAGAAGCGTATGTGGAAGAAAAACTTGCGTCCATCGCAAAAGATGAAGACTTAAGCCGGTATATTTTATAAAGGGAGCGGACCAATGAAAACATTATTAGAAAAGACAAGACAAATCAACGAATTATTGCAGCAAAAAAACACCTTTAATTTAGCTTCTGATTTGCCTTACGACAAGATGGCTGTCATTTTAGGAAACATCCTAGACAGCAATGCGTATATTATTAGCATTGACGGTAGCGTGTTAGGTTTTGTTGAGAACCATGATGTCAATAATGAACGCATCAAAAAAATGTTTGTTGAAAAACAGTTTCCTAAAAATTATACAGATTTAGTCGATCACCTGACTTCCACAGAAGCTAATGTGCCAATCAGTGATGATATGACCGCTTTTCCTGTAGAAGGCCGTGAGTTGTATCCCAACGGACTAACGACCATCGTACCGATTTACGGTGCAGGGGAACGTTTAGGTACGATCATTCTTTCCAGAATCGATAAGTCCTTTGATGACGACGATTTGGTATTAGCGGAATACAGTGCGACAGTTGTTGGTATGCAATTCTTGTACCAAAAATCCCGCAGTATCGAAGAAGATGTTCGCAGTACCACAGCTGTTCAAATGGCAATCAACACCCTTTCTTATAGTGAGTTGAAAGCTGTTCAAGCGATCTTTGAGGCATTAGAAGGCGACGAAGGTCGTCTGACCGCGTCAAGTATCGCTGATCGCATTGGAATTACACGGTCGGTGATCGTAAATGCTTTGCGTAAACTAGAGTCTGCCGGCATTATAGAATCCCGCTCTTTGGGGATGAAAGGCACCTATTTAAAAGTGCTTAACAGCCGCTTTAAAGAGGAATTGACGAAACATCAATATTAGGAGATGAGACCATGACAGTTACCATCACGGCGGGTCATCTGCAAGCAAAAATTGCAGAAAAAGGGGCTGAGCTACAAAGCTTAGTTGATACAAGCAATGACCTTGAATATATTTGGCAAGCTGATCCAAACCACTGGGGAAAGCATGCGCCAATCTTATTTCCGATTGTTGGCGCCTTAAAAGAGGACACCTATCAGCATGAGGGCAAAAGTTATCATTTGCCCCGTCATGGGTTTGCCAGAGACATGGTGTTTACTGTCGTTGAAAAACGTACAGACTATGCCTTGTTTCTATTAGAAAGTTCAACTGAAACCAAAGTGAAGTATCCGTTTGATTTTCAGCTGTATGTCAGTTACGAATTAGGCGGTGATGGCTTAGTCGTCAAATACCAAGTAAAGAATAGCGGTCAAAAAGAACTATTCTTCTCCATTGGAGGACACCCTGCATTCAACGTCCCACTTGAAAAAGGGCTGACATTTGAAGACTACTACCTTTCTTTTTCTCCAAAAAAATCACGAGTGAAATTGCCATTAAAAGGCAATTATATTGATTATGAACAACGCACACTCGGTCAAACGAATACGGATTTGCGCTTGACCCACGATATGTTTGCAAATGATGCGCTGGTTTATGAAACGAAAGGATTACATTCCTACTCGATTCGCAGTGAGAAATCGCCTCATAGTGTTACGTTAAGCTACAATAATATGCCGTATGTCGGTTTTTGGTCCACGTATCCCGTAAAATCGCCGTTTCTATGTATAGAACCATGGTGCGGTATCGCAGATACACTGGAAGCTTCCGGTGAGCTTTCAGAAAAATTGGGTATTCAAGCACTTTCGCCTGAGGAGTTATTTGAAACAAAGTACTCGATCACAGTCAAATAAAAGCAGGCAAAAAGAAGCTGAGAAAAGTCATTGCACTTTTCTCAGCTTCTGCTTATTTGTTCGCTTGACGCTTATTCAGACCAAACGGTACCCGACTTTCAGTCCCGTCTTTAATACGTGAAATATTTTCGCGATGGCGAATAAAGATAAAAATCGTTACGCCGATCGCGATGAAGGTCAGCAACCAGTTTTGCTCAGGCAATATCGCAGGGGCGATAAAAGGCAAAACGACCGTCGATAAGGTGATCAAACACGCCGCGATCATACTGGTCAGGCTTACCATACTTGTCACATAAAGACAGATAACAAAAATCAATGAAGAATAAATGAAAAAGAGCGGATTGTATCCTAAGAGCATCCCAGCACTTGTCGCCACCGCTTTGCCGCCTTTAAACTTGGCAAAGATCGG
This sequence comes from Enterococcus sp. AZ188, assembly GCF_050544075.1. Lineage (NCBI taxonomy): Bacteria > Bacillati > Bacillota > Bacilli > Lactobacillales > Enterococcaceae > Enterococcus > Enterococcus sp. AZ188. The sequence goes on from NZ_CP172943.1 coordinate 1,271,832, forward strand.
AAAGGTATGACCTAAGATCGCGCAGACCCCAAACCAGAGCGGATTGACGGTATGGAGACCAAAGAGGACAGGCAAACTGGTTGCCAAAGTTCCTTTTAAGATATCCATCAATAAAACAACGATCCCGGCTTTCTTTCCTAAAACGCGAAATGTATTGGTCGTTCCCGTATTGCCGCTGCCGAATTGGCGAATATCTTTTTTGAAAAACAATTGGCCAATCCAAACACCCGAGGGGATCGAACCTAAAAGGTAAGCAACAATAAATAAAAGAATCGTATTCATAATAACCAACTTTCTTTGCAAGGCTAGGGCAATTTTAGCATGAAAACGCCTTTCCAACAATAAGAAAATCTTTCGCTAGTCAGGGAAAGAAGAAAAACAGCTTTCCTCGGAGCTGTGAAACACAAACAAGCCATTTTGTGACTCTAGCTTGTGCAAACAAAGGAAAAAGGATAAGATAGTTTAGAAAAATGTTCGCTTGAAAAAAGCGTATTTTGTGTTAAGATTTTTTTTGCAGTCCTTTCAGCAGTAAAAAAGGACTGATCAAGATTAAAGGAGCGGTGGGTTTGGCAAAGAAAACCACAGAATATAATGATGCTTCCATTCAGGTCTTAGAGGGCCTAGAAGCAGTAAGAAAACGGCCAGGAATGTATATCGGCTCGACCGATAGCCGCGGCTTACATCACTTAGTGTATGAAATCGTCGATAATGCGGTTGATGAGGCACTCTCAGGATACGGCAATGAAATCGATGTTACGATCCACAAAGACAATAGTATCAGTGTTCGAGACAACGGGCGAGGAATGCCGGTCGGGACACATGCATCGGGAATCCCTACTGTTGAAGTGATCTTCACAGTGCTACATGCCGGCGGGAAGTTTGGCCAAGGAGGCTACAAAACTTCTGGCGGCCTTCATGGGGTTGGTGCCAGTGTTGTAAATGCTCTATCCAGCTGGCTGGAAGTAGTCATCGTTCGTGATGGCATCGAATACAAACAGAGCTTCAAAGACGGTGGGAAACCAGCGGGTACTTTGAAAAAAATCGGCAAAACTCGTAAACCAACTGGAACCACAGTCACCTTTAAACCTGACGACACGATCTTTTCAACAACCAAATTCTCCTATGAAATTCTCGCAGAACGTTTAAGAGAATCGGCTTTCTTGCTAAAAGGGGTCAAAATCTCCCTGACGGATGAACGTGGGGAAGAACCAATTCATGAAGTTTTTTTATATGAAGAAGGCATCAAAGAATTCGTTGATTATTTAAATGAAGAAAAAGATACCTTGACCCAGGTGGTGTATTTTTCCGGTACCAAAGAAGCAATCGAGGTAGAACTTGCCTTTCAATACAATGATGGCTATTCGGAAAATGTCTTGTCCTTTGTCAACAATGTACGTACCAAAGATGGTGGTACCCATGAAGTGGGGATGAAAACGTCAATGACGAAAGCTTTCAATGAATATGCCCGCAAGGTCAATTTGTTGAAGGAAAAAGATAAGAACCTTGAAGGTAGTGATTTTCGTGAAGGCTTAGCGGCCGTGTTGTCGATCCGTGTTCCAGAAAATCTTTTGCAATTTGAAGGGCAGACCAAAGGGAAATTAGGAACACCCTTAGCAAGAAATGCTGTAGACAATGTGATTGGCGAGCAACTAGGCTATTACCTGCAAGAAAACAGTGAAATGAGTCAAATGCTGGTTCGTAAAGCGATCAAAGCAAGAGAGGCCCGTGAAGCTGCCAGAAAGGCGAGAGAAGAAAGCCGCACAGGAAAGAAACGCAAAAAAGGTGAGTCACTGCTTTCTGGAAAATTAACGCCTGCTCAGTCTCGTAATCCTAAGAAAAATGAATTGTATTTGGTGGAGGGGGACTCAGCCGGCGGGTCAGCGAAGCAAGGCCGTGACCGCAAGTTCCAAGCGATTTTACCGTTACGAGGCAAAGTTATCAATACAGAAAAAGCCAAGATGCAGGATATTTTGAAAAATGAAGAGATCAATACCATGATCTATACTATCGGTGCCGGTGTTGGCCCAGAGTTTTCGATTGAAGACTGCAATTATGACAAAGTCATTATCATGACCGATGCGGATACCGATGGGGCGCACATCCAAGTGCTGCTTTTAACGTTTTTCTACCGGTATATGAAACCTTTGATCGAAGCGGGAAAAGTATACATTGCTTTGCCACCTTTGTATAAAGTGTCTAAAGGGTTAGGGAAAAAGGCAGTAGTCGAATATGCTTGGACGGATGATGAACTAAGCAAACTGACCCAAAAAATCGGTAAAGGCTATATGCTTCAGCGCTACAAAGGGTTGGGGGAAATGAATGCCGATCAATTGTGGGAAACGACGATGGACCCAGAAACGCGGACGCTGATTCGGGTAAGAATCGATGATGCGGCCCAAGCAGAACGCCGTGTCACCACACTGATGGGGGACAAGGTAGAACCTCGTCGGAAGTGGATCGAAAGCCATGTTCAATTCAGTTTAGAAGAAGATGGCAGTATTTTGGATAAAAAAGAAGATACGGTACCGGAATTAGTTGATGAAAAGTTAATGGATACCGAACAAGCAGAAAGCAAACATTTAGTTAAGGAATAGGAGGTGGTCTCTTGGAACACAGAAGCAATATACAAGAATTGACATTGGAAGAAGTGATGGGAGATCGCTTCGGTCGATATTCCAAATACATTATTCAAGAACGGGCATTGCCAGATATTCGTGATGGGTTAAAACCGGTTCAGCGGCGCATCTTGTTCGCCATGAACCAAGACGGCAATACGTATGACAAAGGCTTCCGCAAATCAGCGAAATCAGTCGGGAATATCATGGGGAACTTTCATCCCCATGGTGACTCGAGTATTTATGAAGCAATGGTCCGCATGAGCCAAGACTGGAAATTGCGTCAGATTTTGATTGAAATGCACGGAAACAACGGGAGTATGGATGGTGATCCGCCAGCTGCCATGCGTTATACCGAAGCACGACTTTCAGAATTAAGCGGTGAGCTGTTAAAAGATATCGAAAAAAACACCGTCGAATTGGTGTGGAATTTTGATGATACCGAAAAAGAACCAACTGTCTTACCAGCAAAATACCCAAATCTGTTAGTCAATGGCTCAACTGGGATCTCAGCTGGGTATGCAACGGAAATTCCCACCCATAATTTAGGGGAAATCATTGATGGAACGGTCTATTTGATCGACCATCCGCAAGCTTCTTTGGATCAGCTGATGAAGTATATTCCCGGCCCTGATTTTCCAACAGGAGGGATTTTACAAGGGAAAGAAGAAATCAAAAAAGCCTATGAAACAGGCAAAGGCAAAGTGATCCTGCGTTCGAAAACCAAGATCGAAGACATCAAAGGTGGCAAGCAGCAAATCGTTATCAATGAGATTCCCTATGAGGTCAATAAAGCCAATCTAGTCAAAAAAATGGATGAGATTCGTTTGAATAAACGGATCGACGGGATTGCTGAAGTGCGTGATGAAACTGACCGTACTGGTTTGCAGATCGTTGTCGAGCTGAAAAAAGAAGCAAATGCACAAGGAATTTTAAATTATTTATTTAAAAATACCGAATTGCAGATCAACTACAACTTCAACATGGTGGCTATCGACAATATGCGCCCCCAACAAGTCGGTTTGAAACGGATTTTAGAAAGCTACATCAAGCATCGGCGTGAAGTGATCGAAAAACGCAGTCGTTTTGAACTGCAAAAAGCCCAAAAGAGACAGCATATCGTCGATGGGTTAATCAAAGCTTTATCGATTCTTGATGAAGTGATCGCCACCATTCGCGGCAGTAAAGACAAAAAAGATGCCAAAAACAATCTGGTTGTTCAGCACGGTTTTACGGAAGAGCAAGCAGAAGCCATTGTGAACTTACAGTTGTACCGCTTGACCAATACGGATATCACACAATTGCAAGCAGAGGCGAAAGAACTTGCTGAAACGATCGCTGAATTGACAACGATTTTAAATGAGGAAAGTGAATTACTGAAAGTGATCAAAAAGGAATTGCGGGAGATCAAGAAAAAATATTCGACACCGCGATTGACTGAGATCGAAGCCGAAATTCAAGAAATCAAGATCGAAACACAAGTTTTAGTCGCGCAAGAAGAAGTCGTCGTGACAGTCACAAGAGACGGTTATGTCAAACGCAGCAGTTTGCGTTCTTACGGTGCCTCAAAACCAGAAGAGATCGGCATGAAAGAAGGCGACTCTTTACTTTACAGCAACCAAATGAATACGTTGGATCATCTGTTATTGGTAACCAATAAAGGAAACACGATCTATCGTCCGGTTCATGAATTGCCTGATTTAAAATGGAAAGATCTAGGCGAACATATTTCGCAAACGGTTATGACACTGGCGCAAGATGAAATGATCATTGGGGTCTTTGCCTACAAAGAGATCGATCCGTTGAAAAACTTTGTGCTGATCAGTAAAAACGGCATGATTAAACAAACACGAATGACGGAATTTGAACCTTGGCGCACCTATAAGACACGGCCAATGACGATCATGAAGCTGAAAGATGAATCAGATGAATTAGTCAATGTCTTTTTGACTGATCAAACAGAAGAAATGGATGTCTTTTTAGTCAGTCATCTTGCCTTTGGCTTACGGTATTCGCTTAATGAAGTGCCCGTTGTGGGACCAAAAGCAGCTGGGGTCAAAGCGATGAACCTTAAAGCGGATGATTATCTTATCAATGGGTTGTTAGTTTATTCAGAAGGGGATACACCGATCGTTCTGATTACCCAACGTGGCGCAGCAAAACGCATGCTAGCCCAAGAGATCACCCAATTAGGACGGGCGAAGCGTGGATTGATGGTCTTACGGGAATTGAAGAAAAACCCTCATCGCGTAGTCTATATGGGGAATGGAGAGAACCAGCAGCTACTGGTAACCAACCAAAAAGGACAAGCCTTTGAAGTCATCACGAATCAAATCCCGATCAATGATCGGACCTCCAACGGCTCATTTATCATGGATGAGAAAACAGGGGGGCAAATCTACGAAGTGAAAACACAAATCAGTCCTGCAATCGCAGAGGATTCTGTACTATAAATTATAACAAAGCAACCATTCTGTACCAGTACAGAATGGTTGCTTTTTTGCCTCTTAATTAATCTTTCACATTAATAAAAAACGCACTTTAATAAAAGATTCACATTTGATAAATGCTTATAAATCAACGTTTTTAATAATAAAAATCTTAAAAAAAACTAAATTGTTCAAAATAATTCTTGAAAACACTTGCAATCATTAGGGTGTGTGTTATACTGTTCACGTAAAGCTGTTACATTAGTGAACAGAAAATTTAAGGAGGTCCATCAGATGGAACAATGGAATGGATTTAAAGGAAAAACTTGGAAAGAAGAAGTAAACGTACGCGACTTCATCCAAGAAAACTACACACCTTATGACGGAACAGATGAATTCCTAGCAGATGCTACTGAAGCAACGACGAAGCTATGGGATCAAGTCATGGAACTGAACAAGCAAGAGCGTGAAGCTGGCGGCGTATTGGATATGGATACAAAAGTCGTTTCAACGATTACTTCTCATGGACCTGGCTACTTAGACAAAAACTTAGAAACAGTTGTTGGTTTCCAAACGGAAAAACCATTTAAACGCAGCTTGCAACCATTTGGCGGCATCCGCATGTCAGAACAAGCAGCAGAATCTTACGGCTATGAAATCGATGCGGAAGTTTCTCACATTTTCCGCGACTACCGTAAAACACATAACCAAGGGGTATTTGATGCCTATACACCTGAAATCAGAGCAGCTCGTCGTTCTGGTGTAATCACAGGTCTTCCTGATGCATACGGCCGTGGCCGGATCATTGGTGACTACCGTCGTGTTGCATTATACGGAGTGGATTTCTTGATCAAAGAAAAACAACAAGACCTATTGTATTGCGGAAACGGAACCATGTCTGAAGACATTATCCGCCAACGTGAAGAATTAAGTGAACAAATTCGCGCTTTAAGCGAATTGAAAGAATTAGGAAACATTTACGGATTTGATATTTCTAAACCAGCTCAAACGGCGAAAGAAGCATTCCAATGGTTATATCTTGGTTACTTAGCAGCCATCAAAGAGCAAAATGGTGCGGCAATGTCATTGGGACGTACGTCAACTTTCCTTGATATTTATGTTGAACGCGATTTAAAAAATGGCGTGATCACTGAAGAAGAAGCACAAGAAATCGTTGACCATTTTGTCATGAAACTACGTCTTGTGAAATTTGCTCGGACGCCTGATTACAACGCATTGTTCTCTGGTGACCCAACTTGGGTAACTGAGTCAATCGCTGGTATGGGTGAAGATGGACGCCACATGGTAACAAAAAACAGCTTCCGTTTCTTACACACTCTAGCAAACTTAGGTCCAGCACCAGAACCAAACTTGACTGTTTTATGGTCAACACGTTTGCCTCATAACTTCAAAACATTCTGTGCGAAAATGTCGATCCAAACATCAGCGATTCAATATGAAAACGATGATGTGATGCGTGGACATTGGGGCGATGATTACGGAATCGCTTGTTGTGTATCCGCAATGCGCATCGGGAAACAAATGCAATTCTTTGGTGCTCGTGCCAACTTAGCGAAAACATTGTTGTATGCAATCAACGGTGGGGTCGATGAAAAATCAAAAGCACAAGTTGGACCAAAATTCCAACCAATTACTTCTGAATACTTGGATTACAACGAAGTAATGGAAAAATATGACACAATGATGGACTGGATTTGTGATCTGTATGTGAACACATTGAACATCATTCATTACATGCATGACAAATATTCTTATGAACGCATTGAAATGGCGCTCCAAGATACAGATATTCTACGTACGATGGCTACTGGTATCGCTGGTTTCTCTGTTGCAGTTGATTCATTATCAGCGATTAAATATGCCAAAGTTCGTACGATTCGTGATGAAAACGGCATTGTTGAAGATTACGAAATCGAAGGCGATTATCCTAAATACGGAAACAATGATGACCGTGTAGATGATATCGCAGTCAACTTGTTGAAAGCTTTCATGAAGAAAGTAAAACGCACAAAAACATATCGTGATGCAAAACATACAACTTCGATCCTTACAATCACTTCTAATGTGGTTTATGGGAAGAAAACAGGGAACACGCCTGATGGACGTCGTGCAGGTGCACCATTTGCTCCAGGTGCAAACCCAATGCATGGCCGCGATACGCATGGTGCATTAGCAAGTCTTTCGTCAGTTGCGAAATTACCATATGATTACTCATTAGATGGTATTTCAAACACCTTCTCAATCGTACCTAAAGCATTAGGTCGTGACGATGAGACACAACAAGAAAACCTAGCAACAATGCTAGATGGCTATGCAGCAAAAGGTGGTCACCACTTAAATATCAACGTATTTAACCGTGATACATTACTTGATGCGCAAGCTCACCCAGAAAAATACCCACAATTAACGATTCGGGTTTCTGGTTATGCGGTTAATTTCATTAAATTAACCAAAGAACAACAAGATGATGTCATTGCTCGTACAATGCACGAAGCAATGTAATAAGCAACAACTTCAGGCGGCGGACGGGAAAATCCGCCGCCTCTTGTTTTGAGAGTATCAGACGGAGCATGGTTATCCGTCGTTTCGAAGAAAGGAAGAGCATTATGGCAGTAACAGGACAAGTACATTCAACAGAAAGTTTTGGATCAGTAGATGGACCAGGTATCCGTTTTATTGTATTCATGCAAGGATGCCGCATGCGTTGCCAGTTTTGTCATAATCCAGATACTTGGAAGATTGGCACGGGTATCGAACGAACGACTGATGACGTCTTAGAAGAGGCGTTGAAATATCGCGAATTCTGGGGACAAAAAGGTGGGATCACCGTTAGTGGTGGGGAACCGTTACTTCAAATGGACTTTCTGATCGATCTGTTTCGCAAAGCCAAAGCAGAAGGGGTCAGCACAACACTGGACACTTGCGGAAAACCATTTACACGAGAAGAGCCTTTTTTCAGTAAGTTTCAAGAGTTGATGACTGTGACTGATTTGCTGTTGTTTGATATCAAACATATCGATAACAAAGCCCATAAAGAGCTGACCACCCAATCCAATGATAATATTTTGGATATGGCAAATTATCTTTCAGAGATCAATCAGCCTGTCTGGATTCGTCATGTGCTGGTTCCTTTTAGAAGCGATTATGATGACTTCTTGATCCGTTTGGATGAATTTATCAAGACGTTGAAGAATGTCGATAAAGTTGAGATCTTACCTTATCACACGATGGGGAAATACAAGTGGGATGAGCTAGGCTTGAAATATCCCCTTGAAGGGATCGAACCACCAACCGAAGATCGGGTGAAAAATGCCAAACGTTTGCTCCATGTAGATGACTATAAAGGCTACTTAACCCGTTGATCAAAACAGGAAAGAAGAGATTGCTATTGCTTCTTTCCTGTTTTTTTACTATGATTAGAAAGTGAATATCAATTGAAATAGGAGCGATGAAGAAATGTCGAAAATATTAGTATTCGGTCACCAAAATCCTGATACCGACGCTATTGGTGCAGCGATTGCCTTTGCAAACTTACAAAATCAACTTGGGAAAGACTGTGAAGCGGTGGCGCTAGGTACACCGAATGAAGAAACACAATTTGCACTAGACACCTTTAGCCTGGCTGCTCCTCGTGTAATCGATTCAGTAACTAAGGAAACACAAGAAGTAATGCTGGTGGATCACAATGAGTTTCAGCAAAGTGCGGCAGATATCGCTGATGTTACAGTGTTGGCAGTGGTTGATCATCACCGTATTGCTAACTTTGAGACAGCCAATCCGTTGTATTATCGTGCAGAACCTGTTGGTTGTACCAGTACGATCGTATTGAAGTTATACAAAGAAAATCAAGTGGAAATTCCAAAAGCGATCGCAGGAATCATGCTTTCAGCGATCATCTCCGATACATTGTTGTTCAAATCGCCAACATGTACCGATGAAGATGTAGCGGCAGCAAAAGAATTAGCGGTTTTAGCAGGTGTTGAACTGGAAGCATACGGATTGGATATGTTGAAAGCCGGCACAAATCTTGGAACGAAATCAGCAGCAGGATTGCTGGATCTTGATGCAAAAAGCTTCCCAATGGGCGGGAAAAACATCCGTATCGGACAAGTCAATACAGTCGACCTAAAAGAGGTCTTTGACCGTCAAGCAGAATTGGAAGCTGCCATGAAAGAATCAATGTCAGCAAATGGCTATGATTTGTTCTTGCTTGTTGCTACTGATATCTTAGACAGTAATTCTGAGCTATTAGTTGTTGGTGAACCAATTGCCCCAGTAGAAGCAGCGTTTGAAACGACATTAACGAACCATCGTGCCTTTTTACCTGGCGTTGTTTCTCGTAAAAAACAAATCGTTCCTCAATTAACAGCGGTTTTCGAAGGATAATTAGGATAAATGTCAGAGTGCTGGTGAGATCTGTTTTGGTAGATCAAGCCAGCATTTTTCATGATTTTTTTAATAAGGAGTACACACAGTGAAATTTTTTTATAGTCCCCATTATCGTTCGTTGCAACCGATCCTGGCATCTTCTGAATTCCATGATTTGGTTCATGTGCTTTTAAGCTGTCAGGAACCGCCGACACTACGAGAGCTAAAAGCGAAGTTTCCAGAGGTGTCATTTGATAAAACCCTTGACCGTCTGATCGCATCAGCTTTGATCATCCGCCAAAATCGACGCTATTTTTTAGGTTTTCCTGTTTATACTGAAGAAGATCAAAAGCAGCTGCAAGAAAGTGACGGTTTTTATCAAGATGCCCTTGATTGGTCAACACAAGAAATCGCTGGTTTTCTCAAAAACTTTGCGACATTAAGTAATGAAAATAAATACTTCTATGGTTGTTTGCAGGAGGTGGAGCAGGGGATTGCTTATTCCTTGGCCCATGAAAGTTTTCAGATGATCTCATACGCAGAAGCGCCATGGCCACCAACGCTGCCGGCTTTTTTTGAAGCAAATCGCCAGCTGCAAAATCTATCGGTTTATGACGAACTAATGGATTTGATCGGCGATGTCGATCCGGTCTATTACTTAGATCAAGTAAGTGTCATCTTTGAACGTATCCGTAAAAACAAAAAAGTGCGTCCGAGTATTTTTCTAGAATCGCTTCAACAGTTGAAAATCGTTAGTTCCGAGCTAGATTTCTTGCTGGAAGAAATAAATTGTGATAATCTAAAAAACGGCCGTTATCCATCTGCTGAAAAGGATATTTTCTTGCAACGATCAGTGCTCGCTCACTTAGCGAAAAAAGCAGGTTCATACAACACGTTTTTTTTCAATGATAATTGAGATTTCTAATAATTATGTTATTTGTTTTAAATTTTCTGAATATTACAAAGCTGTTAGATGTTATTCTAATAGCTTTTTTTCTTGTTCACTAAAATGATAATTTGATGAATAAAAATTAAAATATAACGATCGTTTTGTTTGGAGATTTGATTTCTTGATGATATGATGATTTTAGAACGTTGAAAGGGGATATAAAAATGGAAGGATATAAAACGGTTGATTTTGAACAGTTGGAACGGAATAAAACGAAAGCAGAAATGATTACATTCGTATCAATGTCAGAGATAGAAGCGGCACGGCAAGCAATTACAAATGCGGGGATCGATGAAACGCGTTTTTCTGATGGAGATCTCATTCTCGCATTAAAGCAAAAGGAACGATTTGGGGCAAATACGATCGTTTCAGTGGTTATTGATTGGCTAGTGAATCAAAACTATTTAGTGAATCCCGCGAATGCCCTTCGTTATTTGGCGAAAAAAATGGCAGATGGTCCATTAACGAGTTATAAATTATTGAGTGAGGGAGAGTTTGACTGTGATGGCAATTATTACTTAATTGGTCACGCAGACAAGTCCTTGGCAGTAAATAAAGCCTATAAAGTTTACACCGATGGGCAAGTAAAAGAGCTTTGGCAAGCAAAATAATTGAAGGTGATTTCGGCTCTAGCGAAGAAGGGAAACGGCTGTAGAAGCAGTTGTTTTCGTAAAAGGATCGAAGATTGAAGGTTGTGAAGGACGCGTGAAACTAAACATTCGAATCAGCTTAGCTGGCAGTCATCTTTTGATTGGTGCATTCAGTTTGATCGGTGCATTGCTGACGCTTTATAAAGTACCAACTAGTTTTGGTACGATCCAAGTCATGTTAGGTGAAATTTATTATACCGATACGGTATTTGACCGATTTACTCAGCTTTTCTTATTGGGGATTATTAGTCTTTATACCGTAGTGACGAGTTTTTACGGGTTTCGATTCTGGTGTTTTTGCTCCGCCTCTTCTGCATTTGGGACACTGCTGGCATATGTTGAATTAACTGAGACATTTCCGGTGATGGTTGTTTTCATCCTGGTTTTGGCAAGTTTGTTTCAGTTAAGTGTAGTCACATACTTCATTTTCCAAAAGCTAAAAAGTAGAGCTGAAACAGGTTGAACAGATACGTTCAAGCTGTTTTTTTCTGTCCTGAATAATTCGTTCGTATCATAGGGTTATTAGGTTACTAGAATTTTATTTTATGCTATGCTAACAGTAGAGATCGTTTGGTTGCAAATGCTTCTCTATTAAAAAATGGGACAATGATCGATCGTTAAAGAATAAGCGATCAAGATGAGTCGAAGGAGGACTGATGAGAGAGTGGTTACCAAACAACAGGTACTGACTGCAGAAAAGGACTTTCTGAGCGGTGAAAATTTTTATGTCCAACATTTCTTAGGAGCCCATCAAGCGGATGATGGCTATGTGTTTCGTGTTTGGGCACCAAACGCTCAACAAGTTTGGCTGGTTGGTGATTTCAACCAATGGACAGACACTTTGCCAATGAATAAAAGGGCAGAATCTGGGGTCTGGGAGATTGAGACCAACCAAGTAAAAGAAGGACAGCTTTACAAATACAAAGTCAAACAAGCAAATGGACGAGAAGTATTGAAGATTGATCCTTTTGCTGTCCATTTCGAAGCTCGACCAGGAACTGCTGCCGTGTTGCATTCGATCCCACAAAAAAAATGGCGGGATGGACTATGGCAAGGCCGCAAAAAAAGACAGAAAACATTTAATCGACCTCTAAACATTTATGAAGTTCATGCCAGCTCGTGGAAGCACCACGAAGACGGCACCCCTTATCGCTTCTCTGAATTAAAAGATGAACTTATTCCTTATGTGAAAAAAATGGGTTATACCCATATTGAATTTATGCCTTTGATGGAACATCCATTAGGTACCTCGTGGGGCTATCAGCTGACAGGTTATTTTGCGCTCAGTTCCTATTATGGGACACCAGAAGAATTTCAAGACTTTGTAGAGGCATGCCATTTAGAAAATATTGGTGTCTTTGTTGATTGGGTACCAGGACATTTTTGTGTCAATGATGACAGCTTAGCTTATTATGACGGCACGCCGACATTTGAATACATGGATGAAAACCGTGCCAAAAATGTTCGCTGGGGTGCGATCAACTTTGATCTCGGCAAACCACAAGTCCAAAGCTTTCTGATCTCAAGTGCCTTGTTCTGGATCGAATTTTATCATATTGATGGTATTCGGGTAGATGCCGTTTCCAACATGATCTATCGCGATTATGATGAAGGTCCATGGGAACCAAATCACGAAGGGGGCAATCGCAACTTTGAAGGCTATTACTTTTTACAGAAGCTTAATTCTGTTATCAAGTTAGCCCATCCAGCAGTGGTCATGATTGCAGAAGAAAGTACGTCTGAAACCAAAATAACAGGAATGGTCGAAGAAGGCGCGTTAGGATTTGATTATAAATGGAATATGGGCTGGATGAACGATGTCCTGCGTTTTTATGAAATGGACCCGATTTTCCGTAAAGATCATTTAAATCTGCTTTCTTTCTCTTTCATGTATCGGATGCAAGAAAATTATATCTTGCCACTTTCTCATGATGAAGTCGTTCATGGTAAAAAAAGTTTGATGCATAAAATGTGGGGGGACCGCTACAAACAGTTTTCACAACTACGAAATCTCTATACGTACATGATGATGCATCCAGGGAAAAAATTGTTATTCATGGGTAGTGAATGGGGACAGTTTTTAGAATGGAAATATGATCATGGGCTTGAATGGGTCGATTTAAACGACACATTAAATGCAAAAATGCAGTTCTTCACCCAGACCTTGAATGAACTATACAAAGAAGAACGAGCCCTTTGGGAATTGGATGATCAAGAAGATTCATTGATGGTGATCGATGCAGACAACTTAGATGAAACGACATTGACTTTCTTACGACAAGGAAAAACGAAAAAAGATTTCTTGATCGTTGTTGTCAATCTGACACCAGTGGAGCGTCACGATTTTGCGATCGGCGTGCCATACGAAGGAACGTATCGAGAGATTTTAAACACTGAACGGGATGTATTTGGTGGAACTTGGGTGGCTAATAACCAAGACTGCCAGACCAGTAATGCCCCTTTTAAACAATACGACTATCAAATCAAAACAATTTTGCCTGCACTTGGGGCTTTGATTATCAAACCAGAAAAAATCAAAATGACTCGTAAAAAAGCAGTAAAGAAAGCATAAAAAAAGAGTAGAGGGGGAACGGTGAGTAGATCACCAAACAAAATGAAAACAGAAATGTTAGCAATGATCCTCGCAGGAGGACAAGGGACTCGTTTAGGGAAACTAACAAAAAATATTGCCAAGCCAGCAGTTCCGTTTGGCGGCAGGTATCGGATCATCGATTTCACGTTGAGTAATTGTGTCAATTCTGGAATCAAAAATGTGGGTGTAGTCACGCAGTACCAACCTTTAGCACTGAACAACCATATCGGCAATGGCGCCAGTTGGGGATTGGATGGAATCAGTACCGGTGTGACGATTTTACAGCCATATTCAAATTCAGAAGGCGAAAAATGGTTTGAGGGAACTGCCCATGCCATCTATCAAAACATCGCCTATATCGATGAGATGGACCCGCAATACGTCTTGATTTTGTCCGGCGACCATATCTACAAAATGGATTACGAAGAAATGCTGGAAAAACACAAAGAAAATGATGCTTCATTGACGGTTGCAGTTCTCGAAGTTCCGATGAAAGATGCTTCTCGTTTCGGAATCATGAATACTGATAAAAATGACCGCATCATCGAATTTGATGAAAAACCAGCCGAACCAAAAAGCAATCTTGCTTCGATGGGGATCTATATATTTGATTGGAGTCGTCTACGCAGTATGCTATTGAGTAACTACACAAAAGACGGCGAAATGGTCGATTTTGGAAAACATGTCATTCCTTCTTATCTAGAAAGCGGCGACAACGTTTTTGCCTATCGCTTCTCTGGCTATTGGAAAGACGTAGGAACGATCGATTCATTGTGGGAAGCCAACATGGAATTTATTGATCCAGCCATGGAGTTGAATATCCGGGATAAAAGCTGGCAAGTGTTCTCCAAAAACCCAATCGCACCACCGCACTTTGTAACTGAAACCGGTGCTGCTAAAAATTCGCTTGTGATGGACGGCTGCTATGTTGCTGGGGAGATCGAGCACAGTATTTTATCAGAGAACGTGCAAGTGAAAGAAGGCTCGACTATCAAAGATAGCGTGATCATGCCTGGAGCGGTGATTGGTAGAAATGTCAAATTAAATCGTGTGATCGTTGGGGAAAATGCAGTGATTGGTGACGACGCAGAGATCGATGGAACAGACGAAATTGCCGTAGTCGGCTATTCTGAAATTTTAGGGGTGACGATTGATGAGAACTAATAAAATGTGTGCAATTTTAGGGAACCTACAGCGATACCAAGACTTGATGCCATTAACGGAGAATCGTCCGCTGTCGACCTTATTGTTTGACTGCAAATATCGCTTGCTGGATTTCAATCTTTCAAGTATTGAAAATGCCAACATCAAACAAGTCTACATGATTTTCAATGAAGGAGAGACCCAGTCAGTTTTTGATCATATCGGTGGTGGAAAAGAGTGGAACTTGGACGGTGTTCAAAACCGGTTCTTTATCCACTTATTCCAAGACTCATTGAAAAAGCAAGCCGAAGGGCAAGAGTATTACTATAACGTCATTGACTATTTGGAAAAATCAAAATCAGATCACACTGTATTTATGGGCAGCAAAATCTTATGCAACATCGATTTGCGTGCTTTGCTGAAAATTCATCAACTACAAGGCAATGAAATGACTGTGGTGTATAAACGCATCGGCAGTGACAATGTTTCTGAAAGTGACTTGTTGTTTAATGTTGACAGTGAAGGACACTTAGAAGAAGCGATCCAAGCGAAAAAAGGGGAAGTTGGCTCCCTAGTCAACTTGTGTACGGATATTTTTATCATTCAAACGGATCGTCTGATCGCGGCTCTTAAAGAAGGGCAAAAAGTTGGCGCAACGGCAGATCTCGGTCAATTTTTACGAGAGATGATCTCTGTGGAGAACACTGGCCTATATGAGTACACTGGTTACTTAAGTAACATTTATGATATCTCTTCTTATTATCAAACAAATATGGACATGCTAGATGTGCATAAATTCACTTCATTGCTTTATTCGAATCAAAAAATCTATACCAAATTGAAGAATGAAGTACCAACCTATTACTCGGAAACGTCTGAGGTGAAAAATAGCCACTTTGCTTCTGGTTGCATCGTTGAAGGCTCTGTCGAGCAGTCACTGGTTGCTCGCCGTACGAAAATCCATCCTGAGGCAAAAGTTAAAGGCGCGATCATTTTCGGAAATAACGAAATCAAAGCAGGTGCCGAAGTCTCTTATGCGATCTTAGATAAAAATGTAACCATCGCAGAAGGTGTAAAAGTGCAGGGAACCAAAGAAACGCCGATTGTCATTAAGAAGAATTCTCATGTGACAGAAGATGTAATCGGAGGAGCAAGCGCATGAAGGTTTTGTTTACAGCAGCAGAGTGCGCTCCGTTTTTTAAAACAGGCGGGTTAGGGGATGTTGCAGGTGCATTGCCAAAAGAGTTGGTCAAAAAAGGCGTCGAGACAGTTGTCGTCTTACCTTATTTCACGAAAATGCCTGCCGAATACCAAGACCAAATGGAAGATTGTTTTTCCTTTGAAGTGGCGGTCGGCTGGCGCAAGCAATATTGTGGAATCAAAAAATTAGTTCTAGGCGCTGTGACTTATTATTTCATAGACAATCTCTACTATTTTGGTCGCGAACGGCTCTATGATTTTTATGATGATGGGGAACGCTTTGCTTTCTTCCAATTAGCCGTGATCGAAATGATGGAACGCATTGAATTTATTCCAGACGTCGTACATGTCAATGATTACCATACGGCGATGATTCCGTTCTTGATCAAAGAAAAATATCATTGGATCCAAGCGTATCAAAACATACGCACCGTTTTGACGATCCATAACATTGGGTTTCAAGGGTGGTATAGTCGCGATATTTTACCGGATCTTTTTGGGATGGGTACGGAAAGATATGATGATGGAACCTTGCGTTTAAACGATTGCTTGAACTTTATGAAAGCAGGAATCTTGTATGCGGACCGCATCACGACCGTCAGTCCTTCCTATAGTGAAGAAATCAAAACAGCTGAGTTTGGTTGTGGTCTTGAAGTCATTTTACGCATGGAAAGTGGCAAGCTAAGCGGTATCTTGAATGGAATTGATTATGAAATGAATGATCCAGAAACCGATCCTCATTTGGACTATCCTTTCAGTGTCGAGGATTTATCAGGAAAAGCTAAAAACAAGCGAGCGCTACAAGAACAGTTTGGCTTGCCAACTCGTAAAGAGGTTCCGTTGATTTCCGTTGTCAGTCGTTTGACCACTCAAAAGGGGTTCCATTTAGTTCTTGAAGAAATGGAAAACCTCTTGCAGTTTGATGTCCAGTTTATCCTATTGGGAACCGGTGAGCATGATTTTGAAGAAGGCTTTCGCTACTTTGCGCAGAAATATCCTGACAAATGTGCTGCCGCGATTTCTTTTGATATTGCACTGGCGCAAAAGTTATACGCAGCAGCGGATCTCTTCTTGATGCCTTCGGCTTTTGAACCATGTGGACTATCGCAGATGATCGCGATGCGTTATGGTACATTACCGATCGTTCATGAAATCGGTGGCTTGAAAGATACGGTGGATTCCTATAATCCGATCACGAAACAAGGAACCGGCTTTGGCTTCCAAGAGTTTTCACCTTTTTACTTGATGAATGCTTTAAAACAGGGGATTGAATTGTATGAATCGGATCCGACAACATGGACGGCATTAGTCAAGCAAGCAATGAAAAAAGATTTTAGCTGGAATCAAAGCTCAGATCTTTATGTTGAGTTGTATAATAATATCAAAGTTTGATTGTTTTAAGACAGAAGAATCCTTGTCTGCAACAGAACGGCTAGTTGTATGACTAGCCATTCTGGCGGCAAGAATTCTTCTTTTTTATAAACGGTTAGCATAAAGGAGTGTAACCCTATGACAAAAGAACGATTGCGTGATCTGTTAGAAACCAACGTGCACGAACTGTTTGCGATAGAGATCGATGAAGCATCACCGCAGGAATTGTTTCAGGCGCTAGCCAATGTCGTGAAGCAAATGTATTCAGAAGACTGGCGTCAGACCAGAAAAAATCTCTTGTTGGAGGATCAGAAACAAGCGTATTATTTTTCAATCGAATTTTTACCCGGCAAAATGTTAAAGAGTAATCTGTTAAATATGCAGCTGTTGGAGCAAGCGGAAGCCGTTTTTGAAGAGTTAGGGGTTTCACTTGACGATGTTGCAGAGACGGAAAAAGACATGGCTTTAGGCAACGGGGGACTCGGTCGCTTAGCGTCTTGTTTTATGGATTCATTGGCTTCTTTAGGTTTGCCGGGAAATGGCAATGGGATCCGCTATCGCTACGGATTATTTAAACAAAAATTTATTGACGGTCATCAAGTAGAGTTGCCCGATGACTGGTTGCGTTCGGGGAATGTTTGGGAAGTCCGCAAAGAAAGCAAGGCGGTGCCTATTCGTTTCGGGGGCCATGTCTATCTCGTTACCGGAGAGGACGGGAAATTAGCCCCAGTTTATGAAGGTGGCTTTACCTGGCGGGCGGTTCCTTATGATACAGCAATGGTTGGCTACCAAAATCACCATCTCAATACCTTGCGTTTATGGAGTGTTGAGGTTCCTGTCGAAGATGAGGCGCACTACGCGACACTAGAATCGCGGCAAGCATTGGAAAATCTGACAGCGGTCTTGTATCCCGATGATTCCAATGAGACAGGCAAACGGACCCGGCTGATGCAAGAATACTTTTTTGTGTCTGCAGGGATCCAAAGTATCGTCCGTTATTATAAAAAATTGAATTTACCTTTGACCATGATGAGTGAACGAGTAGCGATCCACATCAATGATACGCACCCAGCCCTTTGCGTCCCAGAACTGATGCGCATTTTAGTTGATGAAGAAGGTCTTGCTTGGGAACAAGCGTGGTCGATCACCGTGAAAGTCATGAGTTATACGAACCATACGATCATGGCGGAAGCCTTAGAAAAATGGCCCGTGCGCATGATTGAAGAAGTTTTGCCGAGAATGGATCAGATCATCAAAGAAATTGATCGCCGTTTTGTGGAAACGATGCAAGGGGTCCATCCGCAAGCCTTACTGGAACGGACACGAATCATTATTGATGATCAAGTCCATATGGCACATCTCGCGATCATCGGCAGCCACAGTGTCAATGGCGTAGCCAAGCTCCATTCTGATTTACTAAAATCAGTGGTACTCCATGACTTTTATCTTATTTATCCTGCCCGTTTCAACAATAAGACCAACGGCATCGCGCAACGGCGTTGGCTTCAGCTAGCCAATCAACCGTTAGCCAAAGTATTGGATCAGTCCATCGGAACAAGCTGGCGCAATGATCCATTAGACCTGCAACTACTCAAAAACTATTATGAGGACGAAACTGTTCTCCAACAAATTGCCGACGCAAAAATGAGTAACAAGCGTGCACTGGCACAGTACATTCAAAAAGCAACGGGCATCACAGTAGATCCGACGGCAATATTTGATGTGCAGATCAAGCGTCTGCATGCATACAAACGACAATTACTAAATCTTATGCATATTCTAAAGCTCTACTTTGAGGTCAAAGACGATCCAACTGCTGCGTTTCATCCAAGAGTCTTTCTCTTTGGTGCCAAAGCCGCACCAAGCTATCACTACGCAAAATCGATCATTAAAGTCATCAATGAAGTGGCGAATCTGATCAATCAGGATGAAACCATCAATGATAAAATCAAGGTTGTTTTTTTAGAAAATTACAACGTTTCTTTAGCAGAAAAAATTATCCCAGCAGCGGATGTCAGTGAACAAATATCATTGGCCTCCAAAGAAGCTTCAGGGACAAGTAATATGAAGTTGATGCTAAATGGGGCAGTAACGATCGCCACTTTAGATGGTGCCAATATTGAGATTCGAGATGCAATCGGTGATGAAAACATCGCGATCTTTGGGCTAACCGAAGAAGAAGTGTATCAGTATTACGCCCAGCGTAATTATTCTGCCTATGCGTATTATGAGTCAGATCCACTACTACAACGTGTAGTCAATGCCTTTATTGACGGGACAATCCCCAATATCCAAGTAGAAGGACGCGAGATTTTTGATTCACTTTTGAAATACAATGATGAGTACTTTTTATTAAGAGATTTCCACGCCTATTGTGATGCACAGCATCGGGTGGATATTGCTTATCAAGATACTCATCGCTGGCAAAAAATCAGTCTAATGAATATTGCGAATGCTGGGAAGTTTTCGGCGGATGAAACGGTGCGAAATTATGCAGCAGATATTTGGCAGATCGATCCATTATTTGCCCATATCAAAGAACCAAATGCGGCAAGCTTGACGGAGTCAGTGCCTCCAAGGGGAGACAATTGAAGCGACTTCGGTTGAAATGGCGCAGTCTTTCGTGAAATTCTCTTTTATTTGTGGTATGATGAAAAAAATGCATGTAAGAGGATGAGTTCAGTGGCAAATTATTTAGATGTGAAACGAAAACACTTCCGTTTTCCTGCTTATGATGATACAGACGGTGTGAAGCTTCAATCCGAGCATCGCCCCGCATTCAGTAAAGCAGATGATTGGATTTTAACCGAAATCAAAGATCCCGTGAGTCATTCTCACAAGGAAGAAAATCAATCTTTGCAGCGTAAAGTGCAGTCCAGCCAACGCGATCGAGGGCACAATGTTCGTCAAAAAGAAGAGCTTGCCAATCACCGTGCCAACTTGCCTCAGTACGGAAAACGTCCGGTGAAAGAGCAGATGCCGACAGGAAAAACCAATTTTTTTGGCAAAGAAGCGAACCATTCTTCTTATCAAGTGACTAGTAAGAAGGAAAAAGCTGAGGTTCCTGTTTCTTCAAAAAAAGAATATTCGGGACGCTCTTACTTCGTGCCTAAATATATTCCTGCATCAATTATTCCTGATGAGCAAAAACCTGAAATTACGCCGAACGATTTGATGGATGCAATGGCAAAAAAACAAGAAAGTTATTTGTTATTTGACACTGAACCAGCAGCTTATCAAGTCAAAGAAGAAAGCGATCCAACCGTCAAAAAATTCAATCGCCACCCCTCTGTTGGGATGACACGCAGCGAGTTTCGCGCCAACAATAAAAAAAATGGTGAGAAAAAACGGTCCGTTTTAGATCGATCATTAAAAGGAATGATTGAAGACGATCAACAAGAAGAATCTTCAAATGGCTATTTTCGTTCTAAATAGTAGAGACAGTTACTCTTAATAGAAGTAGTCCTTTGAGCATAACGATGAATGATTTCAGCTAGATGGCGAACATCTAGCTGTTTTTTTTGTGTGCTGAAACTGCCGATTTCACAAAATACTTAGTCGAATTACATTTTTCACCGACTGAGGAATATTCTGATTTTACTAAGCAATAGCGTGGGCTATAGAATAAAGTGAAACGATCAAAACCATCGTTATTTATAATGTTTGTTATTTTAATTGGCGATTTCTTTTGTCATTTAAAATCGATGGCAGGATTGTGGTTTTCTGATCAGCCGTAATTGAAAAAAGGAAGCAAGCGTCCTGATGGTTATAGCTGCTCTTTGGGAAGGACTGATCCATGATCGATTTCAAGGGAAAGATACGCTGAAAGGTGGGGCATCAACAAATGAACAAGAAAAAGAGAAAGGTATATTTCACCGTCATTATTGGCTTACTTGGAGGACTCTACTTTTTTTCAACCATGAGTGTGTTTTCTTCAAACATTTTCTTTGCTGCACAGCTGGAGGAAGAAACGGTTGCGAGTGACCCATTCGAACCGATACGAGAGAAAGAGGCTGAGGGAAAAGTTGCCATTTATTTTGATGAATCAACGAAAGCCGGGACTGTAGGAGACATGTTACTAGTTGCGTTTCATACGGGCCGTCCCATTAGTGAAATAGCGATCCGGTTGCCGCAATCTGCGGTTTTTGTTGAAGAGGAGTTGCCAAAGGGAGTCAAAATTATGTCAACCACTGAAGAGAATGGTTGGAAACTAACGACTGATATCCCTAGAAGTGATTTTTTGGTTCCATTGGTAGTTGATACAGCAGGGGCGTTTCCATTTGAAGTAGCAGAATCAATGATAAGACTTGAAATAAAGGAAGCACGGGAGACAAACCCTACGGATACACAAGAAGATGCGCTAACCGATTCGAGTGACTCCACTGACCAATTCGATCAAGAGGACAAAGAGGATCAATTACCAAAAGAGAAGGAAATAGAAAGCCAGATTCCTGACGAATCAGAGTCAGATCCTGGCAATCTATATCTGTTAGGCGACGACGTAAAAAAGAGAGGGGTTGCTAACTGGGTCGAATTTATGGCTGCAATGGTCGATCCGACGGTCAATTATATTTATTTGACAGCCAGTTTTCAAACGAACGATAATCCTCGTTTAGGCATTACGGGAATTGACGGCTGGAGCAGCAGCGCCAATCCTAATGGCGGATTAGCCTATGTTTATATCAATGCCTCGAGAGTTTCAAGAACGTTAATCATCGATGGTCTCGACACCTTTCAGATGGATCTTAGAGCCGTAGCGATCTGTTTCCGCGATTCCAGTGTCAATCCTGATTCCCCATGGGACATTACCTTGCAAAATTTGGAACTTTACCATGGAAACTTTTGGGGGGCAATTGAATACCATGATTTGAATATGTCAAATCAGCAGCGTTCAATCATTCGGTACCACAATCTCAACCATACGGGCAATCAGTTGTTTTACGGGTTGCACTCTCGAGCCAGCTTTTCTGGACATTCTGTTTCACACCAAACGCCTAGATATACATCAGACTTCAATGCTTCTTGGATGATTCACACAAATACTCAGGCGAATTTTGAAATCAACCAAATAGAGCTTCGTGAGGGAGCAAACGTCGAAATGTCGACGATCAGCTCAGGAAATCTTGATTTTTATAATCCAAATGCGCGTCTCGTATTAGGGGATAATGCCCGACTATCATTAAATGCCAACGGTTCAGCTGGTGAAGCAGGCGGTGCTAATATTCGCTTTGTCGCTGGCAATGGACGCATTGAGTTAGGAAAAGGCGCGGAATTGACACTAAATACACAAAACAACAGCCCAGCAGTCATCACATCAGGCACGCCCCATGATATTCGCTTAATGGAAAAAAGTCGCTTGTCGGTTGCTGCTGCAAACCGAACGTTGTACAGTCATATTTTCTGGTTAAGTGCCAATACGCATGTCACCTTAGAAGACAGCAGCACCTTAGAGGTTGAAGCAACAAATCAAAATACAACCGCAAATATCTTCCACTTCTCTGGCACGACTGGCAATCTCAACGTAGGCAAAGATGCTACCTTAGATATTCTTACGGACAGCCCACAACCTGTCCAACGCCTACTTTTCTTTAGCGGTGCCAACAATCCCGCAAGATTGACGATCGACGATGCCAAGCGTGTCAATTTGCAAAGAACCCGCCCGATAACGACCACAACAAATGGTCTAATTGAAGGGGGAGGAATCACTGCAAAGAATCAGGCGATTCGCCAGTGGCGGCATGGAAATACAGGAGATCCATCTGATTTTCAGTGGCAACCGATTCTGTCCATGACTGCGGCGATTTCCGGAACCAACACCAATGTGACCAATGTATCTTCACTGAATGAGGAAACAAGTCGAGGGTTTGCCGCGCAGTTTGCTTCTCGTTCACAACGTCTATTATTTGAGAGAATCCCAGACATCACGGTGACCATCGATCCTTTGACAGAAGATAGAACCTTACCTAATGCCTATACGATTTCGGGAACCGCCAATCCTGGTAGCTACCTTCGATTTCAAAGAGAGGGGCTGATGCCAGAACCGACGCTTGAAACGCCAGTCGATAGTGCCGGCAATAGCGAGTACTTTCACACACAAGCGGGTGAAAATGGGCACTATTTACTTGATCTATCTGATTTAGAACCTTTCCAGTATTTTACACAAGGTGAGGTGGTCACCGCTCAGGCATTTCTTGATGGTAAATGGGCAGAAGCATCAACCACTGTGGAACCCATTGGTGACGTTGACCCAAAAGATCCCCTTGATCCTGATCAACCGATTCTACCTGAAAATCCACCATTGATAACAGAAAATCGCGGGTTTATCAGTATAGACTTTGTTTCACAATTCGATTTTGGTACAGTACCGATTCGCTCGTCGACAAGCCGCTATCCGGCGCGTCCGCAACGAATTTCTTCAGTGGATGATCATGAATCAACCGAACGACCAAACTATATTCAGGTTTCCGATCGTCGATTTCTCCCAAATGGCTGGACCTTGAGTGCCCGATTATCTGAGGAAGGGTTCGTAAGCACGGATGCGTTTAAGCACTATTTAAAAGGAGCGAGTGTGCATTTGAATAATATTGAAATGGTCACCTCTAAAGAAAATCCCTCTGAAGCACCAGACTACGTTGAAGCAATTGAGCTAGGACCGCAGAACCAAGTGATTGCACGTGCCAATGAAAATCAAGGGACGGGTACTTGGATTCAACGCTATGGAAACGAGCATACCATGCAAAAAAGTGTCGAGCTGGAAATCCCTATTGGCGCGAGGCCGCAAGCAACAAGTTATCAAGGAACCCTTCGTTGGGAGCTGAGTTTCGTACCTGGTGCTGACGAATAACCCCTTGGAAAACAAGTAAGTATGTTCTGCAATCGTGAATATGATCGAACACTGTAAAAGTTGATCAGACAAAAAGAAGTCCATTTGCCATTGGACTTCTTTTTTGTCTGAAACAGACGAGCGGTGGTTTAAACTGCTTTTTCCACTTTGGTGGATATGCTTTTCGATCAATAGAAGAGAGTGAAACCACAGGCAATGGATCAATGAGTAAAATCATGACATGGTAGTGATCAATGAAATCACTTAAGCACTATATCTTCCCCAGTATAAATTTTATTTAGCTATTTTAGTAATTAAATCCTGCTCAAATATTTTAATTTTCTCTTGCCTTTTGATATGCTAAGAACAAGGGGGAATCAAAGATGGAAGTTGATCTACAAATGCTGGCGATGATTTTCTTTATCAATCTCGCCTATGTTACATTGAACACACTGCGATTTTTATTGACAATGAAAGGGTATCGCGTGATTGCCCCATTAGTGAGTATGATCGAAATCACGATCTATATTTTAGGCTTATCTATGGTATTGGATCGTTTGGATAACCCGCTGAATCTCTTATTCTATGCATTAGGTTATGCTGCAGGAGTCAGTATTGGTATCAAAATCGAAGATAAGCTGGCTCTGGGCTATACAATGGTCACAGTGATCCTACCTAGTAATACGGATGAGGAAAAAAGTTTGCCTAAGATCTTACGACAAGAAGGCTACGGAGTTACACAAAGTTATGGAGAAGGCTTAGAAGGGCCACGACTGATTTTAGAGATTCTTTCCCAAAGAAAAAGTGAGAAAAAGCTCTATCAAACCATCAAAGCGGTGGAAGAACGAGCGTTTATCATCAGCTATGAACCCAAGTATATCTCAGGTGGATTTTGGACCAAAAAAATCAGTCGCCGAGAAGCAAAGTTGAAAAAACAAGCACCTGTTGATTGAAGAAACTCAGTCAGCCGTGATTCATTTGAGAAGAATAGCAGAGTAAAAGACAGGGAATTTATTGATGAGAGGAAGCGTAAGGTGTGGAAAAGAAAGCAAATGGTATGATGGCGGTCATCGCTGCCCTGATCTCAAATATTTTGGTGGCTATTAGTAAGTTTGTCGGTTATGCACTAAGTGGCAGTGCAGCCATGTTGAATGAAAGCATTCATAGTGTCGTGGATTGTAGCAATCAAATCTTTTTATTGATCGGGGATAAACGGGCAACAAAGGGCCAAAGTGAACTGCATCAGTTTGGAGAAGGTCGGGCGAAATATTTTTTTAGCACGATCGTTGCGATGATGCTCTTCTTTGGTGGGGGCGCACTCGGTGTGATGGAAGCGGTAGAAAAGCTGCTGCATCCTGCCCATGAAGTTGGTAACGCTTGGTTGGTGATCGCTATTTTGATTTTCGGGATGATCGTTGAAGGAAGTTCGTTGTGGATCGCGATCAAGGAGATCCGCGAACTGAATGTGGAGCGTCAACCAATCTATCGTTTTTTGAAAGAAAGTCGGCATAGTGAGATTCTGATCATTTTCACAGAAGACTTTTGTGCAATGATCGGCCTAATGATCGCACTATTTGGTACGATTTTAACCATGATTACGGGTAACGCATTTTTTGATGCCTTCAGTGGTTTATTGATTGGTCTTTTATTGATGGTAGCAGCCATTTTCTTAGCCCGCGAATTTTACAGTCTACTGATTGGCGAAAGTGTCACAAAACGGGATCTAGCAGTGATCAAAAGAGCATTTGAACGGCCAGATGTTGATCGCTTGATTGATGTTAAAACGGTGCATTTAGGACCATCAGAAATTTTGATTGCGGCAAAAGTTGATATTGCCTCGAAACAAGAAGAGGTCGGCTATGAGATCATTAATGAGATTGAAGCCGAGATTCGACACCAGATGGCAGATAAAAAAGTCTATATTTATATTGAGACAGATGAGTATGACCCTCACTATATGGAGAAACGCCGTAAACTTGTGCGACCTTCCCACTGATTTAGCTAGAATAAAGCAGCTTTTTTTGATACAATAGACAAGGATTATCACATAGTGAAGGAGATTTCAAAATTATGATCAATGCAAGTGACTTAAGAGCTGGAATGACATTCGTTCAAGACGGCAAACTTATCAAAGTATTAGATGCTAGCCATCACAAACCAGGTAAGGGAAATACGGTTATGCGTATGAAATTACGGGACGTTCGGACTGGTTCGACTTATGATACAACCTTCCGTCCAGAAGAAAAATTTGAAAAAGCGCATATTGATACGAAAGCTGTACAATATCTATACACAATGGATGATACAGCATTCTTCATGGATCTGGAAACGTATGAACAATATGAAATTCCAGTTGAAGTGGTAGAAGAAGAAATGAAATTTATTCTTGAAAACATGGAAGTAAAAATCCAATTCTTCGGCAGCGAAGTAATCGGCGTTCAACTACCATCAAGCGTAATCTTAAAGGTTGTTGAAACACAGCCGTCGATCAAAGGGGCGACTGTGACTGGTTCAGGCAAGCCAGCAACGATGGAAACTGGCTTAGTTGTCAATGTTCCTGACTTTGTTGAAGAAGGCGAAATGCTAGAAATCAATACAGCTGAAGGTACCTACTTAAAACGTGCGAAATAAGAAAAAAACCGCGACTTGTTCGCGGTTTTTTCTTTTGCTCTGGAGGAGGGATCAAAAGTGAATCATTTCCCGTCTGCCAATGATTTTTGTAAGGGATAAATACTATAGGGTTTACTGATAAAGTAGGCGACGGAGCAGACGATCACAAACAAGGGCAGATTTTCAAAGCCAAAGACTTCCCCACCGATAAAGATCGGTGCAAATAAAGTGCTAGTAGCACTGCCAAAGACACTGGCATAGCCTAGGGCTGCCACCAGTTCGATAGGCAGTCCGAAGAGCGGTGCCAGCACGACGCCCAAAGAGGCGCCGATCGCAAACAAAGGGGTGACTTCTCCGCCCAAAAAACCAATACTGATAGTCAGTACAGTTAACACCATCTTAAGCAGCCAGTCATAAGAATAGATTGGTTGATTCGTGAAACTAGCGCTGATCAAATTCGTTCCTAAACCTGAATAACGACCATGATACAAAAGGACAAAAAGTAAGACTAGCACGAGTGAACCGATGCCAATGCGCCAGAGAGGATGAGGAAAGCGTCGTTTCATGATCCGTTTCATCGTTTCTAATAATCCCGCAAAGCTGCCACCAACAATACCAAATATTAAGCCAATCAAAAGTAATTTCAGAAAAACAGCCAAAGTCAAATCGGGGGACGGTGACAAAGCAAAACTAAATTTTTCTAATCCTAACAATTGAGAAGTCGTACTAGCGGTGAAAGCAGCCAGCAAAGTTGGTAAGAGTGCATGATGACTGAATTTACCGATGACAAGTACCTCCAGTGCGAAGAACGTCGCAGTGATCGGGGTTTCAAATAAACCAGCAAATCCCGCAGCCATCCCAATCATGATCAGGGTGCTGGCGTACTTTTCTAGTCGCAGCCATTTTCCTAAGCGATTGGCGATGGTGGCACCTAACTGAACCGCAACCCCTTCTCTGCCAGCGCTTCCTCCAAATAAATGCGTCAGCCAGGTTCCCACCATTACAAAAGGAATCAAGCGCAACGGAATGTCTTTTTCTTCTTCATGTCCGACTAAAAACACTAAATTCATTCCCTGAGGACTTCGGTCACCGTACTTTTGGAACAGGTAAGTAAAACAAATGCCGATAATGGGTAAAAAGAGAATCAAGGGCAAAAAATGACTATCACGAAAGGCGCTTAAGGAAAGTAGGATCTTCCCAAAGAAGGTGTCGACGGCTCCAGCGAATACGCCAATAACCAGACTGACCACACCTAAAGCAGTCAGTTCCCAATTAGTTGTTTTTTGTTTCATCATTTCTATCACGATCCTTTAAAAAGAATATAGGAACAATGCTCCTGCAAATACGACGACCTAGTGAAAATAAAAAAATGACTGCTACACACTAAAAAAAGTGGTAGAAGTCATTAGCAAAATTGCGGTTTCAGTAAGAACTGAGGGAGACATTCATTCCCGATTAGCATCAATATTATCTGATAAAACCCTCCTTTTGTCAATGGATGTTTGTTGTGAAAAGCAATTCATCTAACACTTATCTTTTCTACATAGTTATGGTAAAATTAATCTCATAAGAACTTATATGGGAATTGAGCGCCTTGAGGATAATTGGCATGAAAAGGGATGAAAGGACGATCCTTCTACTGTTTGACCAAGGGTAAGACAGTGAGTAGTGAGGAATCGAAGAGGAATAAAAAATGGTTGCATTTATGACGAGCGAAAAATGGCTGCAAAGTGAGCGTTTTTATTATGTGATCCTACCAATTCTCATGGTAGTTGGTCTGATTGCGTTATTAGGGTTCCTGATGGTTCTGCTTTATCGAGAAAACCGCAACCCAAAAGTGACGCTATTGCTTGGCGGCATAGTCGTTACGTGTCTATTAGGTTTTTTTATTGGGGATCAAGTGTATGGTGAATTCAAAACGTATAATGCGCTGATCACACCGAATATCCGAGATCGCGAAAAGATGTTTCTAGGCTATAAATATTACGAATCTGATACTACAGCAATTTATCAGCGCATCCAAAGCAATGAAGCGATTGAAACTTTAGGAATCTATCAAGCAATACCGGTGGAACGGGAGATTGAATTTCTTGGTTCTGCTCATAACTCCGTATATTTTAAAATGGGCGCCCAGGTTTACTATGCTCGCTATCAACCGACTTTTGTGGATGAGGAAACAACTGCTAAACTGCAGGGGGTTCAATACCATTTGACTGATCCTTCCTTTAAAACAATTGGTTTCTATTCCGAAACCAACAACTATTTAACGGCAATTACGATTCCAAAGTCCCAAGAAACCCTCGAATATCAATCCGTTGATTCTGTGATCCCGAAAGAATTTGGGAAAAGTCAAACCCAATGGGCGTTACCGAATAGGAATGAATAACGATAAAAAAACTACCTAAGTCACGAAAGAAAGCTCCCTCAAGAAGGAAACTTCCGTGCGCAGGTAGTTTTTTGCATGCTTGGTCAGAGAACATTGCTTTTCCTATGACTGATCAGGTAGTCCTCTTTCTTTTTGCGAGGCAATTTTTTGAAGGCGGCTTCTGCTTGAGTGGCTTTACTGCGAGTGGAAAAGCTTTCCGCATGGATCATTTGCAAGGGTCTGCGACTAGCGGGACGGGTATATTTTGCCCCGATCCCTTTGTTATGCTCTAATAAGCGGCGACTCAAATCGGTAGTATAGCCGCCGTAAAAGGATTGGTCGTTGCAACGTAAGACATAAAAGTAATGGTTGTCAGCAGCCATAGAGCATCGCCTTCACTTCTGGACTATAAGAGCCCGTTTCATCATAGGTAATGAGAGGAGAATCAATTTTAAACCCTTCCGCCTTACCATCCTTGATTCCTTCAATCAATAAAATATTGGCCTCTTTGCCTACTTTCGGATAGACGAAGCGGACTCGTTTTGGCGCGATTCGATGGGTGCGCATATGGTCCAAAATATCGAGAAAGCGATCCGGGCGATGAACCATCGCAAACCTTCCATTCATTTTTAACGCTTTACTGGCGGTTTGGATCACTTCATCTAAATTTGTGGTGATCTCGTGCCGGGCGATCGCTAAATAGGGATTCGGGTTTTTGATCGCCGTCGGTATATTTTTAAAGTAAGGCGGATTGCAGACCAAAAGATCGACGGAATCAGGTTTGATTTTTTGAAAGAGATTCTTCAAATCCATAGGATAGACCGTCAGCTGTTCTTGCAAGTCATTTAATTCGATACTGCGCTGCGCCATATCCGCTAAGCGTTCCTGCAATTCGACCTGATAAATATGAGCAGTCGTTTTTCTGCTGATAAATAAACCGACTGCGCCATTCCCTGCACAAAGGTCAACGATCACACCTCTTTTTGGTACTCTAGCGTAATTGGCTAATAAGACAGCATCTAATGAAAAAGAAAAAACTTCGGAACTCTGAATGATCTTGATGTCATCGGCATACAATTGGTCAATGCGTTCGTTCGGTTGCAACATGAAGCATACTCCTGTTCTAAATTCATTTCAATGTATTATACTACGATTAAGAATAATGGGAAACGCTAAAAAAGGCTTGTCATTTAAACCGTTTTTTTGCATACTTGAATAGGAGAGAAATAGAAAGGAAAATGAGTATGTTTTTTCGCTTTATGCGCGGTGTGGTTCGCGTAGTATTATTTTTGATCAACGGCAATGCTCGTTATCAAAACAAAGAGGTTTTACCTAAAAATGAAAACTATATTTTAGTGGCTCCTCACCGAACCTGGTGGGATCCATTGTACCTAGCAGTGGCTGCTCGGCCAAAGAAATTCAGTTTTATGGCGAAAGAAGAGCTGTTCAAAAACCCGATTTTACGGTTCATTTTGATTCATGCCAATGCTTTTCCAGTCAAACGGGACAAACCAGGACCGAGCGCGGTAAAGACGCCAGTCAAAATCTTGAAGGAAACCGATCTTAGCTTGATCATGTTCCCAAGTGGTACGAGACATGCAACGGCCTTAAAAGGTGGCATGGCGTTGATCGCGAAAATGGCCAAAGTCAAGATCGTTCCCTCTGTTTATCAAGGACCGCTGACATTAAAGGATTTATTTAAACGCAAGCGAGTGACTGTCCGTTTTGGGGAGCCAATCGATATCAGTGACATCAAAAAGATGGACAAAGAGGGCTTGTCGGAAGTGGAACGGCGCATACAAGGTGCATTTGACACACTGGATCAAGCGATCGATCCGTCATTTGTTTATCAAATCGATGAGTCCAAAAGAGAAGATTAATACCTAAGAAAAGCCGTTGATCCTTTTGTGATCAGCGGCTTTTTTCTAATGATTTAATCCAATAATTCGAAAGCAAATTTGGTCCATGGTTTCAAATATTCCAACAAAGGCAACTCCTCTTTGGGGATAGCGCCGACTTTGTTTTTTCGGGCGTCTTGGTGAGGGGTCAAAACGATCTGCAATTCGTTTTTGTACTGACCAAAGGTATCATTGCCGATAACGATGTCCCCATAAGCAAACGGTTCATGGTTTGTATGAGGGAGGTTTTCGATGGGACGGTATTTCACCCGTGATTGTGTGGACCGAGCGACTAACGCATTACTGTCACCGCGACGAAAATGATTGGTTTCAGCTAATATCCTCCGTTCGATTTCGCTGGCTTCTGCTTCTACGGAAACGCCAAAGGTCAGTTTGTAGCGATCGATCGTTGCCAGAGCTTTCAGTTCTGCATCCGACGCATAGGCATTGCCAATAATCACCGTATCGATCAACCCAGAAGCAAAAAGCAGCTTTCCTTGTAGCGCCAATGGTAAATCGCGACAAGATTCTAAGGTTGGCAGGCCATCATTGACTTCCCAAGGGCCAATTTTGGCTGATTGGCTAGTGATGAAGGCGGCTGTTTTCAACCCATATTTTTTAAAACGTTGACTGCAGTTGCGGAAAAAAGCCTCCGTTAAGCCTGTGCCTCGTTGGGGGTAAAAATTGTGACAGCCATATAAAAAAGGTTCATTGGCTTGATAAGAAAGGATATTTTCTAAATAGTTCACATCATTACTCATATTCAATTCAATCGCCAAGCCGAATGGATTGAAGGTCAGTTGGGCTTCTTTGCTGCCATCAAACCCTTGATCCAAGCGGATACCGTCCGCACCTAATTCTGCAAAGAAGCTTAGATCGTCATAAGAGATCGCCAGATCACTAAAAACAGCTGGGGAAATATCTAAAATCGTTTCAAACCCAAGGTTCTTGGCAAACCCGATAATCGAAGAGAATTTTTTTCTGACGGTCTCTTTGCCTTCACTGACTTCTAGCATACTCATAAATAAGCGAGAGTAACCAAGGGCAGCAGCTTTTTTTAAATAGTCTTGATCCAGTAAAGGATCGCTATGGTCGGGGTAAATCGAAAGGCCAATTTCTCGTTTCAATGGTTTTCCCTCTTTCTAAAAAAATCGTACGAAGCACCTCTTAGTATCGAAAAATGCTGCTGAGGAGCGCTTCTTCCGATTGTCTTGATGGGTGCTTCGTCCGACCTTTATCAACAAATTATTGTGTGACTGGTTGATTTTCTTTTTCCAATTCGTTTTTGTCATAGATTTTTACGAATGGGTAATAGATCAGAATCGATAAAAGAATCAAAAGAACATTCAGCACGATCGCACGCCAATCGCCGCCAGTCGCTAAGAAAGCACCAATTGGTCCAGGCAATGTCCAAGGGGCATTGACCGTGACGGCATTGACTAAACCTGCTGAGGTGGCGACCCATGCAATGACACCATTGATTAAAGGCGCAATGATGAATGGTGGGATCAAGATTGGATTCAAGACGATCGGTGTACCGAAAATCAGTGGTTCGTTGATGTTGAAAATAGCTGGAATTAAGGCTGTTTTTCCTAGTTTTGAACCGAATTCCGATTTTGTGCGAAAAGCTAACAAAATAGCCAAACCAATCGTTGAACCAGCCCCACCAATCCAGATGAACCATTGATAAAATGGTTCGGCTGCAATATTGGGAATCATATCTCCCGATGCAAGCGCTGTTGTATTTCCTTCTAACAACTGTAACCATAATGGACGAGCCAGTGAACCAACGATAGAAGCACCATGGATCCCGAATGACCAGAAGAAGGTCGTCAAGAAGGTGATCAAAAGCACACTTGGCAAGGTATCTGCGGCACTGACTAAAGGATCGACGACTTTTGCCACGATCGTGTGCCAGTCAAAACCGATATAGTAAGTGATCGCGCCCATTCCTAAAATGATCACTAAAGTGGGAGTCAAGGCTTCAAAAGAGCGAGCGACTGCAGGTGGGACTTGTTCTGGCATCGTGATTTTAAATTTCGATTTGTCCGTTAACCGATAGATTTCAACGGCAAGAATCGAGGTGATGATCGCCACGAACATACCAGCACTCCCTAAATTGGCCATTGGCAAGACAAAACCGACCGTTCCAGCTGCATCCAACGCTTCTGCTGGGATATTGACCGGGGTGAAGGTCAGTAAGAAGGCGGTCGTTGCTAAGATCCCGCCTGAAAGACCATCAAGCTTATAAGAGCGAGAAAGACTGTATCCGATCCCGAATGCAGCATACAAGCTCATAATGTACATCGTCATTCGATAAGGCAATAAGATGGTTGTGGCATTGCTAGACAAGAATTGATAGATGCCCCAACTTTGAGGCAGCGGTGGAAAGGCTAAAATCATAAAGAACGAACTGACGATAATCAATGGCAATGTTGAAACGATCCCGTCACGAACCGCTCGCAAATGACGCTGGCTGCCAAGTTTTTCCATCGGTCCTGCCAGATGGCGTTCGATGAACTGAGTGAATTTATCTAACATGGTTTATCCTCCTAAGATGTTTTACATTTTTGTTTCCCATGGATTCGGAATGATTTTTCCTAAAATCACGCCTTGGGCTGCCCCGGTTGCTGCAGGGGCATTGTTGACACGGCTGTGAAGGGTTTCATTTCCTAAGATGGCGAAAGCCACCGCTTCTTTGGCATCGTTCGAACCGCCAATGTCATCTTGTGTTACAACGGCTACTGTTTCGGGTAAATAGCCTTTGATCATCTCAATCAGCAGATGGTTATGGGCGCCACCACCTGAAAGAATCACTTCAATATCATTTGTTCCCAACTGAGGGAAAATGAACCTTTGGTAACTGTCAGCAATGGAAAATGCGGTGAAATCGGTTAAAGTCCTCACCAAGTCTTCCGATGCTACTTGGGGATATTCGGTCATTAGCTGCTGCACAAAATGTTTGCCAAATTGTTCACGTCCAGTGCTTTTCGGCGGTTGCTGGGACAAATAAAAATGAGTTCTTAATTCCTTTTGCAAGGTGGGTATAATTGCTCCCGCTCGGGCTGTTTCACCAAACGCATCATAAGGCTGACCGAATAGCTGAACCATTAGTTCATCGATGACCATGTTTCCTGGACCTGTATCAAAAGCATATAATTCGCTTAAGCCACCATTTTTAGGCAGAACCGTAACGTTGCCGATGCCGCCAATATTTTGCAATAAGCGATTTTTATCGTCTGATTGATAAAGCAGATAGTCCGTATAAGGTACAAGGGGCGCTCCTTGCCCGCCAGCAGCCATATCCATCACTCGGAAATCGGCGACGACTTTCGTTTGTAAGCCATAAGCAATAATCGAAGGTTCGCCAATTTGCAAGGTGCTGTTTTTCGCTGGATCAGCATCGGGGGAGTGCCAGATCGTTTGTCCGTGGCTGGCAACAAAATCAATGCTTTTTTCTTCAATACCGGCTTTTTGGCAGAGGATTTGACACGCTTTCAAAAATTGATACCCTAATTCAGTATTTAATTGGCAGATGAGGGGAACATTTGATTCCACCGGATCACAAGCAGTTTTTATTCGTTCCTTCAATTCTTCACCAATGGGCAGTGTGAGCATTTCCATCAGCTGGACGTCAGTTTCGGTACCGCAGCCGTTGATTTTTACTAAAGCAGCGTCGATTCCATCCAAACTGGTTCCTGACATGAGTCCTATTGCAAGCATATCGTTTCTCCTTTCTTTTAGAATAGTGATGAAAGCGATTGTTGAATTCGATTTCACACTCATTGTAAATGAAGTGTAATTATATTTCAAGATATAAATTTATAATTGAAAAAACATTTCAACATAATGATGTTAGGTGTTCGCTATTTTTATCAAAAATGGGTGGTAAATGAAATTTCGCTGGAAGAGAGATGTCTAACGATCAGGGAAAGTGGTATAATGATTGGAAGGATATTTTTTAAGAAGGTGAAGAAATGCGCTTTATACATACAGCTGATTGGCACATCGGAAAAAAACTACATGGCTATGATCTGCTGGAAGACCAACGAGCAATCATTGATCAAATCATAGCGCTAGCAAGAGCAGAAAAGGTCGATGCCATCGTCATTGCGGGGGACCTTTATGATCGTTCGGTTCCTGCTGTTGATGCAGTCAAATTACTAAATGAAAAAATCGCTGAAATCAATTTAACGAATGAACTGCCATTATTGGCTATCTCAGGAAATCATGATAGTCCAACTCGTTTAGAAACCGGCAGTCAGTGGTTTCAACAAACACGCTTTTACCTGTCCACCAGCATCGAACAAAGTTTGCATCCGGTTGAGTTTGACGATACACAATTCTTTTTACTACCGTATTTCGAACCCATCGAGGCCCGCTTGTTTTTTGATGAACCATTAATGAAGATTTCTGATAGTGTCCAAAGAGTCATTGAGGAGATGACCAAGAACTTTGACTCGTCCAAAAAGCAAGTGCTAGTGACCCATTTTTTTGTGGCGGGTTCTAGCCAAACAGATTCAGAAACAAAAATTCAAGTTGGCGGATTGGACAGCGTACCGACCACCGCTTTTGCGCCTTTTGATCGGGTTGTTTTAGGCCATTTACATGCCAATACGGCTCTCAAACACCCAAAGATCGGGTACAGCGGCTCACCTCTGAAATTTTCCCTTTCTGAACGGACGAACCAAAAAGGGATCTATCTTATTGATACCGTAAAAGATACCAATGAATTTATTCCACTGACACCAAAAAGGGATATCCAGCAGCTGACGGCGTCCTTTGAGGAGTTGATCGATCCGGTTTTTTACCGTGATCTGGATCGGGAGGCGTTTTGGCATTTTCTGCTGACGGATCGTGCTGTGATTCCAAATATGATGAATCAGTTGCGAAAAATCTATCCATTTATTTTGTCTGTCGAACGGTTGAATGGACGAGAACAGACGAAAAAAAGACAGCTAACGACACGAGAAACCGACCCGCAGACCTTGATCAGTCATTTTTTTCAAGAAATGACGGGAGATTCATTGCTCGATTCACAAACCAAATGGATCGAACAAGGATTAAATGAAGCATTTGTCGTGGAAAAGAGGGAATAGTCATGCAACCGAAGTCTTTACAAATGAAAAATTTTGGTCCATTCATTGATGAAAAATTGGATTTTAGTCAGCTGCAAGCTGGCGGGTTGTTTTTGATCAGCGGCAAAACTGGTGCAGGAAAAACGACGATTTTCGATGGAATGACGTTTGCCTTGTTCGGTGAAACATCGGGGAATCTGCGCTCAGGCAAAGAAATGCGATCGATGTTTGCTTCACCAACCGAAGAGACCAGCGTCACGTTTACTTTTGAACATCAGCGTTTTACCTACCAGATCCAACGGAAACCGGAACAGACGTTAGCAAAAAAACGTGGTGACGGTGTCACTAACCAAACGGCAAAAGTTCAATTGACGATTTTTGACGCCGATGGCAAAGAGAAAAAGCAGATCAGTAAACGGACAGAAGTTGATGCGTTTATCAAGGATCTGCTGCAGCTGGATGCAAAACAGTTTTTTCAAATCATGATGTTGCCGCAAGGAGAATTTCGTAATTTTCTGATTGCCAGTAGTAACGAGAAAGAACGGGTTTTACGAAATCTATTTGGTACAGAAATGTACCAGCAATTTAATGAATGGCTAAAAGAGCAAGTCAAAGCACAAAGTAGAAAGCTTGAACATCAGCAACTAGTCGCTTCGCAGATCATGGAGCGTTTTGAATGGGAAGAAGTGCAAGAAGTTTTAACGGTTGCGGAATGTCTGACTTTATGGGCGCAAGATTTAGAGAAACAACAGATTCAACTTCAAAAGTTATTGCAGAGAAAAGACCAGGCAACGCAAGAAATGAAAGCTGCGCAAGATGCCTTTTACCGTGCAAAAGAAATCGAAAATGCTCGGATCGAATGGCAAGAACTACAAGAAAAAGCACAACTGTTGAATGCCCAAAAAAACGAGATCGATCAAAAAAAAGCACGATTGACCCAACTTGTGTGGGCGCTTGAACATCAAGAAATCATGCAGCAAAAAGAAGAACGCGTAAATGAAGCGCAGCAAGCAGCACAGCAAATCGACGAAACGAAGCAGCTGTTGCAAGATGTTCAGCGGCAACAAGTAAGCTGGCAAGAACAAAGACCGTTGATCGAAGAGACTAAGAAAAAGCATGAAGCTGCCAATCAAAGAAGCCAACAGATCCAGCAGCAGATTCCATTGGCGCAACGCACAGAAAAGCAGCGAGAAGAAGTGGCACAGCAGGAAAAAGCAGCACAGCAGCAAACGGGCAAATTGACCAAAATTACTCAAGTGCTTGCTAACACCAAAACACAAGAGCAGCAACTGGTAGAAAAAATTGAAACGTTAAGAACATTTCAAACAGAAGCATTAAAACTAGCTGAAACACAATTGCTAATTGAAAAATGGCAGCAAGCAAAGGCACTGGTTCGTGAAGCAGAGCAAAAAACAGGGGAACAACAACAAATTCATTCGGATTTGGTCCTTGAAAAACAGCAACTAGAAACATCTTTGCTAGCGCTGCAAAAAACGCTAAAACAAGAAACCAGTCAAAATGCTCGGATGCAAATTGCGCGGCTTCGTCTTTTATTGGAAGAAAATGAACCTTGTCCCGTGTGTGGATCATTGGATCATCCGAATGCACAGGA
This sequence comes from Enterococcus sp. AZ188, assembly GCF_050544075.1. Taxonomy (NCBI): domain Bacteria; kingdom Bacillati; phylum Bacillota; class Bacilli; order Lactobacillales; family Enterococcaceae; genus Enterococcus; species Enterococcus sp. AZ188. Next base: position 1,309,557 of record NZ_CP172943.1, read on the forward strand.
GCATACGACCTATCCCATTGAGGACATTCTTGCGAGTGAGCAAAGACTTGAGCAAATGCAAGAAAAATTGACGATAGTCCAACAGCAGGTATCGGCAAATCAAACGCTTCAAGAACAAGCGTTATTGCGGATCAATGAATGGCAAGCGACAAGCGTTTCGGCGGAAAAGCAAGCGGCTGCTGCTTGGAACGACGTTCAGCAGGCATACGCTAGGTTACAGCCTTTCGAAACGCAAGAGAAGCTTACTGAAGAAACGATTGCACAGGAATTAAAAAAACGACAATCTATCAATCAGCAAAAAGCCTCCTCTTACGAAGCAGCGCAAAAAACATATCAGGCAGTAAAGGGGCAATTGACAAAGTTAGATGAATCCTATCAGCAAGTCAGTGAGCAAGCAAAAAAGGCCGAGGAAGCGCGCCAACTTGCGGCAGGAAAATTGGCCTCTTTGCAAGAACAACTTGGTGGTGCTACTTACCAACAACTACAAGCCGATTTAGCGTCAATTCATCTTTTACTAAGGGAATATACGCAACAAATCGAGGCGGATGCCCGGCAAGAAGCACAGATCAAAGAGCAGCAAGCGATCCTTTCAGAGAAGTTGAAGAATGTACAACAATTTTTCGAAGAAAAGCAAGCCGCCAAGGCGAAAGCAGAACAACGGCTGATGCAACGATTGCAAGAAGCAGCGATGACTGAAGAAGCAATGCGGGAATTGATTGCCCAAGCTCCTCAAACAACCCTTCTGACAGAAGAAATCAAAACCTATGAGCAAGAAACGGCGTTTGTTCAACAGCGTCTGATATTGCTAGATACCCAATTAAAAGAGCAGGCGACAATGGATTTAATCCAATTGGAAACGACCTACCTTCAGTTGCAGACTGTGATGGAGAAATTACAGCAAGAAACGGTTCGCAAACAGGAGAAGGTCAACAGCAATCAACGGTTATTTGTCGAGTTGCAAGTCATTTATCAGAAAAATGTAGAAGAACTTGCCCAATTAGGCCAACTTCAACAGTTGGCAGAAACCATCAATGGCGAAAACACGAAGAAAACCAGCTTGGAACGGTATGTGTTGCAACAATTTTTGACGGAGATCTTAGAAGTCGCCAATGAACGCTTGTCCCGTTTGACCCGTGGCCGCTATCAATTTGAATTAGCGGATAAAGTTGGTAGCTATCGAAGCTCAACAGGCTTAGAAATTGACATCTATGACGATAATGCCGGTCAAGTCAGAAGAGCACATACACTGTCAGGCGGTGAAAGCTTTATTGCAGCCTTAGCGTTAGCAATCTCTTTAGCAGATGTGATCCAGCAACGAGCTGGCGGGATTGAGATCGAAGCACTTTTCATCGATGAAGGGTTTGGCTCGCTTGATGAAGAATCATTGGAAATGGCGATGGAAGCATTAGAAATGATCGAAAATGAAGGGCGCATGATTGGGATCATCAGTCATGTTCGAGAACTGCGGGCAAGGATCCTGCAGCAAGTTTTCGTAGAAACCAACGGCAGCGGGCAAAGCCGGATCCGAATAAAAGAATAAGGAGAGGAGGGCTCTTATGAAGTGGAGTATTCCAGAAAAAGTAATCGAGCGGGGGAGAACGTATCTTAATGAAGGCCGTGTCCTGTCTGTCACCCCGGATAAAGAAAAAAATGTGTGGCATGCAGAAGTACTCGGAACAGAATTGTATTTAGTTACTTTGGATGCTACTGCCAAAGAAGTGGATTATTGCCAATGTCCCTATTGGGAAGAACATCATTATTGCAAACATACGGTGGCCGTCGAACTCTATTTACGCCAACAAGGAAAAACACGAAAAATCAATGAACAAACCCCCATCAAAAAGGCCTTTTCTGCTTCAGAGATGTTTTCCAATGGTTTTGCTCGCTTAGACAGCGAAAAGGAAGCGAGTAAACCATTACAGATTGAATTTCGGGTAGATACGATTGCGACAAATCCTTATCACCAAGAGATGGATATTTTAGGGGTCTCTTTGAAGGTCGGGCATCGCGGCACGGCCAGGACCTATGTCGTCAAAAACATTTATAAATTTTTACAGATGTATCAAGAGAACAAGCAATATGCGGCCAATAAGCAACAGACCTTTTTGCTTTCTGCGGATGCCTTTGATGAGAAAAATCGAGCTTTATTGAATCGATTGACAGGAATCGCGCAAACCCAACAATTAATGGGGCAAGCGGGCATTCAAATCAATGGCAAACTTGATAAAAAATACTTGCTTCTGCCCGTTGAATTCGGCAAAGAACTGCTATTGCAATTCAATGATGTCTACACGCAAATCACCATTGGTGAAACCAAGGTCAGCCAAGTAGACTTCCAATCGGGGGAACCATTGACGTTTTCAGTTACAAAAGAAACGGATCATTTTCCGCTGCAGTTCGTAAAAGACTTCGACCACTTACTTAGTTATTATAACTGGGGGCTGTTGGACGGAACATTTTATGAATTGACTGTCGAGCAAAAGGAGATCTATGTCACGATGCAGCAGCTGTTTAAACGTTTTGAACAGCCAATCATTGATTATCCAAAAGAAGAGCTGGCGAATCTCTTTATGAAAGTTTTGCCTTATTTGCGAAAAATTGGGCGTGTCCAAGTGGCTCCTGAGGTTCAAAATGACATCGAAGAATCTGAATTGAAAGCAGTTTTCTCCTTGCGGAAAATCAAAGGTCAAGTAGATCTACAAGTTGATTTTACTTATGGAGAAGTCGTTTTTTCAAGTGATGAAAAACATCAATACATGCCAGAAAATCATCCAGAGATTTTACGTGATTTCCAACAAGAAGCACGGATCGAAGCCATTATTGAAACCTTTGGCTATCAAGCCAGCAGCAAAAATTGGCAAAAAAATCTACCACTAGGCGAGCAACTCTATACCTTTTTTACGAGAGAGATCCCGGTCTTGAGACAATTAGGGGAAGTGCGGATCGGCAAGAAGCTGCGGGAACTCTACCTTGATGCCCAGCATCATCGACCAGAAATCGTGATTGAAGAGAATGGTTCTTGGTTGGATATCAAGTTTGATGTTAGCGGCATTCAAGAATCAGAGATCAACGATGTTTTGCGGAGTCTGTTGCAATCTGCGCAATTTTATACCACAGAAAATGGTCAAGTTCTTTCGCTGGAGTCGGAAGAGTTTCAAGAAGCAAGTGCTGCCCTCAAAAAATTACGGCTCTCGTTAGATACGAAAAACGGGGCAATCCAAGTCCCATTGAATCAAGGGCTATTACTGCAAGAACAGTTTGCCGATCAAGCGAGTTTTAGTACAGGTTTTCAGCAAATGACGGAAGATTTGATCCATCCAGAAAACTTTGAGGCACAGTTGCCAGACAACTTGCATGCTGAGTTGCGGCAGTACCAAGAAGTTGGCTTTCGTTGGCTAAAAATGTTGAGCCATTATCAATTTGGCGGTATTCTTGCTGATGAAATGGGGTTAGGGAAGACCGTCCAAACCATTGGCTATTTGCTTTCTGAGAAACAAGAGCATCAAAAATTGAATGCATTGATCGTGGCACCAGCCAGTCTAACATTCAACTGGCAGCAAGAAATCAAACGGTTCGCACCTTCAATTTCAGCGACTGTCATCAGTGGAACGAAAGAAGAGCGAGAAGCGCAGATGGCGCAATCAGCGGATGTCCGAATTACTTCGTATGCAAGCTTGCGTCAGGACATTGATGCCTATCAAGCACTAGAGTTATCGTGTTTGATTTTAGATGAAGCACAGATGGTCAAAAACAGCGCGACCAAAACGGCACAGGCATTGCGATCCTTGGAAGTTCCGCAGCGGTTCGCCCTCAGTGGCACACCGATCGAGAACAATTTAGAAGAATTGTGGTCCTTGTTCCAAATGATTATGCCAGGCTTTTTCCCCAACAAGCAGAAATTTAAGGAACTGTCTACACAAGAAATTGCAAAAATGATCAAACCCTTCATTTTGCGAAGAGATAAAAAATCTGTGTTACATGATTTGCCGCAAAAGCTGGAAACAAATTATTACAGTGTCCTAACAGAGGAACAAAAGAAAATTTATTTGGCGTATTTGCGACAAATGCGAGAAGAAATCGCGCAAATGGATTCTACGTCTTTCCGCAAAAATCGGATCAGTATTTTAGCTGGCTTGACTCGTCTACGGCAAATCTGCTGTGACCCTCGATTATTCGTGGAGGACTACGAAGGGTCTTCTGGGAAACTTGAGCAGGTCAAAGATTTACTCTTAGCAGCCAAAGAAAATGGCCGTCGTGTCCTGCTATTTTCTCAGTTCACCAGTATGCTTTCGATCATTGAAGAAGAATTAGCCCAGGAAGGGTTTGAATCCTTCTATTTGCGTGGCAGCACACCGCCGCAAGATCGTTTGACGATGGTCAATGCTTTTAATAGTGGCGAAAAAGATGTCTTCTTGATCTCATTAAAAGCAGGAGGAACTGGACTAAATCTGACTGGTGCAGATACAGTGATTTTATACGATTTATGGTGGAACCCGGCAGTGGAAGAACAAGCCGCTGGACGAGCCCATCGGATCGGTCAAAAAAATGTAGTCGAAGTCTGGCGAATGATCGCCGAAGGAACCATTGAAGAACGAATGGATGCATTGCAACAAGAAAAGCGTGAGCTTTTCCAAAAAGTGATTCAAGGCAATGAAACCCAGCTTCAACAAATGACCGAAGAAGATATTCGCTTAATTTTGAGTATCGGCGAAGAACATTAAGCATTCAAAAAAACATGGACCCGCTTGAAGCGAAGGTCCATGTTTTTTAGTTATAGGCGTATGCAGGAAGCTGCAAGAGGGCGTCAATACTTTCTTGGAGCTGCGAGAAAGCAGTGATCGACACATCGGGTAAATCTTCCAATCCATTAGGCGCCTGACGAAGACGATGATTGAACCACAAGGCTTGCCAACCGGCTTTTTTGCAGCCCACTACATCATTATCAAAGTTGTCACCTACGTACAGTGTTGTTTCTGGATCAAGAGCAAAGGCGGTTTCTGCCAATTGGAAAATTTCTAGTTCTGGTTTCTGATAACCGGTTGCTTGTGAAATGATCATATGCTCTGGTTTGATCCATCGAGTCAGTTGCAACTGATTCAACTTCTTTTGTTGGTGGTCGGTGGGACCGTTAGTAATAATTCCTAATTTGATTGGCAATTTGGACAAATAACTCAAGGTTGACTCAACTTCTGGATGTAGCGTGATAGCATCTAGTTCTTGTTCATAGCACAGCTGAAACTGGCAGCTTTCTTCCATAGTAGTAGGGAAATAACCTAAGTCCGTTAGAGAATGAGTCAGCCGGTAATAACGAAAATGCTCCAGCGTCCATTCATTCGCCAATACCCTTCCAAACTGTTCATCGCTATGTACGCGAAAACGCAAATAAAGAGCGGTTAGGTCCTTGCGGGCAATTTGTGGAAAGCATGAGGTTATGGCATTACGAAATGGTTGTTGCTGGTCATATAAGGTATCATCGACATCAAAAAGAATACTAGTGATCAAAAGAGACACGCCTTTCAGAGTTAGTGAAAATTTTCAGTTTGTTTTCGAATCAATCATAAGCCATTATGACTCTAAAAAAAAGAGGGAAAGCCTTGTGAAATAAAGGTTTTATTTACTGTTTTTAGAAATCCGCGCCTTGATAGGTTTTCAAAATTATAGTGAATTTTACCCATTTTCACATGTTTCTCATTTTGCATTTCTTCAAAGAGTTGCTTATAATGAAAGCTATTGAGGAGGGGGAAATGTGTTAAAAAGGTTTTTTCGTTATTATCGACCGTATCGGTCACTATTTATGCTAGATTTTACTTGTGCGGTATTTGCTGGTTTATTAGAACTGGCCTTTCCCGTTGCCGTCAACCAAGTAATCGATAAGATCATGCCCCAGAACAACTTTCGCTTGATACTATTGGCTTGCTTAGGCTTGTTCTTGTTTTATGTGATCAATACTGTGTTGCAATATATCGTGGTTTTTTATGGTCATAAACTTGGGGTCAATATTGAGACAGATATGCGTCAAGAACTGTTTCGACATCTGCAGACCCAATCTTTTGAATATTATGACAATCAAAAGACCGGCAAGCTGATCAGTCGCTTGACCACGGATCTCTTTGAAATCTCTGAAGTCGCTCACCATGGGCCAGAAGATGTTTTTATTACCATTATGACTTTGGTGGGGGCATTCCTATTGATGTTGAATATGCACGTTCAATTAGCGGTAGCGACATTTGCGTTGATTCCATTGATTACGATTGCCTTGGTTTTTTTCAATAAGAAAATGACCAAAGTCAATACACAGATCTATGACAACCTCGGTGAGTTCAACGCCGGAGTGGAAGCATCTGTTAGCGGCATTCGAGTGACCCAATCGTTTGCTAATGAAACGTTCGAACATAAACGCTTTGATGGATTGAGCGAAATCTATCGGCAATCGAAGATCCTTTTTTATAAGGTAATGGCGATCAGCTCAGCGTATAATTACTTTCTGATTCGCTTGATCAACTTGTTTGCTCTGATTTTTGGTGCTTACTACGTGATTCGTGGTGAACTGACGAATGGCCAGTTTGTAGGGTTTATTTTATTATCGAATGTCTTTGTTAGACCAATTGAGAAGGTCAATACGATGATTGAAAGCTATCCGAAAGGCATCGCTGGCTTCAAACGATTGACCGAAGAATTGGATAAAGAACCGACGATCAAAGACAAACCAGGGGTACGGGTTGTTCAATCATTAAAAGGGGATATCGTCTACCAAGATGTTTCTTTTTCTTATGCGGATGCGACGAAAGTCTTGAATCACATCGATTTATCGATCAAAGCTGGCGAGACGATCGCCTTCGTCGGGCAAAGTGGCTCAGGGAAAACCACGTTATGCAACTTGTTGCCGCGTTTTTATGAAGTCACTGAAGGCGCCATTACGATTGACGGCATCAATATTCAGGAGATGACCTTGGCTTCTTTACGTCAGCAGATTGGGACTGTGCAGCAAGATGTCTTTCTTTTCCCGGGAACGATTCGAGAAAATATTGCTTATGGCAAACTTGATGCAACAGAAGAGGAGATTTTAAAGGCAGTTAAATTAGCACACTTAGAAAAGGTCATCGATCAAATGACGGATGGGTTAGATACGGTCATCGGTGAACGAGGAGTCAAATTATCCGGTGGTCAAAAGCAGCGGGTAGCGATTGCTCGGATGTTCTTAAAAAACCCGCCGATTTTGATATTAGATGAAGCAACATCAGCGTTGGATACGGAAACCGAGCAAGTGATTCAAGAGTCATTGAATTCTTTGGCAGATGGCCGTACAACCTTGATCATTGCCCATCGCCTCGCAACGATCAAACATGCGACACGCATTATCGTCGTTAGTGATAAAGGCATCTTAGAAGAGGGGACCCATGAAGATTTGATGGCGAAAAAGGGACATTATCGCGCATTGCATGATGCGCAATTCGCTCGTGATGGAGAACCTTCTCTCTCTTAGAAGAAAGAATTGAACGATCAATCCAAGAAAACGCTAGTCTTTTTATACTTTGTCAGGAAAAAGCATAAAAGATGGGTTTCTTAGGTTGATCGTTTTTCACTAAATTTTTGTGAGAAACCCTTTTCATTTATAAGCAGATATTCATTTCTCCTACTGTTTTATTGTCGATTATGACAGAAATACTTGTATGGTTTTCTGATTAAAAAGGAATGTGATACAATGGAATCAAGAATGAAGACATTGGTTGAGAATCTTCTCTGGAAAAAATAACATATATTTTTATTGTAGCCCTGTCGTTTCCAAGGCAACAAGGGATCGTGAAATTTTTCCTTTGAAAACGATTGAGCCATGGACTTGGTTTTTCCTCCGTTTTTTTGATTACACATGTAATTACAGAGGGGAAATTAAAAAACGCGGGATTCAACTAAAAGAGTATTTTAATATTCTGACATCTTTTTGATACACCTTTGACACACTGTTGTATAAAAGAAGTAATATTAAAAAAAAATTTGATTTTTCTCATTTAAAAATAAACTTTTTGAGTGAAACCTTTTGCCTAAAAGGTTTCGCTTTTAATATAACTTTCGAGTTTTATTAAAAAATATGAGATTTAGACTAGATTTTTTTTAGTTAAACCTGTATAATTGAAATCAAGCGAGGGAACAGGACTTGCTTGATTGAAAATTAAAAAGGAGAGATGCACGTTGTTGACACTATACACTTCCCCAAGTTGCACATCTTGTCGCAAAGCTCGTGCGTGGTTACAAGAGCACGAAATCCCTTTTGTTGAAAGAAATATTTTTTCAGAACCGTTAAATATTTCTGAGCTTAAGGCAATTCTACAAATGACAGAAGATGGCACAGAAGAAATTATTTCCACCAGATCCAAAGTATTCCAAAAGTTGAATATGGATCTAGATGACCTGCCCCTAAAAGATTTATTGACACTTGTTCAAGAAAATCCAGGATTATTGCGTCGGCCAATTATGATCGATGAAAAACGATTGCAAGTTGGGTTTAACGAAGATGAAATTCGTCGGTTCTTACCTAGGGATGTTCGCCAACTGGAACTAAGACAAGCGCAATTAATGGCAGGCTTATAAATTTGACTTCATCGACTCGCTTTCTCGTAGAAAGTGAGTCTTTTTTTGAGTTTTTACGTTTTTCTTAAGAGGATATTCGTTTTCTCTTTACTTTTTATCAGGTTTCGATACAATGAACCTATAGTGAGTAGCAAAAGTGAGGTGTAGCTAATATGGAAATGGAACATATCAATGAGAACACCATTCGTGTATTGATCAAAAGTGAAGACTTAGCTGCGAGAGGCATCACTTTTCTTGACCTTCTAGGAAATCACAATGAAATTGAAAACTTCTTTTACAGTATTCTTGAAGAAGTTGATATTGACGAAGAATTTAAAGGCAGTGAAGCTGTAACTTTCCAAGTCTTGCCTAAAGGCGATGGGTTAGAATTGTTTATTAGCAAAAATCTTCCACCAGAAGGAATGGAAAATTTTGATGAGATGAACGATGAAGCGAATGAAGACATTACCGATATGTTGAAAAAACATGTAGCGGCTCAATTACAAGAGTCAGAGCAAGCAGAAGAAATCGGCAATCGTTTTGTATTCGAGTTGTTGCGATTCGAAGATATGATTCAATTGGCATCCGAAGTATATTTGGATTCCGTTGCAACCAATCTTTACCAAATGGGTAACCATTATTATATTGAAATTCGATTTATGGATGCAGATATTACTGATATTGAAGTGGAAAATGCACTTTCTTATTTGATGGAATTTGCCCAAAGGACTTCAGTGACGCCCGAAGTTTTATCAGAATACGGTGAGTTGATCATGGAAAACGATGCACTTGAATTGACTCGTTTCTATTTCAAGAATGATTAATGAATGAAAATCATTTCCAGCCAAGGACATTTTAACAATGTTTTTGGCTTTTTTAATTGTGTTTGACGAATCTGGCGTACCTCTTATTGAGGTGAGCCAGATGTTGAAAGCGTTGAACCAAAGAAAAGAAGTCATCCTAGCGAAAGGGGCAAAGAAATCCTCGGGCCCTTTTTATTGCCCAGGCTGTCAGAAAGAAGTGATTTTGAGGCAAGGACCTAAGCGACAGTCCCACTTTGCCCATCAAGCCATTACTGATTGTCAGACATACAGTGAAGGGGAGACGAAGGAGCACTTGGAAGCAAAACAACTTTTGTTTGAATGGTATCAAGAGATGGATATTGAACTTGAAGCCTACTTGCCGCAACTTAAGCAGCGATCTGATCTCTGTTACAAAAATATTGCCGTTGAAGTCCAGTGTTCTTCACTCAAGTTTTCACGATTTCTGGAACGAACCAGCACTTATTTAGCAAATGGTTATCAGCCTTGGTGGATCCTAGGGACCAAAATGTATCCGAAACGCCATTGGTCGCTTTTGGCAAAAGCCTGTTGTACTTATCCGTCTACTGGTTTTTGCTTGTGGCTCATTGATACGCGAAATCAGGCCTTGGTGCGGCTGCACCAAATCAAATGGCACTATCAAGAAGGGGTAATCAGTCGACGAAGCGCTATACAAAAAGGGGAGCCATACAGGAAAGAGACACTTCGACCTTTGTACGAAGCAGATGAATCAGATACCCACCATTCTATTGAATGGGTAGCGGTCGATTATCGTTTGTGGGTGATTCGAAAACTGCGAAACAGACTGCCTAAAATCAGAGAGATTCAAGAAATAGTATACCCGTTGAATGGGAATGTCTCACAGTTGCCTCTTTGGTGCTATTGTGAAAGTCGGTTTGGCTTTTTATTTGAACACCACATACTGATTTTTCGCTTTCTCTATTTAAGTGAATGTCCCATTAGTTTTGAACAGTGGTTGATTCAATTGAGGAAGCTGCATTGGCAATGGTGCTTTCCTTTGCTTGATCAAAGAGAAATACTGAGAGAAATCTTTCAAGAATGCCAATATTTAGAAAATTCGGTTTCTTTTTCAAGCCAATGATTTGGTTTCGTTGAAAAGTGTGATAAGATATTTTTAACCAATGAACAAGGAGTGAAGGGAATGTCAGAAACAAAACAATTACCAGCACGTGAATCGATTCCAGTCGAAAAAACGTGGGACTTAACGAAAATCTATGCCGATGATGCGGCTTTTGACATAGAATTTCAAGAAATCCAAGCACAGCTCAAAGAAGCTAGCAGTTACCAAGGCACTTTAGCAGATGGGCCACAAGCCTTCCTATCCGCTTTAGAATTTGTCTTAGATCTTTCTCGCCGTTTAGAGAAACTGTATGTTTACAGTCATTTGAAAAATGATCAAGATACCGCTAATACGACTTATCAAGGCTTATATGCGAAAGCCAGCAGTTTAGTTGCGCAAGTAAGTGAAGCCGTTGCTTGGTTTGATCCCGAGTTATTGACGATGTCCGATGAAACGATTTGGGGCTATTTCGATCAAGAACCGAAACTAGCTGTTTATCGTCATATGATCGAAAAAACTATTAACGAGCGGCCCCATGTTTTGCCTGCCGATCAAGAAGCGCTATTGGCCGGAGCAGGCGAAATTTTTGGAGCATCCGGCAACATTTTTTCTGTTTTAAACAATGCTGATTTGGATTTTCCAGTAGTTGAAGATGAAAACGGGGAAAAAGTACAGCTATCTCATGGTGTATACGGTGAGTTGATGGAAAGCACGGATCGGTCTGTTCGGGAAGCGGCCTTTAAAGGTCTCTATGGCGTTTATGAGCAATTCCGCAATACCTTTGCCCAAACCTTAAGTACGAATATCAAAGCCCACAACTTTAAAGCCAAAGCCCGTAAATACGACTCGGCACGCCAAGCCGCTTTGAGTGCCAATCATATTCCTGAAAGTGTCTATGATACCTTAGTGGACGTCGTTAATCAGCATTTGCCATTATTACACCGATATATGGCATTAAGAAAACGCCTGTTGGCTGTCGACACGCTTCATATGTATGATGTGTACACGCCGATTTTAGGGGAAGCACCGATTCGCTATACCTATGAAGAAGCAGTCGAAAAAGCGAAAGAAGCGTTAAAACCATTAGGGGAAGAGTATCTAGCTGTAGTTGAAGAAGCCTTCAGCAATCGGTGGATCGATGTCGTTGAAAACAAAGGCAAACGCAGTGGTGCCTATTCTTCAGGTGCTTATGACACACTGCCTTATATCTTAATGAACTGGAATGATCGATTGGATCAACTCTTTACCCTCGTTCATGAAATGGGACACAGTGTGCATAGTTACTTCACACGGAATAACCAGCCTTATGCCTATGGGGATTACTCGATCTTCTTAGCAGAAATCGCTTCAACCACGAATGAAAATATTTTAACGGAATACATGCTTCAGACTGAGACTGATCCGCGGGTCAAAGCCTATGTCTTGAATCATTTTCTTGATGGATTCAAAGGAACGATTTTCCGTCAAACGCAATTTGCCGAGTTTGAACACTTCATGCACGTGGAAGATGCGAAAGGAACGCCGTTGACCAGTGAATTCTTAAGCGAGAGCTATGCCGAGTTAAATGCAAAATACTACGGACCATCAGTTGAAAAAGATCCGGAGATTCGTCTTGAGTGGTCACGCATTCCGCATTTCTATTACAATTACTATGTTTACCAATATTCAACTGGTTTTTCGGCAGCTTCTGCTTTGGCGAAGAAAATCTTAGCTGGCGAACCTGATGCCTTAACTAACTATTTGAACTATTTGAAAGCCGGACGTAGTGATTATCCAATCGAAGTCATGAAAAAAGCAGGCGTAGATATGACGAAAGCAGATTATATTGAAGATGCAATGAAAGTATTTGAGCAACGCTTGAATGAATTGGAAGAACTCGTAAAAGAAATCGAAGCATAATTGAAAAGAGTACAAACCAGTCCGAAAAGGATTGGTTTGTTTTTTTGTTCCTCCCGCAATGAAAAACGCTGCGCAGCGAGCCAAACACAAGATCATCGTTTGGCTCGCTGCGCAGCGTCGCTATTGAATAGGGTTTCATAAAAGAATCAACCCTCGATCAATTTCATGAATAGTGGAAAGTTTTGGTGCTTTCAAAGACTGAGCTTTTTGCATAAATGTATCGAGTTCTGTTGCTGTACCACAGACGAGAGGAAGACTTCTCAGTTCCTCTGATCCTTCTAAAAGGACCCCATATTCTTCTTCACTTGAAAAATCATACACCACAGCAGAAGGTGTGATCGTGATGCCCATGTCTTTCGCTACCCTCTGATCGGTGGCAAAGTTCTTTTTCACTAACTCAGATGTACGATCTTCTAGGAACATCTCTAAATCACCATTCGTTTCTGAAAATAGATCTTTCACTAAGGTGTCACAATATTCCTGTTTTTCGATCCCTATCCGTTGTTGCAATTTCAATAAGAAATCCCGAGCAATTTTTTTTCCTTGCAACTGGGCTGCTTTATAATCCAATGACGCAGCATAGATTTGGTTGGTCTGTTCATTTCGCAAGACCAAATCCGCCTTATTCATGGACAAATAGTCCATTGAAACACCTACGGAAAACAAGTTAACGAAAGGCAGGATCTGCAAATGGATTTTTTTGCGGCTCGTGTTTAATTTGTTGAGAATCTCTTTTTCGATATCATAACAAATAGGCCCAATCGGATTAATAAATAAAAAAAGTTCGATCATTTGAATCTCTCCCCAATTAAGATTCTTGAGTAACTTGAAAAACAAAATAAGTATGTTTTATTAAATATAGCAAAAAAACGCGAAAAAAGTAAGCAAAAGGGCATCCTACAATGATTTTTCTTCAACGGCTCGAATGATCTTGTTTTTTGCTGGTCGGTAAGGAACACCAAAAGAATGCAATAACGATTGAAAGGCAAGTTTTCCTTGAATTGGCTCACTGACTTCTAGCTCTAACTCATAATCATGCTGTTGACCATACCAGCTTTCATCCAAAGCAAGTAATCCTTCATTGATCGGAAATTCCGCCCGTTTCGTTTTTAATGCTGCGATCATGTGTAATGAATCAGGTTCGATATTCGCTGCTTTTAAGCGTTGAGCAACCACACCTGTTTTTAAAATTTTTTCTGACGCGATCAATGACGCTGCGGTTTCGATTGTCAAAGGATCAGTCGTTTCTAACAGACCGTGTTCAATGGGGGTCTTTAGCGTTAATTCTGCATTGGTAGAAGTTGTGCGAATGCGTAAGCCAAAATGCTTTTCTCGCAGTTTATAGTCTTGCGTATCAAAGTAATAATTGGTTTGCGTCTTGAAGGCTTTTTCTGACAATTTGTAATAAGCAAGCAACTGGTGGTATTCTTTTTCCGTCAACATTGTTTTATATTCAATCTCTACTTGTTCGACCAATGATTTTCACTCTCTTTCTATTGCAAACATAGTGTACGCTGTTTCAGCTATTCCGTCAAAGAAACTAAACAAAGAAAAGCGGAAACGATTGGGGCAGACAAAAAAATCTTTTGCTTCTGCACTTCTGTCCATTCAGTTTTATTCCAAGAGTATGGTAGAATAAGAGGTATGTTATGAACAGAATCGAGGGAGAAGAATGATTCGAGATTGGGAAGAATTCTTAGCGCCTTATGAACAGGCGGTTTCAGAATTAAAAGTAAAATTAAGAGGCATAAGAAAACAATATCGGGAACAAAACAAACATGTTCCCATTGAATTTGTCACGGGGCGTGTCAAGCCAGTAGATAGCATTTTAACAAAAAGCAAATTACGAGGAATCGCACTGGATCGTCTTGAAGAAGAAATGTCTGACATCGCCGGTTTGCGAATCATGTGTCAGTTTGTGGAAGACATTCACCAAGTCGTTGAACTGTTGCGGACACGTAAAGACATGAAAGTCATTATTGAACGTGACTATATTACCAATAAAAAAGTCAGTGGTTACCGCTCGTATCATCTGGTGATCGAGTATCCAGTTCAATTGATCGATGGAGAAAAAATTATCTTAGCAGAGGTACAAATTCGTACACTGGCGATGAACTTTTGGGCAACGATTGAACATTCATTGAACTACAAATACCAAGGGGAATTTCCCGATGAAATTAGCGAGCGACTACGACGTTCGGCAGAAGCAGCCTACCAGCTAGATGAAGAGATGTCTAATATTCGTGAAGAGATCCAAGAGGCACAGCGGTTGTTTTCTCATGGGAAAGGCAAACGCGGCGGACATGACACGCCCAAGTTGCCGAAGGAGGAATCAGAATGAAAGGCATCCGCGTGGCAATCGTCCATAATCAAGAAAGCAAGTCAGTAGAAGTGACGAAGCGTTTAACTGTCCTCCTGGAGCAGTCTGAAAACAAGATCGATCAAGAGAACCCTGAATTAGTGATCTCTGTTGGTGGAGATGGTACGCTTCTTTCTGCTTTTCACTTGTTCAACCATAAGTTAGACCAAGTACAATTTTTAGGGGTCCATACGGGACACCTCGGCTTTTATACAGATTGGCGTGACTATGAATTGGATGAATTGGTAGAGTCTTTATGCAATGACCATCAAAAGAGTGTCAGTTATCCTGTATTGGATGTCCGAATCACTTATGCAAATGGCAAACCAGACAAGCATTTCCTGGCATTGAACGAATCAACGATCAAACGCGGCAATCGCACCATGGTTGCCGATATTTCTATTAAAGAAGACCTCTTTGAAAAGTTTCGCGGGGATGGCCTCTCGATCTCAACGCCAACCGGCTCAACTGCCTATAACAAAAGTGTTGGTGGGGCAGTATTGCACCCAAGTATCAATGCGTTTCAATTAGCAGAGATTGCTTCTTTGAACAATCGCGTCTTTCGGACACTTGGATCACCGATCGTCGTGGGTCATCACGAGTGGGTCAAAGTGCAACTGCAACAAAGTACCGACTATTTAGTGACGATTGATCAATTTACCATCGAGCAAGAAGAAATCGACGCAATCTATTACCGGATTGCCGATGAACGGATTCATTTTGCGTCTTATCGGCATATGCATTTTTGGAATCGTGTCAAAGATTCCTTTATTGGAGAAGAATAAACTCATGGAATTTACGTATCAATATACCGGACAAGGGCAGCAAGTCAAATATTTTTTGAAGGAACAAGGAGTATCCAAAGGTCTGCTAGCGAAAATAAAATTTCAAGGCGGAAAGATATTTGTGAACGACCACGAGCAAAACGTCTTGTTTTCTTTGGCGCAAAATGATAGGGTAACTATTGTAATTCCTCCTGAAGGGGAACATGAAACGATGCTGGCTGATCCGACACCTATTGAGATTGTGTATGAAGATGCCCATCTGTTAATCGTGAATAAGCCGGCTGGCATCTCATCGATTCCTGCGCAATATCATCCGACTGGCACGATGGCCAATCGAGTCAAGGCCTACTATCAAGCGCAACACTATGAAGATCAAGTGATCCATGTAGTGACTCGCTTAGACCGTGACACATCAGGATTGATGCTTTTTGCAAAACACGGCTTTGCCCATGCGAAGCTGGATAGCCAGTTACGGAAGAAGCAAGTTGTTAAAAAATATCAAGCCCTCGTTGCGGGAGATCTTTCCGCATTATCCGCCCATAGCGAGATCGATTTGCCTATCGCTAGGGACCTGACCTCGCTTTTGAAACGCAAGGTCAGTGAAGAAGGAAAAGAGGCACGTACGGAGTATTGGCTAAAACAGCGCAATTCAGATTGCGCATTAGTCGACATTCAACTACACACAGGCCGGACACATCAAATAAGGGTCCATTTTTCTGCAATCGGTTGTCCCTTACTAGGAGACGAGATGTATGGGGGACCAATGGCTTTTGGGATCAGACGACAGGCACTTCATTGCTGTCAGCTGCAATTCCAGCATCCCTTTACGAATGAACCGTTGGCTTTTGAACTGCCTTTACCTGCAGACATGGCCGCTGTTTGTTCAGCTATCGATAAGCAATAACAAATGAGGTGAAGAGATTGGATGAAAATCAAGAATTAACCGAACGATTTGATCAACTGAATCAAGCACTAAAAGACAATGATATCCAGGGATTTCGTGAGGCATTCTTGGATCTGCATATCTACGAGCAGGGTCAATTCTACCAATCTCTAGAAGCAGACGATCGACAAATCGTCTATACGTATCTATCGCCGAAAGAATTGGCAGACATGTTTGACGTCATTGAAGAAGACGATGAAAACATGGTGGACTATCTTTCAGAAATGCGGCCGGCATATGCTGCAACGATGTTAGCAGAGATGTATACCGATAATGCTGTCGATCTACTGAATACATTAGACAAGAAACAAACGGCCAAATATTTGAGTCTGATGACTGCTGAAGCCGCTAGCGAGATCAAAGAACTATTGCATTATGAAGATGAAACAGCTGGATCATTGATGACAACCGAGTTTGTTTCCATTGTTGCCAACCAAACGGTTCGTTCAGCGATGTATGTCTTAAAAAATGCCGCAGATGTTGCTGAGACGATTTATTATATTTACGTCGTGGATACCGACAACAAACTTGTGGGCGTTATTTCTTTAAGAGACTTGATCATCAATGATGAAGATACCATGATTGCTGATATTTTGAACGAGCGGGTGATGTCGGTTCATGTTGGAGATGACCAAGAGGATGTCGCTCAGACCTTCCGGGATTATGACTTTCTCGCATTGCCAGTCACCGATTATGACGATCACCTATTAGGGATCGTGACCGTCGATGATATCATCGACGTTATCGATGATGAAGCAGCCAGTGATTACTCGGGTTTGGCAGGGGTCAATGTAGAAGAAGTCAGTGAAAACCCGATCAAAGCTTCTTCGAGAAGGTTACCTTGGCTCATCACCTTACTCTTTCTCGGAATGGCAACCGCCAGTTTAATCAGCCATTATGAAGAGTTAGTTAGTGAAGCAAGTATTCTCGCCGTCTTTATCTCACTGATCACCGGAACTGCCGGCAATGCCGGTACCCAATCTTTAGCGGTAGCCGTACGCCGCTTGGCGATCAATGATGATAAAGAAAATAGCTTTATGAAAACAGTGGTCGGTGAGGTGCTTACAGGACTTTTCACAGGAGCTATTACCGGATTGACGATTTTTGCTATTGTGGCTGTCTGGAAACAAAATCCGATTCTAGGGTTTGTGATCGGGATGGCTATGATGTGTGCCATCACAGTAGCCAACTTAGCGGGAAGTTTGATTCCGATGCTAATGGATAAGCTTGGGTTTGATCCGGCAGTGGCGAGCGGTCCGTTTATTACGACCCTCAGTGATTTGACCAGTGTTTTGATCTATTTCAATATTGCCAGTCTTTTTATGAACTATTTTATTCAATGAATAAAAAATAAAAGCAAGCCGATGATTTTTCTTCGAGTGAAGAATCATTGGCTTGCTTTTTAATTTTTTGGTTTTGGCAACACCCCAGAAGGAGAGACGCCATAAAGTTTTTTAAAAGACTTGCTAAAGTGATAGGCATCTTGATAGCCAACTGCAGAGGCGACTTCCTTGATCGTGAGGTTGTCATTTTTTAGCATGTCTTTGGCACGTTTTAGGCGGATTTCTATCAAATAGTTAATGGGGCTGACTCCTGTCGCTTCTTTAAAAATCTTGGAAAGGTACGTCGGACTGAGAAATTGATCTTGTGCCAGTTTTTCCAAGGTGATTTCTTCTTTATAATGATTTTCCAAATAATAGACGGTATAGTTGACGATTTGTTGTTGTCTTCTTTGGCTTTTGGAAAGGTAAGGAACGACATTGATGTGGTCTTCATTTAGTCCGCGTAAAATATAGACGAGCATCTCCATCAAGACAGCTTTTTGCATCAACTGAAACTCATCCCGCTCTTCACTGCTTTCTCGCACCAACTGCCACGCTTTTTCCAAAACTTGATGATGGTATTTGCCTAATTCTAACAATGGGTGTTTGTTGGGGAAAAAATTTCGCTTGAATCCTTCCAAGGAAATATTCTTCAGTCCAATATGCAACTGGTGGGAGCGAGTGCCTTTAGGCTGTAATTCGCAGTGGTCGACACCAGGATTAAAAAGCATGACACTGCCAGCACGAATTTTCTTCGCTGGTTCTTTTTCAAAATAATACGTACTTTCTCCTTCTAACAAGACGCTGATTTCTAAAAAGTCATGATGATGCATTTCTCCATGACTTTCTGCTTGCGTCCATGGGTCAAAGAGATAGATGATTTCGGGATTGAAGGTCCGAGGGTTAACTAAATTCATGGCTGATTCACTCCAATTGGGTGCCCATCTCCGATAAAAAAAGGGAATGGTGCTTCTTACTAATATTTTACATCAAAATGAGTAAGAAAAACCATTCAAATCGCTTTTCAAAACGCTAAGCTTAACAACGAGAGGGGGAATTAGATGAGTAATACACAATGGATCTGGCGCTATGCCAAAAAGAACCGCGGAAAAATCATATTGGCGATCCTGTTTTTAGTGATCAATGCAGCGCTGATCATTGTTAATCCGTACTTGGGAGGAATGGTGATCGATGATGTCATCAATCAGCAAAAAACGCACTTATTGATTCCATTACTGTTGATCATGATCGCAACGACCGTCATTCGCACCATTGTCCGCTATAGTTATCAAATTTTATTTGAACGGGTCGGACAAAATACGCTATACGATTTACGGGAAGACTTGTATCAGAAACTGCAGGAATTGGATTTCGACTTTTTTAATCACACACGGGTTGGAGATATTATGGCACGAATGACCGGGGATACTGATGCCATACGCCACTTTGTTTCTTGGGTGACCTATAATATCGCTGAATGTATCTTGTGGTTCTTTTCTGCGGTGGTGGTCATGAGCTTTATTGATTGGAAATTGATGTTGGCATTGGTGGCTGTCACACCGATCATTTTTCTGTTGACGAATCGCATGTCTAAAAAAGCACACCCACTGTTTTTTGATATTCGTGAGAGCTTTTCGCGCTTGAACTCAATGGTAGAAGAAAATATTGGTGGCAATCGGGTGGTGAAAGCTTTTGCTCGTGAAAATTTTGAGATCGAAAAATTTCGCTCCTACAACGAAGATTTTAAGACCCGCAACATGGCATCTGCCAAAGTTTCCCGCACTTATCTGCCATGGCTTGATGGCTTAGCAGGAAGTTTGTCAGTCATTGCCTTAGTCTTAGGCGGAATTTTCGTAATCAATGGGGAGATGACATTAGGTGATCTCGTTGCATTTAATGGCTATCTATGGATGTTGAATAACCCTATGCGTATGAGCGGTTGGTTGATCAACGATGTTCAGCGATTTTCTGCAGCTTGTATCAAAATTCGACAAATGCTAGCACAAGAATCGAAAATACCGGTTCACCAACAAGAAAAATTAGAACCGATCAAAGGGTTTGTGGAATTCAAAGATGTCTCGTTCCACTTTTCAGATGACCCGGATCAAAATGTGTTGGAAAACATCAACTTCACCATCGGGCCAGGACAAACGTTAGGGATTTTAGGCGAAACTGGGTCTGGGAAAACGACCTTAGTGAATTTAGTCGGTCGTTTTTATGACCCGACTGAAGGGGAAGTATTCATTGATGGGAAAAATGCCAAAGAGTATCCTGTGCGACAAATGCGGGAAAACATTTCAATGGTGATGCAAGATGTCTTCTTGTTTTCTAATACCATCTCTGACAATATTGCTTTTGGAAATCCTTTAGCAGATGAAGGCTTTATTCGGCAAATGGCGGTAGTCGCCGATGCAGATACCTTTATTTCTCGAATGCCTCAAGGCTATGAGACAATTGTCGGTGAAAGAGGCGTCGGACTTTCTGGTGGTCAAAAACAACGGATCTCCCTCGCACGGGCTCTAGCGAAAGATCCATCGATCTTGATTTTGGATGATACGACATCTGCCGTCGATATGGAAACAGAATCGAAGATCCAACAAGAACTAACGAAATTAACTGGAGAGAAGACAACGTTTATCATTGCGCATCGCATCTCCTCCGTTCGAGAAGCCGATCAGATCTTGATGATGGAAAAAGGGCGGGTCGTTGAACAAGGCACCCACGAAGAACTTGTCAAACTGCGAGGTAAATACTATGAAGTGTATCAAAAACAATTAGGTTTGTCAGGAGGTGAAGACGATGGCGAGAAATAAATTTGATGTGGATGAGGAATTAGACCAGGAATTTAGCTGGAAGGATTTCAAGCGTTTGTCCCAATACGTCGTACCGTATAAAAAAAGCATTGGGAAAGTACTATTTACGATCATCCTGGCAAACTTAGCAGGAATGCTGGCGCCCGTTTTCACGAAGATCGCCATCGACTCATCGATTCCTGAAAAAAATGTCAATCAATTGCTGCTTTTAGGAGCTGCCTTTTTAGTGACCTTGATCGTTATTGGCGTCTGCATGCGTTATCGTATTTACCATATCACGAATATTGGGCAAGATGTTTTGAAGGATATGCGCTTTGATATTTTTGAACATCTGCAGCGGCTGCCGTTTTCTTATTTTGATACAAGGCCCCATGGCAAGATCTTGATCCGCATCGTAAACTACATCAATACACTGAGTGACCTGTTGAGTAATGGCCTGATCAATTTGATTTCCGATGTTTTCAACGTCATCATCACCTTGATCTTTATGTTTGCGATCGACTTCAAATTGACCCTATATTCCCTTGCGTTGCTGCCAATTTTGTTCATCATGGTGATGGTAATCAAAAATAACCAGCGCAAAGCCTATCAGGAGTTGAGTAATAAACAGTCCAATTTAAATGCTTACATTCATGAAAGTATTGCCGGCATCAAGATTACCCAATCCTTCGCACGGGAAGAAGAAAATGCAGAGATTTTCCAAGAAGTCAGCAATGATTATCGGACTTCCTGGATGAAAGCTGTCAAAATTCAGTTTCTCATGTGGCCTGGGGTGCAAAACATTTCAGTCATTACGACTTGCTTGATTTATTTTGTCGGCATTCGCCAAATCGGTGTCGATGTCAGCACAGGTACGTTGATCGCTTTTATCAGTTATATCAATAATTTTTGGAATCCAGTCATCAATATCGGGAATTTTTATAATTCTTTGATTACAGCAACAGCCTATCTTGAACGGATTTTTGAAACGATGGATGAAGTGCCAGATATCGAAGACAAACCAGATGCAAAAGTATTGCCGACGATGAAAGGAACCGTTGATTTTGAACACGTGACCTTCCGATACGAAGAAGGCAAAAACATTCTTTCTGATGTCGACTTCCACATCGAACCCGGGGAAAGCATTGCCTTGGTTGGCCCTACTGGTGCTGGGAAAACCACGATCATCAATTTGCTGAGCCGCTTTTATGATGTCAATGAAGGCAGTGTTAAAGTAGATGGGATGGACGTTCGTGACGTGACGCTGGAATCGCTGCGTTCACAAATGGGGGTCATGCTGCAAGATACCTTTATTTTCTCAGGAACGATCATAGAGAATATTCGCTATGGAAAATTAGATGCGACAGAAGAAGAGATCATCGAAGCAGCAAAAATCGTCCGTGCTCACGACTTTATCACGGAGTTGAAAGACGGCTATCAAACCGTCGTCGAAGAACGAGGAAGCACTTTATCTGCAGGGCAACGGCAACTGATTTCCTTTGCCCGAGCGTTGTTGGCTGATCCAAAAATTTTGATCTTAGATGAAGCGACCTCAAGTATCGATACGAAGACAGAAGAATTGCTGCAAGAAGGATTGTTGAAGCTGTTAGAAGGCAGAACCTCTTTTATCATTGCTCACCGGCTGTCCACGATCAAAAATTCTGATCGAATCTTTTACGTGGCAGGGGGCACGATCGCTGAATCGGGTAACCATGATCAGCTAATGGCACAAAAAGGCTTGTACCACCATTTGTATCAATCACAATACGACTTACTGCAAGCCATCTAAAAAGAATCCCCACAAATGATTGAAACGCATCGTTTGTGGGGATTTCTTTGCGTGATTCTTTTGTGTCACGCAAGCTCAATCATTAAGGTCGACGATTCTGGTTCCATGAACTTCTTTTACACCTAATGTATCAGCAACATGTTGG
Source organism: Enterococcus sp. AZ188 (assembly GCF_050544075.1). Taxonomy (NCBI): domain Bacteria; kingdom Bacillati; phylum Bacillota; class Bacilli; order Lactobacillales; family Enterococcaceae; genus Enterococcus; species Enterococcus sp. AZ188. Next base: position 1,332,058 of record NZ_CP172943.1, read on the forward strand.
GCATTTTCAAAGGAAATGCCACCGCCAGGTAAAATCGTTAAACGCTCACCAGCATAGGCGATCAATTCTTTCAGATGATCGAAGTTGTCTTCAATCGGAGTCCCTGCAGCACCACCATGGGTCAAAATCCGCTGTACGCCATGCTCAGCTAACCAATCGATCGCTTTAAATTGGCGCGCTGCAGGAATTGCGTCGAAGGCCATGTGAAAAGTAACCTGCAAGCCTTCTGCAGTTTCTAACAATAGCTCCAATGCTTCTTCGTCCAACCAGCCGCTAGGTGTTAAGCAACCTAGAACAACGCCGTCTGTTCCTAGCTTTTTTGCTTCGATCAAGTCGGTGTGCATGATTTTCAACTCAGTGTCATTGTAAACAAAATCACCGCCTCGAGGTCGGATGATCGTCATAACGGGTATTCCTTTTTCGCCAGCATACTGCAGGACTTCTTCTTGCACGCCGGTACTTGGTGTTGTTCCGCCGACCGCTAAATTATCACAGAGTTCAATCCGCTGTGCGCCTCGTGCGATTGCTAAGGGAATATTGGTATAATTTTCTGCACAAAATTCTTTTAACATGATTTACCTCCAATAGATGGGTGTTCAATTGATTTGTTATTCTATCCACTAGCATTCTACCACAAGAATATGCTAAAGTAGAGCAGAGATGAGGGAAGTTGAATGTTAAAAAAAATCGATCGGGGGCGCCTTTTTTTAAACGCCCATTATCACTTATTTGAATGTCCATTGTGCCGCCAAGCATTTTTCCCAACCGAAAATGGCTTGGTTTGTCCAAATCGTCATCGATTTGACTTATCAAAGAAAGGCACACTTTTCTTTTTGGATCATCAAGTTAAAGCAGATTATGATCAAGCACTGTTTTTGCCGCGTCAACGTATGATCGCTAGCGGCATGTATGCACCAGTCCTTGAGACCATCAAAGCAGCTTTGGGGGCTGCTGAGTATCTTTTAGATGTCGGCTGCGGTGAAGGCAGTTTCCTTGCGCAGATGGTCAATGAAAAGACTCAGGCGGCTGTCGGCTTTGATATCGCCAAAGACGGGGTCTATCTAGCAACCAATCAAAACGTACCGGCTTTTTGGTGTGTGGCGGATCTGACCAACCTGCCGTTTGCTGAAGCGAGCTTTGATACGATTTTCAATCTGTTTTCACCGTCAAATTACGGGGAGTTCAACCGCATTTTGAAAAAGGGTGGACAGTTGATCAAAGTCGTCCCTGCGGCGGATTATTTAAAAGAACTACGAGCCGCTTTTTATCCTGATGATGAAACAAAACAGCAGTATTCGAATGAACGGGTCGTTAGCAAATTTTTTGAACACTATCCCACCGCATCCCGTCAAAGAGTAACGCATGTTTTTGCGATCCCTGAAGAAAATCGGCAAGATTTACTTGCCATGTCGCCGTTAGAGTGGGGGGCTTCGGAGGAAAGGAAAGAAAAGCTGCGGCAGACCCCTTTGACACAGATCACTGTTGATGTTGAGGTGTTGATTGCGAAAATTTCCTGAAAATATTTTGAACTTTTTTGTTATTTACTCTTGCAATCATGCCATGGGAGTGATATATTGTTCTCAAGTCATTTTTCATTGGTTTTTATCAGGTTCCTGTTCTGATAAAAGTTAGTGAAAAGAGCTTCACTAACGTAACGACTCGCAGTGATCGACACCGAGTTGGTACGTTTTTTTTTATGCCCAAAAAAGCACACAAAAAATGTTGTTTCTAGAAAAACAAGTGTGCCAAAATATGGTACTATAGAAGTTATTGAAGAAGCTATTGAGAATGAAATGGAAAACGTAAGGTGTAAAAACACAAATCAATGCGAGAACCGATCGGCAATATCCGATCGAAAGGAGTTTTTATCTATGAATCACATCGTTCTTTTTGAACCTCAGATCCCGGCCAATACGGGGAACATTGCACGTACTTGTGCAGCAACAAATACTCATTTACACTTAATAGAGCCACTAGGCTTTTCAACGGATGACAAGCAATTGAAGCGGGCAGGACTTGATTATTGGCATGATGTCAATATCACCTATCACAAAGATTTGGCTACTTTTATGGACTTTTTAGGAGAGCGTCCGTTGTACCTGATCTCGAAATTTGCCAATCGCGTGTATTCTGACGTCGATTATACCGCAGATGATGATCAGTTCTTTATTTTTGGGAAAGAAACGACGGGGCTTCCGGAAAGCTTTATGCGTGAGCATGCCGAAAAATGCCTACGCATTCCGATGAATGATGAGCATGTTCGTTCCCTAAATCTATCAAATACGGCTGCTTTGATCATTTATGAAGTTTTGCGGCAGCAAGGCTTCCCACAGCTGGAATTGACACACCATTATGAGAACGACAAACTAGATTAAGAAACGAGGCTTGTTCGATGCAATTATACTTTACCCGTCACGGAAAAACAGAGTGGAACCAAGCGCGCCGCTTTCAAGGGATGCTAGGGGATTCACCGTTATTGCCGGAAAGTCATGAAGAGATCAAACTGCTCGGTGATCATCTGGCTGCTATTCCTTTTGAGAAGATTTATTCAAGCACGTCTTTACGAGCAAAAGTAACTGCCCAAGAGATCCAAACAAGGCTCCATCACCCTGTTGAAATTATTTATAATGAGAACCTGCGTGAGATCGGACTTGGTGAATTAGAAGGACGTTCTATCGATGAAATGCATGAGAAGTATCCTCAACAATTGACTGATCTGCGTAATCATCTTGATCGCTACGATCCCAGTGCCTTTAAGGGAGAGCCGATCCAAGAAACATTGAGCCGGATCGAGACCGTCGTCATGGATGCGGTGATACAGCATGAAGGCCCATTATTGTTCGTCGGTCATGGGGCATCCTTTACGGCTGCTATCCAGTGGCTTGCAGGCAAAACATTAGCCGAATTAAGAGAGCAAGGTGGACTAGTCAACAACAGCTTAAGCCTTTTAGAGACCAATGACCAAAAAGTACTGCCTTTTGAGCTGAAACTTTGGAATGAAGCAAGCTTTTTAAGCAATCAGGCAGGATTAGACGCTTTATTGTAAACCATGAAAGGAGCGGCACCATGATTCCAGAAAGAACGTTTTTTGTCGGCCATGTTGCCGCCATCTTTTTCCAGAATCCCAGCAATTTTTATAAAGTACTATTAGTTAAAGTCACTGAGAATAATGCCGACTACAAAGACTCGGAGATCGTCGTTACTGGTAGTTTCGGCGAAATCCAAGAAGAGGAAAAGTATCGGTTTTTTGGTGAGCTGGTCAATCATCCCAAGTATGGCGTCCAGTTGAAGGCCGAAAGCTACCAACAAGAACAACCGACCTCTGAACAAGGGTTGATCGCCTACCTTTCTGGAGAAAAATTTCCTGGGATCGGCAAGAAGACCGCTGAAAAAATCGTTGATCTTTTAGGAGAAGAAGCGATCGACCGGATGCTGGAAGAACCGGCATTGTTGGAGCAGATTCCAGGGTTAAATGAAAGTAAGCAAAAAATGATTTTAGATACCGTTCGGCAAAACCATGGGATGGATCAAGTAATCGTTGGCTTGAGTCGCTATGGCTTTGGTAGCCAGCTATCTTTTGCTATCTATCAAGCCTACAAAAATGAGGCGCTATCCATTATTGAGGAGAATCCATATCAGCTGGTGGAAGACATTGAAGGCATTGGCTTTAAACGCGCAGATGGCATCGCTGAACAGCTGGGGATCGAGGCTTCGTCACCGCAACGGTTTCGAGCGGCGGTCTTGCATCAAATCTTCGCCCAGTCCTTGCAGACGGGCAATACCTTTATCCACGCCCAAGATTTGTTAGAGCAGACACTGCGCCTATTAGAAACGAGCCGCCCCATTGAGATTGCGCCTGACGATTTGGCATCAACGATCATTCATCTAGTGGAAGAAGGAAAGATCCAACAAGAAGAAACCCGTTTATATGAAAATAGTTTGTACTTTTCTGAATGGGGAATTGCCAGTTCCATCGAACGCTTGCTTTCCCGCAAAAAAGAAATCGTCTATCCTGAGAAAAAAATCAGTAAAACGTTACGTAAAATAGAAAAGCACTTAGGCATCACCTATGGTTCCTCGCAAGAAGAAGCGATCAAAGAAGCAATCCGATCGCCATTGTTTATTTTGACAGGTGGCCCAGGTACTGGGAAAACAACAGTGATCAATGGGATCGTACAATTATTTGCTGAGTTGAACGATTTGGACTTAGAACCATCAAAATACAGCGACGAAACCTTTCCGATTCTCTTGGCAGCACCGACTGGTCGAGCCGCCAAACGGATGAACGAAACGACTGGTTTGCCAAGTGGTACGATCCATCGTTTGTTAGGATTGAATGGCCGTGAAAAAGCACCATCGATTAGTCCCAAAGAGTTAGAAGGCGGTTTACTGATCGTCGATGAGATGTCAATGGTCGATACGTGGTTGGCGAATACGCTCTTTAAGTCGATCCCTACAAACATGCAAGTGATTTTTGTGGGGGATAAAGATCAGCTTCCTTCTGTGGGACCAGGACAAGTCCTTCATGATTTGCTAGCGATCGATGCGATCCCGAAACAAGAATTGACGGAAATCTATCGTCAAGGAGATGGATCAAGTATTATTCCACTGGCCCACGCCATCAAAAACGGGCAGCTGCCTGCTGATTTTACACAAAACCAAAAAGATCGTTCTTTCTTTGCGTGTGATGCGTACAAGATCGAACCGTTGATCGCTCAGATCGTGAAACGGGCGAAAGACAAAGGTTATACGCCGCAAGATATTCAAGTGTTGGCGCCGATGTATCGTGGGGCAGCTGGGATCGATGCTCTGAATAAAATGATGCAAGAGATTTTTAACCCCAACGATGGAACCAAAAAAGAGGTCACCTTCAATGATACGGTGTATCGTATCGGCGATAAGGTCTTGCAGTTGGTAAACTCTCCTGAAGATAACGTGTTTAATGGCGATATGGGCCAAATCGTTGGGATCACTCTAGCCAAACAGTCGGAAGACAAGGTTGACGAACTGGTCATTCAATTTGATGCCAATGAAGTGACCTATAAGCGTAATGAATGGAACAAGATCACATTATCCTACTGTTGTTCGATCCATAAATCCCAAGGTAGTGAATTTCAAATGGTTATTTTGCCGATGGTTCATCAATACCAACGTATGCTGCAGCGCAATTTGCTATATACCGCTGTGACTCGCAGCAAAGAGATGCTGATTTTACTTGGTGAACCGCAAGCCTACCAAACCTGTGTCAGTCACGAATCTGCCACTCGCTTAACGACATTAAAAGAACGTATCAATGGCACGGAAGAAATGACGCCGCTGCAACGGGCGAAATTGGCTCAGTTTGAGGAAGCCGATGATCCGTTTTATAATGATTCCTCTGAGAACACGAAGGCAAAAATGGTAGCTTCGAAGCCAAAGGAAAATCCCAGCACTGAAGCTGCTGCTAACCAGCAAGCGACAGAAAAGTCACCAGATAGTGGGTTGGACTTGTTTGCTTTTGCCGAGCCTGAGCCGTCGGCATCAAATCAGACAGAAACGGCCAAGCCTCTGTCAGGGGATAAGGTCCTAAGTGAAGGGACTACGGGGGAAGAAGCACTCATCGAAGAAACGCAAAACGATGGTGTGCTGACCTTAACGATGGTCAAAAAGCATTTAGTAGATCCAATGATTGGGATGAAGGACTGTTCTCCGTACGACTTTATGCCCGTAAAAAACGAGGGATTATAACGATGAGAAAATGCTAAAAATGGGTTGTTAGTGAGCGCTTTCTTTTGGTTTTTCAGCTTCTTATGCTAAGCTGAAATCAAAAGGAGGCGTTACATTATGGCGAAAGAAACCGAAGACAAATTAGCAAAACTCGCAAAAGAATCTGGCAACGACTTTAAAAAATTGGATGAGATGGAAAAAGAATTTAAATTAGATGAAAGCCCTGATGCAGAACGAGGCGAACGGGAAGAATCAGGATTAGAAAAAACGTTAGATAAGGCGCCGATTTTCCCGCCTAACACACCAAATAACCCAACGAATCCTGGCAGTCCTGGAAATCCATGATTTTCTACCAAGAAGAAACCAACTGTTGAATAATCGAATAGAAAGAAACCTGAAGAATGCAAAGGCGCATTTCTTCAGGTTTTTTGTGTCTAATGAGACTCACTGTAAATGCTGATAAAAATAGATTGCTAATTGCGTGCGATCCCGTAACCCCAGCTTTTCTAGTAATTGGCTGATGTAATTACGAACGGTTCCATCACTCAAATACAAGGCATCGGCGATTTCTTTATTGTTTTTACCCGCTGCTACTTCTTTGATGATCGCAAATTCACGTTCGCTAAAGAAAGCTTGATTGTCAATTGATGGTTCGTTCTTCATTAGCTGCGTGAAGGTCTCAACGATTTCATTCCCAAAGACAACTTGGCCATTATAAGAGGCTTTGACAGAAGGGATGATTGCCTGTAAATTCTGTTTGATCAAATAACCTTTCACACCGATGGAAAAGGCTTCTCGAATGTATTCTTCATCTTTGAAGGTAGTCAATAGCAAAAGGATCGCGTGGGGAAATTTAGCCAGTATTTCTTTGGCAGCATCGATCCCAGTTTGTTCCGGCATGCGGATGTCCGTCAGCAAAACGTCAGGACGATGAGTTTCATAGAGGTCAATGGCGTCTTTGGCACAATGACCGATGCCTAATACACGAATTTCTTCTGTGCTTTCTAAAATGGTTTGCAACGAGGTCGTCACAAACGGATCATCGTCAATAATAACTACAGTAATCATTGGTGTTCCTCCTTTGGTAAAATGATCGTCAACTGAAAGCGTTGGTTTTCTTGTAAGATATGAACTTGTCCTTGTTGTTCTTGGACCCGTTGACGCATCGTTTTCAGACCGATTCCAGTTTTAGCCATTTGAGATCCGCGGACCCCGTCATTGGTGATTTGCAAGCGGAAAAAAGCAGGCAGTGTCCGAAAATGCAAGACAACGGTTTTGGCATGACTGTGTTTGATGCTGTTGGTCAAGGCTTCTTTGATCACCATTAAGAAACAATTTTGCTGGGCTTCGTTCAATCCTTCAAATAAGGTTCCTTCAATCGTGACTGAAGATGGAAAATCAGCAATCAGAAACTCTAAGGACTGTTGGAAAGTAATCGATGTCTCATGGAGATCATGAACGCTTTGGCGGATACGATCCATGCCAGTGTGAACCGTAGCACTCAAATTTGCTAAGGGCTCATTTAGTTTTGGTTCTTGATTGATCATTTCAAGTGCGCCAATCTGCAAAATGGCACTCGACAGCAGATGGCCAACATTGTCATGGATATCTCGCGCGATTCGATTTCGTTCTTCGGCAATTTGTAAGGCCAATTTTGTTTCTTGTGATAAGGCTAGTACTTTGTTTTGCTGCGATAATTGCTGCTGTTTTTCCCAATGAGTATCTTTTGAAGCGATGTACTTTTTCTCAAGAGCAGACATTCGCTGTTCTTTTTTACGTAAGTAAAAAGCAAAAAGCAACAAAAGGATGACAAAGGCGATCTTGGAGGGGGATTGATTGCCAACTGTTGCGATCAATAAAAATCCTAATAAAGATAGAATGTCATCTTTTCTTTCTTCAGGAGCGATCACCCGCATCATTGCAGGCAGAAAGAGGGCAAGCTCTGACCAAAAAGTACATAGAAGCAATAGAATAACTTGAAAAAACCAGCTTGCTTTCTTAGGCAATAAATAACTGACACCAGTGAAGAAAATAGCGATCAGCAAAAAAATGACTTGTACGGCAACAAATCCTTGATTTACCAATAGAAGCAACGAGATTGCGAGTAGAAAGCCAGCTTCGCTGAGTAGTCGAGATTTGGACATGGCAGACTCCTTCATTGTGACAAATGTCATAGTTGATTTGGTCAATCGTCACTAGTTTCTTTTCTTAAACTTTATTATAGTCAGATTAACAAGAAATTTGGAAGGAGTTTTTCATCATGATTATTGAAATTGATAAATTAGTTAAACGCTATGGTGATTTTGTAGCATTGAATCATTTTGATCTGCAAGTACAAGAAGGGGAAGTTTTAGGATTATTGGGACCAAACGGTAGTGGGAAATCGACTGCTATCAATTGTATGCTCTCTTTGCTAAATTATGACAAAGGCACCATTAAACTGTTTGGATCAACCATGACCCCTGAAAACTATGCCGTTAAAGCAATGATCGGCGTCGTTCCTCAAGATGTTGCCGTCTTTGAAGAACTAAGTGTACAAGAAAATATCGATTATTTTTGTGGTTTATATGTTGCTGACAAAGAGAAACGGCAAGCATTGATCGAAGAAGTCATACAATTAGTGGGATTGGAAAATTTCGTGACTTTCCATCCAGGTGAGCTGAGTGGTGGCTTGAAACGACGGTTGAATATTGCCTGTGGGATCGCTCATAAGCCACGCTTGATTTTTTTAGATGAACCAACAGTCGCCGTCGATCCCCAAAGTCGTAATAAAATTTTGGAAAGCATCAAAGAGCTGAATCGCCAAGGAGCAACGATCGTTTATACGACCCATTACATGGAAGAAGTGGAAATTCTTTGTGACCAGATCGTGATTATGGATCAGGGACAGGTGATTGCCAAAGGGACCAAGGAATCTCTGAAAGACATGGTACGCACGGCAGATCGTTTGACCATCGACATCCCCTTACTGCCAGACCATGTATTGGCTACAATTCAAACCACCATTACTGCTGACGGGATCGTTTATAAAGAGGGACAGCTCCAAGTAACAACGACGGAACTCAATACGGTCTTGCTCCCCATTTTGACGCTCTTACAAGCAGAGAAAATCAGTTACGGAAAAATTGCAACCAAAGAAGCGACCTTAAATGATGTCTTTTTAGAGATCACGGGCAAGGAATTGAGAGACTAAAGGAGGGGAAAACATGTTTTGGCATTTTTACAAATATCGCACAAAAGTGCTGTTGCGAAATAAATCCATGCTGTTTTGGACGTTGGCGTTTCCCATTCTCTTAGGCCTAATGTTTATGGCGGCCTTTGGGGAGATCGATCAAGCAGGAAATTTAGAGACAATCACGACGGGAATCGTAAAAAACGGGGATCAATCAGCGCTTTCGGAAAATTTTTCCGCGGTCCTTGAACAAGTGGAAATCAATGAAAAACCATTATTTGACCTTAAGGAACTATCAGAAGCAGAGGCAGTTGAAGAGCTGAATGTGGGTGATTTAGCTGGGTTTTATCTGATAGCTGACGAAACGATTTCACTCCATGTGGGGCAAGCGGGCATGAGTCAGACGTTGATGAAAAATGTAATGGATCAATTTTTACAACGTACAGCGATTATTTCTAGTAAAGCAGCAGAACTTGAAACGCTTGATCTTGCACCAATTATGGCCGCGTTTGAACAGGAAGCGACTTTTCAAGAAGTGAATGCTGATCGTGACATGAGTGTTAAAAGTTTTTATTTCTTTACTTTGATTGGGATGGCGATCCTCTATGGGACGATGTGGGGTGTTCGCAATGTTCAGGATCAGCAAGCCAATCAATCCGCGAATGGGATTCGGCTTTCCTTGATACCAAGAAAACGCACATTGGTTTCAAGTGCGAATTTAGCGGCGAGTTTTACGATTGTGTTAGTAGAAGTCTACATTATTTTAGCGGTTTTTCGTTTTGTCTATCAAGTAGACTTTGGTGAACGATGGCAGTGGCTACTACTGGTTGCCGCGTTGGGATCATTGTGTGCGATTTTGCTAGGAACATTGATTGGAAATCTGACGCCAAAAATGAATCTGGTGCAAAAGGATGGCATTTTGATTTCCGTGACGATGGCGATGAGCTTTTTTGCCGGGATGATGGGCTCGGAACAAATCAAGTATTGGCTTGATCTACATGTGCCGATACTGGGGCAAATAAATCTCGTCAATTTGATCAGTGAAAGTCTCTATCAATTATACTACTATACAGATCTGGCTAGCTTTTATACCAATCTTTTATGGTTGACTGGCTTTATCGTCCTTTTCGCAATTGGAAATACTTGGATCGAAAGAGGGGTGCGCTATGACGCTTTATAAAACGATTTGGACTTTACTGAAGGCCAATAAGTCGAACTTACTAATTGGAGTACTGATCACTGTGGGAGTTACATTCTTTTATGCACAAAGCATCGACGTCGAAAACACCTCTTTACAAGAAGCCAACATTGCTTTGATCAGTGAAGAGGAGTCGCCAGTCGTTGACGGTCTTCGGGACTACTTGAAGGAGAAGCAGACCTTGGTCACTTTGGAGGGTACCTCACAAAAAGAAATTGATGATGCCCTTTATTTTAATCGCATAAACATCGTCTTGCATTTACCAGTAGATTTCAAGGAACAGGTGGAGGCCGGCCAGATGCCAGCAATCGAGATTCAAAGCCGGCCAGATGCTTTCTCTAAAACCATTGTCACCCAGCAAGTGAACACGTACTTACAGACGCTTTTGCTTTTTAAAGAAGAAGGTAAAACAGTTAGTGAGGCGATAGAACAAGCACAAACAGCGCTAGCCGTCACTGGGCAAGTTGAACTCAGTACAGAATATAGTCAACGAATGAAAAAAATGTTAACAGGCATGACCTTTAATTTATTGTCATATGGTCTCTTTCTATCAATATTTAGCGGGTTTGGCGTGATCAATATGGCCTTTAATCGCAAAGCAATCAGCAAGCGAAACCAGAGCGCCCCTCTTGCTAAACGTGTCTTACAGCGGAAAATCCTGTTAAGCTTGATCAGTTATTCGCTGCTCTTAACTTTCGGCTTTTTATTACTGATGGTGTTATTAGTGATCCGCACGTCTTGGGATACAGCAGCTTGGTACCACATTTTGAACACGTTCTTGTTTTTATTACCAGTCATCAGCGTCTCGGCGTGTGTCACTTCCCTGGTGAAAAATTCAGAAGCAATCGGCGGGATCAGCAATATCTTTATAACCGGCAGCTGTTTTATCGGTGGTGTCTTTGTATCAGCTAATTTCCTGCCAGATATCGTCAATAAAATCGCGGCGTTTACACCAACGTATTGGTTTGTTCAAAACAATACCTTGATTAGCGAGACCCTCACGTACAATCAAGGGTTTACTGAATCGTTTTGGTTCAATGGCTTTGTCTTGGTTGCATTTGCAGCAGTATTTTCAATGATTCATTTTGTTTTGGGAAAAGAAGGCAGTCCTCGTTGGCAGTACAACTCAGCGAAAAACTAACAGGTACACAGAAAAAAACGATACAAATCGTTGCTGATTTGTATCGTTTTCTTTATGGGCACCAAAATAATTGATTGGCAGTAGTAAAGGTAATATCAAAGGGACGTTGGCCCATTTCTTCGCCATCTTCTTGTCCATGTTGGGGCACGGTAGAGATAATTCTCAGCTTCGACGTGGAGAGATGATGAAAGTAGCGTGAATTCATGTGTTTCTTACGCATCAGTAAACCGATCAGCCAGAAAATCTTGAAAATCGACACACGCTCAACGAGTACGAAATCAAACTTTTTCTCTCTGACTGAAGCGGTTGGGGCGATTGCAACACCGCCGCCAAAGTAAGGATGATTGGTCGTGGTGCACAAAAAAGCTTTTTTATAACTGAATTGTTGCCCATTACACTCGACTAAGATCGGAAAACCTCTTTGAAGAAACAAAACGCGGATAATTGCAGCGATATAGGAAAAGGAGCCGAGGTTGAACTTATTAAGACTGCTTTTTGCCACAGAGTGATTGGTGGTATAGACGATTGCCGCATCAAGACCAATACCCACATTATTAAGAGCGATGCCGTTTTCCTCTTGGATCTGCTCTTCATAGCGGATAATGGCCAATTCTTGGGGCTTAGTAGTACCGGCAATTTTCCAAAACGCTTTTTCCGGCTCTCGTGGCAGATCGATACTTCGCGCAAAATCGTTTCCCGAGCCAGCGGGGATGTAAGCAACGGGAATTTGTTGTTGTTCAAGTTGTAACTCTGATACTACTTGGTGCAGCGTTCCATCACCGCCGATAACCACCAATAATGGATAAAGCATCTCGCCATTTTCTAAATAGACATCATCCCAAGGCAAAAGGCGTTCTTTTAAGAGTTTTCTGGTGATGTACCGTTCGTCGCCGGGTGATTTGGTTAGGTAGATTTGATGGGGGAAACGATGTTTTTTTACGATTCTTTGCACACGTTCCGCCGCTTTTTTTCCTCGTCCACTACCTGAAGCAGGGTTTACGAGGAAGTGATAATAATAGTTCATTTTATGAATAGCTCCATATCGTTTTTTCGTTCAATGCGGTTAATTATAGCATGTTTCGACAGAAGGCGGGGAGACGATGCCTGAAAAAAGAGCAAAAAAATAGATTCGACGATTGTGCTTTCTGGGTTTTCAAAGGTTCTTATGTCCACTTTGATCCTCAGGTAATGATGCCCATCGCCGAATCCTATTCAATTAGTAAGGAGTAACTCAAATTCCCACATCCTTTGTCTTTTATTCTAAGTTGACAACAATTCTTTTCTTGCAGAACCTGCTTCGTCTGCTTTACTGGGAATCCTTGCTCCTTACACTTATAGTATAGCACATTTTTCTCTTTTGGCAATCGCTTACATGATTTGGTAGTTGTCTTTTAGATAAATTTAAATAGTTTAAATAAAAGATAAAGGAAAAGCAAAACCGAGTTTTCATTCGATTTTGCTTTTATGTCTTTTAGAAAGTAGCAGTCATTCTTTTTTTGGATTTTTCACAAAAATTAAAATCAAAATTGGAACCACTAAAAATATAATCGCATTATTGATTATCAGCACATCGTAATTACTAAAATTAAACGGATTATTTTGCCATGTTTGAAACATAAATCCCAGTAAATTTTGAGTATGGGCAAGATAAAACAAAGCAGAGGTGCCTAGTATGTTAAGGATTATTGTGATCACACATAAAATCCGTACTAGCTTAATTAGTACTTTTTTCATAGGAGAGCTCCTTTAGTTATTGCTGCATTTCTGGTAGATTGGCGAAGGCTTCAGTTAGTTTCACAGATTCTTCTAAAATATCCATATAGATATCGTAGTAAGCCCAGCCGTCACCTAGATCAGCCGCTTCAATTGTCTCAGTGGTTGTTTGAAATTCTCTCATCAAATCAGTGTAGCTACGCATAACAGAAGTGTAAGCGGACAAATCATAAGTTTCAGGATTGGCAATATACCCTTCAACTTCTGCGATCAGATCAGCGTACGTATCAGATAATTTTTCAAGTTGTGCTTCCAATTCATCAGAAGCTTGCTCATTCGCTTGGCTGTCAATTTCTTCTTCTGAGCTCTCATTAGTTTCAATCTCTTCTTCTTCAGAAGCAGCGACATCCTCAGAATCTTCGGAGCTTTCCATTGTTGTTTCAGTTGTTTGTTGTGACGATTCGACAGTATCACTTTCCACATCTTCACTAGAGCAACCAGCCAGGAATAAAGTGGATACTAGTACAAAACCAAATAAAATCTTTTTCATTTTTAAACCCCTTTTTTTCAAAATAAATTGTAATATTTTGCTTATATTATAATTTATGAAGAAATATTTTTTTGTATCTAAAAAAGAACATATCCTTTCTTTTTTAGATACTTTATTTATTTTACCTTGAAAAGCCTCACGAATAAAGAAGTATCTGGTTATTTTAACCATTATTTAACTATGTTTATGCATATTGTTATAAATAGTGATAAAAAAAGCGTTTTTTTATTTTGTGTAAAAATTCAAAAGGTTTGCATTTTATGGAGAAAAGATATTAAAATAACTATAATATATCTAATTATTTTTTTATTATTATTTATTGCTTTTTCCTTGTTAAAAAAAAGCGATAGGAGTAAATTAGAAGTGTAAAAAACTTATTTTAGGAGGAAGTATTATGTGTACTGCGTTAACTTATGTAACGAAAGATCATTATTTTGGCAGAAATTTTGATTATGATGTTTCTTATAAAGAAGTAGTGACCATTACTCCGAGAAATTATCCATTCAAATTTCGCAAAGTAAGTGAAATAGATCACCATTACGCAATGATTGGGATTGCTGCTGGTGTCGCTGAGTATCCACTGTATTATGATGCGGTCAATGAAAAAGGTTTAGGTATCGCTGGATTGAATTTTCCAGAAAATGCTGTCTACAATGAATTTCAAGAAGGAAAAGAGAATGTTACGCCTTTTGAGTTCATCCCATGGCTCTTAGGACAATGCGCTACTGTCGAAGAGGTAAAAGGGCTATTAGCCAATGTCAATCTCGTTCGGATCAATTTTAGTGAAGATTTGCCTCTATCGCCTTTGCATTGGATGATTGCTGATAAAAAAAGTGCCATCGTTGTGGAAAGTATGAGTGATGGCCTTCATATTCATGAAAATCCGGTGGGAGTTTTGACAAATAATCCACCATTTGACTATCAATTGTTCAATTTGAATAATTACCGTGTGTTATCATCGAAAACTCCGGAAACTCATTTTTCTGACAAGGTGGATTTTGATGAATATAGTCGTGGAATGGGCGGCTTAGGTCTGCCAGGAGATCTTTCTTCGATGTCTCGCTTTGTCAAAGTAGCTTTTACCCGATTGAATTCCGTTTCTGGAGAATCTGAATCCGAAAGCATTAGTCAGTTCTTCCATATTTTAGGTTCGGTTGAGCAACAAAAAGGACTTTGTGACATAGGCAATGAGCGCTATGAGTACACGATTTATTCTTCTTGCTGCAATACAGATAAAGGAATCTATTACTATCGTACGTATGAAAATAGTCAAATCGTTGCAGTTGATATGAATAAAGAAGATTTGGAAGGTAATGTACCGATTTCTTATCCATTAATTGAAGACCAACAAGTTCTTTTCAGTAACTGATCCATTCTTAAAAAGCCATCTCAAAGCTGTTTTGAGATGGTTTTTTTCTTTTTCATTTTTAAAATGAATCACTCTCATTTGTTGTCGTCTTCGTCCCTGCGGTACTTTTATTCGGAAATGGAAAAAAGCGGTTCACCAATATTGCAATCGTCATGCCGATAAAACTATCAACAATTCGATTAAAAGCATACAAGTAAGATTCAGTTTGAGGAATCATAAATAAAATCGTCAATAGTGTGGCACAAGCACCAACTGTTCCCTCGGAGTAATCAAATTTGACCAATAAAGCGATCATTAACATGATCACTAAAGGGATTGCAATCATTTGAATAAAGGACGAATGTCCGAAAAAGTTAAATATCGCAATACAAAATACAGAAGCGATTGCGCCGAAGCTGTTACCGGCAATCCGATGTTTCCCGTATTTGACGGTATTCTCATGATCTTCTCTTAATGTGAAAACAGCTGTGATCGTTGATACGACGTAGGTTTCACGATTCAAAAGAACACTAACCAAAATACAGAGGAATACACTGATTCCAGTTTTTACATTTCTTAAGCCAAAGGTCAATCCAAATAAGTTCAATCATGCCATCCTCTCAAAATAAATTTCAACGAAGTCGATTATACCACATTGCAGACGGTCAATTGCTTAGATTTTCAGAAAAATGAACAACGATTCTTTCATCGTACGTTGACAGGCAAATTTTATCAGTCGTCGAGAAGCTAGCTTGATACCATGCAATTTTCAACTTTGAGTGTTGAAAGGAATACAATAAGTGACCCCAACCCTAAATGAATTGACTTTCGTTGCCATCGCTTAAGACTCCTTTTTTTATTTCTCAGTCTGTTCAACGTTTAAATAAGTGTTTTGATAAAAAAATATTTATTGTTCATAAAAAGTTTGTTTTTTAGATATTATATTGAGATAATCAAAATAAGGAGGGTTTAAAATGAAAAAAGTGTTCATACTATTTGTTCTTTTACTTGGCTTTGTTGTTTTTCCGATGACAGTTTTTGCTGCATCTTCACCAAGTGTGAGCTATCAAACAAATATCCAGTCTCAAGGGTGGCAATCATGGAAAACAAACGGTCAGACGTCAGGGACCACAGGGAAAGCCAAGCGACTTGAAGCAATCAAGATAAAAATTACTAACGAAAAATACAAAGGGAATATTGAATATAAAACCTCCATTCAGAAACAAGGATGGGAAAAATCGTTTAGAAAAAATGGGACTCTGTCTGGTACAAGTGGAAAAGGACAACGGTTGGAGGCGATCCAAATCAAACTCACCGGTGAGATCGCTAAGTATTACGATGTCTATTATCGAGTCAATGCACAACAATTTGGCTGGATGGGGTGGGCGAAAAACGGACAGTCTTCAGGAACGTCTGGCTTTGGTTTTCAATTGGAAGCAATCCAGGTCAAACTGGTGAAAAAAGGTGGGAAAGCACCTGGAACGACGAATGATGCATTTAGAGATGGACTGAAAAAATATGTAGACAAACGGGGCAAAGGGCTGATCAAAGGCTCCAAACAAAAGATTTATCATATACCGGGGAGTCAATATTATAATAAAACGACCAGTCCAATTCGGATGTTCAAGACAGAGGTGGAAGCCTACAAAGCGGGCTTTCGACCAGCTAAATAGAGGTGTGGCAGGCATTCGCTGAGTAAACAACTATGAGAAATTGCTTTACCAAAAAGGTAACGAGGCAACGAGAAGAGAGCTATTTTTGATCAAAAAGTAACTGAATCGTCTGATTCATTCTAAACATCCCTTTCCGTTAGCGAAAAGGGATGTTTTACGTATTCAAGATGATTTCTGTGCGTAGATCCGACGAATCTTAAAGTAATTCAGCACTTAACCTTTCATCACGAGATGCGCCTTGATTTAGCGAGGTTTCAACACAAAGCCACCATCTTCATCGTTCATTTCTTCGGTAGGCGTAAAAATAATATTTTTCCCCTCTCTTTCAAGGGTAAAGATTGAATCACAAGCCATTAGGAAATCTGACGATGGATGATTCATTGATAGTCGAATAGGGCTAGAAAATGAAAGCTGCGAAGTGTTTCTTTGAATCAACGGATGAAGGAATAGAGGGAGCAATTCCATCTGCATAAAGTTTTGTCAGGTGATTTCGAGATGATTTGATGATTAAATGGCCGGTTTAACATTGATATATGGCTATTAATGTGTATAATAAGTACTTGTGCGAAGCGCACCGCGGTTCATCAACCATCCCGCGTAATCAAAACTCGGAGAAAGTAGGGATCAAATGGAAAAATCAACAAATCTAACCAATCAACGTTTGCGTGCCGTCGCAGCCAATGGGATCATTATGGCACTTTATGTTGCTGTAACGGTTCTAGTCTCACCCGTTGCTTCAGGAGCGATTCAATTTAGGATATCTGAAGGATTGAATCACTTGGTCGTTTTCAACAGAAAATTGATGTGGGGTGTCGTTGGCGGGGTTATAGTGTATAACATGTTCTTTGGAATGGGGATCTTGGATGTCGTATTCGGCGGTTTCGGAAGCTTCTTGGCTTTAGGAGCAACTGCATTGGTATATAAGAAGATTCCAAATGTTTTCGTAAGACTGGCATTTAATACCATTGTTTTTTCATTAAGTATGTTCCTGATTGCGATTATGCTAAATATCACCTTAGCATTGCCTTTCTGGCCAACATTTGCAACAACGGCATTGAGTGAATTTATTGTAATGACGATTACGGCACCGGTGATGTATATCATCAATCGTGCCGTTCGCTTCGATAAGCGCGTGTAAAAAAAGCTTGTTTTTTGCTTTGATGGTTCTCAAAAAACAAGAAAAAAGATCATTCCTAAGAAATGAAGGAATGATCTTTTATTTTATTCTGCTTTTAAGTCTTCGATCTCCACAACTTTGAAGTTTTTCGCTTCTAGTTGCGCAACGATCTTGTCGCATAATTCTTTTGATGTGTTTGCTGGTAAAGTGATCATCGTACGACGAATAAATTCGTCTTTACCGATGTCGAGAGTGATACAGCTAGCGATACTGCTGTATTTTGCGATTATTTTTGAGATAACCGCTAAGTCGCCTTGTTGTCCTGTTGATGCGATCGTCAACACATAGCTTCCTTGTTCGACGCTCCATGATTGTGATAACATATTCAATAAGGAACTATGAGTCAAGATGCCGTAAAATTGATTGTTTTCATCTAGTACCGCAATATAAGGCAATTCTTTGATTGTGAAGAAAACCTTAAAAAATGAAGAGTTGACATAAATGAACTTCGTCGCATTTTTTAGCAGATAGGTGACGGGTAAAGTCATGTCACCGCCATTTGCTTTATGGCGATAGATGTGCATTTTATAAATATTTCCTCTAAAAATCTTTCCTGATTCATCTAGGATAGGCACACAACGATAACCAGACTCTTCTAAAATTGCCAGCGCTTCTTCTAAGGTAGCTGTTTCCTTTACCGTTGTTAAATCGCGTTTTTTGTAAACCATTGTTTTTAATAACATAATTCTCCCTCCCAAATACCCATTTAACACCATTATCATACCACAAAATCAGCAGAAACTATATTTATACGACAGAAAATCAAAAATTGACACAATCTTAAATAAATGGTATTTTTAGTGTTGGAAAACTTTATAAAAAGGGGGAGGACACTAAGATGGCAACGAAAAAAGCTGCTTTGGCTTGTTCTGTCTGCGGATCCCGCAACTATTCAAAATCAGTCAGTGAAGGTAAAAAAGGCGAACGCCTTGAAATCAACAAATTTTGCAAGTATTGCAATCAATATACTTTGCATCGTGAAACGAAGTAAGGAGGGAATCGAATGAAATTTTTGAAAAATGTTGTTGAAGAAATGAAAAACGTTTCTTGGCCATCAAAAAAACAATTACGCAAAGATACATTTGTGGTGATTCAAACAACCATTATTTTTGCATTGATGTTCTTTGTGATGGACACACTGATTCAAACGGTCTTCAATTGGATCCTAAAGTAACACTTCTTACTGATAGCGCTAGTCATTTATCACAAATCGTGCTATAATCGCTTTGAGGAAAAACTTCGGTGCAGCTGAGGTTTTTTTATTTTACAAAAAAGATGGGGAGTCCGAAAAAAATGGAATCTTTTGAAAAAAATTGGTATGTACTGCATACGTATTCTGGCTATGAAAACAAAGTAAAAGCGAACCTAGAGTCACGTGCACAAAGCATGGGGATGGGTGATTATATTTTCCGTGTCGTCGTTCCCGAAGAAGTAGAAACAGAAGAAAAAAACGGCAAAACCAAAGAAATCGTTCATAAAACATTTCCTGGCTATGTATTAGTTGAAATGGTCATGACGGATGAATCTTGGTACGTTGTACGTAATACTCCTGGGGTAACAGGTTTCGTTGGTTCCCATGGTGCAGGAAGCAAGCCAGCGCCTTTATTACAAGAAGAAATCAATTCAATTTTACGTTCGATCGGTATGAGTACTCGGACAGTTGAACTGGAAGTAGAAATTGGCGAAACCGTCAAGATCATCGAAGGTGCGTTCTCTGGTTTAGAAGGTCAAGTAGCAGAAATCGATGAAGAAAAACAAAAACTAAAAGTGAACATCGATATGTTCGGTCGTGAAACGAGTACAGAACTTGATTTTGAGCAAGTAGATAAAATTTAACTGCCGGATAGACTAGCATGAACGGCTCATTTACGGTAAAATAACAGTAATGAGAATAAAGTGGACCAATTCGTTGGCCCACTTTTTTTTCTCAAAATGAGTAAGCGCTTTATAAGAGGAAGGGGTCTTATGTCAAAATTATTTGCTTTTTTTAGAGTAAAGTTTCACAATGATTTTCATCCCCATACTAAAGGGATGATCTCTGTACATAATGGGTATAGCTTGTTGTTTCTTTTTAATTTGCTGCTGTTTTTCTTTGCCATGTTGTTTTTCGATCCAAGGGTGGCAGTCGAAGAGCTCAAGTTGATTTTATTTTCGGAAAGTCATCTTGTGACAGATTATATTGCTATGACTTCTGTAGGGTCGGCTTTATTAAACAGCAGTTTGATGACGTTTGTAGCGATCTCGATTTGCTATCATTATCGGGTGCCGATTACAGGAGGCGCGGTGTCTGCTATCTTTATGGTGACTGGGTATGGTTTTTTTGGGAAAAATCTACTAAATTTTATCCCGATATTTTTAGGCGTCCGTCTGTATTCGTATTTTATGAATGAACCATTGAAAAAATTTCTGTTGATTGCCTTGTATGGATCGTCGGTTTCTCCAATCGTCAGCTATTTTGCATTCAATGACTCACTACCGCCTTATTTTAGCTTGGTGATGGGGTACGGTATTGGAATTTTTACCGGTTTTTTGATGGTTCCCATGGCCTTATATTTTCAAGGACTATTTCAAAGCGTCAGTTTATACAGTGCTGGATTCACTTCAGGAATGTTGTGTACATTAGTCGCCGCTATCTGTCGGATGTTTGGCCTAACGATTGAGCTAAGAACATTGGTGTCGCAAGAACAGCAGCCGCGTTTGATTCTCATGATGCTGGTTTTAGGAAGTGTGTTCGTAGGCTATGGGTCACTGATGGCAATCAAGAAAAAACGATTGAATATGCGAGCGATTTGGTCTCATAGTGGCAAAATCGAACGAGATATCTTACGTGATACCGGCGTTTATAATACGATGATCAACATGGGATTGATGACGTTTTTGCTTGTGGCATATGTCGTCAGTATTGGTGCGGTTTTAAATGGACCAGTTATCGGTGCGATCTTTTGCGTCATCGGCTTTTCTGCTTGTGGCTCTCATGTCTTTAACTCGCTGCCTTTATTGGCAGGGGTGACGATTGCCAATCTATTGAGCGTATACACCATCAACGAGACGGTTACAGTCACGTCAGCGATTTTTGCGATGATGCTCTGTGCAGTAACAAATGCCTATGGCTGGAAAGGCGGCTTGGTGGTCGGTTTTGTGCACGCCTCAATGGTACTGAATATTGATTTCTTACATGGAGGTTTGAATCTGTATAACAATGGTTTTTCTGGCGGGCTAGTCGCCATGATGATCATTCCCTTATTGGATCTCAGCAAACAGCTTTGGCAAAAATCAGCCGATCAGGCGCAAGCTACCAAGGATGAAAAACCACAAATGGACTTGAAAGCACAAGAAAGCGAGCAGCCATTGGTCCCATTGGATCAAACAGAAGGAAAACCTAAATTTTCCGAGCCTGTGAAGGTATTAAAACCCGTTGCCCAAAAGAAACACTATAGGGTAAGCGAGTAGGAGTAGAAAAACCGCCAATGTCATTTGTTACTTGTTTAACAAGTAGGGAGTGCTTGCCTTTTCGTCGTTGGAAATAATGGGAAAATGAAAACCAACCAAGAACAAGCAACGATTGGTTGTTCTTGGTTGGTTTTTATTCGTGTTCATTTCTAAAAAAACATCAACGATTGGCTTCTAAGATTTCTGCCTGTAGGCGTTGGGCAGTCGGCGTCATGGCTAGACCACCTTCAGCCGTTTCCTTGAAAATGCTAGGCATTTGTCGTCCGACTTGATACATCGCTAAGACCACTTCATCAGGTGGGATGACACTTTCGATTCCTGCTAATGCCATGTCGGCAGAGATAAAGGCCTGGGAAGATCCCAGGGCATTGCGCTTCACGCAGGGGACCTCGACTAAGCCCGCGACAGGGTCACAAATCAAGCCCATCATATTCTTGAGGGTGATCGCCACCGCTTGAGCCGCTTGGTGGGGGGTGCCACCTTTTGCACAAACCAAAGCCGCCGCTGCCATTGCGCTAGCAGAACCGATCTCTGCTTGACAACCGCCTTCGGCACCGGAAATCGAGGCATTGTTGGCAATCACCAGGCCAAAGGCGCCGGCTGTAAACAAAAAGTCGACTTGTTGCGCTCGAGTCAGTGCCAAACGCTCACGTACGGCCATCAATACACCAGAAACAACACCCGCACTACCGGCAGTCGGTGTTGCACAGATCAAGCCCATTTTCGCATTGACTTCGTTGACTGCAATGGCATTTTGGACCGCTTGTAGAATGGTTTCTCCGCTTAAAAAATCACCGGCAGCAAGGTAGTCGTTCATGCGAGTCGCATCGCCGCCGGTCAATCCCGTCACCGATTTTACACCAGCGACACCTTCAGCGACTGATTGTTCCATAACAACTAAATTCTTTTCCATGATTGCAAGGATTTGTTCGCGACTACGACCAGTATTTTCTGCTTCGATCGCAATCATCATCTCTGCAACGGAAGGATAATTTTTACTTTCTATTACTAACTCTTCTATTGTATAGAACATGTGCTTATCTCCTTTAATCAAAATACGCAGCGCTGTAAACGTGCGGCAAAACTTTGATTTGTTGCGCCAGCTGATCATTGCGCTGATCGACTTCGATGATCATGATTGCTTTATCACCGACAGCTTCTCTCGTAACGGTCATCGTACCGATATTGATTTGAGCCTCTGATAGTAAATTGGTTACTTTCGCAATCATTCCCGGAACATCTTGATGGACGATCACATAAGTAGGGGTACCCAGTGTCAGAGAAATTTTGAAGCCGTTAAGCTCTGAGATTTGAATGTTGCCACCACCGATCGAGATGCCAGTGACAGATAGTTTGTGGCTACCTTTTGTCAAAATCATCTTGACCATATTCGGATGTTCCGCTTTTTCTTTTTTAGGGACGAATAAGACTTCGATCCCTTTCTCATAAGCGATTTTTAAAGAGTCCGCTAGGCGAGCATCATCTGGCTCCATGCCTAAGAGACCGCCAACTAACGCAATATCGGTTCCATGACCGCGATAGGTTTTAGCAAACGATTCATACAACAGGATATCTACACTGTCTGGCTGTTCGCCAAAAATACTGCGAACGATTTTTCCGATCCGGGCAGCACCGGCGGTATGAGAACTGCTGGGACCCACCATGATGGGTCCGATTATGTCAAATACACTGCGGTATTTTAATTGTTCCATTTTTTTCACCTCGATAGTAGTAAACGAATAGGGAAGAATTCCAGTAGTAGTGTAGCATAAAAAAATGAGAGAATGAAAAAAGCAGACCAAAAGCAAGTGATTTTTATTTCTTTTTTTAGCGATGGACTAACGAAAAGCGCTGGTGAGCATTTTTTCAAAAAAATCAGCTGAAAAACCTTGAATTATTCCATAAAGATGCTATAATATTCCAGTGTGCTTTCGTCACACGTTTTTTGTGTGTGCACATGAATCACCAAAGTGGGAGGAGAAATTTGGATCTCCAATTAACCACATCACGGACTCAAGGAGGTATGTCTCGTGGCAAAAAAAGTAGAAAAAATCGTTAAATTGCAAATTCCTGCAGGTAAAGCAACACCAGCTCCGCCGGTAGGTCCTGCGCTAGGTCAAGCGGGTATCAACATCATGGGATTCACTAAAGAATTCAATGCTCGTACAGCTGATCAAGCAGGTTTGATCATTCCAGTAGTGATCTCTGTATACGAAGACCGTTCATTTACGTTCGTTACAAAAACACCACCAGCAGCAGTATTGTTGAAAAAAGCAGCAAACGTTGAAAAAGGTTCAGGCGAACCAAACAAAACAAAAGTTGCAAAAGTTTCACGCGATCAAGTAAAAGAAATCGCTGAATTGAAAATGGAAGACCTAAACGCAGCTGACGTTGAAGCAGCAATGCGCATGGTTGAAGGAACTGCACGAAGCATGGGGATCACTGTAGAATAATTACAGCCCTAAGGAAGTAGCTTCTCAGTCGGCTTCATATTGAAAAATATGGGACACGTGGGAGGTTCTACCGTTATAACCACATCAAGGAGGAAACAAAATGGCTAAAAAAAGCAAAAAAATGCAAGAAGCATTGAAAAAAGTTGATGCTACAAAAGCTTATTCAGTTGAAGAAGCAGTAGCTTTGGCAAAAGAAACAAATATTGCAAAATTCGACGCAACGGTTGAAGTTGCTTACAAATTAAACGTAGACCCTAAAAAAGCGGATCAACAAATCCGTGGCGCGGTTGTATTACCAAACGGTACTGGTAAAACACAAACAGTTTTAGTTTTTGCTAAAGGCGATAAAGCCAAAGAAGCAGAAGCAGCTGGTGCTGATTTCGTTGGTGACGACGATATGGTTCAAAAAATCCAAGGTGGCTGGTTCGATTTTGACGTTGTTGTTGCAACGCCTGACATGATGGCTACTGTTGGTAAATTAGGTCGTGTATTAGGCCCTAAAGGTTTGATGCCTAACCCTAAAACTGGTACAGTAACAATGGACGTAACAAAAGCAGTTAACGAAGTAAAAGCTGGTAAAGTTACTTACCGTGTTGACAAAGCTGGGAACATCCACGTACCAATCGGAAAAGTTTCTTTTGAAGATGACAAATTGATTGAAAACTTCAAAACGATCCATGAAACATTGTTGAAAGCTAAGCCTTCAGCAGCAAAAGGGCAATACATGAAAAATATCTCAGTTACAACAACATTTGGTCCTGGGATCCATGTAGAACAAGCTTCTTTCTAATTTAATACAAAAATTCAAAACTTTTATTGACTTGACTACCTTATCTGTGGTAAGGTAGTCAAGGTTAAAAGTTTAACTGTACCGAAGACAGTAGGTGGCATTTGCCTTAATTTCCTACCGAGGACGTTTATTGAGAATCTTCAATAGTCCCTCTATGTCTACGGTGGCATAGAGTTTTTTTATTGTCCTTTATAGGACAAAGGAACAGTTTGTTTCGAAGAAACTCTTCCATCAAAATCAGGAGGTGAAATATAAATGAGTGAAGCAGCTATCGCTAAAAAATCCGCGATCGTTGATGAAGTGAGTGCAAAATTCTCTGCAGCCGCATCTGTAGTCGTTGTTGACTACCGTGGACTAACTGTTGATGAAGTAACTCGCTTACGTAAACAATTGCGTGATGCAAACGTTGAGATGAAAGTTATCAAAAACTCAATTCTTTCTCGTGCTGCTGAAAAAGCTGGTCTAGAAGGTTTAGGTGAAGTATTCACTGGCCCTACTGCCGTAGCATTCAGTAACGAAGACGTTGTTGCACCTGCAAAAATCATTAACGATTTCGCAAAAGACGCAAAAGCTTTAGAAATCAAAGGCGGTATCATCGAAGGCAAAGTTTCTTCATTGGAAGAAATTACTGCATTGGCGAAATTGCCAAACCGCGAAGGACTTCTTTCTATGTTGCTATCTGTGCTACAAGCACCTATCCGCAACGTGGCTTACGCTGTCAAAGCAGTGGCAGAAAAAGAAGAAGATGCAGCATAATTGCCGCATAATTTTTCAGTATTAAAAACTAAACTACTTACTTAAATGGAGGAAAACAAAATGGCATTGAACATTGAAAACATTGTCGAAGAGCTAAAAGGCGCGACAATCTTAGAATTAAACGATTTAATTAAAGCTATCGAAGAAGAATTTGGCGTATCTGCTGCAGCTCCTGTAGCTGTAGCTGGTGGAGCTGGCGATGCTGGTGCTGCTGAAGAACAAACTGAATTCACTGTAGAATTGACTGCAGCTGGCGATCAAAAAGTTAAAGTTATCAAAGCAGTTCGTGAAGCAACTGGCTTAGGCTTGAAAGAAGCGAAAGCAGTCGTTGACGGAGCTCCTTCAGCAGTTAAAGAAGGCATCTCTAAAGACGAAGCTGAAGCATTGAAAGCAGCTTTAGAAGAAGTTGGCGCTTCAGTAACAGTTAAATAATTTTTCTTAGTGTCAAATCCTTTCGTATGAAGGGGTTTGGCGCTTTTTTTGTTAGAGGCTGAGATTCCTAAAAAGTAATAAGCAGCGATCCTCGTTTTTTTATGAGCGAGGATCGCTGCTTATTTTTTTCGAAATTGTTGGAATAAGAACACGAAAATAAAAAAGAAAAATGCTTCCCACAACGTTGTGGTCCAACTAAAGCTGCGGTTAATACCAAAAACGAGATTACCAATATTGGAAACCACCAAATACAAGGCTGTTGCTAGCAAAGAATAGCCGAATCGTTTGCCCATCATTACGCCTCCCTTTGCTATGATTGTAACAAGTCAAAAGAGTTGTGGCAATCAATTCTGATGCAGTGATGATAAATTGATCGATAGAAAGAGAAAAACCGAACGGTCCGTAGTGATCGTTCGGTTGAAGAGGATGTAGCCCGGTTCGCTTAATCCAATGGAACATCAAAGATCCAACCGGTTGGTGCCGAAATATCGCCGAATTGAATGCCGGTCAATTGGTGATACAATGCTTTTGTTTGTGGACCAACTTCCGTTTCGCTATAGAACACATGGAAATCCTCGCCGTTTTGGATCCCGCCGATCGGGGAAATAACAGCAGCTGTTCCGCAGGCACCCGCTTCGACAAAACGATCCAGCTCATTGAGATAAACATCACCTTCCACAGGGGTTAATCCTAATGAATGTTGCGCTAGATGCAGCAATGAATATTTTGTGATACTTGGTAAAATAGAAGGAGATTTTGGTGTCACAAATTCATTAGCAGCCGTGATCCCGAAAAAGTTGGCAGAACCGACTTCTTCGATTTTGGTATGCGTTTCTGGATCAAGGTAGATGCAATCGGAAAATTTCCGTTGATGGGCTTCGTATCCAGGTAACAAACTCGCCGCATAATTTCCACCAACTTTGGCTGCGCCAGTACCATTTGGTGCCGCGCGATCATAATCAGAAACAATGAAATTGGTTGGTGTCAATCCGCCCTTAAAGTAAGGTCCGACCGGCATACAAAAAACCGTAAAAATATACTCTGGTGCTGGGCTGACACCGATATTTTCTCCGACGCCAATCAATAGAGGACGAATATACAAGGTGGCGCCGCTGCCATAAGGCGGAACATATTCCTGATTTGCTTTTACTACTTGTTTTACCGCATCTAAGAAAAAGGCCTCATGAACCTCTGGCATACGCAGGCGATAGGCACTGCGGTTCATCCGTTTGCTATTTTCGTCTGGACGGAACAAATTGATGCCGCCATCTTTTCTTCGGTAGGCTTTTAGTCCTTCAAAACATTGCTGTCCATAATGAAGAGCGGTTGATCCCTCGTGGATATGCAGATAATTATCCTCGGTAAGTTCGCCTTCATTCCAAGAACCGTCTTTCCATGTTGCCAAAAAACGCCATGGCGTTTTGATATAAGAAAACCCTAAATTTGACCAATCGATTGTCATTCGTTCACACCCTTTTTTAATTTTTCTAAGTATAGCACTTCAGAAAAGAAATGTCATTATTTTCTGAAAATTCTTCTGTAAGAATATTTGGTGACAGTGACGTGTAAAGAAAGGGGAACCGATCTTTGCTTGTACGAGTTCCCCAGATTGTTTTTCTACAAGTTCTGTGCTTCAATGAGAGTATAAAAAAACAAAAAAGGGGGAACGTTTGTGATTGAGGAAGTGTTGACGGACAGTCTGGGGATCGCTGCTGCGTATCGACGATTGAAACCAATCATGATCCATACACCACTTGCACCAAGTAATATTTTAGGCAAAGAAAAAGAGGGCACGATATTTTTGAAATTAGAAAATCTACAGCGTACCGGCTCCTTTAAAGCGCGGGGGGCGTATAACAAACTCGCGTCATTGACTGATGCAGAAAAACTTCGCGGTGTCATTGCCTGTTCTGCAGGAAATCATGCGCAAGGTGTTGCTCTCGCCGGATCGTTACTGGGGATCAATGTCCGAATCTTTATGCCATTAACGGCTGCCAAAACAAAAATAGAGGCGACAAGAAGTTATGGCGCACAAGTCGTTTTAGCAGGAGAGACGTTTGATGAAACCAAACAACTGACACTAGACGCCATGAAAGATAGTGGCGAAGTATTTGTCTCTCCCTTTGATGATCGTGCAGTAATGGAGGGGCAAGGAACGATTGCGATCGAACTGTTGGAGGATCTTCCAGATGTTGATAATGTCATTATTCCCATCGGCGGTGGTGGGTTGATTGCTGGGATTGCTTTAGCCTTAAAAGAACTTCGTCCAGAAGTCAAAATCATCGGCGTTCAATCCTATGGCGTTTATGGCATGATCGCCTCACTTTGGCAGCAAAAGCTAGTAGCCAATCGCCGCAGTAGAACGATCGCCGATGGCTGTGATGTTGCTTTGGCAGGGGAACTGACCTATGATGTTTTAAAGACCCGTATCGATGAAACGGTCTTAGTTGAAGAATCCGATATCGAACAAGCGATCCATTACTTAGCATTGAGGGAAAAAGTCATCGCAGAAGGGGCTGGTGCATTAAGTACGGCGGCGATTTTAAGCGGACAGATCGATCATTTGCTTCGAGGAAAGAAAACTGTGGCATTGGTCTCCGGCGGCAATATTGATTTCTCTGTGTTTAAGGAAATCATCTGAGTGCAACAAGCCTTCCAAAAAAGAAAGAAGAGACCTGATTAGACATTCTCCTAATTGGGTCTCTTCTTTTAAATTCAAAGCAGGCGCTCAGATGATTACTTTGGGAGAGAAAGTATTGTTTCGATCCACTGTCCAAAGGTTGTTACATATTTCAACGGTCCGACCAATGTAAATCGTGCCATCGTTGGGTTGATTTTTTCAAAGTAAAAACGCCGACTTTCCCCTGAATAAAGTGCATTGAACTCATCAATAACGATTTTTTTTTGCTGTTGTAGCAATTCCTCTGATTCAATAAAGAAATCAATGGCAAGTAAGCTTTCGGGTATCTGTTTTTCTGAACGTATTGAAGCAAAAGAAAGCAGGGGATCTTCAAATGGTTCGCCCATCAACGAAGCCACATCTTTGTAAGAAAAGCGCCACTGCCCGCCAATTTTTGTCCCTTTAAGTTGGTTGGTCTTTTGATAATTTCGGATGGTTCGAGTCGTTACGCCCAGTTTTTCAGCGACTTCTTCAACGGTATAATAATCTTTCATCGGTTCCTCCTACAAAGCGATTGTACGATCACAAAAGCGTTGCTCCTCTTTCTTATGACTAGTATAGATGATCATGCGTTTTTCTGCATGTTTTTTTAAACACTTCATAATCTTTTCGGCAGCTTCATCATCAAGGCTGCTGGTAGCTTCGTCTAAAAGAATGATTTCGGCATCACTTAATAATATGCGAGCTAGAGCGATTCTTTGCTTTTCTCCTCCAGACAAGTCGGCACCATTTTCCGTAAGCCTGCTAGTCCATGAGCGCTGTTGAAAAATGGGCGCTAAAATACCAGAGGTTTCGATAATTGTTTTTTCTTCTCCCGTCATTTTTCTTCCCCATACAAGATTTTCTTCAATTGTCCGAGAGAGAATCGTAGGGTCTTGAGCAAGGTAGAGGGTTTTATCTGTTTCAGGGTTTCTTGGCTTGATGCGTTTCCTCTTCGTTGAAAGCGAAATTCCTTCTGATGGATAAAGGCCAGCAATTGCCTTTAAAAACGTTGATTTTCCTTTTCCTGAAGCGCCAGCCAAGTAAATATGTTCACCAGGTTTCAAGGTTTCTTCAATGGGAAAGGAAAAGCTGTGGTTGCCAATGGATACGACAGGGTGGTCGAAAGTAAGACTCAGAGTAGCTTCACACGTTTGGTTCCAGCGGTCATCGGGAGCAGCCAATTCTTCGTTAACAAAACGTTGATTGGTCCTCAGAGTAGCTGTATCAAGATTGATTTTCGTTAAACCACTTAATGCAGAAAAGTAAATGGGTAATAGCACGCCAATCAAAATCAACGCAGAGGTTGGCAGTTCATCTTGTAATATTCCTTGAATCATAAACAAATAGACGCCGATCTGGGCGATCTGATTGATCGCATTAAGGACTAAACTAGTCGTTTGGGCAAAAGTATTGGTGTTTGCTAATGTTTGATACATCAATGTCAATTGAGAGGAAAACAGCTGCTCAAGAACAGCGTCACTCCATTGCTTCATTGTATCAATATGGGACAATGTTGTTAACATTTCCTTATTGCTAAGAGCAAATGCTTCTTGCATATTTTTCATCTTAATACTCAACTGTTGATTGATCCATCGAAACCCAAAAACATTGATGGGAAATAGCGATAGTAAAATGAAACCCAGTAAATAATGCAATTGGAAACACAAAAAAAGTGGGATCAGCAATAAGAAAAAGCAGCGAATGGCTTCGCTAAAACTACCGCAAATAAACAAGTATAAGGAATCAACAACGCCAAAAATGCGGTTTAATAGATAAGTGGGCTCCTTTTCAGAGAGTTCTACATAACTCTTCCTTTTCATTTTTTTTAACAATTCTAAGAGATGGCGAACATTCATCGAAGCTGCATAGCGCTCTTTCATCACAATCAATAAGAATTGCGCGCAATAAGTAATACTTAATATGAACGCTAATAAGCCGACGAGATGATCAAAGCGAAGTGCGTGATCTTCTTGTAGAAGCAAAGGGAAAGCGAGGTTTGTCAGGACAGTCAAAAAAACTAGCAAACTACTCAAACTGATAAAAAGTTTATTGTTTCTAATAATTTCAAACATAAAATCAACTCATTTCCTATATTTTCCTAAATGGTAGATGTTTTTATGAAAATTGTCAACAAAAAAAGAGTTCCTGATTAAAGGAACTCTTGAAAAATCAAAAGCTGCGTCCGCCGCCGCCGAATGTTCCGCCACCAGAAGAGTGGGTCGTACTGCCACCGCCGCCGCCAGAAAAACCGCCACCACCGCCTCCACCATTATTCGAAGGACGGGGGATGCGTCTGGTTGTGACAAAGGAATTGACTAAGCGATCTTCTTTTTGGGTCAGATCAATACTTGATTTTTCTAGATAGTTAAATTTGTAGCCGCCCATTTTTAATTGGTAACGGGATTTAACAATGATGAAAAAAGCGATACTGATCACTGCCGCGATCGCTAAGCAAATAGCAATTTCTAGTGGCGTTATCACTTTGTAATAAGTAATTTTTCCGGTATCACGATCGATACGATAATGATCGGCAGGAACACCTGCTTCCACAAAACCCTCTGCTTTTTGCAGATAGACCAATGCAGCTTGATAATAATTTCCCTCTGCCATCTGGTCAAATACCGCATCAAGTAGCTTATCTAGACGTGAATCGGTAAGATAATCGATCATATTTCCGGAAGTCGAAACGTGAAATTTCCGTTGCGCCATATCGATCACCAATGCCGAACCGTTGTTGTCGTTGCCGATCCGTCTTGAAAGATATCGATCAGTGTACAACTCGATATCTCCCGTATTGCTGTTTGTTGTTTGAATAAAAACTTCGCCTTTGATCTTTGCATTCAGCGCTTCTGCTTCTTCGTTCAACTTCTGGATCTCTTGTTCGGTAAAGAGTCCAGCGTGGTCTGCGACTGTCTCTTCGGCTGCGAAGGCGGGCAGGGCGGTTAAGAAAAAACCAACCAGCAGTAACAACAAATAAGATAGTTTTTTCATAAGAAATACGCTCCAATCAATGCGAGGATGGTCGTTGCCGCGAAAATTGCGCCACTGACGATTCCCAAGCGCTTGTAACTAATCGGTAAAACACCGCTGACTTTTCCGGTTTGCCCATTCATCGCATAATAAAAGGCACTCTTGTTTTCATCATCGGCTCGATAGGTCACTAGCCATACAGGAAGCAAAACGTAGTTGTTTTCTTCTTTTGTTAGATTGATGGAACGATTGTTGCGTTTAAAACTAGTATAGCCATTGACGGTACCTGCTAGCAGATTTTCAGCATAACCCGATAATTCGTTTTTGACTTCGTCAGAAAGATCAATGTATTCAATGTCTCTTTTTTCTGCTTGGAAGCCGGCTAAATATTGACTGCGAAAATTAACAGCTTTTTCAAGGGGAAACGGCTGAACGCCAGTCACCATTTTTTGCTGAACGTTTTTTGACAGCGCATGCTTGAGCAATTCATTCACCTTGATTTTTCCTCGTCGCAAGACATCGTATTGTTTGTGCTCAGTATATTCAATATCACCAACGCGCCAAATACGCAAAGAGGTACCCATACCTGAAAGCGAGCCATTCATCTCAGCATCGACGACCCAATAAGGGAAGTACACACCAGTCAATTTCTCTACTTGTGCTTGATCGAAGAAATCCCGTGGCACAAATTTTTTCTTTTGCGCCCATTCTAAGAATTTCGCAGTTGCTTCTTCCTTTTCGATGGCAAAAGGGAGGACTTTGTTAGGTAAAAATTCTCCTGAAAGCCGTCCTGACAAGACGACAGGATTGTGGCAAAAGTAGCAGTAGGTTGCGGCCGTCGTTGCATCCGTCACGATTTCTGCACCGCAGCTGGGGCAGGTAAAAAGGTCCATCTGCCCCGCTTGTGCATCGGCTTGCTCTCTAACTTCTTCTTGAAGGGACGGTTCGGCTTCGGTCGTTACAGAAGGATCTGAGACAGGAGTATCGGCCATCTGCGCTTCTTTTTGCTTTTCTTCGAAGGCAGTGACTTCGTCTTCAGTAAAAATACTCAGACAAAATGGACAATGAAATTTTTGATCACCAGGTTCAAAGGTTAAAGCGCCCCCACAATTGGGGCACTTATGTGTGATAACATCCATCAGCAATCCTCCTCAATTAGTCTACTGGGACACCTTTGAAAGGTTTGCCACAATTCGGACAGAATTTTGGAATGCCGTTGGCTAAATCGATCACTTCACCACAATCGCTGCATTTCATTTTCAGGCTTGGTCCATCGCTCGTTGGTTTTGGCGTCCCGCAATTGCTGCAGAATTTACCAGTATTAGAGGTGCCGCATTGTGGACAGTCCCAATGATCTGCGTTGGTTTGTGCGGAAGCCTGTTGCTGCATTTGCTGTTGGTTGTTTTGTGACGCTTGGTTCAAATAACCGCCACCAGCATTCATCCCCATGCCCATGCCAACAAACCCAGTCGTAGCCCCAGCGGCATTGCTACCGGCAGATTCCATACCACGAGCAACCGAACCTTGAACATAGCCTTCACGAATCGAAGGGTCGCCTAACATTGCCCCTTGGTTCCGCATGTTGATCAGTTTTACGGAATCATCCGTATAAGAGATGCTCGCTACGGCAACAGAAACGATTTCCATGCCGCGGAGTTCTCGCCAGCTGTCATCAAGAACCGTTCCCATATATTTGCTTAATTCCATGCTCTTAGATGGAACGTAAGAAATTCGTTCGCCATCAGCGGACATTTTGTTGATCGCTGTTTGTAGGGCGGTCAAAAATTCAGCTAAGTACTGCTCATTGATGTCGTTGATATCGACTTGACTTTTGTTTTTTGGGATCGCATTCGTATAGAACAAAATTGGATCGGTAATTCGTAAGGAATAGTTTCCGTGCGCCCGTAAGAATAGTTCTGCGTTATAAAAGTTGTCAAAATAGTTCAAAGGCGATGAAGTACCGAAGCGAATTCCTTTGATTTCTTGAAGATTGATATAAAAAACTTGTTGTTTTTGTGGTGTAACGCCGCCAAACTTAAAGCGGTCGAAGGTTTCAGAAATCGCATCTTTCAATGAACCGTTCAACATCGAAGGCGCTAATTCATTTTTGACGGTATAGTAGCCTTCTTCAGCGGTATAATCGATGATTCGCCCGCCATCAACCAATAACATCATCATATTCGGATAGACATGGATCACTGACCCATCAGTGATGACATCTTCCGTGCCTTTTCTGTTAGAACCGCGTTTGTCATTACGCCGCACTTTGACACCTTTTGTCATTACTGTCGAATCGCTCATATTGTCAGGCTCGATCACCTCTAGCCATTGATCTGCTAATCCGCCGCCAATTGCGCTTGTTGCCGCTTTGATAATACCCATTTTCAGTCCTCCTTTAAATTGTTTTCATCACAATAGATGAACGTAGATTCATTATACCATAGGAGGTGAGATTTACGTTATCAGTCTAAAGTTGGAGAAGAGGAATGGTCTTTTTTCTTGAAAATAGGGAGGAATAAAAGGATATAGTGAGTGAAAGCGCGCGGAATGGCTCTTCGAATTAAATTTCCATTTCTTTTGAGATTCCACCACGCAAACGGTGGTTTTTTTAGCTGATATTACGTATAATAGAAGGTAGCGAATTTTGAAATGAGTGTGGAAAACTATGGCCTATCAAGCATTATATCGTGTTTGGCGTTCTCAGCGTTTTGATGATGTTGTCGGACAAAAAGCAATTACCCAAACCTTAAAAAATGCAATCGATCAAAATCAAATCTCGCATGCTTACTTGTTTACGGGCCCTCGAGGAACCGGGAAAACAAGTGCAGCGAAAATTTTTGCCAAAGCCATCAATTGTCCGAACCAAGTCAATGGCGAGCCTTGCAATGAGTGTGACATGTGTCGCTCAATCACAGCAGGAACGCAAGAAGACGTGATCGAAATCGATGCGGCAAGTAACAACGGTGTAGAAGAAATTCGCTTTATTCGTGATCGTGCGAACTATGCACCGACCCAAGCAGAATACAAAGTTTATATCATTGATGAAGTGCACATGCTGTCAACAGGCGCATTTAATGCATTACTAAAAACATTGGAAGAACCACGGAAAAATGTTGTCTTTATTTTGGCAACAACAGAGCCCCATAAGATTCCAGCAACGATTATTTCCCGAACCCAACGATTTGATTTCAAACGGATCAATACGCAAGACATCGTGGGTCATTTGGAAACGGTCCTTACTACTAGCGAGATCAATTACGAAGCAGAAGCTTTACAGATCATTGCGCGAGCCGCAGAAGGCGGTATGCGGGATGCCTTGAGTATCACCGACCAGGCGATCGCTTTTAGTGATGGAACCGTAACGACCCAAGATGCTTTAGAAGTGACGGGCAGCTTGTCCTATGAAATGATGGACCGTCTGATGCAGGCTTGTGGGGAAAAAGAAGTTGCCGATGCGTTAGCGACCTTGCGGGAGTTATTAGCCTCTGGTAAAGAAGCCCGCCGTTTATTGGAAAACTTGTTGGTTTATTGTCGAGACTTGCTGATGTATCAACAAGCGCCGCAGCTGCTATCTGAAAAGTCTCTGCAGTTGACTGAAGCGTTTCAAACACTGGCAAAAATTACCCCGCCAGCAAAAATCTATCACTGGATCACGGTCTTAAACGATACGCAAAATGAAGTACGATTTACGAACAATCCTACGATCTATTTGGAAGTGGCTGTGGTCAAATTAGCCAATGATCCAGAAAGTGCTGCTGTTGCCAGCAATTCAGCTGACAATAGTCAAGAAGTGGCGCAGTTACGTCAAGCACTGCAAAAACTTCAGGCAGAGGTGCAACGACTGCAAGAGAATCGACCGACAGGTGCCGTTGCTGAAACCACCGCGCCAGTGAAGAAAACCAAGGCGACCACTACGTTCCGTTTACCAAAGGAACGCGTGTTCCAAGTGCTGAAAAGTGCAACGAAGAAAGACTTGGCAAATGTTCGTAATGTTTGGGACGATCTTTTGATGTCTCTTTCCGTGACGCAAAGAGCTATGCTGCACTCCAGTGAAGCAAAAGCTGCCAGCGAATCGGGCGTCGTGATCGCTTTTGACTATGAGATCTTATGTCAGCGAGCAAGTAACGACCAAGAGTTTCAATTGATGATCCATAATCAATTGTCCCGTATGATCAAAGACTACGCCCCACAGGCTGTCTTTATTACAAAAGAAAGTTGGCCGACGCTACGACAAGAGTTTTTGGCTGGCGGTCAAGCAACGGAAGAGTCAGAAATTGAAGTAGAGCAAGAAGAGACCGAAGCCGCTCCTGTCGAACCAGAAAATGACGACTTAGTAACAAAAGCGCAAGAGTTATTTGGTGAATTAACCAGCATTGAAGAAAATTAATGAATATGGAGTGATGAATAATGATGCGAGGCATGGGAAATATGCAAGGCATGATGAAACAAATGCAAAAAATGCAAAAAGAAATGATGAAAGAACAAGAAGCACTAAACAGCAAAGAATTTATCGGCGAATCGACAAATGGCTATGTCAAAGCGACCTTTACTGGCGATAAGACGTTACAAGACATTGCTATCAATGAAGCAATCGTTGATGCTGACGATGTGGAAATGCTGCAAGATATGATCATTTTAGCCATCAATGACGGATTAAAGAAAATTGAAAAAGAATCGGAACAAAAAATGGGCAAATATACAAGAAACATTCCGGGTCTATAAAAGGAGAAATGACGGTGCAATATCCTGAACCGATCGCCCGATTGATCGACAGTTACATGAAACTGCCGGGAATTGGACAAAAAACCGCAACACGTTTGGCATTTTATACGATTGATATGAAAGAAGAAGTCGTCAATGAGTTTGCTAAATCGTTGCTTAGTGTTAAACGAGATTTGCACTTTTGCAGTATTTGCGGAAATATAACGGAAGAAGATCCTTGTGAAATCTGCAGTGATCCCACAAGAGACAAAGAAACGATTTTAGTAGTTGAAGAGCCTAAAGATGTCATGGCATTAGAAAAAGTCCGCGAGTATCATGGACTTTATCATGTGCTGCATGGCGTGTTATCCCCGATGGAAGGGACAGGTCCAGAAGATATCAACATTGCATCCCTGATACAGCGGCTGCATGATGATCAGGTCAAAGAAGTGATCATTGCGACCAATGCGACCACGGAAGGCGAAGCGACGGCGATGTATATGTCGCGTTTGATCAAGCCTGCCGGTATTAAAGTCACGCGTTTGGCTCATGGCTTATCTGTGGGCAGCGATATTGAATACGCGGATGAAGTGACCTTGCTAAAAGCAGTAGAAGGTCGCCGAGAATTATAAAGATATTGGAGGCAATTAGGGTGAATGGATTGTTTATAACCATCGAAGGACCGGATGGTGCTGGAAAAACCAGTGTGATCGAAGAATTGTATCCTCGGTTACAGCTTGAAGCAACAAGAAAAATCGTTAAAACAAGAGAACCTGGCGGAGTTAAAATCGCTGAAAAAATTCGTAAAATTATTTTAGATCCGCGAAATGAAGAAATGGATGAGCGGAC
Organism: Enterococcus sp. AZ188; assembly: GCF_050544075.1. Lineage (NCBI taxonomy): Bacteria > Bacillati > Bacillota > Bacilli > Lactobacillales > Enterococcaceae > Enterococcus > Enterococcus sp. AZ188. The sequence continues at coordinate 1,368,799 of NZ_CP172943.1, forward strand.
CGAAGCCTTACTTTATGCAGCGGCACGCCGCCAACACTTGATTGAGGTTGTCCTGCCGGCATTGAACGCCGGACACATCGTGATCTGTGACCGCTTTGTTGACAGTTCGCTTGCCTATCAAGGAGCTGGACGTCGCATCGGGATTCCTGAGATCGCACGGATCAACGAGTTTGCGACGGAAGGAACGACCCCTGATTTTACCTTGTATCTAGATGTTGACTCTGATACTGGCTTGCGTCGCATCCAAGAAAATCGTGCACATCAATATGACCGACTAGATTCGGAAGGATTGGAGTTTCATCAACGGGTTCGTCATGCGTATCTAAAGCTAGCGGAAGAAAATCCTGTACGCATTCATAAGATTGATGCTAGAATGGGGTTACAAGAAGTTGTTGAATCCAGCTATTCAGCAATCGTTGAATCGTATCCTGCTTACTTCAAATCAATCTAGGGTAGGTTGGATAACACAAAGGAGATGGTCCCATGAAATTAATTATGGCAATCGTACAAGACAAAGACAGTAATCGTTTGGCAAATGAGTTTATTGATGCCAATATCCGTGCTACAAAATTGTCATCAACGGGTGGTTTTTTAAAGGCTGGTAATAGTACGTTTATCATTGGTATTGAAGATGACCGTGTGCAAGATGCGTTAGAATTGATTAAAAAAACCTGTCAATCAAGAAAGCAATATGTCTCGACACCGATGTCACTAGATATATCCTTAGATGGTCAAGTTCCTTATCCAGTCGAAGTCGAAGTCGGTGGCGCCACCGTATTCGTGCTGCCAGTTGACGGATTCCATCAATATTAAAAAAGGAGCATTTCATGGAGGAGTTATTTCTACAAGAATACCAGCCTCTTGTTTTTGCCCAACTAAAAAAAAGTATCAAGCATGGGCGCATTGCTCATGCTTATCTTTTTGAAGGGGACAAGGGGACTGGCAAGCATGAACTAAGTCTATGGCTCGCAAAACGCCTTTTTTGTGCCAATGTACAAGAAGAAGCGCCATGTGGTGCATGCAGCAATTGTCTACGGATCGCCCAAGGAGAGCATCCTGACGTTATCCAAATTGAACCTGATGGGCAGATGATCAAAGTCGACCAGATTCGACAGCTGCAAGAGGAGTTCTCAAAAAGCGGCTTTGAAAGCCGTTTGAAAATCTTTATTTTGTCTCAAGCTGACAAAATGAACAACAGCGCTGCCAACAGTTTACTAAAGTTTTTAGAAGAACCAGTGGGAAACTTTCTGGCGATCTTAGAAACGGAGAGCCTTGGTCGTATTTTGCCAACCATCCAGTCTCGCTGTCAGATCATTCATTTCTCTCCTTTGTCAAAAGAAAAACTGCAAGAAAAGTTACAAGAAGAGGGACTTTCTAAAGAGACAAGCCGACTTCTAAGCCACTTGACCAATAGTTATCATAAAGCAGTTGAAATCTCGCAAGATGAATGGTTTAATGAAACTAAGGATGCTGTTAAGCGTTGGGTGAATTACCTTTTGAAGAAAGACCCGCAAGCATTTATTTTTGTTCAGAAAAAATTATTGGGTCTAGCAAAAGAAAAAAATCAGCAATCAGAAATCTTTTTGCTCTTGTTATTTTACTTTCAAGAGGAGCGGGATCGATTGTTGGGGCAAGGTTTATGGGGAAAAGAGATCAATCGTGCCATTGAAGCCGCATTGCAAGCACAAAAAAAGTTGCAAGCCAATGTGTCTTTCCAAGGTGTGGCAGAACAATTTTCCGTGAAAATCATCTATGGATAAAACGCAGCAGCCGGAAAAGGAGACCAGAGATGATCGAAGTTGTCGGAGTGCGTTATCATGACGTAGGCCAGATTTATTTTTACACACCGAAAAAACAGACCTATACTATAAATGACCAAGTCATCGTGGAAGCACAAGATGCTAAATGTCTTGCCACAGTCGTCACCAAAAGCAGAGAAATGAATGAGAGCGATTTGCCTCAGGTAGTCAAACCTATCTTACGTCGGGCGACGAAGAAAGATTTGGAACAGGCAGCAGCCAATCAAAAGGCGGCAGATGAAGCGTTAAAAATTGGAAAAGAAAAAATCCGCGCACATCAGTTGCCAATGAAACTGATTCGAGTAGCCTATACCTTTGAGCGGACAAAACTGATTTTTTCGTTTACTGCAGAAAGCCGTGTTGACTTTCGCGAATTAGTCAAAGACTTGGCAAGTGAATTTCATACCCGGATTGAACTGCGCCAAATCGGTGTCAGGGATGAAGCGAAGGCACTAGGCGGAGTTGGGCCCTGTGGTCGCAAACTATGCTGTGCGACGTTTTTAGGGGATTTTATCCCTGTATCCATCAAGATGGCTAAAGATCAAGGACTTTCCTTGAATCCTGCGAAAATCTCAGGATTATGCGGTCGTTTGATGTGCTGTCTTAAGTATGAAAGTGAAGAATATGAGCGGGCGAAAAAAGAATTGCCGGATCGCGGCAAGGAAGTTGAAACGCCAGATGGCAAAGGACGTGTGGTTGGGCTGGATCTGTTGAGCCGAGTGATCAAAGTCCGTTTGCATGATCGGCAAACACCAATCGAATATGATTATGAAGAACTAGTGACAAAATAAGTAGGTGACCATAATGAGCATGGACAAACGATCAATATATGACGGATTGAATCAGTTAGAATCGGAGTTGCAAAATTCCTTAAATAATCTAGCGGAAATGAAGCAGTCTTTGCAAGAAATCGTCGAAAAAAATACGACATTAGAATTGGAAAATCAACGCTTACGTGAACACATTCGTGAGTTGAACCAAGTGGCAGATGCACCCGCTGAATCGGTCAAACAAGAACTTTCTAAATCACGAATGAATTTAGAAAAGATTTACGAAGAAGGATTTCATGTTTGTTATGACTTATACGGTTCTCGCAGAGAACATGATGAACCTTGTGCATTTTGTCTAGAAGTGATCTATCGTGAAAGCGGCAAATAACTGACTGACAGTCTAATAGGTTCGTTAGAAAAAAGATCAGTTTCCACTGGTCTTTTTTTCGAAAGGAGCAGTACATGCAAAAGCAACAAAGTTATAAACAAGACACTGGAAAACTGTATCTTGTTCCGACACCGATCGGGAACTTGGAAGATATGACGGTCCGTTGTGTCAAAATTTTAAAAGAAGCGGACCTGATTGCAAGTGAAGATACTCGCAATACCCAGAAATTGTTGAATCATTTTGAGATCTCGACACCGCAAAAAAGCTTACATGAACACAATTATAAAGAGCGAGTTCCGCAGTTGGTAGAACAGCTGCAGATGGGCAAAACCATTGCCCAATGCAGCGATGCTGGTATGCCCTCCATCAGTGATCCGGGGCATGAATTAGTCAAGGCCTGTCTAGCTGAAGGAATCGCGGTGATTGCGCTTCCGGGACCTACGGCAGGTTTGACAGCGTTGATTGCTTCAGGCTTATCGCCGCAACCAAATCTTTTTTATGGCTTTTTACCTCGTAAGAAAAAAGAACAAAAACAAGCCTTGAGTGAATTAGCGACCCAGAAAGCAACGATGATTTTTTATGAGTCACCCTATCGAATCGCAGCGACGATTGAAACAATGCTAGAGGTATTTGGTGAACGTCAGGCAGTCATTTGCCGAGAATTGACAAAAATCCATGAAGAATACTTGCGAGGGACCTTTTCTGAATTGATCGACTATTTAGAGCAGCAGCCAATCAAAGGAGAATGCTGTCTGTTGGTGGAAGGCTCTTCTGAAATACATGAAATTGTTTATGAAGGAAGTTACGCAGAACAAGTAGCTGCCTTGATGGAAGAGGCCGAAATGTCCTCAAAAGAAGCAATCAAAGAAGTGGCTAAACGTAATCAAGTAAAGAAACAGCTTGTCTATCAAGCGTATCACCAAATAGAAGAGTAATCATACCGAGACTTCTCTCGGTATTTTTTTTGTTCACACGCTTACTTATGTGATATTACCTAACATATAAAGTCAGCTATTTTCAGAAAATTCATGTTTTTCTCAGAAAAATCTAGATTATTCGAAAATATGATGTTAGGATAGCTAACATATAGAAAGGGAGGCGTGTAAAATGGATACAGGGAATATTGCATTTATTTTAATTTGTAGCGGTATGGTTTTTCTAATGACTCCAGCATTGGCATTTTTTTATGGAGGATTGGAACGACGCAAAAACATCCTCAATACCATGATGATGGTGATTTGTACGATGGGCTTGGCGTCCGTCCTCTGGGTCGCTCTAGGGTATACATTATCCTTTAGCGGGACAGGATCATTTATTGGCAATTTAGACAAAGTCTTTTTCAATCATGTTTCGATGTCAGAAGGAGAGGGAATTCCAGAAGGGTTGTTTGCTGCCTTTCAAATGATGTTTGCTTTGATCACAACGGCGATTATCACTGGATCAGTCGTTGGAAGAATGCGGTTCTCTGCTATTTTTCTATTTATTGGCTTCTGGCTGGTTTTTGTGTATTTTCCAATGGCGCATATGGTGTGGGGCGGTGGCTTCTTAGATGCGATCGGCTCGATCGACTTTGCAGGAGGCAATGTCGTTCACATCAGTTCGGGAATCAGTGGGCTAGTCTTAGCGATCGTTGTCGGTAAGCGACGAGAATTTCATCAAACCGAATATCGTCCTCATAATATTCCCTTTGTTGTACTAGGTGCCGGTCTTTTATGGTTTGGCTGGTTTGGCTTTAATGCTGGCTCTGCGTTAGCAGCTGATGGTCTAGCGATCCACGCCCTAATGACCACGAATACAGCAGCAGCCAGTGCGATGCTTTCTTGGATGCTGATCGAAAAAATCGTCGTGGGAAAACCGACAATCGTCGGTGCTTGTACAGGTGCAGTGGTGGGCTTAGTTGCCATCACACCAGGGGCGGGGTTTGTCTCCCTTTGGTCTTCCTTTATCATTGGCGCTTTAGTCAGTCCGTTTTGTTACTTCTTTATTTCCGTCATCAAACATCGATTAGGGTTAGATGATGCATTGGATGCCTTTGGTTGTCACGGGGTAGGCGGAATCTTCGGTGGTTTGATGACCGGGATCTTTGCCGATCCCGCTGTTGGCGGACATTCAGGATTGCTTTATGGCGGTGTTGATCTTTTTATCGCACAAGCCGAAAGTATCGTATTTACGATTTTGTTCGCTGGTATCCTATCCTTTGTCATAATTACCTTGATCAAATGGGTGATGCCGATTCGCGTATCTCAGCAAGAAGAAGCGGTGGGGATGGATCGGATCGAACATGATGAAACGGCCTATCCTACCTTTATGGGGTTAGATTCTTAAGAGTGGAGGAGCAGTCATGAAAAAAGTTGAAGCGATTATTCGCCAAGAAAAATTAGAGGAGCTAAAAGCCGCTTTGGATCAATCGGATCTGATCAGTGGGATGACGGTCAGTCAAGTTCTCGGGTGTGGCAATCAAAAAGGGTTAAAAGAGTTTATTCGTGGCCAAGAAGTGATCACGACTCTTTTACCGAAAGTAAATGTCCGCTTTGTTTTGGCAGATGAAAAAGTCGATGCCGTGATTGAGCTGATTGTATCGATCTGTCGGACAGATGAAGTCGGTGATGGCAAAATATTCGTCTACCCTTTGGAAGAAGCGATTCGGATTCGCACCAATGAACGAGGAGAAGCTGCCTTATAGCAGAACTTCTTGGGTCATGAACCGTGCAGCAAAAGTAGCGAACGTATAGGAAAGGGCCAATGAAAATTGGTCCTTTTTGCGTCTTTGTCTTGATTCCTTGCTTGATAGGGAACTTCTGTTCGTTTATAATAAGAAGCGAGGTGAGCAACGATGTCGGAACTGCAATTTCCCTTAAAAAATGATACGAGCCGCAAAATTATTCATATTGATATGGATGCTTTTTTTGCTTCGGTGGAAGAACGGGATGATCCTGAGCTGGCCAAGCATCCCCTTGTCATTGCCCGTCACCCAAGTGATACCGGCGGCCGAGGAGTGGTCACGACAGCGAATTATCTGGCGCGACAATATGGCATCCATTCGGCAATGAGCGCACAAAAAGCCTACGAGCTTTGTCCGCAAGCGATTTTTAAACCGGGGAATCATCAAAAGTATCGTGAAGTGTCCCAGCAAGTCAGAGAAATTTTTCACCGATACACCGACATCATCGAACCAGTTTCAATTGATGAAGCGTATCTGGACGTCACAGTTAACAAAATCAACTGTCCTTCAGCAATTAAGATCGCTCGTCTGATTCAGCGAGACATCTGGCATGAGACCCATTTGACTTGTTCGGCAGGCGTCAGTTACAACAAGTTTTTGGCAAAATTGTCCTCGGATTATCATAAACCACGAGGGTTAACAGTGGTGATGCCGGATGAGGCAGTGGCCTTTTTACAACAACTACCCATCGATAAATTTCATGGGATCGGGAAGAAAACTGTCCCCAGGATGCATGAGTTAGGCATTTTTACAGGAGCAGATCTATACGCTTGGAGTGAGATGGCGTTGATCCGCGAATTTGGCAAAATGGGGTATTCTTTGTATCGTAAAGTTAGAGGAATCCATGATTCACCAGTCAGTGTGACCAGAGAACGAAAATCAGTCGGTAAGGAGCATACATATGGCAATCCATTAACGAGTGAAGAACAAGTCTTAAGTCAATTACGCGCCATCGCAGAAGAAGTTGAGAGATCACTAAAGCGCACACAGAAACATGGCAAAACAGTCGTGTTGAAAGTCCGTTACAGTGATTACTCTACGATCACTAAACGAGTGACTTTGCCGATTTACGTTCATAAAAAAGAACAGTTATTTTCGGAAGCCAGTCTCATTTGGGAAGAGATTTTAGGTCTTGAAAAAGGCATTCGTCTTTTGGGAATCACCGTCACAAATCTCGATCCTCTGACCTATGAAAATATCGTACTGCCTTTATGGCAAACATCTGACGATCAGTAGACCTAAAAAGGAGGACCAATATGACGATCTATCAAGTATATGAAACGATGATTGCTTTGGCTGATGAAGAACGAAGTGAAAAAATGGCCGCCTATATGCGGCATCAGTTTGAGTTTTTAGGCATCCCTACACCGTTGCGCCGTCAGCAGGAAAAAGCAGCCTTTAAAGTAGCAAAACAAATGAAACGAATCGATTGGGAATTTATCGATCAATGTTGGCAAAGCAGCTATCGGGAACACCAGTACCTTGCGATTGATTATTTAGTGGCGCTGGAGCCCTTTTTATCAGCCGTTGATCTAGGAAAAATTGAACAGTTAGTCATAACGAAATCTTGGTGGGATAGCGTGGACGCACTAAGTGAGGTCGTCAGAAAGCTTGTTCGCCGACTGCCAGCGTTAAAGGCTGAGATGCTTCGTTGGAGTCTTGAGGATAATCTTTGGCTACGGCGAGTGGCGATTCTTCACCAATTGTTGCAAAAAGAACAGATGGATCGACCATTACTTGAAGAGATCCTTGTCAACAATTTGGGGAGTTCTGAATTCTTTATCAACAAAGCCATTGGCTGGAGCTTGCGAGACTATGCCAAGACGAATCCTCTGTGGGTCCAAGATTTTCTTCTACGCCATCAAAAAAGTCTGGCGCCTTTGACGGTTCGTGAAGCAAGTAAGTACCTTTAAAAAGCTTGGTCACTGATTTTTATATAACAAAAAAAACACCGTGCATCATCTTTGAAGGAAGATGTGGTGACCCCAAAAGTTCGATTTTTTGGTCTAATTTTTGGGGTCATCTCAAGATGCACGGTGTTTTGAGTCGTTAAATTTGTTTTTTGATTTGTTCGTAACTTGCTTCAGCATCTTTGCACTTTGCCCAGATAACCGCTTTTCCTTGTTCTCGAGATGCAGCAAGATCAATGATTCGTTGATTGCTGCTACCACGAAACTGCAAGTTTAGGTTTCGCTTGCTGAGTTCAAAACGGCCGTCCACCAAAATATCAATTTTGGATAAAAGTTCTAGTTTGTCAGGGGTTTCCAAGAGCAGTTCTTCGTAAGTGTAGCCTGACCAGCTCCAAATGTCCTTGCTATGACCAAATTCGGCGCGAACGCGATCAACAACTTTCAGACAGACCGTCGTGTTCAAGAAAGGTTCGCCGCCTAGGAGGGTCAGTCCTTGAACATAGTCATGTCGCAGATCCTCAATGATTCGATCCTCTAGCTCTTGGGTAAAAGGTGTGCCGTAGCGAAAGTTTTGGACGGCTTTGTTGAAACAGCCTTCACAAGCAAACAGGCAGCCGCTCACATATAAACTATTTCGGATGCCTTCACCGTCCACAAAGTTGAAGGCTTTGTAATCAGCGATATAATTTTGACTGTACTCGTTTGCTTTCCATTCTTGGGGCTTAGGATTTCTCATAAGAAAACTTCTTTCTATTGTGAATTACAGGGGTTGTTCGATAAAAGGAGTGTAGAAGAAATCTAACACTCCTTTTATGATTATTCTTGCAAATGTTTGACCCGAGCAGAGATTTCTTTGTGACGACCGTTGACCATCGGGCGAGCTTGAGGATTTCCAAGATACCCGCAGGTTCTTTTGACAACATCACAACTTTTTGGATCGTGATTGCCACATTGTGGACATTCAAAGCCTCGTTCGGTTGGATTAAAGTCTCCTTCATATCCGCACTCGTAACAGTGGTCGATAGGGGTATTTGTTCCAAGATAAGCGACCCGATCATATGCGTAATCCCAAACTGCTTCTAACGCTTTTGGATTTTGCTGCAAGACTGGATATTCACAGTAATGAATAAAGCCACCAGAACAGTATTTTGGATAGTCCTTTTCAAAATCAAGTTTCTCAAATGGTGTCGGATTTTTCCGCACATCATAGTGGAAGCTATTGGTATAATATTCTTTGTCGGTAATATTTTCAACTTCACCGAATTTTTCGGTATCTAAGCGACAGAAACGATCGGTCAAGCTTTCACTAGGGGTCGAGTACACACTGAAATGATAGCCGTATTCATCGCCCCAGGCATCGGCATGAGCTTTCAATTCTTTCACGATCGCCATCGTAAAGGCCTTTGCTTCTGGGTCTTGTTCCCAAGTTCCACCGTAAAAAGCCGAAGCAGCTTCGTATAAACCAATGTAACCAAGCGAAACAGTGGCACGTTTGTTTTTGAATAATTCGTTGACATTGTCTTTGCGATCCAAACGTTCACCGAAAGCCCCATACATATAAAGGATCGGCGCATTGGCGGGACTCGCTTCTTTACAGCGTTCCACTCGATAGACAAGGGCATCTTTAACGATTTGCAGACGGTCCTCCAGCAGTGACCAGAATTTTTCTTGATCGCCATTTGCTTCTAAGGCGATCCGTGGAATATTCAATGTCACGACACCTAGATTCATCCGACCGACATTGATTTCTTCACCACGTTCGTTTTTCCAGCCTTGCAAGAAAGAACGACAGCCCATCGGCACTTTAAAGCTGCCAGTCAATTCAACCAATTTATCATAATTCAAAATATCCGGATACATCCGTTTAGTGGCACATTCTAAAGCCAGTTCTTTAATATCATAGTTCGGATCGGTAGGTGCCAAGTTGACCCCACGGCGAATACTAAAAATCAATTTCGGGAAAATAGCAGTACGCTTTTCACTGCCTAACCCGTTGATGCGAATTTGGAGAATCGCTCGTTGAATTTCCCGTTCGAACCAGTTGGTTCCTAAACCAAAGCCAAGGGAAGTAAACGGCGTTTGTCCGTTAGAGGTGAATAACGTATTGATTTCGTATTCTAGACTTTGCATTGCATCGTAGATATCTTTGCGGGTTTTGCTCTTCGCGTAAGCTTCCCGACGTTCGGGTGTCTCAATCCATTCTTCGGCATCTTTTAAATGTTTTTGGTAATTCAACTCAGCAAAAGGAGCCAATAATTCATCTGTTCGATCAGCAGAACAGCCACCATATTGACTCGATGCTACATTTGCAATGATTTGTGAGATTTGAGCGGTGGCCGTTTGGATCGATTTTGGCGATTCCACTTCGGCGTTCCCAATTTTAAACCCATTATTTAGCATGCCTTTAAAATCGATTAGGCAGCAGTTAGTCATTGGGGTATATGGATGATAATCCAAGTCATGGTAATGAATGTCGCCTTTTTGGTGGGCATTTGCCACGTGAGGAGGCAGCATTTTCAAACCAATCGATTTTCCTACGATCCCAGCGGTCAAATCACGTTGTGTGTTGAACACGTTACTATCCTTATTGGCATTTTCATTGACGACCGATTGATCTTTATTCATCAATTTATTGATCGTAAAGTTGATGTCTGTTGCTTTGCTGCGTTCGAAATCACGATGGGTCCGGTAGTTGATATATTCTTCAGCCAAGGCATACTCGTTCTTTGCTAACAAGATATGCTCGACGATATTTTGGATCTCATAGATTTTTACATTTGTACGAAAACGTTCCGCGATCTCGTGATCGACACTGTCAACGATCTCGGTGATTTTTTCGTGGTCGATGGGAGAAAGCTCACCGTTGATTTTTCTCAGGGCTTTCACTAACGCATCATAAATTTTTTGATCATCAAAATCGACAAGCCGTCCATCACGTTTTACGATTTTTAACTGACGCAAAGCGGACTGTCTTTCCAACCCTTGCTCAGGATTTCTCTTAATGTTCATCATTTCTACCACTCCTTATCTTCCACAATATAATAAAACAAATTGTAGAAATGAGCAACTATATATAGTAGTCGAAAAGGGTTTGTGTTTTGGATATACACAATATATGGTGTATATTCATTTAGGTGTTTCCGAGAAAACTTGATAAGATTAAGGATTTGGTTGTTCCATGTTTCACATAATGAATAAAAACTTTTTTAAATTTATTTTTTCTCTGTTTTGAAGCAGAAGTATTCAATGATAAAGTATGCTACCATAAGGAGAGAATTTTTTTAAAGGAGGGTTCTGTGTGAAAAATATGATCGATGTGAAGCATCTGACAAAAAGTTACGGCACCCGTTTCAATCAAACCAAAGTATTAGATAACCTTTCTTTTGCAGTGGATCAAGGAGAATTTGTTGGGGTCATGGGGCCAAGCGGTGCTGGGAAAACGACCTTGATGAATCTTTTGTCTTCAATCATGCGACCTAGCTTAGGCTCGATCTATATCGATGGCAAAGACATTACCCGAATGTCGGAAAAAGCCCTCAGCGATTTTCGCCGTCAGCAGATTGGCTTCATCTTTCAAGATTTTAATCTTTTAGAGACATTGACAGCCAGAGACAATATTTTGCTGCCTTTAGCGATTGATCGCTTGCCCGTGAAGGAAACCCAAGTACGTATCGAGGAGACGGCCAATTTGTTAGGGATCGAACACTTGTTGGATCGCTACCCAGAAGAATTGTCTGTAGGGCAAAAACAAAGGGTCGCTGCTGCTCGGGCGATCATCAGTCGTCCGGCGGTCCTTTTTGCTGATGAACCCACGGGAGCCCTTGATTCAAAAGCGGCAACAGAATTGTTACGGTATTTAGCGCAAATCAATCAACAAGAAAAAACGACGATCTTGATGGTCACCCACGATCCTTTTACCGCCAGCTACTGCAATCGGATTCTGTTCATTCGCGATGGTGTCTTCTTTGCGGAAGTTGTCAAAAAAGGCAGCCGTCAGGAATTTTTCGAAAAAATCATCGATATGCAGGCTACGATTGGAGGCGGTCCGCGCCATGTTGTTTAAAATCGGCTGGCGGAGTTTTTTGCGGCAGTTTCGCAATTATATGGTGTATTTTATTTGTATGATGACCGCCGTGATGATTTTTTATTCCTTTAACGCCTTGATGAATGATCGTCTGCTGAATCAACGGGTCCAGCAAGACATCCGCATTGAAGGGGTTTTAGGATTCGGCAGCAGTGTGGTTGCCTTTGTCGTCTTGTTTTTTATGCTGAGTGCCAATCATTTTTTTCTTAGTCAGCGACAAAAAGAAATCAGTGTTTACCAGCTTTTGGGGTTGCGGCAAGGTCGTCTTGCTTGGCTGTTGCTACGGGAAACGTTTTTACTAAATTTTTTCTCTCTAGTGACCGGTATCTTTATGGGAATTATTTTTTCAAAATTCTTCTCAATGATTTTGATTCGGGCGATGGGCCTAAATTTGACCAGTCATTTCTTTAATTCACCGCAATCGATTTTTTCGACGGTCTTTGTCTTTATCGCCGCAATGATTATATTGAGTATTCAAGTGATCCTTTTTGTTTGGCGTACCCCAATGAGTGAATTGATCAAGACCGAATACCGCTTACCGATCAAAAAAATGAAAATGACTCCGTTTCGTACATTGATGGGGGTCCTAGGTCTGATTTTACTTGGGGTAGGGTATTATCTGTCATTGACCCTAAGGGAAACATGGACCAACTATATCACGTATACGCAAGATTTTTCAGCGATTCTATGGATCCCTTTACTGATTCTATTTTGCTGTATAACGGCAACCTATCTCTTTTTTGATTGTTCCTTGCCAGCACTGTTGTATTTTTTGAGTAAACCAAAAAAACGCCTTATCAAAGGGGCGAAGTTGATTGCTTACAATAACGTGCGTGCTTACTTGCAAAGGACGTGGAAAAGCTACGCCCTTTTGACGATTATCACTGCAATCGCGATTTCATTGATAGGGGGAACAATGGGGGTCATCTCTTTGAATTACCAAGCAACGAACCGTATCTATCCAACTTCCTTTCAGGTGTCAGGAGAGCAGGCAGGGGCCTTGCGTACCCTTTTAGAAAAGTCGGATGTGCCAATTACAGCGGAACAAGCAATTCCCTACAAAATGACCAATATGACGGTGCAGACACGCTACCTAGGAGAGTTGCAAGATGAAAGTGTCGAAAATATGATGGTGAATCTGGTGGCACTTTCGGATTATCAGCGTCTGCGAAAACTGGTTCCGGGTGCTCCTGAGATTCGACTGAGTACTGATAAGCAAGCTGTACTTTTTGACAGTCAATACGACGTAACTCGCTCATTTATCACATATCGCGATGAAGTCAAAGTCGGCAGTCAGCATAATTTTAAACTCATTCAAGCCGAACAAGATTATTTTGGTGATAGTGCTTTACGCTATTCTTTACCCAATGTCCTTGTCATTCAAGATGAGGCGTACCAACAAATCAAAGGATTCACCTATACCATTGCTTATTTACAGACCGAAAAGGTGCAAACAGACGCGCTGACACAGTTGTTGGATGAAGAGCTGCCAATCGAGTGGGCGCATCCATTGACCTATGAATTTAGCGACGACCAAAAAAACGTACGCTTTTATCCAGAGACCGCTCGGGATTCAAGTAGTGATAGTGGTCAGACGACCGCATATCGGCTAACGTTAGCCAATCGCTTTACAACAATGCGCGGGGTGCGACGACAAGCAGGAATCATTTTGTTCGTATCGCTATTTGTTGGGGTGATCGTTTTGATCACCACGTCTAGTAGTTTGATCGTTCGGCAATTTTCTAACACGGAGCGGGAAAAGTACAATTACCGACTATTGACAAAATTAGGCTACACCCGTAATGAAGTGCGCAAGTTGGTGTACTGGCAAAACATTTGGATTTTTATGCCTGGCACCTTATTGGCGATTTTGCATGCGGTATTTGCCATCAATACTTTCACACAGATCATCGATAGTCCCGGGTATTGGGTTGCTCATTTGTTTGCAGCAGTGGCAGCAGTCGTCTATCTGTTTGCCTATTTGATTACCGTCAAGCTGTGTCTGCGGATTATTGAAACTTGATTGAATTCTTTCTAAAACGATCCCTAGAATTGAAGCGAACCTTAAAGGTTAGACCAAAAAATCTAACCTTGAGGATCACTACAAAACGAGGAGCGTTTTTTTCATTTAACCAATCTTTTTGTATTTCCCTCTGGTACCAGATTAAGAGAATGGTATAATCATAATCAACGAGACAAAGGAGGAAGCGAAATGGAGAAAAAAGAAGAACAGCTTTTAATAGACCTAACGACTGCACGTGGGGTTCCTGGGAATGAGGAGGAAGTGCGTGAAGTCTTTAAAGAATATGCCAAAGACTTTGCTGAAGATATCTTTTTTGATGGTTTAGGAAGTGTCATTGCCAAACATGTTGGTGATGGCGGCGGTCCGAAAATTTTTATTTCGGGACATATGGATGAAGTCGGCTTTATGGTAACAAAAATCACAGAAAAAGGCTTTATTGAATTTCAAACCCTTGGGGGCTGGTGGGGGCAAGTGATGCTGGCACAGCAAGTGGAGATCAAAACCAATGAAGGCAAAGTGATCCACGGTGTCGTCGGCTCAAAACCACCCCATGTGTTGAGTCCAGAGACTCGAAACAAACCTTACGATATCAAAGATATGTTCATCGATATTGGCGCGTCAAGCGAAGAAGAAGCCAAAGGTTGGGGCATCCGTCCTGGAGACATGATCACTCCCTATATCCAATACAAACGGATGAACGACAGCAAATTTTTGCTAGCAAAAGCATGGGACAATCGAATCGGTACGGCGGTATCACTGCGGGTATTAGAAACCTTGGCAGCAGAAGGACATCCAAACTGCTTGTTTGCCGGCAGTGACGTGATGGAAGAAGTTGGACTACGAGGTGCGCGAACAAGCACTCACTTAGTGAATCCTGATATCGCTATCGCACTAGATACTGGTACCGCTGGGGACACACCTGGAATGACACCAAAAGAAGCGGATTCTGTGTTAGGCAAAGGCCCACAAGTCTTGATTTTCGATGCTTCCATGATTCCTCACAAGAAATTATTGAATTTTGTGATCGATGTCGCCGAAGAGATGGAGATTCCCTTCCAATATACCGTAATCACTGGTGGAGGAACTGATGCCGGACAAATGCATTTGACTCGTGATGGGGTTCCTTCGATCGCTATTACAGTGCCCGTTCGTTACTTGCACTCGCATACTTCCGTCATTCATGAGGATGATTACTTTAATACAGTTAAGCTTGTAACGGAAGTGGTCCGCCGCTTAGATGATAAAACCGTTAAAGCATTGCGCAGTTATTAAGGTGAGCCTATGAGATCAAACACAATGATTCGTGAGACGGCTAAAAACTCCTTGCGAGGATTCTGGGGAACGTTCGTCTTAAGTATTTTAGCGACGGTTGCCGTTCAAGCGGTGGTCAGCTCGCTTTTTAGTAGTATTGGGACTTCTTTTGGTGCAAACAATGCAGGGAGCTGGATCGATCTGATCTTGGATAATTTTGTCTTCTTTGCGTTTTCGGTAGCATTGAGTATCATGGCACTCTATCTGGTTCGTGGCAGAGGAATCCAGGTGGCGGATATTTTTCTAGTCTTTGATAAGCGTCTGTATGTACCGTTTTTGCTATTAAATTTAGTGAGCGCGCTTTTAAATTATCTTTTGAGTTTTGCGATTTTCTTGCCGCAGTTTGTCTTATCAGGACTCAATCAGTATTTGGACTTGGTATTAAATTTTAATCGGGGAATCTCTGTTGATGTGGCTATGTTTAATGGTTCGGTCGCTTTTGTGATTGGGACCTTTCTCTCCATCATTTTGTTCTTCTTTTTGTCACAAGTCGTTACTGGTGTGATCCAATTAGCAATCTATCTGCGCTATGATCAACCGGAATTAGGGGTTCTTCAGTCTATCAAAGTAGCCTTTGCTCTCTTACGGCCGCATCTGGGGCAATACATTTGGCTGCAGTTATCACTGATTGGTTGGTTTATTCTGGGTTTCTTGGCGCTTTTGATCGGGATGTTGTGGGCAAACGCCTATGCGTATGCGGTCAACGCAGCATTCTATGAAGAATTGATCAATGAACAACGAGCGCTGATCAGATAAGCAAAAAAAGACGACGTACCATTGGAATGGTTCCTTAAGGATAGAGTTGAACACTCATTCAAGGGATTCATCAATAGACGTCGTTTTTTTCTCATTTTCTTGATCCTTTTTCGCAAAAAAAATGGTCGGATTTTAGTCAAATCAGCTGAGATGTGATAGCATAAAAGAAGTAGAAAATCAGCTGGAGCCAAAGAGGAGGAAACACATGTGAAAATAACTGTCTTAGGCTGTTTAGGTGCCTATCCGTATAATGGTGAAGGGACTACTGGCTATTTAGTAGAGTCAGATGGCTTTCATTTGCTGCTTGATGCGGGAAGTACCACCTTGGTCCAATTAGAAAAGATCCTTGATCCCTTAGACTTAGATGCAGTGATTTTGACACATTACCATCACGATCATATTGCGGATCTGGGGGTATTACAATACTATTGGCAATTATATCCCGAAAACGAAGAACGGCAGGTTTTGCCGATCTACGGTCATGGGGAGGACAGGGTTCATTTTGAAAGTCTGACGATGCCGGGAGTGACTCAAGGATTTGATTACCTTCAGTCTAAGTCGTTGGAATTGGGCCCGTTCACCATTACCTTTATGAAAACGATCCATCCAGTCACTTGCTATGCCATGCGATTTGTTGAGAAAAGTACGGGCAAG
The DNA here is from genome assembly GCF_050544075.1 of Enterococcus sp. AZ188. Taxonomy (NCBI): domain Bacteria; kingdom Bacillati; phylum Bacillota; class Bacilli; order Lactobacillales; family Enterococcaceae; genus Enterococcus; species Enterococcus sp. AZ188. The sequence continues at coordinate 1,385,216 of NZ_CP172943.1, forward strand.
GTCTTTGTTTTTACTGGAGACTCTGGCTATTTAGAATCTTTCGTTGCGTTTGCTGAAGGGGCTGACTTATTCTTGGCAGATACCTATCTTTTTGCAGGAAATGAGCGGCACAAGGCTCATTTTACTTCAAAAGAAGCAGGGGAGATCGCCCATGCAGCGCAGGTGAAAAAATTAATGTTGACGCATTTGCCGCAACACGGTGACTTAGAACAGTTACGAGAAGAGGCTGCGCTAGCTGCCAATGGAATCCCTGTTGAGTTGGCGGCTGTTCAAAAAATAGTAGAAATCATCTAATTAGGAGGAACGAATAGTATGCTTTTTGTACCGAATGAACTGAACGACCCACGCATCAATTTAGCCATCGAGATTTTTCTTCTTCAAGAAATGAAAGTGGATGAACCAATCTTACTTTTTTACATTAATGAACCATCGATTATCATTGGACGCAATCAAAATACGATCGAAGAGATCAATAAGGAATATGTGGATGAACATGGTATTCATGTCGTTCGTCGTTTCAGCGGCGGCGGAGCAGTCTATCATGATTTCGGAAACTTGAATTTCAGCTTTATTATGCCTGACGATGGCAATTCTTTCAGAGATTTTGAAAAACTGACCAAACCAATCGTCCAAGCCTTGCATGAGATGGGTGTTGAAGGGGCGCAACTAAAAGGGCGCAACGACCTTGTGATCAATGACATGAAGTTTTCTGGGAATGCGATGTACGCAACGAATGGCCGGATGTTTGCTCATGGGACGATCATGTTTGACAGTGACATCAATGAAGTGGTCAACGCCTTGAAAGTCCGCAAAGACAAAATCGAATCAAAAGGCATCAAATCGATCCGCTCAAGAGTGACCAACATCAAACCATTCTTGCCAAAAGAGAAGCAAGACATGACGACTGAAGAGTTCCGTCAAGAAATCTTATTGAAGATTTTTGGTGTCGATTCCGTGGAAGAAGTCAAAACCTATGAACTGACTGAAGAGGATTGGGTCAAGATCAATGAGATTTCCGATAAGTATTATCGCAACTGGGATTGGAATTACGGTAAATCTCCAGCTTTTGATATTGAACGCCGTCATCGCTTCCCAATCGGCTCCATCGAAGTTCGTTTGAATGTGGCAGAAGGAAAAATCACGGATGCCAAAATCTTTGGCGACTTTTTCGGACTAGGGGACATTGCAGATGTCGAACAAGCCCTGATCGGAACTCGTTATGCCAAGGAAGATTTGGCACAAGTCATCGCCAACATTGATGTTAAAAAATATTTTGGCAACATCACGCCTGAAGATTTTCTTTCATTGATTTATTAATCAAAAAACGAAGCAGCCTTTTCAATCTGGCTGCTTCGTTTTTTCTATTAGTATGCGCGGGCGATCCAAACGGTATGCTTGGCAGGTTTGCCACTGACGATATCGACTGTTTTTTCCATTGGTGCTTCAAACGGAATGTTTCGGGTAGTAAAGCCGGTTTCTTCTTTGATTTTCGCTTCCGTTTCTTCCGAGCCGTCCCAACCGATCAAAACAAAGCCAGTCACTTTGTCTTCTTGTTTGCACGTTTCGATATGGGCTTTTAGTTCATCCAATGTATCGATGTTGGTGTACTCATTATCTTTGTTACGTTCCTTCGCAGCTGCCAATAAGCGTGGGGTCATTGCTTGCAGTTCTTGATCAACGAAGGCTTCCAAGTCCTCAAGGGCGACTGTTTGCTTGTCAGCCAAGTCGCGGACTTTGACCATCACTTTGCCAGCTTCTAAATCTCTTGGGCCACATTCGATTCGCAAGCAAGCGCCTTTTAGTTCCCATTCATTGAACTTATAGCCAGGTGAGTTATCAGAATCATCCAATCGAACACGAATGCCCTTGGCTTTAAAGTTGGCATACAGTTCTTCTAATTTTTCTAAGATGGCTGGATTCTTTTTCCATGGACCGACTGGTAACAACACAACTTGGGTTGGTGCAATGGTTGGTGGGAAAACTAACCCATTTTCATCGCCATGGGTCATGATCAAGGCCCCCAACAAGCGGGTAGAGACACCCCAAGAGGTTGTGTGGGCATGGACATGCTTGTTTTCTTTCGTTAAATACGTAATATCAAATGCTTCAGCAAATTTTGTCCCCATGTAGTGGCTGGTTCCTGCTTGGACTGCTTTGCCGTCTTTCATCATCGCTTCGATCGAATAAGTATCAACTGCTCCAGCAAAACGCTCAGAAGGGGTTTTTTGTCCGCGATAAACAGGGATCGCTAGGAATTCTTCGCAAAGGCGGGCATATTCATCCAAGATTTTCATGGTGCGTTGACGTGCATCTTCTTCGTTTTCATGAGCGGTATGGCCTTCTTGCCATAAAAACTCTGAGGTACGCAAGAAAGGCAATGTTTTCTTTTCCCAACGAAAGACGTTTGCCCATTGATTGATTTCATAAGGCAGGTCACGGTAGGAGTTGATCCAATCAGAAAAGGCAGAGCCAATCATGGTTTCTGAGGTTGGACGCAAGGCCAAAGGTTCTTCCAATTTTTCATTACCGACTTCTGTGACCCATGGCAATTCAGGCGCAAAACCTTCAATATGATCGGCTTCTTTCATAAAGAAATTTTGCGGAATCAGCATTGGGAAGTACGCATTGCGAATGCCCTCTTTTTTCAAGAATCGATTGAACTCTTCTTGGATATGCTCCCAAAGTTCGAAGCCGTCAGGACGGAAAATAATGGAGCCTTTCACTGGGGAGTAAGCCATCAATTCGGCTTTTTGGATCGTTTGGATATACCATTCTGTAAAATCATTTTTTTGTGTCATTCTTTTTCCTCCTTAAAAAAATAAAAAAGCATCTCGTCCTAAAAAAGGACGAAATGCTTGGATTTCGCGGTACCACCTTTGTTGATTATCTATCGGGATAATCCAACTCGTAAAGGATAAGGCCTTTCCACCGACCGTTTTGCGGTCATTGCCATTGGGTAGGTTCATTTTATCAGTGGGTGTCGATTTTTCAGCTGCCATCGACTCTCTAAGACCATCATAAAACTACTATTCCAATGCTTGTTGCTGTTCTTTATCATGCTAAAGCGAAAAAGCGAAAAAAGCAAGAGTTTTTTCGCTTTTTCTTAAAATCGCTCCTTTAAAACTAATGTAGCAAGACGGTCAGTCGAAAGACAGCGGATCTATTTTCGCCCTAAGTGTCAAATGCAAGAGGTGAAGCCCGTCAGTTTCTTCAATCCGGATACTTCCTTGGTAGGTTAAACAAAGTTGTTCTAGCATTTGCATGTCAGCCTGCATCGCCTGTCGTTTGGTTTCATTGTTCTGTAGTTTTTCTGCTTCTTCATTTGAGAGAAGCGGCATTTGGCAGTCGATATGCAACTGGCCGTTCGTGTCATTCACCCTCAACGCGAGTCTTCGCTTTTGAGGATCAGTGACCGCACAAGTGTATCGGATGGCGTACTCTAGGCAATGAGCAATCAAGGATAGACGATCATTTTCCGCCAATTGTTCCAGTGGTTCTATGATGCCATCACAGGCAAAGGTGATCCTTTTTTGAGCAGCTGTGTGTTTATAATTAGCAAGCAGCATCGTCGTGAGTGATTCTTTTTCAACGGAAGGACTCGTTAACTGCTGCTTGATCTGTTCTTCAATCTCACTAAGGCCTTCATAGGCCGCTGCCAACTGCTGATCTTCTAACATATCCTTGACCGTATGGGTTCTTTGTTTGATGGTCCGTAAAACTTGCTGCCATTTTAACGTTTGTTCAGGGCTGATCGCTTGTTGGTTCTCATATAAACGCACTTTGATGTCTGCCGTATCGATCTGCTTATTTTTACCCTCGCTGGCAAAAAAGAGTTCAAGGAAGCCGTAGCAAGTAAAAATGATAATTAATAAGAAAAAGATGATCGAACGCCAATTGATATCAGATTGTGGCAAAACTAAAATATCCTGAATATACAAGAAACAATGACCAATAGCCGCAATCACGATCCAAGGCGCACAAATGACATAAAAAGGATTTTTTTTCAATGCTTCATAGATTGCTGCAAAAGAAGTAATGAAGGTACTGGTAATATTCAACAAGAACATATAATTCATGATGACGGGCAAACTTTGTGCTTGGAAAAGTGCGAAAAGTATCGCTAACAGACCGAATGAATAGTGGAAGTATAACCATTTCTGGTAGTACTTGCGAATAAAATGCATATTCGTGCAGTAAAAGCCGATCAAAAACATTGGTGTAATAATAGAAAGAATATTTAACATTACAGAGTTGACGATTGGGGGAAACAGTAGTCCACCAAGCATATCGCTGAAGCCCGCTTCCAAGCCTGCTGTTAAGGCAAAGCCGCTGAATAAGAGAGAAGATATTTTCAGCCTTCGTTGATTGATAAAAGAAACTAAGACATAAAATAAATTGATGATACAAATAAAACCAGTAAATAAAAGAATGTAAATATTTAAAATTGACAGACTGAAGACATAGCCGATCAGTGCATTTGCAGGGCCAAAAAAGACTTCTGCTGGGAAGCCAGAATAGGTGTCAAAAGGACTAGTCACGTATATTTTCAAGGTTTTACCAACATAATCCTCAGGCAAGGTGATAAAAGACAATGTTTTGCCTGGATGATTGAGAGTCAGTGGATCATTGGGCTCATCGTTGGTGTAAATTTCTTGATCATCGAGATAGACAGTCATGTGTTGATGATCGCCAATTAGTAACATTGTAGGGTATTTATAATCGTTGGTCATTTTTCGCTTCATCACAAAACGATCATTGGCTTTTACACTAGGTAAATGTTTCACATAACGGCTAATAAAAGTAGATTCGGGATTGTCCTCAGCATAGAAAATCCAGTCTTCCTTTTTCTCCACTGCATGGATATCAGAAGTTGGGAATAAAAAAAGAACGAGAAAAAAGACAATACTTCCCAGTAAAAATAGGACCAGAAGGATGAAGGGAATCCAACGCTTTAAAAAAACTTGTTATTTAAAAAAGGCATACTTTTTCTCCTCTGTTTTTTAATCGCCTTTAGCATAATATAAATAATTAAATAAAGTCAAATAATAATCGAGTAATCTTCGTATAAAAATTCAACGAAACGTTTTTAAATATTTGAAAAAAATAGAGTTATGTTATAGAATCATAAAAGAAACTGAGGTTTAGAAGGAGAATAGAAAATGAAGCTTTTTCCAAAACAAAGTATCATGCTCTCACTTTTTGTACTGATGTTCATGCTGCTGTCTGTACTAATTGTGGTGATCCCACATGCGTTTGGTTTCACAATGGCTATTGTTGCTAGTGATGCAATGGAACCGACATATTCTGAAGGGACACTCCTTTTTGTAAAAAAAGCTTCTGAAGATAATTTAGTGGTTGGCAACGAAGTAACGTATTATGTTGATCAAGGTAGACAGATGCGGACGCGGCGAATCGTTGCGGTTGGGGAAAATCAATCGGTGCTCTACACCATTGGCGACAATCAAAATCAGATGGAACCAAACGAAATTCAAAAAAGTCAATTGATTGGCCAGCCGATATTTTATATTCCTAAAGTAGGGGCCTGGTTGAACCAAACGACGATCCAGCTGTTTAAAAACATGTATCTTCTTTTCGCCTTGTATATATTAGCAACGACGATGTTTGTTACGTTTTACCAAATCAAATCTGGCTCAGTAAAAAAGACGATCACTTCTTAATAAATCAATGAAAAAAGACAAAGAAACCCTTACGTTTCTTTGTCTTTTTGTCTCTTTCCCCTTTATAGGATGAGTGTTCCGCCAAGTCCCACCATCAAACATAAGGATAAAAACAGCGTATCCATAAAAGTGATTCGAAATGTCTTGGCATAAGTTCGCTTTCCTTCACCGTCGAAACCTCTTGAAAGCATTGCCGTCGCCAAAAGTTCGGACCAGCGAATGGATTTGACGAGTAAAGGAATCAACATTTTGAAAGAAAACGAATTGACTGAGATTCCTCTGGAACGCATGCTATTGCGGATGTTTTGATACTCTGCTGGAATGATCGGAGCAATTTGAAACGCAGCGAGCAGACCGTACGCAAAAACGGCAGGCAGGTGCAGCTGTTGCTGCAGCGAATAAATCAATTCATTGATCGTGGTCGTCACACTGAAAGAACTTCCCAGAATACCGAAGCAGTAGATTCGGCTCGCCATGTCAAGCCCATAGTGAATAGCTGCCGTTGAGGAGGGAGCGCCTTGATGGTCTTGATAGTAAAGGAGACCAGTGAAAAAGACCCCTACAGCTGCCAGTGTTAATGCAGAAAAGAGCAAAAGACTTTTTTTCAAGGAGCGCTCTTTTACAGTAATAACGAAGAATAGGACAGAGAGCAATAAATTCAATCTGAAATTATTTTGAAAAGAAACCACTAAGGCGAGTCCTAAAATGGCGAATAACTTGACTGTGGGATTGAGTGTACGCATCTGCGACCTCCTTTTGATAGCAATTGAAATCAATGATTTGCGAGCAAAACTGTTGCAACAATAAGACATCGTGACTAACGATCAAAACTAACGTGCCAGTGGTTGCTTTAGCAGCTAATAGCTCCATGATCTGCCAAGCTTGTGTGACATCTTGACCATATGTCGGCTCGTCTACTAGCAGTAGGTCGACCGGGCGCTGCAGTAAGGAGGCAACAGCCAAGCGCCGTTGCTGTCCTTGACTCAGTAGAAAAGGCGACTGGGCACTCTTGTTTTGCAGACGCAATTTTTCGAGTAGTTTGTCGCTCTCGGTCGGGGCGCTTCCTTGGCTAAGCTCTTGCGCAACGGTAGCTGCCAAAAATTGGTCTTGCGGATTTTGCATGATCCAACTGATGGAGCGAAAAGGTGACGGATACTTCTTGATTGGTTTACCTGCCAAAAGAATATCCCCCTTATAGGCCTGCTGCTGTAAAATAGCTTTTAAAAACGAAGACTTGCCGCTGCCGCTACGTCCAGTGATTCCAATCAGTGAGCCCTTATCAAAGGCAAGATCTGGGAAAACAATTTCATGGTTTCGGATGGGTAATCGGAAATTTTGAAATGAAAGCCGTTTTTCGTTAGAAGTCGATTTAATGTTCACAAGCGGCAGCGACTTGCGTAGGTGCTGATCAAGTTGGCGGAGCGCTGCTTGATTGATCGTTCTGAATTCCTCTTCAATCAGCAGCCACTCATCGACCCAGTTAGCGGTCTCTTTGATTTGATGATCGATCAATAAAATACCAAGAGCATTTTTGTGTTGGATTTGCTGCAGTTTTCGTATGACTTTTTGACTTGTGTCCGAATCCAAATTGGCAAAGGGTTCGTCCAAAAGCAAGTAACGACTTTTTAATATCAGACAACAAGCCAATGCGGCTAGCTGTTTTTCACCACCAGACAAGGTCGTGAAAGGTTGATCAGCAAGGTGGGTAATCTCGCAAAATGCCAAAGCTTCAGCCACTTTGTTTGGCATGTCTTTTTGGGGAATACATTGATTCTCTAAACAGAAAAGCAACTCTTCTCGAGGTGTTGCCATGCAAAATTGCATATCAGGATTTTGAAACAATAAGCTGACGGACGTGCTTCTTTCCCGGATGGAAAGCTGGTTCATCGTTTGGCCGTCAATCGTATACGTCCCTCCATCAAACCCCTTCTCATTTAGTCCCGCTAAGAGATGGAAAAGGGTGCTTTTTCCTGTTCCTGAAGCACCATAAATCCCTTTTGTTTCACCAGGGGCCAAAGACAGAGTCAATTCAAGTCGCTTTTGATCCACCAAAAAACTGCCGTTTTTTACCGACAGGCTCATGCGGTTTTCCGTTTGACGATGATCGTTTGATCTTCAGCAATGGGGTAACTGTTGAGGACCCCCATCCGTGTCAAGTGGTCACAGACGATCTTCACTAAAAAGGCTGAAAAGAATAACGAAGAAAGCAAGCGAATAAGAAAGATCGCCAACAGCAACTGCCATTGTAGGTTAATGAAATTTGACCGAATGATTCCCCAAAGAAAACTCGTGATCGTGGCGCCCACGGCTCCAGTAACTAAAGGGAACCACCCGTAGCGTCGGTAGCGGCCTAATGCAAAGCCGGCTTCTGTTCCGATCCCCTGTACAAAACCGCTAATAAAAATGATAGGTCCATAAAAATTTCCCATAAACACTTCTAAAAGAGCCGCAATCATTTCAGTGATCGTAGCTGCTCCCGGCTTACGTAGCACATATCCGGCAAAAGCTGCCGCCATGAACCAAACACCAAAGATAAACTCATTGGCTAAGACAGATAATCCAAAGGGCGTTAGAAGCGTACCTAACAACAATCCGAAATGGACAGCCCCAAGATAGATCACGCCAAAAATCAACGAAGCAATTCCTACCATGATGACATCTTTCAAAGCCCACTTAGTCATGTGGCATCGCCTCCTTTTTTGAAGGGCTATTGACCGAAACAGTCGCTTCCAGAACATAGTGGGGGAGATGGTCATGGGCATAGGCTAATGCGGCTTCAAAATACGCAAAGAGTTGGCTTGCTGATCCGGTCAGCATCGTCACATAGTGAGCGGAACGAGGGCTCAAGCCATGAGTCTCTGCCAGCTGGACGATCGTGGCGATTTCTTCCATATAATGATTTTCGCCAAATACGTAAAACGAATATTTGCAATCAACCAAAAAGTCACCATTCGCAAGGTTCTTTCCTTTATTGGGTTGCGCCTGTTCGCCATTCAAGAATGTGTCACCCGCAGTGTCTCCGGGACAGCCTTTGGAAAAAGTAAACTCACCCACGAGGTGTGTCTTTGATTCGTAGGCGTTGATAAATAGCGCCTCTGCTGCGTCTATGACACTAGGCGCTTCCCCTCGAAAAAGGGTACTGAACAGATCGGTCTGCTGCCAAACAGCGCTCGTATTCGTTTTTTCGATACTTGTTAAAATTTGTTGCGCGAAATGGTCTTTCATTGGGTACAAGCTAACTCGGCACCCCGTGATATCGATCCCATCTGCCGCACAGGCGATTGGTTCATTTGTCATTTTTCTCTTCTCCTCTCGATGGTTTTTCTGTCTACAAAAAAAGCGTTCCTCCTTTTTCTATCCACACGTAGACAGAAAAAATGGGAACGCGAAAAATCATGCGCTGCCACTTCCCTACGTTGGTACTAACCAAATCAGGTTCTAAGGGACCAGACATACGTCTATCTCAGCATAAAGCGCCCCTAGTGGATAATCTTGTATTCAATTACCCCTCGAGTGTAGCACAGGAGGCGACAAAGGACAATAGATAGCAATTTTCGTCATTTGCCGATTGTTGCCGAATCAACCGATCCATTCAGTAAGTTAATAATGATATCAGCAGTGGTACATATGAAAGTTTTTACATATAAAAAAACATCTTGAAAAGCTGTTGACAAGGGGTAAATAGTTGTGTAAAGTAGAAAACCGATGGTAAAACGTAAACGTTACGTTTTGTTTTTGTAAATCGTAATTGATTTATCAGTGTTTTGCCGAGGAAAAGGAAATATGGAAAAATAAAAAGGAGTGTATTTTGAAAATGAAGAAGTTTTTTAAAATAACGATGTTATCAACAGTAGCCCTAGCTTTGGCGGCCTGTGGACAAGGAGGCTCTGATGCAACTGAACAATCAGGCAACGCTGCTTCTGATAATGAACAAATCCAGGTCATGGCTACGTTTTATCCGATGTATGATTTTACTCGTCAAGTTGTAGGGGATGAAGGGGAGGTTGAATTATTGATGCCCGCGGGCACTGATTCCCACGATTATGAACCTTCTGCAAAAGATATGGCAAAGATCCAAGATGCGGATGTTTTCGTCTACAACAACGAGAACATGGAAATGTGGGTTCCTTCGATTGAAGCCACGTTAAATGACGGGGATGTGACAGTGGTTAAAGCCACAGAAGGAATGGTCCTGTTACCCGGTGACGATGACCACGACCACGATCATGACCACGACGATGATGGTCATTCTCATGAATTAGATCCCCATGTCTGGTTAGCCCCAAGCTTAGCCATGAAACAAGTAGAGGCGATCCGTGACCAGCTGAGTGAGGCTTATCCAGCGAAAGCGACAGCCTTTGCTGAAAATGCTGCAAATTATTTAGCACAGTTACAAGATCTTCATGAATCGTATGAAGAAGCATTTAGCAATCCGGCGCAAAATCATTTTGTAACGCAGCACGCCGCTTTTGGTTATTTAGCTTTAGAATACGGATTGACCCAAGTTCCGATCTCCGGTCTTTCACCAAGTGAAGAGCCTTCCGCTTCACGGATCGCAGAACTAAAAGAGTTCGTTCAAGAAACAGGCATTCAGACGATCTATTTTGAAGAAAATGCCAAAGACAGCATTGCCCGGACGTTAGCGTCAGAAGCAGGAGTCGAACTGGCTGTTTTGAATCCATTAGAAGGCTTGACCCAAGAGCAGATGGATAACGGGGAAGACTACATTTCAATTATGGAGCAAAACCGCGATGCCTTGAGAAAAACCACCGATGTAGCAAATGACAAAGAAATGGCTGAAGCCGAAAAAGAAAAAACAGTTTATAACGGCTACTTTGAGGATGCCGATGTACAAGACCGTCCTTTATCTGACTGGGCAGGAGACTGGCAATCCGTTTACCCATTTTTACAAGACGGAACATTGGATCAAGTGTTTGATTATAAAGCAAAAATGGACAAGAAAATGACGGCTGACGAATACAAAGAGTATTATACGACAGGGTATCAAACGGATGTTGCTCAGATCAAGATCACAGACAATACAATGACATTTATTTTTGATGATGGTACAGAGAAAGAAGCTAAGTATGTGTATACTGGCAAAGAGGTTTTGAACTACTCAGCTGGTAATCGTGGCGTACGCTTCTTATTTGAAAGCACCGATGAAGATGCGGCGTTCAAATATATCCAATTTAGCGACCATATGATCGCACCAGGTGCTTCACATCATTTCCATATCTACTTTGGCAACGAGAGTCATGAAGCGTTACTAGAGGAAATGGAGCATTGGCCGACCTATTACCCAACGGGGATGAGCGGATTAGAAATTGCACAGGAAATGCTCTCCCATTAAAAAAAAGATTGACAATCCTCGCTCTTTTCGTCAAAGTAAACTTGATAGGAAGGAGCGAGATTTTTTTGGAAAAAACATTGAAGAAATTAGCGAAAGTGATTGACCGGATGATGGATCACGTTGATTTGTATGGCGGACCCAGTGTGGTTAGTGACGACGATCTTGAGCATTACTTAGATCCTGTTTTTTACTTGATCTTTTGCGCGGAAACAGATGGCGGCATGACCAAACTAAAAGACAAAGTCTTTGTTGAATGGGTATATACTGAAATGCTGCCTCAAGAAGTACCGTACAGTCTAAATTTTCTTCCGTTTGCCAAAACAGCCATTGAAGACTTTTATTACTGCATGTATAAAGAAAAGCATATTACCAAATCGCAATACCTAGAAATTGCCTTTGTATTGGCTGAAAAACAACCTATCTTTTTCGCTCGGATGTCCAAACCACAGTTTTGGTCAGCTGAAAAGAAAGAAGCGATGTTAGCAATGATTAAAGATACCGATCCCGAAGAACATGATCTATTGCCCGTTGATGACCCACGGATTGCTGCAATCTCGCCAAAAATCGTCCCATTTCCAACAAAACATACGGCCTTTGATGACGCAGCAGATACGCCGGTCGCCTATCAGGTCCGTATTGATTTAGAAGGATACCGTCCGCCAATTTGGCGTCGTTTGATTATTCCTGCAGGGCTGACCTATGAACAGCTACATATTTTGATCCAGATTGCCTTTGAGTGGATGAATCAACATTTGTATTTGTTTATTGCCGGCTCGAAATCGATCGGCTTAGGCAATTCCGTTCCAACGGATGCGTCCGCTATTGACCAAGATTTTCAGTATTGTAAGTCCATGACCTATATTTATGATATGGGGGCAGATTGGACACATAAGATCAAGATTGAAAAAGTGTTGACAGCAGAGGATCATCCGAATCCGGTCGTCCCGGTTTGTATCAAAGCTGTGGGCGATGTCCCGATCGAAGATGCCTTTGATGATGATATCCGTGAACCACTGGATCGTGAGATCATCAATGAAGTTTTACTCGATTATTGGGAAACAGGAGAATATGTTTAACTAGTAGTTAGGAAATTGTCCGTAATTTTACAAGAATCAAACAGCACAACCACCAGGCCGTAACGGTTCTGGTGGTTTTTTAGTGGTTTCCTATCAAAGGCGCTTTTTGATATACTCTGTCATCGGTTTGGTGTAGGACGAGAAGTCTGTTGGTTGCGCATGTACCTCATTGATCCGATTTGCTAGAAGATAACCGATGTAAGGTCCCGTCGTTAAACCGGAAGAACCTAGCCCGCTGGCGGCGAACAAATTCGTTTCATCAGGCACTTCCCCAAAGAAAGGCGCAAAATCAGAGGTATAAGCGCGTGTGCCGACTCGCATAGTCATTGGGGCAGCAAAGAGTGCTTCGGGGGCTTCAAGAAAAGCACCGATTCCTGTCATCAATTGCTGTTGAGCTGCTTCAGTAGGTGTCAAATCCCAACCAGCATCATTTTCATGAGTAGCGCCTAATAAAATTTGACCATTAGAGAAGGGAATCAAGTCGCCTTCGCCTTCTAGCATGGCGACCGGCCAACTGTTTGTCGGCAGGTTGGTGGCAAAAGAGAGCAACTGGCCTTTTTGCGGACGGATATCAACCTGATACCCTAAAGGTGATAACAAGTCTAGTAATCCCGGTCCAGCTGTCAGGCAAAGAATCTCGGTCTCAAGAAAGTGATCCTTGGTTTTGATTTGCCAATGGTGGCCGTTTCTGACGATCTCAGCTTTTTCTTCAATAAAAGTCACTTGCTGCTGCTGAGCGTTTGCTTTTAAGTGGGCAAGATAAGCCTGACCATCTAAGCGGCCACCGCCTGTGATTCGTAAAGAGGGCATTTCTTTTAGTAATGGCAATACCTCTTTGGTTTGTGAGCCCGTCAGTAAGTCGATTTCGCCGATTCCTGGTGCCGCCTTACGTCGATTTTCAGCTAATTCTGCCAGTTCTTGAAGCGCCTTTTCTGGTCGCACTACCAAAGTGCCACATGGGGCATAGATGGATTCATCTAAAGCAAAATCCCGTACCAATTTCGGGAAGAAAGCGGCTCCCTCTTGTGCTAACTGGTACCATTTTTTATTGCGGCGTTTGGATAGCCAAGGGGAAATGATGCCAGCGCTGGCAGATGTTGCTTGACCGATGAGGGAATCAATGACAGTCACGTCAAATTTGGTTTTATCAAGATAATTGGCGAGGGTCAAACCGATGATCCCACCGCCGATAATCATAACTTTTTTCATAGTAGAAGACTCCTTTGTTTGATTTCATTGAAAAGCGAATAAAAATCGAAAGTTCTCTTAATGCCGTTTTCTTTGCGTACTTAATTGCGTATAATAAGGAAATGGAAAAGAGGGTATTATGCAAACTATTCAAACAGTCTTAAAAGAACATTTTGGCTATTCACAGTTTCGTGAAGGTCAAGAGACGATTATTCAATCTATTTTAACACAACAAAATGTTTTGGGAATCATGCCCACAGGTGGAGGGAAATCCATTTGTTATCAATTGCCAGCGCTCTTGCTGGATGGAGTGACCTTGGTCATCTCCCCTTTGATTTCATTAATGAAAGACCAAGTAGATAGCCTCGTTGATATGGGGATCCCAGCAGCGTATATCAATTCTTCCTTGACAGGAGCACAGATCAATCAACGCTTGCAAGAAGCACGCCAAGGGCGAATCAAACTGCTTTATGTTTCGCCAGAACGCTTAGACTCAGAATCTTTCCGCTACTCATTGCGGCAGATGCCGATCGCTTTATTGGCCGTTGATGAAGCCCACTGTATTTCCCAATGGGGACATGATTTTCGCCCGAGCTATCTGCGACTCGCCGAAACGATCGAAAACTGGGAGCAGAAGCCAACGATCGTTGCCCTTACCGCGACAGCTACACCCAAAGTTGCCGAAGACATCGAAAACTTACTTTCAATTCCGGCAGAAAATCAAGTCAAAACCGGGTTTGCTCGGGAAAATTTGGCTTTTCAAGTCGTCAAGGATCAAAAAGATACCTACATCACAACGTATTTGAAAATGAACCAAGGACAATCAGGTATCATTTACGCCAGTACCCGCAAGGAAGTGGAACGGATCTATCACCTGTTGAAACATGAACGCGTGTCCGTCGGGTATTACCATGGCGGACTTTCAGAAGAAGAGCGCTCATTTTTCCAAGAAGAATTTCTTTATGACCGCCTGCAAGTGATGGTAGCGACCAATGCATTCGGGATGGGAATCAACAAAAGCAATGTCCGTTTCGTGATCCATGCCCAGATACCTGGAAATTTGGAGTCTTATTATCAGGAAGCCGGGCGTGCCGGACGAGACGGCGAACCCAGTGATGCGATCTTACTTTATGCTCCACAAGACATGCAGATTCAGCAATTCTTTATCGATCAATCCGAATCAGATATTCTTTATCGCCAAAACGAATACTTGAAATTGCGGGAGATGAGCCAATACGGACATACCCAACTGTGCTTACAGCGCTATATTTTGCGTTATTTTGGAGAAGATGGTTCCGATTGCGGTCGTTGCAGCAATTGCCTTGATGAAAGAGAACAAGTGGATATCACAGTGGATACACAAAAAGTGTTGTCATGTGTGAAACGAATGGGCGAACGCTTCGGGAAAGCCTTGGTGGGGAAAGTGCTAACGGGCTCTGGCGACCAAAAAGTCAAACAGTGGGGCTTTGAAAAGTTACCAACTTATGGATTAATGAAAGATTGGTCTCAAAAGGAAGTCAATCAGCTGATCGATTATTTAACAGCATCAGGGTATCTTTTGCCGTCAGAAGGGCAATACCCTTTGTTAAGTGTGACCAATGCGGGGATTGATGTGTTGCTTGGAAAAGCAAAAGTTTATAGAAAACAAACCAAAGTCAAACAGTTAGTGGTTGATGATGAACTGTTCGATCAACTGCGCACCTTACGATTGAATCTCGCACAAGAACAAAATTTGCCGCCGTATGTCGTTTTTTCTGATAAAACACTGCGAGAATTGGCGGAAGTTCAGCCAAAAACGCCGATCGATTTTTTACAGATCAAAGGGGTTGGCCAAAACAAATTGGATAAGTATGGCGATGCCTTTTTAGCATTGCTTTCTGAATACGAAAAGACGGAAAGTGACTAAAATAGACCATTTTCTCTACGATAAGACAAAAAAACAGCAGGAAGGGACGAAAAATCAGTGATTACGATTCGACCGGCAATAGCTGCAGATCAAGCGTTTTGGTTTTCTTTGGATACTCACTTACCAAAGGAAGTCTTCGCCAAAAAGATAATGGAAAAAACTGCTTATGTGATAGTTGCAGACGAACAGCCAGTAGGGTTACTGCGCTACAATTTTTTCTGGGACACGATTCCTTTTTGTACCATGTTAGTGATCGCAGAAGCGCATCAAGGCAAGGGACTTGGGAAACGGTTGGTTACTTATTGGGAACAACAGCAAAAAGCAGCCGGCCATGCTCTTTGTTTGACTTCCACGCAAGTCGACGAGCAAGCACAGCATTTCTATCGCAACCTTGGTTACCAAGATGCCGGTGGGTTACTTTTGACAAGTCCTGGATTTGAACAGCCGATGGAATTATTTCTTATCAAACAGTTGTGATGTTTTTGCTAGCTTGTGGTACATTGATAGGAGAATGAGAAAATAGGAGCGTTTACTATGTCTTTTTTTGGAAAAATCGATTTCAATGAGTTATCAGAGACCGATCGTGCGATTTATCATTATATGTCGAGCCAAAGTGATAAGATTCCCTATATGCGGGTTCGTGAGATCGCGCTTGAATCCCACACCTCAGCTTCTTCTGTTATGCGCTTTATCCGTAAATTAGGGTATGAGAGCTTTACAGAATTTCGTACCCAGTTCAAAGCACCTGAGTTAGATGCTGTCAGTTTTTTTAGCAGTATGACCGTTTTGGATCCGGAACGCTTCCCGCGAGACATCGAAGGAAAAATCCGGCGAATCGCTGAACGAATGCTGGAATGTGAGAATATTATTTTTTATGGCATCGGTGCGTCAGGTTCAATGTGTGAATATGCTGCCCGCCGTTTTGCCACAATCGGATTTAACAGTTATGCTTTGGTGGATAATACCTATCCAATCTTTGCGAAGCTGAAACATACGTCAGACAATATGATCGTGGTCCTTTCAATCACCGGAACGACCACCGAGATCATTGAAGTGGTCAATGGCTTTCGTAATAATCCTGACTTCACCACTGTAGCAATCACCAGTGACGCCAACAGCACACTGGGGCGAATGTCCGATTATGTCTTAGACTATTCAGTTGATGTGAAACGCATCAACAAGTATGAAGATTTGACGACGCAAATTCCTTGCCTTTTCTTAGTCGAAGCGTTGTCGGAGACGGTTCGTCAGTTTTCTTTATCCGCAGGGGAATAAGCTACATTTTTCCTTTAATAAATGAAAAAAACAAACAGGTTTAATGGATCAAGAGACTTTTCTTTTGATGACTTTTGGACCTGTTTGTTTTTTTGCATTTTAGCAAGCTAATTACGGTTCAGTCTTGTTGATAGAAAATGAGAGGGACGCCTGACATGAAGCGTCGATTCAAGGTGTCGAGGATTAAAGGAATAACGTAATCTAAGATCATTGAGCTTTTTGTTGTATAAAAGGGAGATGGCAAGTTTCTAAAATAGTTGCAACAATAACATATGAATGAAACGTATGTTTTTTTTAACTTCATGCAGGATATTCATCGATCGAGGAATATCGTGAATTTTATTCTAAGTAGAACATCGATATAATTAGTATGACATGTTTGAAAACCATGGTTTTTGAGATATCAAGTACGACTACGATCAAGATAGAATGAATTCCATATAAACAGTACTATTTAGGCTTTTGTAAAGAGATTGGCTTTAATAAAATAACACGTCTCAAAAACGATCGTTTTCGAAATGAACAACTCACAAGGAGGAGGGAGAATGGATATCAACGGTGCATCTATTAGAGGAAGGGCTTTGAAAGTATGTTTGGTCTTATTGTTCGCTTTCGGGTTTACAAGAACGAGTTTTGGCGAGGAGAGACGTTCAACGGAAACGGAGGGGACAGTGGGGTTTACCGGGATTTATGAGCCTTTGGATCAACCAGAACCATCTCCACCAACCGGTCCTGTTCCGCGTCCACCGCAAGACACGGGTAAACCCGGCGGGCAGCTGCCCCAGACAAACTTCATTCAACGGTTGGATTGGGTGATTCTTGGAAGTCTCTTGCTGATCACCGCACTTAACATATACGTAGTAAAACAACTTATCAAAAAAGGGAAATCAACATTCCCTAAGTGGGGCTAGATCCCATGGGGAAAATAAGAGAAATGACATTTAGGAGTGAATGCGATGAACTCATTTTTTCGCAAAAAAAATAAGTGGTTGCTGGTTCTACTTGCCTTACTCCCACTGATTACAACATTAACAATCATGAATGCCGAGACGATTTTTTCGTGGACACCAGAGGAAGAACACGAGGAGAAGGCCGACGATGAAGTGAGTGGAGAAATCTCCTTTGCGGAGGAACTGATCCAAGGCGAGGTCGAGCACGTAATAGATTTTATTTTCTACTCAGAAGTTGCCCTCGAAACGGTGGACATCGCGTTGCCTCAGGAAATAATCATTGATCAGGAAGCTTTGAACGATGAACTGACGGTGGTAGCAACAGACCACGAAGGTGTGTGGCAGCTGAACAGCGAGACCCCACAAACGACTTTTGTCTTACCGATTCTTGTGGATACGATCGGAGAATATGAGATCATCGTTGCCGAGACTGCTACGCAGCGCCTGCTGATCTTAGATCATACGGAGGCCGAAGACACTGATTCGACTGAAGAAGAGAATGACTCTGCGGAAGCAGATCAAGCTGCGGATGCGGAAGCGAGAGAGCCAGAAGCTGATGATAGAAGTGGACAGATGGTCGAAGTGACAATTAACAAAAACAATTTTAGAGAACACTTTGATGTCCAAGGCACTGCTACTTACAATGATGAAACTGGGCTATTAGTACTAACAGAAGATATATCTAGGTCAGTCGGTTATGTTACGTTAAAAGACAGAATTAGTCTGGATCAGCCATTTACGCTTAAAGGTAAAGCCAATATTGGGTCTAAACCACTTGGCGCAGATGGAATGGCATTTGGCTTTCACAATTCTGAGACCTATAGGATAGGTTATGATGGCAATGCGTTTGGAATCGGAGGTTTGAGGGATGCGTTCGCTTTTAAGCTAGACAATAACTATAATGATAGCCGTGGTTCTTTTGGCGAGGATGGTTTTATCGTTGAGAGGGATCCTATAGCTGTCAATGGAGCGCCCTTTGCTGGCTTTATTTATCATAGGACACCATTATTACTGGAAACATATATGGAAGGTGATGCTCCAGCAGCAACTACGGGTGCTAGAAACGGAGCAGATGATCCGATCCTGATTGAATATCAGCCAAATAATGAAGGTCGCTGGTTTAAAGTTACTTATAGAGATATGATATGGGAACGTGACATCAGTGATTGGCAGCCATCAGATATTTCTGCAATGGCATTTATTATATCTGGTAGTACTGGTGCGAGAAGTGATCGCCATACCTTTTATTTTGAAGAGATGAATTATTACATTGGTACCGGAACCGTCCATGTGGATTATCGAGATCGAGAGACAGGGGAGGATATTCTACCAACTGAAACATTAGAACTACCATTACGTTTCCTTCATACCCTTGACCCCAAGAACCGAGAGAGCGATGAACCCTATCAGTTAGGGTATGACTATTACGGGGTTGAGTATGTCACAGAACACTTTGACCCAGGTACATTTGCTATTATGCCGCAGCCTTTCCATCAGAATGTTACTTTTTTATTTGATCGCGTGCCATCGAACATCAAGATCAATCACATAGATGAAGAAGGGGTAGCATTGAGGGAACCAACCTATCAAGGAGAATTCGTAAATGAATCGGTTGATATCTTGCCTTTGACAATTCCTTATTATCAATATCTTTACGAGCGGGACGGTCAGCCGCTGGAAACAAGAGTCACCCGAGATGAACAAGAATACTGGCTGGTTTATGGTTTGGAAAGTACTCCGCAACCAGTAGACCCTCTTGATCCGGATACGCAAGTAAATCCTGAGAATCCGCCTGAGATTGATGCAGAACAAGGGTTTGTCAGCTTGGATTTTGTTTCCCAATTCCAGTTTGGGACAGTTGGCATTCGGTCAGAAACGACGACCTACGATGCCCTGCCGCAAAAACTCCTTCAGCCGGCTGATCCAAATGATAATCTACGGCCTAATTATGTGCAGGTTTCAGATCGGAGGCGGGAAAATTCTGGATGGACCCTCCGTGCAACCTTACGAGAGCCTTTTGAAAGTGATGAAGGGCATCAACTGACTGGTGCTAGAATTTTATTAGACAATATCGATGTAGTAACGACTCGAGAAAACGTGTCTGAGCCACCTACTCATAAACAGCAAGCAGCACTGACTGTTGGAAATGCGGAGATAATCGCACAAACAGGTGCCAACCAAGGCAGAGGCACTTGGGTCCAGCGCTTTGGCGATCGAGAAACAATGGATCAAAGTGTCAAACTTGAGGTACCAATTAGTGCGACTCCTCAAGCCACGAGATATTCAGCAACCATTCTTTGGGAACTTTCATTTGTTCCTTAACAATAAACAAAAAGAAGCTGCAGCGAATTGCAGCTTCTTTTTGTTAGAATCGGAGAAGACACAATGTCGGATGTATCAGGGGATTTGGTGTTATCCATTATTTATGGTACACCTTGTACCATGATGAAGATTTTTCCTTTTTGCCATGAGTTGCACCAAAGTATGAAGATCGTCTTTTTTTGAAAACGTTTTTAATTATACTGAATGAAAGGAATCGGCAACATGTTGCTTCTGCTAAGAAGGAGCAAATGCCGCAAGTTCGATAAGCAAAAGAAGAGAGCCTAATGATTGGAGAGAATAGTAGTGGAAACCGTAAAACTAAAAGAACTGATTGACCAAATGACTGTAGCTGAAAAAGTGGGCCAGTTGGTCCAATTGACGCCAGATTTTTTTGCGCAAGGAGGAGAAATCACCGGTCCGATGCAACAATGGCACATGAGTGAAGACCAATTATTTTCGATTGGTTCTGTGTTGGGCACTCATACTGCGGAACAAGTGTATGCCATCCAAACGTCTTATCTTGAGAAAAGTCGCTTAAAGATTCCTCTTGTTTTTATGGCAGATGTTATCCATGGGTATGAAACGATTTTCCCAATTCCACTGGCATTAGCATCTTCCTTTGATGCGCAGTTAGTGGAAGAGGTTGCTAAAGCTTCAGCAAAAGAAGCGGCAGAAGCTGGTGTCCATGTCACGTTTTCACCGATGGCGGATCATGTTAAAGACGCGCGCTGGGGGAGGGTCTTGGAAAGTAATGGGGAAGATCCGACCTTATCTGCGGTGTTGACGGCTGCTTATGTACGAGGGTATCAAGGAACTGCTTCCCTTGCAGAAAATAAACAGCGAATTGCTGCTTGTGTCAAACACTTTATCGGCTATGGCGCTGCAGAAGGCGGCCGGGATTACCATACTGTCGATTTGTCTGATCTGGAGCTCTACCAAAATTATCTGCCCGCGTTTCAGGCGGCGATTGAAGCTGGTGCAGAATTGGTCATGACTTCTTTTAATACGATCCATGGTGTGCCGGCCACAGCCAATCAACCATTGTTGCAGGAAGTATTGCGAGAAAAGCTTGGGTTTGATGGCTTGATCATCTCAGATTGGGCAGCGGTGGCGGAATTGATGGCGCATCGTGTAGCTGCTGATCGAAAGGAAGCCGCACAGAAAGCTTTTACTGCAGGTGTCGAAATGGATATGATGAGTGATTGCTATTTGAACGCACTAGAGCAAATCATTCAGGCAGATCCTGCTATGAAAGAGCAGTTGAATAAGGCGGTTTTTCATGTGCTACATTTAAAGAACAAGCTAGGCCTTTTTGAAGACCCTTATAGAGGGTTAGCACCGGAAAACTTAACGCCTAGACTCCTAAAGGAAACCCGTCTTCTTTCAAGAGAAGCAGCAAAGCAAACAACGGTTCTTCTGAAAAACCAAGCACTGTTGCCTTTGCAGAAAAAACAAAAGGTCGCGCTGATCGGTCCCAAAGCAGATTCAAAGGATCTTTTGGGGGCTTGGTCGTGGATCGGCAAACCAGAGGCTGCGGTCTCCTTAGCGGAAGGTCTTTCTCAAAAAGAAATTGACTTAACTGTCTTATCGTACCCTGATGGGGAAATGTTGACGAGCGCCTTTCTTGATGAGGCGTGTAAAGTCGCTAAAGGAGCTGAGGTCGTTTTATTGGCTCTGGGGGAAACCAGCGAGGAAGCGGGAGAAGCGGCAAGTCTGACCAAACTTTCTTTATCAAGAAATCAAGAAGCATTGATTGAAGCAGTAAGTCAGGTCAATCCTAGGATCGCAACGATTCTTTTCTGTGGCAGACCACTGGTTTTGACCGCCATCGAGCCTCTTTGTCAAGCAATCATGATTGCCTGGTTCCCTGGATCAGAAGGCGGTAATGCATTGGCAGATTTGTTGATGGGCGAATCTGAACCGCAAGGACGTTTAGCTATGAGTTTTCCAAGGGCAGAAGGACAGTTGCCGTTGACTTATGCTCAACTCTCTACAGGTCGGCCACTGACAGAAGAGAATAGTGATCAAAAATATATTTCGCGCTATATGGATGAAAAAAATGAGCCGTTGTTTTCTTTTGGCTCGGGGATAGGCTATAGTAAATGCACGATTACCCACACCCAAATCATTATTCCTCAGGAAAAGGGTGCGCCATTTGAGATCAGTTGCACACTGAAAAATGAGGGCGATGTGCCGCATACAACGACATTGCAACTCTATAGCAGAGACGATGTTACGGAAGTAGCACGACCGATGAGGGAATTGAAACAATGGCAAAAAATCCATCTTGCTGCAGCCGAAGAAAGGCAGCATTCATTCTATGTTACACCAGAGGATTTTGCTTACGTTCATTCTGATTTCTCGACAAAAAGTGATCTTGGTACGATTTCCTTATACCTTGGCTTTGCTGCTGCCTCAGCGAAGTTGATTGGTACGCTCACGATTTAAAAGCCTTTCGAGGCTTTTTTTTTCGGGTACAACTTGTACCAAAGTGGCACAGGTTTCAAGGTGCTGGTACATGCGCCAACTAGTCCTAGAACCATTGTGGGTGAAAACGTTTTTATATATAGTTGGTTTATCGGATGGCCAACCTTAGAGTGGTCGTTGATTTTTTCAGCAAAATAAAAACGTTTTTATTTTTGGGAAGAATCCTTCAGGAGGGGAGAATCATTTGACAAATCGAATCACGATTCGGGAAGTGGCAAAGGAGGCAAACGTGTCGATTGCGACCGTGTCTAAAGCATTAAACGGTGTCGATGTTGTTCGGCCCGCAACGAAAGAACGTGTGATGGCTGCCGCGCAGCGGTTGCATTATGTCCCAAATTTGATGGGCAAACAATTAAAAAACACGAAAACCAAGATGCTTGGTTTTTACACCACCAGCATTAAGGGCCCCTACTTTAGCGTACTAGTTGAAGCCATTGCCAGAGAGGCAGAAAAACATGGGTATGCAGTCAACGTGTTTTTATCTGCAGATAAGCGCGTTGTCCTCAATAGTATTTTAGGTGGTGTTGTTGATGGCATTATTGGATTTGAAGATTTTTTAACGAAGCAGGATTTGGCTGCGATGGAACGAGAACAAATCAAAGCCGTCTTTATCGATCGAAACATTCAAGAGAAGAACTTCGGCAGTGTAGTCTTTGATTCTTTCGAAAAAGGGAAAGCAGCCACCGAGTATCTTTTGTCACTTGGCCACAAAAAAATTGCCTTTATCAGTGGTATTACTGGTGTTTATGATAGTGATGAGCGTTTAAGAGGGTATTTAGAAGCATTAAACGAGGCAGGGGTTTCTAAACGGTCGGACTATCAATTGCAGGGGTTCTTTGAAGAAGAACGAACGAGAGTCCGCGTGCAACAGTTTTTGCTAGAGCAGAAAGATTTACCCACAGCGTTTCTGGCGGGAAATGATCTTAGTGCGATAGGAACGGTCAAGGCGATCCATGAGACCAAGTGGCGGGTGCCGGATGATTTCAGCGTAATTGGCTTTGATGGCATCGATCTCTTGGACTATTTCATGCCTCGGTTGACGACTGTGAAAAATCCAATCCAATTGCAAGGGGTCACGGCAGTATACCACTTGATCGAAATGATTGAGGAAAATGCATGTGGTGTCTCCTACGTTTTACCAGGAGAATTGAGTATTAAGCAATCGACAAAACAAGTAAATGAATAATGAGGGTGAAGCAATGTTTATTGGAATTGATGTTGGAGGAACGGCTATCAAATATGGTGTGATTTTGAGAACGGGTGAAATTGTGAAGAAAGGACAGATGCCAACCATTCATGAAAAAGAAAAATTTTTGCAATCCATCACAGCATTGATCGAATCGCTGCAGCAAGATGCAGTGATCGAAGGTGTCGGTATTAGCGCACCGGGCATCATCCAAAAAGATGGCACGATGATCACGGCAGGATCAATCAAACCGCTTTATGGAATCAACCTAAAGTTGGAATTAGAGAAACGTGTCAAGCTGCCAGTCCTTGTTGAAAATGATGCCAATGCTGCAGCGATTGCTGAAAAATGGCTTGGGCATGCACAGGCTTGTGAGAACTATCTTTGTCTTGTTGTGGGAACTGGTATTGGTGGCGGGATCATCGTCAACAATCAGCTCTATCGAGGCAGTCATGGCATGGCAGGTGAATTTGGGTGGATGCTGATCGACACATTGCCTGAACAGGGAAATCTAGAGTCAGTTTCCTTGAATCAACGA
This sequence comes from Enterococcus sp. AZ188, assembly GCF_050544075.1. Taxonomy (NCBI): domain Bacteria; kingdom Bacillati; phylum Bacillota; class Bacilli; order Lactobacillales; family Enterococcaceae; genus Enterococcus; species Enterococcus sp. AZ188. Next base: position 1,409,175 of record NZ_CP172943.1, read on the forward strand.
GCAGCCATCGTGGGTGGTCTTTGCCATCAGTATCAACTGGCACTTCAGCAACAAGGGCGAAGTGATCTGCCTCAAGATGCAGTCGAGATCTTCCAGAGAGGAGAACAAGGAGAAGTAGTAGCGAACCAAGTGATTGCTCAATTTTTCCAAGATTTATCAGTGGGCTTACTGAATTTGATCAGTACATTTGATCCCGAGCTGATTTTGGTTGGTGGTGGGGTCAGTGAAAATGATGGTTTCATGACAAGGCTTGAAGAGACCATGAGCCAGCTAAAAGCTCGCCATGAAAGTATTGGTTATTTAGAAGGTCGCACGATTGCACCGATTCAACGAGCAAAATTAAAAAATGATGCTGGTATGATTGGTGCGGTCTATCAATTGATGAACCAATAAAGGAAAGCATGTATTTCCTTTGGGTGAAAAAGTAAGCGTTTTAGAAAGGGTGGAAAAATGGAATCAAAAGGTGTCATACTAAAAGCAACCCCACAGAAAAGGTCATTTTTGCAAAAACTAAAAAGCCAAAGCTTTTATCAAGCGATGGTTTGGCCAGGTATTATCTTGATGATTATTTTTAATTTTATCCCATTGTATGGGATCGTTATCGCGTTTAAAGATTACTCAGTTCTTGATTCGATCGCAAATGCGGAGTGGGTCGGTACTCAATATTTTCAAGAATTTTTTAGTGATTCAATGTTTTGGACGGTGATGAGTAATACATTGGGCATCAGCTTTTTTAAACTACTGATTGGCTTTCCAGCGGCGATTGGTTTAGCGGTATTGATCAATGAAATCGTTCATGTGCGCTTGAAGAAGGTCGTTCAAACGGTGTCTTATTTGCCGCACTTTCTTTCTTGGGTCATCTTAGGTGGCATGTTTATTACGTGGTTGTCTGATACCGGTCTGGTCAATAATTTACTGTTAGGTTTTGGGTTGATCGATGAACCGATCCGCTTCTTGACCGATCCCGAAAAATATTGGGCGATTGCAGTCATTTCCGATATTTGGAAAGAAGTTGGATGGAATACGATTTTATACATCGCTGCTATGACGGGGATCAATCCAGCTCTTTATGAAGCAGCTAGAATGGATGGCGCCACGAAGTTCCAGCAGATCACGCGGATCACGATTCCTTCGATCCGTCATATTATCGCCTTGACATTTGTTTTGTCAGTGGGTGGGTTATTGGGTTCAAACCTCGATCAGACACTCGTCTTACAAAACCCTGTCAATTATCAGTCCAGTGAAGTCATTAATTCATTTGTCTATAAAATGGGGATCCAACAAGGAGACTTCTCCTATGCGACCGCCGTTGGCCTGTTTGTGTCGGTTGTTTCTTTGATCCTCGTAGTAGGAAGTCATCTTTTGACCAAAAAAATCAGTGATGAATCAGTCTTTTAGAGGAGGAAAAGTATGAAACAAACATTTTCAAAAGATGAGAAGATCTTCAATACCGCCAATGTGATTTTCATGGTATTCTTTTTAGCCATCATTGCGTTGCCATTATGGAATATCGTCGCTTTGTCGTTCAATGATGCAACCGATGCCGCAAGAGGGGGAATCTATTTCTGGCCACGGGAATTTTCACTAGAAAGTTACTACACCGTTTTTGAAGATTCTGCGATCTATAAAGCTTTTGTTATCTCAGTTGCAAAAACAGTGATTGGCGTTGTTTTGCATACGGCATTAACGGCGATGGTCGCCTATGGGATGAGTCGCAGAAACTTAATGGGACGGAAAATCTACATGAACATGGGGATTTTAACGATGTTCGTTTCCGGAGGAATGATCCCAACCTTTCTCTTATTCAAAGAATTAGGATTGTTAAATAATTTTTGGGTTTACATCATTCCTGTCTTATTTTCTTTTTACGATATGGTGATTTTGATGAATTTTTTCCGGAGCATTCCATTTTCGCTGGAAGAATCTGCCATGATGGATGGCGCCAATCCTTTTATTATTTTCGTGAAAATCATTTTGCCATTGTCCCTTCCAGTTTTGGCAACCATTGCATTATTCCACGGCGTCTTTCAGTGGAACGACTACATGACCGCCAATATCTATGTGGATGATCGTAGTTTATATCCTTTACAAATGCTACTATTTCGGATCGTTTCGGAAAATCTATCGCCCGCAGTGGCGACCGGAACCAATGTTGTCAGAAATACAACTTCACAGTCATTGCAATTAGCAACCATGGTGGTAACGACGGTTCCTGTCGTCGTGATCTACCCATTTTTACAAAAGTACTTTATTCAAGGGATGACTCTTGGATCAGTAAAAGAATAGACAAAAGGAGAGAAAAAAATGAAAGCAAGCAAATTATTTTTAGGGATCGGTCTCGTATGTACATCAGTCATGGTATTAGGTGCCTGTGGTAATTCCAGCAGCGAGTCAAAAGGAGCTGCTGAGGTAGAAGATCTGCCAGAAGCTCGCTTTGAAGCAGACAAAGATACACCAAGCTGGCAAAAAGACACCGACCATGAAGCTACCTTAAAATGGTATGTCAATTTTGATTGGTATGCTCAGCCGGGGTGGGGCAAAGACACTGTGACGCGAAAAATCAAAGAAGACATGAATATCAATGTCGAATTTATTTCAGGGAATGACGAGAACCTTAATACGATGCTAGCTGGTGGCGATCTTCCAGATATCATGACCTTCGATAAAAACCTGTCTGCTGCAAATGAAGCGACAAAATTTGCCTTGCCATTGAATCTTTTGGCAGAAAAATATGACCCTTACTTCTTAGAACATGCAGCGAAACCGGAATCTGTTCAATGGTTTACTTTAGAAGATGGCAACATTTATGGATACCCGAGCTTTTCCACGACTGCACAAGATTATGAGGACGGCAATGTAGTGGGAGACCAAGTTTTCATTGTCCGCAAAGATATTTACGAAGCGTTAGGTGAACCCGATATGTCGACGCCAGAAGGATTTTTAGATGCGTTAAAACGGGCAAAAGAAGCATTTCCGACAGCAGATGATGGTGCAGCTCTAGTCCCATTTGCTTCGACTGCACTAGATATTTCCAATGGTGGGGATGGCGCCTATGGTGGTACTTTGCAAGACTTTCTCAGTATCGCACCAAGTGTAGACGGTCAATTCAATGATCGTGACGCTGATGAGGAGTACATCACTTGGATCGAGACATTTAGAAAAGCGTACAATGAGGGATACATCAACAATGACCAGTTTTCAGACAATGACAACACGATGAAGGAAAAACTAGGACAAGGGCGTTATTTTGCTTACCTGCATACGAATACGAAGGGACTCAATGAGTTTATGTCCGATAATAATGCCCGTAATCCTGAGCAAACCTATATTGCCGTCGATGGTCCGAAAAATTCGAATGGCGATGATTCCACTTTTACTGGCGGAAATATTGGTGGATGGACACAAACCTTCATCACGACGTCGACAAAAGAACCCCAAAAAGCCATGGAACTTTTGACGTATTTAGCAAGTGAGTATGGCACGATGGTCACTACCTTTGGTATCGAAGGGGAAACATACAATCTTGTGGATGGCGTGGTTGAGTACTCAGAAGAAACAGAAGCGTTACGAAATTCTGATATTGCTCGCTTTGATAAGGAAATTGGTTTAGGTTCTTATTGGTTTGTTGGCAATGACAATTACGCCATTCAAATGGGACAAAAACCAGCAACATCGATTCGGCAGATGGTGGAATGGTCGCAAGACAAATTGGCGCCGCGTTTTGAGATCGAAGACATTGATCCTCGCACCGGTTCTGAAGCAAGAAACCTCACTTCCATCAACACAGCAAGAGTGCAAGCTTTAGTCAACTTTATTCAGGCAGACTCGGAAGAAACGGGACGTCAGATTTGGGAAGATTACTTACAAGAACGAGAAAATAATGGTTGGTCAGCAATCGTTGATTATCGAAATGAGAAAATCGCTGAAAATATTGAAAAATTAAACTAAAGGTGTGTGAGTGTGATGTTTGCTTTAGAGAGTCGTTTTTATCGTCTTTGCGAAATCGTTTTTCGTATGCTGGTATTGAATCTCTTGTTTTTAGTGGTATCGTTTCCGATCATCACGTTTCCAGCCGCTTTGCGAGCAGTGGTCGATGCTTACGAACATCCTGAAGCAAAACTGCTAAAACCCTTTTTGAAAAATAGCAAAAGCGCGTTATTGAAGACTCTGCCACTAGGGCTCTTCAATCTCTTCTCATTTTTATGCGGACTCAGCTTGTGGCGTTCTGCTACTTTGACGAATTCATTGTTTTTCTCTTTTTTGACCATCATTTTTCTTACTTTTTTGTTTTCCTACAACATTAACCTGTATGTGATGCAATCAAAAATGCAAGATCGGCAAAACTTGTTTGACCTTTTTCGTAGTAGTTTTTTCTTTACGATGATGCACTACCATAAAGGGATCGGAATCTTAGTCCTAGCAGCGATCGGCTATTTCTTCACATGGCAATCAGCACCAGGTATCTTCTATCTGTTTTGTCTGTCTGGGCCCTTGTATTTCTATCAAAAAGTGTTGCATCTAAAAAGAGTGGATCAATCTTGATTCACTCTTTTTTTGTTGCTTGTAATCGCCACTAGCAAGGAAGTAGACAGGATGAAACACATTCCAATCTTTGAAACGCATTGAATTGAAAACGTTTGCTATTCTATTAGTAACAAATGTTTCCTATAATGAACCTACAAATCAACTACAAAGGAGTTTCCTCAATGAAAGAAAAAGTGATGGATGCGATGCAGAAATTCTCCAAGGCAATGTTTGTGCCCGTTTTGATTTTGCCGATCGCAGGGATATTGATTGCCGTTGGGAATGTGTTTACAAATGTCCGCTTGCTTGAGCAGTTTCCCTTTTTGGATAATCCGATAACCACCGGTTTTGGTAGTATCTTGTCCGCTTCCTTATTACCGATTTTAACCAATTTGGGCATTATTTTTTGTGTCGGGATTGCTCTAGGGTTAGCTAATAAGAAAAAAGCTGAAGCGGGATTTACCGCGTTGTTAGGTTATTTCGTCTTCTTGAATGCCATGAATAAATTCATGGAACTTCGGGGGATGTTGGTTCCAACCGATGCCCTTCAAGGTTCAGGACAAGCAATCGTTTTAGGAATCCAAGTGTTGGATATGGGTGTCTTTCTGGGGATCATTTTAGGGATCGTCGTAGCATTGATCCATAATCGTTTTATCGATACGAGCTTTAACAATGCCTTTCAAGTTTATGGCGGCGCGCGCTTCGTCTTTATTGTCTTGATTCCGGTCGTCGTGTTATTAGCCATCGTTTCCACATTTATATGGCCAGTAATACAAACTGGCATCGACGGTTTAGGCGGCATCATTCAACAAACGGGCAACTTTGGCATCTTCTTGTACGGTATGTTGGAACGCTTATTGATTCCAACTGGCTTGCATCACTTGATCTACACGCCGTTTTTGTATACCTCATTAGGCGGTGTCGCAGAAGTTGGCGGTCAAGTCTTTGAAGGGGCACGAAACATTTATTTTGCGGAAATTGCTGACCCAGCAGTCCGCGTATTATCGCAAAGTGTCATTTGGGACGCTCGTGGGATCTCAAAAATGTTTGGACTGATCGGTGCCTGTTTGGCGATGTATCAAACGGCAAAACCAGAAAATAAAGTCAAAGTCAAAGCCATTTTGATTCCAGCTGTCGTCACTTCCTTTATTGCAGGTGTGACTGAACCAATCGAATTTTCTTTTATGTTCGTGGCACCTGTTTTGTTCGTCATTCATTCTGCACTTAGCGGCTTGAGCATGGTGGCGTTAAATCTCTTTGGTTCTCGCGCCATCGGACCGAATGGCTTCATCGACTTTCTTTTGTACAACTTGCCCTTAGGGATCGAGAAAACTCGCTGGCCAGTGTACTTGATCGTCGGAGTCGTCTTCTTCTTTCTTTATTACTTCTTGTTCCGCTTTTTGATCACGAAACTGAATTTGAAAACGGTCGGGCGTGAAGAAGATGGGACAGAGACCAAACTGTATTCGAAGAAAGAGTACAAAGAAAAACAACTTGCTGGAGCAGGTGTCGGGGTCATGGCGAGTGACCAAGCCGCCATTAGTCCGACTGGTGAAACAAGTATCTCAGCAATCATCACCAAAGCGCTAGGTGGCGATGACAATATCAAAACCATCGACAACTGCTATACCCGCTTACGTTTAAAACTAAAGGATCCTGAACTCGTGGATGAAGCGCTACTAAAAGACGAAACACAAGCCAAAGGCGTGATCAAAAATGGTGAAAATGTCCATGTCGTTTACGGGTTGACTGTGCCGAAAGTGCGGGAAGAATTAGAAAATTATCTTGGAAGAGAAGGAGAGATTGAATGATGAAAAATTTTTCAGTAGTGATCGCAGGGGGCGGCAGTACCTTTACCCCGGGAATCGTTATGATGCTACTTGACAATCAAGAACGCTTTCCTTTAAGAAAGCTGAAACTATACGACAATGATGAAGCACGCCAAGCGATCCTCGGCGAAGCCCTGGCGATTTTATTAAAAGAACAAGCACCGCAAATCGAATTTTCATTTACGACGGATCCTGAAGAAGCCTTCAGCGATGTCGATTTCTGTATGGCGCATATCCGAGTAGGAAAGTATGATATGCGGGAAAAAGATGAAAAAGTCCCCTTGCGTCATGGCGTCTTTGGTCAAGAAACCTGTGGTCCAGGAGGGATCGCTTATGGGATGCGCAGCATCACTGGTATGCTGGAGATCATTGATTACATGGAAAAGTATTCCCCCGATTGTTGGATGCTGAATTATTCCAATCCGGCTGCAATCGTAGCTGAAGCATGTCGAGTCTTGCGTCCTAAATCAAAAGTTCTGAATATCTGTGACATGCCCGTGGGCACGTTGCGTCGCATGTCGCAAATCATTGGCAAACAGCCAGAGGAGTTAGAAGTTCGCTACTTTGGCTTGAATCATTTTGGCTGGTGGACTAGTGTCAAAGACAAAGAAGGCACGGAGTACATTCAAACCATACGTGACTATGTTGCAGAACATGGCTATTTGACGCAGATCGAAGTGGATACCCAACATACAGACCCAAGTTGGCAAGACACCCACAAAAAAGCCAAAGACCTCTTGGCTCTCACACCAGAATATCTGCCAAATACGTACTTGAAGTATTATTTATACCCAGATTACGTCTACGAACACATGAAAGAACACCCAGAGTATACGCGTTCCAATGAAGTGATGGAAGGACGGGAAAGACGAGTGTTCGATCATGCCAAAAAGATCACTGCACAAGGATCTGCTGAAGGGATCGCTTTTGAGATTGATGCCCATGCAACCTTTATCGTTGATTTGGCACGCGCCATCGCTTTTAATACGCATGAGCGAATGGTCATGATTGTGGAAAACAACGGCGCGATTGCGAACTTCCCGGATGATGCCATGGTGGAAGTGCCATGTATCGTCGGTTCTGATGGACCAGAAGCCCTCGCTCAAGGAAAAATTCCTGCCTTCCAACAAGCGCTCATGTTCCAACAGGTGACTGTGGAAAAATTAGTGGTCGAAGCATATGTGGAAAAGAGCTATCAAAAAATGTGGCAAGCGTTAAGCCTTTCCAAAACGATTCCTAGCGCAAAAGTAGCCAAAGAGTTACTCGATGATTTGGTCTCGGAAAATGGTGATTACTGGCCAGGATTGTCTTGATTTGTTTCACATTTGCGAAACATTTGCTGATTGGCTAACTGGAAAGAGGAAGATTCTCCAAGAATCTTTCTTTTTTTGATTTTTGCTGTAGAAGAATACTTCTCTGAAGAAAATCATCACTAAACGTCTTCTCAACAAAACGATCAGACAGGTATGCTAGAATATGCCACTAACTATGGTAGAATAAAGCTAATTGAATCAGATGAGAGGGAGCAATGCGATGTTTTTAGGGATTGATATCGGCACGACAGCCATAAAATTTGGGGTCATTGAAGATCGGAAAATCATTTACTCACAGTCATTACCAATCAAAACCCATAGCCACGGGTTAAAACAGACCCAATCAGCGACCCAGATTAGTAGCCAATTGATCAGTGGTGTCACAACGATTCCCGCTCAATTAAAAGCGGCAATCACAGTGATCGGGTTCAGTACCGCCATGCACAGTTTGATGCCAGTGGCTGGTGAGACAGCAGAAGAGATTTACATTTGGTCAGACAATCAAGCGAGTCAAACGATGACGGCCTTTCGTCAAACGGATCTGGCGGCAACGTTTTATGAAGAGACAGGGACACCGATCCATGCAATGTCTCCCTTTGCGAAACTGGCTTACTTTCAAACAAGTGGTTCATATTCCAAAGAGACGAAATGGTTAGGCTTAAAAGAACTAGCAATGGCGTTGTTTACCGGACAAGCACGGATCGATTATAGTACCGCATCAGCAACCGGTCTTTTTTCTTTGAAAGAAAAGCAATGGAGTCAAAAGATTCTCACCTATTTATCCCTTTCAAAAGCCCAATTAGCGTCTTTATGTGCACCGACTGATCGTTTTTTGATTACCGAGGAGATGGCGCAGCGGTGTGGCTTGAAGCCTGAGGTAGAAGTGATGTGTGGGGCTAGCGATGGGTGTTTGGCAGCATATGCTGGCTATATTTCTACAGGGATCCGCAACAGCTTGACGATCGGGACCAGTGCGGCGGTTCGTAAAGTAAGTGAGACCACCGTCTTTGATGACCAAAAACAAAATTTTTGCTACTATCTGCAAGATGACCTCTATGTCGTAGGGGCACCTTCGAATAATGGTGGCTGTGTCCTTGCTTGGGCAAAAGAGACCTTATCAGAAGATCCTGATGGGTTTTATCATTATCTGCCGCAAGTCATGGAGGAATCACCGATCGGCAGCAACGGCTTACGTTTTTTCCCCTATTTAAACGGGGAACGGGCACCCTTTTGGACAAATGAGATCACAGGCGGTTTTTCTGGCTTGACCCTGAAACACAATCGCTCAGACATGTTGCGAGCAGTCATCGAAGGCATGCTGATGAACATCGATTTATTAAAGCAAATGGCGCAGTTGGAAGGGGCAGTCACTGTAAGTGGTGGTTTCTTTCAAACAAAACTTTTAGGTCAAATGACCGCGGATGTGTTGGGGCTGACCTGTTATCTTTCCGATGAAAACGAACCGATATTCGGCTTGTATGATTTATACAAAAGCTCTGTTGTGCGGCAAGATCAGCCAGATGAAAAATTTGTTCCTGATCCGCAGAACCACGCGCTTTATCAAGAACTGGCAAAAACGTATTTTCAAGCATAAGCAAAAACCAGCAATCCACTAGGGTTGCTGGTTTTCTTTTTCAACACACGTGAAAGCGTCGACGATATATTCCATCAATAAGAGCAGTTTGCCAAAGAAGCTAGTGTACTGGATGTTTTGGGTGTCGTAGGGACGTTCATCTGTCACTTCAAAGGAAAAGGTCGCTAGTTGATTGGCGCGATGCTCACCGTTCCCACAAAACAAAACAGTTGGTATGTGATGTTCATTGGCTAATGCCATCTTTTCCAGCACTTTTTGTGTTTCGCCAGATTTAGAGATAGTAATCAACATACTGATGTTCTCGATGTTGTTACTAATGATCCCACCTGAGTCAGAAGCACTGACTAATAAGGTTTTGATGCCGTTGACAAGCATTTTTTTGTGTAGGTATTCTGCCACGATCCCCGAAAAACCTGTGGCATAAATCGTAATAAACTTGTTCTTGTTTTGTCCATAGATTTCTTTGATCGCTTCGATCGTATCTGCAATACTGGCAGCGTCAATTTGGTAATCGATGGCGGCTTCAGTGATCGTCTGATTTTTCAAGCGATTCTTTAAGAAGTAAAGCAGCTCTAGATAGCCAGAAAAACCTAGTTTTTGCGCAAGCCGCACGATGGTTGCTGGGGAAGTGTAGATCGTTTTAGCGATTTCTCTTAAGGGCAGTCCATCGATCGCAGCGGTATTTGCAAGCAAATAATCAAGAATTTGCAGCTCATTGTCAGTCAATTTTTTTCCTTTGATCAATACATTTAAGTCCATTGTTCGGCACTCCTTTGTCTTGTCTTCATCATACAATGAATAACGACAGAAAGTAAAATAGGAATCGCGTCATGCTGATATATAGGAAAAAAGATTGTGCATTTCCTAAAAAGATATTATAATTTCTTATATAGAAAATAAAGGTGGAGAAATGATGACACAAAAGCCATATGGAACCGTACTACTAAAAGCAGCAACCATTTTAGATTATCTAGCAGAAGCGCCAAGTAAACCATTGCAAGAAATTTCAGAAGCAACGAAACTGACCCCATCCACAGCTTTGAAAATATTGGAAACGCTACAAATGATCGGCTATGTCAAACGCGACAAAGAGAAGAATTATCGCTTAGGGTCTAAGCTGATCAAGTATGCGAATCAAAACATTCAAGAGCTTGATTTAGTGGAAATCAGCTTGCCATACTTGGAAGCATTGCAGAAAACGGCGGATGAAACGATCCACTTAGGGGTCTTGACCGCCAATGAGATTCTTTATGTCAATAAATTGGAGCCTCAGAATCAAACGATCCGCATGTCTTCAAAAGTAGGAATCACAAGACCGTTGTATAGCTCTGCCATGGGGAAAGCCGTTTTAGCGGAGTTTGATGCCCCTCAAGTAGAGGAGTACTTGGCAGCAACGCCTTTAACCGCTTATACCGAAAATACCATTACAAATCAGTTGAAGTTGAAGAAAGAATTGGAACAGGCAAAAGCGAACCAAGTAGCCTTTGATGATGAAGAAATGGAACAAGAAATCTATTGCATCGGCGCCTCACTGATAAAAGATCAGGAGATCGTTGGGGCGTTTTCTATCAGCCTACCGAAATACCGCTTGACCCCAGAATACAAAACGACATTGATCGATGCGATTATTGCGACAAAACAACAAATTGAACAAGCGTTATAAACTTTTTAATGGAAAGCCCTTGCAAATAAAAACGAGAACGGTATAATGAACGTGTAAGTTTCTTTATAATAAATACCATTTTCCAAATAGGAAATAAGTGGAGGGTCTTAATGAAAAAAGTAGCGAATTTAATGAAACTAAAGGAAAGCGGTGTGATCGCTGTTGTACGTGGCGCTTCAAAAGAAGAAGCACTACAAGCAAGTAAAGCGATCGTTGCAGGGGGGATCACCGGCATTGAGTTGACTTTTACAGTGCCTCAAGCGGCGGATGTAATCGCTGAATTAGTAGCAACCTTCAAAGAGAATCCAGAGGTAGTTGTTGGTGCGGGGACCGTTCTTGATGCAGTGACCGCCCGCTTAGCGATCATGGCAGGAGCAGAATATGTCGTCAGCCCAACCTTTGATCAAGAAACGGCTGAATTATGTAATTTATATCAAATCCCGTATCTGCCTGGCTGCATGACCATTTCAGAAATGAAGGACGCCTTAAAAGCAGGCGCAGATATCATTAAACTATTCCCGGGTAGTGCGTATGGACCAAGTATCATCTCGGCCTTCAAAGCGCCATTGCCACAATTAAACATTATGCCGACCGGTGGTGTCAGCTTAGACAACATGCAAGAATGGTTTGCAGCGGGTGTTGTAGCCGCTGGTGTAGGGGGGAATTTGTTAGCGCCAGCAGCAAGTGGGGATTTTGACAAAGTAACAGAAGTAGCGAAACAATATGCGGCAAAATTAAAAGAGATTCGAGGAAAGTAAGATGGCAAACATTCTGACACTAGGAGAAATCATGTTGCGTCTATCGACAACGTTAGGCGACCGAATCGCCCATAGTTCGACGTTTGCTGCCCATTATGGTGGCGGGGAAGCCAATGTTGCGATTTCCTTGGCAAATTTTGGTCATCACGTTTCTTTTGCTAGTAAAGTGCCGGAAAATGCTTTAGGAGATGCCGTTTTTCATCATTTACGAAGCTATGGCGTCGATTGTCGTCACTTGCTTCGTGGCGGTTCCCGACTAGGTACTTACTATATTGAAACCGGTATCGGGGAACGAGCAGCGCGAGTGGTTTATGATCGCGCAGGCTCTAGCTTTGCTCAAATGAAAGAAAATGAGTGGCAATCTGACCTTTTTGATGGGGTTGATATTGTTCACCTTTCAGGGATCACGCCCGCTCTTTCAACGACTTGGAAGACACTTTTGCTGACGTTGATCAAAGAAGCGAAAGCAGCTGGTTGTAAAATCAGTTTCGATATCAATTATCGTGGAAAGCTGTGGACGACCGCTGAAGCACGCGTCTTTTTGCAAGAAGTGCTCCCCTATGTCGATTATTGCTCGGCAGGACAGTTAGATGCCCAAGTCTTTATGGATGTATCAGCTCCAACAGAGGAAGTCGAAGATGACTACTATTATCAAGAAATGCATCGGAAATACCCAAATATCCAGCTCTTTTATTCAACTAGTCGTCAGGTGCTCTCAGCAAGTCACAATCAATTGACAGGAAGCCTATGGCACAACGGCAATTATGTCGTTTCTGCTACCCATGAGATCAATCCAATCGTTGATCGCGTCGGAGGTGGCGATGCCTTTTCAGCTGGTATCCTACATGGTCTTGTCACGAAGAAACAAGACCAAGAAATCATTGATTTTGCAACTGCAGCTTCTGCTTTGAAACATACGATCCATGGCGACTGTAATCAGTTTAGCGCCAATGAGATACAAGAATTTATTGCAACAGGTTCAGGAAAAATTATCCGATAGGAGGAATAAAACATGCAACACATGGAAACACGCTATACCCATAGTCCACTTGATATTCGTCACTATAGTACCGAGGAATTACGCAGAGAATTTTTGGTAGAGAAAATTTTCACACCAGGACAAATCATGCTGACTTATACCCACAATGATCGGATGATCTTTGGCGGAGTGACACCGACGGAAGAAGCGTTAGAAGTGCAATTAAGCAGCGAATTAGGGGTGGAATACTTCTTAGAACGTCGCGAATTAGGCGTCATCAATATTGGAGGACCTGGTGCGATCACGATCGATGGCCAAAAAGAACCAATGAAAAAACAAGACGGCTACTATATCGGCAAGGAAACCAAACAAGTCTTGTTTCACTCTGATGATCCAGCAAATCCAGCGAAATTCTATCTATCTTGCGTGCCAGCACATAAGAAATACCCAAATGTAAAAATCAGTATCGATCAAGTCACACCAATGGAGACAGGCGAGGGCTTGACATTAAATGAACGGAAAATTTATCAATACATTCACCCAAATGTTTGTGAAAGCTGTCAATTACAAATGGGGTACACGATCTTAGAACCAGGCAGTGCTTGGAATACGATGCCAAGTCATACCCATGAACGTCGGATGGAAGCATATGTGTATTTTGATTTTGCCAACGAAGACACAAAAGTGTTCCATATGATGGGCAAACCAGATGAAACGAAGCATTTAGTCGTTAGTGAAGAACAAGCAGTTATTTCTCCAAGCTGGTCGATCCATTCGGGTGTTGGAACCAGTAACTACTCCTTTATCTGGGCAATGTGTGGCGAAAATATCACCTATACCGACATGGATATGGTGGCAATGGACGACTTAAAATAAAAGAAAGAGGGTTTATCAATTATGGATTTTTCAATGGATCAATTTCGTTTAGATGGTAAGATCGCATTAGTGACAGGCGCTGTCTATGGGATCGGTTTTACGATCGCTCGTTCATTAGCAGCAGCAGGAGCAACGATCGTTTTTAACAACTTGGATCAAGAATCAGTGGATAAAGGATTAGCAAACTATCGTGAAGCAGGGATCGAAGCCCACGGCTATGTCTGTGATGTAACGGATGAAAAAGCAGTCAACGAAATGGTCAAGCAGATCGAAGAAGAAGTTGGCGTGATTGATATCTTAGTCAATAATGCTGGGATCATCAAACGAATCCCGATGTTGGAGATGTCTGCTGAAGACTTCCGCCAAGTCGTTGACGTGGACTTGAACGCTCCATTTATCGTTTCAAAAGCAGTCTTACCGTCAATGATCAAAAAAGGACATGGAAAAATCATTAACATTTGCTCAATGATGAGTGAATTGGGAAGAGAAACGGTGGCTGGTTACGCAGCGGCTAAAGGCGGCTTGAAAATGTTGACGAAAAACATTTGTGCCGAATTTGGTTCAGCAAACATCCAATGTAATGGGATCGGACCTGGTTATATTGCAACACCGCAAACTGCACCATTACGAGAGATCCAACCAGACGGTTCTCGTCACCCCTTTGATCAATTTATCGTAGCGAAAACACCTGCTGCCCGTTGGGGTGAGCCAGAAGATTTAGCAGGACCAACGGTTTTCTTAGCTTCTGAGGCATCAAACTTTGTCAATGGCCATGTCTTATATGTAGATGGCGGTATCTTGGCGTATATCGGGAAACAACCTGAATAAAACAATCAGTAGTAAGGATGGGGACGATTGCAATCGTTCCCATTTTTATGGTACAACACCCAAGAAATGCAGGTTTTTAAAAGGTAGCTTGGCGATTAATGGGTTGAAGCAAAGCAATTGCAAACAAATCTTTTAAAAAGAAGGAAAAGCAAAACGCTGTGAAGGAAAATGTTCTTCGCAGCGTTTTGCTTGAGTTGCTCTTTTTAAAATCAGGTAGCGTATTTATGTTAGGGGAAGATTCAACACGAACAATGAGTTTCAATCTAACAAAACTTGTTGTGCAAGCGGTAATGGAGAATTTTTCAAACATTCTGCAACTAATTTGGCAACGGCTGTAGCACCCTGGTCATTCAAATGCGTGTTATCCGTAATGCCGGCTGGATAATTGGGGTGCTGGTTTTTTTCTAAATGAAGAAAATAGGTTTTCGCCTGTTGTGGTTCCAGCGCTGAAAAGAACCGTTGTGTTGCGGCAAAAAGATCCAGGCAGACCACATCCAAGGAGGTAGCCAAAGCACGCATTGCTTCTGGGTAAGGACCGACTGCCAAAGGATCAAGTTGCTGTTGGTCCACGTAATGCAAACGAGTGATCGAGGTCAATAGGATCGGTGTCGCTTGCTGCTGGCGTGCCGTTTGCACGTAGGTTGCTAAATTATGCTGATATTCAACAGGTGTCGTGCCGCGACTATCTGTTTTTTGATCATTGTGTCCAAATTGAATCAAGAGATAATCACCAGCATGTAGTTCTTTTTCTGCCTGCAACAAGCGTCCTTCTTCAATGAAGCTCTTGGAGGAACGCCCATTTTTTGCCAAGTTGACGATTTGATGCTGGGGTAGATAGCGTGAGATTTTTTCTCCCCAGCCCGTTTCTGGACGAGCGCTAGGCTCTTTGATCGATGCGGTGGAATCACCGACGATGACGATTTTTACCATTTGCTTTCTCCTAAAATTTGAAGTAGTTGCTGGCGTTTTGATAACAGACATTTTCTACTAATGGTTTTAACTGACGAAGATCAGCAGGGGCTTCACCACGTACAACGATCTCAGCAAGCCATTCACAAAAGACGCGTCGGAAATATTCATGACGGGTGTAAGACAAAAAGCTTCTTGAATCCGTCAGCATGCCGACAAAGTTAAAGATCACACTGCCATCTGCGAATTTCGTCAATTGGTGACGCATGCCTGCGCGGGTGTCGTTATACCACCAGCCAGATCCTAACTGCAATTTATTATTGCCTTCTTGCTGGAAGCACCCCATCAAAGCGACGAGTGCATCATAGTCATTGGGATTTAAGGAGTAGAGAATCGTTTGAGGCAAATGGTCCTGCGCATCAGCAGCGTTCAATAATTTCTGCAAGTTTTGAGTCAGTGGTTGATCATTGATGCCATCGTAGCCCGTATCTGGTCCCAAGCGCTCAAACATTCGTTGATTGCAGTTACGGTACGCATGGACATGCAATTGCATCGTCCAACCATGTTCGTGATACAGCTTCATCAGTTCAACTAGAACATTGGTTTTGAAGAACGAGACTTCGTTTTCCTCCAAAGATTCTCCAGCTAATGCTTTGGCAAAAATTGCTTCAAGAGATAACTGTTCGTCCGCAGCATACACTAAAGTATCCAGCGCATGGTCAGACAAGCGGCAGTGATGCTGGTGAAAGTAGGTTACACGGTCCCGCAAGGCTGTCAAGAAAGCATCGTAGGTAGTGATCGCGTTTTCGACACTCTTTTCGAGTTTGGTAACATAGGTAAGAAAATTCGGATGGTCGATTTGTAACGCTTTGTCAGGTCGAAAGGTCGGCAAGACCCGAAAACGTTGTTCTGTTTGGCTTAATTGGTGATGATAGTGAAGATCATCGACTGGATCATCTGTGGTGCAAACGATCTCGACGTTACTGCGAGCAATCAAAGCTCTTCGGGTAAAGTCTTTTTGCTGCAATTTTTCGTTGCATAGCCTCCACAAAGTTTCGGCATTTTCTTCAGTAACGGGAAGATCGATCGCAAAAAATCGCTTTAATTCTAAATGGGTCCAACTGTAAAGGGGATTTCCCACCAATTTTGGCACTGTTTGACACCATGCCAAAAATTTTTCATAATCACTGGCATTGCCCGTAATCGCTTCTTCGGGTACGCCACAAGCGCGCATCAACCGCCACTTGTAATGATCACCACTTAGCCATGCCTCGGTGATAGTTTTAAAGGGCCGATCCGCATAGATTTCTTTCGGGTCTAGGTGGCAGTGGTAATCAATAATCGGCAGCTCTTTGGCATAGTCATGGTATAGGGTTTGAGCAATTTCATTTGGCAGTAAATAGTTTTCATTTAAAAACATGTCGAACCTCTTTTCTTTGGTTATAGTGTCACACCATTTTTAAAGATGGCGATCTCACGAACGTTGTTGGCTTCATTACGCGTCGGTTTTCCACTGGCAGTATCGATGATCGCTTGAATAAAGTCTTCCAGCACGACCTCCATCGGCTCTTCCAACAAGCGACCAGCGTTGAAATCCATCCAGTGGGGTTTCTTCTGGTAAATCTCTTGATTCGTGGCAACTTTCATGGTCGGCACATAGGCACCAAATGGCGTGCCGCGACCAGTGGTAAATAAGACGAGTTGGCAATCGGCAGAAGCCAGTGCAGAAGCGGCAACAAGATCGTTTCCTGGACCTTCCAGCAGGCTCAAGCCTGGCTTACGGAGTTTTTCCCCATATTTTAAGACATCGACGACAGCGGAAGTCCCAGATTTTTGGGTACAGCCTAATGACTTATCTTCTAGCGTAGTGATACCGCCTGCCTTATTGCCAGGAGAAGGATTTTCATAGACCGGTTCACCGTAAGCAAGGAAATAATCTTTAAAGTCGTTGATTAGATGGAGAATTTTTTCAAAGGTTGCTTCATCTTGTGCACGCGCCATCAAGACTTGTTCAGCGCCAAACATTTCGGGTACTTCCGTCAAGACCGTGCTGCCACCTTGAGAAACTAAAAAGTCAGAAAATGCCCCCAACAAAGGGTTGGCGGTGATCCCAGAAAACCCGTCAGAACCCCCACATTTTAACCCGATCTTTAGATCACTCAAGGGAACGGCTTCTCGTTGATCCTCTTTTGCTGCTTCCAGTAATTCTTCTAATAAGCTTTCGCCGACCGCAATTTCATCGTCGCTTTCCTGTGCCACCATAAATTTGACGCGCTTTGGATCGTAGTCACCCAGGTTTTTCTTAAACTCGGGAACGGTGTTGTTCTCACAACCTAAGCCAAAGACCAAGACGCCACCGGCATTTGGATGATGCACCGCATCAATTAAAATTTGACGGGTGTTTTGATGATCTTGGCCTAACTGGGAGCAGCCGTAGGGATGTTTAAGGATCGTAATATGATCAAAAGTGCCAAGATCTGGATGATTCTTCTTGAAATTTTCAACAATGATCTCAGCGATACCATTGATACAACCAACTGTTGGCACGATCAGTAAATCATTACGAATCCCAACTTTGCCATTTGCCCGCCGGTACCCTTGGAACGTCGCAGCCCTTTTTGGATAACGGACGGGATGCAAATCAGGGGCATAGGTGTATGCTAAGGTACCAGAAAGGTTGGTTTTGACATTGTGGGTATGCAACCATTGGCCAGTTTTCACGTCAGCTAAGAGATGTCCAATGGGATAGCCATATTTGATCACGTCTTGTGATTGTGCTAGATCTTTGAGGGCGATTTTGTGTCCTTGTGGAATATCCTCAAAAAGGGTGATCGTTTGGTCTTCAAATGAAAGGGTCGTTTTAGCAGCTAGTGGTTTTAATGCGACTGCGACATTATCATTAGGGTGCAATTTCAATAGTTGCGCGGGTGTTTCTGTTAATGTGCTGGACATAAAGATTCTCCTTTATTTCAAACTTGGCTCAGGGGTGTCAATCGACGCAAGTAACTGGCGGGGTCCGTCTTGTTTTAGACATGCGCACATTTCATTGATTGTCGCTGTCATAAAGCTCAGGTCTGCATGCCAGAGTTGCTCATTTTTTAATAGAGTGGCGATCTGTCTTTCTGCTGGTAATTGTTTCACTTGCTGAAATATGGTTGTCACTAGGTCATCATCTTGAAAAGGTCGAGTGAGATAGAAAGTCAGCAACCCTGCCAGTGCGGCAGTGATTCGTTTTGGTAACTGCTGGTTTTGTTGGACATAACGAGTTAAGACTGGTTGAAGACGCGCACGGAATTTTGAGACGCTGTTTAAAGCGATCGATTGCAGCTGATGCTTCACATAAGGATTTCTGAAGCGCTCTTTGATTTGTTCCGCATAAGCTGCAAGCTGCGCTTTAGGCAAATCAAGCATTGGAATCAACTCTTCCAGAAAAAGACCATCCAAAAAGGCTGCAAAATCACGGTCGTTCATTACTTCTTCAACGGTTTCTAAACCAGCTAAAAGACCGAGTGGAACCATCGCCGTATGAGGACCATTTAATAAATGTACTTTTTGTTCACGATAGGGGGTCATATCTTCTGTCACGATCACATTCAACCCAGCTTCTTGCAAGGGAAGCTTTTCGGCTACGCCGCTTCCTTCGATCACCCAGAGCATAAAGGGTTCCGCAGTGACCATTACGGCATCCTCATAGCCAAGAATCTCTTGGTATTGTGCCACTTTATCGCGAGGATATCCTGGAACGATCCGATCGACTAAGCTGCAGCAGAAGGTGTTTTCTTTTTCTAACCAGTTGACGAAGTCTGACTCCAAAGACCATAATGCGGCATATTGTAAGACGATCTCTTTTAGTTTTTCACCATTCCGATCGATTAATTCACAAGGAATGATCAAAAATCCCGGTTTTTGTCGTTGAAAACGACGATACAAAAGAGCGGTCAGTTTTGCAGGGAAACTGTGGGGAGGGGTATCGTATAAGGTATCCTCTGGGTGAAACGCAATACCTGCTTCCGTCGTATTAGAAACGATGATCTCGAGTTGCTCATCTTCGGCTAAAGCAAGATAGTCTTCCCATTGCTGATAAGGATTCAGCACTTGATCAATGGTGGAGACGACTTCAAATGTTTGAGAAGGAGCGCCATCGACAAGTCCTTCTAAGATAACGGTGTAGAGATTTTCTTGTTGTGCCAACAGCTCTTTCAAGCCGTGATCAATCGGCTGTACCACAATGGCACTGCCATTAAAAAGACCTTGCTTGTTCATTTGCTGCAGCTGCCAGTTAAAAAAGCCCCGCATAAAATTGCCTTCCCCGAATTGAATCACTCGGGCTGGATAGGTTTGATGGGGTTGTTCGGTAATTTTTTTCATAGAATCCTCCTTAAAAAATAGTTATGCACACGTTAACATTTTTGCGTAAGCGCTCTTGAAAACAAGAGGCTTACAGCGATTGACGAATGATTAACGAGGTATCAAAGAAATGTTGTTTCTCAACTACTTGATTGGCAAATGCTTGCAACAGCAGAGTTGCTGCCAATTGACTCATTTCATAGACTGGTTTGCGGATCGTTGTTAATGGGGGATACGTATAGGGAGAAAAAGAACTATCATCAAAACCGATGATACCGATCTCCTCTGGGATCTTTCGTCCTGCTTGATGACAGGCATTGATCGCCCCGATCGCCATATCATCATTGGCGCAAAAAATCACTTCAGGTGGTTCAGGTAAAGCGAGTAGTTGCTGGGCACCCAGCTGACCACTTTCCAACGAGTAGTCGCCAGCTACGAAGTATTCTTTCGGGCAGACAAGCTGCTTTTCTTGAATCGCTTTCATAAATCCTTTGCGGCGCTCTCTAGCGGAGCCAAAGGAAGCGATCCCTTCGATCATGGCGATCTTTCGAAAGCCTTGTTCAAGCACATAGGTGATCATTTGATAGACCCCTTGGGCATCATTACTAGTGACATTCATCAAGGTTGCATCCCGCAATTGACGATTCAAAACGACGATGGGAATGTTTTTCTTTGAAAGAGCAGCGATAAAGCCGTCATCACGATCACTTTGACTCATCACGATCGCTCCATCTAGGCGATTCGGCTCTTCATCAAATGTATCGGATTGCAATAATTCATGAACCGCCAAAGTATATTCGGATGGTAGGGTATCACTGATTCCTTTGATCACTTCGACTAAAAAGCTATCGGAAGTACCAATGGATAGATGAGAAAAATAAAGACCAATGATATAAGATTTCTGATTCACCAGACTTTTGGCATTGACATTGGGCACATAGTGTAAAGATTCAGCGATGGCTGCGATCTTCTTTTTTGTTTCTGGCTTGATTAATGGGCTATCGTTTAACGCACGAGAAACAGTTGTATGTGAAACACCAGCGACTTTGGCGATATCTTTGATCGTGACCATAGAAAACCTTCTTCCTTTTTGCTTGATTCAAGCATAGCTTGTTCCCACGAGAATGTCAATACACCAAGGATGCACACGTGAAACATTTTTCAAAATAACATAGGAACTTTTTCTGGGATGTGCTAGTATAAAAGAAGATAGTTAGGTAATGGGAGGGAGTCTATGAAATTCTTTTTAAGCTATCATCAAACATCCAACTTGTTTTATAAAATATTTATTTTGATTTTTCTAATTGGTAGCGCTTTAATCGTTGGATTTAGCGGGGTCATTTATCATCGAACGTATCAAAACATTCAAGAAACGTTTTTGCAAAGTCAACATAATTTGGTCAACCAAGTCAAAGAAAATCTGGATCAAAAAATTCAGATGGTGGAGTATGCCTTTTCTACATATAGCAGTACTCAAAGCTTTTCCGATACGATGGAACAGCCATTTTCCGTGACGAATTATCGACAAGTGCGAGAGATCAATTCGCAACTTGCTTACATTGGTGTGATGGGGATCGAAAACGCCAGCTACCAATTGGTGAATTTGAATCAGCATTGGAAAATCGAAGAAGGCTCCTTAAAACAGATCGATGATACTGAATTCGCTGCTTTTCAAGCGTTGATCGACAACCAACGCTACTTGTATTGGTTGCCAGAAGATGGCTATTTAAAAATGGTGATGACGCTGCCTGTGTTTCGACAGGAAACCACTGCTTTGGGGATCGCTGAAATCCAAGACCATACCATTGCGCAGTTGGTGGCAGATCATGACGATTCCTTTTTGAATATTTTTCATGCGGACGGACAACTGCTTTTCGATAATGGTGAAGTGATCGATTCTGACTTACACGAAACAATGATCGCAGCTGCCCACGACGATGGTATCTTCACTGACAAAGAAAACAATAAGTATGTGGTCACACAATCGGATTACAATCAGTGGTATCATGTGATCCGTCTGGCACCTGCCAGTGTTTCGCAAGCAATCCGTGAATTAAGAAGCGGTTTGATCGTGATTGGCAGTCTTTTGATCATCCTCTTTTTATTAGTATCCTATCGCATTGCGATCGTGGCTACCTCACCCATCAATCGGATCGGTGAGCTTTTAAAGCCAAAAAAACAAGGTCAGAAATTAGAAGTTAATCAGTTGATTTCCGATATCGACCAGGTCTTACATCAAAACCACGATCTTGCTGTTAAAGTTGAACATCAAAAGCCCGAGTTAGAATCCTTGTTTCTATTAAACTTGTTTCGCGGCTGTATCTCAGAAGCAGATAGTCACTTAAAACTGTCACAATTTGGGTATGAAGTATCCGAAACGGAACACTTTGCCGTATTACTGATTCAAATCGATGATTTGTGTGGACGAGAAACAGCGACTATTGATATTTTCTTGCTTGCCATCGAGAATCTCGTTTCTGAAATCATTCCGGCCAATTTGCGTTTTCAGCCAATCATCTCCAGTCAAGAAACCCAAGGAACAATTTTAAAGCTTCCTGAATCAGTTGACCAAAAACAAGTATTGACCTATTGTCAAAAGATCCATCAAGCGGCAAAAGATTACTTGAAAATCAAAATAAGTTGTGGGGTCTCACAATCCTACGACCGCCTCGTAGAAACCAAATTAGCGGTTGATAACGCTAAAGAAGCCTTGCACTATCGAATGAATTTAGGGGAAGAAGTCATTATCTTTTTTGACGACATTGCGGCACAATTAGACAATAACGCGATCGTTCAGTACCCTAGAGAAGCAGAAAGCACCTTTTTGGATGCAATGCGTAGTGGGGATCTAGCGACCATCAAAACGAGTTACACAGAAGTCGTACGCGAAATCATTCATGAAAACAAAAATCCGTTGACGATTGAAAGTGCCTTGTTTAAGTTGATCAACAGTATCGTTCAGCTAGGGCAACTCCTAGGAGCAGATCATACTAGCTTGCAGAATAGTCGTAAAGTCTATCAATCCGTGCTCAACCAAACCAGTTTGTTCAAAGTTGAGCAAATCATCTATCAAGAGTTAGTTTTACCTATCGTTGAAACGACACAAGCCAAAACAGATCGAGAAATTCGCTCCTTGTCTGAAAAGATGGTCTTGATCGTACACCAACAATACGACCAAGATCTCTCCTTAGATAGCATTGCTGAACAGTTGCATTATAATGCCAATTACTTAAGTAATGTGTTTAAAAAGGAATTATCCATCAATTTCGCCGATTACTTACAAAACTATCGATTGCAAGTCGCGAAAAAGTGGTTAAGAGAAACCGATTTGACCATCAAAGAAATCGCCGCCAACCTACAATATACCAACTCTCAAAACTTCATCCGCTTTTTCAAAAAGAAAGAACAGATGACACCCGGAGAGTATCGCAAACGATCCAAAGATTAAAAGAAAAAAAGCGTTTTTTGATCAACGATCAAAAAACGCTTTTTTTCTTTGCTGCCTGTTGGCTACCCTTTGACGGAACCAACCATGGCACCTTTCACGAAATACTTCTGGACAAATGGATAGGCGATCAACATTGGCAAAGTCGCAACGACGATCACGGCCATTTTCACGGATTGTGCTGGGGGGACAACATCGACACTAGCGGCATCGGCGTTCATCCCGCTGGAGACAATCACGATTTGTCGAAGGAGCACTTGGATCGGCCATTTCGCTGAATCATTGATGTACAAAATCGCTGATTGATAAGTATTCCAATAACTAACAGCGTAGAACAAAGAGATCGTCGCAATCGATGGTAAGGAAAGAGGTAAGATGATACGGAAAAAGACGCCCCAATCAGAGCAACCATCCATTTTTGCTGATTCCTCTAAACTATCAGGAATCCCTTGGAAAAAGTTTCTCATAATGATCATATTATATGCACTGATGGCACTCGGTAAGATCAGTGCCCAGAGAGAATCGATCAAGCCGAGGCTTTGTACCAAAATAAAACTTGGGATCATCCCTCCGCTAAACAACATCGTAAATACGACAATAAAATTGAAGATGCCACGTCCATGCAAATATTTTCTTGAAAGAGCATAGGCCATAAAAGAGGTCAAGATCATTGAAAGAACCGTTCCGACGATGGTCACAAAAAGGGAAACACCAATACTCGTAAAAATCGTGGGAGTCGAGAGAATATACCGGTAAGCATTTAAGCTAAATTCACGTGGGATAATGATAAATGTTCGTGTCGCAATCTCAGAAGAAGAAGCAAAGGAGCTTCCGAGAATGTTCAGAAAAGGCAAGAGACACATTAAGGTAAAGAGTAGTAGAAAACCGATAATAAATCCTTGAACAACCCGTTCACTCTTCGGGCGGTTCGTTTTTTTTAGGGTTTGTTGCATAGGAAAAACCTCCATCTTTTTTTACTTAAATAGGTATTTCCAACGTATCATGAGGCGGGGACAACGTATATAATCACTTTTACATGTTAAAAAAATCACAATCATGACAAACGTTGATAAATCAATGGTTTTCCAATTCGACCGAGAAATAATCCTAAAAAATGTATGCCTTTCCAATGCTGAGAAAATGATTATATACGTTATCTTTCTTACACGCTACCATGGGACTATCAAATCAAAAAAACTCGGAGGAACAAGTATGGAAACAAAAGTTGATAATTACTTCTCACCACTTACTGAAGAAGAACAGCGACTGCGGTTGAAAAAGAAAAAATGGGCGCAAATCAGAAAAAATCGTGCGCTCTATATTATGGTATTGCCAGGTATTTTATATTTTATTATCTTTCGTTACATTCCAATGGGCGGTTTAGTCATCGCTTTTCAAGACTACCAGCCATTCTTAGGGATCTTAGGCAGTCCCTTTGTTGGGTTTACTCATTTTATTCGGCTCTTTACTGAAGATACTTTTGTGATGTTGATGCGCAACACGCTGATCATGTTTTTCTTAAATATCACGATTTCCTTCCCTTTTCCTATTTTATTGGCGCTTATGTTAAATGAAGTAAATAACCGTCGCTTGAAAAAAAGTATCCAGACGATTATTTATTTGCCTCATTTTATGTCGTGGGTGATCGTAGTTTCAATCTTCTACGTCCTGTTGACGACTGAAGGCGGTGTGATCAATAACATGATCGAAAGTCTTGGTGGGGAACGTATCCCATTCTTAACTAGCCGTACTTGGCTACGTCCAATGTACATTTTCCAAGATCTTTGGAAAGGTGCCGGTTGGGGGACGATCGTCTATCTAGCCGCTATTACCAATGTTGATGAACAGCTTTATGAAGCTGCGGATATGGATGGGGCTGGCAAACTACGTAAAATGTGGCACATCACGTTGCCGTGTATTCGTCCGACGATTGTGACCTTAATGATTTTAAAAATCGGTTCGATCTTAGATATGGGCTTTGAGCATATGTTCCTATTAATGAACTCAATGAACCGTGAGGTTGCCCAAATCTTTGATACCTTTGTCTATACCGCCGGGATTCAAAATGGTCAATTGAGTTACTCGACAGCTGTTGGGCTGTTTAAAGGTCTTGTAGGTTTGATCCTCGTTGTCTTTGCGAATCGTTTGGCGAAAAAAATTGGGGAAGATGGTATCTATTAAGAAAGAGGGGATCATATGACGATTGAGAAAATCACGAAAATCAACGATGGGCTAACCGCGTTTTTGACCCTGATCGCCCTTCATTTTCTTTGGCTAAGTGTGACACTTCTGGGGGGAATCTTTTTGGGAATCGGACCAGCCTCGTATGCCATGATGAAATATTATGATCGCTGGCTTCGTCTTCACGAACGACCGCCTTTGATCAAAAGTTTTTTCTACTATAGTAAAGAACGGTTCCGACAATCGGTGCTGATCAGTTGGTTGTTTCTCATCATTGCAGCGATCGTGATCACCAACATATTTGCGCCATTTCCATGGTTTATCCAAGTAGCGAATGTCCTCTTTTTGATTGCGTTTCTCTTTCTATTCATGCACGTGTATACCGTCATGGCAGCCACTAACTTTGTGACCGTGTTTGAGATCCTGCGAGGGAGTGCGTTGTTAGGTTTAGGCTATCTGCATTATTCGATCATTAGTTGGTCGATTTTGATCGTTGGCTATTTAGTCCTTGGCAGCTATTTCTTGAGCGGCCTCATTTTGATGGGGAGCAGCTTAGTTGGTGGTGTTTTTGCCCTTGCTGGTAAAAAAATTCTTCAAGATATCCACCCAATTGAAACAGATCAGGTGGTTTCAAAAACGGCATCGACTACGGAGCAAACCGTTGCCAGTAAAGGAGATGAGGTCATTATCTAAAGAAAACGGCTCAAAGACTTTTACTGGTCCGTGAACAAAACGGTCACTAGAAAACACCTGAAAAATAGCAGAACAAGCTGAACCCTCATGAAATACAGCCAGTAAAACGGATTCATTGAAACAGCTCTATGAATTGAGGAGACTACAATAAAAGGAAGTATCGTACATGAAGAACTATTCGAAAATTGCTTTGAACACATTATTTGAGCGCTATGACTACTTATGCAAAGAAAAAATTTATCACGGAAAATGGTCCTATGACATCGGGGTCGTTTTACAAGGCGTGAAAGAAGCCTATGAGCAAACTGGTGATAAACGCTATTTCGACTATATCCAAAACACGATGGATGTTTATATTGACGAAGACGGTTGTATCAAAAACTATCAGATGGATGCGATGAATATCGATTACATCAATAATGGCAAATGTTTATTCTTACTATACAAAGAAACAGGTGCTTCAAAATACAAGATCGCCTTGGACACGCTGTATCAACAATTACAGCAGATGCCAAGAACAAGCGAAGGCGGGTTCTGGCATAAAAAAATCTATCCGTATCAAATGTGGTTAGATGGCTTATATATGGGGGCCCCATTTTTGACAGAATACGCACTGACATTTGATAAAGAAGAAGCATTGGCAGATGTAATCAAGCAATTCACCTTATGCTTTACGCATACCCTAGATCCAAAAACGGGTCTTTTGTATCACGCGTGGGATGAACAAAAAGTCCAGCCGTGGGCAGATCCCAAGACCGGTTGTTCAAAAAATTTCTGGGGACGGTCAATGGGATGGTTCATGATGGCTCTCACAGATACGATGGTGCTATTAAAGGAATCAGAGCAGAAGAATCCATTAGAAAACATGTTTGTCTCCTGTCTAGAAGCTCTTGCTAAAGTAAGAGATCCCCAGAAAAAAGTGTGGTATCAAGTCTTAGATAAAGGCAGGGAGCGTGGGAATTATTTAGAAGCATCTGCTTCTTCAATGATTTGTTACGCAACAGCGAAAGCAGTCAAAGCAGGGATCATCGATCAAAAATGGCAAGTGTTTGCCCAAGAGACCTATCAAGGATTGCTGGACGAGTTTGTCTTTTTAACAGAAGAAGGTTGGTTGAATCTGATCAGAAACTGTGAAGTTGCTGGTCTTGGTGGACCAGATAATCGGGATGGTACGTTTGTTTACTATATCAGTGAACCCGTTATCACGAATGATTTCAAAGGATACGGTGCCTTTTTACAAGCGAGTTTACTGCTGCAACCATTAACGGAGGAAGGAAGCAAGAAATGAATATCCAATTGACTACAGCTGATTTACAAGGAAAAGAAGGTCTGTTGACAGAAGCGATTCAAGAAAAAATTGATGAATTGCATCAACAAGGAGGAGGCAGAATCACTTTTTCAGCAGGACGCTATCCGACAGGTGCGCTCTTTTTAAAAAGTAACATTGAACTTCACCTACTATTGGGGGCGACCTTAGTATTTTCTGATGATCCCAAAGACTATCCCGTCGTCGTGTCTCGCTGGGAAGGGGTCAAACGGGAAGTTTATGCCTCTTGTTTATATGCCGAGAATGCGGAAAATATCGCTGTCACAGGATTAGGAATGCTTGATGGACAAGGGCAAAGATGGTGGAAGACCTTTCGGGAAAACCGCGAACAGCTTGCTTATCCACGACCAAAATTAATCAGTTTTGACTCTTGCCAGCAGATTACGTTGAAAGATATCCGTCTTGTCGATTCACCAAGTTGGACCGTCAATCCGATTCTTTGCCAAGATCTAACGATCGATAATCTTCGCATCAAAAATCCAGCGGATTCGCCAAATACGGATGGGATCGATCCTGAATCTTGTAAAAATGTCCGCATCAGTAACTGTCATATCGATGTTGGTGATGATTGTATCGCCATCAAATCAGGAACGGAGGACACCAAAGAACGGGTCGCTTGTGAGAATATCACGATCGTAAATTGCCATATGCTTCATGGGCATGGGGCAGTCGTTCTAGGTAGTGAGATGAGCGGCGATATTCGTAATGTCACCATCAGTAATTGTATTTTTCAAGATACCGATCGTGGGATTCGGTTGAAATCCCGTCGGGGACGTGGCGGAACGATCGAAGATATTCGAGTGAATAACATTGTGATGGATAATGTTATCTGTCCATTCACTTTAAATCTTTACTATTTCTGTGGACCGAAAGGCAAAGAAAAGTATGTTTGGGATAAAAATCCGTACCCGATCACCGAGGAAACCCCTCATTTTCGGAGAATCCATTTTGCAAATATCTCGGCTCGGAATGTTCATGCGGCCGCTGGGTTTGTTTATGGCTTGGCTGAACAATTTATTTCAGATATCACTTTCCAAGATATTGCTGTCTCTATGGCTGAACACCCAATTCCAGGAAAGCCTGCAATGATGACAGGTATTGAAGAGATGACAAAACAAGGCTTTTATATTGGCTGTGGAAGGAATATTCAGTTTGATCGTATCAATTTGGAAGGCGTAACTGAAGCGTTCCATATCGAGAATAGTCGGGAAATCACCGTCACACAATCATTTGAGAATCGTCAGCCTCTGGCATTTCAAGGAGATTTTTTGTGAGGAATCCTCAGTTACTACAGCTGCTAGGTCCTGATATGAAAGTTGCACCACAAGTGGTTCAGCAAACAAAAGAGCAAGTGCAAAATTATACCTTGGAACATTTACTTCTACGATTAAATCAAGAAGAGGATGTCCCTGCATACTTTGCTTATCCCAGCTGTCAGCAACCTGTTCCACTCGTTTTGTTCAATCATTCTCATGGCGGCGACTTCACGAGGGGGAAAGAAGAACTGCGACAAAGTCCGTGTTATATGCAAAAAGAAAGCCTATTCGCGACATTTATGAAGTTGGGCGTCGCCGTTGGGGTGATCGACATGTGGGGCTTTGGCGAACGAAAAAACGGTGAGAATGATAGCTACAAGCGGTTTCTGTTGCAAGGCAAAACATTATGGGGACAACGAATCTATGACAATCAACAGTTTTTGACCTATCTTGCTTCCCGCAAAGAAGTGAAACATTTCGCTATCGCCACATTGGGACTTTCTATGGGTGGTTTGATGAGCTGGTGGTTGGCAGCGCTTGATGAACGGATATCAGTGGTGGTGGACATGGCAGCACAAGTGGACTATCAAGCATTGATCGAAGAGGACTGTCTAAGCAAACATGGGTTTTACTATTATGTTCCTAATGTGTTGAAAGACTTTACGACTGCGGCCATCCAAAAACAGATCGCACCACGCCCGCGTTTGAGTTTGGTTGGCAAAGAGGATCGTGGCTGCCCCTCAAGCGGCGTCGCTCGTTTGGATCAGCAGATCGGGCAGCATTATGAAGCAATAGGCTACAAGGAGCATTGGCAGGCGTGTTGCTTGCCAGGCGGTCATGAAGAAACCAAGGAGATGAGAGCGCAGTGGATCGAATTTCTAAAACAGCACCTCCTATCAAGCTAAAGGTTAGTAAAGAGCCGCAAAAGGGTGATTTTACGAGTATCCAAGCAGCCGTGTTGGCTGCTGAAGCCTTAAACGCACCTTGTGAGATCACGATCGCCTCTGGCGTGTATCAAGAACAGGTGAAAATCTATAAAAACCAGCTTACGTTGATCGCGGAACCCCACACGTTCTTATGCTACCACTTGGCTGCCGAGCAAACCGATGAAAATGGGCAAAAAAGAGGAACCTTTCAAACAGCGACGCTCTTTATCAATAGCCGAGAAGTCTTTGTAAAAAACCTGACCATCATCAATGACGCAGGGTATGGGCAAGCAGTCGGGCAAGCAGTTGCCGTCTATATCGAAGGGGATGACATTCGCTTCGAACGCTGTCATCTCGATGCTTTTCAAGATACCTTGTGTCTGGGTCCATTGCCAAAATATACCAAAGAAGGCGAACCAATGATCAGTCCTTGGCGAAAAACAATCTTTGACCAACAACAGAGTTTGTTTTTGCATTGCAGGATCAGTGGAACAGTCGATTTTATTTTTGGCGGTGGTTCCGCCACCTTTGAAGAGTGTCGCTTGCATTGTAAAAATACACCACAAACGAACTACGTTACTGCTGCCTCAACCAGCAAACAAGCAAGCGGGTTAACCTTCGATCGGTGCCGAGTGACAGGGGACAAAGCCTATTATTTAGGCCGTCCTTGGCGTAATGACGCCAAAGTCACCTTTTTATCCTGCTGCTTTGATCAACAGCTCGCCCCTTGCGGATGGTCTGATTGGGGAAAAACAGCAAGCCACCAAACGGTCGCGTTCACGGAGCGAATGTGTTGTTACCAAACAAGCCCCAAACGTCCTGAATGGGTGACTATCGAAGGAGTGATAGAAAAATGAGCAAGGCAAAATGGTCTGGCTGGATCGGGATGGTTCTCGCTCTGGTGTTTATGGGCGGCTTTTCCTTGGCGATCAATCAAATGACTGTCCAGCAGTTCGAAGAGATCTTTCAACGTGTGTTTCCCACTGTACTGAATCAAATGACGGCAGAAGCAGCATTGGCGCAATTTCAAACACTCGGTGCTTGGTTTGGCTTCACGCTGTTGGCACTCCTGATATTGGTTTCAGTGGCGACGATGCTGGTTCGCTATCGTAATTATCGAATGCAATCTTGTGCTATTTATTTTTTGACTGGTGTCGTGACATTGATTGGTAGTCAAATGATCGCTTTTCCGATTGCCTTTTGTTTCTTTTTAGCGGCGGGTTTTTGTTTTCTCCATCACGATGACCGACACAACAAAAAAACAACGGACACAGTCAGCAAACAAGGAGGGGTTGCATGAAGGCAATGATCAATAATCCGATTTTAAGAGGGTTTCATCCTGATCCGAGTATTTTAAAAGTCGAGGATACTTATTATTTAGCGGTTTCTTCCTTTGAGTGGTTGCCAGGAATTCGGGTCTACTGTTCTCGAGATCTAGTCAATTGGTCCCATGAAACAGATATTCTGACCAATCAGGTGGTTTTATTAGGTAACACAGCAAATTGCAGCATTTGGGCACCGCAAATCAGTTACGCAAACGGACAATACTATTGTGTCTATACAAATGTTCGCAACACGACACGTCCCTTCAAAGACTGTCGAAACTATCTCATCACGGCTCCTACGATTCATGGGCCATGGAGTGAGCCCATTTACTTAAATGGTAGTGGCTTTGATCCGTCCTTGTTTCATGATCAAGAGGGGCGTATCTGGTTATTGAATGCGCTTTGGGATTATCGTAAGGATACACCAAATAAATCGGTGGGGATCGTGCTCCAAGAATACTCTGAAGTACAAGGCCGATTGATCGGTGACAGAGTGCCAATTTTTTCTGGAACCCAGCTGGCGAAGACTGAAGCACCGCATCTTTATTACCACAATGAGTGTTATTACTTACTGACGGCAGAAGGAGGAACGGGTGCAGGTCATGCGGTAACGGTTTGTCGTAGTAAAACCATCACTGGGCCTTATGAAGTAGATCCGCATTTTCCCATGATGCGTGCCTATCAGCGCGAAGATTCCCCTTTTCAATGTACAGGTCATGGCAGTTTGACGATTGCACCATCAGGAGAATGGGTCATGAGCTATTTGATGACTCGGCCAGTAGAAGAGGCAGCGATCCTTGGACGAGAGACGGCACTCCAAACCGTCTATTGGGATCACGAAGGATGGCTGCGTCTTAGCAATGATGATACGATCCCAGATCAAACCATCAGACTCGCTAGCGACGCTCAGAAGCAAAGGGCATCACCTGCTGTTTTTATGGATGATTTTAAAGGATCATTGCAAAAAGCATGGAACGGTAGGCGATTGCTGCCCAATGAAGAGTGGTGCAATCTGAGTAAGCGACCAGGGTATTTGCGATTGATCGGCGGAGAATCGATGCAATCGAACTTTCATAAGCACTTATTGGCGATTCGTCAACAAGACTTTTGTTTTGAAGCTGAAACAGCGATGGAATACCACCCCCAATCGTTTAATCAGATGGCTGGATTGTCGCTGTTCTTAAACGAAGAAAACTATTTGTTTTTCTATGTGACTTATGATGAAAAAGACGGCAAGATCTTTCGTCTGATTCGGTGTTGTGAAGGAGAATTTCACTTGTTCCCAGATAAATTGCCCCTCGCTGCTTCAAGTGAGCCGATCGGATTGAAAGTAGTCGGTTCTTATCTAGAAGCAGAATGGTTCTATCGGCAATCACAAACGTGGCATCCCTTTAAAAAGCAAAACATCCAGTTCTTGTCTGGTGGTTTTACAGGGAATTTCATTGGAATCAGTGCCCATGATCTAGATCACTTTGCTGGAAGCTATGCCGATTTTACGTACTTTAAGTATCAAGGGAAAGATCCGCTCGATGATGATTCCCTAAAAATAGAGAAAGAAGGGTAACGAATGAAAAAGTTGAAAGTAGCAAGTTTATTATTATGTGCAGGACTGTTTTTAGCAGGCTGCGGCGATGGCGGAGGTTCATCTGATGGACCAGAAAGTGATGAAAAAACAAGTATTTCTTGGATGGCAATGCTGCATACCGCTTCACCTCCGTCTGGGGATGTAACACAACAGTTAGAAGAATATACAGGGGTCGAGATCGACTTTACATGGGTGCCGGACGCATCAAAAACAGAACGCTTGAATGCAGCATT
Organism: Enterococcus sp. AZ188; assembly: GCF_050544075.1. NCBI lineage: Bacteria > Bacillati > Bacillota > Bacilli > Lactobacillales > Enterococcaceae > Enterococcus > Enterococcus sp. AZ188. Next base: position 1,441,766 of record NZ_CP172943.1, read on the forward strand.
AGCGTCAAATTCTTTAGCAGATATCGTAAGTTTGACAGAAATCAATAACACAACCGTCCGTAGTTCGCTAGCATCTGGAATGTTCTGGGATGTGGAACCCTATTTAGAAGAGTTTCCGAATCTGGCAGAAATTTCTGAGGATCGCTTAGAATCTTCTCGGATCGATGGTCATATCTATGGTGTACCGTTTCTAAAACCGATCGCTCGTTATGGTGTCCTCGTAAGAAAAGATTGGTTAGACAATTTAGGGTTGGACGTGCCATCGACTTTAGAAGAATTATCAGCTGTGGCACAAGCCTTTACAGAAGGAGACCCAGATGGCAATGGGGTAGATGACACGGTCGGATTCGTTGAACGTGATGAGTCCTTTAATGTTGGGTTCCGTTCACTTTCAGGTTACTTTGGTGCAGACAATTGGTTTACGATCACGGATGATGATGAAGTGATGCCATCCTTTATGCAACCAGAATACAAAGAAGCAATGGAATGGTTCCGTAATATCTATGATAACGGCTGGATGAATTCTGATTTTGCGGTAATGGCGAAAAATGATCAGAAGAACTATATCGTTCAAGGTCGTGGTGGGATTGTATTGAGTGGTTTGCAAGAAGTACGTAACTACATTGATGATGCAGCTGGTACTGATGAAGAGCATATGGAATGGGTCTTGATCAATGATATCGTCCATGAAAATGTGGAACGTCGTATCCTTTCTGATACCAATGGTGGAATGGGCGGTTGGTTAGCCATTCCGAAAAACAATGTTGAAACCGAAGAAGACTTACGTGTTGTTTTGAAATTTATCAACGATTTGATGGACGAAGAGCCGTTTACCTTGATGACGCAAGGGATCGAAGGGGTCCATTATGAAATTGATGATGAGGGTGTCTATGTCCGTTTAGATGATACGAAGTGGCAACAAGAAGTACAACCATTTTCTTCGTCTCGTCCATCAGAATTAGTAACAGTTTTCCCTTCAAGCAACCCATATGTCAACTTAGCCAATGAAAAGATTCGGGAAAATGAAGAGTTTGCGGTGATCAATCCTGCACAATCGCTGACCTCTGAAACCTATGATCGTTCATGGTCAAGCTTGATTGAAGGAATCTCAGACGCTTACTACCAATATATGACTGGGGAAATCGAGATCGATGGGTTTGATACAGCGATCGAAACCTTCTTAAGAAATGGTGGACAGCAAATCATTGATGAGTTCACGGAAGATTATCGTTCACAACAATAAAGGTCACAAAAGGTTCTGATCATCTGTTGAGAAGGAATGGATGAAGTGAGGAGCCGCTACTGCTGAATGATTGGAAGACCAAGACCAGTTGAAGTGATTCGCTGCTTGGTCTTCTTTTTGCTTCAAAAGCAGTGAAGAAAGGAGAAGCTATGTTTCAACTAACTGTTCGGGGGCATGATTTAAAGAATTATGGGTCCCCAGAAGAATTAGCGCAAAAAATTGCCGCCAAAAACATTCATAACATTCAATTTGCATTAAATAAATCCTTCCCGCAATGGGCAGAGCCAGAGCAATTAAGCCCTGGTTTAGGCCGCTTTTTCAAACGTGTTTTTGGTCAATCTTATGTTCAGGTCGCTTTATTGAGTTGTTATAGTAATCTGATCCATCCTGATCTGGAAAAACGGGAAGCGATTTTATCCAGATTCGAGACCTATCTCGCACATGCCAAATACTTTGATTCAGCTATGGTTGCAAGTGAAACTGGTTCGGTTTTGCCAAATATGGGGTATACCGAGGAAAATTTCAGTGACGTCGTTTTCGATGATTTGGTTCAGGTGATCAAGCGTTTGGTCCAAGTGGCTAAGAGACATCAAGTGATGCTAGGAATTGAAGCGGGCTTGAATCATCCACTATCATCGATCGATCGAATCGAAGAATTGCTGGAACGAGTACCGTCTGACTATTTAGGGATCATCTTTGATCCAACCAATCTGATTACGGCGAAGAACTATCAAGAGCAAGTCGCTTTGACAAGGGAAGCTTTTTCCCGCTTTGGTGATGCCATCGTTTGCTTGCACTTGAAGGACTATCAAGTAATCGATGGTAAAATCAAGGTAGTGCCATTGGGAGAAGGAAGGATTGATTATCAACAACTATTGGCCATCACCGCTGAATACAAGCCATTTTGTTATGTTGTGTTAGAAGGGACGACCGAAGAAGCGATGCAGCCGGCCATTTCACTGATTGAAGCATTGCAAAAGTGAGCGAGCTGTCTTTGATTGTGACTGATGAGGAAAAGCTTTGTTACAAGGAGTCACGGGAGATCAAGGAATCCTTTCCTCAACAAGCAGATTTATTTACTTACTAAAAGTTAGTGTTATACTTAAAGGTACAAGTGAACTTAACTGTTTAGAAAAGAGGAAATAGCGATGACAATGATTCAATCAACCTATCAAATCGATGCAACAGCCGCAATTGGCAAAGTCGTTTTAAAAGTAGCGAATATGGAAAAAATGAGCCGGTTTTATTCGGACGTGATTGGCCTAACTTTATTGGAGCAAAGTGTAGATCACGCGCGATTGGGCGTGGGGACACAAGAGCTTTTAGTCCTAGAGAAGGTAAGTGATCCGTTGCCTTTGACACGGAAAACAGGCCTTTTCCATACGGCGTTTCTTTTGCCTAGCCGTAAAGACCTAGGAAATATGCTGATTCATTATTTGGAGGCCAAAGCCCCTCTGGATGGTGCTAGCGATCATGGGTATAGTGAAGCGTTATACCTGACCGATCCAGAAGGAAACGGGATCGAAGTGTATCGTGACAAACCGAAGAGTGACTGGGATATTCGAGCAGACGGTGAGATCGTGGGCGTTACTATCGAAATGGACGCGCAAGGCGTGCTGGGAGCCGCTGACCGATCACAAACGACTTTTCCAGTTGGCACCACGGTGGGGCACGTCCATTTGAAAGTGGCGGATCTGGCAAAAACAGAAGAATTCTACACCGAAGTTTTAGGCATGCGTTTGACTTCAGATTTTGGTAGCCAAGCAAAGTTTTTTGCTGCTGGTTCGTATCATCACCATATCGGATCGAATATTTGGATGGGAAGAAATGTTCCAGCTATGGAGGAAAAGGATCTAGGCTTAGCGTACTTTACGATCGTTTTGCCAGCTTTGGCTTTTTCTACGTTACGAAGTCATCTAAAGGCAAGTGGCGTTTCTTATGAGTTAGAAACAGACAGCCGCTTGCATTTGACTGATCCGAATGGGATCAATCTGATCATCGAAAGAAAGAATCAGCCTTAAGATGGAGGTTTTTTCATTCATGAAATGAGAGAATAACCTATAATCAAGTAAAAGGAGAGCAAGCATGAAAAAAAACGGGGCGGGACAATCACTATTTCTAGCATTATTGATCAGCATGGGCTTATTTTTCTTTGTCCAAGGGAAACAATTAATAGAAAGTGGGGCGTCTCCTGTGATTTTTATTGCTTTTTCGGCTTTTGCAGGAATTATCGGAGTTGGTGTCTATGGTCTTCAAGCAATAATGAAGCAGCATCGGCGCAAAGCCATGGTACCAATCAAAACCAAAAAATAAAGAAACCGGCCAATCTTAAACAGGAAGATTGGTCGGTTTTTTGTTTACGCTAAGAAAAAATGGGAAATTTGGTCTGTCTCGTCCACTACATACTAATTTTCCATGTTTTCAATCGCAAATTCGATCTCATCAGGTAAGAAGCCGTTCCCTTCAAGATGAGCAGCCATATTTCTTTGACGGATCCCTAACACCCGGCGGGATTGATTGGCACGCCCTAAAGCATGGCGATACCAATCTACGTCAAGGGTCTCTAGTGCCCATTGTGTTTCCTCCGCAGTGAAACCTTCTGTTTCTAACAGTTCTGCCATCTCTTGTTTTGAATAAAAGCGACGATTTCCTTGCGCTCTAACGAGGAAAAAAGCTTCACGTTCTCGTTCTGTCGCATTGTTTTCGCGCTCATAGCGTGCTGCTACAGTCGGGGCGAGATGAAACCCTGCTAAAATCGTTTCCTCGGTCAATTCGTTATCAAACACGTAGGTTCTAAATTGAAAACGATTGTCGTTTTCCAGTTCAATCCATAGTGATTCAACCAGAAATCGATAACCGACTGGAATCGTTTCATAAACAGCATCGGCAATTTCATAAAAATAAGCGGAAACGGCTTCGTAAGGAGTCATTATCTCGGGAACGATTTCCGTCGTTTGCCCATTAAACAAAGTGATTGCGGAAGGGTAGGTCTCACCAGCATTCGTAAATGTGAGAATCTCCACTGGCTCATGTTTTGTTGAAAAGACATTCATGGTCACGCCGTTCACCAAATCAATAGTGGTCTGCCACTCGATATCTTGGTCGTCGCTTTGTTGGTGTAAACGTTCAAGTGTATCAGGCGTCAAACCAAGCTTTTCTCGTGTATCTTCATTGAACGCTTCTTCATCGGCAAGTGGAGTGTTTGCCCTAGCTGTCACTAGTGCCAAATCTTCTTCGTATTCATTGAATAATTCTTGCAATTTTGCTCGTCTACTGACGATGATGGGGCTTTCCTCATGGAGGGCAAGTAAGGCTTCGACACGGCCATTTCGAGCGGCAACCCAACTCGGCATATCCAAATGGCGAGCATCAATCGCTTCTTGGGCGAGTTCAACCATTTTTTCCGTGTTTTCAATGAATGCTGCCTTGTGTTTTGAGTTGCTGTTGACCTGCTCTAGAAAGGCCAATTCTGCTTCTTTGCCTCGAATCATCAGTTCGAGATTGTCAATACTTAACTCATAAGTCAGATTTTCTGCATGATAGGTATGTTCCCAACCTGCATCCAAAGCGGCGCCGATGCGCTCAGAAAGTTCCTCAGGACTTGCTAAATTTATCGTCCCACATCCTGAAATCAGGGATAGTATCAGTAATAATGGCAACAAAACTTGTTTTTTCATTTTTCTCCTCCTCGGGGACTCTGGTAAACTTCGCCATTTTGTTCGAATGAACGCATCAGATCGAGCACTTTCTTGGGTATAAACATAGCCACAATACAAGGGACATCAACTGAGCCCCCAAAGTTAGACCAAAAAACCTAACTTTTTGAGGTCACTACAACAGCATATGGGCATCGCGATGTCCTTTTCTTCGCTAGTTTTTAGTTACCCATGTTTGTCATTGCGTAGTCGATTTGTTCTTCTGAAAAGTCTTCAAAAGTCAATAACCGGCGAATGTTGTCTGGAGGAAGACTCATCAAGGAATGGTAACTATTTGCTTTCTTCAACGCCTGCTCGTTCCAATCAATCGTGAGCTGATCAACTGCCCATTGCGCATCATTATGGGTAAACCCTTCAAATTCTAATTGTTGGATCAATCGTGCACGTGAGAAAGCCATGAGGTTCGTATAGGATTCGGCACGTGCGATCGCTCGTCTTTGTTCTGAAGCTCCTTCATTCTCGGTCTGAGTTTGTTCGTCCTGGTTTTGCTGGCTTTGCTCTTGCTGCAAAGCCGTAGTTGCTTCTTGTTTGGCGTTTGCTTCTTGAAGCTGTTGATACACGGTAGTGACCATGTCTTGATCAATGTCATGATCAAAGCCATAGGTCATCACCGCCAGCTGATGTTCATCTGAAGATTGATCGAATCGATTCATAAACATCAACGATTCACGAGGAATATTTACGACCAGCCCTCGTAAAATCGTTTCATAGAATGCAGCTTTTTGCTCGTCGGCAGTTTCCCGATTAAGAACAGTAAATCCAGATGCGTACTCCTCTTCGGGCTTCGAAAAAACGAAGACGTCAACATTCATTTCACTTGTGTGGTAAACAGTGGCGGTGAGTTCGTCGTCAAGTTTGATCCTGCGATGAAGAGTTAGCTCATCTTCGGTGAGCTGCTGAAGCTGCGCAATATCGTCTGCCAAAAGCCCCAGCTTTTGACGCGGGTCGGCTTCAGGAATCGTTTCGTTTGCTACCTCCAGTAGACGGTTGAGGTTGTCTTGATTACTGAGAATGATAGGGCTCCGTTCATGAATCGCAGCCAGAGCCTGGCTATAACCAATGCGGGCAGCAAACCAAGCAGGGACATCGATCCGACGCTCCACTAACGCTCGTTCAGCGGTTGCCATCAAATCAATTGTGTGGCTGATTAACTGATAAAGATCTTCGTCGGAAGAATCAAGCTCTTCCAAAATAGCCAATTCGGCTTGACTGCCGGCAATCAACAACTCTAAGGTTGCTGGGTGATAATAGGCCCAGCCCGTTCCGGATTGGTTTGTATATTCCAGTCGTGCGTCGATGCCAAGTGCAACGGTCTCTGACAGTTCTTCATCTGCCTTTGCGCAACCGATAAGTAAAATAACGAATGACAATAGGGTGATCAGTACTCTTTTTTTCATTAGGCTCCTTCTTTCTATCGAAAGTAACTGAGAAAACGGTCGGAAGAGGTTTGTTTATCTGGGGGAAGGAGGAGAGAAGGTGAATGGGAAAAATGCTGAAAAGATTTTTCATCACCAGTAAATTCAGGCAACTGTTTCTGATCCGCCAATAAGAAAAAGCGGAGCATCGAACCAGCTTTTGAGAATAATTGTTATATTATTCATTTTATATGAAAAATAGTGTGAAATGCAATGATAAAAGAGTTTTTATCGATTTTTACATTTGGGAAAGGAAGCTTCGTATCAACTTTCTAGGAGTAGACGCTCAAGGTCAAAGCGATCGAAAGAATTCATCGAAGGATCGCCATGGGGAATCTTTTGAGCAAACAAAAAAACAGCTTCCCATAATGGGGAAGCTGTAAGGATGCGGAAAATGGGATTTGAACCCACACGAGCGATTGCTCACAAGACCCTCAATCTTGCACGTCTGCCATTCCGTCATTTCCGCAAATACTATAGAAGGAAACGCAGGCTGAGGTAGTTCTGTCACGCCGCGTCTAGAAAATATCTTACCTGATTTTCAACAGGTTTGTCAATAACTTTTCCTAATGCTATTTGAAAGAATTTTCAGACTTTAGATTGCATTTTTTTCCATAAAAGGTATGCTAAAAGAATGAATAATTATTTTTTTGAGAGGAGAGCAAATGAACTACTTTAAAAACCAGTTAGCTAAATCTGTCAAACAGAAAACGTTCCTCTTCCTGCTCATTGGTGCCTTTAGTTTAGGTTGCTGTTTTTCCATTTATTTGAAGCTGATGGAACCCATCAACTTAACCGCCACGATCACTGCAGAAAAAGCGGAAGCCTCACGGCTTGTTGATCGCTACCAAGCCAATCAGTCGGGTTCACCTGCTGAACAAGAGGTGTATCAACTTTTGCTTGAAAACAATACACTGACTTCGCGACAGTTATCCAACTTGATTATGGAAGAATACGAACGATTTAATCAAACGAGTATTCAAATTGCAGAACTAAAAAAGCAGATTTGGGCGTCAGAAGTTGATGACAAAGGATTTTTGCCACCTTTATGGGCAATCGAACAAGATCAGAAGGTCTATCAAGCTTTAGTCGAGCAAGAAAAAGAGCCGGTCCTCACTGCTGCCAATGCCCAGACCGCTGTCGCTTTGGCAATAACGTTTTTGCTGAATTTTGGCTTCTTCTTTTGGGCTTTTTTTGCCAGTGACAATTTGATAGAAGAAAGAGAACACTTCTCTTTGATTCGCTCGTACCCGCAGATTTTTCCGATTCGGATGTTAAGTAAAATTGTGGTTAAAGGGATTACAAATTTAGGCGTTTTGATTGTGTTCTTCTTAGGCGTCTTTCTTTCAATGAGCCTTCTGGGGGAGTTCGGGGATTGGCAGTATCCAGTAGCCGTCTATCTCAATGGGGATTGGGTAGCCTTACCTTTTTGGCAGAGCGTTTTATATAGCCTGGTTTCTTTTGGCTTGCTGATTGGTTTGATCGAATGCTTAGGTTTTGTCATGAACATGATCGCAGCCAATCGATACGTCTCTTTCTTTTTGCTGGTGCTTTTTTATGGGCTCGGCTTGATTCCGATGCTGCAAAAGATCCCACTGTTACCAGTTCATATAGCTGCTATGGATAAATTTTATTCGGGCGCCTTTGCATTGGGTTCTGGTACTTCTTGGGGAGTCTATGCTAGTTGGCTGCTGACGGTGGTGTGGATCTTCCTTTGTATAGCTTTGATGCTCGTTGCGGATAAACAGAATCGCTTGTTGAGAGGAGGCAAAGGATGAAAGACTATTTTTTATTTGAATTACGACAACTCTTAAAGAGCAAGAAAACTATTGGTCTTTTTTGCTTGCTTCTTATCTATAGCGGCGTTTACAGTTTTTGGCAAAAAGATTTTCGCCCGATTGAACGAGTAGATAAAACAGAAATGCAACAACGCTATACTGTGCGACAAGATTTTCTTGATCAACAAGCAGCCAATCCTTCTGACCATTGGTCGGCAAGCTTAGCAGTTGAAATGTTTACCCCATGGAACGAAGCGGAAAAACAACGATTAGATGCACTAGCTGATGAAAACTGGCAAGCTTATGCACGAGGAACAACTACGTGGTACCAGTTGGCGTTGCAGTTTACCGATGAACGAAATGTTTTTTATACACCGGATTATTATACGTTTCAAAATTACTACGCTGCCTATGACGGTCGCTTTGGTTATGCTTCAACCGCTAAGCTTATGGAAGCCTTCAGCCAGTTGCCGAATAAGAAACTCTCGCAAGCAGTCATGGAGCAAAAAACGGGGATACAGGCATTGCAGCGAAGTTTTACTGGATATTTACCGATTCTATTGCTTGCTGTTTCTTTATTTCTGGCGATCGATTGTTTGCCAAAAGAACGAAGACATAAATCCCTATTTCTTTCACTGCCATTATCGGCAGAAGAGATCCTTTGGAGCAAAACGGCAGTATTGATGGTCGGTTCTGCAATTGCAACGCTTGGGACCATGTTCTTTCTCTGGTTGGGTTCTGGCATTCAATTCGGCTTTGGTTCCCTGGAACTACCGGTCACGATTTTATCACCGACCTTTGATGCTCGCTACCCGATCACAGATTTCAACGCTTTTGAAACACAAGCCATCGGTCTTTTTATAGGCCAATGTTTTCTTGCGACGCTTTTTTTGCAGTTTATTTATTGTCGCGGCATCTTGTTGTTCAGTGCCCTGTTTCGCTCAGAACTGGTTAATTTGCTTTTGGCTGGTTTTTGCTTGCTTTCACCCTATATTTTCCAAAGACGTTGGTTCAGTGCTTACCTTGATAAAACGCTGTATGTCTATCTGTATCAAAATGTGGGACAAGTCCTTTCAGGCTGGACACGTTTTTATTTTGGTTCTGCAGGGTTTACGATGGAAAAAGGGTTGCTTTTATTAGGAGGCGTTTGGCTTCTGATCGAAATGTGTTTCTTCGTGACGATCCAACGCAAAAAATTTCATTTGGCATAGGAGGAACGATATGTTAGAACTGAAAAATGTGACGGTCACGTATACGAGAAAAGTATTGGATCAGCTTTCCATTGCCTTTTCTCCCGGGGAAATCGTCGGGTTAGTCGCCCCTAACGGCACCGGGAAATCCACGCTATTGAATGTGGCGATGAATTTCATCCAGCCGAATGAAGGCGCAGTATTTTTGAATGGCAGTCAAGTATATGTGACCAAAAAATCAGAAGTGGCAGCGCATCAACAAATTTCGTTTTTTCCTGACCAAAATGATTTGTACAATGATTTGAGTGGTTTCGAGCATCTCAAGCTGTATCAGCGAATGTGGCGTTCAGAGGAACACTTAGTGGAAGAAACGATTGATCGTTTGCGGATGAGTGACTATATCAAACGTCCTGTGGGTACCTATTCGCTGGGCATGCGGCAACGTCTTTGTTTTGCGATGCAGATCGTGACGGATACGCCTTATATGCTGATGGATGAAGTCATGAATGGCTTGGATCCGACCAATGTGGAATTGATCTCTAACGTATTAAAAGCCTTGCGAGCGCAAAAGAAAGCGATCGTGATTGCTTCGCATATTTTGACGAATTTGGATTCCTACGCGGATCGGGTCTTGTTTTTAAAAGACGGCAAGATCATTCACGAATACTTTGGTCGCAAGTCGTTAGTCAATCAACCGTTGTACTTAAAAACGGACTCGGCAGATTTTTTGGTGGCTTTTCCAGAATTAACGACGGTGACCATCGATCTGCAAGGACGGATCTATCTGGTAGAAATCAGCGATTCTCAGCTACCGCAACGGTTTATCGCTGCAGGGATCACTGATTTTTCTGTGGGGCACTTGGCACTAAATGAATTGTATTTGACGTATTTTCCTGAAAATCACTGACTGCCGCACTATTTACGAGATGAGAGCGGGACAAGCACAGATGAAGGAGAAGCAAAAAAATTTCGCCATAGGTAAAAGTTTTTTGCTATAATAGGTTCAATCTGAAAAGAGATCAACGACGAGAACCAATAACCTGACGTTGACCTATGGTTAAAGGAGAAATGGAATATGAAGAAATTTTCGAAGTCGTCAAAACTTGAAGGGGTCAGTTATGATGTGCGCGGCCCAGTTTTAGAAGAAGCCGATCGGATGCAAGAAGAAGGCATCAGTATCTTGAAATTAAATACGGGGAATCCCGCGCCTTTTGGGTTCGAAGCCCCAAATGAGATCGTTAGAGACCTGATTATGAACGTGCGAGAATCGGAAGGATATTCTGATTCGAAAGGGATTTTTTCTGCCCGTAAAGCGATCGAACAATATTATCAATTACAGAAATTTCCTGATGTGACCATCAATGATATTTACACAGGTAATGGTGTTTCCGAGCTGATCACGATGTGTATGCAGGGCCTATGTAACAATGGGGACGAAGTGCTCGTGCCGATGCCTGACTATCCTTTGTGGACTGCTTCGATCTCATTAGCTGGCGGAAAGCCCGTCCATTATATTTGTGATGAACAAGCAGATTGGAATCCTGATATCGAGGACATCAAAGCTAAGGTCACCAGCAAAACCAAAGCGATCGTCATTATTAATCCGAACAATCCAACAGGAGCCGTTTATCCAAAAGAAATTTTGGAGCAAATCGTCGACGTTGCTCGTGAGCATGACTTGATCATTTTCTCTGATGAGATCTATGACCGATTAGTCATGGATGATTATGTCCATGTGCCGATTGCTACATTAGCGCCAGATCGATTCGTTGTGACGCTAGGTGGCTTGTCTAAGTCTCATCGAGTGGCAGGTTTCCGTGTGGGCTGGATGGTCCTCAGTGGCGACAAGTCCCATGTGAAAGACTATATCGAAGGCTTGAATATGCTATCTTCGATGCGACTGTGTTCGAATGTCTTATCGCAACAAATCGTTCAGACCGCATTAGGAGGCTATCAAAGTTCTGATGAGTTACTATTACCAGGTGGTCGTATTTATGAACAAAGAGCGTTTATCCACAAGGCAATCAATGACATTCCGGGATTGTCAGCGGTGAAACCGAAAGCCGCCTTTTATATTTTCCCTAAAATTGATATTCAACGCTTTAATATCACCAATGATGAACAATTTGTTTTAGACTTTTTACACGAGCACCACATCTTGCTGGTTCACGGCGGTGGGTTCAACTGGCAACAGCCAGATCATTTCCGAATCGTTTATCTTCCTAATATGGAAGACTTAAAAACGACTGCTGAAAAAATGACAGAATTTTTGGCGTCCTATCGTCAGAAATAAAAATATAAAAAAGCACCGCTCCTTCAACAACCGTGAGGGAGTGGTGCTTATGTTTTTATTCGGCAACTGGTTGACAAATTTTTTTGCTCACAATCATTCGATTGGTAAATTTATCCAGCATTTCAGCACTAGGATCGGTGACTTGAACCAGAACAGAGTTCTCATATTCTCGTTCGATGATCCCTTGATACTTCTTGCCATCCCATGTAAAAAAGATCGTACTGTCGATCGTCATCTTAACACCTCATTTGAAATTGTGGAAAAATAACAAGACATTCTTGAAATTGCTTTCCTTTTTGTCATTATGTGCTAAAATAAAGAAAATTAAAAATGCGAATTCGCATTTTTGACAAGAAACGTTCGGTTTTTATAAGAATTCCCCCTGGAGGACAATTATGAAGAAAAAAGAAGAATCTTTTGGTCAAAATATCCGTTCGATTCGGTTGAAACGAAAGATGACACAGAAGATGTTAGCGGAAGATATTTGTTCGCAAAGTGTTTTAAGCCGTATTGAAAACAACGAAGAGTTGCCGAATGTCTGGGTGATGTACCAAATCTGCCAACGCTTAGGAGTCACCTTAGATCAAGTAATGATGCTTCATTCGGAAGAGATCAACAAAACCAATCAAATCTTTGCCGAAATCGAATCACATTTTGTCCATAAGCAGTTTCAAGAAATGCGGGAAAAAATGGAAGATAAGGCGATCAAGGATTATTTGTATCTGGATTCAGATATGCAAATGTATTACTACTATCTAGGCAGCTGTGATTATTTCCTCGATCAAAACTATGATGCCGCCCTTGAGGCGCTGAAAAAAGGATTGGCCTACTCCTATCAACAGGATAAGACCAATGTGTCGGTGATGGAAATTCGTATCCTGAGCTGCATGGGTCGCGTCTATAGTGATTTGCTGCAACTGGGTGAGGCTCGTTTTTACTTAGAAAAAGCTTACGATGCCATGCACGCACTGCCGCCGGAACGTCTCTCCACATCATTGACCAAAATTTACTACAATTATGCGGTCTTTTTAAAGGAGCAACAAGAAGATTGCCTCGCGCTAAAGGTAACGAACGAAGGCATTTCCTTAGCCAGAGAAAAAAACAGTTTGTATTTTCTAGAAGAATTGTTTGAACTGAAGGGACACTTACTTTATAGACTGAAAGAAGAAAATGCAGCCGAAAAAAGTTTTCAGCTGTATCGTGCTGTCATGGATATTCGCCAATCTGACAAAGTGGTGTAGACCTTTCTTGACTTCTTCCCTAAATAAGAGTACTTTTAAGGAAGAAAAGAAATAGAGGAGCGATCAAGATGAATAAATATATTTACGCAGACAAATTCTTTCTAAAATCAGCGGTTCATGGCCCTGGTTACCTGGAGGTCAAAGAGGGGAAATTCGGAGCGATCGTCGATGAAGTCCCTTCTGGTGCAGACGTAGAAGATTATTCAGGCAAATGGGTAGCACCGGGTCTTGTGGATACTCATATCCACGGATTTATGAACCATGATGTGATGGACAACGATGCAGAAGGCATTAAAGCCATGTCGGAAGGCCTTTTATCATGTGGTGTGACTTCCTTCTTGCCAACAACCTTAACATCCAGCAAAGAACGGTTGCGGGATGTTGCTGAAACCGTTGGGAAAGTCAAAGACGAAGTTACAGGAGCAAAAATCCAAGGGATCTATTTTGAAGGCCCATTCTTTACTGAAGAACATAAAGGTGCACAAAATCCAATTTATTTTGGTGATCCTGATATCGATACCTTCCATGAATGGCAAGAAGCTTCTGGTGGAATTATCAAAAAAATCGCCTTGGCTCCTGAGCGAGAAGGTGTGAGTGAGTTTGTTTCGCAAGTGACGGAAGAAGGCGTAGTGGTTGCTCTAGGCCATAGTAACGGTACATTACAAGAAGCGCAAACAGCAGTTGAAGCTGGTGCTAGCGTTTTTGTTCATGCATTCAACGGTATGCGCGGATTAAACCATCGCGAGCCTGGAATGGTTGGTGCCCTACTTTCATTAAAAGAAGTTTTTTCAGAGTTGATTTGTGATGGCCACCATGTGCATCCTCAAGCAGCTGAGATTTTGATGGAAAAAGCTGGTCACGACCATGTTGCCTTGATCACTGACTGTATGATGGCTGGCGGCATGCCAGATGGTGATTATATTTTAGGTGAATTTCCAGTAGTGGTGAAAGACGGAACGGCTCGAATGGAAACTGGCAATCTTGCTGGTAGTATTTTGAAACTAAAAGAAGCTGTGAAAAATGTAGTAGACTGGGGAATCGCTACCCCTCAAGAAGCGGTCATGATGGCCAGCTTGATTCCAGCAATCAGCTGTAAAATTGACCATGCTTGCGGCATGATCAAACAAGGTCGCCCAGCTGACTTTATTGTTTTGGATCAAGAAATGAATGTAACAGCCACCTATTTAGATGGCGTCTGCCGCTACCAGGCGTAAAATAAAACAATCTGCTTAAAGAAACAAGAAGAGAGCTTCTCTTGATCTGTTTTTTGAGCAGATTTTTTTGTTTTCAGTTATGATGAAAGAAAACGACATCCTATGAAGGAGATGATGGGGATTTGAAGACGATTTTAGTTACCGGCGCCAATGCCGGTATGGGCTTTGCAACAGCCAAACAATTGGCAGAATTGGGGATGCATGTGATTTTGTATTGCCGTTCTGCCGAACGAGGGCAGGCAGCACAGCAACGTTTGAAGGAAGATACAGGCAATCCAAGCATCGATCTAGTGATCGGTGATTTGGGGTCGTTGGCTAGCGTACGCAAGTCAGCCGCTGAAATCAACGCCCGCTTTGAGAAATTGGATGTACTGATCAATAATGCAGGCATCGTCAATTTAAAAAAAGAGCGAACAGCCGATGGATTTGAACAAATGCTGGGCGTAAACTACGTGGGGCATTTTGAACTGACCCGTCAGTTATTGCCGCTAATAAAACGTGCCGATGCCGGCAGGGTCGTCAATGTGTCATCCGGCGCCTACAAATTTGTAAAGAAAAAAGATCAGCGCTTTTTCGATGTACCGGATTTTTTCCCTTGGCGGGAATATGGCCGCTCAAAAAAAGCCCTGATTTTATTTACGGATGCGCTTGCGTTTCAGCTACGCAATACGACCGTTACTGCTAATTCCTTGCATCCGGGAGCTGTGGCGACCAGCTTAGGGGTCAGTCGACAAACAGGATTTGGTCAATCTATTTATAAAATGTTGACGCCTTTTTTTAAAACAGCCGAAGAAGGGGCAGATACAGCGATTTACTTAGCGCTAAGTCCAGACGTTGCGGGTATCAGTGGCCGCTACTTTGTTGATCGTCAAGCAGTCCTAACCGAGATCCCGAAGGAGCAGCAACAAGCACAGAAACTATGGCAAGAAACGCAACAAAGAATTGCGGACCACACAAAATGATTTGTTTTGCTTTTGCCAATCTGGATCACTTTGAATAAATGACTTGTTTTTTAGCAGCACGACCTTGTGCTGCTTTTTTGCGGTTTCTTTCAAGGGAAAAAGTGTGATACACTGTTAAGCGAGAAAGCGCATGCGGCGCTGGAATTCTTGGAGGAATAAAATGAGTTATATTGAAGTAGTGAAAGAAGTGAAGAAATACACAATGGGCGATACGGTGATTGCTGCCAATGATGGCGTCTCTTTTTCCGTAGAGAAAGGCGAGATCGCGCTGATCCTTGGTCCTAGTGGCGCCGGTAAGTCCACCGTTTTGAACATACTAGGCGGGATGGATCAATGTGACAGCGGCCAAGTGATTGTCGATGGAACGGATATTGCTGGTTTTGATGCTAAACAACTAACGACCTATCGTCGCAAAGACGTCGGATTTGTCTTTCAATTTTACAATTTGGTGCCGAACTTGACGGCTAGAGAAAATGTGGAACTGTCGGCACAAATCGTACCCGAAGCACTTGATGCAGCTGAGATTTTGACCCAAGTTGGATTAGGTGATCGCTTGGATCACTTTCCTGCACAATTGTCTGGCGGTGAACAGCAAAGGGTCACGATTGCTCGTGCCATAGCCAAGAAGCCCAAACTGCTGCTTTGTGATGAACCAACTGGGGCACTTGACTATGAAACGGGAAAACAGATTTTGGCTATTTTAGAAAAAACAGCTCGCGAGACTGGGACGACCGTTTTGATCATTACACACAACAGTGCATTGGCTCCCATGGCGGATCGCGTGATCCATATCAATGACGCAAAGGTTCGCAAGATGGAAAAAAATACTCATCCGATTCCAATTGCCTCTATTTCTTGGTAAATGCCTATGAAAAAAACATTATTACGTTCCAGTTTACGTGAAATTAGGCAAGCACCCGGGCGATTTTTGTCCATTTTAGGCATTATCTTTTTAGGAGTCGCTTTTTTTGTCGGGATCAGCGCCACCGGCCCTAATATGAAACAAGCTGCTGAAGATTACTTTTCTCGCCAACAATTAGCCGACCTTACAATTGCTTCAACTTTGGGGTTGTCGGATACCGATCGGCAAATCATTGAGGAAATGCCTGGCGTCACAGCGGTTGAGACGGAGCAGATCGCTGATATCAATGCCGAAAATCATCGTGCTGTGATTCGTGTCTTCTCTCTTTCAACTGATCGACCTGTCAATCAATATGAGGTGACTTCTGGTCGATTGCCGCAAAAATCAGGGGAAATCGCCTTAGATCAAGCGGCACAAAATAGTGGTGGTTTCGAATTAGATGAATCCTTTGAGTTGCCAGAAAGTGGCGAAAATCAATTAAAAACCCATACCTTCACGATCGTGGGCTTTGTCAATAGTCCTGAATATATTGAGAACTTTCATCGGGGGAACAGTACCGTTGGTAATGGGACAGTGGATTACTTTGCGGTGATTCCTGAGGAGGATTTTAAAGAAAGTGCGTACGCCCGATTTTTAGTTCGCTTTGATGACTTATCTCAAATGGAAAGCTATTCAGTGGCGTATCAGACGAAAAGAGATCAAATAAGTGCTGAAGTTGAGAAAAAGTTGGCTCCTCGGGCGCAAGGACGCAGACAAGAGCTGATCGATGAAGCACAACCAGCCATTGACGAAGCCAAAGAACAGATCCGCAACGGAGAAACGGCTCTGCAAGAAGCACAAAGGGAACTCGACGACGCACAAGAAAAATTAGCGCAGGCGCACCGGGAACTGACGGAACAAGAAGCAGCTTTCCAAACAGAAATTCAAGCTGCCCAAGAGCAGTTGAATAGTGAAGCACAAAAAATAGCTGAGGGTAAGCAAGCGTTGGCGGAAAACCAACGACTGCTGGATCAAAGCGAACAAGCGTTGCTTCAGCAAGAAGCCCAAGTAAAATCAGCCCAAGCCCAGTTAGCGCCCATTTCAGCACAAAAGTCAGAACTACAAAGTGGCACCCAACAAGTGGAGGAGCAACTTGCGCTGGCATACCAAGGCATGGATCAAATCAGAAGTGTGGGTCAACTTTCTGCAGAGGAGCAAATGGCCCAGCTGCCTACCGTCTATGCACAAGTAACAGCCGCTCTGGCACAGTTGAACCTACCGACAGATGTCCTTGGTCCGATTCCTGATCTGGAGGAAATCGATGAAACGATGATTGCTACTATGCTGACGGCAGCTGAAGATACATTGAATCCACTCATTGCTGAAGGTGAGCAACAACGTGCCCAATTAAGCGGACAACTGGCTGCAATCAATGAACAAGAAGTGCAACTTCAACGGGCGCAACAGCAAGTCAACGCTGGCTGGAGCCAGGTCAGTGCCGGACGCCAAGAATTGGCACAGGCTCAGACCCAGATCACTCAAGGAGAATCGCAGCTGAGTGTTGCTCGTGAGACTTTAGCTTCTGAGCAAGCTAATGGTCAGTCTTTGCTAGACAAGGGCTGGCTGGAATACCGAGAAAACGAAGCAACCCTTCAAGAAAAGCTAGCCGAATTTAAAGAAAGAGCACCAAAAGAACGCGAAAAGCTTGAAGATGTCAAAAAAGAAGTTGCGGAAAAAGAGCAGGAATTGTTGGAGCTAAAACCGGCAGTTTATCGTGTCGCGAACCGCGATGCGAATCCTGGTTATTCAGAATACCAAGACAATGCGGAACGCGTTTCTTCGTTAGCGACGATTTTTCCAGTCATTTTCTTTTTGATCGCAGCCTTAGTGAGTCTAACCACTATGACGCGGATGATCGATGAAAAACGCAGTGAGATCGGAACGTTGAAAGCACTAGGCTATCGCAACTGGGAGATTGGACAGAAATTTTTGCTTTATTCCTCTGCAGCAGGCTTCACAGGTGCTGTATTGGGCCTAGCAGTAGGCTTTTCCTTTTTTCCAGCAATCATCATTCAAGCTTATGGACCGCTTTACAATCTCACGGAGTATGACACCCCATGGTATTTGCGGCTTTCATTGATTGCTGTGGGTGTTAGCTTGCTTTGCACCATCGGAATTGCGCTGCTGGTTTTACGATTTGATTTAAGACAGTCATCGGCTTCCTTGTTGAGACCAAAGGCCCCAAAAACAGGGAAACGAATTCTCTTAGAAAGAATCACTTTTTTATGGCGGCACTTAAGTTTTATTCAAAAAGTTACAATGCGAAACCTGTTTCGCTACAAGTCAAGAATGCTCATGACCATCTTAGGAATCGCTGGTTGCACGTCGATGATTTTAACTGGGTTTGGCCTGAGAGATTCCATCAGCAATATCATTCCTTTGCAGTTTGAGAAAATCTGGCAATATCAGGCGGTGATTACCTTTGATGACGAGGATTCGGAAGCAATGAGTGAAACAAAAGCCGCCGCAGAAGATATTGAAGGCTTTGAAGCAGGGTTATTCTTGCATACGGAAAGTCTGACGTTGGCTCAATCGGGGGTCACGCAGCAAGAAGTAACCGTCACCGTGCCAGAAGATCCTGCGGCTTTATCGAGATTTGTCCACTTGAATGATCGGGTTTCAGGAGAAGCTTACGAGCTAGAAGGAGAGGGTGCCATCATCAATGAAAAGCTTGCTAAGTTGTTTGGATTATCGGTGGGTGATACGATAACGTTGACGAATGAAAGCGGCGAGGAATTTCAACTGAAGGTAGCTGCCATCGCAGAAAACTACACGGGCCATTTTGCTTATTTGACACCTGAAACGTACGAAAAGATCTTTCAGGAAACGCATGCTTACAATAGTGAGTTATTGAAATTCAATCAGCGCTTAAGCAAAACAGATGAAGAAGCGATCGCAGCTGACCTGATGGCACAAGATAATGTCATCAATGTTTCCTTCCTCTCAGCTTCAGCGGATGCCTTAGATGACACGACAGCAACCTTGAACATCGTCATTTGGATCTTGATCACGTCAGCAGGGGCATTAGCCTTTATCGTGTTGTACAACTTGAACAATATCAATATAGCGGAACGGATCCGCGAGTTGTCGACTATCAAAGTATTAGGCTTTTATGATCGAGAAGTGACGATGTACGTCTTTCGTGAGAATATCTTTTTAACGATTTTCGGTATTGGTTTTGGCTTGTTATTAGGGGTGCTTCAGCATCAATTTGTCTTACAGACCATCGAAGTTGATATCGCCATGTTTTCACCGACAGTCGAACCAATGAGCTATGTGTATGCAGCGGGATTGACCTGCTTGTTTTCAGGCGTGGTAGGGATCGCGATGTATTTCAAGTTGAAACATGTCAATATGATCGATGCCTTGAAAGCCAATGAGTAACAAAAACAGCCTTTTTTCAGAAGCATTCTGGAAAAAGGCTGTTTTTATTTTTCTTGTTTTTCTTGCTCAGAGATTTCCCCTTGGACTTCTTCTAGCATGGCTTTTAGTTCAAGCTCTTTTTGCCTTAGCACGACCAAATCTTCTTGAATCTCATCTTTTTTCTCTTCCTCAGGTGGTCGAATAACAAAATTGATTGACAGGGCAACTAAGGTACCGATAAAGGTATCAAGCACACGGTCCAATGCAAAGATGATCGATTCCCCTTGTGGGACACTGGAAGTGATCAACAGCATCGTCGCAATGGCAGAGATGATGCCAGAATTGTTATTGATGCCATCTGAAAAAACGATGACAAAGATGACCAGTGCGGGCAGGACAAACAATTCGATCAGAAAATCATTTTGAAAATATTGCTTCGTCAAAAAATAAAAAATGGCTGTACCGCCGCCGATCGTATTTCCTAGTACCCGTGATTTCCCAAAAGAGATTGTTGTTGTCAGGTCTTGTCGCAATGAAAAGACAGCAGACAAGGCAGCAATCAAAGGCTGGCCGCGATCAAGGAAATGAAAGAGCAGAATACAAAGCATGACAGCGATGGCTGTTTTTATCGTTCGCATACCTAAGCGAAAACGCCCCAGTTTCATGGTAGAATGCCCCCTTTACTTAATCATACCCAATGCTGTTGAGAAATTCTAGTCTTATTCCTCACAATTTAGTATACTTTTCAAAGGAGGTGACAAAAATGAAAATTGGATTGAGAACAGTGAAGACAGCAGTTGCTGCCGGTTTGTCCATGTTTCTTGCTCAGCAGATCGGTCTATTGTATGCGCCAGCCGCAGGGATCATCGCAATTTTGAGTGTTGGGAATACAAAGAAAACCTCGCTCTTTACAGGAATCGGTCGCTTGGTTTCCTTGGCGATCGCGACGCTCCTAGCTTTTGTCAGCTTTCATCTTTTAGGCTTTGGTCCGCTGGGCTTTGTTCTTTTTCTCTTCCTATTTATTCCGACGGCAGTCTATTTCAAATTAACCGATGGGATCGTGGTCAATTCGGTATTGGTGACCCATTATATGATGGAACGTTCTTTTGCTTGGCCATTGATTGGAAATGCTTTTTTGTTGATGAGTATTGGCATCGGCTTTGCACTTTTATTTAACTTGTATATGCCAGACGGCGAACGGGCATTGAAAGAAAAACAGCAGTTGGTGGAAGAAACGTTTAAAAGTCTTTTAAAAGACATGTCGATCGCGTTAACAGAAAAAGAAAAGGCGACGCTCCCTCATGTTTGCCAAGCATTGTTAGGAGAAATCAAGCAAGGCAAACAGCAAGCGATGGTTCATAGTGAAAACCAGTGGCGAGGAGAAGCCTCTTATTATGAAGAGTATTTCACCATGCGGCAAAGTCAAGCGCGCTTACTCTTGGAAATGGTTGATCTATTACAATTGTTTTGGGTAGAAGAAGCCTATACAAATGCGTTTCAAGAGCTGCTATCCTTTACCGCCGAGTCCTTTCATGAAAATAACGATGGAAAAGAGATCTTGGCAAAAATTGCAGCTTTATACGAAGATTATCGACAAAAACCATTGCCGCAAACAAGAGCAGAATTTGAAAATCGGGCTCAGCTGTTTCAGTTTCTGCAAACCTTTAAAAGTTTTATTGAAATCAAAGCCGACTTTTCTGAACAGATTCAGACGATGGAGCGCTAAAAAAAAGACTCCTGCAAAGGAGTCTTTTCACTTTTACTGTTGTTCCCAAAAAGCTTGCATTTGATCAAGAACGTCAATGACATCGGTGGTCAAGTGGATTGATCCTTCGATATCGCCATTGATGGCTTTGATCATATTGGCAATTTCATAATTAAGGGCTTGATTACTGTCACCAGCTTCGATGACCTCATTTGACCCATCGCGGAAATGAATCATGGCTTTGTCCGCACGAGGATACTCATCCACCGTAATGTACCCTTCTTCAAAAGCAACGATACCTGTTTTAGGCATTTTCGCTTGGAAAGTCAGCGTGACACTAGCCATTTCATCAGCTGGATTTTGGAGGATCGTTACAGATTGTTCGTCTACACCAGTAGAGAAGGGCTTCATGCTGCTAAACGCCACTTCTGGCGTATCCGTCATGAAAAAGCGAGCAAATGAAACGGCATATGTGCCAATATCCAGTAACGCACCGCCACCTAAATCTGGGTTGAAGAAACGATTGGTGGGATCAGGATCTTTATAGCTGCCAAATGGTGCTTGGATCATTTTTAATTTTCCTAAGCGTCCAGCATCGATCTCTTCTTTCAAACGTGCATAAACCGGCATATTGAAGATCGTCATAGCTTCTTCTAAGATCAGATTTTTTTCTTTGGCTAAGGTCAATTCTTCAGCTAATTCATCGGCACTGGTCGTAATGGCTTTTTCACAGAGGACATGTTTTCCGGCCATTAGAGCTTTCATAATAAATTCGTGATGAAGATCATTAGGTACTGCAATGTACACAATATCAATTTGCGGATCTTCCAGCATAGCATCTGTGCTTTCATAAGCATGGGGGATAGCGTATTTTTCGGCAAAGGCCTGGACTTTTGGCAAACTGCGGGCGCTGACTCCATACAGTTCACTTGCTTCATTGGAAAAACCAGCGGCAAATTGTGTCGCGATGTCTCCAAGTCCAATCATTCCCCAACGGTATTTTTTCATCATTGATCATCTCCTTCATATTTAGTATAACAAAAGAAATGAATTCTTTAAAATAATCAAAAACAATCGCAAAAAGTTTCCATTACGGCTGACTTTCAGTAAAATATAGAAGAGGAGGGATAACATATGCATAATGTATCAATAGCCATTATTTTAAATACGATTATCGAGCAATATACATCAGAAAAACAGTTTTATGAGACACATTTAGGAATCACTGAGGAGCAATGGGAAGCTTGGAAAACCGGCACAATGAGTTTATCGCCTGCTGAAAATCAGAAAGTGAAACTGCTGTTTTCGGATTATGAATGGATGCTGATCCAAAAAATCATTCGCCAGACCGTCATTTATCCAGAAAAACGCAATCAAGCGGTCGTCGAGTTCAAAAAAATGAAAACCCAAATCGCCAGAACGTGGCTAGGTAGCGATTTAGCAAAAGTCGAATTGTTAACAGAATCTGAAGAAACAGCCCAATACCTTGATTTGAGAGTCAGTATTACGTATGATGAGTGGGGTTATGATGATATATTAAACTTCCGATTGCCCGCTGTTGTTCAGCAGCAGATCCGCAATGAAAAAATCGAGTTGTTAGAGTGGGTTAAAGAAAATCTGGAAGAAACTTATAATTAAAGGTAGGGTATTTTTTGAAAAAGTATTATGGAATGGCTGCGGCAGCAGGATTCTTGTTTTTGGTTCTCCTAACCATACAAGTGAATCGAGTGACCGCAGTCACCCCAATAAAGAATCTAAGTATCGCTCGTTCTACTACTCAAACAGTGACGAGCACAACAACTGAATCCAGCAGTCAAACTTCGACGGAATACTCAGAGGATGCGCAAGAACAAGCAGCTGTTAGTGATGAAGTGAACGAAGATGATTTCCCAACTGTCTCATTGAATGATTGGTCGTTGGCTCTGGTAGGACCAAAAAATAAAATCGTCAGCGAAATCGCGCAAGAAGATTTGGGGAAATTATCAAATGGCTACCTTGTGGACAAGCGAATCGTTTCGGCATACGAAGAACTAGCTGAGGCAGCAAAGGTGGCTGGACATCCTTTAGTCATGGTCTCTGCTTACCGTTCGGTAGAGTATCAACAGGAAATATTCGATGCCAATGTCAATAGCTTGATCCGCCAAGGGAATACAAAAGAAGAAGCAATTCGTATCACGAAACTGACCTTTACTGAACCGGGATATAGTGAGCACCATACCGGTCTTGCGATTGACGTAATCGATGAAGACTGGTATCAAAATCATACAGGCGAACTTCTCAATGAGGGGTTCGGCGTTACAGACGGTGGAAAATGGCTACAAGCCCATGCGAGAGAGTATGGGTTCATCATCCGTTATCCGAAAGGAAAACATGACATTACCCAAATCGATTATGAACCATGGCATTTACGCTATGTAGGCGTCGAAGTGGCGACATATATTGAAGAACATGAGGTAACATTCGAAGAGTTTCTTGATGAGGCAAAAGAACACATCACTCGTAAAGAAGCAGAACTGTCGTATCACGAATTGGCAGATCCTTTGCAGGAGGACTGGATCTTTACTAATTCTCTTACTAGAAATCAAGAAAATAGTCAACGAGCACAAGAAGAGTTGTTGATGAGTGGAGGCGATTTGTTCGCTAAGAACGTGTTTAGTCAGACAAAGGAAGTGAAAAAATGAGTGCAAGACGAAAAAAACAGAAGACTCGTTTCCCATTAGTCTTTCTAGGGTTATTCTTAATTGGGATTGCTTTTATTTTTTCCTTAAATAGTTTGGCGGATCCTCTTCCGAAAGAGGAAGAAACAAATACTGAAGCGATCTCTCATGAAGAATTTATCGATCGCATTGCTCCTTACGCGCAAGAACTGCAAAAAGGCTATGGGATTTTACCAAGTATCATTATAGGTCAGGCGATTCTTGAATCAGATTGGGGCCAGAGTTCTCTAGCCAGCAAATACAATAATTTATTTGGCATCAAGTCATTTGGTCATTCAAAAAAGGTGACATTAGATACCCAAGAGTTTTATAATGGAGAATGGGTCACGATTCAAGGAGATTTTCGTGTCTATGATACTTGGGAAGAATCAATGGATGATCATACGATGTTGTTTGTAAATGGTGTTGATTGGAATCCTGCGCTTTATGTAGATGTCTTGACAGCAAACGACTACCGCAGTGCCGCACAAGCCTTACAAGATGCAGGGTATGCAACGGATCCAGATTATGCCAGCAAAATCATTCAAGTCATTGAAACCTACCAATTGAATCGATTTGATCAATAAGAAAAGAGAGTTGGCTGCTTATGGAAGAAAAATATATGCCAAAAATCACCACTGATTTACGCAAAGATATCGTCAAAGTGCCTAAAGTTATTCGAGAGGCTAGCGGCATTCAAATATTTGGGAAACAAATCCGCTCCATTATTTTTACTACGGATATTGCGATCATCCGTAATACAAATGCGGACGCTGTGATAGCGGTCTATCCTTTTACACCGCACCCAGCAATTACGAAAGCAATTATCGAAGCAGCAGATATTCCAGTGTTTTCTGGTGTCGGCGGCGGCTTGACCCAAGGATTCCGCTCTTCTTATATGAGCATGTTTGCTGAAGCTCAGGGATCGATCGGGGTCGTCTTAAACGGACCCACGCCATTGAAAACTGTGGAGCAAGTCTGTAAAGTCGTGGATATTCCCGTTATCAGTACCGTAACGAGTAAGTATACTGAAATTGATGCCAAACTTGAAGCTGGTGTGAAGGTCATCAATATCAGTGCCGGCAAGGACACAGCGGATACCGTGGCTTTCTTCCGTAAAAAATATCCGAAGCTGCCGATCATTGCAACGGGTGGTCCAACTGAGGAGAGCATCTTAGAAACGATTGAAGCAGGTGCGAATGCGATCACTTACACGCCGCCTTCCAACGGGGAGCTTTTCAGTAAAAAGATGGAGCACTATCGTGATATGGAGAAACCAGAGTAGCAAATGATCCACAAATGAGAATATTTTTATTTATAAAGGGCATTCCATGCTTGTGTTTTTAATCAAAGACAGGCATAATCGAATCTATCATTTAAAAATTACTTGTATATCGTCGAAATATGGTCGACAGTCTCTACCCGATACCGTAAATATCGGACTATAAGTAAAAATCGTGCCTGTTAGACACTTTTTTTGCTTTGGCAAAAAGAGTGTCTTTTTTTTTCAGGATGGAATAGAAAGGAACGAGGAGAGCTAGGATGGAAAAATTAATTGAGCGTATCAAAACACATGGAAATGTGCTGGGCGAAGGGGTTCTTAAAGTGGACCAATTTTTGACCCACCAAGTGGATTATGAGTTGATGAAAGAAATCGGTACAGTCTTCGCGGAACGGTTTCAAGGAAGCGGCATCACAAAAGTAGTGACCATCGAAGCTTCAGGGATCGCACCAGCGCTTTATACTGCAGAACAGTTACAAGTACCAATGATCTTTGCCCGTAAAGCAAAGAGTTTGACGATGGATGAAGAGCTGCTGACTGCATCTGTCTATTCCTTTACTAAGCAAGTGACCAGCCAAGTATCGATTTCCAAGAAATTTTTGTCCTCTGAGGATACAGTCTTGATTATTGATGATTTTTTAGCAAACGGACAAGCAGCAAAAGGGTTGATCGAACTGTGTCAACAAGCAGGAGCCAACGTCGTCGGTATCGGTATCGTGATTGAAAAATCATTCCAAAGTGGTCGACAATTACTTGAAGAAATGGGGATTCCTGTTGTTTCACTAGCACGGATCGCCTCATTGTCTGAGGGACAAGTCAGCTTTTTAGAAGGAGATGCCTAATGAAAGAAACGAATAGCCGTTCAGCAGTTTTAGGCTTGCAGCATTTGCTAGCGATGTATGCAGGAGCTGTTGCCGTCCCTTTGTTGATTGGAACAGGCCTCGGCTTTAATGAAGCGCAGATGACGTATTTGATCTCGATCGATATTTTCATGTGCGGAATCGCTACGCTTTTGCAATTAGTCGTCACCCGCTTTTTTGGGATCGGCCTACCAGTCGTTTTAGGTTGTGCCATCCAAGCTGTCTCCCCATTGATTTTGATTGGCACCAAATCAGGAATCAGTGCGATTTACGGAGCGATCATTGCTGCTGGGATTTTCATTGTCTTGATCGCCGGCATTTTTTCGAAAATCAAAGTTTTGTTCCCTCCATTGGTGACAGGAACGGTGATTACCGTCATCGGCTTGACCTTGATTCCAGTCGCCATCACCAAAATCGGTGGAGGGGATGCCGCAGCTGCTAACTTTGGTGATCCAACGAATTTATTGTTAGGCTTTGTGACGATTGCGCTGATCATTGGCGTGCAAGTGTTTGGCAAAGGCTTTATTCGCTCGATTGCCGTACTGATCGGTTTGATCGGTGGGACTATTTTAGCAGCATTATTAGGCTTGGTTGATCTTTCTGCCATCACTCATGCACCTGTGTTTCATTTGCCTCAGCCTTTTTATTTCGGTTTACCAACCTTTGATCTGTGGTCGATCGTCTTGATGATCATTATTTCCATCGTTAGTTTGGTAGAATCCACAGGCGTTTATTTTGCACTGGGAGACATTACTGAAAAACCGATTACAGGCAATGACTTAAAGCGCGGCTATCGTGCGGAGGGCTTGGCGGTGATCCTTGGTGGGATCTTCAATACGTTTCCTTATACTGGATTTTCACAAAACGTAGGTTTGGTTCAACTTTCAGGCATTAAGACGCGCCGTCCGATTTTCTTTTCAGCAATCTTTTTGATCGTATTAGGGTTGTTTCCAAAAGTCGGTGCCATTGCACAGATCATTCCAGAGGCAGTGCTTGGCGGCGGCATGTTAGTGATGTTTGGCATGGTGGCTGTTCAAGGGATGAGAATGCTGAGCAAAGTTGATTTTATGAATGACAAGAACTTGTTAGTGATTGCAGTATCAATCGGTTTTGGTTTAGGGTTCAATATGATGCCCACTTTATTCAGTCAAATGCCTGAAACCGTTCAAATGTTTACAGGCAATGGGATCGTCATGAGTAGTTTGACTGCCATTGTTTTGAATCTGTTCTTTAATGGACTGCCGAAAGAAACAGACGAAGTGACGGAATTGCGCTTGCAACAGTAAGTTTATTTGATCCAGACGAGGATTCGTCTGGATTTTTTGTATTGTTCCTTTATTTGTCTTATTATCGGATATCTGACGTGTTGAATACATATCTTTGAGATAAAAGCGAACAATGGAAAGTAAAATTTGTTAATAGTTCGAAAATATTTTGACATTGCTCGGGCAACTCGTTACTATTTAGAGGTGAAAGTGAATGTTAGCAGAGCCATGTGACTTTGGGATATCTCAGACGTAGCTTCAAAAGGTTGCTAACAAAATGATTTTCGTAAGAAAAATACTTCTGAGGTTTATTCAGAAGAGAATCGTAAAAAATCAGTGGAGGGAAAATTGAATGAAACCAGCAGTTGCAGTGATTATGGGAAGTCAATCAGATTGGGAAACAATGAAGGAGTGCTGCTTGATTTTAGATGAGTTAGCGATACCTTATCAGAAAAAAGTCGTTTCGGCACATCGTACACCAGATTTGATGTTCGAATTTGCAGAAACAGCCCGAGAAAAAGGGATTAAAGTCATTGTTGCAGGAGCGGGTGGCGCTGCCCATTTGCCGGGAATGGTGGCAGCTAAAACAACATTGCCGGTCATTGGTGTTCCCGTCCAATCACGCGCATTAAACGGTTTGGATTCCCTTTTATCGATCGTGCAAATGCCGGGTGGTGTACCAGTAGCAACAACGGCGATCGGAAAAGCTGGCGCAACTAACGCAGGACTACTTGCAGCCCAGATGCTTTCCATGTATGATTTAGAGATAGCGGAGAAATTAGACGCACGAAGAAATACATTAAAAGAAATCGTATTGGAAAGTAGTGATCAACTTGATTAAACCTTTAATGCCCAACGCAACGATCGGAATCGTTGGCGGAGGACAGCTAGGTCGTATGATGGCAATGAGTGCCAAAGAAATGGGCTTTCGGGTTGGCGTTTTAGACCCTACTGCCAATTGTCCAACAGCCCAAGTCGCTGATTGGCATATTGTTGCTGCCTATGATGATGTGTTTGCTTTAGAAGAAATGGCTCGACGTGCCGATGTAATCACCTATGAATTTGAAAATGTCAGTGTTGAAGCATTGAACTCTATTTTGCCTTACTCACATATCCCTCAAGGCACCGATCTGTTAGCAATCACTCAAGATCGTTTGTTAGAGAAGTCATTTTTAGAGGCAAACAATATCGTGATTGCACCTTATGCCACGATCATCAGCCCGACAGACATCCAAGATGCCATCGATAGCATTGGTTACCCTTGTGTATTAAAAACCACCAGAGGCGGCTATGACGGAAAAGGACAGCACGTGCTTTACAGTACGGCTGATTTGGCGCCTTCCATGAATTTACTTCGCGAAGGAACTTGCGAATTAGAAGCATGGATTCCTTTTGAAAAAGAATTATCGATTTTAGTTGCCGGTAATGGAGAAACCTTTACCACTTTCCCAGTGGTAGAAAATATCCACCGTAACAATATTTTGCATCAAACGATTGCTCCTGCGCGCATTGATCCAGAAGTTGCCGAAGAAGCCAAACGGATCGCTCATATTATTGCGAAGGCATTGGATCTGCAAGGCGTTTTAGCCATCGAAATGTTCCTGACCAAAAGCGGCGGCTTGTATGTCAATGAATTGGCACCACGTCCGCATAATTCGGGTCACTATTCGATCGAAGCTTGTTCCATGAGTCAGTTTGACGCTCATATCCGCGGAATCTGTGGCTGGCCGTTGCCGGAAGTTTCTTTGCTTTCACCTGCAGTCATGGTCAATGTCTTAGGAGATGAATTGACAGAAACCTATGAGTTGATTGCCACAAAACCTGCTTGGCAATTTCATTACTATGGCAAAGAAGAAGCAAAAACCGGTCGAAAAATGGGACATATCACTATTTTGACGGAAGATATTGCAGAAACCACTGAAGAAATCTATCAAACCAATATTTGGGATTAAAGGAGATAAAAACATGTTAGAGCGTTATACAAGACCAGAAATGGGTGCTATTTGGACCGATCAAAATCGCTACCAAGCGTGGCTAGAAGTCGAGATTTTAGCTGACGAAGCTTGGGCGGAATTAGGAGAGATACCGAAAGAGGATGTTGCATTGATTCGTGAAAAAGCATCCTTTGATATCGACCGTATCTTAGAGATCGAAGCGCAAACGCGACATGATGTGGTTGCTTTTACCCGAGCAGTCTCTGAATCTTTGGGTGATGAAAGTAAATGGGTCCACTACGGCTTGACGTCGACGGATGTTGTTGATACGGCGTATGGCTACTTGATGAAACAAGCCAACGATTTGATTCGTGAAGATTTGAACCGTTTCGTGACGATCATTGGCGAAAAAGCCAAAGAATACAAGCATACCGTGATGATGGGACGTACCCATGGTGTTCATGCGGAACCAACGACCTTTGGCTTGAAATTAGCCTTGTGGTATTCAGAAATGAAACGCAATGTTGAACGTTTTGAGCGGGCAGCAAAAGGGGTCGAAGCTGGAAAGATCAGTGGTGCTGTTGGAACCTTTGCAAATATCCCTCCATTTGTCGAAGAGTATGTCTGTGAAAAACTAGGGATTCGTGCGCAAGATATTTCCACGCAAGTATTGCCTCGTGACCTACATGCTGAATATTTCTCAGCAATGGCGTTGATCGCAACGAGCATTGAGAAATTTGCCACCGAGATCCGTGGACTACAAAAATCAGAAACGCGGGAAGTTGAAGAATTCTTCGCCAAAGGACAAAAAGGTTCTTCTGCCATGCCCCATAAGCGTAACCCAATCGGTTCTGAAAATATGGCCGGACTTGCAAGAGTCGTTCGCGGTCATATGGTGACGGCTTATGAAAATGTCTCCCTTTGGCATGAACGGGATATCTCACATTCATCGGCAGAACGGATCATTATTCCGGATACGACGATTTTGATCGATTACATGCTGAATCGCTTTGGCAATATCGTCAAAAATCTGACCGTTTTCCCAGAGAATATGAAGCGCAATATGAATGCGACCTTTGGATTGATCTACAGCCAACGGGTGATGTTGAAATTGATCGATCACGGGATGACCAGAGAGCAAGCCTATGACTTGGTTCAGCCGAAAACAGCGCAAGCTTGGGATGAACAAACGGATTTCCGCCCATTGTTAGAAGCTGATCCAGCAATCACGGATGTTTTGACCAAAGCTGATTTGGATGATGCGTTTGATTACAACCATCATTTAAAACAAGTTGACACGATCTTTGAACGTGTCGGTTTAGCCGAATAAAAAAAGCTGCAACCTTGAGACCTCCGTCTTAAGGTTGCGGCTTTTTTAATAATTTTCAGCTAAGTAGGTCAATAGATCAGGTGCTAAACCAGTTGCTGATTGGTTTTCCTGGCGATCTTCTAACATGGAAACCATCAGAAATCCTTGATCTTGCGAATCGAAGGCGAATAAGAAGCTGTTTTCTTGGCCTTTTTCATCTTGCTTTTCTTTGATTTCAGCAGTTCCTGTTTTGGCAGCTAGCGGAATGTTCAGCGCTGCCAAAGAGTGTGCCGTTCCGTTGGCATCTGAGACAACAGCTGTCAAATCTTGATTGATTTGCTCAATCGTCTCTGGTTTAAAGACTTCTTTGTCTTTTTGCTCTGCCTCTTTCAATAAACGAGGATAAACCAGTTTTCCTTGATTGGCAAAGACCGAATAAGCAGCAGCTTGCTGAATGGGATTCAGTAACAGTTCTCCTTGTCCATAGCCGGTATCTGCCAGTAAAATCTCTGAGTTGAAGGAGTCTTCATTGGAAATTTGAGCAGGATTCATCGCAATCGGTAAATCCAACGTTTCACCAAAAATCAATTTCGACAAACCGTTACGAAAAGCATCTTCACCCATAGCTAAGGTTTGTTGTGCCATATAGATGTTATCAGAGTAAACCAGTGCATCTTTTAGATTGACAGAAGCTACATCGCTGACTCTGGTGACAAAGTAGTCCCCCCAAGAGCTGTCTTTTTGCCACTTCAATCCATCAATCGCAATACTTTGGGTAGGGTCGATCGTACCGTTTTCTAAGCCAATCGCTGCCGTGATAGTCTTAAAGGTCGAACCTGGCGCATAGGCCGTAGCAAAGCGGCTGATGAAAGGCAAGTCTTCGTTTTGTTCATACGCATCGTAGTCTTCTTGGGAGATCCCTTGGGTCATTTTATTGGGATCATAACTCGGTGAGCTGGCTAATACCAGCAGATCACCGGTTTTTGGTTCTGTGACGACCGTGGACCCCGCCTGATTTTGTAAGGCGTCAAAAGCTGTCTTTTGGGCTTGTGCGTCAATGGTCAGTTGGATATCTTTACCATCTGCCCGTTCTTTTTCTAAAAGAACCGATTTTTCAGCACCGTCTTCATCTGTGATGGCGATTTTTCCGCCATTTTCGCCCCGCAACTCTTTGTCAAAGGCAGCTTCCAGACCACTACGACCAATTTGTCCGTTGCTTGCTAGCGTTTCATCCTTTTCGATATCTTCTGCAGTCACGTTCCCTAGATAACCAATCAACTGGGCAGCGGCTTCTCCAAGAGGATAAGTCCGTCCCGTCGTTTCTTTTAAACTTGTTCCAGTTGGCATTTCATCGGTTGGTTCGATAATCTTCAAGGGAACGAACAACTCATCTTGGACCCACGATTGAGCCAATGCTTGATCGATCGCATCTTCTGTTAGGTCAAAACGCTCCGCGATTGCTTTGATATTGGCGGTTTTTTCGTCTCCCGTACCCAGCTGTCCTGGAATGACGCCTAGTTGATAGAGCGTGCCATTTTCTGCTAGCGGTTCGTTGTTTCGGTCTAAGATTTCTCCACGTGTGGCATTATCTACAGAGATACTAACTTTGTCTTGTCCTTCCATTCCCGGAAAAATCAATTGAGGCGACCAATCGATCTTGGCTTGGTCATCAGCCAGAGTAATCGTGCCACTATAAGACAGCTCGGTTAATTCACCTAACGAGGTGGTTAAGGAACCGTTGTATTGGAAATTGAATTGATCGGAATCCTTATCATCGGGCGTTACCTCAATTCCTGAAGCTTTAAATGATTCGGCACCGATACCAGTGAAAATCGCTTCGTATTTTGCTGAGACTTCGTCTGCGGTAAAGCCGTTTGATTCCAAACTTTCTTCGGTCAGTAAAGCAGATAGATTGCTGTACTTCTGATCAGATATAGCACCGATAAAGGAATTGAGGACTTTTTTTGCTGCTGCTTCTTCTTGTCGATTTTGATAGACTGTATAGCCATAATAACCGCCACCAAGTACTAATAAGGCGGCAGGGAGTGCCAGCCAGACGAAACGCTTAGGTTTTTTCGCTGGTTTTTCTTTGCGAGAGCGCCGGTTTTCTGACATATTATTGTTCCTCCTTTAGTGCCGACAAACGGGCGTGATAAAGCGGCAACAGCGTTTGATAAACTGCTAAAATATCCGCCATCTCAACGTCTTCGATCATTTTTTTCGGAAAAATCTTGCCAATCTGAAGTTCACTTTTTTTGACTTTCTGTAATCGTTCTAAGTAGGTTGGCCATTTAGCGATTGGAGAGTGGTCATACTTGGTATGATCAGGAGATAGCGTAAAGTCTGCTGGCAATTGATCAAATAATTCTTTATGAGCCAGCCAAGATTCCGCGATCGTTGCTTGATTTTTCGGTTGATCGATCACACTGAGCCAAACAAAGACATACGCTTGATTGATCCCAATTTGAAAGTGGGCATCCATTTTATAACCACGCTTGTTAGGGCCGATCCCCGCCCACGTTTCGGCAGGAGGGTAGACGGTTCTACGCCGATGCTGTGCGATATGCAAATAAAAAGGTTCTTGACAGCTTTCTTCAAATAATGGGATCGCTGCCTCGCCGATGGTTTGGAAAACCGGCTGGATCTCTGAACGGATTTGTTCCATTCTTTCTTCTAATGTTTCTAAAGCAAAAGCATCAAATGACTGTTTTGTAAATAGCATAATCGTGTCCTTTCTTTTGTCTGAAAACAGTATAACAAAAAAAGCCCGTAAAATTTCGGGCTTTTGTTTTTTTTATCTTATTTTTATTTAGTGATCACCCGTCAGTGCGTAGCATGACTTAAGTTAAAGGTAGGGGCTTGACTTTGTTCCTTCAAAAGATGCAAAAGATCGTCTAAAAAAGAAAAGTCCATTTCTTCTAAATTAAAATAAATACGGAAAGAATACGTATGTTTAAATAAGCTTTGACGATGTATCTGGTGAATGATCAATTCGTCATTGCGGCCATTTTGAAATTGTAGAACTCTTTTTTGTTCTTCTGCATAGTGAGGACGTGCCCCTTTTTTGAAGGGACTGAATACATAGAAACTCGTTTGTTGGTTAATGGAAAGGATTTGCTGCACGGCCAATAATTCGTTATGGAGCTGTTGTTTTTCTTTGTCTGTTAAATGAGCTAAAAAAAGTTCAGCACGATTCTTTAGCGACCACATATAGTACTCCTCCTTGAATGTAGCTACAATACGACCTAAATATAGCATGAAAATAGAATGTTGTAAACGCTTTATAAAACCCTTCGCCAGTCAAACGGGAGAGGTAAACTTGCTCGACGGGATAAAAGGCGAACATTCGTGTTTATTAATGTGTAAATGTACAGATAATCGTTGACCCGCTTTTTCAGCGTTGTTAGAATAATAAACAAATAAAGATGTGTGTCATCGCTATGTGAAAAATAATACTTAACTGAGGTGGAATATGGAATCAGAAGTGCTTCTTTATGAAGGAAAAGCCAAGAAATTGTTTAAAACCAACGAAGAAGATGTGTTGAGAGTCCTTTATCTGGACCAAGCAACTGCGCTGAACGGTTTAAAGAAAGATGCAGTCGCAGGGAAGGGTGCCCTAAACAATCAGATCACTGCGCATCTTTTTCAGCGTTTAGCTGATAAAAATGTCCCAAGTCACTTTCTTCAATTAGTGTCTAAACACGAACAATTAATTCGAGCTGTCACCATGATTCCTTTAGAAGTCGTTGTTCGCAATACGGCTGCTGGTAGTTTTTCAAAGCGCTTGGGCATCGAAGAAGGAACCAGACTGCCAAAGCCGATCGTGGAGTTTTACTACAAAGAGGATCGTTTAGATGATCCGTTTATCAATGACGATCATGTGTTCTATCTGGGTCTTGCTACAAAAGAGGAACTGGACCAGATCAAAAAACTGGCGCTACAAGTCAACGCTGCGTTACTGGAAATCTTTGCAAGTATCCAGATTCAACTGATCGATTTTAAAATCGAGATCGGAAAAACCAAGAAGGGCGAGTTGCTCCTGGCTGATGAGATCTCACCAGATACTTGCCGCTTATGGGATATGGGTACAAATGAACATCTTGATAAAGATGTCTATCGTCGTGATTTAGGGGACATCGTTCCTGTTTATGAAGAAGTTTTAAATCGTTTAGAAAAGGAGAATTCAACATGTATTTAGTCAAAGTTTACGTCACTTATAAGGAATCTGTTTTGGACCCTCAAGGAGAAGCCGTCAAAGGAGCTGTTCATCGCTTAGGATATCAAGATGTCAGTGATATTCGCATCGGGAAATACTTTGAAATCAAAGTGACACCTTCCAACAATCAAACACAAGCAGCAGTAGCAGAGGAGATTGAAGCGATCTGTGACAAACTTTTAGCAAACGTCAATATGGAAACCTACCGTTATGAAATAGTTCAAATGGAGGAAGCAGCCCTATGAAATTTGCAGTGATCGTCTTTCCTGGATCAAATTGTGATGTTGATTTGATGTGGGCAATCAAAGATATCATGGGGGCAGAAGCAGAATATGTGCGCCATGATGCAGAAAGCTTAGCCGGTTTTGACGGTGTTTTGCTTCCAGGAGGATTTTCTTATGGTGATTACTTAAGATGCGGAGCGATTGCCCGTTTTTCTACGATCATGTCAGAGGTCATTCGTTTGGCAAATGAAGGCAAACCTGTCTTTGGTACCTGCAATGGGTTTCAAATTTTAACGGAAGCGGGCTTGTTACCAGGGGTTTTACAAAGAAATGAATCATTGCATTTTATTTGCAAGCCGGTCCGTCTGCAAGTGAATAATCGAACAGCTTTTACTTCTGAATATGAAACGGATCAAGTCATTACGCTTCCTGTCGCTCATGGTGAGGGCAATTATTATTGTGATGAAACGACTTATCAGGAATTGGTTGCTAACAATCAAATCGTTTTCCGTTATGAAGATAACGTCAACGGCAGTCTACACAATATCGCTGGTATCTGCAACAAAGCAGGCAATGTCCTAGGCATGATGCCTCATCCAGAACGAGCGATGGAAAGTTTATTAGGCTCAGAAGATGGCAAGAAGTTTTTTGCTTCATTATTGAAAAATTTTGGGAAGGTGCCGGTAAATGGATAAAATGATCGTAAAAGAACCTACACCACAAGAAATCAAAGACACGAAATTATACGAGCAATGGGGATTGACCCAAGAAGAATATCGGATGATCTCAGAAGATATTTTGGGACGTTTACCAAACTATACCGAAACTGGACTCTTTTCAGTGATGTGGAGTGAACATTGTTCTTACAAAAATTCCAAACCTGTTTTGCGGAAATTCCCGACAGATGGGCCGCAAGTACTGCAAGGTCCGGGAGAAGGTGCGGGCATCGTGGATATCGGCGATGATCTAGCTGTCGTATTTAAAGCGGAAAGCCATAATCATCCTTCTGCGGTGGAACCTTATGAAGGAGCAGCAACTGGTGTTGGTGGGATCATCCGCGACATCTTTAGTATGGGAGCAAGACCGATTGCTGTTTTAGACTCCTTACGATTTGGTGAGTTAGATAATCCAAGAACGAAATATCTTTTGGAAGAAGTCGTTGCTGGGATCAGTGGCTATGGCAACTGTATTGGGATTCCGACCGTCGGTGGTGAAGTGGCATTTGACCCTTGTTATGAAGGCAATCCATTAGTCAATGCCATGTGTGTAGGGATCATTGCTCACAAGGATATTCAAAAAGGGCAGGCCAAAGGTGTTGGAAACACCATCATGTATGTCGGCGCAAAAACAGGACGCGACGGGATACACGGGGCGACTTTTGCATCGGAAGAATTTGTCGAAGGAGAAGAACAACAACGTTCCGCCGTACAAGTCGGTGATCCTTTTATGGAAAAACTTTTGTTGGAAGCTTGTTTGGAATTGATCGTGGATCATTCGGACATTTTAGTCGGAATTCAAGATATGGGTGCTGCTGGATTGGTTTCTTCTAGTGCCGAGATGGCATCAAAAGCCGGATCAGGTTTGCGCTTAACATTAGATGATGTTCCACAACGAGAAACTAATATGACGCCTTATGAAATGATGTTGTCAGAATCCCAAGAGCGGATGCTGATCTGTGTCAAAAAAGGGCATGAAGCTGAAGTGGAAGCCCTCTTTAAGAAATACGATCTAGAAGCAGTCGTGATCGGTGAAGTGACGGATGATGGCAACTATCGTTTGTTCCATCATGGACAGGAAGTCGCTAATTTACCAGTGGATGCTTTAGCTGAAGATGCACCGACTTACTACAAAGAGATGGCAGAACCAGCACGGATCAAAGTGTTTAAGGAAACACCGGACTTTGTTCCAGTGATTCATTCAGCAACGTCTGTATTTGCGGACCTGCTGCAGCAGCCGACGATCGCTTCGAAACGCTCGATTTTTGAAACCTACGATTCGCAAGTTCGTACCAATACCGTGGTAGGACCCGGCAGTGATGCGGCCGTTTTACGAATCAAGGGAACCAATAAAGCCTTGGCGATGACGACTGACTGTAATGCTCGTTACCTCTACTTAGATCCTGAAGTCGGCGGACAGATCGCAGTTGCAGAAGCTGCTCGAAATATCGTCGCTTCCGGTGGGCGTCCATTGGCGATCACTGACTGCCTTAACTTCGGCTCGCCAGATAAACCAGAAGGATTCTGGGAGTTATCTACGGCTGCTGACGGGATCTCAGAAGCTTGTCGTGTACTAGAGACACCAGTAATCTCTGGGAACGTCTCCTTATACAACGAAACGGACGGACAATCGGTCTATCCAACGCCTGTAATTGGGATGGTCGGATTGATCGAAGAGCTGGCGCATATCACGACGCAGCATTTCCAAGCAGCAGGGGATGTGATCTATATCCTAGGGGAAACCCATGCTGACTTCAATGGGTCTGAATTGCAAAAACTGCAGACAGGAAAGATCGCTGGGCGTTTAATGTCCTTTGACCTTGAAACAGAAAAAATGAACCAACAATTGGTTACCGCAGCGATCCAAGCAGGTCTTGTTCAAAGTGCCCACGACTGTGCCGAAGGTGGTTTAGCGATCGCTTTAGCCGAATCCGCTTTTGACAAGGGCTTTGGTCTAAATGTGACCGTGTCATTGCCAGCAGCACAATTGTTTTCAGAAACCCAATCCCGTTTTGTGCTTTCAGTCGCACCTGATAAGCAAGCAGCTTTTGAAGCACTGGTAGGTGCTGCTGCAATAGCGATCGGGGAAGTGACTGCTGATGGCCAGATTCGCATGCAAGCACAAGATGATACGATCGAGATGCCCCTTACTGAGGCGAAATTGAAATGGGAGGAAGCCATTCCATGTTTAATGAAGTAAAGAGCCTCAACGAGGAATGTGGGGTTTTTGGTGTTTGGGGTCATCCAGATGCCGCTCGTGTCACCTACTTCGGACTACACAGTTTGCAACATCGCGGCCAAGAGGGTGCTGGGATCGTCACGAATGATGCGGGAAAACTCAATGGTCACCGTGATTTAGGGTTGCTAGCGGAAGTGTTTTCGGATGAACGTGTCCTCCAGCGTCTGACAGGAGATGCTGCCATTGGTCACGTTCGTTACGCAACTGCTGGTAATGGTAGCGTTGATAATATTCAACCGTTTTTATTCAAATTTTTTGATCAGCAGATTGGCTTAGCTCATAACGGCAACTTGACGAATGCGAAAAGTCTACGGAAATCATTAGAAGAGGCTGGTGCGATTTTCCACTCGAATTCCGATACAGAGATTCTCATGCACTTGATCCGTCGCAGCGAAGAACCGCTTTTTATGGATCGGGTCAAGGAGGCATTAAATCAAGTTAAAGGTGGATTTGCGTACCTTTTACTGACGGAAAATGCCATGATCGCAGCACTAGACCCCAATGGCTTTCGGCCATTGTCAATCGGGAAAATGGTCAATGGTGCTTATGTGGTGGCTTCAGAAACCTGTGCGTTGGAAGTCATCGGTGCGGAATTTATTCGTGATGTCCGACCGGGCGAAGTCGTGATCATTGATGATGCAGGCATTCAAATCGAGCAGTATACCCAAGAAGTACAACCGGCGATTTGTTCGATGGAGTTTATTTATTTTGCCCGTCCTGATTCCAACATCGCTGGCGTCAATGTTCATCGTGCCCGTAAAAATATGGGCCGTCGCTTGGCAAAAGAGGCGCCGATCGAAGCGGATATGGTCATTGGTGTACCGAATTCATCCTTATCTGCTGCCAGCGGGTACGCAGAAGCTTCAGGTATTCCTTATGAATTGGGCTTAGTAAAAAATCAATACATTGCACGAACGTTTATTCAACCGACACAGGAGTTAAGAGAGCAAGGCGTGCGAATGAAGCTCTCAGCTGTTCGTGGCGTAGTCGAAGGCAAACGAGTGATTCTAGTCGACGATTCGATCGTCCGAGGAACCACCAGCCGCCGTATCGTGCAACTGCTAAAAGAGGCAGGTGCCAAAGAAGTTCATGTGCGTATCGGTTCGCCGCCTTTGCGCTATCCATGTTTTTACGGGATCGACATTCAAACGAGAAAAGAATTGATCGCAGCCAAATATACGGAAGCTGAGATTTGTGAAAAAATCGAAGCAGATTCTTTGGCCTTTTTAAGTGAAGACGGGTTGATCGAAGCGATCGGTTTAGATTTCGACGCACCTTACTCAGGATTGTGTATGGCCTATTTCAATGGCGATTATCCAACCCCTTTGTATGATTATGAAGAAAACTATCTCGCGTCTTTAGCTGAATAAGCTGAATAAATAGTAGACAAAAATGGTTTTTCAAACGAAGCAGTGAAGGACCGCTGGTTTACTTGCGTTAACGACGAATGAGCTGAATGAAGAAGAGCGGATGAATGATTGAGGAGGAACAAACGTGGCAAATGCATATGCAAAAGCCGGTGTCGATGTCGAAGCCGGTTATGAAGTAGTCGAACGGATCAAAAAGCATGTGAAACGAACAGAACGGCTAGGCGTGATGGGGGCAATCGGGGGCTTTGGTGGCTGTTTTGACTTATCATCGTACCAATTGAAAGAACCGGTACTCGTTTCTGGGACTGATGGTGTAGGAACCAAGCTTTTGTTGGCGATCCAACAAGAACAGCACACAACGATCGGCATTGATTGCGTCGCGATGTGTGTGAATGATATCGTCGCTCAAGGGGCAGAACCTATCTACTTCCTTGACTATGTTGCAGTTGGTAAAAACGATCCGGCAAAGATCGAACAAATCATTGCTGGTGTCGCAGAGGGCTGTGTGCAAGCGGGTGCTGCCCTGATTGGTGGAGAAACCGCTGAAATGCCGGGGATGTATCAGCCGGAAGAATATGATCTTGCTGGTTTCGCCGTAGGGATCGTCGAAAAAAGTCGGTTGATCACTGGAGAAACCATCAAAGAGGGCGATGAGCTGATTGGTTTGCCTTCTTCAGGCATTCACTCCAATGGGTACTCTTTAGTCAGAAAAATCTTTTTTGAACAACATGGCTATACAGGAGCAGAAACGTTTGCGGAACTTGGCAACCAAACGCTTGCAGAAAGTTTATTGACGCCAACGAGAATTTACGTTGATGCACTGAAACCTTTATTGATAGAAGGATTGTTAGCTGGAATTTCTCATATCACTGGTGGCGGCTTTGTTGAAAATATCCCACGGATGCTGCCTGAAGGACTTGCGGCAGAAATC
Organism: Enterococcus sp. AZ188; assembly: GCF_050544075.1. Taxonomy (NCBI): domain Bacteria; kingdom Bacillati; phylum Bacillota; class Bacilli; order Lactobacillales; family Enterococcaceae; genus Enterococcus; species Enterococcus sp. AZ188. Next base: position 1,481,829 of record NZ_CP172943.1, read on the forward strand.
GCCTTAGACACTTGGCCGCAGTTGCCAATATTTGATCTGATCGCTACTCATGGCGCGATTCCTCATCAAGAAATGTTCGAGATTTTCAATATGGGTATCGGTATGGTCTTAGCCGTTGCGCCAGAAAATGTTGCGGCAGTGATGGCACTTCTATCCGCCAATGAAGAACAAGCATACCGGATCGGTAAAGTGACCAAACGTAACAACGAAGCCGTTTGCTTCAAAGAGGCAGTCCGATGAGGATCGCCGTCTTTGCTTCTGGAACGGGCAGCAATTTTACAGCGATCGCCGATGCGATCCAAGCAAATAAAATCAAAGGAGCGCAGATCGGGTTGGTCTTTTCCGATAAACCTGCAGCGCCAGTAATAGAAAAAGCCCGCGCGAGAGACTATGAAACGCTTGTCATAGAGCCAGCGGCATTTGCATCAAAAGCAGCCTTTGAAAATAAATTGATCGAAGAATTGCAGGATCATGCCATCGATTTTATTGTTTTAGCAGGGTATATGCGAATCATCGGCAACACTCTATTATCCGCTTATGAAGGCAGAGTCATCAATATCCATCCCTCCTTGTTGCCGAGTTTCCCAGGTAAATCTGGGATCGCCGATGCCTTCGCTTACGGCGTGAAAGTGACGGGAGTGACGGTTCATTATGTCGATGCCGGCATTGACACAGGGCCAATCATTGCCCAAGAAATCGTTCGGATCGACACCGACGATACATTAGCAAATGTGACAGAAAAAATTCATCAAGTAGAACATCAAATCTATCCAGCTGTTTTAGCTGAAATCGTGGAAAAGGGGCTATCGAATCGTGAATAAACGTGCATTAATCAGTGTGTCTGACAAAGAAGGACTCGTACCATTTGTCCAAGAATTGACCAATTTAGGATTTGAGATTATCTCAACTGGCGGGACAAAAACGGCCTTGGAACAAGCGGGGCTTCAACCGATCGGCATCGAAGCGGTCACAGAATTTCCTGAAATGATGGATGGTAGGGTCAAGACGCTACATCCACGGGTGCATGGTGGTCTGTTAGGACGGCGTGATCTGCCTTCTCATATGGAGGCAATGGCTGAGCATGGCATTTTACCGATCGACCTTGTTGTCGTCAATCTTTATCCATTTAAAGAAACCATCAGTAAGCTTGACGTCACAGAAGCCGACGCAATCGAAAATATCGACATCGGCGGACCAAGCATGCTACGTTCTGCGGCGAAAAATCATGCCTCAGTAACTGTTGTCGTTGATCCCAACGATTACGACTGGGTTTTAACTGAGCTGAAGGAAGGCAATACGACGTTGGCATCAAGAAAGAAATTAGCTGCCAAAGTCTTCCGCCATACCGCCGCTTACGATGCCTTGATTGGTGAATACTTGACCAAAGCGGTGGCTGAAACAGAAACAGAGACCTTGACGAAAACCTATGTTTTGAAACAAACATTGCGTTATGGTGAAAATAGTCATCAGAAAGCTTCCTTCTATCAAGATGCATTACCCGTGCCCTATTCGATTGCCAGCGCAAAACAAATCCACGGCAAAGAATTGTCTTACAACAACATTAAAGATGCTGACGCTGCCTTGCGGATCGCAGAAGAATTTACAGAGCCAACTGCAGTAGCCCTCAAGCACATGAATCCCTGTGGGATCGGAAGTGGAGAAACGATTGCTGAAGCTTTCCAAGAAGCTTACGAAGCAGACCCAGTGTCGATTTTTGGCGGGATCATTGTTTTGAATCGTCCAGTTGATGTGGCAACTGCGGAGCAACTGCAGCGGATTTTTCTTGAGATCATCATTGCACCTGCATTTGAAGAAGAAGCACTAGAAATCTTAACGAAGAAAAAAAATCTGCGCCTGCTGGTTGTTGATTTCGAAAAAGCAGCCAAACAGCCAGAAGTTGTCTCTGTCCTTGGAGGCTTATTGGTGCAAGAACCAGATGATCAAATGGAGTCACCAGCAGATTGGACCGTGGTGACCAAAAGACAGCCGACACCAGTAGAAATCGCAGCCTTGGCATTTGCTTGGAAAGCGGTGAAACACGTGAAGTCCAATGCGATCGTTTTAGCCAATCAACAGCAAACCGTCGGGATCGGCGCTGGTCAAATGAACCGCGTGGGTTCGGTGAAAATCGCCGTCGAACAAGCCCGTGAAAACAAAAAACTGGCTGGTTCAGTGCTGGCAAGCGACGCCTTTTTCCCAATGGATGACAGTGTTGAATATGCAGCGCAACAAGGAATCAAAGCGATTATTCAACCTGGTGGCAGTATCAAAGATCAAGAGTCGATCGACATGGCAGATAAATACGGTGTGGCGATGGTCTTTACTGGTGTTCGTCATTTTAAACACTAAGAAATAGGAGAAGACGATGAAAATACTTGTTATTGGTAGTGGCGGTAGAGAGCATGCCGTCGCAAAAAAGTTTCTGCAGGATCCTCAAGTGGAAACAGTCTTTTGTGCGAAGGGCAATCCCGGTATGCGAAAAGACGGGATTAAGACAGTCGCAATTGAAGAGTCCGATCATGAAAGTCTAATTGCTTTTGCTCAAGAGCAGGAGGTTGATTGGACCTTCGTTGGTCCGGAAGTTCCGTTGCTAAATGGCATCGTAGATGATTTTCAGGGGGCGGGATTGGAAATTTTTGGCCCCAATCGCCAAGCAGCGATGATTGAAGGATCAAAAGAGTTTGCCAAAGAATTGATGCGAACCAATCACATTCCAACAGCAGACTATCAAAGCTTTACAGATAGTGCCCAGGCAAAAGCCTATATCCAACGTAAAGGTGCGCCAATCGTCATCAAAGCAGATGGTTTAGCGGCGGGCAAAGGCGTGGTTGTCGCGGAAACCATTGAAGAAGCAAACGCAGCAGTCGAAGCGATGCTGGAGCAAAATGCTTTCGGTGAAAGTGGTGCAAAAGTGGTGATCGAAGAGTTTTTGGCTGGCGAGGAGTTTTCGCTATTGGCATTTGTGAAGGGCGAAGCCGTCTATCCAATGGTCATTGCCCAAGACCATAAACGTGCCTTCGATGGCGATTTAGGTCCGAATACAGGAGGTATGGGGGCTTATACGCCGGTACCGCAGATTCCGCAAGAAATGGTCGATCAAGCGGTAGCAGAAGTTTTACTTCCTGCAGCAAAAGGGATGATTCGCAACAATACACCGTTTACGGGGATTCTCTATGCAGGTCTGATTGCTACCAATGATGGACCGAAAGTCATCGAATTCAATGCGCGTTTCGGCGATCCAGAAACACAAGTCGTGTTAAGTCGTTTAAAAAGCAGTCTAGCCCAGATCATTGATGATCTCTTACAGGACCAAGTACCTACGATCCAATGGAATCAATCGGCTTCGATCGGTGTCGTGATTGCCTCTCAAGGATATCCAGGCAAGTATCAGCAAGGAATGCCTGTCCCAAGCCCTGAAGGAGAAGGAACGCAATTCTTTTATGCAGGAGTGGATGAAGCTGCCGACCAAGGTGGTTTGACGGCAGCTGGTGGGCGCGTTTTTCTTGTGGAAGCATCAGCAGAGAATTTAGCTGCTGCACAAAAGAAGGTCTATGAAGCAATCAGCAGGTTGTCTTTATCTGGCTTATATTACCGAAACGATATCGGCGATAAAGCCTTGCAATATAGCAACTCATCAAAGGCGATGAAGTAAAGAACATTTCTGTGCATAACACAAACTGAAAAAAGGAGGGCTGCCAGTAGAACCAATCGGTTGTGCTGGTGGTTTTCGTTTTATGGGAGGTTTTTTTGACGTTGGTATAGCGTTTTCATCTTGTTGTGATAAAATAGGAATGTAGTTTAAATAAGGAGGAACTTTACGTGAAAAAAATTAAATTCGGTCCCACTGATTTAGAAGTATCCAGCGTGATTTTAGGCTTGATGCGAATCAACAATGCCAAAGATCCTGTGAAGGTCTTGACGACTGCGATTGAAAATGACATTACCTTCTTTGACCATGCGGATATTTATGGTCGCGGTGAATGTGAAACGATTTTTGCAGAAGCGTTAGCAAAAACGGCAGCTAAAAGAGAAGATTTATTTATTCAATCAAAATGCGGCATCGTTCCAGGTGAAATGTTTGATTTTTCGAAAGAGCATATCATCTCTTCTGTGGAAGGTAGTTTGCAACGATTGAAAACTGATCATTTAGATGCGTTATTATTGCATCGCCCTGACACTTTGTTTGAACCAGAAGAAGTGGCAGCAGCCTTTGACCAATTAGAAAAAGACGGTAAAGTGAAATACTTCGGTGTCAGCAATCAAAAACCTGGTCAAATCGAGCTATTGAAAAAATATGTTTCCCAACCTTTAGTAGCGAATCAACTGCAATTCGGGATCATGCATACAGGAATGATCGATCAAGGAATTCATGTCAACATGACGGATGCTGGTAGTGTCGATCATGATGGAGAAATTCTTGAATATTCTCGCTTGCATGAGATGACGATCCAAGCTTGGTCTCCGTATCAATATGGTTTCTTCGAAGGTGTCTTTATCGGTAACGAGAAATTCCCAGAGTTGAACGAAAAATTGACCGAACTAGCGGACAAGTATCAAACGACACCGACAGGTATTGCTTCTGCGTGGATCTTACGTCACCCTGCAAACATGCAAGTGATTGCTGGAACGATGACTCCACATCGGATCGAAGAAATCGCGCAAGCATCTTCGATCGTATTGACCCGCCATGAATGGTATGAAGTGTATAAAGCAGCAGGGAACATCTTGCCTTAATTTATACGTAAATTCCGTTTTATTCAGTTGTTATAAGGATGAATGTTCGCGAAAGACGAACATTCATCCTTTTTTTTCAAAAAGTATTTCTAAAAAGCTTGTATTTCATTTCCAGGTGGTTTAAATTGTTGTGGGCGTTAAAAATAGGCTGAGGCCATTTGATGCTTGCTTCACTCTTAGTAAGATTTGGAGGATATTTTTATGTTTGACATGAAAGTTTTTGATTACGAAGATATACAACTGATTCCTAACAAGTGTATCGTGAACAGCCGTTCAGAATGTGATACCACGGTGACATTAGGCGGACACTCGTTTAAAATGCCTGTTGTTCCTGCAAATATGCAAACGATTATTGATGATTCGATCGCAGAATTTTTAGCTGAAAATGGCTATTTTTATATTATGCACCGCTTTGATGAAGAAGCGCGGATTCCATTTATCAAAAAAATGAAGAGCCGTGGCTTGATTGCTTCTATCAGCGTAGGTGTCAAAGAAAATGAATATGCCTTTGTGGAAGAACTAGCTGACAAAGAGCTTGTTCCTGATTTTATTACGATCGATATTGCTCATGGCCACTCAAACGCCGTGATCAATATGATCCAACACATCAAGAAGCATTTGCCAGCAACGTTTGTGATCGCTGGAAATGTTGGAACGCCAGAAGCAGTTCGTGAATTGGAAAACGCTGGTGCAGATGCAACAAAAGTCGGCATTGGACCTGGGAAAGTGTGTATCACAAAAATCAAAACTGGTTTCGGGACTGGCGGCTGGCAGTTAGCAGCACTACGCTGGTGTGCCAAAGCTGCTCGCAAACCAATCATTGCAGATGGCGGCATTCGGACACACGGCGATATCGCTAAATCTGTCCGTTTCGGTGCAACAATGGTCATGATCGGTTCATTGTTTGCAGGTCATGAAGAATCACCAGGAGAAACCAAGGTAGAAAACGGCGTTGTGATGAAAGAATACTTTGGTTCTGCATCAGAATTTCAAAAAGGTGAAAAGAAAAACGTGGAAGGAAAGAAAATTTGGATTCAATACAAAGGTTCTTTGAAAGACACGTTAGTTGAAATGCAGCAAGACTTGCAGTCATCGATCTCTTATGCAGGTGGAAAAGATTTAGAATCGATTCGTAAAGTGGATTACGTAATCGTGAAAAATTCGATTTTTAATGGAGATACGATCTAAACAGGATACTAAAGAAGCGACCTTCTATTGGTCGTTTCTTTTTTTGTAAGAAGAACCATTTTGTTTTTCTGTTTTCTTCGTTATAATAGAAGCAACGAAGAGTAGAGGAGCGGGTGACCAAATGACAATCAAAGTGATGTCAGTGTTCGGTACCAGACCGGAAGCCATCAAAATGGCGCCACTAGTAAAGGAATTGGAAAACGACCCGCGTTTTGCATCGATCGTTGTGGTGACGGCGCAGCATCGAGAAATGTTGGATCAAGTATTAACGGTTTTTGAGATCACACCAGACTATGATCTGGATATTATGACTTTAGGGCAAACTTTAACAGGGATCACCACCAAAGTTTTACTAGATCTAGAACCGATCCTGCAAAAAGAAACTCCTGATATCGTGCTGGTTCATGGGGATACGACCACCGCTTATGCAGCCGCAACGGCCGCCTTTTATCAGCAAATTCCTGTGGGGCATGTGGAAGCCGGTTTGCGCACATGGAACAAAAAATCTCCTTATCCGGAGGAAGCCAATCGTCAGCTGATCGATGTATTAGCGGATTTTTATTTTGCGCCAACTGTCCAAAGCAAAGAAAATTTATTAGCGGAAAATCGCAATAAAGCTGCAATTTTTGTAACGGGAAATACCGCCATTGATGCGATGCGTTATACGATCTCGGAGGACTATCAGCATCCAGAACTTTCTGCAGCAGATCAAACCATGATTCTTCTGACAATGCACCGTCGCGAGAACTTAGGTGTTCCGATGAAGCAAGTCTTCCGCGCTTTAGCGAAGATCGCTAAGGAGAAACCAACCATCAAAGTGGTTTTTCCTATGCATAAAAATCCTCAAGTCCGAGGGATTGCTATGGAGATACTTGGGGAACTAGAAAATGTCACGCTGATTGAGCCTTTAGATGTCATTGATTTTCACAATGTTGCCAATCAAAGCACATTGATTTTGACGGATTCTGGTGGTGTCCAAGAAGAAGCACCGTCGTTAGGCGTTCCTGTTTTGGTCTTGCGAGATACAACAGAGCGCCCAGAAGGAATTGCTGCAGGTACGTTAAAACTGATCGGTACGTCTGAAGCTGCGGTTTATCAAGAAACGAAGCGACTACTAGAGGATCCAGAAGCTTACAATGCCATGGCACATGCAGAAAATCCCTATGGCGATGGGAAAGCTAGTCGGCGAATCTTGAAAATTTTAGCAGATCATTTTTCGTGAGAGCTGGATCGAAAGAATATAGAAAAAATCATTTTTCAGAATCGGATATGAAAGAGAAATAGGCAGCTGTTTATTTAAATGGCTGTCTATTTTTTATTCGAGTTTGGAAATTTATTACATTCTCTCCTTCAATGAGATAGCCGAAGTGACTTGATGGATTCTGGGTTTTGCCCTGAGAGGATTTCTCTCTATCTATTCGTGTAAAAGAAGTTTTGTCACATATAAAATCACAGCAGTTCTTTAACGTTGTTATTTTATTGTAAGACCTTTCATTTGAAAACCAACGAAAATCTATGAAAAAAGGGTGCTATTTTCCATTGTTGCGGTTGACATTGGCTAGGATAGCAGTTATTATGTGGGTAGTTGGAAGATAGACTTCCGGCGAACTGACATTTTATACAAATAATTGTTAGGTGAGGCTCCTATATGGACACAAGCTGCTGCCGCAAAAGTATCGAGAGATACTTAGTTGGTAGGACAGGTCTAATCGTGAAGGTTAAACCCAAAGTAGCTGATAGCAGATTTGCTATCTACGCCCTATAGTGCTAAAGCTCTACAATGATCATGAGTTTTTTACGCATGCTTATTGGGAGCGTGCGTTTTTTTGTGTCTTTTACGCATGTTCCACAGTGACTTACCTAATAAAAAGAAAGGAAGATTCACATGGAATACCCCAGTCCCCAGATGAAACAGCGGAGTAATTATCGAATCGCTAGGGGTGGCGTAAGCAACTCCTAAGTGCTAGGAGGAAAAAAAGATGTTAAAAAAACTATCGAAAGATCAAGAACTAAAATTACTGGCAAAATTGACCGAAAGAGAATTGCTGATGGAAATGCGGACATCCTTCCAAGGGTTATCGGAAGAAGATGCTGCAGAACGTTTGGCAGAGTACGGTCCAAACAAAGTGGATGCGCAAAAACCAACACCTGCTTGGTTGATGATCCTAGGTGCTTTCAAAGATCCTTTTGTGTTAGTTTTGGCATTATTAATGGTTATTTCTTTTGTAACAGGCGATATTGAAGCAGTGATCGTGATGGGAATCATGATTTTAGCCAGTGTCATGATTACTTTCGTCCAAGAATACCGTTCCCAAAAAGCAAGCTTAGCGTTAAAAGAACTTATTGAAAATACTTGTTCCGTAACCAGAGATGGAATCACGAGAGAAATTCCAATGGATGAAGTCGTTCCTGGAGACATCGTCACCTTAGCAACTGGCGACATGATCCCTGCGGATGCGATCTTGATTTGGACCAAAGATTTATTTATCAATCAATCTTCATTAACAGGCGAATCAATGCCCGTTGAAAAATTTGTCGATGCTGGGATCAAAGAAAGCGATGAACAAATTTCTGCACTAGATATGCAAGATCTTGTTTTCATGGGTACCGATGTCTTAAGTGGTCAAGGAAAAGCCATTATTTTGAAAACCGGTCAAAGTACTTTCTTCGGTGATATTGCCAAAAATGCGACCACGAAACGGGGCAAAACAACCTTTGAAGATGGCTTAACAAAAGTCAGCAAGCTATTGTTGCGAATGGTCATGGTTCTTTTCCCAATCGTTTTATTGATCAATGGTTTGACCAAGGGCGATTGGGGCGAAGCGTTGTTCTTCGCGATTGCAGTAGCAGTTGGTTTGACGCCAGAAATGCTACCAATGATCGTCACCAGTAACTTAGCCAAAGGGGCGATCTCTTTATCAAAAGAAAAAGTGATCGTCAAAGAATTGCCTTCGATTCAAAACTTAGGTGCAATGGATGTACTATGTACCGATAAAACGGGTACGATCACCGAAGATCGTGTTGTACTGGTACAGCATTTAAACCCATTTGGCGTAGAAGATAAACAAGTCCTTGATATGACGTATTTAAATTCTTACTATCAAACAGGGTGGAAAAACCTGATGGATATTGCTGTCTTAAACTACTATGAAGAAGAAGGCTTGGCAGCGCCATTTAACGATGTGACAAAAATCGATGAGATTCCGTTTGACTTCTCACGTCGCCGCTTGACGGTTGTTGTCAATGCAGATGGTCATCAACTGATGGTCACTAAAGGTGCCGCCGAGGAAATGGAACAAGTCTGCAAGTACGTAGAAGTTGATGGCAAAGTGATGGAATTGACTCCTCAATTGAGAAAACAATTGCGTCAAGTGAATTTGCGCTTGAATAAACAAGGAATGCGCGTGTTGACTGTTGCTGTAAAACGAGATGCCCACGCAGATGCCGTTTATTCTGTAGAAGATGAACAAGATATGATCATGATTGGCTTTATGGGCTTCTTAGATCCAGCAAAAGAAACAGCAAAAACAGCGATTGCTTCTTTACACGGTCATGGCATCAATGTCAAAGTGTTAACGGGAGATAATGCGATCGTTGCGCAAAAAGTTTGTCGAGATGTTGGTATTGATGCAGATGAATACTTGTTAGGAACCGATATAGATCATCTGTCAGATGAAGAGTTAGCAGAGAAAGCTGCAAAAACTAATCTGTTTGCAAAATTAAATCCAATGCAAAAATCCCGAATCATTGAAACCATTCAAGCGGCAGGCCATACGGTCGGCTTTATGGGAGATGGCATCAACGACGCGCCTGCTTTACGTACAGCAGATGTTGGTATCTCGGTTGATACCGCAGCAGATATCACCAAAGATGCCAGCTCGATCATTTTATTAGAAAAAAGTTTGAATGTCCTTGATAAAGGGGTCATCGAAGGCCGCAAAGTATTTACCAATATGATGAAGTACATCAAAATGACTTTGAGTTCGAATTTCGGGAATGTGTTCTCGATCTTAGTTGCTAGTGCCTTTTTACCTTTCTTACCAATGTTGTCCATTCAACTGTTGGTTCAAAACTTGGTGTACGATATGGCCCAATTGACGATCCCATGGGACAACGTAGATAAAGAAGAGTTAGAAAAACCAGTTAAATGGCAAGTGGGTGGACTATTGAAGTTTACCGTCGGCATTGGACCTGTCAGCAGCATCTTCGATATTTTGACTTTCTTTATGATGTGGCATGTCTTTAGTGCAAATACCATCCAAGAGCAAGCCTTGTTCCAAGCAGGATGGTTTATGATTGGCTTGACGACACAAACCTTAGTCGTTCACATGATCAGAACGAGAAAATTACCATTTATCAAAAGTATCGCATCACCTGCAGTTTTGATTTCAAGTGTTCTAGCGATTGCAATTGGCTTCTTGGTCATCTTGACGCCATTGCATACCGTCTTTGATTTTGCAGCACTGCCATCAAGTTACTGGCCATGGTATGTCGGTATCAATCTAGCTTATTTAGTAACAGTTGAGTTTGCGAAACGCATTTACATTCATGTCACGAGAGAATGGATTTAAAAAAACAGGTCGGCGTTCTTCCTAACAGGGGGAAAATCGCCGATCTGTTTCTTTTTATCTGTTCTCTGTATTATTTTTTTCTCATATTAAGAAATTTCTCTTTGATTCAAGTCGAATCCTTCACAAGTGATAAAAGGAGGTTAATGATAAATCTGTTTAGCGGAATGGTGGATGCTGTACTATTCTTAAATAAAAAAAAGAATCTGAAAAGAAAAAATTGAAGAAAGCGATTGCTTTAATGTGATTAATTTCACTAATGTTTTCTTAAGAGTTGCTACAGTGGGAATTCTTTTATTAAAAAAAATACCCTTTTCACTTGTCATTTTCGAAGTTAAATGATAATTTATAAGAGTAAATGAAATTTCGATAGTACAGATTTAAACCCTGTTACATACGAAAGTGAATTTTTATATCAGAGAGGAAAGTGTGTCAAGATGGCAAAAAAACAAAAAGCACTTGATTTCCAAGCGATTTTGGAGCAAGTCAATGCGGATTTTCCAACTTACCAAGCTTTGGACAAAGACGGGAAAATTGTAAATCAAGAGTTAGTACCAGATTTAAGTGACGACGAATTAGTTGAATTGATGACTCGTATGGTATGGTCTCGTGTATTAGACCAACGCTCAACTGCGTTAAACCGTCAAGGTCGTTTAGGTTTCTTCGCGCCAACTGCTGGACAAGAAGCAAGCCAATTAGCAAGTCAATTTGCTTTTGAAAAAGAAGACGTTTTATTACCTGGTTACCGTGATGTACCACAATTGATCCAACACGGTCTGCCATTGAAAGAAGCTTTCTTATGGTCACGTGGCCACGCTGCTGGGAACCTTTATCCAGAAGATTTAAAAGCATTGCCACCACAAATCATTATTGGTGCACAATACGTCCAAGCAGCCGGTGTTGCTTTAGGATTGAAAAAACGCAACAAGAAAAATGTTGTATTCACTTATACAGGTGATGGCGGTTCTTCACAAGGGGACTTCTATGAAGCAATCAACTTTGCAGGGGCTTACCATGCAAACGCTGTATTCTATATCCAAAACAATGGTTTTGCGATCTCTACACCTCGTGAAGTACAAAGCGCGGCACCAACATTGGCACAAAAAGCTGCAGCAGCTGGGATCCCTGGTATCCAAGTTGACGGTATGGATCCATTGGCAGTGTACTATGTTTCTAAAGCAGCTCGTGAATGGGCAGCAAACGGCAACGGTCCTGTATTGATTGAAACCTTGACTTACCGTTACGGTCCACATACATTGTCTGGTGATGATCCAACCCGTTACCGTTCAAAAGACATGGACAGCGAATGGCAACAAAAAGATCCATTGGTACGTTTCCGTACTTACCTAACTGAAAAAGGACTTTGGTCTGAAGAAAAAGAAGAACAAGTCATTGAACAAACAAAAGAAGAAATCAAAGCAGCGATCGCTGAAGCGGACCGCGTGCCAAAACAAAAAGTTTCAGATTTCTTGAAAAACATGTTTGAAGTACAACCACAAAACATTAAAGAACAAATTGCAACTTACGAAGCGAAGGAGTCGAAATAGTCATGGCACAAAAAACAATGATTCAAGCAATTACAGATGCCTTAGCTGTTGAAATGGAAAATGACAAAGAGATTTTAGTCTTTGGTGAAGATGTCGGTAAAAACGGCGGGGTTTTCCGTGCAACAGAAGGTTTACAAGAAAAATTCGGCGAAGATCGTGTCTTCGATACCCCTCTTGCTGAATCTGGTATCGGCGGCTTGGCTTTCGGTTTAGCATTAGAAGGTTTCCGTCCAGTTCCAGAAATCCAATTCTTTGGTTTCGTATTTGAAACATTTGACGAAATCGTTGGTCAAATGGCGCGTACTCGTTACCGTATGGGTGGTACACGTAATTTACCAATCACTATTCGTTCACCATTTGGTGGCGGTGTGCACACACCAGAATTGCACTCAGATAACTTGGAAGGATTGATCGCTCAATCACCTGGTATCCGTGTCGTTATTCCATCAAACCCATATGATGCAAAAGGATTATTGATTGCTTCTATCCGCAGCAATGACCCAGTTGTTTTCTTAGAGCACATGAAACTTTACCGTTCATTCCGTGAAGAAGTGCCAGAAGAAGCATACGAAGTTCCTTTAGACAAAGCAGCAGTAACTCGTGAAGGTTCTGATGTTTCAATCATCACTTATGGTGCAATGGTTCGTGAAGCAATCAAAGCTGCTGACAACTTAGCGAAAGAAAACATCAACGCTGAAATTATCGACTTGCGTACAGTTGCTCCTCTTGATGTTGAAACGATCATCAAATCAGTTGAAAAAACTGGTCGTGTGGTTGTCGTTCAAGAAGCACAAAAACAAGCAGGTGTTGGCGCTCAAGTCGTTTCTGAAATTTCTGAACGTGCGGTTCTATCACTAGAAGCTCCAATCGGACGCGTGTCTGCACCAGATACGATCTTCCCATTCGGTCAAGCTGAAAACATTTGGTTGCCAAATGCAAAAGACATCGAAGACAAAGTGAAAGAAATCGTGAACTTTTAATAGTTGAAGAAGGGAAGAATAGAAAATGGCATTTCAATTTAAATTACCGGATATCGGTGAAGGAATTGCAGAAGGCGAAATCGTAAAATGGTTCGTCAAAGCAGGGGATACCATCAATGAAGATGATACCTTACTAGAAGTTCAAAATGATAAATCAGTGGAAGAAATTCCATCTCCAGTAACAGGAACAGTGAAAAACATCGTTGTCCCTGAAGGTACAGTCGCAAACGTTGGAGATGTCCTTGTTGAGATCGATGCACCAGGACATGAAGACAACGAAGGCGATGCAGGTGTAGCAGCAGAGTCTCAAACACCAGCAAAACCAGCAGCAGAACCTACAACGGAAACGGCTGAAGCATCAGCTGGTTCTTCTGAAGGCGCAGGCGTTTTCCAATTCAAATTACCAGATATCGGTGAAGGAATTGCAGAAGGCGAAATCGTAAAATGGTTCGTTAAAGCAGGAGATACCATCAATGAAGACGATACGTTGCTTGAAGTTCAAAACGACAAATCAGTCGAAGAAATCCCATCTCCAGTAACAGGAACAGTGAAAAACATCGTTGTTGCTGAAGGAACAGTTGCAAATGTTGGTGATGTTTTAGTTGAAATCGACGCACCTGGTCACAACAGTGCGCCTGCTTCATCAAGCGCACCTGCAGAAGCACCAAAAGAAAAAGTGGAAACTTCTGGTTCAGCAAGTGTTGTTGAAGCAGCAGATCCTAACAAACGTGTCTTGGCTATGCCTTCTGTCCGTCAATTCGCTCGCGAAAAAGATGTGGATATTTCCCAAGTATCAGCAACAGGTAAAGGCGGACGTGTAACAAAAGAAGACATCGAAAACTTCCTATCAGGTGGCGGACAAGCTGCAAAAGCTGAAACTCAAGCTCCTGCGAAAGAAGAAACAAAAGCTGCAGCAACTGAAAGCAAACCAGCAGCTCCAGCAAAAGCCTTCAAATCAAACTTAGGTGATTTAGAAGAACGTGTTGCCTTAACACCTACACGTAAAGCAATCGCTAAAGCGATGGTAAACAGCAAACAAACAGCACCTCATGTAACCTTGCATGATGAAGTTGAAGTAACAAACCTATGGGATAATCGTAAGAAATTCAAAGAAGTTGCTGCTGCAAACGGCACAAAACTTACTTTCTTACCATATGTTGTAAAAGCATTGACTGCAACAGTGAAAAAATTCCCTATCTTGAATGCGTCGATCGATGATGCAAAACAAGAGATCGTATACAAAAACTATTACAACATCGGTATCGCAACAGATACTGACCATGGGTTGTATGTACCAAACGTAAAAGATGCAGATCGTAAAGGCATGTTTGCTATCGCTGATGAAATCAACGAAAAAGCAAAACTTGCTCATGACGGCAAATTGGCTGCAGATGATATGCGTAATGGTACCATCACAATCAGTAACATCGGTTCAGTTGGTGGCGGCTGGTTCACTCCAGTAATCAACTACCCTGAAGTAGCTATTTTGGGTGTAGGTACAATCGCGCAACAACCAATCGTAAACGCTGAAGGCGAAATCGTTGTCGGACGTGTGATGAAACTTTCATTAAGCTTCGACCACCGTATCGTTGATGGCGCAACAGCGCAACAAGCAATGAATAATATCAAACGTCTATTAGCTGATCCAGAGCTATTAATGATGGAAGGATGATTAACAAATGGTAGTTGGAGATTTTGCTGTTGAATTAGATACAGTTGTAATCGGTGCGGGACCTGGCGGCTATGTAGCTGCCATCCGCGCTGCTGAAATGGGACAAAAAGTAGCAATCATTGAAAGAGAATACATCGGCGGCGTTTGTTTGAACGTTGGTTGTATCCCTTCAAAAGCCTTGATCGCTGCAGGTCATCATTATCAAGAATCTTTGGATTCAACAATGTTTGGTGTAACAAGTGAAAATGTTTCCCTTGATTTTACCAAAACACAAGAATGGAAAGACAACAAAGTCGTTAAAACGTTAACTTCAGGTGTTGGTTTCCTATTGAAAAAACACAAAGTAGAAACGATTGAAGGAGAAGCTTTCTTCGTTGATGATCACACATTGCGTGTCATCCACCCAGATTCAGCACAAACATACTCTTTCAACAATGCAATCATCGCAACAGGTTCTCGCCCAATTGAAATCCCTGGTTTCAAATTCGGCGGACGTGTTCTTGATTCAACTGGCGGATTGGCATTAAAAGAAGTTCCTAAAAAATTCGTTGTTATCGGTGGCGGTGTCATCGGTTCTGAACTAGGTGCAGCTTATGCAAACCTAGGGGCAGAAGTAACGATCCTTGAAGGCTCTCCTCAAATCTTGCCAACCTATGAAAAAGACATGGTCAAATTGGTTGAAGAAGACTTTGCGAAAAAAGGTGTAACAGTCGTTACGAACGCAATGGCGAAAGAAGCAATTGACAATGGCGATAGCGTAACTGTCAAATATGCCGTAGATGGTAAAGAAGAATCAGTTACTGCTGATTACGTGATGGTTACTGTTGGTCGTCGTCCAAATACTGATGACATGGGCTTAGAACAAGCAGGTGTTGAAGTAGGCGAACGCGGATTGATCATGGTTGACAAACAAGGCCGTACCAACGTATCAAACATCTACGCAATTGGTGATATCGTACCTGGTGCTGCATTAGCACATAAAGCTAGCTACGAAGCAAAAATCGCTGCTGAAGCAATCTCTGGTAAAAAAGTTGCCGTTGATTACAAAGCAATGCCAGCAGTTGCCTTTACTGACCCAGAATTGGCTTCTGTCGGTATGACGATCAAAGATGCCAAAGATGCTGGAATTGAAGCAAAAGCATTCAAATTCCCATTCTCAGGTAACGGTCGTGCGTTATCTCTAGGAAAAACTGAAGGATTCATCCGCTTAGTAACAACGGTTGAAGACAATGTGATCATCGGTGCGCAAATTGCTGGTCTAGGAGCAAGCGATATGGTTTCAGAACTTGCTCTTGCTATTGAATCTGGCATGAACGCAGAAGATATCGCGTTAACGATCCATCCACATCCATCTCTAGGTGAGATCACAATGGATGCTGCTGAGTTAGCTCTAGGATTACCAATCCACATTTAAGCTTTGTGAAACTCGTTCATCATTTGGTGAACGAGTTTTTTTATCACCAGAAATAAAGCGATCCTATGCTATTGACAGAATCTTCTGGAAATGATACGATGCTCTTAATATTTCAACCGTTGATGAGGAAAGTACATTGATTTGGCAAGCCTAGAGAGTCTTCGTAGGGTGCAAGAAGAACTTGTAGAATCAATCGAAAATGGCCTCAGAGGTGATCTTCTGAACTTGTACGAAAGATAAGAAGATCCGGGTGCGCCCGCTATCGCGTCAGAGTATAACGACGTTTATTTGTCGCGTACTTGCTGAGAAGCATGCTGGAAAGTTTGCTTGAATAAAGGTGGTAACACGTAAACACGTCCTTTGATATTTCGATATCAGAGGGCTTTTTTATTTGTATTATTAAGGAGGAATAGTATGACAGAAAGATTTGAGACGATTCAATTACACGGAGGACAAACACCAGATCCTACCACAGGGAGTCGCGCCGTACCCATTTATCAAACCACATCGTATGTGTTTGAGGACGCAGATCAAGCGGCAGCGAGATTTAGTCTTAGTGAGAATGGCAATATCTATACCCGTATTACCAATCCAACAACGGCTGTTCTAGAAGAACGACTAGCCCTCTTAGAAGGCGGTGTCGGTGCGTTAGCAACGGCTTCTGGCTCAGCAGCGATCACCTATGCGATTTTAAATCTTGCACAAGCAGGAGATCATATCGTTTCTGCTGCTTCAATTTATGGGGGGACCTATAATTTATTCGCTCATACGTTGCCAGATTTTGGCATCACTACAAGCTTTGTTGATAGTGAAGATCTGGCAGCACTAAAAGCAGCCATCCAAGAAAATACCAAAGCAGTTTTTCTAGAGTCTTTAGGCAATCCAGATATTGATATTGCCGACTTTAAAAAGATTGCAGCGATCGCTCATGAAGCAGGGATTCCCCTCATCATTGACAATACCTTTGCGACTCCCTATCTGTTTCGAGGATTTGAGCATGGGGCGGACATCGTCGTTTATTCCACGACAAAATACCTCGGTGGTCACGGTGCTGCTTTGGGAGGGGCCATTATCGACAGCGGCAACTTTGATTGGACAAACGGCAAATTTCCCAAGCTGGTCGTTCCCGATCATAGCTACCATGGAATCTCATGGGTAGAAGCCGCTGGTAACGCTGCCTATATCACTCGGGCTCGAACGATTCTTTTACGGGATACAGGTGCTGCGATTTCTCCCTTCAATTCATGGGTGTTGCTGTTAGGAATCGAGACCCTCTCGTTGCGGATGGAACGTCATGTAGAAAATGCGCAACAAGTTGCTGAATTTTTAGCCGAGCACTCGGAAGTCTCTTGGGTTCATTTCCCAACCCTGCCGGACAGCCCCTATTTTGAACGGGCGCAGGAGTATTTCTCCAAAGGGACCAGTTCCGTCTTTTCCTTTGGATTAAAGGGTGGGGCAGAAGCAAGCAAAACCTTTTGTGGCGCAACCAAGCTCTTCTCTTTGCTGGCAAATGTCGGGGATGCAAAGTCCTTGATCATCCATCCAGCTTCGACGACCCATTCCCAGCTTAGCGTAGAAGAACTTGCAGCAGCCAAAATTCGTCCAGAGACGATTCGCCTATCCATTGGATTGGAAAACATCAACGATCTATTGGAAGATCTCACGCAAGCCTTCCAACAGCTCTAAATAGTTGAAGCAGTAGGAAAAGCGCAGGATACTATGCTGCGCTTTTTTGTTGCTAGTTAGTGTTTCAAATAAAACTGCGGTTTCTGTTGATAGAAGGATAGTAAATCCATCGGTTCTATGCTATATTTAGTTGCTAAGGAATATGGATAAGGTGGGGGATGTATGCGTAATCATGCAAGTGACAAGAGGATTCGGTTTTACTACACAAGTTTGCAATTTCTTTATTGGATGATGTTTTGCTCAATCTATGGCTTTGCGACACTCTTTTTGATTTATTTCAAGGTCGATCCAGCAAAAATTGGCGGTATTTTAGCCCTAGTCAATATTGCGTCTACGATTTTGCAGCCCTTCATCAGTCAAGTCATTATCAAAAAAAGCAAAGTACCACTGATCGTTGTCTTGAAAACGATGACAATCGGCGTGGTCGCGGTGCTCTTAGCAGGTGTGATGGTCCCTGGATTATCAATACTGACCTATGTTTTAGGAGGGATTTTGCTCGTTTCCATGCAGTCCTTTCTCAACGCCTTGGCGTTTGAATACACAAATAGCGGCAACAAAATCAATTTTGGCTTTTCCCGTGCCGGTGGGTCACTAGGATTTGCGGGTACCTCCTTTTTACTGGGGCAGCTCTTAGAGGAGTTTTCGGCAGCCCTTTTACCAATGATCGCTATCGGGCAAGCCGTTTTGTTTCTCATTATTTTGCTTTTGCTGCCAGCGATCAAGAAGCCAGAAATGCCCGTGATGCTTACAGAACAAAGTCATTCAGGTGCCTTTTTGAAAAAATATCCTTTTTTGCTCTTTCTCTTTGTCGGGTTTAGCTTTCTCTTTAGCTTCCACACGATGATCAACAGTTTTTTGGCACAAATTTTTGCCGATATTGGCGGTGGCAGTAAGGAAGTTGGCATCGCCCTGATGATTGCGGCGTTATGCGAATTGCCGGGTATGATTTTCTTTGAACAGTTAGTGAGGATACGGTCTAGCCGTTTTTGGCTGTTGCTGTCCAGTGTTGCCTTTGCCATTCGTGGGGTGCTGATGCTGTTGATCAGCTCCATCATCCTGATGGAAATTAGCCATTTGATGCAAGGGGTTAGTTTTGCCTTGTTTATTCCTGCTTCTGCTTATTTGTTCAACCATAGTTTGGCAGATGAAGACCGGGTTTTTGGACAAACGATCATCATTATCGCTACCACGATCGGTGGCGTGATCGGCAACCTTTTAGGGGGGATGCTGATCCAAAGCTTCGGTGTCTGGGAAATGCTTTTGATTGGGACTGGGTTTGCCGTTTTGGGTGCTGCATTGACCTTTATCGGTGTGAAAAAAATCCCTAAAAGCAACAAAAAATTAGCGATCATAAGCGAATGATCGATAGGTAGAAAAAAGAGTTGCGGCCGTATTTCCTTCGGTCGCAACTCTTTTGAATCTGATCAATGGGTACTATTTCTTTTCTAAAACAGCAATAAATTCCCGCATATAGTCTGGTAGATCTGGGGGACGGCGGCTGGAAACGATATGTCCATCCGTAACCACAGGTGTATCGACCCATGTGGCTCCAGCATTTGTCATATCATCTTTGATGCCTGGTGTACTGGTAACCGTCTTGCCTTGCAGGATATTCGCAGAAATCAAGACCCAGCCTGCATGACAGATTTGTCCAATGATTTTTTGGTCTTTGTCCATCGTTCGCACGAAAGAGATGACCTCTGGGAAACGCCGTAATTTATCAGGTGCCCAACCACCCGGAACTAAGATGGCATCGTAGTCATCGGCGTGAATATCAGAAAAAGCATAGGCTGATTCTGCGGGTACACCATATTTGCCAATATACGTTTTATGCGCTTCTTCACCGACTAAATCGACTTGTGCGCCTTCTTCCCGTAACCGATGGACCGGATACCAAAGTTCTAAATCTTCGAAATCATTGTCGACTAAGGCAATGATTTTTTTGTTTTCTAAACGCAAGAGAATTCCTCCTTTTTCTTGTTATTCTTACTGTAACATCATGCCAAGGGAAACACCAAAAGTATGCTTCCTGAAAAATGCCAAGAAGCTATTCTGAGAATGGTCGTTCAGAGAAATGATATTGATGTAAGCGTTGTAATCATTAGGGGAGTAAGCGATAATAAAAGAAAGCCAAAGGAGGCGAAGATATGGAAGCATTCGAAAAAGCACGAAAATTTATTTACAAAAACGCACGCCCTTTAGACCTTGCTCGTTGGCAGTACCATTTTGAAAATGGATCTCGCGAGGCTGTATTACAGGCGTTACAAGTCTACCAAAATGAAGATGGTGGTTATGGGCATGGTTTGGAACCTGATTATTGGAATCCCAATAGTACACCGATTGCAGTGTGGGAGGCATGTCGAATTTTACGAGAGCTTGAATGCCTTCATTCGTCAAATCCACAAGTCCAAGGGATTCTAAGGTATTTAGCTAGTGGAAAAGAATTTTCTAAAGGGAAATGGTTCAACCAAGTGCCGTCAATGGTATCCTATCCGCATGCGATTTGGTGGGAGAGTCCTGTGGGCGTGCCAGCAGACAACCCAACGGCCAGTCTAGCTGGTACGATCTTAAGAACAGGCGAAACGACCCTCTATCAAAAAGCACAAGAAATCGCCGAAACAGCAGTTGCAAGTTTCCTTAAGGAGCCAACCAGTGAAATGCACACATTAGTCGTCTATCTAGAATTATTACAAGACTGTGAAGAAATCCAGTATCAGCCTGTTTTAGCAAATGACCGCTTTCGCGAGATCTTATTCCAGCAAATTCGCCATACTGTCTCAAACGAGCCAGAAGAGTGGTTCACGTCTTATGTCAGCAAACCTTCAAATTTTTTCTTTACAAGAGAGCAGCTGCTTGGGATTTTTAGTGAAGAAATATGTAAAAAAGAAGCCGAAGAAATTTTAGAACACCAACAAGCAGACGGATCATTTGTCATTCCATGGCAATGGGGAACAGATTACCCAGAGTTTTTCATTAGTAAACAGTGGTGGAAATCAATTGCTATCATTAAAAATTTTTTGTTTTTGCGGGCTTTTCTAGACGAACCTTTTTGAAATCGGTCATCTTTTAATCAGCGATCTCGTTGAAAGAACAAAGGAATTTCCTTCTTATTTGAGATTCATGGAGTTCAGCTTCTAGAAATCCAAATAGTTTGTAAACCAGAGGTACATTCATTGCCAGAATGTACCTTTTTTGCAGCGGAGGCTCTGACCTATTTTCAATTTTGTGGTACACTGAATAAGATGAATAGGAGTGGTAATATGCGGGATTATCAATATCCTCTGGACTTAGATTGGTCGACGGATGAAATGGTCGTCGTCATGAAGATGTGGGAACGGTTAGAACAAGCCTATGAAAAAGGCCTTCCTAGCAGCACGTTTCTTGAGGCGTATCAAGCCTTTAAGAAAGTCGTTCCCAGCATTGGCGAGGAACGCCGTTTAGGTAGAGAATTTGAAGAACTATCAGGCTATTCGTTATACCATGCCGTGCAGGCAGCGAAAAAGACTGAGGGAAAACTAAAAATGAAAGGGTAGATCAACGAATGCATGAAATCGTTAATGAAGTTCGCCAGTGGATGATCGCTGCAGGCGAAAGGATCAAAGGCAATTTAAATAAAGAAGACTTGGTGGTCGAGACAAAATCAGGACGGAAAGACTTAGTGACAGAATTGGATAAAGCCACGCAAGATTTTCTGATTGGTAAGATCCAATCCTATGATCCGGATGCCAAAATTTTAGGTGAAGAAAACGGACTGGACACACTTGCCGACATGAGTGGACGGGTCTTCATCATTGATCCGATCGATGGAACCATGAATTTCGTGTTGGAAAAAGAAAACTTTTGTATCATGATCGCGATCTACGAAGAGGGCAAAGGGCGCTTTGGCTTTGTCTATAATGTCATGAAAGATGAATTCTTATGGGGGGGTCCAGAGATTGGTGTTTATAACAATGGCAAGAAGATCGAACCGCCGAAAGATATTGCCTTATCCGAGGGTCTCGTTGGCTTGAATTCACCCATGTTGATCCATAACCGCCACCACGAAACTGAAGTCAGTGACAAAGCATTAGGCATTCGTATGACTGGATGTGCTGGGGTAGAGTTGATCGCCCTCGCTAAAGGACAAAGAGCAGGCTATCTTTCTCATCTTGCGCCATGGGATTATGCGCCAGGGGGTGTTTTGTTAGAAACCCTTGGATTAAAAATGGCAAACATCAAAGGAGAGCCACTATCCCTGAATGGACGGGAATTGTTTGTCGGCGGTACACCGAAAGCTTTTGAAGAATTATTGGCGATCGTTAATCAATAAGAAAGCATGCCTACTATCTGATAACCGATGAACTGACGCTCATAGAAAAAAAGGCTGGCTCCGTTTCCCACTAGTTGGACCTGGTGGTAGTCAACGCTGTCCCTAAGTAGCGAAAACGGCAGCCCAGCCTTTTTAGTTCGCAGTAAGTTCTTTTTGTGCTAGCTTTAATGCTTCACTGACGATTTGATCCATATCTAAATACCGATACGAGCCGAGACGTCCTCCGAACAGGACTTGCGGCTGTTTCGCAGCCAGCTGTTTGTATTTTTTATACAGCTGGTTATTTTTTTCGTCATTGATAGGATAATAGGGTTCAGCACCAATCGTGAATGGGGCTGGATATTCTTTGGTAAGAATGGTTGTATCTGACTCACCTTGCTTATCGAAGTGTTTCCATTCCATGCTGCGGGTAAAGGGAATCTTTTCATCCGTGTAATTGATTACGGGATTTCCTTGAAGGTTTGGTGATGGATGTTTGGTTGTTTCAAAACGTAACGAACGATATTCTAGAGGACCGTATCTTTGGTCGAAAAAGGCATCGATCGGTCCTGTATAGATTATTTTAGGAAAACGTGCTAAATAGGCTGCTTTTTCAGCTTCAAAGTCCGTTTTCAAACAAACATCGATCCGATCATCATCTAATAATTTCTGGAAAATCGGCGTATAGCCACCTTCGGGAATTCCTTGAAACCGATGGTTGAAATAATTGTTATCATAGGTGAAACGAATCGGCAGTCGACGAATGATAAAGCTCGGCAACTCGCTAGGGGGCTTTCCCCATTGCTTCTGCGTATAACCGGCTATCAGCTTACGATAAATATCGGTTCCCACTAATTGGATCGCCTGTTCTTCAAGGTTTTTAGGCTTTCCTGTTATACCGGCACTTTCAATTTGCTGTTTAATCTCTTCTTGCGCTTCTGCAGGCGTTCGCACGCCCCACAGTTGATAAAAGGTATTCATATTAAAAGGCAAGTTATAGAGTTGGTCTTGGTAGTTCGCCAAGACTTGATTGGTAAAAGGAATGAAGTCAGCAAAGCGATTCATATAAGCCCAAATCTCTTTGCTATCCGTGTGGAAAATATGGGCGCCGTATTGATGAACCGTGATGCCGTCTTCTTGATAAGTATACAAGTTGCCTCCGATGTGGTCACGCTTATCGATCACCAGACAACGATGCCCTTTTCTGGCTGCTTCATGGGCAAAGATCGACCCGAATAAGCCCGCACCAACGATCAAGTACTGGTAGTTGCCAGTCTTCATGTGTTCGCTCCTCTCAGCTTTTGTTTAAGATATACAAATTCTAAGATAAAGGCTGCCACCGATCAAAGCAAGCGTTTTCTGAAAGAGTCAAAGAATCTTTATAATTGGCTGGTTATTCATGAGCAAAAAGCGACCGTTCATGAAAGGGCGCTCATTGCTTGGCGTTTCCATGATAAACTACTGCTAGTAGATTTATAGACGTATGATTTATACATAGCAGAAAGTTGGGTTTAGATGAATAGCCAAGAAAAAATCGCAGAATTAACACGTTTACAAAAGGCATTGTTTGTTTCAGGAAAAAATACTTGGGAGACACATGAGCTGCCAGCGATCTGTCCATCGATTTTTATGGCAGATGGTCCGCACGGTATTCGTAAACAAATGGGAGAAGCAGATCACCTGGGGCTGAATGAAAGCGTTCCAGCAACTTGTTTTCCGCCGGCGGCAACAATTGCAAACAGCTGGGACTGTGAACTTGCTGCGAAGGTTGGTGAATGTATTGGATTAGAAGCAAAAGCGTTAGAGGTTGATGTCGTTTTGGGTCCAGGTCTGAACATCAAGCGAAATCCTAAAGGCGGGCGCAATTTTGAGTATTTCAGTGAGGACCCTTATTTGGCAGGGAAAATGGCGGCTGCAAATATCAGAGGTATTCAAGAAAACGGGACGATTGCCTGCCCGAAGCATTTTGCTGTCAATAGTCAAGAAACGAGACGAATGGCATCGGATTCCATCGTTGATCAGCGGACATTACGAGAAATGTATTTAACAAATTTTGAAATCGCCGTCACTGAAGGAAAACCTAAAAGTATCATGAGCGCCTATAATATGATCAATGGCATTTACGCCAATGAAAACAAACGCTTATTACAAGAGATTCTCCGAGATGAATGGGGATTTGCTGGCTTTGTTGTCTCCGACTGGGGCGGGGATAATGACCATGTTGAAGGGGTCAGAAATGGCTGTCATTTGGCGATGCCAGGGCAAGGGATCGCTGGCGCACAAGAAATTATTGAAGCAATTGAAAGGAATCGTTTGGCTGAGTCGGAGCTTGATGTACGGGTTGCTGAACTAGCAGCGGTCTTCTCAGAGACGAAGAAGCAATCTGGAACAGATGCGATCGATTGGGCAAAGCATCATACAGTCGCAAGAGAAGCAGCCAGAAGCAGCGTGGTTCTGCTTAAAAATGATGACAACTGCTTGCCTTTAAATCCTAAGCAAAAGGTTGGAATTATTGGCGATTTTGCTCAAACACCTCGGTACCAAGGTGCGGGGTCTTCGATGGTAAATGCGAAACAAGTCGAGTCGATTTTAGAAAAGATTGGCGATTATACTCCTGAAATGGCAGGTTATGCACAAGGCTATGTCCGAAAAAGTAGTAGTAAAACAGCAACAGAACAAGCAGCATTGATCGAAGAAGCTGTTTCTTTAGCAGCTGACTGTGAGGTTGTGCTGGTCTTTGCCGGACTTGATGAGAGCTATGAAAGTGAAGGGATCGATCGTGAGACGTTGGCGATGCCCGCAAATCAAAATCAGTTGATCGAAAAACTTTGTCAGACGACTGCAAAAGTAATCGTTGTTTTGTCTGCGGGAGGGGTTGTTGAAATGCCCTGGCTAGATAAAGCTGCTGGTGTGCTCCATGGCTACTTAGGTGGACAAGCCGGGGCTTCTGCGATGCTGGATGTGATCTTCGGTCGGTATAATCCGAGCGGAAAACTAGCAGAAAGTTATCCTTATTCCTATGACGATGTTTTGTTCGGTCAAGAATTCCCAGCAAGAGGTCGTTTCGCTTATTACAAAGAGCGACTGTTTGTCGGTTATCGTTATTATGACACGTTTAAAAAACCAGTTTTGTTTCCATTTGGCTACGGTCTAAGTTATACGGAATTTGCTTATAGTGGTTTAATCATTGAAGAAAATCAAGTAAAATTTACAATTGAAAATGTTGGGAATCGAGACGGTGAAGAAGTGGTCCAATTGTATGTTGGTTTGAAAGACAGTCAACTGATGCGACCGAAAAAAGAATTAAAAGGATTCAAAAAAGTAGCCTTAGCCAGTGGTGAAAAACGTACGATCACATTGCCTTTTGATGATAAGACCTTTCGTGTTTATGACAGCCAACAAAATTGCTGGGCAGTTGAGGCAGGAGAATATACCCTATTTATTGGTGGGAATTGTGAAGAGAGCCAACTTCAAGGCACGCTTTTGATCGATCAGAAAGCCGCCACTTTACGACCAAGAACGGTGAACGAACAAGCTATTTATCCTGAGCGGATCGAACAAGCAACGCTACATGATTTTGCACAGTTTTTGAACCAACCATTACCGCAAGAATCAAGCAATCAGCCATTAGCCAAAAACAGTACCATTGCAGAGTTGCAGCAGGCAAAAAGTCCTCTAGGTCGTTTGATTTTTCTTGTCTTGAATACCATGAGGAAGCGCAATGAAAAGAAAGGAAAATTGGCTCTAAACTTATTGTTCATTTGGAACATGCCGTTTCGTGGCATCGCCAAGATGACCAATGGAATGGTCAGCATGGCAATGATCGACCAATTGTTGGTTATGTGTAATGGGCATTTCTTCAAAGGAAGCTTCGGGCTTTGTCGGGCATTTATCCGCAACAAAAAGCTTCAAAGAAAGTACAAGAAACAACTATCGCAGCTTCACTGATCGTTACATGTTTTTCAAAAGACAAAAATAAATCTGCTGCAACACTTTGGGGAAAGAAGCAGAAAAGTTAAATGTGGGGAAGGGATCAAGTGTGAAAACTTTAAGTATAATTGTTCCATGCTACAATTCGCAAGATTATATGGAACGCTGTATTGATTCATTATTAGTAGGGGGAGAGACCGTTGAGATCATTATTGTAAATGACGGGTCCCATGATCAAACCGGAGCGATCGCTGAACGCTATCAGCGATCTTACCCAAGGCAAATCAAAGCAGTCCATCAAGAAAACGGCGGTCATGGTCAAGCGATCAATACGGGCTTACAAGCTGCTAGTGGGACCTTCATCAAAATCGTAGATAGCGACGATTGGGTAGATGAAAAGGCCTATCAACAAATTTTGATCTTTTTGACAAGCGATCCACAGGCAAATTCGGTCGATATGGTTATTAGTAATTACGTCTATGAAACCCAGTGGAAGAAAAACAAGCGTTGCATTCATTATCAGCGCTTCTTGCCAGAAAATGAACCATTCGGCTGGGGGGACGTGCGATTTCCGTTCAGTAAGTACCTATTGATGCACTCGGTGATCTATCGCAAAAGCGTATTAGAAAAAGCAAACTTGCAGTTGCCCAAACATACCTTTTATGTAGATAATCTGTATGTCTATGAACCATTGCCCTACGTCAAAAAAATGGTCTACTTAAATGTCGATTTTTATCGCTATTATATTGGTCGATCGGATCAGTCCGTCAATGAAAAAGTGATGATCAGTCGTATCGACCAGCAATTGAAAGTCAACCGGACAATGATCGATTACTATCTTTCACTGGATCAAACCGGCAAAGAACTCACTCGTTATATGCGTCGATATTTAGAAGCAATCACAACTGTTTCAACGATTTTGTTGATCAAAGAAGGGTCGAAAGAAAGCTTGCTAAAGAAAAAGGAGCTGTGGAAGTTGATTCGCTCTCGTGATCAGCTGCTGTATTTTCGTTTACGGTTCGGTCTCTTAGGACACGGCGTCCATTTCCCAGGTGCCATCGGGCGAAAAGCTTCGTTAGGCTTTTACCACCTTGCTCAAAAATTTTATGGCTTTAATTGAAGGAAATCAATTCAGATAAGATTATTTCAAGACAGTGGACAAACCTTATGAATCAATGAGGTTTGTCTTTTTTTTGGAGATCATAACCGTTCGTGCAAAAAAGTCGACCATTCGTGAGAAAGCGTTTTTTTGCGTGTTGTGCACGCTATAATTGGTTTCGTAAAGAATTGAGGAAGAAAGAGGGATTCTTTTGGAGATCATAAATTTTAATGAAGGTTGGGTCTGTGGTGTTTTAGGCACAAACAATCAGAAACCTGTTTCCATCCCACATGATGCAATGCGCGAAGAGCCACGAAGCGAATCGAGTTTAGGCGCTGCCAACATCGGCTGGTATGAAGGACTTGATTACCTCTATAAGAAAACATTTTTCGTGCCTGAGGACTACCAAGATAAAAAAGTCGTTTTTGAATTTGAAGGAGTCTATCGCAACGCCGAAGTGATCATCAATGGAAAAAAGGCTGGTTTTCGTCCATACGGATACACCAACTTTTATGTCGAAGCGGATGCGTTTTTGCACTTTGGATCGGAAAATACCATTGAGGTCATTGCCCGAAATGCCGATCAGCCAAATAGTCGCTGGTACACTGGCACAGGGATTTACCGTCCCGTCAATCTGCTGGTTTTACCGAAAAAGCATCTTTTGCTAAATGGCATAAAAATCACTACTGTATCAACAAAACCACCAGTGATTTCATTGACTTTAAAATCCAACAGTAACGGCGAAGCGCGGGTCTCGATTGTCGATGGGGAGGAAGTGATCGCAAGGACGAATGTCTCGATCGACGGATCAGCACAGATCAACCTACCGCTGCCCAATGCAAAGGCATGGTCACCAGAAGAGCCGAACTTATACGAGTGTCAAGTTGAGTACGAAGGGAGTCAATACCAGACACGTTTTGGTCTGAGGACCTTGACTTGGGATTCGGAAGCGGGGCTTTTGATCAATGGGGTTCGTCGCATCTTAAAAGGGGCCTGTATACATCATGACAACGGCTTGTTAGGCGCCGCTGCTTTTCCAGATGCCGAAAGACGAAAAGTCAAGCTCTTGCAAGAAGCTGGCTATAATGCGATTCGTTCAGCCCATAATCCTTGCTCAAAAGCACTACTTGATGCTTGTGACGAGTTGGGAATGCTGGTCATGGATGAATATGTCGACATGTGGTACACCCATAAAACCCGTTACGATTATGCCAATGATTTTAGTGATTGGTGGCGTCAGGATCTTGCTGATATGGTGGACAAAGATTTTAATCATCCTAGCGTGATCCTCTATTCGACGGGGAATGAAGTCTCGGAAACAGCCGAACCACGGGGGATCGAGCTGACGAAAGAGTTAACGGAACACTTGCATGGGTTGGACCCAACGCGACCGGTAACATGTGGTGTCAACATCTTTTTCAATTATCTAAGCTCATTAGGCTTTGGGGTCTATACTGATGAAAAAGCCCAAAAAGAAAAGAAAAAAGCTGTCGGAAGTGAGTTTTATAATAAGCTGGCTGGTTTGTTGGGCGATAAAACCATGAAGTTGGGGGCCACCCTCAGAGGAAGTGACCGCACGACCTATGAATCATTTGCCAATATGGACATAGCCGGCTACAATTACGGCATTTTACGCTATAAAAAAGACCTGAAAAAATATCCAAAGCGCCTGATTTTAGGCACAGAAACTTTCTGTAAGGATGCTTTTTATTTCTTGGAACTGGCAAAAAAACACCCTCGTATTATTGGGGATTTCGTGTGGGCAGGCATGGACTATATCGGTGAAGCCGGTATTGGTTCGTGGGTTTATGAAGATGCCTATCCTAAAAATGCCAGTCCAGCTGGTTGGTTGACCGCTGGAAGCGGTCGCTTGGATATCACCGGTGCAGCAGGTGGCGAAACCCTTTACACAAAAGTGGCATTCGAAAAAACCACAACGCCCCTTTTAGCGGTGAAGCCTGTTTATCAAAAAGGCAAACATTCACCATCCGCATGGAAATTGACGGATGCGATGCCTTCTTGGACATGGCCGGGCTGCGAAGGTCAGAAAGCCGAAGTAGAAGTCTATGCTCGAGCGGCTCAAATCGCTCTTTATTTGAATGATCAGCTCGTCGTTAAGAAAAAAATGAAAAATGATTGTCGAACCGTCGTCAAGACCACTTATCAAAGTGGCACATTGACCGTTGTTTCCTATGACGAAAATGAGCAAGAAATTGGCCGTAGTTCTTTAGTGACCGCACAAAAAGAAACTCAGTTAACGCTTGAACCTGAAAGTAGTACTGTTTCTCCTCGAGGGCTGGCCTTTATTCGTTTGCGGTATACCGATCGCAACGGCATTTTAAAGCCGATGGAAAACCATGAAGTCGCGGTTTCTGTCAAAGGCGGTAAGCTATTAGGGTTAGGTCATGCTTGTCCTTACAACCCAGAAGGCTATACTGGTTCGAAAACGAAAACCTATTATGGCGAAGCACTAGCGATCGTGCAAGCTGATTCTGAAGCAAACGAAATCGAACTGATGGCAGCTGACGGAAGTAGGTCTGAGCGTACAGCCATTCAGATAAACGAAGTAGTGAAAAAAAGCAATGACACGAAATGAAGGAGGATGTATGCTAGAGATTACGCGTTTTACTGTTGAAGATTTAGAAAAAGAATGCGTCACTGATAAGTCCAATCCTTGTTTTTCCTATACCGTTGCCAGTCAAAGACAAAATACAACGATCAAAAAAGCAGTCTTAACGCTGGGGGAATGGACGTGCGATGCGACCAGTGGGAACCATCATTATTACGATGGTCCGCCATTGGAGCCTTTCGCCACCTATACCGTCCATTTGACAGTAGAAGATGATCAAGGAAATCAAGCAGCAGCCAGTTGCGATTTTGAGACGGGGAAGATGGACGGTTCATTTTTAGCATCATGGATCACCAATGGAAGTTATCGTTTTACGGAGAAGAAAGCATCGCCAAAACCGATGTACTTCAAACATACCTTTTCCTGTGAAAAGTCAGTTGTTAAGGCACGGATTTATGCCACAGCGTTAGGGATCTATGAGATGACCCTGAATGGAGAAAAAATTGGTCGCGACTATTTTGCTCCAGGTTTCACCTCTTATAAACATCAGTTGCAGTATCAAACGTATGACATCACAAAACAGTTGGCAAAGAGCAACGAAATGGAAGTTGTCGTGGCAGGAGGATGGGCTTCTGGTGCGTTTACCTACGCACGACGCAACCGCGTCTATGCCAAAAGACAAGCCTTTTTAGCGGAGGTTCACATTGAATACAGTGATGGGTCTTTTGAGAAGATCGTTACTGATACAAACTGGCAAACAGCAATGGAGGGTCCGTTAAAAGAGGCGGAATTTTACAACGGCGAAATTTACGATGCACGGTTCCATGAAACGCAACGCTCGTGGCAACCAGCTTCCCTTGAAACAGTCAAAATCAAGCCGCGGATCATTGCCCAAATTGGTGTACCTGTGCGAGAGCATGAGGTTTTTGAGCCAACGTCAATGACACGATCACCGAGTGGAAAATGGCTCTATGACATGGGGCAAAATTTTGCCGGTATTGTCAAGCTGACCATTCAAGGAAATGAAGGTCAGAAACTAACGATCAGACATGCTGAAATTTTGATGGATGGCGAACTGTTTACCGAACCGCTCAGGACTGCGAAGCAAGCAATTATTTACACCTGCAAGGAGGGAAAGCAAGTCTATCAGCCACGGTTGACCTACATGGGCTTTCGCTATCTGAGTGTCGAAGGAATCGATCCAGAAGCAATCACCATTGAAGGAATCGCTTTGTATTCTGACGTAAGGGAAACCGGCTCTTTTACTTGTTCTAATCCTCAGTTGAATCAGTTGCAAAGCAACATTTTGTGGGGAGCAAAATCTAATTTTGTCGATATTCCCACCGATTGCCCCCAACGGGATGAACGAATGGGCTGGACCGGGGATATTGCTTTGTTTGCTCGAACG
Source organism: Enterococcus sp. AZ188 (assembly GCF_050544075.1). NCBI lineage: Bacteria > Bacillati > Bacillota > Bacilli > Lactobacillales > Enterococcaceae > Enterococcus > Enterococcus sp. AZ188. Next base: position 1,512,912 of record NZ_CP172943.1, read on the forward strand.
GCTTCTACTAACTTTGATATGCGTCGTTTTTATGAGAAGTGGCTTCAAGATGTCCGTTCAGAACAAAGAAAAAGTGGCGGAATTCCAGTAACCGTACCGCTGGTGGTCGTGCCTTTTCAATGGGAGATCATGATCCCAATGGCCGTTGATCACTGGGGAGATGCCGTGATTTTGGTTCCATGGGCGGAGTACTTAAGTAGTGGTGATCCAGAAATCCTGCGCACCACATACCATGCGATGAAGAAATACCACAAAGCGTGTCTGTTTTGGGCACAACTGTTTTCCTTTGGCAAGCACCGACGAATTTGGCGTTTGCTGCATCATTATGGCGATTGGGTCGCCCCTGAAGGCAAACTTTGGACGTGGATGCTGCGGGGCAAATGGACAGGCACGGCTAGCCTTGCCAACACCAGCAATCTTTTAGCACAGATTGCAACGATCTTGGGCTATTCTGAAGATAGCACGTACTATCAGAAAATTTTTCATGAAACATCCACTGCTTATCGCCAATTACTGATGGACAAAGATGCCCGTGTGAAAAAAGAATTTCAAACTGCGTATGTCTTACCGCTTTATTACCAAATGCTTTCAGAGACAGATGCGAAAAAAGCGGCAGCCAACCTGGCACGTTTGGTACGAGAAAACGAATATCATATCGGCACCGGTTTTCCTGGTACCCCGTATATTTTGTTTGCATTGGCAGATAATGGGTATGTAGAAGAAGCCTATCGAATGCTTTTAACAGATACCTGCCCATCTTGGCTTTTTCAAGTAAAAGCTGGCGGCACAACGATTTGGGAACGCTGGGATGCCTTGAGAGAAGACGGTACTAGTAATACGGGTGCCGATGATGGAACCAATGGAATGGTTTCCTTCAATCATTATGCCAGCGGGGCAGTCGGCGACTTTTTCTATCGGCGGATCGCCGGGATCGAACCGATCAAAGGCGGCTATCAAGCGTTCACTGTGCGACCGATCATTGGTGGTGATCTGACCTTTGCCAAGACGAAAGTAAGGTGTAGTTATGGCGAAATTATCAGCAATTGGCAGATCGCTGATGGTTACTTTTCGATTGAAGTGCAGGTACCTATCGGGACGACCGCTTATTTACAAATGCCTAGTGGTCAGCGCCATCAGTTGACCAACGGACAGTATCATTTTTCAGAAGCAATAGGAGGAAGCAGCGCATGAAAGTCAAAACACTCTTTGAAGCGCCCGCCTTCAAGACTAAAATCACCACCGCAAAAGTCGAAAAGAAAGAAGTTTTTCTAGGATATTTTATTGGGCCTTTTTTGGCATTGCTTTCCAATGCGATCTTCGGTGCCTATTTGAACCGTTATTATTCAGATGTGATTGGTTGGACAGATACAAATCAGTTCGGGCATTTTTCAGCCTTATTACCATTAATCTCAGTGGTCTTTGTCATTTTGGGTAACTTATTCGTTGGTCGATTAATCGATAATACGCGAACCAGCCAGGGAAAAGCTCGACCGTATATGTTGATTTCTGCACCGTTATTGGTGATAGCGATCGTATTTCTATTCATTACACCAACGAACGCATCCCCGACGTTACAGATGATCTGGCTGGCGTTTTCCTATAATTTTTATTACGCCGTAGCCTATCCATTCTTTTACACAGCACATAGTTCCATGGTCGCCTTATCCACACGAGATAGTAATCAGCGCGGCAAATTAGCGACATTTTCTAATGCCTCGGGTGTAGCGGCTGTCGGGTTAGGCGGAAGTATCTTAGTGCCGATCTTGTTACAAAGCTATCTTTTCGTTTCGACGGAGGGTGTGATCGATCGAGCAGCTAGCTATAACAACTGGCGCGTGATGATGATCTTTTTATGTGTCACGACGTTTCTAGCCATTTTCTTAGAGTATTACTTTACCCGAGAACGAATCACTGAAGAAAACGCCAAACTAGCGATCAAAGAAGAGAAGATTTCTTTGAAAAAGCAGTTCTCCGCCTGTATTTCGGATAAGTATTGGTGGTTGATCATCTCTTACTTCTTCTTGTTCCAGTTCGGTGGGCTCGTAAAAAACGGATCGATGGGGTATTACGCTCGCTGGATGTTTAGTTCCGTGGTCGACGAAGCCTCTGCCGGTGTCGCAATGGGCTCACTAGGTTTGATCGCTGGTTTACCGACCGCAATTGGGATGTTGGTGGCATGGCCGCTGGCAAACAAACTGGGTAAACGCAATTCCGTTTTGCTAGGGATCGTTTTTGCTGTGGTAGGTGGCCTGATCAGTTTTATCGATGTCCATGATTTCACAACGGTTGCCATCGGTTTGGTTTTAAAAGGGATCGGTGCTGTGCCTGCGATGTTTGTGACACTAGCGCTACTTTCAGATGTGCTGGATCACTTAGAAGCCAAAAATGGCTTTCGTAGCGATGGGTTTACGATGTCTGTTTACGGTTCGATCATGGTAGGTCTGACAGGGGTTGGGAATGCCTTAGTCAACAGTTTGCTGACGCTCAGCGGCTATGACCCGACTGCTGTCACCCAAAACGCACAAGTTTCGTCCGTTCTTGTTTGGGCATTTTTAGGGTTTGAGTTGATTTGTTATGCGGGTATTGCGATCTTGCTCCTTTTTCTAACCGTAGAAAAGCACACGAAAGAAGATCAGGCGCTGATCTTAGCTAGTCAGAAGGAAAAGGTTCTCCAATCTGGCGGAGAATGGATCGATCCCCAAGAACGATTGATTTTAGAAGAACAACGGGCAAAACAATCGCAAGAAGCGATGAAAACCTAAAGGAGGGAGTAGATAAGAAAATACCATTCAAGAAACATATCCAAAGGGAAAACATGAGTTGAAAAAAGGAGGAAATCTACATGAATCAAAATCTATCACGACTATGCAGAGGGATGACTGCACTGTCATTATCGATGTCAGGTGCTTTGATGGGCTTGACCGGCGTTGCAGATCAGTGGCGCCCGATCATTGATGGTGCCCTTGGGACTTCAAGTACCAAAATCATCAATGATGACAAATTCACTTCTGATTACGAAACTAGTGCGGAGCTGATCCAAGCACATCGTGACCTGGGTGAACGAATGTCAGCAGAAGGGACCGTTTTATTAAAAAATCAAAATCAAGCGTTGCCCCTAGCGGAAACAGAGAATCGGGTCACCTTGTTGGGGATGGGGAGTGCTTATCCATTTTTAGGTGGGACAATGGGGAGTACCGTTGTTGGCGATTCCCAAATCAATCTGCAAGAAGCTTTAGAGGAACGAGGATTTGAATTAAATCCTACGATGACGGAGATCTACAATGGTCTGGGGGAGATCCAGACCGGCTCTTTTGAGCGTTTTGGGAATACCGTTCCGATCTACGGGCATCGTCCAGCTAATTTTTCAACCCCTTATGAACCATCTGAACCAGCAACAGATCTTTATGAGACGGCACAAAATGATGATTCCGACTTTACAGAAAGCTTTGCTGAGTATAATGATGCCGCCATTGTGGTGATTTCACGACCAGGCTCTGAGGGCAGTGATTACTATCCTGGAGAAAAAGGCATCGATCAAGAAGTTTATGGTACGGATACGCCGCTAGGTCTAGTTGAAAATGAGAAAGCCTTGATTGAGCTTGCGAAAGAAAACTTCGATCGCGTGATCGTTATGATCAACAGCAGTTCGACGATGGAAATCGACGAGCTGGAAAAAGACGATGCCATCGATGCTATTTTGTACGTTGGGTTCCCTGGTGCTTATGGCTTCTTAGGTGTTGCCGATATTTTGACGGGAGCAGTCAATCCTTCAGGACGCTTGACGGACACCTATGCTGTTGCAACTGCGAATTCCCCTGCGATGCAGAATTTTGGTAAAATTGAGTTGGATGATCTATCTCAAATTCGTTTTGAGGAATCCTTGATGGGGGAACTGCCAGCAACTTCTCCTTTAGGAAGCTTTGGTGGGGATGCGTCATTAGCTGCCGACCACTACTTGATCCAAGCCGAAGGAATTTATACCGGTTATAAATATTATGAAACCCGCTATTATGATACAGTGGTCGGTGCTGGACAAGCCGATAGCAACGTCGGTGCGATCGATGGGGCAGACGTTTGGGATTATGCCAATGAAGTGACCTATGATTTTGGGTTTGGTCTTTCTTATACGACCTTTGACCAGCGTTTAGATGCGATCGATATCGACGAAGAAAACAATAAAGTAACTGCGACAGTGACTGTTACCAATACAGGAAATGTAAGCGGTAAATTTGCTAGTCAGCTATACTTTAATGCGCCATACACGGACTATAATCGTGAGCAAAACATCGAAAAGGCAGCTGTCAATCTCATCGGATTTGAGAAAACAGAGCTATTAGAGCCTTCTGAATCGCAAACAGTTACGATCGAAGTTGACATGAAATATATGGCTAGCTGGGATTCGACAGCGAAAGACGGATTAGGCGGGTATATTTTAGATGGCGGCGATTATTATTTTGCTGTTGGTGATGGAGCACACGAAGCCGTCAATGCAGTATTGGCAGCTAAAGGGCATGATACCGATGGAAATGAAGCTCAGGTAGTGAGTGTGGCGATCGGTGAAGAAGGAACCGTTGACGAAGAAACATTTGCTTATTCTGAAAATGGCACGGCGATCGTGAATCAGCTGGAAGATGCCGACATCAACTACTACAAACCAGACTATGCCACCTATCTTACTCGACAAGATTGGGCAGGAACTTTTCCTCGAACCTATGACGATTTGACGATCGACGGTGACAAAGTGGAAGAATGGGTCCAAAACCTTGCGAATGAAAACTATCAATTTACGGAAAATGGGGAAGCCAATGTAGATGGAATCGAAGACCCATTGATGTTTTCTGATATGGCAGGGGTCACTGACATCGATGATATTCGTTGGGATCAGCTAGTCAATCAGATTCCTTTAGACATTTTGATACCGCGAATCGCTAAAGGTGGAAGTACGAGTGATGTCATTGAAGAAATCAATTCGCCACTCGTTTATCAAAATGACGGTCCGAATGGTTTCGGCACAACGCTAAGTGGTCGAGGGTTAAATGAAGATGATGAAAATGCTGATTACCATCTAGGAACGATGGCAAATGCTACGATCATCGGCAGCACCTTTAGTCATGAGCTGGCAGAAGAATGGGGCAACTTACTTGGTAATGACGGTCTATGGAGTGGAAATTACTTGATTTGGGGGACAGCAGCTAATATTCATCGGACCCCTTACAACGGAAGAAACCATGAATACTATTCGGAAGACCCAATGTTGTCTAATTATATGTCGGCAAATACAGTCAAAGGTGCCTTGGACTACGGAATCATAATCGGTCCAAAACATCTGGCATTTAATGATCAAGAAACACAACGAAGTGGCATCGCGCCTTATATGACGGAGCAAAAAGCACGTGAAGGCGATTTACGTGCCTTCCAAGGATCATTTGAGGATGCGGGCGCGTTAGGTGCAATGGTGACCTTCAGTCGGATCGGTGCAACGAATGGGAATAATTCTGTCCCAATGTTGATCAATATTTTACGAGAAGAGTGGGGCTTTAATGGCTTATTGACGACAGATATGGTCAACAACAACGGCTACTTCCGTCCAGAATCCATTATTATGGCAGGCGTTACGATGATGGCAGATTTTGCCTCAAATGAGACGATGGCGAATGTCTTAGAGGCTTGGCCTTATCTGACCGTTGATTTGGCAGCCCAAGATGCGCAATTTGTTGAACAAGCGAGAGAAAACATGAAGTATCAATTATATGCCTATGCCCAAAGTGCCGCCCAAAATGTTCAGACGATCCGAATTACGCCATGGTGGGAGACAGCCATGACCGTCGGAATCTATGGCGGCCTTGCAGTAGCAGTTATTAGCTTTGGTGGCTATGTCTTTATTTCAATGAAGAAGAAGGGAGCGGAACAATGATGACAATGCTAAAGAAACAAAAAATCAGTTTGTATATCTATCTGCTGGTTTTCGTCCTTACGACGAGTTTGGTCTTCTTGTATATCTCCAACGTTAATAAAGCGTATTATCAAGACATGCAAGTCAATGTTTTGTATTTGTTAGCAGCAGCGCTAGTATTCCTGCTTTTGACGATTGGGTTATCCTTTCATGCAAAAACCAAATCACTGTTAATGGCAGCTGATATCAGCCGTATCGTAGCTAGTTTATTGATTATCTTAGGTGGAGTGCGCTTCATCAGCATGCGACTTGAATCCTTTGGCTATATTTTCGGCTCTAACCTTGAAATGAACAATGAAGCGGCGTTCGATGCGGGCTCACAAGCCATCATGATCATCGTTATCTTCGTAGCCACTTGGTTGATCTCTGTCATCGCAGCCTTTTTCGATGTTGGACAGAAGAAAACAGTTACTGGTTAAAGCGATAAAAAATAAAGCATAGAGATGACGTGAAAGCGTTCGTTCTCTATGCTTTTCCTGCGTAAAAACAATCGATTCACAAATAACGAACTATGTTAAAATAAAAAAAGAAAAACGACAAAAAAAACGCTTTACTTTTTATGAGGAGGGAGATTGAATACTATGACTATAAAAAAACGCAGCGGGCTGGTGAGCGCATGATCCGTGTTGGAATCGTGGAAGATCAAGAAGAATATCGGCAACAGCTCTTGTCTTATTTACAAACTTTTCAAGAAAAAGAAGGAGTCGTTTTTCAAGTAGAAACCTTTCATGATGGGTATGATTTCGTAGAGCGTTATGACTCGGAATTTGATTTGCTGTTGATGGATATCCATCTACCATTGATCGATGGAATGTCAGCGATCGAGGAAATTCGCAAGCGGGATTCCGATGTCTTCGTCATTTTTATTACCAGTACGGCGCAATATGCAGTCAAAGGCTATGATGTCAATGCAATTGGCTATATCCTTAAACCCTTTAATTATTATTCGTTGTCGGAGTATTTAAAAAAAACAATCAAGCGACTGAAGATGAAAGAAGACAGTTTTCTGCGTATTAAAGCCGGACAGAATTATTATCGCGTCAATCAAGACGCGATTCAGTACGTGGAAAGCCAAGGACATAAATTGATTTTTAAATTAACGGATCAAGAATTAGAATCGATCGGTGTCATGCGGGAATTGGAACAGCAGTTACAACCAGATCGTTTTTTACGGATCCATCGTGGGTTTATTGTCAATCTGAGGCATATCACGGGTATTAATCATTCGACTGTGATCGTTGGAGAAGCAGAGTTGCCTATCAGCCGAGGAAAACGCAAATTGATCATGGATACACTGGCGAAACAATGGCATGTCTAAATGACTATTAGATGAGGTGAAGCAATTTTGTCCCCGTATCAACTATCAGAAACTCCAGGTATTTTTTATGCGATCGCTTATTGGATGAGTACCTTACTTTTCGTATTACTGACGAAAACAGAGAAGCTAACCAAGAAAAAAATTGGGCGGGTCTTTGTATTCCTTTTGATCTTGTATCTGCATATGGAAATCATCAATGCCGATGTCTCACAAGTCTATTTTATTCCGATCATTATCATTTCAGCACTTATAATGTTTCTATTTCTTTTTACCACTGCTGAGATTCCGTGGAAAAATGCCTTGTATTTCACTGCACGGGCATTTATCGTAGGTGAATTTGCTGCATCACTCACGTATCAAATCTACTATTTCCTTGTACTGGATTTCAAAGTTTCCTTCGATTATATCGGGACCTATGCGTTTATTTTTTTGGGATGCAGTATGCTGTTAGGCCTTTTGTACAAATTGGAAAAACGATTTGTGATCGAAAGTGCCGAACAAGTGATCACCTATCGAGAAATCACTTCGGTGATGATTATCGTGATCGTTGTTTTCACCATGAGCAATATCAGCTATGTGTATCAAAATACTCCTTTTAGTGGCAGCATGGCTAGAGATATTTTTAATATTCGAACGATGGTGGATTTTGGGGGAGTGGCGCTGCTGTTTGCCTACCACGTTCAATTGAATGAAATGAAACAAAAATTTGAGGTTCAGAAGTTAGAAAGCTTGCTAAAAAATCAAATGATCAATTATCAAACCTCGGAAAGAAGCATTGAGATCATTAATCAAAAGTATCACGACCTGAAACACTTGATCAATATTTTGAAAAATGATCCTCTCTCGCAGGAGACACAGGATTATTTGGCTGTCATGGAAAAAGAAATCAACTCGTATGACTTAAGGATGGACACTGGCAATAGTGTGTTAGATATTGTTTTGACAGGAAAACAAATCTTTTGTCAGAAAGAAAAAATCACCTTCACCGTGATTGCAGATGGGGCAAGCCTTTCTTTTATGAATTCAGTGGATATCAGTACGCTTTTTGGTAATATTATCGACAATGCCATTGAAAGTGTCCGCAAAATCACCAAAGAAGATAATCGCTTGATTCAATTGAAAATCAGCCGTAAAGGGGAGATGCTTTTGATCTGCCTAGAAAATCGCTACGAAGAACCCTTAACGTTTGAAAACGGCTTGCCGATCACTACCAAGAAAGACAAACATTTTCATGGGTATGGATTAAAAAGTGTCCGCGAAACGGTGAATAAATACAAAGGAACGATGGTGATCCAAACAGAAGATGGCTGGTTTGAACTGAAATTGCTGTTTCCCGTAAGGCATTCTATGCCAAAACGAGGATAAATTGGAGCAGATATCGCTAAGATGTCTGCTTTTTCTGTAAAAATGAAAACTTTGCACTATATTTCAGAAAGAAATTCTGGTATAATGGCTTGTCGAGTGCAATGTCACCAAAAAAGGAGTTTATAAATTGAATATTAGAAATGATATCCGCAACGTCGCTATTATTGCCCACGTTGACCACGGAAAAACTACATTAGTTGATGAATTATTGAAACAATCCCAAACGTTAGATAGCCATACCCAATTACAAGAACGGGCGATGGATTCAAATGCGATCGAAAAAGAACGTGGCATCACGATCTTAGCGAAAAATACAGCGGTTGAATACAACGGTACAAAAATCAATATCATGGATACCCCAGGACACGCGGACTTTGGTGGTGAAGTAGAGCGGATCATGAAAATGGTCGATGGTGTTGTTTTGGTTGTTGATGCTTATGAAGGAACGATGCCTCAAACACGTTTCGTATTGAAAAAAGCGTTGGAACAACACTTAGTGCCAATCGTAGTTGTCAACAAAATCGACAAACCATCTGCTCGTCCTGAGCATGTTGTCGATGAAGTCTTAGAACTATTTATCGAATTAGGTGCCGACGATGACCAATTGGACTTCCCAGTGATCTACGCTTCTGCGATTAACGGAACTTCAAGTGAATCAGATGATCCTGCTGATCAACAAAAAACGATGGCACCATTGTTTGATACGATCATCGAACATATTCCAGCGCCAATCGACAACAGCGACGAACCATTGCAATTCCAAGTATCATTGCTTGATTACAATGACTACGTTGGACGTATCGGTATTGGCCGTGTCTTCCGCGGATCAATCAAAGTCGGCGACCAAGTTGCATTGATGAAATTAAACGGAGAAGTTAAAAAATTCCGTGTGACGAAACTTTTCGGTTTCTTCGGTTTGAAACGTTTGGAAATCCAAGAAGCCAAAGCCGGTGATTTGATTGCTGTTTCTGGGATGGAAGATATCTTCGTTGGTGAAACTGTTACACCAATCGATCATCAAGATTCATTACCTGTTTTACACATTGATGAACCAACTTTGCAAATGACCTTTATCGTGAACAATTCACCATTTGCGGGTCGCGAAGGAAAATTCGTAACCGCTCGTAAAATTGAAGAACGCTTAATGGCGCAATTGCAAACAGACGTTTCATTGCGTGTGGATCCAATCGGACCTGATTCATGGATCGTTTCTGGACGTGGCGAACTTCATTTGTCAATTTTGATCGAAAATATGCGTCGTGAAGGCTTTGAATTGCAAGTTTCTCGTCCAGAAGTTATCGAACGCGAAATCGATGGCGTGAAATGCGAACCATTTGAACGGGTGCAAATCGATACCCCAGAAGAATACATGGGATCAGTAATCGAATCATTGGGAATGCGTAAAGCAGAAATGCAAGATATGATCAATACAGGGAATGGACAAGTACGGATCATTTTCTTGGCACCAGCTCGTGGCTTGATCGGTTACACGACAGAATTCCTATCAATGACTCGCGGCTACGGCATCATGCACCACACCTTCGATCAATATTTGCCAATGATCCAAGGACAAATTGGTGGCCGTCATCAAGGCGCACTTGTATCGATCGATACAGGAAAAGCAACGACTTACTCGATCATGAGTATTGAAGAACGTGGAACGGTCTTCGTTGAACCAGGTACCGAAGTGTACGAAGGAATGATCATTGGTGAAAACTCTCGTGACAAAGACTTAACGGTCAATATCACGAAAGCAAAACAAATGACCAACGTCCGTTCTGCAAACAAAGACCAAACCTCAGTTATCAAGAAACCTCGTATTCTTTCTTTGGAAGAATCACTGGAATTCTTGAATGATGATGAATACTGTGAAGTAACACCAGAAAGCATTCGTTTAAGAAAACAAATCTTGAACAAGAGCGAACGGGAAAAATCACAGAAAAAGAAAAATAACTGATAACTAAAACAGTGATCAAAAGTTTTAAACACTTCTGATCTGTTCGATTTTCCGAAGGATGGAAAAGGGATTGCTCCTGTGTTGCAGCGGCTCTTCGCCGCAGGACCCAGAAAAAGCAATCAGCCGATTTCCCTCCTTCGGTTCTTTTTTGCTCGAAGTCAAGTTGAACCGTTAGAATAAACACCGCTTGCAATTTCGGCCATTCCTTTTTAAAATGAAGAAAGCAAGCACAAAGGAGAAATCTATGAAAAATTATCCTGTTAAAAAGAATCAGGAACTTGAAGTTGATATTTTGGATCTTTCCCATGAAGGAAATGGGATCGCCAAAGTCGATGGGTACTTATTATTTATTGAAAACACCCTGCCAAATGAACGTGCCTTAGTCAAAGTGTTGAAAGTCGGCAACAAATTTGGTTTTGCCAAAGTGATGAAATTGTTGCAAGCAAGTCCTGATCGGCAAGAATTGCCGAATGAAGCATTGTTGCGCACCGGGATCGCTCCATTGAGTCATTTGAGCTATGACAAACAATTAGCCTTCAAACAGCAGCAAGTAGAGAATGTTTTGGCTAAAATCGCCAAATTGCCTGAAATCACAGTCAATGCGCCAATCGGAATGGAAAAACCATTTGGTTACCGCAACAAAGCGCAAATCCCTGTGCAAAAAATCCATGGGGAATTAACGACTGGATTTTACCGCAAAAACAGCCATACTCTGGTACCGATCGAAGACTTTTATATTCAAGATCCAAACATCGATCAAGCAATCATCAAAGTCAGAGATATTTTGCAGCGGTTCAATGTCAAAGCCTACAATGAAGAAGCCCATGAAGGGTTCTTACGCCACATTGTCGTTCGTCGTGGGCATCACTCAGGTGAAATGATGGTCGTATTAGTGACACGTAAACCGAAATTCTTCAAAGGAGAAGAAATCGCGGAAGTGATCCACGAAGAGATTCCAGAAGTTGTTTCTGTCATTCAAAACATCAATGAAGAAAAAACCAATGTGATCATGGGGGAATTCGAGCGTGTGTTGTATGGCAAGTCATCGATCGATGATCAATTATTAGGTAAAACCTTCCAAATCTCAGCGAAATCTTTCTACCAAGTCAACACAGCGCAAACAGAAGTCTTGTATCAAACCGCCTTCGAGATGGCGCAACTGTCTGAAAATGATGTCGTTGTGGATGCTTATGCAGGAATCGGAACGATCGGGATTAGTTTGGCTGATCGCGTGAAAGAAGTGTTAGGGATGGAAGTCATTCCTGAAGCAGTGAACGATGCCAAAGCCAATGCCAAAAGAAATGGTGTCGAAAACGTGCATTATTTTATCGGTAAAGCCGAAAAAATCATGCCGCAATGGCTACGCGAAGGCATTCAACCGACAGTCGTCTTCGTTGATCCACCTCGCAAAGGTTTAGATGCTAGCTTTATCGAAACGACTGCTGCGGTTAAACCAGAGCGCATCGTCTACATTTCCTGCAATCCAGCAACCTTGGCTCGTGACCTCGCGTTATTTGCGGAAGAAGGGTATGTGACAAAAGAAGTCCAACCTGTTGATTTGTTCCCACAAACGACCCATGTGGAGTGTGTCGTGTTGTTAGAACGTCGTTAAGAAACAACAAGTTTTTTTCAGCAATTTTGATCTTGAATTCTTTTTATGGTAATTGTCATAAAATCTTACGATAGCAAAGTTACTAGAGAAAGCAAGTCAATTGAGAAATAAGCAACTAAAACCCATCTGTCTATCTAGTTACGTCGATTGTGACGTTTAGAATGGATGAAATATAAAACCAGAAACTGGAACTGAAAGATACTCTTTCTGTGCCAGTTTTTTTGTTCTTTCTCACTATTGATGAGCGGGGAAAAAATCAATGCAAAAAGCAGTGAAGCTTCAAATATGCAGAGATCCAAATCCTTTAACAAAATGGTTTGTCGGCAATTTATAGTTAATGTGTATAAAAATATGGCGTGTGGTGATTAGAAAGTATTATAATAAACGTAGTGAATAGAAAATTTTTGTTAGGAGGGATTACACATGGCAACGATTCGTGCATTTTCACACAAAGAGATTACACCGCAGAATACGCATTTGTCGAGTTTTAAAGTGTTGATAGAGTCAGCTTTTTATGGGAACAATGTCACTTGGATTCATGATCTAGCCACGGCCTATTGCTTAGCAAAAGAATCTTCAGGTGCTATTCTTACGGATATGCCGGTCACACACACCAAGGAGTTAGGACTACCAGAGGATGCTAAAGTCATCGTGTTTAATGACGGAAAAGTTGTTGGACGGACAGCGGCAGCTCGACGCATCATCGGACATCCCGGGATTGATCGAAAATTGTATGAAGGGATTTTAAGAGATGCTTTATTTCAAGGGACACGTAAAAAATTCTATGGCGGTGAAGTTGTCGTAGGGTTAGACGAAGCGTTTATGGTCAAAGCACACCTGTTGCTACCAGAGTACTATGAAACCAATTTTTATTCTTATTTGTTGAATTTTCAAATGCTGACGAAATCATGGCAGGAAAGGTATCAACATTCCAAGAACTATCCAGAGACAGATATTTTCTTGTACGCTGATCCGGACTGGACACATCCTGATTTTCCTTATGGGCTGTCTCTCTTTGATCCTGAACACAATGTTGCGGCAGTCTTAGGCTTAAACTATTTTGGTGAATTGAAAAAAGCGACATTAACTTTGGCTTGGGCTACCGCGCATCGCAATGGCTTTGTGGCGTGTCATGGAGGAATGAAGCAATATCAGCTACCGAATCGAACATTTACGATAGCTGCTTTTGGTCTTTCAGGATCAGGAAAATCGACCATTACATTGGCAGAACATGATGGCAAATATGATATCAAGGTTCTGCATGACGATGCGTTTGTGATCAATCGAACAAATGGTGCGTCCACTGCTCTGGAGCCTTCTTATTTTGATAAAACGCAAGACTATCCATTAACCAACCCAAATGTCCGCTACTTTATCACCTGTCAAAATGTTGGGGTCACTTTAGACGAGGAAGGAAAAAAGGTCATCGTCACCCAAGATATTCGTAACGGGAATGGTCGAACCGTCAAATCACGGTATGTCACACCTAACCGGGTGGATCATTTAGATTCGCCGATCGATGCAGTATTTTGGATCATGAAAGATGACACGCTACCTCCTGTAGTAAAAATTGACGATCCGATTTTAGCCGCTGTTTTTGGTTTGACCTTAGCTACGAAGCGCACGACAGCTGAACATGTTGTCGAGACCACGGATATAGATAAACTGGTCATCGAGCCTTATGCCAATCCATTTAGAGTCTATCCTTTAAAAGAAGATTTTGCCCATTTCATGAACTTATTCAAAGAAAACCAAACGGCTTGTTATATTTTAAATACAGGCTTTTACAAAGACAAGAAGGTCACACCTGAAGTCACGCTGACATCGATTGAAAAAATTGTGGAAGGCGAGGCCAATTTTAAGAGGTTTGGTGAAATCACAGAAATGAGTTACCTGCCAGTAACAGGGTTCGAAGTCGATTTTCAAGATGCCTCCTATGTTGCTCATTTAAGAGAGCGGATGCAAGGACGGCTGGACTTTATTTTGGCTCAAGAAACAGAAAATGATGGCTATAATAAGTTGCCTAAAGAGGTAGCAAAGGCAATGGGAAATGTGATTTCTACATTAAATGAGCTTCCTGGCTAATCCCATTGAATCAAACTTCCGCAAGCGGCTTTTCTTCCTGAAACACTTATTTTGTTAGCCAGAAAGGAGCGATTATGAACATTCAGTTTCACCATATCCAAATCACAGTCAATGATGTAAAAAAAGCAGAAGGTTTTTATGATCAATTATTTGCACTATTAGGTTTCGACCTTCAGAAGAAATATTCTGGGTATTTAGAACATGCCGATATGGAAGTAGTAGAATATATAGGGGATTCATTTGATTTCGGTATTTGTTCCCCACGAAAAGAATGGAAGAAGGAGAAAATCGATTCAAGAAAACCTGGCTCGGTTCAGCACATGGCGTTTAAGGCGGAAAGCCGCGAAGTAGTAGATGCGATCTTTCCCAAAATAAAAGCCTTAGGGGTAAAGATCCTTCACGATCGACCAATGGAGTACAAAGAGCGCATCGCTCCTAACTACTATGCCTTATTCTTTGAAAGCCCAGAAGGCATTCGTTTTGAACTATTTCATTATGCCTGATTCCTTTAACTAGAAGAGTGTGGCATTAAATTATTGCGTGAGCGCGTTCTTATTAAGGTGATCTTTCATTAAGGGGCTAGCATAATCAGGCGAGTTTAGAGAGAAACTATTTTAGAACCTGTCATCAGGAAAATCTGAACACTCTTTTTTTAAGTACGTCCATCCTGAAAAACTCGTTGGTTCCTAAAATTTATTTGGACAATTCGAATACAAAAATCTAACTCATGTGTTGAAAAACGTCGATTTTATCATTCTAGAAGCTGTTGCATTGTGGGTCAATAAGGATTGTTGCGTTGATTGCAGGGCACTTAAGAAATGGAGGAGGAACAATATGGATCAGACGGTTCAGCAAGATATCGAAGCGATCATTTCCCGTCAATATGATCATGGCGCCGATTTATGGTCGACGCCAGACCATAAATTACTGAAAGGAGCACCCTTTACAACCTTAGAGTGTCCTCATTATTTGCTTGAACTTGGTATGTCGCCTGAGGAGAACTTATTAAAAGAGACCGCTGCATTGATCTTTCAAGGATGGAGAGAAGATGGCAGATTTAAAATTTCGCCATCAGGGGGGATTTATCCCTGTCATACAGCGCTGGCTTTGCGAACGCTGTGTGCTCTTGGTAACGCAAGGGACCCGCGGCTACAACAGACCTTTCACTATTTTCTTGATACTCAGGAAACAGATGGCGGCTGGAAGTGCAATAAATACAGTTTTGGTCGCGGCCCGGAGACCCGCTATTCAACCCCGATGACGACGTTAACGGTCCTTGATGCCTTTCGATATACTCATGATCGTGAACAGATGGAAACACTTAATCAAGCAATCGAATGCTTGCTTGCTCATTGGGAGATTCGTCAGCCAATCAGTCCCTGTCATTACGGAATGGGCACATTGTTTATGCAGACAGAATACCCCTTTAGAGGGTACAATCTTTTTTATTATCTGTATGTCTTGTCTTTTTATCCTTCTGCCAGAAAAGACGCACGGTTTCTGGAGGCTTTGCAGCAGTTTGAATCGAAAGTTAAAAATGGCAATGTTATTGTAGAACGGGTTGTACCAAAACTGGGGAAACTGAATTTTTGTAAAAAAGGACAAATTAGTTCCTTCGCCACCCGACGGTACCAAGAAATCCTTGCTCACTTGGCAGAAGATTAAGGAAAAAACAGACCTTTGGAATGTTCCTCCATCTAGACGATTCTTTTTCTTTTCTGGTACACTGTCTCTAAAGAACCGACCGAATAATCAACAGAGGGGAGAAAGACATGCAAAGAATCTATCTGGTTGAAGATGATGCGACGATCGTCTCTGTTTTAGCCGATTATTTGCAGCAGTGGGGATACGAATGCCATTCGGCCAAGAATTTTGCTGAACTCTTGCAAGAGTTTCACGACATCAAACCTGATCTCGTTCTTTTAGATATCTCCTTGCCTTATTACAATGGGTATCATTGGTGCCAAGAAATTCGCAAGGCGTCAGAAGTACCGATCATTTTTCTTTCGTCGATGGATCAGCAGATGAATCAAATCATGGCGATGAACATGGGGGCGGATGATTATTTAACAAAACCCTTTGATTTAGCCTTCGTTTTGGCAAAAATCCAAGCGTTGCTGCGGCGCAGCTATCAGTATAGCCACCAACAATCGCTGACCTTTGACATAGGGCAAGTAACCTTTTATCCAACAGAAAATGTATTAAAAAATCAGGGGGAACAGTTGCCGCTTTCTCCAAATGAAGCTCGGATTCTTTCCTTGCTTTTGCAGCATCGAGGGAAGATCGTAGCCAAAGAGACCATCATTGAAATGCTCTGGAATAGTGAAGAGTTCATCGATAACAATACATTAGCCGTCAATATGACTCGTTTGCGAAAAAAATTGAGCCAGATCGAACTATCCGATTTGATCCAAACGGTAAAGAATAAAGGCTATTTGATAGAAAAGGAACACGCCTATGACTAATGTGAAAGAATATTTCGTGTTGTATGGAAAGTTTTATCTCGTTTACCTGCTATTTAGTGCGGGTCTACTAGGGTTATTCTTTCTTCACAGCCTTCCATTAGAACCCTTCATTGACTATGCGGTTTTTTCAGGGGTGATTTTAGGAGGTCTTTCCCTTTTTCATTATTTTCGTTACGCACAAAAAAGAAAGCAGCTACAGCATTTATTAAGAAAAGAACGTATGACGGAAGCGGCGTTGGCGTTCTTGCCGACCACTCGAAATCGGCTAGAAGACGAGTATCAAACGCTTCTTAGGCAGATGGCAAAAGAAAAAACTCTGTCTGAATACAAAGCGACCGTGAAAAATGAAGAAATTTATGAAGATTTCGGCTTGTGGCTTCATCAAATCAAAACGCCTCTAGCGGCGTTGGATCTTTTGGTTCAAAGCGATACCCTGTCACCGACGGAGGTCAAAGCGGAATTATTTAAGGTGAACGATTACTTGCAAATGATGTTGAATTATTTGCGACAAAATTTAGCGAATGATGATTTTGTCTTTGAGTCGATTGCTTTAGAGCCCCTTGTTCGTCAAACAATCAAAAAGTATGCCTTGTTTTTCTCGAAAAAGAATCTGCAACTGGATATGGCAGTGGATTTGACGGTGACATCTGATCGAAAGTGGCTCATTTTTATTTTTGAACAGGTTCTTTTCAACAGCTTGAAGTATACTGAAACCGGTGGCATTAATGTTTTCACTAAAGACAATGCCTTAGTGATTCAAGATAGCGGCATTGGTATTCGTAAGGAAGACTTGCCAAGGGTGTTTGAGAAAGGATATACGGGACAAAATGGTCGCTTTCAGCAACGAGCGAGCGGGCTAGGCTTATATATGAGTCAACAAGCGGCTGAAAAAATCGGCTGCCGTTTAGCGATTGATTCTGAAGTGGGACAGGGAACCATCGTCACACTTCATTTTCCCACCACAAATAACCGATAGCCGCAAACTTTCAACACTGTAAGTTTGCGGTTTTTATTGTAAGTCGCTTTTTTCTGCCAGTCAGCTTATTCTAAAAAGGAAGGAGGGAACAAGATGACACTTTTAAACATTCAACAAGTAAAAAAAATCTATCAAAGCCAGCTGAATGGGCAACCCGTCGAAGCGTTGAAGAATATCACCTTTAAGGTAGAAGAAGGGGAATATGTAGCCATCATGGGGGAATCAGGTTCGGGGAAGAGTACGCTACTGAACTTGATGGCGACGTTAGACCAACCGACAGCGGGTGAGATGCAGCTGAATGGCATCGATTTGACCACCATCAAAGAAAAAGATGCAGCAAGTTTTCGACGGGATCACTTAGGCTTTGTCTTTCAAGACTTTAATTTATTGGACACTTTTACGGTAAAGGACAATATTTTATTGCCATTAGTTTTATCGAAAGTTTCCGTCAAACAAATGGAATTGCAGCTTCAGCCTATTGTACAAACTTTAGGGATCGCCGATTTATTGCAGCATTACCCGTATGAATTGTCTGGCGGACAAAAGCAACGTGTTGCCGTCGCACGAGCGATCATCACAAAACCAGAACTGCTATTAGCAGATGAGCCAACCGGAGCGCTGGATTCGAAAACCTCTGATCAACTACTGACATTATTTCAGCAGATCAATCAAAACGGACAGACGATCGTGATGGTCACCCACAGTTCGATCGCAGCCAGTCGCGCACAACGCGTCTTGTTTATCAAAGACGGGTATGTATTTCACCAGTTGTATCGAGGAGAACGGAGTGATACCGCTTTTCTAGAAGCAATCGCCGAAACAATGACTGCTGTTTTTGCGAAGGAGGAGTAACGAATGTTCTTTCAAAAAATCGCCTTCTCCAATTTACGTAAAAATGCCAAAGCCTACACACCCTTTTTAGTATCCATGAGTTTCTTGGTAGCTGTTTTGATGATGACGCAAATCATCGTGAACAATCCGGGGATGAAGGAACTTCCTAGTAGTCAAAGCGCCATTTTCATGTTTCATTTAGGAAATATCATCCTGATGATCTTTGCGGCGATCTTTTCCTTTTACACCAATAACTTTTTGATCAAGCAGCGAAAAAAAGAATTTGGTCTCTACAATGTTTTGGGACTAGGAAAACGCGAGATAGCCTTCGTGGTCTTTTGGGAACTCTTTTACAGTTTTCTTATTAGTCTTGCGGCCGGGTTGATCAGTGGCTTATTGTTTGCACGATTAGGATTTTTGATTCTGAAGAAAATCTTAGCCGTAGGTGAATTCTTTGTTTTTAAACTTTCATTTGAGAGCATTGGATTTGTGATCCTCTATTTTATGTGCGTGTTTGGTTGTCTATTTTTATTTGACCTGTTGCAAGTACGCAAAACCAATCCACTTCAATTACTACAGGGAAGCAAGCGTAATGAAAAAGAGCCTCGCGCGAAAGGCATTTTAGCACTATTAGGTGTCCTTTGTTTAGTGGCGGGCTATACGATCTCTGTGACGATCAAGTCTCCCATCAGTGCCTTAGGCCTGTTCTTTGTCGCCGTCATCCTCGTAATCTTGGCTACCTATCTGTTGTTTATTGCTGGTAGTATCAAAGCATTGCAGTTTTTAAGAAAACGAACGACCTATTATTATCAAACGACCCATTTTATCAATATCTCTACCATGCTGTATCGGATGAAGCAAAATGCGGCTGGTTTAGCAAGTATTTGTATTTTATCAACGATGGTGTTAGTGACAGTTGCTACGACCGCCAGTCTTTACTTTGGACAAAAGAATGTGATCGAAACTCGTTTTCCATACGATGTTCAAATTGAGTCAGCGGCTGATTCCCAGCAAATCAACACAGTGATTGATGGACTTGAAGAGAAGCTAACGATCAAAGAGCGCCAGCAAGTCACTACAACAAGACCATTGCTTTTTACCTTTGAGGGCCTAAACTTTGTTCCTTCAACCACTTTTGAAGAAAATAGTGATAGTTTAGATAAAGCCGTGTACCTTACTTTTCTTACCAGGTCTGAATACCATGAAATCAGCGGGAAAACAGGACCTGCTGAAGATGAATTATTTGTTTTTCCCGCAACTTGGACCCAACAAGCATTACCAGAAAAGACCACGATCGATGATCGTCAATTTCGTTTGCGGGAAGTGAAGGAACTGCCAACATTCACGAAAACAGAAAACCCGGTTCAGCATCTTGTTCTTGTGGCGGATGATCAGTGGCTTACTGAAAAGCTAAGCTCTTGGTATCAAAAAGAAGATTTTCAACTTTACCAGCAACCAATGACAACAACAGTCTTTAATTTTCAAGCAGCAGAAGAAAGCGATCGCGAAGCGATCGCAAAAGAGATTCGCAGCGAACTTCTGGCAGCAGATGCTAATGCGAGCGTTCAGTCAAAAGATCTTTTTGAAGGTGAGACCAAAACCTTTACCGGCGGCTTCTTCTTCTTAGGCTTGATTTTTGGTGTGGTCTTTATTTTAGCTGCCGCATTGATCATTTATTATAAACAAGTTTCCGAAGGGATGGAGGACAAAGAACGCTTCGAGATCTTGCAAAAAGTTGGGTTAAGCCATAAGGAAGTCAAACAAGTGATCCAGCAGCAAGTCTTGATGATTTTCTCATTTCCATTGGCGGCAGCGATCATCCATCTCGCATTTGCTTTGCCGATGATTCGGAAGTTGTTGCTTCTTTTTGGTCTGACAGATCGCAACTTATTGATCACGGTATCGATGATCTCTGTTCTGCTGTTTACAATGATCTATTTAATGGTGTATTTCATCACTGCAAGAGTCTACTACCGACTTGTGGAGCGAAAACAATAGCCGTTAAAAAAAGTTAGTCGAACGAGTCGTCACCGACAGGACCTACAGTAAAATAGAATGTGAGAACACCTCATCCATGAAGCGACTTCTAGAAGTTAGAATTTTTGATCTAACTTTTTGGAATCACTATATGATTGAGGTGTTTTTTTTTAGCTACTCCTATTAGCCCACTTTTTTAGAGTTGAAAAAAAGGCTTAGGTGACCTATAGTGAAAAGGAGTAAAGCACAGGTATAGATTGCCGCGAGGCTGATAGTCATTTCCAAATAAAAGAGATCATGTGATCCAAAAAGGAGAAAGTCCTATGAAAGAGCAGCCGATAACCATTGAATTTCCCTTAAGAGGTGAGTGGCTTGCGCCGACTACACCAGCCAAGAAGATTCCTAGTCATGGCACTGATCGAATGGGGTTACGTTATGCGTTTGATTTTTTACAAGTCGATTTTGAGGGGAAAACAAAAGCTTTTCACGACCGAAGCTTTCTGCGCTATTTCTTCTTAGGAGTTCCCCTTGAGAACTGTTATTGTTGGGGCAAAGAAATCTATGCGCCCTGTGATGGTGAAGTGATTGTTGTAAGAGAGGGCTATCGGGAACGCAAAGTCGTTCATTGGGTTGTCGATTTTTCGATTGCTTTAAAAAATGGCTTGTTTTTTAATGAACAAAAAGATGAGTATCAACAAATAGCTGGCAACTACATTGTGATAAAAGCTTCTGAGGGCGTATATATGGCATTCGTCCATTTGCAAAAAGGATCCATCAAAGTTTCCGTAGGACAAAAAATCACCAAAGGGATGGTGATTGGCAATGTCGGGCATTCCGGCAATTCGACTTCACCTCATTTGCATTTTCAAGTGATGGACAGTAACGATATCGCCTATGCAAAAGGGCTGCCTTGTCGCTTTGAAGAATACGAGGTTTACCGAGCAGGACGATGGATAAAAGTTCGGAATCAGATACCAGATAGTACAGAACGGATACGATTTTTATAGGAGCATTAGGGACTAGCTGTGAGACTTTGATAGGGGGGCATCGCCGAAATGCTTAGAAGAAAGAACATTTTAACGTTTCTGAGCTTCTTTAAAAAACTTGCAACAATCTTAGGTATTCAGAAAATGTATTTCAGGGGGAACAAATGAAGCAATTACCCAATATCATTACTACTTCTCGACTGATTCTAGCACCACTTTTACTATTCCTTCAGCCAATGTCTGGCTGGTTTTGGCTGCTTTATTCCTATTGTTTTTTAAGTGACCTTGTCGATGGGCTACTAGCAAGAAGGATGAACCTCACGAGTGAGGTCGGTGCCTTACTAGATAGTTTCGCAGATGTAAGCTTTTTTCTCGCTGTCTTTCTTTCTTTTCTACCGCAGCTTTTGGAAACCCAAACGATCATGGTTTGGATCTTGGTGATCGCTATCATCCGCTTCGTCAGTTATCTGATTGGCTATGTAAAATTTCAGTCTTTTAGCAGTCTGCATACATGGCTCAACAAAGCAGTCGGATTTCTTTTATGTATTTTTCCATTGCTGCTCATCGTATTCCATGAAAGAATTGTTGTCTTGATTTTGGGGACCATCGCCACTATTTCGGCATTAGAAGAATTGTTGATAACGATCCTCGCAAAAAAACTGGATAGAAATCAAAAATCGATATTCGAAAGTTTTATGTAAGGTACCTCTATCATTGAGGGCCTTTTTTGTTTGTTCCTCTGAAGTAGTCTTTTAAAAGTCCTTTCAAAAACAATTTTAAAAATAACATTGAAAACAATTTTTAATGGTACTATGCTTATCTTTGAAGGGAGGCTTCACAAATGAACAGACAAGAACTGCATGCATGTATCAGTAAAAACCAGCCCAATATTTGCCAAATTTCTGCCTACCAAAATGGAAAGGAAGTTTACTCGGATGAATGGCATGAGTATAAGCCAGACGATACTTGCCACCTTATGTCCGCTACGAAAAGTATCGTTTCTCTACTAGTCGGAATAGCGATAGATCAAGGCCTCATCAGGAGTGTCAATGACAAAGTACTCGATTATTTTCCAGACTATTCCGTAAAACGGGGCGAAAAAACGATTCACGATATTACCATCAAACACCTATTAACGATGCGAGCCCCGTATAAATGCAAAGGTGATCCATGGACAAAAGTTTGTTCGAGTGACGACTGGACCAGCGCCTCCCTTGATTTATTGGGAGGAAGAAAAGGAGTGACAAATGAATTCAATTATCAAACCGTTTGTCTGCAGATCCTCACTGGTTTGTTAGCGAAAGCTTCTGGAATGACGACCGTTGATTATGCGAACCATTATTTATTTCGCCCTCTTGGTGTAGCCGAAATAACCAATTATTATGCGAAAACGGCACAAGAACATAAGCACTTTACAATGAGCAAGGCACCAAAAAAACCAGTTTGGTTTTGCGATCCTTTAAATATTGGGGCGGCAGGTTACGGGCTATGCCTTTCAGCAAAAGATTTAGCCAAAATCGGTGAGCTATGCTTGAACCAAGGCATCCATCAAGGGAAACAAGTGATTTCCTCACAATGGCTCACTGAAATGGTCAATCCGCTAGAGACAAACATAGAGAAATTTCAAAACATGAGTTATGGATATTTGTGGTGGATTTTGGATACTGAGAAAAGCACCTATGCCGCCATCGGTAATAGCGGAAATGTCCTTTATATTGATCCCGAATCAGATTGCGTCATTGCTATTACGGCTTATTTTAAGCCAACTGTCTTTGATCGAATCGACTTTATCGAGACAGAGCTAAAACCGTTCTTTTTGCAATAATGAGCGTTAAGAAAAAGCAGTCTACTGTCAAAAGTTGATTGCTTTTTTTGTAGGTGAAAGCTTTATGATCCTTTTAATGACTATGGCAAGCAGGTGACTACGGATAAAGCTTGGCTGCTAGTCTTTTATGAATTTAAAATCTAGCAATTTGATCCCGCATATAGGAGGCCAAATCAATAATAAACGGAAGATAAATGAGAAATGAATAAAATGACCAAACTATCAACGGCGTAAACTTGGTATACTATAATTGAGAAGAAAATCACAAGTGAAAGGAGCGGTCGGAGTGTTTTCAGAAATCAGTATTTATCAAGTAAAACCAAGTGAAGTCGATACCTTTGAAGCAATCATGCAGGAAGCAACAGAGGCAATGAAGGCCATGGAGGGGGCTTTGTTCTTTCGATTAATGAAACGAACCCATTACATTAAAGAAATGAGCACCATCAAGGAAGGACGCCTGCCTGATCCATTGACAAGAGTCATAAAATGTGTGAAATATGCCCACTATTGGGAGTTTGATACCGAAGAAAACTATGGCAAAGCCCAAAAAAGGCTGTATGAAAGCTATTGGAAAGCAATCGAGAAATGTTTGATCGTTCCCCACGACAAGCTTTTAGGGGAAGTGATTGAGTGATCGTTTTAGTATCGGATGCTCTTCAGATGAACGGACTTTTTGTTGCAACTGTTTAGAAATTATAGGGAAAAATACAACGGGATGTTAAAAAGTCATTCGAATGTTGAATCGACGACTATTAGTTGTTTAAATGCTCTGTTTCTTGAGGGAATCGGAAAGGAGGAACACACGATGGGACAGGTTGCATTTCATAACTTATACAAATTAATAAAAGGTGCTTCAACAGCAGAATTTGTTCCAGTCGTTGAACAATTCAACCGTGAATACATTTTCAAACAAAGAGGATACCTTTCTTTTGAATGATTAGTAGATTGAGAAATTTGGGCTGACATCACCAAGTTCGAAACGAAAGAAGATGCGGAAACATTTGACCAATGCGGTATCCCAGATGCCTTTGCACAAATGTTTTTATTCATTCATCAATCGAAACAGTTGCAGCTCTCACCTATACACGATTGAAAAAATGTTCCAATAACCATTCAGTATGGAATGGACAACGCTAAAAAACAATTCATATGAAAAGAGGAACTTCTTATGACAAAAACAGCAGAATGGTATCAAGGAAAAGCTGGGCGGGCAGAACATTTGGTCTATTTAAATAAGGAAGCCAAAGAGCTTGAGAAACTGATTCATGGCGACAAAACAATGATCATTCGGGGGGCAGCTGGCAGAAAATCACCCTTAGGAGGAAGAGCCAAAATCAACGATCTTGTTTATTTTGTGGAGACCGGCGGCGATTTGACCATCACTCATCGGGGCATCATTGCCAATGTGACTGAATCTGAAAAGATGACGAAAGAAGAATCCATAGATTTTGTAGAACGCTATGAAAAAGAGTTGAATCTATCGAAAAAGCAAGTCGATCGTTGGGCAGGGAAAAAGTATCTAGCGGTCTATGAAATCGCTGAATTAGAAGAAATAACGCCATTTCAGTACAATCGTGAAAAAAATATGGACGATTGGGTCATCACTGATGATATCAACAAAATTAAATTGTAACGTAGCAAAAACCTAAAAAAAGCGCAAGGAGTTGAGTGGGAGGATGGAAGGCAAAGAGCAATTGTTTCGAGACAAAAACGTGAAACCAACAGAGCAGCTGATTGCTGAATCATTGGGAGAGGAATATGCCATTTATCAACGTTTTGTCGAAACGCTTAAAAACGAGGGAATCTCTCTTATGGATTGGCGCTATTACCAAGATGGGAAAGCGTGGTTATCCAAAGGCGAATACAAATGGACAACGACTCGTGGAACGAATAAAGTGAAACCAATTTTTTGGCTCTCGATGTGGGAGGGCTTCTTCAAAGTCTCCTTTCACTTTAGCGAGAAAGTCCGAACACAGTTATTGTCTCTACCAATCAGTGATGACACAAAAGAAAGGATTCATAAGGCGCCGACCAATGGCACGAAAATGAAGTTTTTTTCTGTGATTTTTGATGTCGCTAATCCATCACTCTTTGAAGATATCACCGAATTGATCGTGTTCAAAAAAAATAAATAAAGTAAGAGTAAGATTTATTTAACTTGGATAGTCTGATTTTATTGCATCTATCAAAAAGGAATCTTTGTTATAGTTTACCCATTTTTAGGTTTAGAAAAGTAAAAGTCAATCAGAAGACTTTAAGTTTATTACATTTCATCTGATTGATTCTTAATATAAGTAACTATTGGGAAAACCAACGCTAATTTTGATTAGATTATCGAAGGGAATTCACAATACAATAAATTTTATTCGATAAATATGCTATTATGGTTAACATATGCTTTAATTACTTTAAATAGATGAAAGACACATTCGAAAAGGAGAAAAGACAAATTGACCATTCAACGAATCACAGCTTGCGTTCAAGTCAAAGGAGACTATCAGAAGTGTTATGAATTTTATACGGAAAAAGTCGGCTTGGTACCAACTTATGGCGATGAGTCAGGTCCTTATACAAGCTTTGCATCGAAGAAAGAGGAGGCGCCTTTTTTTGGTATGTTCCAAGTGGATGCCGTGATCGATCAAATGGAGGGCTACCCGATTTCAGAGAATCGGATTTCATCTGATACGCTTTCGGCAACATTTCATACTACGGATTTTGAAGAAGATTATACGAGAATGAACAATGCTGGTGTAGTGTTTGAAGTAAGTAAAACCGTTTTGGGGGAAGGGGACCAAGCTTTTCATATTGCTTATTTCCGCGATCCAGAAGGAAATTTGCTAAGCTTGGAGGATGGCGGTGTCTAAAGAGTTAACATTCAAAATGAATCAGAAAAAAACGTAAAGAAAGATTTATCTCATAGTTGTTTTGAGATAAATCTTTTTTTATTTGAAATCATTCTACTGTAAAGCGTTCCTTCATCCGCTCCAAGAAAAGTCCAGAAGCTTTTGAAAAAACTTGAGTGTTTTTCCAAATGACGTCAAGGTTTGATTCCAGTGCTGGGCTCAATTTTCTAAAACACAATTGGCTATCTGGGGCGAAGTTGACTAATTTATCTAGAGTCAATCCGTAACCGACACCTTCTTCTACCAGCTTTGATGCATTGTAAACTAGGTTATATGTGGCGACGACCGTCAATTTTTTCAGGTCTTTTTTCAACCATTTAGAAAGTTCACTGCTGACCAAACTTTGTCGCGAAGTAATCAAGGGAACGTCCCAGAGATCTTTTGGGGTAATGACTTCGTTGACAGCTAGAGGACTGTCTTTTCGCATCAACACGCCCCAGGTATCTTTGGCAGGTAAGCGTAAGGAATGGTACTTTTTGACGTCTGCTGGACTGATTACGACACCGAAATCCAACAATCCTTTATCCAATCGTTCTTTGACCTCATCGGCGTTGCCGCTATAAAAGTGAAATTTGATGTTAGGGTATTCAGCTTGGATTTCTTTGATGATTGCTCCTAGCAACTGAATCACGTAAGTTTCTCCAGCTCCGATCGATACATTGCCGGCGATCGTATCTCGAGGCGACAAAAATTCTGAGCGGGTCTTTTCTAATAATTCTACGATTTCTTCCGCCCGTTTACGAAACAACAGTCCGTCTTCTGTTAGTGTGATTTTGCGATTGCCTCGGGTGAACAACGTCACGCCTAATTCTTTTTCTAGCTCCATCAATTGTCGGGACAAGGAAGGTTGAGAAAGATGCAGATGTTTTGCGGCAGCCGAAATTGTCTCTTTTTCTGCAACTGCTAAAAAGGTGGTCAGATTTTTTAATTCCATTTAAAATGCTCCTCTTGTTATTCGTATAATGAATAGTTAGGTATTTGATATTGATATTTTACATGGAAAAGATCGCGAAGTACAATAGATTTAATCCGAGAATCACTCTTTTGATCTATGAGTTACCGGTAATCAACAAAAGATCAAAAGAGAAAAGAAGTTGTATATGTCGCCCTAAGGTACAGGATGATTGACCATGAAAGAAGGCGAATGAAATGAAAAATTGGCAAAAAAAGACACTTGTATCACTATTGATGCTAGCACCACTTATTTTAGGTGCTTGCAGCAGCAATAACGAGGCGGCAAACGAAGCAACACAAGCCAGTTCAGGAGGAGAAACGATGACAGAAAATGTTTCATTTACAGATGAATGGGACAAAGTTTTCCCAGAAAGTGACACGGTGAATCACCGAAAAGTAACTTTTGAAAATCGCTACGGCATCACTTTAGTTGCTGATCTTTATGAACCAATTGATGCGCAAGGACCACTTCCAGCAATCGCGGTTAGCGGACCCTTTGGGGCAGTCAAAGAACAGACATCTGGTCTATATGCCCAAACGATGGCTGAACGAGGTTTTGTTACGATCGCTTTTGATCCTTCATACACAGGCGAAAGCGGTGGGGAACCACGCTATGTGGCATCACCAGATATCAATACAGAAGACTTTCAGGCAGCAGTCGATTTTTTGTCAGTCCAAGAAAATGTAGATGAAGAAAGAATCGGCTTGATCGGAATTTGCGGTTGGGGCGGGATGGCATTGAATGCCGCAGCCATTGATACCCGTGTGAAAGCGACGGTTTCCGCCACGATGTATGACATGTCGAGAGTCAATGCTCAGGGGTATTTTGATGAGATGGGGGCTGAAGGACGTCATGAATTGCGCCAACAGCTGAACGCCCAGCGGACAGTTGATTTTGCTAACGGTAGCTACGAAAGAGCAGGTGGAGTGCCAGATACACTACCGGAGGATGCACCGGTCTTTATGCAAGATTATTTTGATTACTACAAAACGGAACGCGGCTATCATGAACGTTCGTTAAATTCCAATGACGGTTGGAACGTGACATCATCGCTGTCGTTCTTAAATATGCCGCTCTTGTCGTATATCGATGAGATCCAAAGCGCCGTTTTATTACTCCATGGAGAAGAAGCCCACTCTCTTTACTTCAGTCAAGACGCCTTTGAGCAATTACAAGGCGATAACAAAGAGTTGACGGTCATTCCTAATGCTTCGCACGTTGATCTATATGATCAAACAGACGTAATTCCTTTTGATCAAATGACCCAATTCTTCCAAGAACATTTGAACTAAATAGCCACAACGATCTTCACGACTGTTCGGTCACTCTGCCTCTGCTGAGCAGTCGTGTTTTTTTGAAAATACGCATTCAGTTGCCCGTTTCTACATAGAATCATCACCAGAAAGGAGCGAAGAGATGCTTATAAAATTGATATCCGCTATTTTGCTGTTCTTATTAAGTGCCTGTGGGACAAGCGAAACAGAGAGAACCAATATGCAATCCGCTAACGAAACTTCATCGGAAGCTAGCCAAGAGAATGTCCAGCAGTTTTCAGCAGCAACAGCTGTCGTCATTACGGTTGGTCAACAGGATTTTCTAGCGAAGTTTTATGAAAATGAGGTGTCTGAGCACCTAATGAATCAAATGCCCTTTACGGTGACAATGAGTGATTTGAACAACAACGAGAAATATTATCGTTTTTCTGAGAATTTGCCAGAAATG
Source organism: Enterococcus sp. AZ188 (assembly GCF_050544075.1). Taxonomy (NCBI): domain Bacteria; kingdom Bacillati; phylum Bacillota; class Bacilli; order Lactobacillales; family Enterococcaceae; genus Enterococcus; species Enterococcus sp. AZ188. The sequence continues at coordinate 1,541,842 of NZ_CP172943.1, forward strand.
ACTACAGAACGGCCGGAGATCATTCACGAAGGAGAAATCATGAGCTGGAATAGTCATACGTTGGTGCTGTTTTATCAGACCTTTACCAATTCTTATGGTGGCTATAATCGTATCGGTGTCATTGAAGATCCGACGGGGTTAAAAGAAGTACTTGGGGCGGAAGACGTAGAGGTTATTTTTTCGTTAAGAAATCCTCGTGAATAACAAATGAATAGGAGAAAAACACATGACGATCGATCAATTAAACAAACTCATGGCAAGTGGCGAACCCTTACTTGCCGGTTCGCAAGCTTCCAAACAAATGGTAGCTCTGAGTGCTAAGGCGAGAAAAATCACGATGAAAATCAATACAGTCTACCATGAGTCTGATGAGTTACAAGAACTTTTTGCCCAATTAACAGGAAAACCAGTTGAGCCGACTTTTTCGCTGTTTCCACCCTTTTATACAGATTATGGCAAGAATATCAGCATTGGCAAAGATGTCTTTATCAATGCGGGTTGTCATTTTCAAGACCAAGGAGGGATCACGATCGGTGATGATACCCTAATTGGGCATAACGTTGTTCTAGCTACCTTGAATCATGGCCTTCACCCTGAAGATCGTAGCACGCTTTATCCAGCCCCCATTACGATTGGGAAGAATGTCTGGATTGGCTCAAATGCAACGATCGTTGCCGGTGTGACCATCGGTGACCATGCGATCATTGCTGCTGGGTCGGTGGTGACCAAAGATGTCGCTGAGCGCACGATCGTGGCTGGTGTACCTGCAAAATATGTCAAAGAGGTTACTGAGTAAGCATAATAGCAATGAGTAAGAAAAAAACTGCTGTTCGCCTTGTCGCTTGTAAAGCGATGAAGACTAACAGCAGTTTTCTTATTCTTGAGGCGGCTCGCACGTAGTGGAACCGGCGAAGTTTTCAATCAACGATTTCACATCAAGACCGAGGGTTTCTTTCAACGTTTCTTGTGTGGTCGATAAGAGATTGGTGGCGTAATTGGTGACACGATTGGCACCGCCACCTTCACCTGATCCTGTATCAACGACTGAAATTTTATCGATATTGCCTAATGGTGCGGCTGCTTCTTTGACTAATTGTGGCAGGATCTCGACGATCATGCTCAGAATGGCTGCTTCATCGTATTTCTTGAAGGCTTCAGCGACTTTTTCTTTCGTTTCGGCTTCTGCCGTTCCTTTCGCCAAAGTGGTTTCGGCTTCTGCCAAACCGATCAAACGAATCTTATCGGCTTCGGCTTTTGCCAAGGACTCTGTTCGAAATTGCTCGGCTTCAGTGGTAGCTAAGGCAGATGCTTTTTTGGCTAGCGCTTCTTGTTCAAGCGCATAACGATCCGCATCGGCTTTTTTCTTGATCTCTGAATCAAATTGCTTCTCACGACGCAAGATTTCTTTTTCTTCCAATTCGATTTGTTTTTGTCGTTCAACGACTTCGACTTCAATCTCTTGTTCTCGGACTTTTTGTTTCATGATGGCACTTTGTAGATGATAGGCTTGATCGGCATCGGCTTTGGCGATGTCTTGTTCTTTCTTATAAAGCGCCAGCTTCAATTCTTTTTCCTTCAATGCTTCAGCGATTTCGGTCATGCGTTTTGATTCCGCTGTTTGCGATTCTTGTTCCGATTGGGCTTTTTTGATGCGGGTTTCTTTCAGTGCTTCAGCTTCCGCAATTTCAGCATCCCGTTTGACTTGGGCGATTCTAGGCTTTCCAAGAGAATCCAAATAGCCGTTTTTGTCTCGTACTTCTTTGATCGTAAAGGAGACAATGATCAAGCCCATTTTCGCTAGATCGACAGAGGCTACTTCTTGCACACTTTGGCTGAATTTGTCGCGATTTTGATAAATTTCTTCCACAGTCATCGAACCAAGGATCGAACGCAAATGGCCTTCTAGCACTTCCCGCGCTTCATTTTCTAATTCTTCACGGGTTTTTCCTAGAAATTGTTCCGCTGCCGTTGCAATTTCTTCCACGGATGAGCCGATCTTAATAATGGAAGTTCCGTCACACATCACGGGAACCCCTTGTTCAGTGTAGACTTCCGGCGTTGAGACATCCAGCTTGCTGGAGAGCAAACTGATTCGATTCGATCGTTGAAACACTGGCAAAACAAAGGCTCCGCCACCACGCACGATTTTGATTTTGTTGTTGCTTTCATCGGCGTGTACATTTTTGCTACCTAGATAGCTTCCGCTGATGATCAATGCTTCATCGGGCTTGGCTGTTTGATATTTCGTGACAAAGACGATCAAAAGCATTAATAAAATGAATGCCACGATGGCGATCGGGAAAACGATTGGTGATAATAGAATATCCATAGATACACCTCTTTAGTGATTTAGTTTAGTTATCCAAAAATTTTTTTGTGTAAGGAACGACGTAGCAAACTCGTTCTTTGACTTCAATAATCAAAACCTTCGATCCAGCTGCTAATAGTTCATCGATTGGTTGGAAAGCCGTAGCTGGTCGATTGCTTGAACCAGTGACACTTGTGAGTTGAATTTCGCCCATTCCTTCACAAGGAATCGGCGTCAGCACCGTTGCGATGCGACCTTCAAAATCTTTCTCAGAACTTGACAGTGTCGCTTCCGCATTTCGCATGGGAATCAGCACGTAAAAATTCAAGAGAAAAACGAGCCCTGTAGCAAGGCAGCCGCTAATGACGAAAAGTAGGAGCGAATAGCTAGACAGAAAAGTTTCTCCTAAGTAACCGAAGAGACTTGTAAAGGCAAACCATGGAATAATTAACATCGGATCGACTGGTCCGTCGAAATCGAAGATATCCCCAAACAGAAGCAGCAAAAAGGCTAAAATAGCACAGCCAATCAAAACATACAAATAAATTTGCTCAGGTGCATAAGTGTGCAGCACATATCCACCTCCTTTCAAATAGCGTGATTTGTGAGAGCGACGAAAGTTAGGAGACAATCGGAAGAAGAACGAAGGAAACAAAAGAAAGGAACAGAGATTCTATTATAATTATACCAATAAATAATAAAAATATTCGATTTAATTAGATAAAATGATAAAATAATATAATAAATGGTGGTTTGTTATTTGGGAGAAGGCAACAAAAGCACATGGTTTTTTCAAGAGCCATTGACAAACAATCAAAATCAAAGTAGATTAAATCAGGGTAGTAAAAATGTCAAAAGGAACTGCTGACTCTAGACACGAAAATAGGCAGCGTTTGTTTTCTAACCCAATCGAAATAAAGTAGTTGTTCGCAAACATAAAAGAAGTCAGGAACACTTCTTTTCAACCGACAGATCGTATTGCTAAGAAATAGAGGTGGAATCGATGGATCAAAAAGAAAAAATGTTAGAACTAATCAAGAAAAAACAAGGCGGCGGACGTTCAAAAAAGATGGAATCCCCAAAAAATGATCGGAAAAACATGCGTAAAGGCCCGAAAATTTATAATAAGTAAGGCGATGGATTATTAATACGAAATGAGCGATTAAAAAAAGAGAAAAGGACAGGGTTGCTGTCTTTCTCTCTTTTTTTTATTCCTCAGAATTCACGTACAACTCACTCAAAGCTGGCAGATCATGGACTTGGTATTTTGCTTTAAACGTTGCGATTTCTTCAGCACTGAAGCGTTTAGGATCCAGTTTCAATTCTTCGACGGGAAGAGGTCGTTCGTTAGCGATCTTGACATCGATCACGACGGGGCCGTGGCTTTCTTTAGCTTGTGTAAAGACGGATGCTAATTCTTCTTCCTTCGTTACCGTGAAGCCTTTCGCACCTAATGCTTCCCCAACTTTACCAAAATCAGCACCGGCTAGTTGCACACCGAACTTGGTTTGCTCGGTATCTTCTTGCTCCGCTTCGATGAAGCCGAATGAGTCATTGGAAAAGACCACGTTGATGATTGGCAAATCATATTTCACTTGAGTAAGGATGTCTTGCATTTGCATCGCAAAACCGCCATCCCCACTAAAGGTAAATACTTGGCAATTCGGATAGCTCAATTGAGCGGCGATCCCACCAGGTACACCATTGCCCATTGTCGCAAACCAGCCAGACGTTGTGAAACGCTGTTCACCCGTCATTTCTAAATGACGGATACTGTGGATCGTCACATTACCAACATCTGTGACAAACAGGGCATCAGGAGCTGCGATACGGTTGATTTCTCGATAGACAGGTTCAGGACGCAAAGGTTCTTGCGCATCATGGTCAAAACTATGGCGCCATGCATGCCAATTCCGAGCGTTTTCTTGATTGGCTTTTATCCAGGCATCTGCAGGACGAGGGGCTGCCATCTCTGTCCATTTTCTAAGAGCGGTCGCACCATCTCCTAAAACGGAGACATCCGTCTGATGACGACGACCAAATTTCGAGGCGTCGATATCAACTTGGACAAAGTTGGCATCAGGATTGAAAAAGCGGCGTCCAAAAGGGAAGTCACTGCCGACAAAAACGATGAGATCAGCTTCTGCCAAAGCTTCATTGGCTGGTTTTGTCGCAACCCGTCCGGCAAATCCAAGAAAGTTTTCATAAAGATCAGGCACGATGCCTTTGGCTAAGACAGAAGCCGCTACAGGCATTGAGAAATGCTTCGAGAAAGCATCGATGGCATCAAAATGACCAAAGAGACCTTGTCCGATATAAAGGACAGGTTTTTTTGCTTGTTCAAAATAAGAAAGGGCAGCTCGTAAATCGTCTTCATCCGGCTGGAGAACACCCGTCTTATGATTTTTGGCGGTTGCAATCTCCTGTTCGTCGATTTCTGCAAACCCGTAATCGACCGGGATCGTTACTACAGCAACGCCTTTAAATTTATAGGCGGCTTTAATGGCTTCATCCACCACGTGGGGCAAACTTTCAGGGGACATGACCGTGCGATTGTAAATACTGACATCTGCAAACATCGGATTTTCATTCATTTCTTGAAAATCATTGTAGTTCATCGAACTTGAAGCCACTTGTCCTAATAAGGCAACGACAGGCACATTATCCATTTGGGCATCATATAAGCCATTGATCAAGTGGGTGGCACCTGGACCAGCAGAACCGAAAACCGCACCGACTTTTCCCGTTAGTTTGGCATCAGCCGCCGCTGCCAGCGCACCCGCTTCTTCATGACGTACTTGAACATATTTGACCGATTGCCGTTCATGGTACAAAGCATCCATCGTTGAGTTGAAAGATCCACCGGGGATTCCATAGATATGGTCGATGCCCCACGCTTCAAAAATCTTGATCATTGCTGTACCAGCATTGATTTTTGTCATTTTCTTCACTCGCTTTCTCTGTTGTCATTCGTTCTCTTTTAAGTATAAACGTTTCTCAAAAAGACAACAAAGAATGCGCCTTCTGTCACAAGGCGCATAGAAAGACTTATTTTAGGAAATGAACGACTCAGTTGCGAAGCTCTTGCACGAATCGACTGGCGATCTCTTTTGGTCGGGTGATGGCACCACCAACCACGATACCGGTCACACCCATATCCTGAATTTTTTTTGCTTGTTCCGGGGTGTGGATCTTGCCTTCGGCTATTACTGGAACCTTCGCCGCAACCAATTGCTGGATCAACTGATAATCCGGTTCCTCATTGGTAGGACTATTCGCCGTGTAGCCGGACAAAGTTGTACCAACAAAATCGACACCCGCTTCAAAGGCATTGATGCCTTCCTCATAGGTGGCGATATCTGCCATGAGTAGTTGATGGGGGTAAAGAGCTTTGATTTGCTTGATAAAGGCATTGATCGTCAAGCCATCATGACGTTTGCGCAAGGTGCAGTCCAAGGCGATCACCGCAATATGTAAAGCTGCTAATTCGTGTACCTCTTTGATGGTTGCTGTGATAAATGGTTCTTCCGGTGGATAGTCTTTTTTGATGATTCCGATGATCGGCAAATCAACAGCTGCTTGGATCTCGCGAATATCGCGAACGGAATTGGCACGGATGCCAACAGCACCAGCTTCTTGAGCTGCTTTTGCCAATAGGGGCATGACACCGCCGTTTTCGGTATATAGGGGTTCTCCAGGCAATGCTTGACAAGAAACGATCACTCCGTCCTTGATTTGTTGGATAAAAACTTCTTTTTCCATGTATATGACACTTCCCATTCTTTTAAAGGTTCGTTTCTCCCTTCGACTATATCATGAGGCTTTTTCCATGTAAATGAAACGACACCTTCTTTAAAAGGAAAGCGAACACCAAAAAAGAAGCAAGCACCGTCATCAAGGGTGCTTGCTTCATTAGGAGGTGAGGATAGGGAATCCTTTATTCCGCTTGTTTTGACGTGCATTGCTTGAACTTCTCAAAATCGATCGTTTGATTAGCCGGCAGCACTTCGTATTGCAATCGGTCTGTTTCTTCATCGTGAATGATATGGAGGATTTTTCCGTCTTCGTCTACTGGTCCCAGACTGATGATCGTAAACCGTTCATTGATGACTTCTAAATTCTGTAAAACCCCAGAAAACACTTTGCGAATATGATGGGCGGTCTTGATTTTTTTGTCTGCTTTTTCAACAGCCTTGGCTAACGTAAAGCCTTCATCTAAAAACGTTTTGATCATTTCCACTTTGACGACCGTGGGCAGTCGGTATTTTCGTGGGGCATTTTCTTCTTGTGGGACCGATTGAATAAATCCTTTTTGTTCCCAATAACGCAATTGGCGAGGGGAGATATCACACATTTGGCTAAGTTCGCTGATGCCGACCAACAAGTTTTCATTATCAACGAGTTTTCGAAAAAGATGAGACATACGGACTCCATTCTTGTAAAGGTATTTGTTAACATTGTAACTTGTTTTACTTTTATGTCAAGTAGGTTGACAAATGTTAGGGAAAGATTTAAAGTAAAGAAGGTTTTATGAAAAATATACTGAAAAGAGTGTGAAATATGTCAACGAGTCGTCCTTTAGATATCTACGGCAAACCTTACAATCGTTCCTTACTGGTTATGGTTTTGCTGATCGGTACGTTTTGTACTGTTTTGAACCAAACATTGTTAACAACGGCTTTTCCAACCTTGATGGATGCCTTTGACATCTCTGCATCTGATGTCCAATGGCTAACCACCGGTTTCTTGCTGGTCAATGGGATCATGATCCCGATCACCGCATGGCTGATCAACAAGTTCAGCTCAAGAAATCTTTACTTAACGGCAATGAGCATCTTCCTGGCTGGAACGATCGCTTGTTTTGCAGCACCGAACTTTTCTACATTATTGATTGGCCGCTTAGTGCAAGCTGCTGGTGTAGGGATCTCCATGCCGCTTTTGCAAAATATCATGTTGTCGATCTTCCCACCAGAAAAACGCGGTTCAGCTATGGGCATGTCCGGAATCGTTATTGGGTTGGCACCAGCCTTAGGCCCAACGTTATCTGGTTGGATCATTGATCATTATGACTGGCGTTATTTATTCGGAATGGTCATTCCGATCGTCGTTTTAGTCTTAGTCTTAGCGCTCTTTCTAATGAAGAGTGTGATTGAATTGTCGCATCCGAAAATCGATCTGTTCTCAGCGATTTTATCAACGCTTGGTTTTGGTACATTGCTCTATGGCTTTTCAAGCGTCGGTGACAAAGGGTGGGGCAGTATTGAAGTAATCGGTTTTCTTGCAGCCGGTGTCTTTTTCATTGCTTTCTTTGCATGGCGTCAATTGCACATTGAGCATCCGTTCTTAGAGTTGCGCGTGTTCAAATCAACGACCTTTACCTTGGCGTCGATCCTTTCAGGGGTCACGAATATGGCGATGATCGGTGCTGAAATGGTACTCCCATTGTATATCCAAAACATTCGTGGTGAATCAGCGTTCCATTCAGGATTGATGTTATTACCAGGTGCGTTGATCATGGGGATCATGATGCCAATCACTGGTGCGATCTTTGATAAGTATGGTGCAAAACGTTTAGCTATCACCGGGATGTTTATCTTGACCGCCGCAACCTTACCATTTGCTTTCTTAACAAAAGATACACCGATTTTGCATATCATCATTCTTTATGGGATTCGGATGTTCGGGATCTCAATGGTGATGATGCCAGTAACGACTTCAGGAATGAATGCCTTGCCTGGTAATCTGATCAGTCACGGTACCGCAGTAAACAATACCTTCCGTCAAGTAGCCAGCTCAATTGGTACGGCTATCTTGATCAGTGTCTTGACAAACGTCACCAAAGGCAACTTGCCAAGTGATTCTTTGCTGGATAAAACGCCTTTGGCCTACAAAGACCAAGCAATCGAAGCGACTTTATCCGGCTACCATGCCGCCTTTTATGTGGCAGCGGTCTTTAGTTTCTTAGGTTTCTTGATCGCCTTCTCCTTAAAGAAAAAAGAACCACGATTGACGGTTCTTGAAGGAGGTGCGGACAAATGATCTTGCTTTTGATCGTTCTTAGCGTGTTAGGGTTTGCGGTACTGAATGTTTTTGCCAAAAACAAGCGGCAAACAGGTTTATCATTGGTCTTAGGTCTAGTCTTCGTAGCAAGTGTCGTCGCATTGATGGCCAATTTGACTTACCATTTTGGAATGGAAAAAGAAACGACTGCTAAAACAACAGCACTGGTTTCTAGTGCCGATAATGAGAATTTTGATTTACTATTGTATCAGCCATTAGGAGATGGTACGGAAAAAATCTACCTGTATAAAACGGATACTGATCAAGAGGAACCAAAACAAACCGGTACTGATAAAGTGACCAATGTCGTGGAAACAGGGGCTGAGTCAGCTCAATTAGAAACAAAAACGACGCGCTGGGTTTATAAAAGTGACCTATCACGCTTCTTGTTCGGAATCGCTGATAACGATGGCCAATATGTCAGCCGTACCAATACGTTCTCATTACCAGATTCATGGGAAGTCTTGAGTGTGGATCAAGCAAAAAAACTGGCTTCTTTAGCGAAAGAACAAGCGGACACCATGAAAACACAAGGACAAGCGTATGTCCAAGAAAAAATGCAAGCTGCATTAATGGCTGATCCAACTATGGACGAGGCAGCCCAAAAAGCAAAAATCGCTGAATTGACAGAAGCTTATCAAAAAGAAGCGATGGCAAAACTGCTTGAAGAAGCAAAAAAGTAAAAACGAGTAGATAGTCATGGGATGGAAGAATCAAATCGGATTCTTCTGTCCCTTTTTCTACATGAAACTTGTGATTTAGCGAAACAGCTGCTAAATGTTGGTCGTGTCCATCAACAATAAAAATCCCACTCACTACTAGTGTGTGGGATTTTCTTTATTCAAATGAGCACGCGGCAATCCGGTCGAAAGCTTCTTTTAACAAGTCCAACGATTGGGTGGCAGCTAAGCGAACATAGCCATCGCCGGTCGTTTCTCCAAAGGCTTTCCCAGGGATCATCAGCACACTGGTTTCCTTTAATAATTTCTCTACAAAGCTGACAGAGTCCAACCCTGTTTGTTCAATGTTGATGAAGGCATACATGCTTCCTTTGACAGGGGATAAGGAAAGGAATGGGCTCTCAGCAACCCGTTGTTCAATGTAAGTCAGTCGTTCCTTAAAGACAGCAACCACTTGCGGCACGAGGGTATCATAGTGATTCAATGCGTAAATACCTGCCCGTTGTGAAGGGGTTGGTGCCGAATAGGCGATCGCCTCATTGATCAGTTTTGCCGTAAGATTGATCGATTCAGGTGCGATCATGTAGCCGATCCGCCAGCCAGTCATGGCAAAGGCTTTTGAGAAACTGCTGAATGTGATGGTGTTCTCAGGTGCGAAGGCTGCCATCGGTACAAAGGTATCATCAAAGCAAAAGGCTTCATAGACTTCATCCGAGAGGATCAGCAAGTCATGTTCAATGGCAACTGCTGCGATTTTTTCAAAAGTTTCTGGAGAAAAAACAGCACCAGTAGGATTGTTTGGTGAATTGATGATGATCGCCCGAGTTTTTTCAGTGATGGCGGATTTTAAGACCTCGACATCGATTTGAAAGCCATCTTTTTCAAAGGTCGGGATAAAGACCGGCACACCACCGACTAGTTCGACTTGTTGTTTATAAGGTGAAAAGTATGGTTCATGAATAATCACTTCATCACCAGGATCAATGATGGCAGCCAAAGCTAAGTACATGCCATGCAATGCACCGACAGTTCCTCGTACTTGGCTAGGAGAAAAAGTAAGCTGGTATTGCTTTTGATAAAAATCAACGACAGTTTGGATAAAATCAGCACTACCGTCTGAAGCGGTGTATTTTGTATGACCCGCTTTGACGTCAGCAAAAGCTGCTTCAATGATCGTCGCATCTGTAATCAAATCAGGATCACCAATCGACAAATCAATCAAATTTGGGGTTTTCTTCGCAAGAGTGGCGATCTCCATTAAAAGATTTTCTTCTGGTTGTAAAAAACGTTCTGCAATCAACGGACGGTTCATTTTGTCATCTCCAATTTCTATAAAACTTTGCTTAAAAAATCCTGTGTCCGCGCATTTTGCGGATGCTCAAAGATTTGTTCGGGTGTTCCTTGTTCTTGAATGATACCGTCAGCCATAAAGATGACACGATCGGCAACTTCTTTAGCGAAGCCCATTTCGTGGGTAACGACCACCATCGTCATGCCTTTTTCTGCTAAAGCTTGCATGACCGTCAACACTTCTCCGACCATTTCTGGGTCCAAAGCCGATGTTGGTTCGTCAAAGAGCATTACATCAGGATCCATTGCCAACGCTCTAGCAATAGCGACCCGTTGCTGCTGCCCGCCAGAAAGGCTAGAGGGGTAACTATCCGCTTTTTCAGCTAAGCCAACTTGCTCCAGCAATCCTTTCGCTGTCTCTTCGGCAGCGGCTTGCTCTTGCTGTTTGACTTTGATCGGGCTGATAGTCAGATTTTCTAACACCGTTTTATGAGGGAATAGATTGAAGCTTTGAAAAACCATTCCCATTTTTTGACGAATCTGATCGATTTTCACCCCTTTTGCCAATAAATCATTGCCTTCGAAGGTGATTTTCCCGCCGGTCGGCTGTTCAAGAAGGTTCAAGCAGCGTAAGAAAGTACTTTTTCCACTTCCTGATGGTCCGATGATCACAACGACTTCACCAGGTGTCACTTCAAGATCGATTTCTTTTAAGACGGTATTCTCGCCAAATGTTTTCACTAATTTTTCAACTTTAATCACTAGTTTTCATTCTCCTTTCAGCAACACCCAAGAGACGTGAGAGGGCGAAGGTCAATACAAAGTAGATCAATGATACGATAACGTATGGTAAAAACGGTTTGAAGCTGGCCCCTTGAACGACGCCTGTTTGGAAAATCAGTTCAGACACACCGATCACCGATACGACCGAAGACTCTTTAATGACCGTGACAAATTCATTTCCTAGAGCAGGCAAGATGTTTTTGATGGCTTGCGGGAAAATGATGAAGCGCATCGCTTGGATCTGATTCATTCCTAATGAACGAGCGGCTTCCAGCTGTCCTTTGTTGACGGCATTGATCCCGGCACGAATGATTTCTGCCACATAGGCGGCACTGTTTAGTGCTAAGGCAATACAGCCGGCAGCTAATTTCGAAAGCTCTAAGCCTAACACGCCTGTTCCAAAGTATACAATAAATATTTGTACTAACAAAGGTGTTCCTCGAACATATTCAATATAGACAGCGGCAATGACTTTCAGTGCTTTTGATTTAGAAAGCTTCATAAAGGCTAACAAACTGCCACCGATAGAGCCGAATAATACCCCAACCAAGGCTAGGAAGATGGTATAGCCAGTTCCGGTGATATAAAAAGGCAGATATTTTTCCCAAAAGCTTTGCTCTTCATCGATCGTGCCTTCTTCGGTAAACATCAATCGATAGGCATCTTCTTTGTATTGGCTTAAAAGATCATTACTAATGATAGTTTCAATGGAGGAATTGAGTTTTTCCAGTAAAACTGGCGCTTCTTTCGAGATGGCGATGGCGGTCTCCTTCACACCGTTTTCAAACGTGACATTTTCGGCTAATGCCAAGGTATCATTCGCCGTCACATATGCTTCGGCAACGGGACCTTCCATCACGATCGCATCAATTTTGCGTGATTTTAGATTGGTGATCAAATCAGGCACCCTTTGCAAAGAGGTGACAGTCGCGCCAGTCAATTCTGTATTTGCCAGCTCTTCTTGGGTGGTTTGTCGTTGTGCACCGACAGCCACACCATCAAAATCAGCCGTCGATTGGAAACGATCCGCGTCTTCCGCTCGAACCAGAACAGTTTGTTGGACTTCCATATAGGTGTCAGTGAAATTGACTTCTTTGCGGCGCTCATCCGTAGCAGCCATCCCAGAGATGACGACATCAATTTTGCCTGTTTTTAACGCCCCTAACAACGCATCAAATCCAAGTTCCTCGATTTTCAGATCGACCCCTAAGTCATCTGCAATCTTTTGGGCAATGGAAATATCGATTCCCACGATTTCATTTTTTCCGTCAACATTGGCACGGAATTCATAAGGTGCATAATCGGCAGATAAACCCACGACTAATACACCATTTTCTTTGACTTTTTCATAGATTGGATCAGTTTCTTCTGCATGTGCTTGTCCGACAAAGAAAAACGGCAGCAATGCTGTGATGATCCCTAATAAAACAGTACCCTTACTAAACCTTTTCATGTAAACGCCCCTTTAACTTTTTCTGCGCATCTATTAAAAATGCAAATAATAACTAATAAATGTATAAAAATACATATAAGTGATAGAAACTATCATAGCATAACATCAGTTGAAGTCAATAAGTCAGAGAAAAAAAGTCAAAAAATGTTGTAGAGCGTAAAACCATTTATTCAATTTTTTTGCAATCCAACCAAGAGCAATGTGAAGAAGGCACAGCGTCTTTTTTCTAAACATATATATTCGATCTTTCACTTTGAAAAAAACCGATAATAAAGAAATGTGACCACACTGAATGAACAAATGGAAAATGGTCTCAGAAGAAGCCAAAAAAAACGAAACATAAGACATTTTTTTGATTTCTTGCGATAATAAAAGTGAAGAGGAGGCGGTAGGATGAAGGTCGTATTGATTCGACACGGAGAAAGTGAAGCAAATTTCGAAAATTATTGGACAGGATGGCTGGATGTTTCGCTGACCGAGAAAGGCCGGCAACAAGCATGGGTAGCAGGGGAACAGATCAAAGCAATGGGGATTACTTTTGATTTTGCCTTTGCATCTGTGCTTCAACGAACGATCATCACGTGTGATGCCGTTTTGGAAGCTAGCAATCAGCTTTGGGTCCCTGTACACAAAACATGGCGCTTAAACGAGCGTCATTATGGGCAACTGGTTGGGGTCAATAAAGATGTGATGGTGGCACAATATGGAAAAGAACAGGTGCAAAAATGGCGTCGAGGATATGATGAACCGCCTTTATATGTGGAGGAAAATGATTTCGATCGACGCTACGATTCTTTGGATCCTCGCTTGATTCCTAAGGGAGAAAATCTGGGAATGGTCGTGGCCCGAGTGGTTCCATTTTGGCAAGATCAGGTGGTTCCGTTACTTAAAGATCATAAGAATATTCTCATTACTGGTCATGGGAACAGTTTGCGGGCGTTAGTCAAATACTTGGAGGACGTGCCCAAAGATGACATGGATACGATCGATATTCCTAACGCACAGCCGATCATTTATGAGTTTGATAGCCAAGCAAACTTGATTGAACGGGCGTAATAACGAACATTTAAAGAATAAACCACATTTTCGTTTGATGTTACATCGAAAATGTGGTTTTGTTGTGCTATAATAAGAAAAATTTAATGAAAGGCGGGAGAATATGAAAGCCGTATTAACCGTTATTGGAAAAGACAAGGTTGGGATCATCGCCGGTGTCAGCCAGAAATTAGCAGAATTAGAAATCAATATTTTAGATGTGTCCCAAACGATCATGGAAGATTACTTCACGATGATGATGCTTTTAAACATGGATGCCAATCAGGATTTTGACGGTGTTCGTGAGGAGCTTCACCAAATAGGTCAGGCATTAGGTGTGAAAATCAGCATTCAAAATCAAGAGATTTTTGATACCATGCATAAATTATAGGAGGCACTATGGAGACAAATCAAATACTTGAAACCATTCGCATGGTGGAAGAAGAAAACTTAGATATTCGTACGATCACGATGGGGATTTCATTATTGGATTGTATCGACGCCGATATTGATCGTACCTGTGAGAAAATTTTTCAAAAAATTACAACAAAAGCGAAAGATCTTGTCAAAGTCGGCGAAGAGATCGAAAGTGAATATGGCATTCCGATTATTAACAAGCGGATTTCGGTTACCCCTGTAGCGATCGTAGTGGCAGCTTGCCAGCCGACACCCGCAGACTGTATCAAAGTTGCGAAGACCTTGGATCGAGCGGCGCAAGAAGTCGGAGTAAATTTCATCGGCGGCTATAGCGCACTAGTAGAAAAAGGCTATCAAGGCGGCGACCTTGCATTGATCGAATCGATTCCAGAAGCCTTGGCTCAAACCAATTTTGTCTGTTCGTCGGTCAATATTGGATCAACGAAAGCTGGGATCAACATGGATGCAGTACGTCTGATGGGAGAAACAGTCAAGAAGACGGCTGAGGCATCAGATATGGGCTGTGCGAAGCTCGTCGTCTTTGCGAATGCAGTGGAAGACAATCCCTTTATGGCGGGGGCTTTTCATGGGGTCGGTGAAGCTGATGTGGAAATCAACGTCGGTGTCAGCGGACCTGGTGTCGTCAAACGTGCCTTGGAAAAAGTCAAAGGCGAGTCCTTTGATGTCGTGGCGGAAACAGTCAAAAAAACAGCTTTCAAGATCACGCGGATGGGGCAATTGGTCGGGCGCGTGGCTTCAGAGCGCTTGGGCGTTCCATTCGGGATCGTCGATCTTTCGCTGGCGCCAACTCCTGCAGTCGGCGATAGTGTGGCATTGATTTTAGAAGAAATGGGCTTAGAATCTGTCGGTACCCACGGAACGACAGCTGCTTTGGCATTGTTAAATGATGCAGTCAAAAAAGGCGGCGTAATGGCCTGCAACCATGTTGGTGGTCTGTCGGGTGCTTTTATCCCCGTTTCTGAAGATGCAGGAATGATCAAAGCAGTAGAAGCTGGTTTATTGAATTTAGAAAAACTTGAAGCCATGACGGCGATCTGCTCTGTCGGCTTAGATATGATTGCGATTCCGGGAGATACTTCGGCTGAGACGATCGCCGCAATGATCGCGGATGAAGCAGCGATCGGTGTCATCAACCACAAGACGACAGCTGTCCGAATCATTCCAGCGAAAGGCAAAGAAATCGGCGATCGCATCGAGTTTGGTGGGTTATTAGGGACAGCGCCAGTGATGAAAACCAATCCTGCGAAGTCTACTGATTTCATTTTGCGTGGCGGCCGTATTCCCGCACCGATCCATTCATTTAAAAACTAGCTCGTGTTCATTTTGTAAGAAAATATGATAAAGTGACCTTTAAAAGACTAATCAGAATGCTGTCTTTTAAAGGTTTTTTGGTCCTGTTACTATTTTTTTCATTCCTAAGGCGGATGTTTTTTTGTTTGGAATCGAATACAATGAAAGATAACACGATAAAAAGGGGTGGTAAAATGAAGAAAATCTTCCAACTTGGGATGTTGGTTTTTGTTGGTTTGATGGGATTTTTTGTCCTTCAACCATCAATTGCCTTTGGACAGACATTTGTTCGCGATGATGCCGGGGTCCTTTCACAAGAGACGATCGAACAGATCGATGCCTTGAATAAAGAGGGGTTCCAATCATTGACTGGCGCGCCAGAATATGCTGTGATCACGATCCCTTCCTTAGATGGGCAATCGATTGAAGAGCGTAATTTGGAACTGTTCAATGAATATGGTTTAGGAAATCCAGAGGACAATAATGGACTATTGTTTCTCTTTGCCATTGATGATCGTGAATTTCGTCTGGGTTATGGCGATGGACTATCCTATGTCTTCAGTGAGCTATCGGAAGATGATTTAGTGGATGAAGATGCCAAAGACGCATTACGAGATGAAGATTATGATACAGCGATATTGGCAGCTTCTAATGAAGTCTATCAGCGAATGAAAGAAGCGGATGAAACGATTGGATTAGGGACGATTTATCAAGATGGCAATCAAATGTTAGCAGAAAAACAGGCACAAGAAGCAGAAGCCACTAAGCAAATGTGGTTCACTATTGGAAAAATCGTCAGTGGTGTCGTAGCGGCAGCAGCTGCAGGCCTTGTCGGGTTCATCAGTTTTCGCCATCTTAAAACCAAACGGCGATTTGAAGAGCACCTGCCGTTGCCGAAACATCTGTTAGAAGATAGTCACTTCCAACAGAAAGATTTCTTGAAATGGGCTAGCAATAGAAAGAACTATCAGCGTTACCATCAGTATCAGACAGCAAAAGATTGTCAACAAGCATTTACGCAGTATGTGACGAGTACTTACGTGCCAGCGAAATTGAGTTCGATCACCGGATTGTCGACTGCGGATAAACGAGTTATCCAACATGCCTTGACGAATCCAGCAATTGGCTCTTATTTTTCAAACTTGCTGATGAAGAAAAAAACCACGGTCAAACATTTCGGTCAGGTGATCCTTACACAACATGACACCTTAAAAACCTATGAAGCCCAATTAGGCAGGGAAGTGTCTGAACGGATGGCAGACTATGATTTATCTGATGCGGTGTTACCTGAGAATTTGCCTTTAGCAGATGCGTATCGAGCAGAAATAGCTAAGCAAGCCAAAGAAGAGATCAGAAGACGCAATGAGCAGGGGCGTTATTTAGCGCAACTTGTGACGGAAAAAGCGACCTATGCTGAGATGGTACAAGCCATTCCGA
Organism: Enterococcus sp. AZ188; assembly: GCF_050544075.1. Classification (NCBI taxonomy): domain Bacteria; kingdom Bacillati; phylum Bacillota; class Bacilli; order Lactobacillales; family Enterococcaceae; genus Enterococcus; species Enterococcus sp. AZ188. Next base: position 1,558,616 of record NZ_CP172943.1, read on the forward strand.
AAGAAGTTTCTAATGTTCTAGCGGAAGTGAAAACAGATGCCTTGTTCCAAGTTGACTTGAAACAGGTTTATCAAAATCACCCAGATTTAGCAAACAAATTATCCTCATTTGATGCTTCTGATCGAGCAGCAGTTTTAAATAATGCTCGCCAAGAGTATGACCCGCATGGGATGAATATGGCGTTGTTCTTTGTGATGATGAATAATCACGTGTCCCATCAAGAACAAGTCATTGCCGATACACAAAGTTCTTCGAATGATTTTGGCGGTTTTAGCGGAGGAAGTAGCAGCGGTGGCGGTGTTTCTGGTAGCTGGTAATTTTTTCGTAAGGAGGAACGTTCATTGTTCTGCAATACATTCGCTTGCATGTAGGTTTGTGCAAGCGGAAGTATTGTATAGTCAATGGCGTTTTTTCTTGTGGAGGAAATCCCTTGATAAATAAGACAAACCAAACAAAGTGTGGTAAACTTTTTAGAGTTACAGAAAATGAATGGAACTTTCATTCATTTGAAAAAGGGAGAAAACGAGGGATATCATGTACCAATCTTACATATGGGATTTTGACGGAACACTTTACGACAGCTACCCAATCATGTTAAAAGCTTTTATTAAGACATTGAAGGAGTATGGCTTCGATCCAGATCCAGCGGAGATTTATTATATATTGAAAGATTCATCTTCCAAAAAAGTTGCTGAAAAATACAACTTAGATTTTCAAGAGTTCACTAAAGCATTCAAAGCAAATGAAGCGCTGGATGATCGTTTGCCGCTTTCCTTTGTAGGAACCAAAGAAACATTAGAAGCCGTGGTTGCTGCTGGTGGCAAGAACTACATTTTGACCCACCGCGATGTCGTTTCAACAAAAGAGCTGTTAGAAAAAGAACAGATGGCAGACCTGATCGTTGAGATCGTAGGACCGGAAAACAACTTTCCCCGTAAACCTGATCCAACTTCATTGATTTATCTTGTCGAAAAATATCATTTAGACAAAGATCAGACCGTCATGATCGGCGATCGTACGATGGATGTTTTTGCAGGACAAGGAGCAGGTGTCAAGACGATATTTTATGATATAGAAGGTCTCTTAAAAGATGTATCCGCCGACCATACTGTCCAATCCATGGCTGAAATACAAGAAATCATTAAGTCTTGAGAAATCAAGGCTTTTTTTGTGCAAAGAAAGTAAGACATTCATTACTTATGATGAACGGTATAAACGTGGTTCTCATTGGTCTTCTAGTCTCGGCACAACAAACCAAAAAGAAGTCACGCCATTTTTCGACTCAGCGCCATAATCGAAGGCGTGAGAAGTCAAAATGGTTTTCACGATCGCTAAGCCGATGCCGGTTCCTTCTTTATGTCCTGCTTGATGTTGGACGCGTTGGTATCTTTCCCAAATGAGTTCGAGTTGTTCTGGAGGGATATCTTTTCCGGGATTGATGACAGCAACTTTTGTTCTTGTAGATGTATTCGTTAATTTGATCAAAAGACGCTCGTTTTTAGGTGTATGGTTGATGCCATTGTTTATTAAATTACGCAAAACCTGTTCCATTTTGATGCGATCAAAAAGAGCAATTCCATTCTTACTATCTGCTTCAAAATCGACAGTGATGTCATATTGATTGGCGATCCCTCTTGCGTAGGCAACGACGGAGGAAACCACCTCGTATGTATTCCAGATTTCATTTTTAAGTTGTGTGTAGCCTGCTTGCATGATAGAGAAATCCATGATGTCATCAACCATGGCACTCATACGGTGGGCTTCGCTGATAATTAGTTCCATATGTTCTTTTCGAAGGCGTTCGTCACTTCCAGAAACATCACGTACCATCTCCCCATAACCCGTGATCAACGCGAGGGGGGATCGTAGTTCATGAGAAACATTGGCAATCACTTCTTTTCGCAACACGTCTACTCGCTGAAGTTCTGTGCTTAAGTCCGCAACAGATTCAGAAAGTGTACCTAATTCATCGCCACGGTTTAGTTTGGGTACGGAATAAAGCTCTCCGTTGGTTAAGCGGATGATGGCTTCTTTGATGGTTTTGATCGGGCGAATAAAATGCTGTGCTAAAAAAAAGGAGATCGTTGATGCAAAAATTGTTAATATGATGGTGAATAGAAAGAGTTGCTGTCGATTCATGCTTTGAAGCGCTTCGATTTGAGTGATCGTATTGGAGAGCAAAAGGGCAGCTGGGCGTTGGAAAAGAGTCGTAGGAACGCCAATAAGAATGGCAGAAGACTTTTCAAAGTCTTCTACAGCACTAAGGCTCTCACCGTTAAGGACAGTGGGTGCATGAGATAACAACCAGCTGTATTCGTTGCTCAACCCATCTATGTTTAATTGTTGTCCATTGTTAAATGCCGCCAGAATTTCGCCATACTCGTCGACTAAAAAAAGAGTCCCAACGATCGTTTTACTGAGGAAAAGCAATGGATCTTCTGGTAAATCATCTGGATCTACTGCCATTTCTTCAACAGCGGCAGCTGTTTCTTGAACTGTTTCTAAAAGTGATTCTTTTGTTACATTGATATAATTTGGTTCAAAGAGCAAAATTTGAACAGTCCATAAAAAAGCAATGCCAATGACGACCAGCAGCATATTGGCGGACCAAAGCCGCACGAGTAATTTACTTTTGATGTAAGTAAAACCTAACCGACTAGTCTTCATAATCAAATTTATACCCAACGCCCCAAACCGTTTGGATCAACTCTCGGTAATCCCCTAGACGCTCTCGCAAGGACTTGATGTGTGTATCCACTGTTCTGGTATCACCGAAATAATCGAAGCCCCAGACACCTTCTAAAATTGATTCTCGGCTCAAAGCAATATGATTATTTTTTGTCAAATAGACCAGCAGATCGAATTCTTTTGGCGTAAGTGGCAGAGGATTCCCTTTGATCGTTACAGTATGAGAAAAAACATTGACTTCGAGATCGCCATAAACGATCTTTTCGAACTGAAATTGACTACTTCGTTTCAACACAGCTTTGATGCGAGCCATCAGCTCTTTAGGGCTAAATGGCTTGGCGATGTAATCATCGGCACCAAGATTGAAGCCAAAGAGTTTGTCATACTCTTCCTTTCGAGCGGTAATCATGATGACTGGCGTGTTACAGCTACCTCTGATTTCCGAAAGCGTCTGAAAGCCATCTTTTCCCGGCATCATGACATCTAGGAGAATCAAATCGAATGAATGATTGGTTAATTTTTCCAAAGTTTCTTTTCCATCTGATGCTTCAAAACATAGATACCCTTCGATCTCCGCATAAGTTTTCACTAGGGCACGCATATGAGTGTCATCATCGACAATCAATATTTTTTGCAATTTTATTCACATCCTTAAAAATAATTTATATTTTTTAAAGTATATCACAGCATAATCGCTGAATTAATAAGAAAATGACTCTTTGAAAAATAATTGTTCTTTCCCTCACAAGATCATCACAAATACCCAATACTATAGAGGTATATTCGATCGAAAGGGGCGCTTTGGCGATGTATGACTATCATATAGTCAAAAAGAAAAAAGCGAAGAAAAATCGTAAGCTAGTCGGTCATTGGTTATACATAATCAGTCTTGCGCTTTTTATGGGGTTTTCTGCACGTTTGATTTACATTGTTCAAGTCGGCGTGATTGCTGGCGTCTCTTTGTCTGAAAGAATAGAAAGTTTGTATTATAGTTCACGATCCATCGAAACAAGTCGAGGGGCGATTTTTGATCGGCAGGGGACAGTGATCGCACAAGATATTCTTTCCTATACTGTTCGAGCGGTTCTTTCTGAAGATTACATTGATAATGGCCGACCCATGTATTTAGACAGAGCGCGCTTTGAGGAGACCGCAACGATTCTTTCGGAGTATTTACCTATTTCTAACGAGCAAGTTTTGTCTATCTTGACAGACGGTGCGAATCAAATAGACCCGTCTGTCTTTCAAGTGGAATTTGGCAATGTTGGCAGTGGTCTAAGTGTGACCACTCGAAATCAAATCGAAGCGGCGTTTGATGCAGCTGGAATCAATGGTATCTATTTCGATGCTCGTTCAAGTCGCAGCTATCCGAATGGCATCTTTTCTTCACATTTGATAGGGACAACGTCAGATGATGATGAAATTCGAGTCGGAGTTTCTGGATTAGAATATGTACTGAACGACTTTTTGAAGAATCAAAATGGGCGAGAGTCTTTTCAAGTCAATGCTTCAGGGAATCCTGTTCCTGCAACCAATCAAATGGTAGAAGAAGGCGTAGATGGGAACGATGTTTGGACGACATTAGATGCTCATCTGCAGTTATTCACTGAATCAGTGATGGATGAGGTTATGGAACAAACACGACCAGAGAATCTGACGGCTTTATTAATGGATGCGAAAACTGGAGAGATTTTAACGATGGCTCAAAGACCTAGTTTTCATCCAGAGACCCAAGAAGGAATTGCGGATGAGCACTTTATTTGGCGTAATCTTTTTACGGAAGAGATGTATGAACCAGGTTCGACCTTGAAGCTGGCAACCGTTGCGGCAGCGATTGATGAAGGTGTTTTTGATCCGACGGAACGCTACAATCCTGTGAGTATGCAGATTGAAGATCGAGTCATCAACGACCACGACTCAGGAGCAAATGGTGAGTTGACGATGCGGCAAGCGTTAGCTTGGTCAAGCAACACTGGGATGGTTCGACTTCAGCAACGGATCGGTTTTGATGCATGGGCGCAGTATTTAACTGATTTTGGACTAGGGAAAGTTACAGGAAGTGAGCTTCCCGGTGAGGTGCCTGGTATCTTACCTTCAAGAAATCGGGTGGATTATGCCATGAGTTCTTATGGCCATGCGATTGGGGTCAATCAGATGCAGATGATGCAGTTATTTAGCGCATTTGCCAATGGTGGCGAGATGATTCGTCCGCAATTGATTCGGCAAGTGGGAGAAGAGACCCAAGTTTTTCCAGAAGTCGTTTCTCAGCCTATTTCACAAACAGCGGCTGATGCTGTATTGGAATACATGACCGATGTAGTGACGGATGAACGCTATGGCACCGCTTATGATGTATACCAACTGACGAACCATGAGATTTCTGTCAAAACTGGGACTGCTCAGATCGCCAATGAGAATGGTCAAGGTTACATGACAGGAGAGTTTGATTATATTTATTCGGCGGTCTCGATCTATCCAACGGATGATCCACAGTTTATTCTTTACCTCACTATCAAGCGACCAGAAGAATACGATCGTCATACCTTAGCTAAAATTGCCAATCCATTGATGGAGCGTTCGATGGCGCTGCAAAGTTTTCGTGAGTAAAAAAGTTTCTTAACAGGAGCTTAAAAAGACATAGACCATCTAAGAAGTTTCATGCTGCAGCTGGTCAATTTTCCACAGGAATGATAGTCTTTAGAAAAGGCAGGACGGTTTATCAGCGATCCAATCTAGGGATGAATGAGTGGATAAACGATCGCGCTACAGCTAACACATAATGATTCATTGACGGAGGTGTCATATGAAAAAAATAAAATTCTTAATCAAAAGCATTTTTCTCATCGGACTTCTTTATTTTGTGAGCCAGATGATTACATGGCAAGACGGGCGCTTGGCATTTCGGGATGCTCGACTCAACGAGATCACTCAATCTCTCTCGTCCCAATTTTCTCCTTCACAAGACACTTCAGCCAGGCCATCGGCAGAAACACCTGCCCAGACATATTTATATAATGAATCACGACAAGTGATCGAAGAAACCTTTGGAGAAGCGATCAATGAATCAGCGAATCGATATGGACTGAACTGGACTTCCTATCACGATGATTTTCGTAACTTCATGATGGTGATGTACGATGAACATGATATTGCGCAAGGGATCTATACGAATCAAGACACGATTCTTATCGATGACACGCTAGGTATCGGGTCTTCAAAAGCCAGCGTTCGTAATCAGATGGGTACGCGCCAAGAAAGTCTACAACGAGGATCAAGACGGTATCGCATCGATTCCGATGCCGACTATGATCTGTTCCTACAAGACGATCAATTGATTACTTTTTTCTATGATGTTCATGCCGAAGATACAGTGACTGCGATTCAAATCATCAATCGCTCGTTAGAAACACGCCATGCGAATGATTTTCGCCAAAATCAAGCCGCCATTTTAAGCGGCTTACGAACACAGTTATTTGAATTAACGAATGCCACCCGAGTGAAATTTGGTTTGTCGCCCCTTGGATTCAGTGAAGCAACCAGTGAGACTGCCGTGAAGCATAGCCAAGACATGGCAGAACATCGATATTTTGACCATATTGGGTTAGATGGATCGACTCCATTTGATCGGATGCAAGAAGACGGGATCAGCTTCACTGCTGCAGGGGAGAATTTGGCATTTGGCCAAGCCAGCAGTATTTACGCCCATCAAGGTTTAATGAATTCAGAGGGACATCGGGCAACGATTCTAAACGATGAGTATCAATTTCTCGGGATCGGTATTGCGATCGATACCAGCGAACAGCCATATTATACAACGTTGTATCACCGAGGATCGGCGTCGTGAATTCCTGAATTGCTTGAAACTGATTAGTTAAAAAACACTGCTCATTTGAGATTGTTGCGTTAGCAGCATCAAGCTCAATCTTTACTTCATACGTCGTATGGACAATACGATTTGCTGACACAATCCCATAAATCAAGTAGCTTATGATTAAAACGATCGACCCTATACCAATCAGCAGCTTTCCTTTTTCAGAAATGTTGATCGTTCCTATATTCCCAGATATCCGAATGAGACTGTCAATGACGAAAAAAATTAGTGATGAGTCACAAATTAGTCCGAGCCAGTACATACCGAAAGTACCAAAGAGACCCCAATTCACTTTTTCGATTAAAAAAGCAGCAATCGTGGTCAATGAACAGAGAAGAAAAAAGAGATGCAGAAAACTGAAGTGCTATAAATACCGATACCTCCAAAAAAACTTTAAATAGGTTAGAAAGACGGTGTAATCGTAGAAACCAATCATAGATGTGCCTCCTTTTGCAGAGAATCAATCAACATTTTTCAATGCAGAAACCAAGTCTAGTTTTTTAAGCCGTTGGCTGACAAGAAATGTTGTACTTAACGAACTAAGCCAAACAATCATAGAGGCGATTGCGACATTAATCCAGGTGAAGTGGGCGGTGTATTCAATCGTAATGGTTGAAAAGGTGCTTACATACTGTGAAAGGAACCAACTTCCTGCAGGAATTCCAATCAGCCAGCCAACCATCGTTGTTGCAGCATTTTCAATCATGGTGATTCGGCGAAGTTCTTTTTTTCTAAAGCCAAGGACGCTTAATGTCGTATAGTCACGAGTTCGTTCAACAAAATTTAGCGTCCCTAAATTGTATAGGACAACGATGACTAACAAAACTGCAAAAGCAATGATCATTGTAAAGATCCCTCCTAGACTATCAACAAATTCATACGCATTGTCCATTTGATCTTGTCGCGCAATCGTTGATGTGATTGCAGGATTGCCGGACAATGCTTCAGCAGTTTCCTCGTCTACTAAAAGCGTCTGAGGCAGAAAAGTCCCACCAGCTTCCAGCCAAGTTTTTTTTAACAAATAAGCACCTTGGTTCGTTTCACTAGTTATGATCCCAGATACTTCAAAGCGAAATGAGCTTTCATGAAATGCAGGAAAGACTTCTATTTGATCGCCTTTTTGAATGCCCGCTCTGTTAGCAAAACCTTCTGTTAGATAAATACCGCCAGGAGTGATCAACTCATTGTCAGTTGTTTTCATATGAACAAAATCCCCTTGATCAATGATCATCAGTAAGCGATTGTAGCCGTCATCAGGTGCAAAACGGGTAGGCAAAATTTGCACCTCTTGTCCAAAGGATTCTTCCAAAAATGCTGAATCACTAGTATTTATTCGTTGATGATAAGTAAAATCCTCTGTATAAGCTTTGTTAACTAAGTGGTTGATGGATTGGGGCATGCCTAGTCCGGCTGTGATCAGCATCATACCACCAGCAACTCCGATGATCCCCATTAAAACTCTCATTTTGTTAGAAGCAGCATCGCGAAACCCCCATTTGGCTTCATAACTTAACGGGTTCCAGAAGAACGAAAGCTTTTCTAGTAACAAATGGGCACTCTTGCCTTTTGTATTCCCTCTAAGGAAGTCCGCTGGCAGGCCAGTACATGCTTGATCAGAAGCAAAATAAGCAGAAGCCATACAAATGATTAACACGAGCAGACAAACGATTAATGAAAGGGAATTGTAGGAAACTGTCCAGTGTGGGAGAGATAGAATATTCTTTTGCGTTTCTAAAACAAAATGCGAAAGCAAGGGCGCTGCTGCCAAGCCAGCGGCGATGCCAAAGCTGCCGATGATCAAGCCGAAGCTAGTGAAATGAAACCCGATTGTTCTATTTGAAAACCCCAACGCTTGAAGGACTGCGATTTCTTTTGTTTGGGTATCAATCAACCGTTTGATCGTTGTATACATTGCAAGAATTGCTAGTAAGATAAACAAGAACGAAAACATAAAGGATAGATTTCGAATTTGAGTGACGCGGCCCAAGGCTTCAGAAACTTCCGTCAAGGTTGCTTGATCATAGTACGCAATATGGCGTTCCCCCATAATCGATTCAATTTCGGTTCTTAAGCGAGAGTTAGTCCCAGAGACTTCGACGACGTTAGGTAAAACGGATGTCTCCAGCATCATTTCTAAAGTCGCTTCTGATAAAATCCCGTAGCCATAGCGTTTCGGGTCGGGGGCAATATACTCTTGTGTACCAGTGAAGAAAAGCTTATCAGTTGTTAAAATCATCCCTGCTATGGTCAATTCAATTTCGCGACCGTCAACCATAATCCTCAGTGATTGATTTAAGGTAAGATCATTCGCCTGTGCGTAGTCGTGATTGATCCAAACAAAGCCAGGGGATTCATGGAATGTAGTACCTTGAACGAAATAAGGCTCTGCGATAGGTTTTCCAAGTGGTGCACTAAGAGTCAAAGTGCGTTCTGATGATGAGGAAGGCGCTTGATTAGTCAAATCAGAAACTGTAAATTCGTACTGAGAGAATGTCTTTTCTATCCCATCTAGTGCTTGGATTGATTGGATATCGTTTTCAGTAAAGCCAGTACCATAAACCCAAGCATCTGCCAGACCATTTGCATCAATAAAGTTGTCCAGGCTTTTTTCCAAACCGCCCCAAACACCTTGTAACCCAACAAATACAAGGACACTTAGAAACGCCATTAAGAAGACGGAGAAGAATTGCGTCCAATTTCTTTTAAGATCTCTAACCAGTTTTATAGACAGAAATTTCATATCAAGACTCCTTTGTTTTTACCTTCAGAGGCTTATTTTGTTCAATCGACTTGATTTTTCCGTCATGCAAATGAATAATTTTATCCGCATATTGAGCGAACTCTGCATTATGTGTGACCATCACCACAGCAGTATCCACATTCACCGCAGCTTTTTTTAATAAAAATAATATTTTTTTCCCTGTATGTGAATCTAAAGCGCCAGTTGGTTCGTCGCAAAGTAAGAGTTTTGGGGCTTTTGCCAAAGCACGTGCAATCGATACTCGCTGCATTTCTCCGCCAGATAATTGGTTAGGGAAGTTATTTTTTCTATGGGATAACCCTACAGATTCAAGGTAGTGAGAGGCTGGTTCATTATTTGTACTCAGTTGTTGTGCAATGCCGACATTTTCTAAAGCGGTTAAGCTAGGAATCAAGTTGTAGAACTGGAAGATAAAACCGACGACGTCACGCCGATAATCTGAAAGCTGTTCATCAGAAAGATGAGAGATTTCTTTTTCTCCCATGCGAAACTCTCCTTGGCTTGGACGATCCATACCGCCTAATAGGTTTAAAAGAGTGCTTTTTCCTGAGCCTGATGGCCCTAAAATGATGGTGAATTCACCCTTATTGATCGTGAGGCTCACATCATTTAATGCAATGATTTTACGATTATTTTCACCATAAAATTTATTGATATGTTTCAATTCGATCATTTTGATCCTCCTAAAGTTTTCTTGTATGTACTGTTATCTTAATAAAGCAAAAACAAAAAAACATCCGTATTATCCGAATGTTTTTTTGCGGAGTTCATCATTTGATTAAATTCAGTTTGATTCCTTCTCGAACAGCACCGATCCTTGTTTGTACGTTCAACTTATTGCAGATAGATGAAACGTGGTTTTCGACGGTTCTGCGACTGATAAATAGTTTTTTTGCGATTTTTTCATTGGTTTGTTCCTGCGAAATCAATTCTAATACTTGCCGTTCTATCTCACTTAAGAGACGCATGTCTTTTTCAAGAAAAAGGTGTTCAGGGGAAACTTTATTGCCATGGTAGACCGTTTTTATCGTTGTGATCAATTCATCATACGAAGCTTCTTTTCTCAAAAAAGCCCATATACCAAGTTCAAAGGCACGCTTATGAAAAAGTGGTTCATAAAAACCCGACAGCATAATTATTTTTGGCAAAGTATCATCAGTTAAGGTATGAATACGAGGAATCAGCTCAAAGGCATGCGTGCCCTTTAGCATCATATCGAGGAGGACAATATCAATTGACTGGTTTGCCATAGCTTGAAAAAAATCTGTTGGTTTTGTAAATGCGCCTATAATCGAAAATGAGGGCTCTTTTTGCAGCGTATTTTTGATTCCTTCAAGGACGAGTTCGTGGTCGTCTAACAATGCAAGTTTAATCGGCATAGTTTGCTCCTTCGAAAATATTTTTTGGAATTCTAAGCTGAATGGTTGTAGGTGAGTAGTGAATGACAAATCTACCCGACAATAACGAAAGCTTTTCTTTAATTACATTTAATCCGAAATGAGGACCTTTACTAAGAGAGTCTTGTCCAAAAGTTCCGTTATCACTAATTTCGAATACTACTGTATCATCCTCAACTGCATTTGTGATTATCAGTTCTGTTGCATGTCCATGCAAAATACTGTTATTGAGCAATTCTTTGACTGAGCGCAAGATGAAGTTGTTGATTTCAGGTGAATCTGAATGGATGGTTCGGTCATAGGCAAAATGTATGAGCACAGGGTGGTTTTGCTGTATTTGAACGAAAAGAGAAGCCAATGTTTTTTCTAATCCTATTTCTTGCAGAAGCAGAGGATATATATCTGAGCAAAGTTCTCTTAAATCATAAATCAATTCATCAAGCTGCTGGATGATTTTTTCTTTTGGCACTGTTTGTCTATCATTTTCAATTTGACGTAACAAGTGGATGATCTCTTGAATGATCCCATCGTGAATATAGCTTGAAATTGTCTCTCGTTCTTTTTCAACTGCTAAAAATACATCTAGTGAATTCATTGGTTCATTATGGCGACTTGCTAAATAGAATAATTCTTGTAGAAGCGGCAAAAGAGTATATATTAAAAGGAAGAGATAAAGAATAATTAGTAGATTAGGAACGTAAGCGTTAAGTTGGCTGATAAAAATGACGATTACCGTTAAAAATAGTGAGAGTATCAGATAGATCGATCTGGTTGTGATACGGTACCGAAATTTCAAGACGCGATCAATTGCTAAGCGATGGAAAATTCCTATAAAAGGCAGAAAGATAAAAAATACCAGCATATAGTAAGGTGCACTCCATCCAATAGGGAATGCATATAAATAAAGAAAAGGGGCAATACTTACAAATAGAATTACTGGAAGGTTGACTTTGGTAGCTGTTCTATGTTTTTTGTGACTTTTATTAAAAAAAGAGAAGCAATATTCGCCAAGCATCAGTAGCATCAAGCTGTAAACAAAACCGACTGCTAAATATTCAGCGAGTACATAGCCAATCTGAAAAAAAGCGGCATAACAGGTTGCTGCTAGATTTAATAGGAGGAGCAGTGCTGGAAAGATTCCTATATTGCTTATTTTATATGAGCTGTTGATCTTCAAAAATGAATTCAAGAAAAATGGAAAAGTGGATAAGGAGATAATCAAAATCACTCTACCTAACGTATTCCCAATACTTGAAGGAAACGCCGCTAAAAAAATAAACGCAAATACAAAGAGCCATAAATAAAAAAGCCGTGATCTTTTTGAAAGAAGCTGTTTTCGATAAAAAAAGAGCAAGAATAAAACTAACGATCCACTAAAAGCTAAAAGTGTAAAAAATATCGGCAGAAATGTTTTGGGCGAATCAAAGCGATAAGTGATTCGTTGCTGCTCTCTTTGGATCGTGAGTGAATTGATTTGCTCGACAACTAGCCAATTTGTTAATTGTTTATTCTCTTTTGGCAAATTTCCATCGAGCTCTACTAGCTGATCATTGATTTGCAGCGAAGTATCCGCTCCCAGACCACCATCATAAATACGTTTTATAAACCATTCGTCATTTATTTGGTAAGCCCGAATGCCTAAATATGTAGTTTGATAAATAGTGTGAGTGAAATAAATCATCAAGATTAGGTAGAAACTCCCCAGTAAGATATGCATCATTTGCCATCTATACGATTTAATCAAGTCGGCCTCCTTTTTTTTGTGAAAAATTTCAAATGAAATGTTCAATTTATCACAAGGGTGATTATCATTGGCAGCATTCTTATCCATGGACTTTGAGACGCTGGGTTACTTTAGACATCCAACATTTCCCTGTGATTTTTTATCAAATAGTGTATCAATAGTTTCAATCTGATTCAAGCGCTTTTTGAAGATTTGCCTTAACAGCACCCTAATTCTGCAATACATTGTCATTTTGTCTAAGAATTTGCATTCTATGAAAATGGCACTATGATTGGTTCCGTCATTTTTTTGCTGCAAAAAGATCGTCTTTATTTTTCCGTTTTCCAAATAATACTGAATTATCTGCGTATTTCATCTATGAGGTGGTGAAAATGGATCGATGGAAGCTGTTCAAAGACTATTGGCGATTTGCAGTTGGTGGTGCTGTTTTGATGGTGTTGCTGATCATCTGGTTTGTACCGTTCTCGCAAAAAAAAGAAACAAACTGGCATTCAATGGCAGATGCAGCAGGTCAATCGTCTGAAATGGGGGAAGGTGGAGCCCTTCAAGAAGATAGTCTTCACGATGAAGAGTATGAGATCGTTATCGATGTCAAAGGGGAAGTGCACCAACCGGGAATTTATCGCTTGAAATCAGGTGCGCGGATGTATGAATTGATCGAACAAGCACGTGGTCTGACAGAAGAGGCGTTAGAAACAGCCATAAACTTAGCACAAGTGCTACAAGATCAACAGATGGTGATCGTCCCTCATAAAGAGGATCAAGCGTTTATGGAGATGAATGCTTCAGGAGTAGGTGGCAGCCAAACAGCAGTGACACAAATCAATCTGAATCAAGCCAATGCACAGCAACTGCAAGAACTGCCAGGTGTGGGTGCCAAAAAAGCAGAAGCAATCATCGCTTACCGAGAAGAATATGGCTTTTTTAAACAGATTGATGACCTAAAAAAGATCACAGGCATCGGAGAGAAGACCTTTGAGTCCTTGAAAGAGATGATTACAGTGGCGGACTGAACCAAATAAATGTAAGAAATACTAAGAAATGACGGTTGAAAATTCAAGAAATTCGATTAGAATAGAACTAATCAATGACAAAGGAGCAAACGAATGAGCAATACGAGAATCCCATGGGACCAGTATTTTATGGCACAAGCTGTATTACTGTCTTTACGCAGTACGTGTTCCCGACTTGAAGTCGGCGCTACATTAGTCAAAGATCGCCGAATCATCGCTGGAGGCTACAACGGGTCCGTCAGTGGCGATGTACACTGCATTGACGATGGCTGTTATGTTGTCGATGACCATTGTATTCGGACGATTCATGCAGAAATGAATGCCTTATTGCAATGTGCAAAATTAGGGGTGTCAACAGACAATGCGGAAATCTATGTGACGCATTTTCCCTGCCTTCCCTGTACGAAAGCAATTTTGCAAGCAGGGGTCAAAAAGATCCATTATTTGAATGACTATCGCAACAATCAGTATGCAATGGAACTGATTCAACAAGTAGGTGCTTCCGTCCACCAAGTTGAACTCGATCCGGTGTATTTTGAAAAACTTTCGTTTGGTGTGCTGAATGATGCACAACCAACAAAAAAGAACTGATTCATTTTTATTTCTTAGTATTATTTTTGCTTGTTCGGTGACTGCTTACTATCGGCAGTCCATCTTACTGGGACTCATTGCACTTTATTATTTCGGGATGCTTGTCTTAAAACGACAAGCATTTTTGTGCATGATTTGTTTTGTCGGACTGTTGCTGTTAAGTGTCCGCGTTTCTCTTTCTCGGACTGGGAACATACAAGAAGGTGAGTATCAAGGGGTAGTCAATGTGCTGCCAGACACGATCAAAGTCAATGGCGATCTACTTACATTTGAAGCAAAATCCTCTGCAGGTAAAGTGATTGGCCGTTACACGGTTTATTCAGAGACTGAAAAACAGCAATGGCAGGATCGATCCGTTTGGGGAAGAAAGCTGCTGGTGAAAGGATTTTTTTCTCTTCCTGAAAAACCACGAAATCGCCATAGCTTTGACTATTCTGCCTATTTGGCCAGTCGATCGATTATTGGCACAGTCCATATTGAGAAAATTGTAGGAATGGAAGAAGCAGACTCAGGCTTTTCGCTTGCAAAAGTTCGAGCAGAGGTTATTTCTTCTGTGCAACGAATCTTTCCTGAACGCTCAGCAGCCTATATCAATGCGTTGCTCTTTGGTTTTAAAGACCATGACTTTCAAGAAGTACGTCAAATGTATCGTGCGAGTGGCTTATTGCATTTTTTTACGATCTCAGGAATGCATGTTGTCTTATTTTTCAAATGGTTTCGCGGATGCTTCTGCCGATTGGGGTTTACGCAAAAAGAAATGCTGTTGCCAATGGGGGTCTTTTTCTTGGTCGTAATTGGGATTTGTGGCGGCGGCATTAGTGTCTGGCGTGCTGTCTTGGCATTGTCGGTTACTCAAGTGACCACTCTTTATCAACAACGGCTATCGGCAAGTGATCATTATGGGATCGTCTTAACGGCTCTTTTATTCGTTGATCCCAAAGTATTGCTTCAAACATCGGGGCAACTAAGTCTTTTGATGACGTTCTTGATAGTAATGCAGCGACCAATCGGATTGACGTGGTTTTGGCGCTGTCAGTTCCTCACGGTGCTGGCTGCGCCTGTCATTGTCTCGCTCTTTTATGAATTCCCATTATTTGGGGGCTTTTTGACGTTTGTCTTTTTACCGTTTTTTCAATTGGTTTTGCTACCAGCCTGTTTCGTAATGTTCATTGCTGGGACACTTTTCCCAACCATCAGTGGGCTGATTGCCCTTTTTGAAGGGCTTTTGCTGCTTATGGAAGTTGTCGTGGGCGCTGTAGGAGGCGTGTCGATAACGGTGGGTGCCGTTCCTGCAGGATTGGCTGCTAGTTGTTGTTTGCTCAGCTTGCTCTGTTACCAAAAGAAACGGTGGCTGCTGGTGATCTGTTTTTCGCTTGTTGTACCAATCGTCTTTCAGAAGAATCGCGTTTTACCCACCATTAGTTATGTCGACGTTGGTCAAGGCGATAGTATCGTTTTACAGGCAGAAAAAAATCGCGAAGTTTATGTGATCGATACTGGAGGTTCTCTGTCTTTTCCGAAAGAAAACTGGCAAGAGCGCAAACGACAAGCTGCCGCGGAATCTACATTGATTCCTTTTTTGAAAGGGGAGGGAGTCAGGAAAATCACCGGGTTGTTTCTAACTCATGGGGACACGGACCATATGGGAGATGCGCTAGCATTGATGAAGGCGATCCCCGTTGAAACGTTATATCTCGTACCAGGAAGTGAACAAGATCACCGCATCGCCAAGCTTTTAAACGAACTGCCTAAGCAGACAAGCGTTGTTTGGACGACGGTTGGCCAAGTAGTGGGTGATTTCCTTCAGTTGCAAGTATTGGCACCAGAATCAGGTGCAGGGCAAAACGAAGATTCGCTGGTGATTAAAACCAAGGTAGGGGATAAAACATTTTTATTTACTGGCGATCTCGAACAAGCAGGGGAAAAAAAGTTGATTCATGATTATCCGAATCTTAAAGTTGATGTATTGAAACTAGGGCATCATGGCAGTCGAACCTCGACGGCACCTGAGTTTGTTGCGGCAATCGATCCCCAATTCGGGATCGTTTCAAGTGGACGGAACAATCGGTACGGGCATCCTCATGAAGAGGTGCTTGAAACGTTGGTAAATCAGACCGTTTTGCGAACCGATCAGCAAGGCATGATCCAATTTATTTGGTCTGAAAAACAACAATCATTTTTGATAAAAACGCTGCTAGACTATCCGATTGACTAATGGTAGGATAAGAATGAAAGCGGGGGGAACGATGGAATTACAAAAAGCGTTGCAAGCAATTCGAACCAAGGAGTTGCAATCGATTTATCTAGTCATCGGCAGTGAAATGTTTTTACAAGAGCAAGTTCGCACGGCCTTTTTGGAGCGTTTTTCCGTTGGGAAAGATGATCTGAATTTTGCTTCCTTTGACATGGAGAAAGATCCCCTTGATATGGTGATCCAAGAAGCCCAATCGTTGCCTTTTTTTGGCGATCAGCGATTACTTTTCGTTGAGCGGCCATTTTTCTTAACGGCTGAAAAAAAGAGCAATGCACCTGAGCATGACCTAGATGATTTTTTGAATTACATCAAAGACCCATTGGAATCATCGGTAATGGTGATTTTTGCAGATGTCGATAAATTAGATGAACGGAAAAAAATTACTAAGCAGCTGAAGAAAGCCGCAGTTGTGATTGATGTCGCACCTATGAAAGAAGCCGACGTGCGTCAGTATCTCCAACAGTCGTTGGCCAATGATGGCATCGAGATGAGCCGAGAGGCGTTTGATTTGTTTTTACGGTTAACGGATCTGCAACTATCAAAAGCGATGCAGGAGTTACAGAAACTACGATTGTATGCAGGAAACGGCAATAAAATCACGAAAGAGATCGTCTTGCAGTTGATCCCTAAGACGTTGGAACATAATGTCTTTGAATTAACCAGTGATGTCTTAAAGGGGAACGTATCGGATGCGTTGCGCTTGTATGACGATCTATTATTGCAAGGGGAAGAGACGATCAAGATCAATGCTATTTTGATCAGCCAAGTGCGTCTACTGTTACAGGCAGCGATTTTGATGAAAATTGGCTACCAGCAAGCCAATATCGCAGAAACGTTGGGGATTCATCCGTACCGAGTGAAGTTAGCGATGCAGCAAGCGCGAGGCTTTGGAGAAAAGCAATTAGCGGCACTCTATAACGAATTGATCGAAAATGATTACTTAGTAAAAAGTGGCCAGATGGACAAAGAGTATTTGTTCCAGCTATTTGTTTTAAAACATGGCAAACAGTAAGTCAAAAAGAAAGGCGCAGCAATCGATGATTGCTGCGCCTTTCTTAATTTGCTTATTTTGCAATTTTTTTACTTAAACGAGATTTGTCGCGACTAGCTTTGTTCTTGTGGATCAATCCTTTAGTCTCAGCCATATCGATTGCTTTAACAGCATCTTTATATAACGCATCTACGTTATCAGCACCAGCTTCAACAGCTTGATCAAATTTTTTGATTGCTGTACGCATTGTGCTTACTTGAGATGAATTCTTAGCATTAGCCGCTTCGCTTGTGCGAACACGTTTGATTGCAGATTCAATGTTTGGCATGTATTTCACCTCCGAAAAAAAAGTTCAATTACGTTTAGAAAACGTATAAATCAACACTAGTCATTATACCTAATGCCAAGAGTGATTGCAATAAAAGTTGTAAAGAAATTTTACTTAACACAAAAATTTGTTTTTTGGCCGTGCTATTTTTTGCTTTATGGTTTTGAAAAATGCTTCTTTACACATTTTTTACTGAATAGTTATAAAAAGTTTACACAGAAAGAGCTTTCTATGCTATGATTACTTCGGAATTTTTAAATGGGGGAATCTATGTGAATATCGCTTTGTTTCTAACGATTGTCTTGTCATTAGGGGTGATTTTCGTCAACGGGTGGACGGATGCGCCGAATGCTATTGCAACCGCTGTCTCCACGAGAGTCTTACGCCCGAATATCGCCATTGGCATGGCAGTCGTCATGAATTTCTTAGGTGTGCTGGTGATGACGTATTTTAATGCGCAAGTTGCAGAAACCATCAGTAATATTGTGACTTTTGACTCAGGCGGGAGTTTTCGGGTCTCACAGATCGCATTAGCCGCTGCCTTGTTTTCAATTGTTGTTTGGACGGTCGCAGCTTGGTATTTTGGGATCCCAACCAGTGAATCTCACGCATTGATTGCGGGATTGACAGGGGCTGCCATGGCTCTGGGTGGTTTACATGCAGTCAACGGTGAAGAATGGATGAAAGTCTTAATCGGTCTCGTTGTGTCTACGTTAATGGGGTTTATTGGTGGATTTTTGATCACGAAACTGATCGTATGGCTCTTTCGCGATACCCAACGGCGAAAAGCCAACAAAATTTTTACGGTTGGTCAAGCCATCGCGGCTGGTGCCAATGCCTTCTTGCATGGTGCCCAAGATGGACAAAAATTCATGGGTGTGTTCATGTTAGGCCTTTTTTACAACAATCTTGCTGAAAAGACCGGCAATGGCTTTGCCATCCCACTGTGGGTGATGGTTCTTTGTTCCTTGACCATGGGGATCGGTACATCGGTCGGTGGGATGAAGATCATTAAATCAGTGGGGATGGATATGGTAAAACTGGAAAAATACCAAGGCTTTTCTGCAGATGTTACTGCAGCAATCTGTTTGTTCTTGTCTTCCGTATTTGGTATCCCAGTTTCAACAACGCACACGAAAACGACCGCTATCATGGGCGTTGGAGCGTCTCGGCGTTTTTCTAGCGTTGATTGGCGCATTGTAAAAGAAATGATCTATGCTTGGATTTTAACCTTTCCTGGCTGTGGATTGATTGCGTTTCTAATGGTCAAATTTTTATTGCTAATTTTGTGAGGAGAGAAAGTAATGGCACGAAAAAAAGGATTCGATTATTTTGCAGCAATGGAGCAGTTGGCGACGAACGGCCATTTAGCTGCCAAACGTTTTTCGCTTTTGATCAACGATTATTCTGAACGAGCATTGACCGAAGCAGCAGCTGAGATTCATGCTTTGGAAAAAGAAGGGGATAAAGTGATCGCTGAGCTAACCAATGAGTTATATGATTCATTTATCACCCCTATCGATCGCGAGGACATCCTAGTCATTTCAGAGCGTCTAGATGATATTTTGGATGGCATTATGGGACTGACTTATTTATTTGAGAATTTGGTCATTACGAAGATCCGCCCTGAAACCAACTTATTTGCTGGAATGATCGTTCAAGCGACACAAGGCGTTGAAACGGCCTTAAAAGAATTTCCTAAGTTCAAAAATTCAAAAACATTGCGTCAAATGATTAATGATGTGAATACGATTGAATCAGAAGCAGACCGTTTGTATTCAAAAATGAAAAAAGCGTTATTCACAGACGAAACGGACGTTCTTGAAATCATTAAATGGAAAGATGTTTATGATCGTTTTGAATCAATTATCAACGACACCGAAAGTGCGGTGGATATTATTGACGGTATGGTAATCAAAAACACGTGAGGAACTAGAGACCTTTCAAACAAAAAAAGAGCAACTCTTGGGCAGGTAAGTGCCACAAGAGTTGCTCTTTTTGCTTATAATTGGATCAGCCAATAGCCGATCAAAATGATTCCTAAAACGATACGATACCATCCAAATACGGTAAAATCGTTACGCTTGATGTAGTTCATCAAGAAACGGATCGCGATGATCGAAACGATGAATGAGACGATGGTTCCTGTTAATAAGATGACGGTTCCTTGGAAATCAAAGGCATTGCCATCTTTCAAAAACTTGAAGATTTTCAAGGCACTGGCACCAAACATGGTTGGAATACCTAAGAAAAATGAAAATTCAGCAGCAACATAACGAGAAGCGCCGATCATGATAGCACCTAATATAGTAGCACCAGAACGAGAAGTTCCTGGGATCAATGCCAATACCTGGAACATGCCGACAATCAAGGCCGCTTTGTAGGTGAATTTGTTCAAATCGGTACATTTCGGTGCTTTATTCTTGTTTCGTTTTTCAACTACGATAAAGCCGATCCCATAAACGATCAAGACGATCGAAACGGAGAAAAAGTTGTAGAAGTGCGCATCTAACCAATCATCTAACGGCAATCCGATAATAACCGATGGCAAGACCGCAACAATAACTTTAAACCATAACGTCCACGTATCTTTTTTCTCTATTTCATTTTTTTGTGGGGAAAAAGGGTTCAGTTTATGGAAATATAAGTAGACGACCGCTAGTATCGCGCCCAATTGAATGACAACATTGAACATCGTCATAAATTCGGGGGTAACATTCAAACCGATAAATTCGTCGGCAAGAATCAAGTGACCAGTGCTGCTAATTGGCAGCCATTCCGTGATCCCTTCAATGATCCCAAATAAAATCGCTTTTATAAAATTTGTAAAAAACATTGGTCCAGTCCTTTCTATGACAAAATACAACTCTTAGTATACCGTTTCCTGATTCGAATACCAATCTTTTTCCTAAAAAAAGAGGGCAGTTTTTAAAACAAAAACTGCTCCTTTCTTGAAGAAATTGATTAGCCGTCAGAGGTTTCTCTTAGGACAAAAGCTCTTGAGAGAGCGCTAAGCCTTTTTTGATGTATTCTGTGTTACCAACTTCGGCGATGGTAAAGCTGCCGTCTTCGTAGATCAGTCGAGTGACCGAACCATTTTCAATATCCATACGAACATTGTTCTCATCATTGATCAGATGCAAAAGAAAAGCGATCGTTAAGCCGTGAGACACAACTAACGCATTGCCGCCGCCTTTTTTCTCAACGCGATAGGCGATATCTTCAAACCCTGTTTTGACACGTTCGGTCAAAACATCAAAGGTTTCCGCCCAATTGGCTGTATCGGCGTGGTAGATCGCATTGGCGATCGCCTCAAACGTGACATGATTAGCAATCATCTCATCATAATCAGGAAAATCAAGAATCCGCGGCAGAACGCCCCACATTTCTGCATCATAGGCCCCTTCAAGTGAGCCAAAGCACCATTCACGAATCCGTTTGTCGATGTGATAAGGGATCTCCGGTCCTCTGACATGTTCACCCAGTATCAGACGCATGGTTTCAATCGCGCGACCGCTGTCACTGGATACTGCTTCTACAAAATCCACATCGCGTAACCCAAGGCCTAAATAGTGGATGCCTTGTTCACCGGTTCGAGTCAATGGTGTGTCACACCAGCCTTGCACCCGCTGCAATGTGTTAAACATTGTTTTTCCGTGACGCACGACATACAATTCCGTCTTTGCCATAACTAGTTATTCCTCCTTTTGATTCGTCATACGTTTATGCGTTAAAAAACGGATTGGTCCGTTTCTCAATTTCGATCGTTGTTGGTTCTCCGTGGCCAGGATAGACCGCCATTTGATTCGGTAAAACAAAGAGTTGCGTTTGGATGCTGGTCAGCAATTGTTCCAAATTTCCGGTTGGCAGGTCTGTCCGACCAATGCTACCTTTAAATAAGGCGTCTCCGGAAACGACAAAATTGTCAAAAATAAAACTGACGCTGCCAATGGAATGACCCGGGGTTGCAACAACCTTAAAGGACATGCCAGCTATCTCGTACTCTTTCAACTCTAGCTCGAATTCAGCTGGACGTGCGGTGATGGTTCCTAATTCAGGATGACGGCCAGAAAGGTTTTTCATAGGATCACTTAGCCATCCTTGCTCAAGCGGACTCACGTAAACGGGGATCTGATAATAATCCCGCAAATGGTCAACTGCGCCGATATGGTCATAATGAGTGTGGGTCAATAAAATCGCTGCTGGTTTTGCGCCTGTTTTTTCGATCTCAGCGATCAATCTCGCTGCTTCTGCTCCAGGATCAATAATCAACAAAACATCTTCTTTCCAAATTAGGTAACAATTTTCTTGAACGGGTCCTGTCACTAAACCAATGATTTTCATGCTAAAACCTCCTAGGATCACAAATACTTGTGTCTGACTATAAGTATAGCTTAAAGTATAAGAGGAAACAAAGAAAGGTTTTTAGGAGTGAAAAATTAATGATAAAAACGATAAACGCAGAAGACAATCGTCAGGCAGTCTGTCAATGGCTAAATCATTCAACGAAAAAAACAGAGGCAGTGAGTGCCTTTTCCGATCAAGAGCAGCTTTCATTTGCTTTTTTTGACAATCAGGATCAACTTGGTGGGGTGATTGGAAAACGGACAGGCAATACGATCCATATTCAATTGTTAGCAGTTGATCCAAGCCATCAGAATCAGGGGATCGGGAAACAATTGATAAAAGCACTTTTTGATCACGGTAAAAAAGCGGGGTGTCGTTCCGTGACGGTTACCACCCAAGACTACCAAGCGCCGCAATTCTACCAAGCAGTCGGCTTCGAACCGTTTGCTGTGCTTACGGATACACCTGTGCTTGGCACGGATAGGCTTTACTTCGTGAAGATGCTGTGATCAACCTTTGGCAGGCAGGTGATAAGGCTAACCAATAGTTTGATGAGAGAAAAGCTTAGAATTATTGTGGGAATTCGAAAATTTTTCTAAGAAACCGCATTAGCAAAAAACTGCTGTTATACTAATTAAAATAAGAAAGCGTTGATTCGTTTGAAACGGGTCTAGTTTTTGACGAAAGCATGAACATTCTTCGTGACCAACTTCGAGGAAAGTGTGTGATCTGTATCTTGCGTTAGTTTTGATTGGTATACCTCAACTTTTTGTAAGAAGGTGTTTTTTATGAAAAAATCCCTGCAATTTTTTTTCACTCTATGCTTCGCCGCGCTCGCTTTAGTGAGCTGTGGCCAAGAGGAGCTAACCATCAACGATTCGAAAGAAGTTTCTGAAACTGTTACTTCCGCCTCAAAAACGGTTGAAAATGGGGACCTTGATTTGATGCTGATCCAAGATGAGAGTGTCATCTTTCCGCAAAGCCAAGGGGTTTATGATTTTCATGAGAATGAGTTGACGATCGTTAAGCAGTATTTGCCGATGGCAGATTTAGAAGATAGTTCAGCCAGCTCTAGTGATGTTGCCTTGTATGAAGGACAAATCGAAAGTGATTTTCAGCGTCATTTTTCCCATTCAGAGGTACAGTTGTCCAACGACCCTTATCAAATTTATGAGATCACCTATCAAGATGCATCATACACGGTTGAAGGGAAGCATTTGACAATCAAAGCAGATGGACGGACCTTTGAGTTCACCTTAGATCTAGACAATCAACAAGCTTTTGACCAAAATGGTGTCAGTTATGATATTCAAGTCGATCAATAAATATCTTTCAAAAATAGCCCTGCTTTACTTGCTTAGGTGAGTAGAGTAGGCTTTTTTGTAAATCCTTCGCCAAACCCATTTTCTGGAAAAAAAAAATGAAGTCAATTATCTGATGAGTAGGTGTTTTGTTGCAAGTGGTTTTTTCATGGTGATAAAACCTGTTTGGATAGGATACTCTCCGCAGAGGATGAAAAGCTGTTTCTGTTCGCTTTTCCAAAAGTAATCTATCCGCTATAATGGCAAACGAGAAGGTGAACACGTGTATAAAGGAAAAGTTGCGGTTAGAAAAATCGTAGAATTTATTTTGCGCCGAGGCGATATTGATAGCCGCAAAGTCAGTAATCATACCGCGCAAGAAGGCGCCCGTATCCATCGCCAACTACAAAAAGAGGCTGGGGATGCGTATCAAAAAGAAGTCTTTTTCAAACGAGAAAGCCAAATTGAGAAAGATTCGATCACTGTCGAAGGTCGTGCCGATGGTCTCTTTTTTGATGCAACTCTTAATTCTTGGGTGATCGATGAGATCAAAACTTCAGAACCAGCGTTCGAAGATATCCCTGAAGATCAAATCGATTTGTTTTTTGCCCAGGGAATGGTTTATGCTTATTTGTTTTTACTACAAGAAAATGAACAAGCAGCGCTTAGTGACAGTGAAAATCAAGAGAAACCAGAAGCGGAACCTACTGCTGAAGGTAATGATCCGAAGAGACCCATCGATCGAATCGCCGTACAATTGACTTATTATCAAACCACTGAAAAGCTGACCACCCGTACGAGAAGAACATTTCAGTTTTCAGAATTAGCTGTTTTTTATGAAGAATTACTTCAGGAATATCATAAATGGTTAGTTTTTCAAGAGAATTGGCGCCGTGTCCGCAATACGTCTTTGCAGCTGCTGTCTTTTCCCTTTGAAACCTTTCGCAAAGGGCAGCGAGAGTTAGCAGCAGCGGCGTATAAAACACTAAAAAATGGCAAGCGACTTTTTGCGGAAGCGCCAACTGGAACTGGAAAAACCATGTCAACGCTGTTTCCCGCATTAAAAGTGCTAGGGGAAGAAGGGGCTGATCGGGTCTTTTATCTGACGGCGAAGACGATCACCAGACAAGTGGCCGAAGATGCACTGAGCAAGTTAGCAGACAACGGTAGTGAAACCAAAAGTGTCACGATTACCGCCAAAGACAAAATCTGTTTTTTAGATGAACGAAACTGTACGCCAGAACACTGTGCGTATGCGCAAGGCTATTACAATCGAATCAACGAAGCATTATGGGATCTGTTGCATCACGAGAACCAAATAACCCGAGAAGTGATCGAGACCTACGGAAAGAAACATACGGTCTGTCCCTTCGAGCTTTCACTGGATGTCAGTGTCTTTTGCGATGTCATTATTGGTGATTATAATTATTTGTTTGATCCCACCGTTTATTTGCGAAGATTTTTTGAGGAGCCGGATGAAGAATATTTCTTTCTAGTGGATGAGGCCCATAACTTAGTCAACCGTTCCAAAGAAATGTATTCGGCAACCATTACCCGGCAGCCATTTAAGGAATTAAAGAAGAAACTATCCAATGACCAGCAAAAATTAAAACGCGCCCTAAACAAAGTTGACAAAGAATTTGCGGCTATTGCTCAAATAGCAAAAGAGGAAGAGTGGGAATATCACCATCAAGCAGCTCCCCATGAAACGATGGTCAATCAGCTCTACAAAGTAGCTGAATTGATGAAGGAATGGTTGCCGGCAAATCCTGAGCATGAATTGCAAGAAGAAGTGCTGCAAGTGTATTTTGAAGCTAACCATTATTTGAAGATCAGTGAATTTTATGATGATCACTACGAAACGACGGTGGAGATCGACCGCTATGATATCAAACTACGGCAATTTTGCATTGAACCAGCGCCGTTTTTGGAATCTGTGTTAGATAAGGGCAAGGCCAGCCTGTTGTTTTCTGCGAGCTTTACTCCTTTGTCCTATTATCAAGAGGTGTTAGGAGGCGGCAATGAAGCTTTGCGCTATCGCCTGCCAAGTCCTTTTGATCCGAAAAATCAGGGGATTTTTATTGCAGACTATATCCAAACAACGTATCGCCAACGTGAAGCCAGCATTCCTGCAATCGTTGATGCAATCCAGCAAATGACCGCAGCGAAAGCGGGAAACTATATGGTCTTTTTCCCTTCTTATCGTTACTTGGATGATGTGGCGGCAGCATTTTCCCAACAGGCGCCAGAGGTGGAGGTCTTGATTCAGGGGACAGCCATGAACGAAGTAGAGCGCGAGGCGTTTCTTGCACAGTTTCAATCTCTTGAGCGGCAACGATCATCCTTGCTAGAAACAAGTCAAGACGGACAAGAGAGCCAGCCAAAAACATTAGTGGCATTTTGTGTCCTTGGTGGAATTTTTTCTGAAGGGATCGACTTGAAAGGCGATCGCTTGATCGGTGCGGCAGTGGTAGGAGTCGGACTGCCGCAAATCAATCACGAGCAAGAATTGATTCGGGAATATTACGATGAGAAAAAGGCAGATGGCTTTGCGTATGCCTATCAGCTGCCCGGGATGAATAAAGTCCTGCAAGCAGCCGGTCGAGTGATCCGGGATGTCAGCGATCGCGGCGTGGTGTTATTGCTGGATCAACGTTTTCGGACACCGCGTTACCAAGAACTTTTCCCACTGCACTGGCAGCATGCCTTAAACATTCGTCGGCCGCAAGAGTTATCAAAGGCATTGACTCATTTTTGGCAAGAAAAAAACTAGAAGCAGAGCTTTCAGGAGAGGTTGTGCAAAATCAGCAGATAAAGCTGATTTTGCCTAACCAACACGTTAGACTCTGTTCTAGTTTTTTTGATTAGCGATAATTTGTAAACTGTAAGTCGATCGTCAAGGGCAGTTTACGCAACAATTGGATCACCTCTTGCAGATCGTCACGACTTTTGCCGGTTACCCGAATTTGATTGTCTTGAATTTGAGTTTTAACTTTTAGCTTGGCGTTTTTGATCGCAGTCGTTATTTTTTTGGCGTTTTCTTTATCGATCCCATTGATCAATTCTGCTGTTTGACGAGCTTTTGCTCCCAAGGCATGCTCCGTTTCGCCAAATTGAATATTTTTCGTTGGTACATTCCGTTTGATCAGCTTCCCAAAGAGCACATCCTTGATTTGCTCCAGCTTAAATTCGTCATCCCCGACAATCGTCAATTTGCCCTCATCCATCTTGATTTCTACCGTGGAGCCTTTAAAATCAAATCGGTTTTTCAATTCTTTTTCCGCCTGTTGAATGGCGTTTTTCACTTCTTCTGTGTTGATCTCAGATACGACATCAAAACTTGCTTCTTTTGCCAAAATCAATCACTCCTCTCATCTCTTACCTATGATTTTAACATGGAGGCGAACGATGCGGGAATGAAAAGTAAATTTTTGCAAATAATTGTTTCATTTTTTCACACAAACTGCTATTCTTTGGAAGGAGATTTTTAGTGAAGGAGCTAGATCATTGTGAGTAAGTTATTAACGAAGCACGAACAATCAGAACGATTGAAAAAAATAGGGGTTATTTTGCTGTCAGGTATCACCGCAGCCATTGCTTTAAATTTCTTTTTGATTCCCGCAAACGTTCTTTCTGCTGGGATGAACGGGGTCGCCCAATTGATCGTGGCACTTGCCTTGGAACATTTTGGCGTTCACCTTAGTACAGGGCTGTTTATTTTCCTCTTAAACTTGCCTATCTTTGTTCTCGGGTTCATCAAACTCGGGAAATCATCGACACTATTGAGCTTTATCAATGTCGTTGTCGTTTCTGTCTTAACGATAATCCTTCCACAAGGAGCAATCACTGACAATATTTTGGTTAACGCTTTGCTCGGTGGCGTACTGTTAGGCGTCGGCGTTGCGTTTTCACTGAAAATGGGTTTTACCACCGGCGGAATGGATATCCTTTCGTTGATATTATCAAAAACGACTGGAAAAACAGTCGGTAAATATATGTTTATTTTAAATGGCATTATTGTCATGGTCTCAGGTTTCGTCTTTTCTTGGGAAAGTGCGTTGTACACGATCATTTCGATTTTCGCAATGAGCTACGTTGTGGACATGCTGCACACAAGTCATCAAAAGGTAACGGCCATGATTATTACGACCAATGCGGAAGCTGTTGGGAAAAATATTTCTAAGCATGTGTTTCGTGGCATGACTTTGTTCCCCTCAGTCGGAGGCTATTCAGGCGTACCGGGCAATATGATCATGATGGTCGTGACCCGCTACGAGATCTACGATTTAGAACAAGCCGTTTTAGAAGCAGACGGCAATGCGTTTATTAACTTTGTGCCGACCCAATCGATCACAGGTCGTTTTGCGACAGATGATGAACAACGGACCTTTAAAACGACGGGGGTCTTCCCAGAACTGAAAATACACAAGAAAAGCCGTCCATAATCAAGGATCGTCCATTTACAAATCTTGCAAAAGAAGGTATTATTTGAAACAAGAATTAAAGGAGGTCTTCAACCGTGGCATATACTGAAGTAGAAGCAGAAGCAATCAAAGAGCGTGTCTTGGCTGCCTTGGAAACCGTGATTGACCCTGAGTTGGGGATTGATATAGTGAATCTAGGCTTAGTTTATGAAGTCGAATTTGATGCAGAAACAGGCAATACCATAATCAAAATGACCTTAACAACAATGGGCTGTCCCTTAGCCGACGTATTGACTGAATCGATACACGAAGCACTAAGCGATATTCCAGAAGTCAAAAATCCAGAAGTAAAACTAGTCTGGTATCCCGCTTGGACGACTGATAAAATGAGTCGTTATGCACGGATTGCTTTGGGGATTCGTTAAGGATTTTATCGTAGAAAATAAATGTCTTAGACTCTTTTATCAGCTGAATAAAGTTGATAGAAGAGTCTTTTTGGATTTAAGTTGGATGCTTGTCTTTAACTATCTTGCTTTTAGTCAGTGCTTGCAGAAAGTTTGCGAAGATTGCATTGCATTTTAGGAAATGAAACGGTAAACTAGTTGGAAAGATTGGAGGAATGAATCAATGTTAGCTACGAATTTTGGGAAATATACATACAAAAATCCGTTTATGAACGCCTCAGGAGTCCATTGTATGACGATCGAGGAATTAGATGAATTAGCGGCATCAGCAGCTGGGGCATTTGTCACGAAGAGTGCAACGCTAGAAGCACGTGCGGGAAATCCAGAACCACGTTATACCGATTTACCGTTAGGAAGCATCAATTCGATGGGATTACCAAATCTAGGGGTGGACTACTACTTAGACTATGCTATCAAAAAACAGCAGGAAATGACCCAGCAAGCGCCATTCTTTTTCTCTGTCGCTGGTATGAGCGTGGCTGAAAACATTGAGTTATTGAAGAAAATCCAAGAAAGTGATTTTGAAGGAATCACAGAGTTAAATCTTTCTTGTCCAAACGTGCCAGGAAAACCCCAAGTTGCCTATGATTTTCCTTTGACCGATCAAATTTTGGAAACAGTCTTTGGTTTTTTCACAAAACCTTTAGGTGTCAAATTGCCGCCATACTTTGATTTGGCTCACTTTGATGAGATGGCTAAGATATTGAACAAGTATCCGTTAACTTATATCAATTCAATCAATAGTATTGGGAATGCTTTATTTATCGATCCTGCTACTGACTCAGTAGTCATCAAACCAAAAGATGGGTTTGGCGGTTTGGGAGGCGAATATGTGAAACCAACGGCATTAGCCAATGTGCGGGCTTTCTATACACGTCTCAAGCCAGAAATCAAAATTATCGGGACTGGTGGGATTCGTAATGGTCAAGATGCGTATGAACATTTGTTATGTGGCGCTTCTATGTTGCAGATCGGCACAGAGCTGCAAAAAGAAGGACCGGTGATCTTTGAACGATTGACGAAAGAATTAGCAGCGATCATGAAAGAAAAAGGGTATCAATCAATCAGTGAGTTCCAGGGGAAATTAAAAACGATTGATTAAGAACGACTTTGAATGCTTTACTATCCGCTTCTTTTTATAGAAGAAAGGTGGTTTTTAATGGAGAAGTTTCGTAAAACAACGGAGGATGATCTGGTTGAGTTGATGGCGCTTTTTGAAGAAGGCATTGCTTTTTTAAAAGCTCAAGGATCCCCACAATGGCAAAATGGCTATGGCCCAAAAGAAACTCAAATCAAAGAAGATATTGCAAAAGGTGAAAGCTATGTGTTAGTGAAAGATGGGAAAATCGCAGCGTCTGCGGCACTGGTTTCTGGTGAAGATCCTGTCTACAACGCAATTACCGGCGCAGGGTGGGATGGAAACGGTCCATATCTATCCATTCATCGCGTCGTTGTCAGTTCTCATTTTAAAGGGCAAAAGTTAAGCGCCAAATTGCTGCAAGCTCTTGAAGTGGTTGCATTAGAGCAAGGAATCGTTGATTTACGTATCGATACGTATAAAGCTAATATTGGTATGCAAAAGAATATTCAAGCAGCTGGCTATCAATACAAAGGAGAGGTAACATTCCCTTTTCCGAACGGAGAGCGATTGGCTTTTCAAAAACGTTTGACCGCAAGCTAAGCATTCTATTCCATTAGTGTCACTTGGCTGAATTAATGGAATAGTTGTGTCAAAGTGAATTTTTGGTATGAAAATGCGGATAATGGTTGTCAGAATCCTTTCGGCTTGCTAAGATAAGCACGTAAAGGACGGTGCCAAATGAAGAAAAGAATCAAAAAGAAAAAAGCTTATAAAAAATATATCCATGATATTTTTGCGGGTTATGAAGAAATGCTTGAGAATCCAGCGATCAATGAGAAGAAGTTTTCTTATCTGAAAGAAGAAACAACCTTAAAACGAGACGATCAAAATCAGATCCGTTTTCGTACGATCGATATTGATTAAACTACCTATTTTGGGTAGTTTTTTTGTTTATCTCGACTTAGTTGAAAATATTTCAGAAAAAAGCTTGCTCTTTCATTCTTAGAATGATAAAGTATTCAACGTTGGCAATTGAGCCAGCGGGTCAAAAGAGCGTTTGAAAAAACTTCAAAAAAGACTTGACCAAAAATGAAACAGATGATATTATAACGAAGTCGCAATAATAAAATAGTTAATCGATGTTGATACATCAACAAAATTAATTAAAAAAAGTTGTTGACAAATAACAAATCATTTGTTATTCTAATGAAGTCGCTGAGACAGCCGCTGCGAAGTTGAAAAACAACGAGCGAAAAAAACTTTTAAAAAAGAGTTGATAATCAATTGTCGCTCTGATATGATATAAAAGTTGCTAACACAGCACTGTAGACCTTTGAAAACTGAACAAAGCAAGCAAACGAACCAATGTGTAGGACGTTTCAATTTATTGAAACAAATACATGCAAGCAATAGCTAGCAAAGTTAATTTTTATGAGCTTAATGACCGTATGGTCATTCAAACAAATCATTATGAGAGTTTGATCCTGGCTCAGGACGAACGCTGGCGGCGTGCCTAATACATGCAAGTCGAACGCTTTTTCTTTCACCGGAGCTTGCTCCACCGAAAGAAAAAGAGTGGCGAACGGGTGAGTAACACGTGGGTAACCTGCCCATCAGAAGGGGATAACACTTGGAAACAGGTGCTAATACCGTATAACACTATTTTCCGCATGGAAGAAAGTTGAAAGGCGCTTTTGCGTCACTGATGGATGGACCCGCGGTGCATTAGCTAGTTGGTGAGGTAACGGCTCACCAAGGCAACGATGCATAGCCGACCTGAGAGGGTGATCGGCCACACTGGGACTGAGACACGGCCCAGACTCCTACGGGAGGCAGCAGTAGGGAATCTTCGGCAATGGACGAAAGTCTGACCGAGCAACGCCGCGTGAGTGAAGAAGGTTTTCGGATCGTAAAACTCTGTTGTTAGAGAAGAACAAGGATGAGAGTAGAACGTTCATCCCTTGACGGTATCTAACCAGAAAGCCACGGCTAACTACGTGCCAGCAGCCGCGGTAATACGTAGGTGGCAAGCGTTGTCCGGATTTATTGGGCGTAAAGCGAGCGCAGGCGGTTTCTTAAGTCTGATGTGAAAGCCCCCGGCTCAACCGGGGAGGGTCATTGGAAACTGGG